>NZ_OZ026447.1:0-1764474 GCF_964019495.1 Spiroplasma endosymbiont of Dasysyrphus albostriatus | reverse complement strand
TGATAATCATTTCCTTACTTAATAATATTGTTTTTTAATAATTAAATTAATGAGCATCAAATTCCTTTAAAATATTATTTATTTCTTCTTGAGTTAATGTTATATCTTTTTTATTAATATTATCAACCTTATATTTTTTAATTAATTTTTTATTGAAATTATTTGTTGTTGATTGTTCTGTAGTAGATCATAATGATTCTTGTTGAAATTGTTGCTGTGGATTTTTTTTGCTACGAGCATAAGCAAGTTTTAAATGAGATAAAGCATCATCAATACTATTAATTTGATTTTCTTGAAATGTTTCAGCAATTTTAATAATATAGTTTGGTTCTAAACGTTTATTATTTTTAAATCAAACGTATTCAATTAAGCAGTTAATTACAGCATTATTTAATTGAAAGTTATTAGTTAATATTTCTAGTGTTGTTTTTAATTTATCAGTTGGTATTTTACCAGTTAAATTTTTTAAATATTCTTCAGGTAATTTTTGTTGCATTAAATTTAATGTGGTATTAATAACATCAGAATTATCTTTAGATATAATTGTATTACCATTAGAATTTAAATTAACTTTCATAGTGTTAATTTGGTTTTTATTTTGAAATGAATAAATTGGTCTAGAAATTGATGTTTGTTCTTGTTTAGCATAAATATTATTAAGTGCTGTTTTTAATTTTAAAGATTGAGGGATAGTATTTTCCTGTTGAGTAATATTAACATAATTTTCTGTAATTTCAATATCATTTTTCAAAAAATAAAATTTTTGTCTTTCGTAATTTAAAGTTCCTAATTGTTTAAGTAGTTCTGAGTTTAAATGGGTATTAGCAAAAAAATCATCAGCAGATAAGGGAGAACACAATTGATAAATGTAAGTAGATTTTAAAGAATAGTAGTAAGTATTAATAAGGTTAACAGATTCAAGTTGTTGGAAAGCAACAAGTAATTGAGTGGAAGTTATTTTTAATAAAGATTTAATTCGTCCATGATTGAAATCAAGATTAATACGTTTTGTTAATAACTTTTCTTGAACTAAAGTTAAATATAAATTTATTGCTTCAATACCAATTATTGGTTGATATAACATAAATAAAATTTGGTAATCTTCGTTACTAATATATTCTGATTGGTTCAACTTAAAAATATCAATATCATTTATTGTTCTGTTCATATTCATTCCCTAACTTTCTTTTTACTATCCATTTCTTTCATGGTATGATAATTATATGCACATAAAGAATATAAATAAAGTGAAATGATTAAAACACATACTTATCCACATTTATTCCACTTTTTTTATTAAAAATATTCTTTATTAATATATACTTTTGAGTTTTCCACAGTTAATATTTAATTTGACAGTGATTACAAAAGTAAGTTCCGCGAAGGTTTATTTTTATTTTTTTGATAATAGTATGGCATTTAAAACAAGGCATTTTTGCTCTAGTATGAACTTGTAATTCTTGTTGATAGTAACCTGTTACACCAAGGCTTGAAGTATAACTACTAATTGTTGATCCACCAAGTTTTATTGATTTATCAAGCACAAATCTTGCTTTATTAATGATTTCTTGTAATTGTTTAAGTGTTAAATTTTTAGTAATACTTTGTGGATGAATACTAGCATAAAATAATACTTCATCTGCATAAATATTTCCTAAACCACTCATAACATTTTGTTCTAATAATGTTGCTTTAATACTTTGACTTTTATTTTTTCATTTATTTTTTAAATATTCAGCAGTAACATTTTTATTAAAAGGTTCTGGACCAATATTAATATAAGGTTTTATGTTTTGATATTCATTTTTAGTTTGCAAATGAAAGGTTCCAAACTGTCTTGTGTCATGATATCTTAATTCGTATTTATTGTCTAATTCTAATATTAATAAGACATGTTTTCAATTTATTGATTGATTATTTTGTTGAAAATAATATTTTCCTTCCATTCGTAAATGACTTAATAATACATAATCATCTAATATAAATATTAATAATTTACCAACTCTTTGAACATCATTTATTGTTTGTCCAATAATTTGTTTTGTGAATTGTTCAATACTTGGTGTTTTGATAATTTTATTTAAAAGAATTCTAACACCAATAATTTTATGATTAGTTAAAAGTGGTTGTAAAGTTTTGCGAACAGTTTCAACTTCGGGTAATTCTGGCATTTTTATTTTCCTTCCAATAAAATATAATAAACTAATTTATTTTAAATATTAATAAATTTTTAAAAATTTATTTTAATTCAAATCAGTTATCACCAATACTAGTATTAATTAATAAGGGAACTTTTAATTTAGTAACATTAGACATAATTTTAGTAATTTTAGTAATAACATCATTAACTTTATTATCTTCAACTTCAAAAATTAATTCATCATGAATTTGTGCAATTAATATTGCATCAATATTTTGTTTTTTTATTTCTTCATAAATTTTATTCATTGCTAATTTTAAAATATCAGCAGCACTACCTTGAATTGGCATGTTCATTGCTATTCGTTTACCAAAATTTTGAATCACCTTATTTTTATTTGTAATTTCCATTACTTCTCTTCTACGATTAAAAATTGTTTGAACGTATCCATTTTTTTCACAAAAATCAATTATATTATTAATATAACTTTTAATTTTTGGAAAAACCGAAAAATATTTATTAATAAATATTTTAGCATCTTCAACTTTAATTCCTATTTGTTGTGATAAACCAAAACTAGAAATGCCATAAACAATGCCAAAATTAATAGCTTTTGCATTTTGTCTTTGTTCGTTAGTAACTTCTGCTAAAGGTATATTTAATATTTTACTTGCAGTTTCGCGATGAATATCATGCTTTTGTTGAAAAGCTTTAATTAAATTTTCATCTTCACTAATATGAGCTAATATTCTTAATTCAATTTGCGAATAATCACAGGATAGTATTTTAGTATGTGGTTTGCTTGGAATAAAGATTTTGCGAACTTCTCTTTGTTCTTTATCGCGAATACTAATATTTTGCATATTAGGATCTAATGAAGATAACCTGCCAGTACTGGTTTGTACTTGATTATAAATGCTATGAATTTTACCATCATCAAAAATATATTTTTGTAAACCAAGTAAGTAAGTGGAATATAATTTTTGTAATTTACGATATTCTAAAAGAATATCGATGATTGGATGTTGATTTTTTAAACTAATTAAAACTTCAAAAGCAGTACTACCTTTTTTATAATTAGGTAATTTTAATTCTTTAAATAAGTATTCACTAATTTGTTTTGGTGAATTTGGATTTAAATTACTATTACTTTCTTTTTTAATTTGTAATTCTAAATCTTGGATTTTTAGTAAAGTTTTATTAGTTAGTAGTTTTAATTTTTTTTGATCAATGTTAACACCATTACACTCCATATTTACTAATACAAAAGCAGCAGGTAGTTCAATCTCTTGATATAAATTTCAGTTATTAGTATCTTTTAATTTTTTTATAAGAATGAGATGAGAATCTGTTAAAAAATTTAATTTTTTTTCTAAAAAAATAGCTATTTCTTTTTCATCATTGGGAATATTTTTTTTAATACCTTTGCCATAGAAATCATCAGCGCTTAAATTATCTTTAACATTGACATTGAGCATAACAGCAATGTTTTCTGGTAATATTTTTTCATTAGCATAAAGAAGGTAAGCAGCTAACATATGGTCAAAAATAATATTATTTATTATTAATTTTAAACGTAGTCCTGCGATAATAACCTTTTTTAAATCTCAAGTTATTTTTTGTAGTTTTTTATTTTGTAAGAAATGTTGAAAATTAGAACAATTAATTGCATTAATTTTATTAATATAAAATGTTCCTTTTTCATTTTTAATACCAAAACCAATAATATTATCGCGATTATAATTATCACCAAAAATTTCTAATCATAAGTAATTTGAATCACAATTTCATTCTTGACTTCACTTATTTATAATTTGAACGTGAGATGTACTATTTTTATTAGTTTTAGGATTAGTGTCTTGTGTTAATAAAGAGTTCATATTATATTGTTTGTAAAAGTCTTGTAACTTTTCATTATTTAAATTTTCAACATTATAATTAAACGTTTCTAAATTACCAGTAATTGGTGTATTTAAATTAAGTTGTGCTAGTTGTTTACAAATAATACCATTATTAAAGTTAAGTTTAATTAGTTTACTAACATTTGGTTTTAATTGTTCTACATTTTCAATAATGTTTTCTAATGTGTCATATTCTTTTAATAAACTAATAGCAGTTTTTTGACCAATTCCTTTAATGCCAGGTAAATTATCAGAACTATCACCCATTAATCCCTTTAAATCGGTAACTTGATAAGGTAATAATTCATATTCTGATTGAAATGTAGAAATAGTAATAACCTTTAAATCACTCATCCCTTTTTGTGGATTAAGAATTTTAATATTGTTATCTAATAGTTGTAATAAATCTTTATCACTACTCATAATATCAATTTGATAATTACTAGCAATTTTATTTTTAACAATGCTGCCAATAATATCATCAGCTTCATAATTATTTATTTGTCCCCAAGGAATTTGTGCTAAGTCTAAAAAAATTTTAACTAAATTAAATTGTTCAATTAACTCAACCGGAGTTTCACTTCTTTTTCCTTTATATGTTGCTAAAGTTTCATGACGAAATGTTTTACGACCAGCATCAAATGCAACAAAAACACTAGCATAGTTGTTAGATTTTAAGTACTTAGTCAACATTCTAATAAAAGCATAGACGGCATTAGTTGGAATACCCTGTAGCGAATGTAGATTAACTCCTTGGTATGCAGTAGCATAATATGCTTTAAATAATAAATTGTTACCATCAATAATTAATGCTTTTTTCATTTATTCACCTAATTTCATAAAATTATTATAACAATAAGTAAGTATAACTTCATATAAAATTAAAAAATTAGCATATAAAAAAAACAAGATTTTTTTCTTGCTATCGAACAATAATTAAGTTACAGATTTAATTGTGTAGAAAACATTATAAATATAAGGTTTTAGGGTTAATTTTAAGAGAATTATTATATTTATAGTGATTAGAGTTCTGTAACTTAATTATTTAAATATTAAGGATATTTATAAATAAATCCTTAACTTTTATTATAACATTCAATTTTTAATTTTTAAATTCATTTTTTCTTTTTTATATATAAAAAACAAGAGCTTTTCAGCTCTTGTCTACACAAGAATTATTGCTAAGGTAATATGTCATTTATAAAAAAAAGGGGGGGGTTATTTATAAATAAAACTTAAGGTTATTGGGGTTATAGAGTTTAAATTAGGGGTTTTAGATTAATTTTAAATTTTTTATATTTAAAAATATTATAATTGAATAATGTTTTGACATATTACCTTAATTTTAAAGGACCTAGGCTATCTAAATCCTTATAAGAATAATAACAAATAATATTTAAATTGCAAGGAAATTTGTTATTATTTTTAGAAATAATTTATATTTTCAGTTTTTTTTGAAAAATATATTCATACTCTATATAAGTTTTTTATTTTTTTGATAAATATTTTTGGAAAAATTGCAATAATTTTACCCTACTTATCTTAGTTTTATAAAAAATATTAGTGCATTAATGGAGTGTTTATTGTTAGTAAAAATTTTTACATATTATGAAATTTTTAAGCACTAATAAAAGTAATAAAACAAAAATATGTGGTTAAACTTATAGTCTTATAGTTTTAATTTTAGTTATAAAAATTTTGTAAAAAATTATTTAAAAAAAATAAAAAAGATATATAATGATGTCGAATATTTAATATTTAAAATTGAGAAAAAATTGGAATGGGGTGGTTAGCCCTAATTACTGGACCATATTTTGATAGATATTTCTAAATTTTTATTTGTAATATTGGTGGTTTTAAAAATTTAGAATGTATTCTTTCATAATTATAAAACATAACATATTGATTTACATCATTAATAGCTTCATTGATTGTTAAATATTGATTTGAGTCTTTAGGCAATCATTCTTGAGATAAATGTGAAAATCAATTTTCAGATATGACATTACCGCCAATATCATATGGTTGTTTTTTGCTTAAAATTATTTGTTTGTTTTTTGCTCATTTTGTAATTTCTTGACAATAAAATTCGTTGGCGTTATCTGAATGTAAAATAACGTTTTTTATTTGATTTCAAGAAAATTGGTTGTTTATTTTTTCAAGTGCAGGAAGAATTAAATCTTGATATGATTTATTTGAAAATGTATTATAACTAACAACATTATTTGAATAAAAATCAATAATTACAAAAAGATATAGTCAACCTTCTTTGGTGTTTATTTGTTTAGTATCCATTGATCAAATTTGATTTGAAGCGGTTGTACTTTTGTAATCTTTGTTTACTTTATCCATTGTAGGTATTCACTTATTTGGATTTTTTTTGTTTTTAGGATAGTTATTTTTAGTTTGTTTTAATCCTTGAATATTGTGTTTTTTCATAATTTTTCGCATTTGTTTTGTTGATAATTCTATATTTAAAATGATATTTTTCTCTTGTTTTAATCACTCTTTAAAAGCTGAAAAAATTCTTAAATATCCATAAATTCTACCTTTTCTTGTAGAATGAAATTCGATTAAAAGTTGGCATAATTCTTGATATTTATGATTGCAATTAATAATATGATTTTTTTCTTTTTTAATAAGTTTTTGTTTATTTTTTAAAAAGTAATATGTTGATCTGTTTAATTGAAGATATTGACATAAGTTTCTAATTGAATATTGATTTTTGCAATCATCGATAATTTTAATTTTTTCTTTGATATTTAATTTGTTAATTATTAATGCTATTTGTTTAATTTTATCCATTAATAAAAATCCTTTCAGGTCAAAATTAGTGTTCATTATATAACACAATTGTTTTTAGAATACATTCAGATTTTTTAAATTAATGGTCTAGTAAAAAGGGCTAAGTGGCCCCATCCAAAATATTCAAATTGAAGTAAGGAGAAAATTAAAAAATGCCAAACCCATGAAAAACAGAAACTAATGGCCCAACAGATTTAAGCAAAGTTGCTAAATGGGAAATTAATGATGTGAATGAAACTAGAGAAAGATGAAAAAGAGAAAAAGAAGAAGAAAAAAAACAACAAAAACAAAACAAAGCGGGATCTAGTTTGAAAAAATAAATTTGTTTTAAAAATTATATAAAATATAACAAGATATTTGGTCTGTATATGAGTTTTTATTTAAACCTATTACTTTATTATTTTAAAGTAAATGGGTTTTTTATTTTTTAATCAAATAAGGAGAAAAAAATGAAACCGATATTATCAAAAGCCATAAGTAATATTGTAAAACAAGGTGCATGAATTATTAGAGATGAACCTTTACATCAAAATAAAGAGAAAATACAGAGAGAATTAATAACATATAAACTAAAATCAGAAAATGATTTTGTATATAAAACAGAAATTAATAAGGATATTATAATTTATGAATATTTTTTTGAGAAAATAAAAGATAAAGATAATGGTTCTTGCATTGTGACGAGAATTTATTTTAGTAATGATGAGATATGAGAAAAGATAGTATAGCTAACGAAAGTAATGTTTACTCATAAATAATGTAAAATAATAATATGTAATTTAAACAATTCTTGCACTTACAAGTATAATTCAGCAATAATTAAAATAGATTAGGAAGATTAAATTATGCCAAAACCATACAGTGAGGACTTACGAAGAAAAGTAATAGAAGTTTATGAAAGTAAAAACATGAAAATTAAAGAAATTTGTAAAGTGTTCAATATCACTAGAAAGACTTTATTTTTATGAAGAAAAAGAAAGCAAAAAACCGGAAATATAAAACCAATTTTGAATTATCAAAAAGGACATAGCCACAAAATAAAGGATTTAGATGAATTAAAAAATTATTTAGCAGAAAATAAAGATGTTACAGTTCAAAAAGTAATTGAAAAATTTGGTGATATGACAAAAGAAACAGTTTATAACTATTTCAAAAAACTAAATTATACATATAAAAAAAACTTTTCTATATGAACAAAGAGATAAAAATAAACAAGAAGATTTTTTAAAAGAAATAGCGAAAATAATGAATGAAGATTTGGTATATATTGATGAATCTGGAATTGATGATAATGAATTTTATAAATATGGTTGGTCTGAAAAAGGTAAAAGATTATTTGATAATAAACCTGCATATAAAATAAAGAGAATGAGTATAATTGGTGCACTAAATAAAGGTAAATTAAAAGCTCTATGAGCATTTGAAGGACATTGCAATAGTAAAATTTTTGAATCATATGTTAAAAATATACTAATTCCAGTATTAAAGTGTGGACAAATTATAGTTTTAGATAATGCGACGTTTCATAAATCTAAAGCAACAAAACAATTAATTGAAAATGCTGGATGCAAACTATTATTTCTTCCACCATATTCTCCTAATTTAAATCCAATTGAACATTTTTGATTTGCTATAAAACATAATATAAGAAAAATATTACCAAATTATTGACCAAATATTAAAAACGCGATTGATTTTGTTTTTCAAGATATGAGTAAACATTACTTTAGTTAGCTATATATATTAATAATAAAGAAACTGATGTTGAACAAAAAATAATAGAACAATATAGAGTTTATTTTTGTAAAAAAGAACTTTTAGAAGAAAGTCAATTCATAAAAAATGAAAATGATAAGCAAGTAGTTATTAGAAAAAAATCTATTTTAGATTTTAAAAATAAAGAAAATATTAATGGTGTCAATAATAATGATGAAAAGATTAAAGAAAGTAAAAATACTTTAGGTAAACGATTAGGTAGGTGAGTTGGAAAATTTTTTATTTTTGCCTTTGAAACTTATATTTTTGGTGTTGTTTCAGGAATTATTTCTGTTCTTGCACTTAAAATTTCTTTTGCAATGGCGCTTTGCTGATGAACTCCTGCGCCTTTAGGAATAGCAACACTTACTGCTTTGCCTATAGGTTGATGTGTAGTTTTAGCAATTGTAGCAGTATTAGGTGTTCAGATACTAAAAGAATATGGAATTAAACCTTTATTAAAAAAAATGTGAAACTTGGTAGAATCAAAAAAAGCAAAAAAACTAGAAATGGAGGACTTAAAAGAAATAGATTTTCATAATATCAATTCTAGAGTTTTAAAAAACTATTTAAGTTCTCAAAAAAACATACCTTTTGATGAAATTAGACCAAGTTTTGAACAAAATATTAATATAATTAAAAATAGAAAATTGTCTCATCAAACTCAAGAAAAATTTGATGCAAAGAGTATTAATAATATTCCAATTTCAGCTAATACTTGAAATAAAGTAAAATGTTTATTTCAACATAATTAATAAGTTAACAATTTTGTTGATAATAATAAAATTTTAATCTATAAAATTAATACTATTTTCTCTTTTCTCTTATTTTATGGCTAATATTCATGTTATTATTACTAAGTAATTAAAAAAATATTAATGAGGTATAAGATGAGTATTGTCACAATTGAGAATTTAACACATGCTAATAGTGGAAAAGTTTTGTATAAAAACGCCACTTTACAAATTAATAAAGGTGAACATGTGGCATTAATTGGTATGAATGGTGTTGGTAAAACAACATTATTAAATATTATTAATGGAACAGTATCTGCAGATCATATTAATTTAAATATTCATCCTAAAATTAAAATTGGCTATTTGGATCAACATCAAGAGGTTAATTTAGAATTAACAGTTTTACAATATTTGCGTGAAAGTTATCAAAAACTTTTTGAACGTGAACAACAAATGGAAAACTTATATGCAGAAATGGCTAATAATTATAGTGAAGAGTTATTAACGAAAGCAATGAAAATTCAAGATGAATTGACACACCAAGGATTTGATACTATTAGTAAAAAAATTGGTCGTTTAGTTGATGGATTGGGTATTAATTTACAGCTTTTAGAACAAACTTTAGGTAGTTTAAGTGGTGGTCAAAGAGCAAAAGTGTTATTAGCAAAATTATTATTAAATGAAGATGATTTTTTATTACTTGATGAACCAACTAATTTTTTGGATATTGAACAAATTAATTGATTAGCTAAGTTTTTACAAAATTACCCTAGTGCATTTTTATTGGTGTCACATGATCGTAATTTTATTAATACAACATGTAATATTATTTTCGATATTGATAATTATATGATTACTCGTTATGTTGGTAATTTTGAAAGTTTTTTAGAACAAAAAAGTTTACATCATCGTCAATATGAATCAGCATATTCAAATCAAAAGAAATTAATTGAAAAATTAGAAACTTATATTAGTAAAAATGCAGCACGTGCTTCAACTGCTAAAAGTGCTGAATCAAGAAGAAAACAATTATCTAAAATTAATGTTTTAGAAAAACAGCAAATCCAGTCTCCTCCAAAGTTTTATTTTAAGTATTATAAAACAACGAGTTCAATTGCTGTGCAAGCTAAAAACCTTGAAATAGGTTATCATAAACCATTAATTAAGCCACTTACTTTTGTTATTAAGACTGGTAGTAAGTGAGTTGTTAAAGGGTATAATGGAATTGGTAAAACTACTTTCTTGCAAACATTAGCCGGTAATATTCCAGCACTTGCTGGAAATATTAATTTAGATGATCGAATGCAAGTAGCATATTTTCATCAGACTGAAGTAATGACTAGTACTACTCCATTTAATTATTTAAAAGAGTTAGATATTAAATTAAATGATGTTGAGATTAGAAGAATTTTAGCAAGTTTTGGCTTGCGTAGTAATTTAGTAATGAAACCAATGAACTTACTTTCTGGTGGTGAACAAACTAAGGTTAGATTAGCAGCATTGGCATTAAAACCTTACAACTTATTAATTTTAGATGAACCAACTAATCATATTGATGTTTTAGCTAAAGAGTCTTTATTAAAAGCATTGCAAGAATTTGAAGGCACTGTATTATTGACAACTCATGATACTAATTTTAATAATAGTTGAGTTGATGGTGTTTTAGATTTTGAAAAATTAACAAATTAGTGAAATTAAAATAGTTATTTTTAATATTTAATTTATACATTTAAACAAATAAAAAAACTTATAACTAAGATTTAGTTATAAGTTTTTTTATTTGTTTAAATTATCCTTTACGATTACGGTCGTCACGGTCTCGTCTGCTAAATCCACCACTGTTTCCTCAACTAGAATCACCACGGTCAGAACGTGGTCTAAAGTTTCCACGATCAGAAGAATTTCTATCCCCTTGTGTTCTTGCTCCACGTTCAGCAAAACGTTTTTCACGTTCTTCTGTGATTTTTACAAGTGTTGTTAAAGTTGCATTAATAGTAATTACTGTTTCTTTTAAAACTTTAATTTCTTCTAATAATGCTTCGATTGTTTGATTGTTTTCCATTAACAATGCCTCTTCTTTCTGGCGCCTAATTGATAAATCTGATAATAATATCTGATATAATGAGATTAATAAGCACTTAATTAAGTATAGCATTAAAATTAAAATTGTATAGTATATAGTCATATATTTTATAGTTAAAAATAATTATTATTATGATAACTATAATTTTTTATTAAATATCTAGTAAATAATATTATTAAAATTAGTTTTTTATTTTACTAAAGTAATACTTTTAAATTTAAAAGTACGTATACCTTGAAAATCAATTAAATTTTCAATATCAATAGCAGTGATAATAAAATGATATGTAGTGTTTTTAATTTTATATGTAAAATCATATTTTAAATTAATTGTTTCAATATTATTGATGGTAGTTTTAGTCATAGTAATATTAGAAGTATTACCTATTTTTTTATTAATGCCGGTTGTTTTATCAGCATCAAAATAAACTTCATAGTTATCTTTAATTCATTGATTATTATTAGTAGTAATAATATTTTTAATTCCTAATTTATGACTTTCATCAGTAGTACCAAGTAATAAATTTAAGATATTATTTAGTTGACTGTGTGGTTCAAGCATAGTTTTTTGTAAAATATCCAGTATTGAACCTTGAGTAAAAATTGGATATTCTGGATCATCTTTATTAATGTGTCCACCTAATGATTTATATAATTCTTCGACATCGGTTGCTGTTACATCACTTTTATTAATTATGTTTTTTAGAGTAACAATAGTATCATTTTTAAAAATTATTAAGAGACCAGTAGTATTATTAAATAAAAAATTCTCTAAATCTTGTAAATCAATATTAATACCTTCATTACCTGGATATTGTTCTGAAATTTTGGTAATTAGATCAGTAATACTAGTAATAATGTTTTTAACACTATCTGTATTAATTGCTTTGATAATGGTATCAATTAATGGACTAGGATCATATGCACTATCACCAATAAGCCCGCCTAAGGTTAAATTTGCTGATATAGGTAAAGAACCAATTTTAACTTTTAAATTAAGTTTAACATCATAAAGAAATGTATCGAAACCACGAGTTTCTGCTGTAGTTTTACCAAATACGGTTAGAAGTATTTGTTTTAATTTTTCTGGTTGGCTAATTAAAGATTTTATAGTATTGATAATATCAAGTAAATTATAGCTACCAGCACTTGGCTTTGATGGATAACCATTACCAATTGTTAAATTTTTAACACCTTCAGTAATATCGGGCATATCTAATATTCATTTTTTAATAACCGGAATAATTGCTTCAATAATTGTTAAGATATAAAGTGGGTTAGTTAAAAGATAGGGAAAGTATTTTTCAATATCAGCAAAAAATCCTTTATCATCAAATTGAACATCCGGTGGATTTATACCATTAACAGTTATATATTCTGAAAGAATATTACCTAAATACCTTGGAGTTTTACCATCTTTACCAAAAATTTTATTGTCTTCACTCATTTTTCAAAACAAGTAATTAATTAAAGTGCCACCATGATATAAATCATAATCTTGTTTTGATTTTCAATTTTCAACTTTATGACCAGGAAATTGACGAAAACTTGGACTTATTTTTCATTCTCCATCATCATTTCAAGCGCTATAAGGTTGACCACTATCATCTTTTCAATTATTCATAAACTTAGTTAATGTTTCTTCATCAGTGGGTGTCGAAGTTTGTTGATCAGATCAACTGCCATTGACTAAATTACCAAATATTCTAGTTAGCGGATTTAAAAAATTAGAACCATAGTTATTAATTAAATTGGCAACTAATTGTAATCCAGCTGGTAAAGTGCTTAAGTCACCTTGTAATGATTTTAAAAAACTAGAAATGGGGTCCATACCAGCACCTACAACTATATTTTCTAATTGTGGGTTAGCCATAATTGATATAGTTCTAATATAATCAAGTGATGAAAAAATATCATTAACTTGTTTTTTACTATTGATGGTTTTAGTTAATTCACCTGTTCCAGAAGCTTTAAAAAAAATATCAGGATCAAAATTATTTACATCAATTTTTCCATTTTCCCCTCAACGTGTTTGTAAATCACCTCAATTATCTAAACTAGTATTTTTAGTTAAATTATTAATACTATTATTTTTAATTTTTCCCATAATATCATCATTAGTACTACTAGTATCAGCACCTAACTCTTTTGACATAACCATACTTTTAATTAAAGCAGAAGTTTGGTCAGCAAAACTTTTAGCGATACTATTAGTTACACGGTTAACATAAAAATTAAAGGTACAAGCTGATAGAGGTAAAATAGTGGCACTTGCTATTAAGATAATTCCTAACTTGGTAAATACTTTTTTCATAGCAGTTCTCCTTAAATAAAGTGTTATTTTTGTCAATTTTATTTTACTAAAATTTAATACATTTAACTCTGAAAATAATTAAATTCATTTCTTACAAATTGTATCATTAGTTATTTTAATTTTAAAATTTATTTAAATAAACAATTTAAATATGGTAATATATCAAACAGAGAAAAATTAAACATTATAAAAACTATCTATTATTTATTTTAAAATTATCCTATATATTAATTTTGTATAAGTGTGATATTATTAATCCATATTTGAACTTAATAATTAAAATTAAATGCAAAATTTTAATTTCAGGAATTAGGGAGAACTGTAATGGCAAGGTTAAATAAACGCGAAAAAGCGAATGATAAAAAAATGGTGTCTACTAATAAGAAAGCAAAAAAAAGTTTATTTAAGAATGCGTTACTATTAAAGCAGACTTTAGTTGCTACATGAAAAAGTAAATTACAATTAGTTATTTTATTATTACTTACTGCTTTTGCAACTTCGTTGGTTACTGGAAGTTGAATTTCGTACGTTAGAATGATTGAAGGAAGCAATCAATTAGGATTAAATGATCTTAAGTTTGATGCTGTTTTACCTTATTCACCAGTGTCGCAAGGTATTAAACAAATTGCTAATCAAGCTTTTAGTTTAAAGTTAGGTCGATTTTATGTTCAAAATGGAACTGATAGTAAAAGTACTAAAGCGCTTTATTTTGATGATACAAAAATAGGCACAGATCAAGAAATCCTACCAATCACTAAAGATAACTTAACTATTGATTATACTCGTGATAATACAGGTAATATTACTGGGTTTAATGATATAAGATGAACAACCCCAGATAATCCTTTAATTTTTAATTTGAATAATAATAATGTTAAAGCAAGCATCTATGGTCAATTATTATTAAAGTCAAAAAATGCTGCTAATGAGAATTTAAAAAACCATTTTAAAACAGCAGCAGATGATTTATATCGTGATGTTTTTTTAAAAAAAACAGCACCCAATATTCTTCAATCTATTAATACTTTTATTAAGGAATGGATTACAAAACATTCAACAGAACCGATATTAAAGGAGACTGATAATGATAAAGTTACCACTTGAATTTTAGAAAATAAAATAAATTTTAGATCTTCTTCTAATGATGCTACTATTCCTGATAGTGTTAATTTACAAGATCAAACAGAAAGAAATGAACTTTTTATTAAAGTAGTTAAGGAAACTGAAATTGATCCAAGATTAGATAATGAGTATGGTATGAATGGTCAATGAATGAGAATTTATCGTAATTTTTCTGCAACAGAATCAGATAGTAACATTTATACTAATTTTACTAATACTTCTATTGGTTATCATTCACCTTTTAACTATAATATGATTAGTGATGGCACTGAAAGAGACGCTTTTTCTTCATATTTAATTCGTGCGGTTGCAGCATTACAAATGCGTGATTTATATGTTCGTAATCAATTTACTGCCAGTGCTGGAGTAATTAATAATACTCAAATTAATACTAAAATTATTGATATTGGTTTACCTAATGCTTTAAATCATACTAATCTAAAAGTATTTGAAGGTGTTGCACCAACAAGTAAAAATGAAATAGTTATTACGCCACAATATGCAAGAAAAAATAAAAGTAATAAAGCGTATAAACCAGGCGATCATATTAATATTAATGGTACTGACTTTATTGTTAGTGGTATTGGTGGTGATGCTTATGATATTTATCCAACGATTAGTGACTTAGATCCAATTCCCAATACAAGAACTGAATTTATTGCTTATGTTACATCTTCAGCATGAAATGATGGAAATTGATATAAGACAGCAGATAAAACTGATAATACTTTAATGTATTTTACAAAATGAAATAATGTTACTAAAAATAGTATTCATGAATTTGATGTTGATTTATTTAATGATTTTTTTCAAAAAACAATATTTAGTGATAATGGTGTTAGTGATTTAAATCAATATGATTATAATAAGTATTTAGTTGAGAAATATGGTAATACAGTTCCAACACCACAATCTTCTTCTACATACCTTATTAATCCAAATCCTGTAGTTACAAGTAGTAATAGTCAGTTTTCGCTTTATAATAGTAAAGAAAAGATATTTAATTCAGCAATAATTGGATTTTTATTTGCAGCAATAGCAGGAGTATTATTTTTACTAACGGTTGTTATTTTTATTACTACTTTAATTGTTAAAAAAGCAATCCAACATGGACAAGTTTCAATGGGTATTTTAAAATCAATAGGTTATAAAACATGACAAATTACGATTTCTTATTTGGCATATCCATTATTAACACTATTAATTGCAATTCCAATTGGCTGAATTGTTGGTCTTGTAATTCAGGTATATTTAACTGAGATTTTTAATACTTTATTTGTTTTACCATATAATGTTTTTAACTTTGATGTTGTTCCATTATTTATTTCAATTGTTTTAATTATTGGTTTTATTACAATTGTTACTTTATTAACTGCCTTTCGTCTTTTAAAACGTGATCCTTTATTTTTAATTAAAAAAGATAGTGATTTAGCTTTAGGTGTTCCTAAAAGTAGAGCTAGCAAGTTTTTACAAAATAATTTTCGTCTTCGTTTTTTATTATCGTTATCAAAAACTAGTTGAAAAAAAATTTTAGTTACTTCGGGAGTTATTACTTTAGCTTCACTTTCAATTGTAGCAACAACACTAGTTCCTGCCACTATTAATAGTTTAAAAGTTAATTATTTCAAAACTCAAAAATATAAAAATTATTATGAGTATCAAACACCAATGCCGAATATGCCAATGAGTAAATATGGATTATATTCATGAGATTTTTTTAATCGACCAAGCGGTGAGAAATATTATCCAACTTATGGTGCTATGCCTTGACCTGAAGATAAAATTGTTTATGATGAGAAAAAGGCACGTGTTGGATGATATAATCCATTATTGTTTAAAAAAGAAAAATTAACTAATAATTTTGCTGATATTTTTACTTTTGATTCATCTTTTCCTGAATCTGAAAGAGCAGAGTTTATAAAAAAAATGTCCTCTTATTATCAAGAACAATCAACAGGGACATTAGATCTTAATGATTTAGTTTGATCATATAGTTGATTAGGTGGCAAAGCCTTTAGTAATCAGTTAATAACTGATTTAAGTAAAGAAGATAATACACCATCAAAAATATTTTCATATAATATTGTTAATTTTGCAAGTGGCCAATTATCTAATATTTTGCAAGTTCACAATCCTGGAGTGCCATCTGGTCCAGAGGCAATTAAAGAAATTTTAAAGCAAGTATTACCAGGCTTTGTTCATCAGATTATTGATAGTTTGCCAAGACCTAATATTAAAGAAGATCCTTATGATTATTTTAGTATTGGTCATAATACTATTGCTTTTAATCCAAAAACTACTAATAATGGTGATATTAATGGACCAGATGAAGAATTAGTAACACAGTTTAAAGTTGGTGTTGATGAAAGTACAAAAATTGCTAAAAAAGAACTAATGGATGTTATTGGTATTAATCCCAATACTGCGATGTTGGTATTAAAAAATGATGAAGTTAAAGCTTTAAAATATAATGCTAATGCTAATGCTATTCCAATGGTTATCAATCGTGCTTTTCAATCTAAATTTGGATTAGATGTTGGTTCACAATTTAGTGGTGTACCACAAGTTAATACTCTATGTTATAAAAATATTGATGGTAAAAGTATTCCTTTACCAAAAGAAAATTGATATTACGGTGAAACACCACCAACAGATTCTTATACTACAAATGGTGGCATTTGATCAAAAAGTGGAACAAAATGAAATTATCGTGGTGATCAAAAAATAAAATTATCTGATAATAGTAAAGAATATAGTGATATCCACGGCACTAGGTATAATGGTATGTATGATGAAAAAGGACAACCAATTATAAATAATGAACCTAGTACTTGAAATAATGTTAATGATATTTGATTAAAATTGCCTTCTGATATTAGTGATAGTGCTAAAAGTGGTAAAATTCCAACAGCTGATAATGCTAAAACAATTGATTTTGATTTATCACGTATTTCCGATTCAACAGGTGAATGAATTAGACTTTTTTCATATGATTTGGTAAAGCCATATAATGGATTTGATCCTAAAGATCCATTAAGTATTTTATTAAACCACCCAGCAGAATGATTTATGGGAATGGTTAATAATAATATTTTAACTAAAGAAAATAATATTAATGCTGATAGTTTACAAGCAGATATTAAAAATAACATGCCAACATGATGAAAAAATATTACGGGTAATGATAATCCACTTCATACATATCAAGTTGTGGGAATTCAAGATTCTTATGATAATCCTAAAGCCTATGTTGATCAAAAATGAGCTAATGAAATTATGGGTTATAGTTATATTGATGATAATCCTTATTATTCAGGAACGGATGTATTTCAATGATTTAATGGTAAGTTAAGTGCTAATGCTAATGTTTTTGATTTAATTGGAAGAATGAGTTTTAAATCAAATTTAGATGATTATACTATTTATGCAACCACTAGTTTAAGTGGTAATCAAAATATACCAATGGTCAAAAAAAATTATTTATTATCAAGACAACAAGCAATGCTTACTAAAATGTCAGATATTGCTTTCAGTGCTAGTGCTTTATTTATTGTGACAACGATTATTTGTTCAATATTAATTGTTATTATGATTACTGATTTATTTACCGATCAATTTCGTCGTTTTATGGCTCATATGAAAGCAGAAGGATATACTAATTGAGAAATTAATTCTTTTACTTTAGGTATTTTTACACCTTGAGCATTACTTGGTTATATTGTAGGATTTGCCCTAGGTTTCCTTGCTATTTATGGTTTAATTTCTATTCTTACTAGTTTTGTTGGTGTGACTTTACCATTTACAATAACATGATGAATATTACCAGTAAGTTTTACCATAATTGGTGGTATATATATATCAACATTTATTATCAATAATCATGAATTAAATAAAATGAATTTAATTGAATTATTAAAATCTGATGAATAAAATAAAGTTCACTAAAGAATGTTTGGTAAATTTAAATATTTAAATTTACCAAATTAATAGTCAAATATGTATACTTTATTTGAAAACTAAATATAGTTTTTAACTCATTACTTTATTTTAAAGTAAATGGGTTTTTATTTTGAAAGGAGAAAAAAAGAAATTTGAAAGATGAATCATTAATTTCTAATTATTATGATATATTAAATGTATTACCAACAGCATCAGTAGCAGAAATTAAAAAAAAATTCAAACAGACTGCTCTAAAAACTCACCCAGATAAAAATAATAATCCTCAATCAAAACTTAAAATGCAAGAATTGAATGAAGCAAAAAGAATATTAACGGATGAAAACTTAAGAAAAGTTTTTGATCAAAAACTTTTTATTTACTTTTTACAAAATGGTAATAATAAGGTAGTTATTTATTTTCTTACTAATAAAATAAATAATTTAAATATAAATGAAAAAGATAATTCTGGTAATACTCCTTTACATTATGCATGTTTTCATAATTTTTTAGAAACTGCAGATCTATTAATTAAATATGGTGCTAATATAAATGCCAAAAATAATAGCGATAATACTCCTTTACATTATGCTATAATGGGTAATGCTGATTTAAAATTTATTAATTTATTAATTAATAAAGGTGCTAATTTTATTGAGAAAGATAAAATGGGTAATGATAGTTTATCTTTTGCCAAAGATTTTTCAAAAGATAAGAAAGTTTCTAAATTTTTTTTAAAAAAAATGCAAAAATTAAGAATAAAACAAAATCAACAAATCTTATTAAATATAACTAAAAGAATTACTAATATTGAAAGAGAAATTATCAATATTGAAAGAGATATTGCACATTTTGAACAGAAAAAAACAAATTCAGTATTAAATTATATTATTATTATTTTTACTTTTGGTTGTGTTAATAAGAACAAAGATATAAATAAGGATATTTTAATTAAGACTGATCAACTTAAAAATTTATTATTAGAAAAAGAAATTGCTAATAATGAGAAACATGTATTTGAAGAAAAAATAAAGCGATTAAGTTTTAATAAAACTAAAAAAATAAATGCAATGGATTTACAAAATCAACCTTCAACAAGTGGATATAACGCATCAAATTCATCATGTATTTAATAAAACAAGTTAAAAGATTGCAAAAGCAATCTTTTATTTTTAGCTAAAATCAAGAAAAAATGATTGATATTTTTTGGATTTATTATTAAATTAAAATATAATAAATTACTTATTAAATAAAACTTTTAAATCGTACTATTAATATTTTAATAAAATTAAAGTATTAATGTCATAAATAACTAGTTATTTATTGGTATAATAAACAATGTAGGTGAAAATATGGCATTTTTTAAAAATTTAAAGACAAAATTATTTGGTCAAAAGACAACTAAATATGATCAGGGCCTTAAAAAGTCAAGAACATTATTTGCATCTAAAATTAAAGCATTAGCAGCGCGTTATCATCAACTTGATGAACAATATTTTGAAGAATTAACTGAAGTATTAATTTTAGCAGATGTTGGATACAAAATGGCAGAAACTATTACTGATGAAATTCGTCATGAAGCTAAAATTCAAAAATTAACAAAACCAAAAGATATTAATGATATTATTATTGATAAAATGTTTGTTATTTATACTGATGGTCAGTTGGTTTCTACAAGATTAAATTTTAGTAGTAATAATATTTCGTTATTTTTAGTTGTTGGTGTTAATGGTAATGGTAAGACAACATCAGCAGCTAAATTAGCAGCTAAATTAAAAACACAAGGTAAAAAACCAATTCTAGTTGCTGCTGATACTTTTCGTGCTGGTGCAGTTGAACAATTGCAAATTTGAGCAGAAAGAATTGGTATTCCTTGTTATTTAGGAACACCAAAGCAAGATCCAGCTAGTGTTGTTTATGCTGGAATTGAAGCAGCTAAATCTGAAGGTTGTGATGTTATTATTGTTGATACAGCAGGGAGATTAGAAAATAAAGTTAATTTGATGCAGGAGTTAAAAAAGATTAATAAAATTATTACTCAGAAATTAGGACATGAAGCTAATGAAACATTGTTAGTAATTGATGGTACAACTGGACAAAATGGTATTAATCAAGCGCAAGAATTTATGAAAATTGTTTCTTTGACTGGCATTATTTTAACAAAAATGGATGGCACTGCTAAAGGTGGCATTATTCTTGCTATTAAGGAAGAATTAGATATTCCTGTTAAATTAATGGGTTTTGGTGAAGGTATTAATGACTTGGAAGAGTTTGATTTAGATAAGTATATTTTTAGTTTAACAAGTGATTTGTTTGTGGAGTATGAAAATGAATAGTTTAGAAAAACAAGTTTTATATTATAGTTTATTTGCTTTTTATAATACATTATTAACAGCAAAACAAAAACAATATTTTACAAATTACTTTATTGAGAATTTATCTTTACAAGAAATCGCTGATTTACAAAAAGTATCACGAACGGCTGTTCATGATAGTCTACAAAAAGTTATTATTTTATTAAATAAATATGAAAGTAAGTTGCATCTTTATGAAAAATATAAAAAACGACAAGTAATATATGAAAAATATACGGAAAAGTATAATTTTATTAAAGTTTTACAAGAAATTGATAAAATAGAATAAAGCAGGTGGAAATTAATGAAAATTTTAATAATTGGTGATATTTACAGTATTGTTGGTAGACAAATGGTTAAATATTGAATTCCTAAAATAAAAAAGGAATATGAAAATCAATTTAAGATTGATTTAGTAGTTGCGAATGGTGAAAATACTACTCATGGTAAATCATTATGTAAAAAACACTATGATGAATTAAAAAATGCTGGTATTGATATTATTACTACCGGTAATCATATTTTTGGTCATCCTGATGTTGCTAAGTATATTAATACAACTCCCGATTTATTGCGTCCTTTAAATTATAATCCTTATCATCCAGGTAATGGTACAATTTTAGTTAAAGTTGGTAATAAAAAAGTACGTGTAACAAACTTAATTGGTCGTACTTTCATGGATAAATCTGATAATCCTTATTTTGCTCTTGAACAACTTATTACGATTGATAAACAAAATAGTGAAGAAAAAAGTGACATTCATATTATTGATTTTCATGCTGAAGCAACAGCGGAAAAGTTATCTTTTGCTTGAAATTTTGATGGTCAAGTTACTTGTGTGGTAGGGACTCATACTCATGTTCAAACAGCAGATAATCGTTTATTACCAAAAGGTACTGCTTTTATTAGCGATGTTGGAATGACAGGTCCGTTTTATTCTATTATTGGTGCTAAAGCTGAAGAAGTTATTATTCGTGATAAAAAAAGTATGCCGGCAAAATTTAGTCCAGCTGATGGTGAAGGTCAATTTTCAGCTGTTTTATTAACTATTAATGATGAGACAAATAAAGCACAAAAAATTGAACGTATTTTTATTCATCCACAAGCACCTAATTTTAAAATTTACGAATAATTACAAATATAGGAAGGGACTAACTTTAACATGATATGAAACAATGCTAATTTTTTTACTGATAAAAATGGTTTATATTCGATTTTAATTGGGATTAGTATATTAATTATTTTAATAATTTTAAGAATTTTATTAATGGCAAAAATTAAAGATAATGTTCATGTACAACAAGCTGCTGAAATACGAGAAAAGGTAATTATTTTACGTGATGGTTATGAAGTAAAATTATTTAAGCAAATGGTTGATAAAAGTACAGTCATTATTATTGGTGCTCATGGCTTGCAAGGTCAAAAAGATGATTTTAAATTATTAAGTTCTTTTTGTAAAAAATCACAACTATCTTTAATTACTTATGATCGAAGAGGTAATGGTAAAAATGGACAAGATTGAAAATTTAAATCATTAGGTACTGATATTAATGATTTAAAAGATATAATAAGTGCAGTAAAATCTAAATATCCTAATCAAAAAATTATTGTTTTTGGTGAATCATTAGGCGCAGCTATTGCCAGTCATGCTGTTAAAAATAATTCACAAGTATCAGCATTAATTACTAGTAATTTAGTAACTAAAAAAAATCTTTATCAATTTTCATTAAGTTTTATTATTTGTTTTTGTTTTGCTTTTATTTTTAATTCTAATATTCAAATGCCAATCTATGTTGAAAATCAAGATATTTCTAGTAATAATGCTCATATTACTAATATAAATCAAAGATATAGTAATCGTCAAAATTGATCATTACGTTTTTTACTACAATTTAAAAAAATTAATAAAAAAAGTATAATGGAAATTAGTAATTCAAAACTTCCAACGTTAATCTTGCAAAGTGCTGATGATGTATTTAGTGATTTTCATCAACTTAAAATTAATAAAAAATATTGGAAGAAACATCATAGTTATGTTTTTATTTTTGATGGTAAACATGCTTTAATTAATGAACCTAATATTAAAGATATATTTGATAATGAAATTATGCCATGAATTACAAAAAAAATTTTACTTGAGAAAGGTTAAAAAATATGAAATTAATACCTAATATTACCCATCCTCTTTTTACTAGTGAGTCTGTTGCTCCTGGTCATCCTGATAAGATTTGCGATCAAATTGCTGATGCAATTTTAGATGCTTTTTTAAAACAAGATCCACATGCCAAAGTAGCATGTGAGGTTTTTATTACTACAAATTTTGTTTTAATTGGTGGTGAAGTTCATAGTCATGCTCAAGTTGATTATCAAGCAATTGCGCGAAAAGTTATTACTGAAATTGGTTATATAAATGATGAAATTGGATTTAATGGTTTTACTTGTGAAATTAAAGTGTTAATTCATGAACAATCACCTGATATTTTACAAGGTGTTGAATTAAAAAATCATCAAATTGGTGCTGGTGATCAAGGAATAATGTTTGGTTATGCATGTCAACAAACATCAGAATATATGCCATTAGCAATTGTTTTAGCACATGAATTAATTAAACGAGCTACAAAATTACGAAAGGAAAAAAAATTTAAGTATGCACTTCTTGATATGAAAGCGCAAGTTACTATTGATCAAGAAGACCCTAAAAATTTAAAAATACATACTATTTTAATGAGCATTCAACATCAAGCAAATTATGATGAAAAACAATTTAAAACATTTATTCATAAAGAAATTATGCAATATATTGCTAATAAATATCATTTAAATATTGATTTTAAATATTTAATTAATCCAACTGGTAAATTTGTAATTGGTGGACCTGCTGGTGATACTGGTTTAACAGGAAGAAAATTAATGGTTGATACTTATGGTGGAGCTGCTTGTCATGGTGGGGGAGCTTTTTCAGGAAAAGATCCCACTAAAGTTGATAGAACGGGTGCTTATTATGCTAGGTATATTGCTAAAAATATTGTTGCTGCTAACTTAGCAAAGATTTGTGAAGTACAATTAGCTTATGCAATTGGAACTCCTGAACCAATTGCAATATTTGTTAATACTCATCAAACTATTATTTCCGGTTTAACAGAGGCAAAATTAACAGAAATAATTTATCAAGTCTTTGATTGTTCTGCTAGTGCTATGATTGATAAATTAGAGTTATTTAAACAAAATTATCAACAATTATCAACTTATGGTCATTTTGGTAGAAATGATTTACAATTACCTTGAGAGAAATTAGATAAAGTTAGTTTATTGAAAACTTATTTATCAAAAAAATAAGATGGGGAGAGATATTTTATGTTTTTAGAAGTAATAGCTACATCTTTAAAAGATATAGAAAAAATTAATAATTCTTTAGCTAATCAAGTTGAGCTTTGTACTGCTATGGAATTTGGTGGTTATACTCCAAATTATGAATTGATTGCTGAAGCATGTAAAATTTCATTGAAACCAGTAATGGTTATGGTTAGAAATAATAATAATGGTTTTAATATTACTGATAATGATTTTAAAATCTTTAAAAGAGATATTGAATTTATTAAAACAACTCATGCATCAGGTATTGTTTGTGGTATTTTAACTAAAGATAATAATATTGATGTTGAAAGAATGAGTGAAATTATTAAATTAGCAAAGCCTTTAAAAATAACTTTTCATCGTGCTTTTGATGAAATTTTTAATAAAAAACAAGCTTTAGAACAGTTAGTAAAATTAGGTGTTACTACAGTTTTAACTTCTGGTGGTCAAGATAATATTGTAAATAATATTAATAAATTTAAAGAATTAAAGAAATTAAATTTACCAATAAAAATTCTTGCTGGTGGTGGAGTTAATTTAGAAAATATTAATGTTTTATTAAAAAATGGTATTAATGATATTCACGTTGGAAAATGTGTGCACGAAGATAATAATTTTAATAATCCTATTAATTATCAATTAATTAATAATATTAAAAATATGGCATAAATAATAAAAAGTTTTATAATAGATAAGATTAAACATTTAACAAGGTTACTGTTCTTTTAATACAAAAGAACAGTAACCTTTATTGATGGTTTATTATTATAATTAGTTGTATTGATTTCATTTTTATTAGATTCTAAAGAATGTTGTTTTGTTAAAATTTTTTCTACTTTTGTATGTTTTTGTGCTCTTATTAAAGCAGTTTCACCACGTAAATTTATTTGATTAATATCAGCACCATTGGTTATTAATAAATCAACTACATTTAAATGGCCATTTTTAGCGGCCTTTGTTAAAGCAGTATTGCCAAATTTTGTTTTATGATTAACATTAGCACCGTTTGTTATTAAAAGATTAACTATTTTTGTGTGACCTTGTTCAGCAGCTAGTGTTAAAGCAGTATGATCACCATTGATTTCATTTTTATGATTAACATTAGCACCGTTTGTTATTAAAAGATTAACTATTTTTGTGTGACCTTGTTCAGCAGCTAATAATAAAGCTGTATCATCATTTTTGTTTATATAATTAATGTTAGTACCATTTGTTATTAAAAGATTAACTATTTTTATGTAACCTTTTTTGGTAGCTAATAATAAAGGTGTATCATAATCTTTGTTTATATAATTAACATTAGCACCGTTTGTTATTAAAATTTTAACTATATTTTCATGACCTTGTTCAATAGAAAGTGTTAAAGCAGTATCTTTTGTGTTATTTATATGATTAACATTAGCACCGTTTGTTATTAAAATTTTAACTATATTTTCATGACCTTGTTCGGCAGCTAACATTAAAGCAGTATCTTTTGTACTATTTATATGATTGATATCAGTATTATTTTCTATTAAAAATTGAACTATTTCAATGTGACCATAATCAGCGGCTGTTATTAAGGCACCCTCCATATCGAACTTATTGTTATCAGGATTAAGTAGTAAAGTTTTAACTGTTTGTAAGTCACCTTCTTCAATAGCTGTTAAAAATTTATTTTTAGGCATTTCTTTATCTTCCTTTTCTAAATTAAAACAAAAAACCTATTTATTTTGAAATAAAGTAAATAGGTCAAAAACTTATATTAAATTTTAATAATATAATATCAAATTTTCTTTACTAGTAATAGATAATTATAATTTTTAATTAAAAAATAATTTTAAAATATATAAAAAAGAAAAGAAATTTTTTAAAAAATAACTTAATTTACAAGTATTTTTGCATATTAAAGTTATATTGTAAAATATTTGGTTTTCATATATTATTAATTCAAAATCTTTATTGGTTTTTAAATTAACTTATTATTTTTAAGCGAGGTAAAAAATAAAAAACTTAGTAAAATTATTATCGATCTTAACAATATCAACACCAATACCATTATCAGTTGTTGCTTGTGATAATAACACAACACAAAAAACAGAATTAAAAGATAAAATTACTAAACTAACAACAAATATTACTGTAGATGTTAATAAAAGTAATAAAAAATTAGATACATTAATAAATAATACAATAGAAGTTAAAAACTTAAATCCAAAGTTAGGTAACCCTGTAATTAAATATTTTAGTGATAAAGAAGCTAAAAATGATATAACTACTAAATTACAAAAAGTTGGTGATTTATATATAGTTATTACTAGCAATAGTAATGATTTGAATTATCAAGGTTCAACAGCGCCAATTAAAATAAATATAAAAGAACAATCTGATAAAACTGATTTAAGTACTATTACTCAATTAACTGGTTTAGACATTATTGCTAATCCAAGTAAAAGTTATAAAGAATTAATTAGTAATATAAATAGTTTTGATGAATTTAAGTCAATACCATTAGCTGCTGGTTATCAACTTCAATTTTATAACGAAAATAATGAAGAAATAACAAACAATAAACAAGAACTTGAAAAAGTATCTAAAATAGTTGTCAAAATAAGTAGTAATTCAAATGATCCAAATTATCAAGGTTCAACAATGATTGATATAACTAAACAAACAATTATTTCAGATATTGATATGCAAAATTATTGGGACGGTAACAAAAACAGAGGATATAATTACTTTTTAAACATTTCTTTAAAATTATAGACAAGAAATAATTGTAATTATATGCAATTGTAAGTAAATATTACTACTAAATTAAATTAATTTCAATTAAAATACAAATATTAAAAAATCACTAAGAAAATTTAATATTAATGTAAAACAAAAATTCTTAACTTTTAATTTAATAAGTTTTTAAGATTTTTAATAAAAAATAAAAAATTGATTATGTTTTAGAATTTACAAGATTACACTTAAAAATAACCATTTTAATATAAATATCTATGCTATATGTTCTATTACCAAGCATTTCTTTTAAAATATATCAAATATTACTTTCAGCAAAAGTACCAATATTTCATTTTGCACCTTGATTTTCAATTCCTTGTTTATTATTTTTAAAATATTGTTTTTTTAATTTTTTATGATTTTTTAATATTTCATTCATATACTTTATTAATTCATCATATTGACCATTTTCAATAAAATTTCTACAAGTATTATATTCTTCAAAATATTTTCCTTTGTTTCCAGCAATAATTCCTACATACAACTTTTTAACTAAATGGAATTTATCTAAAACAAATTGTGCACCTAAATAATTAGCAACATCTTTAATTCATTCTGCACTATCTCCACAAATAATGATTTTTGCTTGCTCAAAATTTTCAAAAAATCTATTTCCTTGTTCTAAAATAAATTCAGCAGTTTTTTGAACTCCAATTTTAGTTTTTGTTGGTCTTATTATTACATCTGCTCTTTTATTAACTAATTTATGATTAACATTATCTGTACAAAATAATACTAAACGCATTGAATATTTACCAGAATTTCGTTTAAATTTTCAAAACTTACGATGTCCATCATCAATACTAATATAAATAAATTGATTTGCTTCTAATTTTATTTTAGGAACATCTAATTTACTAACTTGATGTTCTTGAAATACTCTTCCAACACTTGTTGTACTAAATTTTGTTTGTTTCATAGTATGTAAAATATCACGATATTTTTTTCCATCTGCAAAATGTTCAATAACGTTGTTCTTTATATCTGGTGGTTAGCCCTAATTACTGGACCATATTTTGATAGATATTTCTAAATTTTTATTTGTAATATTGGTGGTTTTAAAAATTTAGAATGTATTCTTTCATAATTATAAAACATAACATATTGATTTACATCATTAATAGCTTCATTGATTGTTAAATATTGATTTGAGTCTTTAGGCAATCATTCTTGAGATAAATGTGAAAATCAATTTTCAGATATGACATTACCGCCAATATCATATGGTTGTTTTTTGCTTAAAATTATTTGTTTGTTTTTTGCTCATTTTGTAATTTCTTGACAATAAAATTCGTTGGCGTTATCTGAATGTAAAATAACGTTTTTTATTTGATTTCAAGAAAATTGGTTGTTTATTTTTTCAAGTGCAGGAAGAATTAAATCTTGATATGATTTATTTGAAAATGTATTATAACTAACAACATTATTTGAATAAAAATCAATAATTACAAAAAGATATAGTCAACCTTCTTTGGTGTTTATTTGTTTAGTATCCATTGATCAAATTTGATTTGAAGCGGTTGTACTTTTGTAATCTTTGTTTACTTTATCCATTGTAGGTATTCACTTATTTGGATTTTTTTTGTTTTTAGGATAGTTATTTTTAGTTTGTTTTAATCCTTGAATATTGTGTTTTTTCATAATTTTTCGCATTTGTTTTGTTGATAATTCTATATTTAAAATGATATTTTTCTCTTGTTTTAATCACTCTTTAAAAGCTGAAAAAATTCTTAAATATCCATAAATTCTACCTTTTCTTGTAGAATGAAATTCGATTAAAAGTTGGCATAATTCTTGATATTTATGATTGCAATTAATAATATGATTTTTTTCTTTTTTAATAAGTTTTTGTTTATTTTTTAAAAAGTAATATGTTGATCTGTTTAATTGAAGATATTGACATAAGTTTCTAATTGAATATTGATTTTTGCAATCATCGATAATTTTAATTTTTTCTTTGATATTTAATTTGTTAATTATTAATGCTATTTGTTTAATTTTATCCATTAATAAAAATCCTTTCAGGTCAAAATTAGTGTTCATTATATAACACAATTGTTTTTAGAATACATTCAGATTTTTTAAATTAATGGTCTAGTAAAAAGGGCTAAGTGGCCCCATCCATGTTTCATATTCATAACTTAAATATACATCTATGCTTTTATAATATCTTTTTAAATCATTAAAAGTTTTAATTAATAGTGTAGGGTCTAAATAATCTTTAAAATTAATATTTATTTCTAATGGTTTAATTTTAGGTACTACATTTTCTACTCATGAATTATAATCTCATATTAATTTATCTTGTGTATGAGTAAATATATGTGTTTCTGGTATATTAACTTCTACACTTGGATTTTTCGGAATAATTACAATTTGTTTTGCTATATTTTGTGGGTCGGGTGGTAATATATTTGCTGGATAACTGAATGTTGTTTCTTCACTTTCTTCATATTCATCATGATTTAATTTATATTGTGTTGTTCAATTAAAAGTATTTCCAGTTAAAGCACCATTATTATTATATCTATATTGTGCAACTGATATTTCATTATAATCACCTTGATAAGTATAAGGATTATCACTATAAAATGTATGTCTTTCTTCACCTTGATGTAAACTTTGACTTATTATATCAGTAATAATATAAGCATAATTAGAACCATCAGCAATACCATTACTTGTAGGATTTCATTGACATTCAGTATCTTTACTTGTAAAAGGACTTGCTATATCTAAAAATTCTGTATCTTCTGCTAAAATATAAACTTTATTATTTTTCTTTTGTGATAAATCAACAGTTGATATTTGTTCTTTTACTGTTAATTTTTGTCCATTTTTAGCATCTCATGGATAAACACTTATTCTATCACTTAATTTCATAGTCATAGCAGTTGTACTAACATGTGAACCTAACATTTTACCTAATGCAAATTCACTTGAATTACTAAATACATTTAAAGGTATAAATCAATTATTATCATTATTACCAATAATACTTGATAAATTTGAAGCAAAAAAAGCAGACATAAATCCATTAAAAAATGCCATTTTTTTATATTGTTGATAATTTTGAGTTTTAATTCAACCAATTGGAATACCTAAAGTTAAAGCATTTAACATTTTACCAATTAAAGGATAAGAACTATATGCTACTGGTAATCATTGATTTGAATCATAAGGCATTTGAACTAATGGAGAAAATACTACACTATTAAAATTTAATATTGCTGACATATATTTTTGTGATATTTTACTATAATCAACAGTTGGACTTCCTATAATTAAATTAGTATGTGGGTCTTTATATTTAAAATTACTTGACATATCTACATTATAATTACCTTGTAAATTATTTATATTTCATTCTGAATCTCAAAAGAATTTTGCTTCTCCAATTGATTTACCATTACTATTAATTGCTAAATTTTTATTACATGCTAATAATCCTTTAAAATCTTTTTCTGCTAACATATCAAATCTTTTTGCTTCTAAAAATTTTTGTCAATTATCATAATTAGTATATCCAGTTGGTCTTGCGTCCATTATATAGCTAACGAAAGTAATGTTTACTCATAAATAATGTAAAATAATAATATGTAATTTAAACAATTCTTGCACTTACAAGTATAATTCAGCAATAATTAAAATAGATTAGGAAGATTAAATTATGCCAAAACCATACAGTGAGGACTTACGAAGAAAAGTAATAGAAGTTTATGAAAGTAAAAACATGAAAATTAAAGAAATTTGTAAAGTGTTCAATATCACTAGAAAGACTTTATTTTTATGAAGAAAAAGAAAGCAAAAAACCGGAAATATAAAACCAATTTTGAATTATCAAAAAGGACATAGCCACAAAATAAAGGATTTAGATGAATTAAAAAATTATTTAGCAGAAAATAAAGATGTTACAGTTCAAAAAGTAATTGAAAAATTTGGTGATATGACAAAAGAAACAGTTTATAACTATTTCAAAAAACTAAATTATACATATAAAAAAAACTTTTCTATATGAACAAAGAGATAAAAATAAACAAGAAGATTTTTTAAAAGAAATAGCGAAAATAATGAATGAAGATTTGGTATATATTGATGAATCTGGAATTGATGATAATGAATTTTATAAATATGGTTGGTCTGAAAAAGGTAAAAGATTATTTGATAATAAACCTGCATATAAAATAAAGAGAATGAGTATAATTGGTGCACTAAATAAAGGTAAATTAAAAGCTCTATGAGCATTTGAAGGACATTGCAATAGTAAAATTTTTGAATCATATGTTAAAAATATACTAATTCCAGTATTAAAGTGTGGACAAATTATAGTTTTAGATAATGCGACGTTTCATAAATCTAAAGCAACAAAACAATTAATTGAAAATGCTGGATGCAAACTATTATTTCTTCCACCATATTCTCCTAATTTAAATCCAATTGAACATTTTTGATTTGCTATAAAACATAATATAAGAAAAATATTACCAAATTATTGACCAAATATTAAAAACGCGATTGATTTTGTTTTTCAAGATATGAGTAAACATTACTTTAGTTAGCTATATTATAAAATGTAGTTTCTGGGTGACTACTTGTAGTTATTTGGTCATTAATACCAGCAAGTAAACCACCATTATTTTTAACTTCAGTAGTACTATAATCATTATTACCAGCAATAAATAATCTTCTTGAAGCAAATATTTTACTTTCAAATATTTCTTCATTATTTTGTTGTATTGGTTCTTGACCTTGAATTATTGGTCTTCCATAATAATAACAACTTGATAATAATTCTAATCCATAACTTTGTCTATGACTATATCTTACTCCTATATCACGCATTAAAGTACGATTTAAAGTTACTTTTCCTTGTTGAATAGTAGGAAAAGCATAACCACTACCAGGACTTGCATATTGTACAAAATCAAGTGTATTTTGACCACTTGCAACTACTCTATCATTTAAACTACTAAAAGTTAATACTTGCATACTAAATGCACCATTATAAGGACTATAATAATTTGTTACATTTGAAATATATAATAATTGTCTATCTTGATTTTTACCACTATTACCACCAATATTTTCATTTTCATCATTAAATACACAAAAAAATTGTAAATAATCATCAATTGTAATATGTTCTTCAAACATTACTAAAGTATATTGTCTTTTTGTTTGTACTGTTTTAAATATTTGATTATTTGGTAAATTACTAAAATCAACACCACTTGTATCATCAATTAAATAAGCATTTCAATAATCACCTATTTTATATTGTTTTGTATAAAATTCATCTTGACCATTAACTTTATGTGTTTCTTCATTAATTTTACCTTTATTTTTTTGATATATTTTTGTACTATTTTTTCAAATACATACAACTGGAGTAGTACCAGTTAATATTAATTCATATTGTCCAAAATCACTTATTTTACTATTAATAGGTTTATAACTCGTTTCAGTTAAAGGAATTGCTCCATTATTTATAACAAATGGAAATATTTTTCAATAACTACATCTCTTTATTAATTGTTGAGTTTGCTTTAATGCTAGATGTGCTTGTTTCATTAATTGAATTCTTACTGCGTTGTTCATTATCATTTGTATTATCTCCTAAATTTTTATTTAAAAATTTATTTTCATTAATAATATGTTCTAATTTTTGTTTTGCCATTAATGTATCAATATTTTCATATAAACTAATTGCTTCAACTATTGACATTGTTCCATTATTTAATCTACTATTAATTAATTCATCTTGTACTAATTGGTCAACCATAGCAATTGGTATAAATTCAAAACTATAAGGTCTTTCACCTTTACCATTTCAATATACTTTTCCATTTTCATCTTTAGAAGAAGTTACTAACATATCAAACATTCTATATAAATAAGTTGAATAATGTGTTATTTTAACTTCTGTTGTTTGCATATCAAATTTATTATTCATTAATGTTTTAGTTTTATTTTCATAATTAATACCATTAAATTCATCATAATCATAACCAGCACCATTAAATATTTGTTTTGCTGTACCATTATAATCAAGTCAATATTCACCAAATTTTGGATTACCTTGTACAATATCAACTCCACCATTACCACCTTTTACATAATTTGCAGTAGTAATATTTAAAAATGCATCTTTAATAATTGATTGAAAATCATCACTTAAATTTAAAGCTTTAAATTTTTCATTATCAATAATTCCATAAAATCTAGTTAAATTTAATATTCTTTCTTTTCTTTTTTGTTTAATAATATGTTGTAAATCTCATATTAAATTTCATACTGGTGCACAATCTGGATATGCATTCATTTGTGTACTATTACCATAAAAATGAATTTGTGGTAAATTTGTAATTTCAACAATTGGTAAATAACCAAATGGATTTTTTAATTCATATTTTTGTTTTAATTGACTTTCTGGTTTAATTTTTGATTTTGTACTACCTAATAAAATTTCTCTATTACCATTAAATATTTCAACTTTTACTTTTGAATTTTCTATTGTTACTCATGTTAAACTACCATTATCACTTTGTTCATTCATAAAAAATAATTCTGCTGATTGTTCTTGTTCATTAAATTTAGCAACACGTGACATAAAACTTGGACTTGGTAAAGTTAAACTTAATTCACCATTTTTAGTTAACATTCATATTAAAAAACATTTACCTAATAATGAATTTTGAATACCAAATTGATATAATTTTTCATTTCATTTATCTTTATCTTTTAATTTATTTAAAAAATTTAATAAGTCTTTATTTTCACTTTTAAATAATAAACCTTTACCTAATCATAACATTGTACTTTTATTTGCAATAATTCTAGGTATATCTAATTCTCAATTATCTTCATGTATACTAAAATATTCTGTTGGACTATAATTCATATTATCACTCCTTATTATTAATAAAACTATATTGTTTACCAAATTCAAATTTAGTTTTATTAATTAATAATTCATTATTTATTTGTTCAATTAATCATTTCATATCATTCATTAATGCATAACAATCACTATCTCAAGTATCATCATATAAATCTAACATTTTAGGTTCATTATTTGAATTTTCTATTTTAGATTTAGATAATCATTGAATTAAACTATATTGTCTTTTAGTTTCTGGACAATTATTTCAATCATAACTTAATATATTTTTAATTAATCCAGTAGTAGTAAAATCAATTCTATCTTTTAAATACATTACTGATTTATCTACTGGTTCAAAATTTAATCAATTCATATTTCTTTTATTTTTTTCTACATTTAAAACATCAATAAATGCTTGACCACCATTACCATAATCAACATAACAAATAAAACCTTTAAACATAGCAAAATATTTTTGTGCTTCAATTAAATAATAATCAATAATACTATTTGCTAATTCATAAGTATTTTTAAATTTCATTGTAACATTACTATGATAAAATTCACTTACTTTATGTGCTCTTCTTCCATTATGATTTTCACCAATAAATCATAATGAAGTAGCAGTTGGATGACCACTACTACTTGTTGCCATACCTATATCTAATCCACCAGTTATTTTAGAAACTTGAAAATCTAATTCAGTATTTACTTTATCTAAATATCTTGCAAATATAGCCCCTTGTAAAACACTAGGAACTCCATAATATCAACTTTGTGCTTTTATAGGGTCTAATATTTTTAATTCTTCAAGATTATTAATCTTATCTTGTTTTAAATTATGAGAATTTACTTTTCAATTTGAATAATGAAATAATTTAAACATTTGATTTTCTTCTATTGATTTTATTTGTTCATTATTACATTTCATAATTTCTAAATTAAAAGGTACACGTTCATTCATATAAGTAATAAAATATTGATAAATATTATCTGGATTACAACTTCTAATTTTAATAGTTTTTTTAGCATTACCTAATGCAAATGTTATTGCTTGAAATTCTGCTTGACTAAATTCATTTGCTTCTTCACATCATTCAATTGCTAAATCAAAACCTTTTATTTCACTACGAGAAAGCCCTTTAAGTGGTATTCTATCATTTGAATTACTATATACACCCATAACTCTAATAAATGATTTACTACCTTTAAAACGAAAATCTGCTTGTTTATTAGGATATTTTAAATTAAAATCTTTATAATCAAAACCAATATTAATTAATGCTTCATCAATTTCTTTTGTTAATTCATTAATATCTTTATTTAATTTTCTAAAACAATATATAGCAATTGATTTATTTACTTTAATTGAAATAGCAATTAATATTGCTAATTCTTCTGCAATACTATATGTTTTACTTGAATATCTACTACCACTTAAATTATATTCACTATGAGTAAAATCACTTTTATTTAATAATCAATAACTAATTTCATGTAAATAAGTAAATTCTTTATTCATAATTTTATTCCTGTAATTCTTCTAATTTTCATACATTACCTTTTAAATTACCTTTTCCAGTATAAATAGTAATCAATTTAGCATGTTGAACTGATAAAATTACTATATTAGCACTATCATTAAAGGTTTGTATTTGTACACCAGCAATTTTTTTATTAGTTATAATAAATTCTTGAATAGTATAAACTGGATTATATATACTTCAAGAATAATAAACTCTATAATGTTTATTCTCTTGAAAATCATAAGTAATTTGTCAATTATCTAATTTATTTTTTTCTCTTTTTCCTACTTCTTTTCATTGTGGAATAGTTGGACTTGGTGTTGGATTATTTTTTAATTCAATATCTCAATTATTTTCTTCTATTTCATTTGTTTCTAAACTTTTTGAATTAATTTTTATAGGTTTATCTATATTAATTACACTTGGTGAAGTAATATTTAATGTATTACTAGTAATTTGATAAGTATTTTCTTTTAATTCTTCAAAACTAAATATAGCACCACCATCAATTTCACATTTAATAAATAAACTTCATTTATTAGTAGATTTAGTATAATCAGCCTTAAGAATTAAAGAAGCATCTTTATTATCAATTTTACCAATTAAAAGAGTTCATGTACCAGTTCCAACTGCTTGTGCTGATTTAAACAATAACATTAATGGATAACCATTTTGCTCAGGTGCATTTCTGTGTCATGTTATAAATACACGATATGTTTTATTAAGGTCAATATTAAAATTATCTCATGTTCTATTATCAACTTTCTTTCCTATTACAACTCAATTTTCTTTATCTTGCTTTTTATCTATTTTATCATCTATATATTTTTTATTTGGAATATCTAAATCATCAGTTATAACTGGATTATTTCTATAAATTAAAGTTTTACCACCAACATTAGTTTTAATAATTTCATTAACTAATCTTCTAGTACTATCTTTATCATCTTTATTATTAAATATCTTATCTTGTAAATTATCTATTTTATCTTGTTTTTTATCTAATAAATCATCTACATATACTTTATTTGTAGCATCAGTTAAAAATGTAGGTGTACCAACATCAATAATTCTTTTATCATTAGCACTAATACCTTTATCATCTTTTAATTTAACAAAATTAATATTATCTTTATCAACTTCTCATAATGAATTATCAATATTTGTTTTAATGCCCCTAGTATCAATATCAACTACTGAACCCATAATATTTTTTGGATGAGTAATAGTAATTTTAGTCCTATCATCACTACTTTTAATATTATTTGATTGTACATAAATTTCTCATGGATTTTGCTCACCACCATTACCCATAAATTTTTTAAATCAATTTTGTTTTGAAGAAACATTAAGATTAAAACCTTGCATAATTGGATATTCATTTATTTCTTTTAAATAATTAAATACTTGTGGAACAATATAATAAGGGTCTTCTGGATTATTTTGTGAATAAGTAATACCACCTTGACCAATACTTGCTTGACCACGTGCATATTCAACACCTTTACCTAATAAAAAATTAACATAATGAGTAGTTGCAGTTTGAATATTATCTGTAAATTTTGTTGGATTTATTTCTGGTCATTTTTTTGAAATAGTAAAACCACTTAAAAAATCAATATTACTACTTGCAATTTCTATTGCATATCTAATTTCACTATCTGGTGTTGTAACTTCATCAAATAATGATTTATTAAAACCTTTTCAATTTTTAAATTCTTCAATTGTTATAAACATTAATGGGTCTTTAATAGCCATAATAATTTACTCCTTAATGTAAAATAAAGGGTATTTAAACCCTTTAAATTCCAACTTTAGTTGCTTTTTTCTTATCTTTTTCTGATAATTCTTTACGTTTTGCTCTTTGACTAATAATAGTATTTTTAAATACTTCATCTTTTTCAATATCATTATTAAAACTATCAAGTAATTTTGCAACTGATGTTGTTTCTAATTGTAATTGAGAATTTATTTGCTTAATATTTTCAATAATAAATTGAATTTCTTTATCTCTTTTTAATTCTTTTGATATTTTGTTTTGTTTTGATTTTTTAATAAATTTAGATAAGAAAAGTAAAACAATAGTAACTATAATTCCGGTAGTTATTGCTCCACTTAATACTGCTGTTATTAATTCTTTTGATAAATTCATTTTTTATTCCTCCAATTGTATTTTATTTGAATGTTGTTTACATAAATGACATTCTTTTTTATGTTTTCTAATATGTTTATATTGATATATTAAATATGGACTTGTAATAATAATTGGTATAGTTATTAATAAATATTTAATTAATTTTCCATAATTACCTAATTTAGTAATAAGATTTAATCCAATATGACCAAACATAGGAAATAACGTTAATATTAAATGGTCAGGTCAAGTAAAATTATATTGACTTGTATAACTTCCAATTCCCATTTCTATTGGTATTTTCGGTATTAATCAAGGTGTTATTGTAAAAAATAATGTTATAAACATACCAAGACTATGACTAGTTATTTTTAAAATATTTGATATTAAAATTTTAATTTTATCTATATGAGTACTATTTTTATTAAATCAAATCTTATTTAATCTTTTATATTCTTTATTATCTTTTGATATTGGATTAATAGTATTTCATATACCAATTGGTTTAATTGGTTTATCTAATTCAATAATAATTATCACCTACTTTCATGTTTTATAAAAATTAGAATTTCTTTTAATTTTTATATATTTATTTGTATGTAAAGAATTTTTTAATAATTGTTTTCTTTCATATCTTCATTGATTACTTCCTATTTCATTTTTAGATAAAGTTTTATATTCTTTTAATTTAAAAAAACCTTTTTCTAATCTATTAATAAAATTCATAGTTTTTTGTACATTAATATTATTAGGATAAATTACACTAGTATCTTGTGAACCATAATATTTACCTTTTTTTGCTAATTCACTTTTAACATATTTTCTTAATTGACTTGGTAATCATTTTCTATTTCAAAATTTTCAAAATATAGTTCCAGCACCAGAACCATTTTTACCTTTAGCTTGTGTCATTAATATTCATATTTCTTGTGGAAATGTTGGATAAGTATATGGACCATATCATATTTGTCTTTTATCATTATCACTTTGAAATAATGTTGTTAAAGTTCCAATTTTTAAATTTTTATTATCAACAATAAATCTTCCTTTTTTAAATCATGAACTTGATAATACTTCTCATGAATTTTCTGGTATTTCTTCTTCATTTTCTTTAAATAAATTATTAAATTTATTAACATAATTTTTAACAGTTCTAATTTCTGTTGGCATAATAGATTTTTTAAAACTATTTATTGGATTTTTAAATTTATTAATTTCATTTTGTAATATAGATAATTCACTTGGTTTTAATATACTTGTTAATTTTTTAAGTATATTTGGATTAAAAACACTATATGGTTGATGTATTTCTTTTTCACTAATATTTTCACTATCAAATATTGCTTTTAATGATTGATTTTTATAATAAGTTTTTAAAGCATTTATTAATGCTAATTTAATATCATTACTTGCTAATGCATAATATATTCATTCAATAATTAAAGGTAACATTATAAACTCATATGATTATAATCTCAATTTAATGAAGCATTATCATGATTTAATGGTACTTCGCTCATATTATCACTACCATATTGACTAGATGTTTCAGTATTAATAGTAAATCTATTATCATTAATTAATCTTGCAGTTTCATTATTAAATGGTGTTTCTTGCATTTCTTGAATATGATTTGTAGTTTCCATAGGTAGTAAATTATGGATTATTTCACTTGCACCAGCAACAATAGTAGGAATTGCATAAGCATTATTAAAATCATTATTTATACCCATTGCTACACCACTTGATATTAAACATCCACCAGTAGCCATATTACAAATCTTTCTTATTGTTTCAAATTTATTAGGTATTAACTCAGTTAATCCACTAATAAGATTTGAAATACCATAAGCATTTAAACTAATATATGTATCTCAATCCATTAAATGATTATCAGTCCTATTATTACTAAATAATAAATCATCTGGAAAAGGATTAATTGGTGTTGTATTTGGAAATGGATTAGGAGTTGGATTCGGATTAATATTTGTATTAGTAAATTTAGCATAATTTGCTAAACCAATTGTTCCTAAACCTAATAAGATTTTTTTACTACTATTAATTAATTTACTTTTAGTTGTTGGTCTTTGATTTAAATTTCATATATCTAAACCTAATTTTTTACCAAATAATAAACTATTAAATGAACCTAATACTGGATTATATATTACTTGACCATAATAAGCACTTATACCTATCATTGCTGATAATGGACTAATTGAAGAACGAATTATTTTTAATAAAGTATAATTATTTGATTGTACAATGGTGTCATTTGGCATTTTCATTAACTCCTTTTACATTAGTTTGTTTTTCTATTTTAATTATTACTTTACCTTCACAATGTATATTATTTCCAACACATATTGCATAACTATCATGTACATCACTTACTATAAAATAATCATTTCTTAATTTAGGATATTCATCTAATAAAATTGCTCTAATATCATTACTTGTAGTTAAATCTTCTGGTTTTGGTGAATAAATAGTAATATGTGCTTTTTCATCAAAATATTTATAAATATATTCCATAATTATTTTTTAGAAAATTTTAATTCTATTTCTTCAATATAATCTTTATCATTACCAGTCATAGTAGCACTTTTTGATGTAATATTACTAAATATTGCTTTACCTTTTTCATAACCATTATTACCAGCATTTATTATTGCAGTTTCTAATTCATCATTAGTAGGAGTTATTCCTGTCATAGTTATTTTTCCTAAATTTTTAAAATAAATTAAATCATTTAAACTAATTCTAAAATCATCAAAATCAGCAATTTTAAATGTTACTGGTGATTTTTCTCTTTCTGCTGGAGTTAATTTAATTCAATTAGTTCAACAACGTTTTTGTGCTTCTTTAATTTCATCAGCAGTTGGCATTTTTTCCATAATAATAAATGATAATCAACCACGAATTGCTGTTGTTATACCATAAAGTGCTTTACCTAATGTTTTTTGATTTAATGTATTATTATCAATTAAATTTACTATTTTTTGAAAACTATTAGGTTGTGCAAATGCATTTCTATGCACAAAAACTCCTAATACTTTTTTTAAATCAAATGTTTTTTCTAAATGTAAACCAGTTTTAGTATCTTTAACCATATCTTTATTTAAAAACATATGTTTATATAAAAACATACCAAATACTGATTGTTTATATAATTGACCACTTGCTACAGTATCTGCTGCAATTTGACCATAATTTAATCTTAAATATGCTTTTGTTAATTGTAACATTGGAGTAAATCCTAATGCACCAATAAAATCACTTACATTTGTACCAATTTCAGTTTCAGTTATATTTCCTAATAATTCATTCATTTTATCACCAATTTGATAAAATGCTGATTTTGCTGTATCTTCTGTCATTTCTAACATATTAATAGGAATTACTTGTGATTTAGAAATACAATAATCTTTAATACCTTGTAAAAAAATACATTCTTGAATAAATAAATAATTTCTTAATGCACTTTCTGCTCATATTGATAACATATTTGCTTTTAATGGAATTGGACTTGACATAAATCTATTCATATCAAAATCTTCAGTTCTTCAATCAATAACTAATATTTGGTCTAAAATAACACTAGTTGTTCTTAATGTTGTTCATTGTTTATTTGTTCCAACTTCAACATCATATTTTGAACCTCAACGTAAACGTTCAGCAATACGGTAATATGCTTCTACTGCTCCAGGTATTTCACTTATTTGTTCTGCAACTGCACTTGCTTTTAAAAACATCATACTTTCATCATTATAAAGTATACCTTTTACTTGTGCTTCCATAGCAGTTAACATTGCTTTATTTCCATTATTACCACCAGTAATTAAACCAGTTGGAACTTGTGGAATAGCCATAATATCTCTCCTTTTGAGAAATATTTAATTATTTACTAAATAAAAATTCTAAAAATTTAATCATTTCTTGTTTAGTTTTTGCACCAACAACTTCTGTATTTTTTAATAATTCTTCATTTTTAGATGTAATATTATTATCTAATTCAAAAAGTGTTTTTGGATTAAAAAACTCTTGTTTAGATTCTTCATTTTTAATAATTTCTTGTTTTTTAATTTCTTTATTATGTAAATTATTATTAAATATTTCTGCATAATCTTCTTTTATTTTATTTAAAGCAGAATGTTTATCAAGGTCTTTATATTCAGTATTAATTAATGATTTAACTATTTTTAATTGTTTATCATTAAAACCATTAAACAATTCTTTTTCTTGATATTCATTAACTTTATTTTCATATTCTTTTATTTTTATTTCATATTCACTTAATTTAGGTTCTAATTCAGTCTTAGTAGTTTTATAAACAAAATTTCGGTGTTGTTCTAATAAACTTTCTAATTCTTCACTATTATAATTTTTATTTTTATCTCAGTTAAAGCTTTCCATATTTAACTCCTATTCTCACAGAATGGCTACTGTTTCCTTATGTAAATTATATCATTTTTCCCCTTTAAAATAAAGAAAAAAACCTATATTTATTATAGGTTTTTAATCATTATTTTCTATTTTTCTAGGTTCACAAATATTAATAATAATATTACTATTATTTGTTTCTATATCTTGATTATCTATTAAATCATCAAACATCTCTCTATGATTTGTTCTTAAATAAGCTCATTCATATTGAGGTACTTGTGTAACATTTTTTAATCTTGCTATTCCTATTTTAAGACATGCTTTATCATATTCTTTAATAAAATCTTTTTGTCATTTTGTCGACCTTCTTCGGCAATCAAATATATATTTATTATCCACATTTAAAATATAATTTAATTCTTGTTTAGTACATTTTTTTAAATTATCTTTATTTTCTCTTAAATATTCTTGTATCTTTTCTTTATAATTACCTAATTCTTTTCTTTGTTTTGGCATATTATATCACCTATATTCAATATTTATATATTAATTATAACATTTTAACTAAATCATTTTACAACACTCACGAGTTAATTATTGTTATACTCAAAGTCATGTATTTAGAAAGGCAAAAGCATTATGATTTTACTATCTGAAAAACTTGACAACTATCAACATAAAATTAATCATGAAAAACAAATGTTATTAGATTATGATAATAAAATATTAAAATATGATAATAATTGATTTTTAAATGAATATGATAGAAATAAATATAAATTAATAAAACGTAGAAAACATTTAATAAAAAGTGAATTTGGAATATCTTATTTACCATTAAGAACATATAAAAATAAATTAACAAATGAAATTATAACTCCAACAAGAATATATATTGATATTGATAAATATAAAAATTATACAAATTGAGTTAATAAATTAATAATAATTAATGCAGATTTAAATAATATTACATATCCTATAATTAAACATAATTTAAAAATAAATATATCTTTATCAACTATTTGTAGAAGATTAAAAGAAACTATTATATTTGTTCAAGAATTACCAAAAGAAAAAAGACAAATATTACCATCTGATTATATTTATATACAATCAGATGAATCATATAATAATTTAATTGATAATAAGCAAAAAAGAAAATTTAGACACAGAACGGTAAGTATTAGTTTAGGTTTTGATTTAGAAAAATCTACTGATAATAGACATGTTTTAGAAAATAAATATATTTTTGTTATTTCAACTAGAAAAGGTCAAAGAATTACTAAAAAAGAATTTGGTAAATCAATAATAACTAATTTAGATAATATTTTTATTGGTTATACTAATGAAAATTTAAAATTAACTGGTGATGGTGCAACTTATCTTAAATCTACTGCTAATTATTTAAAAATTGATTATGCTGTAGATAAATGACATCCATTACAAAAATTAAAACAAGTATTTATTGTAGGAAAAGGTAAAAGAACAAAAGAAAATAATAAAAAATTAAGTTATGCATATTATGAATTATTTTTAAATGGTTGTTATTATAAATTATTAGATTATTTAAAAGAAAATAATGCTGATGAAAAAATATATGAATATTTTAAAAATAATAAAGAAGGTATTAGAAATCAAAATGCTATTTGAAATATAGGTTGTAGTGCTGAAAGTGATGTTTATCATTTAATAAAATCTATATCTAATAATAATGCAAAAATTTATTCAAAAGAAGCATTTTTTAATTTATTAAAATTAAAACAAGCAAGAATTAATAAATTAAAAGTATTTGTTTAAATTTATAAAATTTAATAAATCTAAACCTAAGTAGTTAGGAATTTTTAAATTATTTTAATAAAAATAAAACACTAAAATACTTTATTTATTAAAAATAATATGATATAATTATATCAACAATTAATAATTTATTTTATCTTTTATTTAAAGAAAATTAAATTATATCCACATTTGAAATACGTCCCATTTAATAATTCAAATTCATTAAAAACATTATTTAAATAAATTTTAATTACTTTATAAAATTTCATAAAGTTATTTTCTGTTGAATATTGATAACTGATTTTAATAAAATATCATTTAAATATTTCTATATTATTATTTTCAACTTTTTTTCATAAAGGACTAGTTTCAATATTAAATCAATTATTTTTAACATCATTAATATTTTCATTTGCTTTAATTAATTCAGTATTTAATTTGGTAATTTCATTTTCATTAGTAGTAATTCGTTTTTGTTGTTTAGCAGAAAAGTCACACGTTGCAGCATGCGTATAATCACCAATTTGTGGATTATTTTGTAATGCTTCGGGTGGTAATGTTCCAATTTCATCAGGTCAATCTAAAATCATTGTTTCAGTTTCTTTATCATAATCAGTTGCAACATAACCTTTATTAATAAATTTACTAACAGGACCTCTATATATTTCATTTTCATTATCATCAACTAAATCATCATATAATTTAATTTGTTTTGATAATGTAAATTCTTTTTGTTGTTCAATTAATTCATCAACTTGATTTCTAGTATAAAATGCTTTTAAGTCAATTTTTTCAACATCTATTTCATCATTATCATTATAACTTGAAAATATTTGTTTTAATTCAGTTAGTCTTGCTAATATTTTCATTCTACTAGGTGCTAAATCTCATACATTAATTGTAGGAGTACTAGTTGCACTAAATTGACTACCATTATTAAATTGAATAGTAGCATCAACATTAAATTCAATTGGTGTACGATTAAATACTCAATGTTCTACCATTACATAAACCATATCTCTTAATGTTTCTTTAATTAATTCATCTTTGAAACTATCAAAAGGAAATTTAGATAAAATAAAACCAAGATAAGCATTAATATCATTTTGTGCACGTATTCCAAATGTTTTAAATCAATCATTAACATTTGGTCATGTATTTATATATTGTGGTGGAGTTTCTGTAATTTTTCCAGTTAATGGATATCAGTTATTATAATTTTCAAGACTGACACCAGTTCAAAGTTTATTAATCATATTTTATCATTCCTTAAAAAATGCTTGTTTATAATGATGAGTATGTTTTTTTGTTTTTCTATGTGTTATATGTTCAATTTCTTTTTGTATTTTATTTTTACCTTTTTTAATTTTTTTCTTACTTTTTGCTACAACTTGACTATATGCAAATTTTTCTAAATGATGTAATAATCCACTACCAAATAAAGTATTAACTGAAAATTTTAAACCAACATTTTTAAATGATTTATTAATATTTTCAATAGGGTTATTAATAACATTTACTACTTTATGATAAGTTCTTATTGTTCTAAATATTTCTCTATATACTTTAAAACTATCTCTAATTATTTGTTGAACAACTGGTGGAGCAAACGCTATTGCTTTTAATCATTTATTTTGATTAACTCCATAACCAATATATCAACCACTATATCAACGATATCAATGGAACGGATGTATTTGAGTAACAAAAGTTTCTGCTTTAAGAATAGTATCAACAACTGTAATTGCTTTATATTTAGGATTGCGATGATAAATAGTAATTGCACATTTATCTAATGATAAAGGTTGAATTTTGCAACCCATAAATACTGGTGAATTTAATGGAATTAATTGTGCATGTTTAATTGCTCTTTTTTCTGCACTAGTAAATAAATCAGTTGCTTTTTCTTTTATTTTTTTAATTTTCTCAAATGCTTGTTTTTCTAAATTTTCAAATTTTTCTTGTAATTTATATATACTTTCTCGTAATTTTTCAAAATATGGAGTATCTTTTCAAAATTTATTTAAACCTTTTTTTAAATAAAATCTAATATCAAAATACTTAAAAATTTTATTTGCATTTAAAACTATCTTATGAATTGAACTATTTTTAAAATTAAATTTAATAGCATTTGCACGAATTTTTTGTAAATCTAAAATTAAAGTTTTTCCAAATCTATTTTCTGTATGGATTGTATGTACTAAATTTAATCAATCATGTTGGTTCATAGATAGTACTTTTTTTAAATCAGTATTATATTTTTTTAAAAAATTATTTGCTTTTTCAATATCTTTAATTTTAAACTTTGGAGTTAATTGGGGACTTAATTTTGTTAATGTATTTTCTAATAATAAGTAATCTTTTAACTCTTGTGCTTCTAATTTTTGAAAATTTTTCTTATATTGTCTTTCAGCAACATAACCTAAATCTCGTAATACTGTTTCACGATTAGGACTAAAACTATAATTCATTAAATAACGTTTATTACCAATAATTTTATCTGTTAAAATTTCTTTTCCACTTACTTGACTAATAATTTCTTGTAAGTTTTTTGCTTCTTTAATTCCAACTTGTTCTAATGTTTTAGTTTTTTCTGCTAGTTTAATAAATTTAGTAGTACGATAACCACGACTAATTTTATTTAGTCCAGCAAATGCAGGTAATAAATTAAAGAAAGTATTTAATTTTGTTACATTTCCTTTTAAATAATCATAAACTTGATTAATAGTAAAATCAGTTAAAAATTCTACACCAACAGCACTAATACTAGCAACTAAATCACTTGCACCTAATCCAAGTGCAAAACTTTCACTTAATCCACCAGTAAAAGGAGCAAGTGCTACTGCTATGACCTGTACACCAATCATTTCTAAAATTTCTCATCAAAAACTTTTATTTTCTTGCTGTTTACTTATTCTAGTATGTTTGGGTTTATTTATGTTCAAAAGTATTGCTGTACTAGTTGTACCAATTGGCATGGCATTTATTTTCCTTTATTTAAGAGTTATTTTAATTGGATTTGTTGTTCCTTTATAATTTAAGTCATTAACATTTGCAGTAATAGTTATATATAAGTCACCTGCTTTTTGTTTTTGATTACTTACATTAGTTTTTCCTTGTGCATCACTAAAATATTTAATAGTTGGATTTGTTAAATTAGGATTTAATGATTTAAGTTCATTAGTACTTTTTATTTGTGTATTTAATTCACTATTATTGTTATTAACATTTGCAGTAATATCAGTTGTTAAATTTGTAATTTTAGTTTTTAAATCAGTTTTATCAGTATTAATAATTCCACATGCCATTCAACGTGATGTTGTTTCGTTATTAGAAATATAAGGTATGGCTTGACCTGTAACTTCTCCACCAACTAAATACATTCTTCCAACTTTACCATCTGCCACTTCTTGAACATAAATAATTGTATCTTGCAACATATATCTTTTCATTGCTCTTGGTGTTGCTAAAACAAATGACATAATTTCATCATCATTTTTATCATTTTTAAAAGTCATATAGTCATCCATTACAATTTGACATAAAACACCTTTAATATATAAATCATTACCATTTAATCTTAATTGTTGTGCAATTTCATTATCAGTAATTAAACCTTTATTATCCGCCAAGTAAACTATACTATCATAAAGTGCATTAGTAATAAAGAATCTACAATTTGCAATATTTCTATACTGAAATAATGTATTTCATGCACCCAACATTGATTCTACATATTTAATTGCTTGTGCTTTTGGCTCTGTTGATTTTTCAATCATAAATCTAATTGCATATTTTGCAATTACATTAGTATTGTTATTAGCTAAATAATCCGCTAAATCGTTAGCAACTTCATATTGCATACTTTGTAATAAATTTTGACCATTTTCTGCTAATAAATCTTTTGCTGCAATTGTTTCACCAGCAACAGCTTCTTCTGTAATTTCTTTAATAATTTTATCTGTATCAGCATATCCAACATCTATTCTTTTACTTTTATCATTTCATTGAAGAACTTTAACTTTTGGGTCTTTTGGTTTTTTAACTATAAATTCAATTCTTGTTGAATTAACCATTTCGATAGGAAAAAAACTTGCCCACGGACTATTTGATTGTTTAAAAAATTCTATAAATTCTGGTGCTTCTACTAATTTTTCGGTATTATCTAAATTTTGTTTGAATGGTACTGCCATTTTTTATTTTCCTTCCTTATAATTTATTTTTATTTTTATAATCCAATAAAGTACTTTTTATTGAATTTTGTTGATTTGTTATTATTGTTTGTTGTTTGCCACCTGTATTAATTGTTTCTTTAAATACTGGTTGTTCTTTAATCATTTTTTTAATAGTTTCTTCAATTTTTGAATTTTCTAAATTATTAGTTTTAAATTTTAAATAATCATAAAATTCAGTTTTAACTTGATATTTTTTAAATATATTAATCATTTCTTTTTCTTTAATTTCTTGATTAAGTTTATTTAACTTATTTTCTGCTTCATTAACTTTATTTTCTATTTCTTGTGAAGAAGCATTGTTTTCAGTTAAAGGTTCAGTTGTTTGTTGAACATTATTTTCATTTTCTAACATTTAACATTCTCCTAATCTTATCCCAATAATCAATCTTTAACTAATTGTGGCATTTCACTTATTAGTTTTTTATAATCATTAACAGCATTTTCCAATATTTCAATATCAGAAAATTTAAAACAATTATCAATATGTAAATCAAAATCTCTATCAATACTGATATCTTGTTTTCTATATTTTTCATTAAATTCAATTTTTGTCATATTATTTTTCTTCTTTATTAATTTTTTCGTTTAATTTTGCTAATTTTTTTTGATGTTTGATAATTTTGTTATTTGCTCTAACATGTTTTGGAGTTGTGATAAATCTTTTTAATAAAACAATAATTTCTCTGCAAATTAATGTTCCAACACTTGTTCCGATAATTATTAATTCATGTAAAAATTCTTTCATTTCAATATTTTCCTTTCAACTATTTATTTTCCATTTCACTTTCACTTTTTAAAATAAATCTAATAAGATTATCAATTTTTTTATTTAATTTGTTACTTAATTCTTGTTGGTTTGAAGTTGCAATACCATCATATCTATTAACTAATTTATTTCTTAGAACCTGTTTAGAATCTTTTTAATAAAATTGAAATAAAGGAAAGAACAACCATTTGTAAACTAGTATTTAGTTTTCTTTCACAATTTTTTCATAATCTTCTGCATTTTTCTAATCATGCAAAGCTTCGTTCTACAACTCATCTTTTTGGTAGTACTACAAAAGAATGTAATTCATTACGTTTTACAACTTCAACATTTGCATTTATGATTGTTTTGATTGCAGAAGCAAATTTTTCACCAGTATAGCCAGCATCTACTATTATTTTTTGAACTGTAGAAAGATTTTCTTTTTCACTTTTAATCATTATGATAGCACTATTACGATCTGTTTTTTCTGCTGTAGTTATGTAAATTGCATGTGGTAAACCTTGCGTATCAACTGCAATATGACGTTTTATTCCTGAAATCTTTTTACCAGCATCATAACCTTTATTTTCAGTAGTATCTGTATTTTTAACACTTTGCGAATCAATTATACAAAAACTAGTTTTTTCTTTTCGATGATTCTTAATACGAATCTTTTTAACTAATTTTTTTTAAAATTAATTGCAATACACTAGGTTCTTTATCATTGTTTTTACTTCAAATTTGGAAATAATAATATACAGTTTGTCATTTTGGAAAATTTTTTGGTAACATTCTTCATTGACAACCACTTTTTAATACATATAAAACTGCACAAAACACTTCATATAAATCTAAATTTCTTGGTTTTGTTTTCTTTTTGCTGTTTTCTAAAGTTGATTTTATGTTCTCAAATTGTTCTTTAGTAACATGACTTGGATAATTTTTATGCATATATACCTCTTATTTTAAAATATATAGTAATTTTACATTATTTTCTAAAAGATTCTAAACAGGTTCTTAAATCTAATGCTTCATTTAATCTTTCATAACCAAATTTAAGCGTTTCTCTTTTCTCTTTTATAATTTTTAAATCTTTTTCCATATCTTTATTCATAAATTATTCACCTCCTTTATAAACTCATGTGATTATAATCTCAATTTAATGAAGCATTATCGTGATTTAATGCTACTTCGCTCATATTATCACTACCATATTGACTGGTTGTTTCACTATTAATTGTGAATCTATTATCATTTACTAATCTTGCAGTTTCATCATTAAATGATGTTTCTTGCATTTCTTCATTATGATGTGTGGTTTCCATAGGTAATAAATTATGGATAATTTCACTTGCACCAGCAATTATGGTAGGTACTGCATAAGCATTACTAAAATCATTATTATTGCTACACCACTTGATATTAAACATCCACCAGTACCCATATTCGCTATTTTACGTATAGTTTCAAATCTATTTGGGATTAATTCAGTTAATCCACTAATAAGATTTGTAATACCATAAGCATTTAATGAAATATAAGTATCTCAATCCATTAATGACTGATGTTCTTGTTTATCTAATAGTAATATTCATCAATATATACCAAATCTTCATTCATTATTTTCGCTATTTCTTTTAAAAAATCTTCTTGTTTATTTTTATCTCTTTGTTCATATAGAAAAGTTTTTTTTATATGTATAATTTAGTTTTTTGAAATAGTTATAAACTGTTTCTTTTGTCATATCACCAAATTTTTCAATTACTTTTTGAACTGTAACATCTTTATTTTCTGCTAAATAATTTTTTAATTCATCTAAATCCTTTATTTTGTGGCTATGTCCTTTTTGATAATTCAAAATTGGTTTTATATTTCCGGTTTTTTGCTTTCTTTTTCTTCATAAAAATAAAGTCTTTCTAGTGATATTGAACACTTTACAAATTTCTTTAATTTTCATGTTTTTACTTTCATAAACTTCTATTACTTTTCTTCGTAAGTCCTCACTGTATGGTTTTGGCATAATTTAATCTTCCTAATCTATTTTAATTATTGCTGAATTATACTTGTAAGTGCAAGAATTGTTTAAATTACATATTATTATTTTACATTATTTATGAGTAAACATTACTTTCGTTAGCTATATAATAATTAATAATTATATTATAACACTTTTAGTATTAATTTTATTATTGTTTAAATCATTTGTAAATCTATTTCTATGTTTAATATTATTTAGATGTATATAAAAAAATCAGTATTAATAAGTAAATACTGATTTAATATTAGTTATCTTTTAGTGATAGTGCTGTTAATAATTTATTGTATGTAGCAACATCTTGTTTTTTAAAGTATTTTAAGAAACGTTTTCTGCTTGCTACCATTTTTAACAAACTTCGTTTTGCAGTAATATCTTTTTTTTGTACTTGTAGATGGGCTGTTAATTCTAAAATTCTTTTTGTTAAATTAATAATTTGAACTGCAGAAGAACCAGTATCCTTGGCATTTAAGCGAAATTTTTTAATCAATTCATCTTGTTTAATTTGTTCCATATTTGACAACTCTCCTTTAAATATAATTCGGCTTAAGCAAAGCTAATATCGGAGAGAATATTAACAATGTTAAGTCAACACGGCTATAATAATACATTAATTTTAAACATAAAACAAGTATTTTTAAAAAAATATTTTTATTGAGTTTGTATAAAGAGATGATTTTTTATTTTTTTTCTTCATTTGCTTTTTTATTTTTTTTATCAAAAATAGTCACTTTACGTTCAGTATGATTAAGAATTCTTTTACAATTATCTCAATGACGAATAATAATTAATATTCAAATTAGAGCCATAGTTATATTAACAATATAGTATTGAGTGTCTTGTTGGGAAAGAAAAGAATGCAGTGGTATATTCGGTATTCATGATAAGATAAAAGCAAGTATCATCATTAACATTGAAGATAAAGATGACATTCTACTTAAATATAAAATAAATCATCAACTAGCAATTGTGATAACGCAATAAATAGGATTAATCATTAATAGTACTCCTAATGAAGATGCAGCTCCTTTACCACCACGAAAACCATAAAATAGTGGTCAACAGTGACCAATAATTGCAGCAAGACCAGTTGGATAAATATATGCTTGTTTAAACATTGTTTCATAATTAGGATTAGTAATATCAATAAAGGTTAAACCGTATGCAATTAAAATAGGAATAGCGGGCTTAAAACCATCAATAATTAAAATAATAGCTCCCCATTTACCACCCATAACTCGTGTTGAATTAGTAGCACCAGCATTTTTAGAGTAATAATCTCTAACATCGGTTTTAAATTTTAATTTACTAATAATAATTGAAGGTGAGATTGAGCCAATTAAATAACCAATGATAATAAAAATAAAAGTTCCTAATAGATTAATATGTGCCATTTTTTTCTCCATTCTTGTGCAAGTATTATGTTAATAAAAATTTTATTTTTTGGAAGTTAAATTGTTCTTTTTATCTTTATTATTATAATATAAATTATAAATTATTAATGTTAATAATATGATATTAATAACTGTACCAAAGGCATTTGCTGCTAGTAAGGGAATGTTTTTAATTAAACTAGCATAAATTATGAATGAAGTTAAGCCTATTTGATATATGCTATAAGAAATTAACGATAAACCTTTTGTGTTTTTAGTTTTAATTAGTTTAATAGTTTGTGGTAAAAAGGCAACTGAAATAAAAAAGGCACCTATATATCCAATAATATCAATTGCAATATTAGACATTTTTTTCCTCCTTATTTTTTTGTTTAATTAAATTGTTAACAATAATCCCAATTATTATGAAATTTAGTGTAGCAGTAATAGTTTGACAAGTAATCATGGGAATATCATTACGAAGTATGCCAAATATTAAAAAAGTAAGACCCCCCAGTTGATAGATACTATATGAAAAAATAGAAAGACCTGAAGTATTTCTTGTTTTAATTAGTTTAATAGTTTGTGGTAAGAATGCCAAAGGAATACAAATGGCTGCAAGATACCCCAATATTTCTATAAAAATGTTCATTTTTTCTCCTTTTAATTAATTTAATTTATCATAATAATTATAATAAAATATTGTGAAAATAGTTATTTATTTTATTTTAAATAATAAAAAATGTGTTTTGCTAAACACATCATTAATTTATTTTTCTTCTTCTTTAATGAAACATTTTTTACATAAAGATTTTCCTTCTTTTGTATCAAGAATGTCAAAAGGTTCAAACATCATTCCGCAATCAAAACATTTTACAGTTTTTGTTAAAGATTCATCATCAGTTTTTTTGTTTTTTTTATTGAATCATTTCATTATATCCTTCCTTTCTAAATATATTAAATAAGTGTGTTAATGACACACTTATTTAATATATTTATTTAGCACAATCTTTACACAAACATTTACCATCTGCTGCTTTAGTACATTCAGATGAATTTTTCATTTTCCCACAACCATCACATTTTTTTTGATCTTTTGCTTCTCCAGTTTTATCCCTTTTTTTAAATGGTCACATATATATAACTTCCTTTCCTCATATCATAATTACTCTACTCAATTATAACAAATTTTATTATTTTCTATGGTATTAACTATTTTTAAAACTTTTTTTGTTAAATTTTGATTAATTATTTTTTTCTATTTTAAGAATATTATTTTTGATTTCTTCAATTTCTTCAATATCAGTTATTCTATTAAATAAGTGAAAAAGCATATAGTTTAATTCTTTTGGTTTATGAAAGTGTTTTTTAAAAAATATTATTGTTTCATCAATAGTTGCCATTAGCGTTACTGCTTGTTTGGTGTTAATGCTATTATTTTGTAATGGTATACGAACAAGTGTTGGCAATTGACTAACAAACATGTAGTCTTCTAAAGATTTTTCTTTTTGTGTATAATAGAAAATTTGAAAAGCACTAATTTTAGCAGCAATTGTTTTAATAGCATTTTTTACTGCTGTAACTTGTGAATTAAGCATATTTTTGATTAATAAGGTAATGAAGATGGTAATTGTTCCAATTGGTAAAATAATTGATAAAATTAAGTCTAAGTTAACATTAAACTTTTGAGCAAATATTGATTTTAATAAAGTATAACCATTTTGAAATAAAATAACAGATAAAAATAAAGCAAAGTTTGGTGTTTTTCATCATTTATGCATAATTAATATTTCTGTTTTAATTTTTAAAATATATCAAAAGAAATAAGAAGTTAATACCAAGATAGTACCATAAATTAATACAATGATAGTTGTTAGAAAATTGAAAAAACTAAAAACAATAGCTAAATTAACTGTAAAACCTAGATACATTTTAATATCATAAATTGGATAATCATTAGCAAATTGAGTTGTTAAACCATATTTTCTTTGAAATGCTCGACGACGATAAAGTTTAATAATGATAATAATATAAAAAAGTAAAGCGATTAAAGCGATTAAAATTGTAATAAAGATATATGAATAAGCAGTATTAATGCTATTTAAACGTTGTGTTCATGCGCTTCCTCAGTCACTTATTGGTGAATCATCATGTTTAGTAAAAATAAATGACATTAATGAAAAATCAATTAATGGATAATAAATATCCATTAATTTTTTATAGAAAGGAATTTTGTCACTTTTTTGTTTTGCATTAGCAATTTGTTCTAGTAGTTCTTTAACATTATTTTCTTTATCAATTCTTGTTCTTTCATTTAAAAATAAGACTAATGCAGTAATTAGTAATGTAATAAATATTATTCAAAAAAATAATAAAACAAAATATTGCCCTCCCAAAAAATTATGCGGTCGTAATTTTTTAAATTGAATTTTTTGTCCTTCCAAAATTTATTCCCCCCAAAAAAAATATTTTTTAAAATCGCTTACTTAAATTATAGCACTAATTAAAAATTCACTTATTAATTGGTAAAATTTACTAATTGTTAGATTAAATTTAAAAATTAATTATATAATTAATTTAAAATATTATTTATATTTAAGGAGAAAACTATGAAAATTGAAATAGTTAATAATATTGAAATGTTAGAACAAGCATTTTTGATTAGAAAAAAAGTTTTTGTTAATGAACAAAAGGTTCCTTTTGAAGAAGAAATTGATCAATTTGAAGATGTATCGACTCACTTTTTAGTTTTTGATGATAATAATAAACCAATAGATACTAGTAGAATGCGAAAAGTTGAAGATATTGTAAAGATTGAAAGAGTGTGTATATTACAAGAATATCGTAAATTAGGTATTGGTAAAAAATTAATGGAATTTATGGAAAAAGTTGCAATTAAAAATCAATTTAAAGTTATATCTCTTCATGCCCAAATTCAAGCACTAAATTTTTATAAAAATTTGGCTTATAAAGTTTGTTCTGAAATATTTTTGGACGCTGGAATTAAACATTGTAAAATGGAGAAAAAAATATATAATGAAGGTAAATTTTAAAAAATAATATTTTAAATACATTGTTTTTAAAAAAAACAATGAAAGGAAAAGAATATGTTTGAGTGAGTTAGAGAAATATTTGGAATAAATATAAATATTAATAACAAAGAAGCAAAAATGATAGATGCTATTAAAAATAAAAAGTTAGATGTAGTTAATAAAATATTAAAATATGATATTAATATTGATTATATTGATAGAACTGGTTATACGCCTTTAATGTGAGCAGCTGAAAAAGGTTACCTAGAAATAGTTAATGTTTTATTAGCACATAATGCTAATATTAATTACATATCTGTAAATGGTAATACTGCTTTAATCTTAGCTGCTAAAAAAAATTATACAAAAATAGTTAATCTGTTATTAGAACATAATGCTAATTTTAGTTGTGAGGAACAATTTGGTAATACTGCTTTAATTTTAAGTGCTGAAAATGGAAATTTGGAAATAGTTAAAAATTTATTAACACATAATGTTAATGTTAATCATGAAAATCTATATGGCGAAACTGCTTTGTTAGTCGCTGCTAAAAATGGATATACAGAAATAGTTAATGATTTACTAGCAAATGGCGCTAATATTAATCATGTCTCTATAAATGGTAATACTGCTTTAATATTAGCAATTAAATCTAATTATTTAGATATAGCTAATGCCTTATTAACAAATTATCCTAATGTTAATAGAAAAAATATGTTTGGTTATACGCCTTTAATGTGAGCTGCGAGGAATGGTCATTTAGAAGTAGTTAATTTGTTATTAAATAAAGGTGCAAATGTTTACTCTATAACAAAAATTTGTGGTTATACTGCTTTAATTGCTGCTGCTGGTAAAGGTCATTTAGAAGTAGTTAAAACCTTAATCAAAAATGGAAATAATGTTAATCATGTAACTATCAATGGTTTGAGTGCCTTAATGTGAGCAGCTGAAAAAGGTCATTTAGAAGTAGTCAAAACTTTAATCAAAAATGGTGCTAATGTTAATCATGAAAATATAATTGAAGAAACCGCTTTAATTGTTGCTGCTAAAAATGGCCATTTGGATATAGTTAAAACTTTATTAATAAATAGTGCAAATGTTAATTGTATAAATGAAAAAGGTTGCAATGCTTTAATGTGAGCTGCTAAAAATGGCCATTTGGATATAGTTAAAACTTTATTAGCACATAATGCTAATATTGATGATGTAGATGTAAATGGCAATACTGCTTTATTATTTGCAACCAAATATAATCATTGACAGATAAAAAAGATAATCATTCAAGTAAATAGTTTAAAAAGAGAAAACTTATTAAATATTAAAAAAATGATAAATAAAATGAATATTATTTTTATTAAAAATAAAGAAAGAATTTATTCAAAAAAAATAGAAAGAAAATTTATTAAAATATTGCAAAATTATGAAGATTATATTAATAAAAAAACCAAAAATATTGATGGACAACTAAATCTTTTTTTAAAAAAGAATTTATTAATAGTCTAAAATTTGAAGAGGAAAATTATTCATTATTGCATATAGCAGTATTAAATGATTGACAAAAATTAGTAACTTATTTAGTAACAAAATGATCAGTTGATATTGATTATAAAGATAGTTCGGGGAATTCAGCATGAAATCATGCTTGTATGTTACTAAAAAAAGAAAATGCTTTAGCAATTAAATCAAAAGTTCAAATAAATGAAGAAGATAGAATATTTTTAGAAAAAAATATTGATTTATTATCAAGAAAAAAATCTTGTTTTATTAAACCTTTAAATAAAAAAGATAAAAATGCTAATAAAAATAGATTTAACATTATAAATTATTATTATGATGTTGATGAAGTTGCTATTGATGCTTTTGATTATTTTAAAAATAATATAAATTTAATTGAAGATGATAATACTTTTTTAACAATTAATAATAAACAAACTTTACAAATATAAAGGTAATTTTCATTTAATTATACAGATTAAATTTATACAATTAATTAAGTAAACACTCAAATCATAATAAAATAATAATTAATGTAATATAACAAAAATTATATATAATAGATATAGTAAAAAAAGATTTAAAGATTGAGGAGAAAAATATGAATATTATAAAATCGGTATTAAGATTAATGTCGGCAGTTGCTTTAACTACAGTTAGCACAAGCTCAGTTATTGCATGTGATAATCAAGATTTCGAAGAAAATTTATTAAATGCAAAAGTTTCACAAGGTTTAAAATTGACTAATGCTACTGGCGAAGGATTATTAATGCCTACTATTAATATTGATGAAAATGATAAATCACAAGTAACCTGAAAAATTAATACAACTAATATTAAGGTAATAAATTTGGTTAAAAATGATAAAAAAGCTAAAGATGAAGAAAGTTTTCAATTTTTAAAAAATGCCTTAAATATTAAAATTGATAGTGGCACAAAATTAGAAGATGCTATTTTTAATGAAACAGAATTAAATGGTGGTGTAACTACTATTATTTCAAATATTAATGTTGAATTAAATCCAGTAACAGACAAAAATGATTTTTACATTGTAAAAGGTTCATATAATATAATATTTACAAATGGTGTTACAAAAACTGATAAATATAAAGTAGTTATAAAAACAAGTCCAAATGGAGTAGTTGGTCATGATATTTTTCCAATTAAAAAAACAGATTTTAATAGTAATTTTCAAAGTGAATTTAAAGTAGGTCAATCAGTAAGTAAATTTCAAATTAAGAGTGATTTGACTTCAATGTTAGATAATTCTAAAGATAATGTTAAAACAATCTTTGGAATCCAAAAATTATTAAATAAAGGACCACTAAAATTATTAGTAACAAAAAATGATAAAACAACAGGTAATTTTATGGCCAATGATAAAATTACAGTTAGATTTAAAATCGGTGAAGTTATGATTCTTGTAGGAGAAGAATTAATAGTTAACCCTTAATAATAACATCATATTCAATGCTAATTATGTTTAATAAAATATATCAAAAAAATAAAAAATAGTTTTAAAAACTATTTTTTATTTAATATAACAGGAATAATTAAAGGGTTTCTTCTTTTCTTTTTAAATATATAAGGTGCTAATGTTGATTTGATAGCATTTTTTATTGTAGCAAAAGTAGGTCTTTCACTTTTTAATACTTCATTAATAGCTTTTGTTAGTAATGATATTGCTTCAGATACTAAAGGTGCTGCATCACGAACATAGAAAGAACCGCGAGAAATAAACGTTGGTGGTGCTAATAATTTATTATTTTGTGAATCAATAGAAACAACAATTGCAATTAAACCATCTTTAGAAAGAATTTGTCTATCACGGATTACTGCAGCAGTTGTTACTCCAGACATATCTTTACCACCATCAACATAAATAGGATCAGCAGCAATGCGTTTATCGCTTAAAGAACATTTACCATTATCCATAATAATTGGATCACCGTTAGCACAAATAAATATATTTTCTTCAGGGATTCCAATTGATACAGCTGTTTCTTTATGAACTTTTAACATTCGATAATCACCATGCATTGGCATAAAGTATGATGGTTTAATTAAATTTAACATTAATTTTTGTTCTTCTTGTGAAGCATGACCAGAAGTATGCAATCAATTTAATGGTGAATTTTCTTCAACAATCGCACTAAGTCGTGTTAGTTTATTAACTACTCTTTCAACGTCAGCACGGTTACCGGGAATTGCTGATGAAGAGAATATTACTGTATCACCGGGTATAATTTTTATTTGACGATGTTCGCGATTAGCAATTCTTGATAATGCTGCCATTGGTTCACCTTGGGAACCCGTACAAATAATAACAATTTGATTATTATCATATTTTTTAGCTTCTTCTGCTTTAATAAATGAACTATCACGAACTTTTAAATGTCCCATTTGACGAATAACATTAACTATTCTTTCTAAACTTCTTCCAACAACAATAACTTTTCTATTATGTTTTGTTGCAACTTCAATAATTTGTTGTAAACGGTGTACATTAGAAGCAAAAGTAGAAATTAAAATTCTGCCCTTTGCTTTAGCAAATATTTCACTAATTCTTTTAACAACAAGCATTTCTGTCATTGTATAACCGGGTACTTCAGCATTCGTTGAATCTGCTAAAAATAATGTTACTCCTTTTTGACCCATTTGTGCCATTTTATCAATATCTGCTTTATGACCTAAAGGTGTTCAATCGAATTTATAATCACCTGTTGTTACAACAGTTCCATTTGAATTTTCTACACAAATTCCATATGCATCAGGAATTGAATGATTAACAGCAAAAAAACTAATAATAAATTTGTTAGTTTTAATTTTACTATTACCATCAACAATATTTATTTTTATTTTTGATTTTATTCCTTTGTCCTTAATTTTATGACGAATTAAAGCTGCTGCTAAGTTAGGAGCATAAATAGCTGGAATATCACTAATTTCTTTTAATAAGTATGGTATACCACCAATATGATCTTCATGACCATGAGTAATAAATATTCCTTTAATTTTATGTTTATTTTCTTTTAGGTAACTATAATCAGGAATTACTGCTTCAATTCCTGGCATAGAAGCATCAGCAAATTTTACTCCAGCATCAATAATAATAATTTCATTATCTTGTTCAATTACATAAGTATTTTTTCCAACTTCTTCTAGCCCACCAAGTGCAAAGATTTTCGTGACGAACTTTTTAACTGGCATAGTATTTTTTGTGGGTGTATCACTCATATTTTTTCTCCTTCATTCATTTTAAAATTATAAGGAAATAACATAAAACATAACATAAAAAAATGTAATGAATTTAATCATGTTTTTACTTATTACTTATTTGGTATATTATATTTAACTATAATAAAACAATTTAAAAACTTAAGTTTATCATTCTACTTTATATCATAATCCATTTATCATCATTAAGTCAAGGATTATCCTTATTAATGTGATGATAAAAGAGTTTTCCTTCTAAATGGTCTTGCTCATGTTGAAAAACAATTGCTTCATAACCTCTAACAGTTAAAGTTACTTTTTTCTTTTTTAAATAGTCATAACCTGTAACGTTGATTTTATAACTACGTGGAACTAAACCTTCATGAGGGTGATTAGTTACACTTAAACAACCTTCACCTTTTTTTAAATAAGCTATTTGTTCGCTTTTACCAATGATTTTTGGATTTATTAATGCATGTTCATAGTAAATAATCTTTTCATTTTTATCAGGAATTGGTAATAAAATATAATACATTTTTATATTTTCTCCAATTTGTGGTGCAGCAATACCAATAGCTTCGGTTAAAATGTTGTTAGCATTAAATTCTTTATCTTGTGATGCTTTTACTCAATCAATCATACGTTTCATAATATTTTCATCTTTAGGTGTTAAGGGTAAAATAACATCAGCACAAGGTTTTAATAAACTAGGTTTTGTATCTTCAGTAATTCAAGATGCTGATGGTACTTCGTTTTGTAATTTTTTTAACATTGCAGATCCTTTCATCAGTTTGTAATAAATAATAAATTAAACTAATTTGCTTTTATCAAATTTAATGATAAAGTTATTATAAACTAAATTTTGGAGAAAACATGAAAATTATTGCTGGAAAATTAAAAGGAAAAAAAATAATTACTTTAGATGGTTTATCAACACGGCCAACCTTAAATCGAATTAAAGAAAATATTTTTAATATTATGTTAAATTATTGTAGTTTTGAAGATAAAATTTTTGTTGATTTATTTGCTGGAAGTGGTAATTTAATTCTTGAAAGTTTATCACGAGGGGCAAAATTTGCTTTTGCAAATGATATTAATAAAGCTGCTTGTAATATTATTAATCAAAATTGTTTTGCTTGTAATTTACAAGAACAAGTTAAATTAAGTAATTTGGATTATCAAATTTTTAGTAAAACACTAGTACAACAGTGTGATATTGTTTTTATTGATCCACCGTTTGCAAATATTACTTGTCAACAGTGAATTATTGATTTCTTTTATAAAAATAATTTACTTGCTAATAATGCTTTAATTGTTTTAGAAACAAATGTACCACTTGAAAATTTACAATTAAATTTCCATTTTAAAGTAGTATCTAATAAAAAATACGGTAAAATATATATTAAAATAATTCAATTTTATGAAAAGTAGAAAGTAGAATGTAAATGGCACAAAAAAAAGGAAAATTAATTATTCTTTCTGGACCAAGTGGTGTTGGTAAGGGTGCAATTATTGCTAAATTATTTGCTGATAAATCATTAAATTTAGCATATTCAGTTTCGATGACAACAAGAAAACCACGTAATAAAGAACAAGATGGCATTAATTATTTTTTTGTTGATGTATCAACTTTTTTAAATCATGTTAAAGGTAATGATTTTTTAGAATATACAAATTTTATTGGTAATTACTATGGTACTAATAAGAGTTATGTTTTAAATTTGCAAAATCAAGGTTATAACGTTATTTTGGAAATTGAGGTTGATGGTGCTAGTCAAGTTTTAAAAAATTATGAACATCGCAATGATATTATGAGTATTTTTATTATGCCTCCTTCTTATCAAGAATTAGAACAAAGAATTCGTATGCGTGCTAGTGAGTCAGAAGCAATTATTGAGAAAAGATTAAATAAAGCAAAAGAAGAATTTAAAGTTCAACATGAATATGATTATATTGTTATTAACGATGACTTAGATATTGCTGTTAAAGAAATAACAGATATTATTAAAAATAATATTAATTAGTTTTTGATTTGATAGTTTAGAATTAAATATTAAAAACATTTAACGATGTTAATTTGTATAAAAATATAATGGTATAGAAAACTATATTACAATAATTTTATAAACTTAATATCAAGTTTATTTTAAATCCTATTTCTTTAATTTTAAAGCAATAGATTTTTTATAAACTTTTTAAATGTTAAAAATGTTTTTTATGATTTTTTTGTAATTTTGGTAACCAGAATCAGCCAAAATTTGTATTTTTGGATTAATAAAAAGTAAAAATTATAAGTAGTGCTAAAAGAAAAAAAGTGTTGAAATAAGTTTTTGTATTAAAAATTATTAAAAACTAATAAGTGTTACAATTAAACAAAGGGGGAAATATATTATAGATTTAAGTTGATATGATTGTATTAAGGATTGAAAATTTTATTTTAAATTAGGTTTTGGTTTATTTTTTCTAGCAGTTTTATTATATGGATTATTATCACCTTTAATTAATGGAATTACTGTAACTGATCAACAAAAAAAAGATGCTAGAAACTGAATGTGATTTACTGAAGATAAAGAAGATTTTATTTTAAATTATTTTTCTTTTTTTACAATTCAAACTAATGTTTTTGTTATTATTTGATTAATATCATCTGCTATTTTTTGAGAACAAGAAGGTAGAATTAATAGTAAATGATTTGGCCAATATATGACTTTAGCAGTAACAACTTTTATTACTATTACAGGTATTGTTTTTAATGTTATGTTATTACCAACTTTAGTAAATCAACTACAAACCTTTTATGCATGATTTACTAATATTGTCCAACATATGGTAGTTCCAATTATAATGATTATTTACTTTTTTATTATGCCAAGAGAGCAAGGTAGTGTTTTCACAACTAAAGAATTTTGAAAAAAGCGTATGTGAATGTACTATATTTATCCAGTTATTTGAGCAGTTATAATGTTAATTCGTGGTGAATTTCGTTGACAAGCAGGAAAGGTTTGAGCTTATCAATATTTCTTTTTAAACATTGACAAATCTTTTTATGGTATTCCAGGGGCTATATGATTATTAATAACTGCATTATTAATTATTTTGATTATTTTTAGTATTTCAACTTTATTTAATTTAATTAATTTAAAACAATTAAAACGAAAATATCATATTATTTAAATGATACGACAAAATAAAAAAACAAATCTTGCTATGATCGTGTTTCGTTTGGTTTATAGTTTTATGAAAAGAGATTACAATTATTATATTTGTTAATTTTAATTATAGAATACTTTAATATACTAATATTATTAATTTATAATAAAGGTTAACAATTAAGGTAGGTTTAGAATAGTCTTTAAGTGTGTATTCATTTTTAAAAACAAAACAGGCATAATTGAGTTAGTCATAAATTTAAATAAAAATAATAAAGTTAAATCAAAGAATATAACAAAATAATTTGCTAAAAATACTATTTATAATTAAGAAGTAGATTATAACGTAAAGTATTTTTACGTTGTGAAAAGAGAATTTAAAAAATATTAGATAAAAACTAAATAAAAAAATATAGAAAAGAAATGATTAAAGATAATGAATGTATAGTATTTTTATTGATAAAGATTAATAAATTTCATTTCTTAAAAAATATTGTAAGAACCTGTTTAGAATCTTTTAGAAAATAATGTAAAATTACTATATATAGCTAACGAAAGTAATGTTTACTCATAAATAATGTAAAATAATAATATGTAATTTAAACAATTCTTGCACTTACAAGTATAATTCAGCAATAATTAAAATAGATTAGGAAGATTAAATTATGCCAAAACCATACAGTGAGGACTTACGAAGAAAAGTAATAGAAGTTTATGAAAGTAAAAACATGAAAATTAAAGAAATTTGTAAAGTGTTCAATATCACTAGAAAGACTTTATTTTTATGAAGAAAAAGAAAGCAAAAAACCGGAAATATAAAACCAATTTTGAATTATCAAAAAGGACATAGCCACAAAATAAAGGATTTAGATGAATTAAAAAATTATTTAGCAGAAAATAAAGATGTTACAGTTCAAAAAGTAATTGAAAAATTTGGTGATATGACAAAAGAAACAGTGGAATGGGTGGTTGGTGGTTAGCCCTAATTACTGGACCATATTTTGATAGATATTTCTAAATTTTTATTTGTAATATTGGTGGTTTTAAAAATTTAGAATGTATTCTTTCATAATTATAAAACATAACATATTGATTTACATCATTAATAGCTTCATTGATTGTTAAATATTGATTTGAGTCTTTAGGCAATCATTCTTGAGATAAATGTGAAAATCAATTTTCAGATATGACATTACCGCCAATATCATATGGTTGTTTTTTGCTTAAAATTATTTGTTTGTTTTTTGCTCATTTTGTAATTTCTTGACAATAAAATTCGTTGGCGTTATCTGAATGTAAAATAACGTTTTTTATTTGATTTCAAGAAAATTGGTTGTTTATTTTTTCAAGTGCAGGAAGAATTAAATCTTGATATGATTTATTTGAAAATGTATTATAACTAACAACATTATTTGAATAAAAATCAATAATTACAAAAAGATATAGTCAACCTTCTTTGGTGTTTATTTGTTTAGTATCCATTGATCAAATTTGATTTGAAGCGGTTGTACTTTTGTAATCTTTGTTTACTTTATCCATTGTAGGTATTCACTTATTTGGATTTTTTTTGTTTTTAGGATAGTTATTTTTAGTTTGTTTTAATCCTTGAATATTGTGTTTTTTCATAATTTTTCGCATTTGTTTTGTTGATAATTCTATATTTAAAATGATATTTTTCTCTTGTTTTAATCACTCTTTAAAAGCTGAAAAAATTCTTAAATATCCATAAATTCTACCTTTTCTTGTAGAATGAAATTCGATTAAAAGTTGGCATAATTCTTGATATTTATGATTGCAATTAATAATATGATTTTTTTCTTTTTTAATAAGTTTTTGTTTATTTTTTAAAAAGTAATATGTTGATCTGTTTAATTGAAGATATTGACATAAGTTTCTAATTGAATATTGATTTTTGCAATCATCGATAATTTTAATTTTTTCTTTGATATTTAATTTGTTAATTATTAATGCTATTTGTTTAATTTTATCCATTAATAAAAATCCTTTCAGGTCAAAATTAGTGTTCATTATATAACACAATTGTTTTTAGAATACATTCAGATTTTTTAAATTAATGGTCTAGTAAAAAGGGCTAAGTGGCCCCATCCAATAGGTTGATTTTTTTCTAATTTTACTTTTTCTGGATTTGCTTCAATTACTTCTAAATTTTTAAAAACTCTATGAACAGTACTAACACTAATACCTGCTTTTTTACAAATAGCACAAATATCATGATATCTTTTTCCATCAGCAAAATATTCAATAATAGTTTGTTCAATATCTTCACCAATTCTTTTATATTTAGGTAATTCTAGTCATTCATCAACTAAACAAACACGAACTAATTTTTGTAATTTTTCATCAAAATATTCGTAAATTCTTCTTTTATAAGTTACTAATCCATACATTGTTTTTCTTGTTCGATATTGAAAATCAACAATTTTATATTTCTTTTTATCTCTTGTATTTCTTATTCTTCAATCTCATTTTTCTCATTTCTTTGTTATATGTTCTAAAACTAATTTATCAATTTTTGCACTTTGTTCTCTAAAATTTCATTTATAATTAAAATTCACATTTACTTCTCCTAACTATTTTAAAAAAATCTAAATTTATTGTAAATCATTTACTACATATATTATATAAATATATATAGCTAACTAAAGTAATGTTTACTCATATCTTGAAAAACAAAATCAATCGCGTTTTTAATATTTGGTCAATAATTTGGTAATATTTTTCTTATATTATGTTTTATAGCAAATCAAAAATGTTCAATTGGATTTAAATTAGGAGAATATGGTGGAAGAAATAATAGTTTGCATCCAGCATTTTCAATTAATTGTTTTGTTGCTTTAGATTTATGAAACGTCGCATTATCTAAAACTATAATTTGTCCACACTTTAATACTGGAATTAGTATATTTTTAACATATGATTCAAAAATTTTACTATTGCAATGTCCTTCAAATGCTCATAGAGCTTTTAATTTACCTTTATTTAGTGCACCAATTATACTCATTCTCTTTATTTTATATGCAGGTTTATTATCAAATAATCTTTTACCTTTTTCAGACCAACCATATTTATAAAATTCATTATCATCAATTCCAGATTCATCAATATATACCAAATCTTCATTCATTATTTTCGCTATTTCTTTTAAAAAATCTTCTTGTTTATTTTTATCTCTTTGTTCATATAGAAAAGTTTTTTTTATATGTATAATTTAGTTTTTTGAAATAGTTATAAACTGTTTCTTTTGTCATATCACCAAATTTTTCAATTACTTTTTGAACTGTAACATCTTTATTTTCTGCTAAATAATTTTTTAATTCATCTAAATCCTTTATTTTGTGGCTATGTCCTTTTTGATAATTCAAAATTGGTTTTATATTTCCGGTTTTTTGCTTTCTTTTTCTTCATAAAAATAAAGTCTTTCTAGTGATATTGAACACTTTACAAATTTCTTTAATTTTCATGTTTTTACTTTCATAAACTTCTATTACTTTTCTTCGTAAGTCCTCACTGTATGGTTTTGGCATAATTTAATCTTCCTAATCTATTTTAATTATTGCTGAATTATACTTGTAAGTGCAAGAATTGTTTAAATTACATATTATTATTTTACATTATTTATGAGTAAACATTACTTTCGTTAGCTATAAGTGTAATTTAAAATTAAATTAAAATTATTTAAAAAACTACTTTCATATTTAAAATATAATAAACAAGTAAAATATAATTAATAGTATAGGTATCACAAAATAAACGTCTTTTATTTAGGCGTTATTTTGCATTTAAAAGCATACTTGTAAAAATAATGAAAAATAGTACAATTTAAAAGTAAAATTAAAAAAAAGGAGTAATTTAATGAATCCAGAATTTTTAAAATTAGTTAAAGCTGATTATATGCATGGTGTTGAAGAGCCTTGATGCAATAACCAAGGAGTTGCGATATTACCTTATGTTATTAAAAACAATGAATATTATTATTTACTAGTTATAGAAAATAATCCATTATTTAAAGATAAAGAAATTAGTAAATATGGTACTATCACTGGAGGTCTTGAAAATTTTGACCCTTATCAAACAGTAATTAATGAAATGTTAGAAGAAACTGGAATTGATGTTAAAAATGATAAATCAAAAATTTATTATTTAGGTAAACATTATGCAAATAAATCAAGTACAAAATTATGATATTTTTTTTCTATAGATTTAACAATGTTGAATTTGGATTTAACAAAAACATACAAAGGTAGTGGTGATGGAACAGAAGCAGAAAAAGACATCATTGCAAAATTTATAAGTTATAAAAAAATTTGAAAATCTAATGATTCTTTATGTTTAGTAATTTTTGCTAAATGAACTTCTAGAGAAAAAGCAATAAAAGAAAAAGCAAAACAACTATTTAATTTTAAAAATGAAATATTATCTGATAAGTTTTTAACTGGAATTCATCTTAATGAAATTGACCAAGAAAACCCAGAATCAATAATTGACTTTTTACCTAGAGAAAATTGAAAAGAATTTTTGGAACTTGAAGAAGATTTAAACAATAGTATATTTGATCAACTGCAAAGATTAAGGGATGAAATGTTAATTTCAAATTCATCAAATTTACATGAAGATTTGAAATTACAAGCTAATAAATTTTACCATAAAAATAAAAATATTTTTCAAGAATCTGAAGAAATAAATAAATTAGGTGATGAATATTATTCAGTTCCAAAAATTTATGAAATAAATTCAACTGCACTTCATTTATAAAAAAGGAGTAATTAAATATGAATCAATTTGAAAAACAGAAAATAGAACAATCTATTAAAGATTTTAAGAAAAGTATAGAAAATACTTACACAGAAATATCTTTTTTAGAAAAGAAAAAAATAGAAAAATTTAATAATATACCTTTAAAAGGTATAACTTTTGGTTTTACTGATTGAAATAAAAAAATAAATTCTAAAATAAAATATAACGAATCTATGATAGATTATTTTAATGAAAAAATATCTCAAAGTAATAAAATATTATTAATATTAAATACTAAAAAAGAACCAGCTTTTTTAAAAAAAGTCATAAATAGTATTGATAATAAAATGGAAAAATCTAAATCAATTAAGACTACAAAAGAACGAAAAATAAAAACAGAAATATTTTTATAGGAAGGAAAATAAAATGAAAACATGAATAAAAGCAAATTTTTATAAAATAACATCAATATTAGCATTATTTTTAGCAACAACTGGTTTAATAATTGGTTCAATATCACATCATAAAACAAATGATTTACAATATTATTTAGGACATCAGTATAATGTTTACTGGGGGGGGCTGGAACAACTATATGGTCTCACAAAACAAATGATGAACACAAAATAGAGTTATATTTTGGAATTAAACCAGATGAAAGTTATGATATAAAATGAGATGGTGTTTATCCTAATGGATATTTTGATAATTAAATTTCTAAATTAATATAAGAAATATTTTCGTTATATTTATCGAATAAACTAATATTAGTTAGATTTATTTCTTGTTTATCAGTTATTAAAATTAAATGATAATTACCAGCACCAAATATACCACTAATTTCTACCCGATTTAAGTTATTAATCGGGTTTTCAATTTGTAATTCAAATTCACTGTTATTATCAATTTGTAAAATTTCTTTATAAAATTCTAATTTAGAAAATAATTGAGATTTATTTGAACCATATAAATTTAAAGCATTTTCAATTTTATTATTACTAATGATTGCTTTTGTAAAATATTTTCCATATTCACCATTTGCCAATGTTCAATCTGCTGGGATTAACGAAGGTATATTATTAGTTTCTAATTCATTGGTAATTGATAATCAATTGAATTGATTATCATCTAACTTAAATAATTCGTTTTGACTAATATCATTATTTTTTAATTTAATATTATTTAAATTAGTAAAATCAAAATATTTTGATTTTAATATGACTTTTGCATCTTTAAATTTTCAAATATCATCCTTAGTAGGATGTATTGGACTTGATTTTAATTCAAAATAATAAGGTAATAATAATTTATAATCATCATTTAAACCTTTATTAATTGATAATATTGAATAAATATATTCTGATAACATTATAAATATTTGTTTAAATATTTTTACTTGTTTTAAATTAATATAATTAGGATAATCTAATTTTCACTGTTTAAATAAATTGGTAATAACATCTTCTGGTTTTTGTCCTTCAAATTTTGCTCTTAATTTTGCAATTTCATTTTTTGGTTTACCATTATCATTATATGTATCACCTTCAAAATTTCTATTATAGTTATATGTATAACTTAACATGTCTAATAATAGTTGTTGTAGACTGTCAATTGGTGATTTATCATTTATTTCAATTTCAATATCATTAAAATTCTGTGATAATTCAATAGCAATATATTTACTAGGATATGGTGGGGTTGGTTGTCTATGACTATATAATATATAGCTAACGAAAGTAATGTTTACTCATAAATAATGTAAAATAATAATATGTAATTTAAACAATTCTTGCACTTACAAGTATAATTCAGCAATAATTAAAATAGATTAGGAAGATTAAATTATGCCAAAACCATACAGTGAGGACTTACGAAGAAAAGTAATAGAAGTTTATGAAAGTAAAAACATGAAAATTAAAGAAATTTGTAAAGTGTTCAATATCACTAGAAAGACTTTATTTTTATGAAGAAAAAGAAAGCAAAAAACCGGAAATATAAAACCAATTTTGAATTATCAAAAAGGACATAGCCACAAAATAAAGGATTTAGATGAATTAAAAAATTATTTAGCAGAAAATAAAGATGTTACAGTTCAAAAAGTAATTGAAAAATTTGGTGATATGACAAAAGAAACAGTTTATAACTATTTCAAAAAACTAAATTATACATATAAAAAAAACTTTTCTATATGAACAAAGAGATAAAAATAAACAAGAAGATTTTTTAAAAGAAATAGCGAAAATAATGAATGAAGATTTGGTATATATTGATGAATCTGGAATTGATGATAATGAATTTTATAAATATGGTTGGTCTGAAAAAGGTAAAAGATTATTTGATAATAAACCTGCATATAAAATAAAGAGAATGAGTATAATTGGTGCACTAAATAAAGGTAAATTAAAAGCTCTATGAGCATTTGAAGGACATTGCAATAGTAAAATTTTTGAATCATATGTTAAAAATATACTAATTCCAGTATTAAAGTGTGGACAAATTATAGTTTTAGATAATGCGACGTTTCATAAATCTAAAGCAACAAAACAATTAATTGAAAATGCTGGATGCAAACTATTATTTCTTCCACCATATTCTCCTAATTTAAATCCAATTGAACATTTTTGATTTGCTATAAAACATAATATAAGAAAAATATTACCAAATTATTGACCAAATATTAAAAACGCGATTGATTTTGTTTTTCAAGATATGAGTAAACATTACTTTAGTTAGCTATATATTGTTCATTCTTTTTCATTTCAAAATCAGTTAATTTTTTAGGTATTGGTGCTGGTCCATCATATTTACCAATTTTGGCATATGTTATTTTTGCATTATTAATAATTTCTTTTCTTGTTTCAGTGCCACCACCAATAGCAATTAAATCTAAAACTGATTTTTCTTGTCCAATAAATTGTTTTGCTAAATTTCAAGGTAAAATTTGTTCACTAAATCATTGTTGTAATATTCTAACTTTTGGTTGAGTTTCAATAGGCATTGATAACAAGGGAAATGCTATCTTATCTTTGACAAATAACTTTGGGTATACTTCCATATTGTCAACTTCACCAAGTACCTTTATATTGCCAAAAATCATGCTTCTAGGGGATTTAATTTTTAAACCAATTACTTTGGTATCTTTATCTAATGGTTTTTGTAATTTAATAATGATTGGATAACCATCTCTTGTTTTAAAATCTTTAATTTTAATAATAGTTATACTTTTAGTACTTCTAGTTTTTGGATTTTGATAAGGTTGTGAATAATTATTAATGATATATAAATTATCAATATTATTTTCAGTTAATGGTTCATTAATAGATACAGCATATAACTTAAATTGATTTAATAAATTTATTTCTTGAAATATTAAATTTTTAATATCAGTCATACTATATTCAATTGTATTATCATTAATATTTGTACTTGCTCTTTGATTTAATTGCATAGTAAAATCAGATGTTTCAACTGCAATAGTTTTTAATACTTTATTAATATCAATAAAACCAATTTTAATAGTATTTGCTGAAAATTTTAAAGTATTTGGATGGGCCACTTAGCCCTTTTTACTAGACCATTAATTTAAAAAATCTGAATGTATTCTAAAAACAATTGTGTTATATAATGAACACTAATTTTGACCTGAAAGGATTTTTATTAATGGATAAAATTAAACAAATAGCATTAATAATTAACAAATTAAATATCAAAGAAAAAATTAAAATTATCGATGATTGCAAAAATCAATATTCAATTAGAAACTTATGTCAATATCTTCAATTAAACAGATCAACATATTACTTTTTAAAAAATAAACAAAAACTTATTAAAAAAGAAAAAAATCATATTATTAATTGCAATCATAAATATCAAGAATTATGCCAACTTTTAATCGAATTTCATTCTACAAGAAAAGGTAGAATTTATGGATATTTAAGAATTTTTTCAGCTTTTAAAGAGTGATTAAAACAAGAGAAAAATATCATTTTAAATATAGAATTATCAACAAAACAAATGCGAAAAATTATGAAAAAACACAATATTCAAGGATTAAAACAAACTAAAAATAACTATCCTAAAAACAAAAAAAATCCAAATAAGTGAATACCTACAATGGATAAAGTAAACAAAGATTACAAAAGTACAACCGCTTCAAATCAAATTTGATCAATGGATACTAAACAAATAAACACCAAAGAAGGTTGACTATATCTTTTTGTAATTATTGATTTTTATTCAAATAATGTTGTTAGTTATAATACATTTTCAAATAAATCATATCAAGATTTAATTCTTCCTGCACTTGAAAAAATAAACAACCAATTTTCTTGAAATCAAATAAAAAACGTTATTTTACATTCAGATAACGCCAACGAATTTTATTGTCAAGAAATTACAAAATGAGCAAAAAACAAACAAATAATTTTAAGCAAAAAACAACCATATGATATTGGCGGTAATGTCATATCTGAAAATTGATTTTCACATTTATCTCAAGAATGATTGCCTAAAGACTCAAATCAATATTTAACAATCAATGAAGCTATTAATGATGTAAATCAATATGTTATGTTTTATAATTATGAAAGAATACATTCTAAATTTTTAAAACCACCAATATTACAAATAAAAATTTAGAAATATCTATCAAAATATGGTCCAGTAATTAGGGCTAACCACCGCTTTATATCAAAGTGGCAAATCAGTATCTTGCCTTGCTAAAGAATATAATGTTACAAGAGCAGCTACTTACAATTGAATTAAGCAATTTAGTAATTCAGGAAGTTTTAAAACTAAAGATAATCGTTCTTTTGAAGAAAATGAATTAATTAAATTAAGAAAAGAATTAAAGCAATTACGAATGGAAAATGATATTTTAAAGCAAGCAGCACTAATAATAGGCAGAAAATAGAAATTATTGTCAAAAATAAAGCTAAATATAAAATTCGCACAATGTGTCGTTTTTTAAAAATATCTAAATCAACATATTATTTTAATTTAAAGAAAAAAGAAAATAAAATCAAAAATAATATTTATGATGAAGCTGTTATTAGTGCTTTTAAAGAAAATAAAGAAGTTTATGGTACTAGAAGATTAAAAAAAATTCTAGAAAACCAAGAAATTTATTTATCGCGCAGAAAAATTAAAAAAATTATGAATGAACATAATTTAATATCAAAATATACTAAATTATCATTCAAAAATCATAATAACAAAATTAACGATAGTCAAATAACTAATCTTGTTAATAGAAAATTTAAGAATAGGATTAAAAATGAAGTTATTGTTAGTGATTTAACTTATGTACAAGTTAATGGTAGGTGAAACTATATTTGCCTATTAATAGACCTATTTAACCGCGAAATTATCGGACATAGTGTTGGAGTTAAAAAAGATGCATCATTAGTACATCAAGCATTTATGCAATCAAATCGCTGTTTAAAAGATATTCAAATATTTCATAGTGATCGCGGTAATGAATTTAACAATAAAATTATTGATAAACTTTTACTAGCATTCAACATTAACCGTTCTTTAAGTAAAAAAGGTTGTCCTTATGATAATGCTGTTGCTGAAGCAACTTTTAAAACTTTTAAAACCGAATTTATTAATGATAAAAATTTTACATCATTAATCCAATTAAAATTAGAATTATTTGATTACATCAATTGATATAACAATATAAGAATTCACAGCACTTTAAACTACTTAACTCCAGTTAAATATCAACAACAAATGTCTACCAAAAAATAGTCCTAAAAAGTGTTGCCATTCCAATATTAGTTTCTTGTTTTGTATAATAATCACGTTCAGTATCTTCTTCTTCTATAAATTCAGTTGGTGTATCTTTTCCTATATATTGATATATTTCTTCTATATCACCAATTAAATTAATTTTTCCACGTTCAGGATAAGAATTACCGCCACCACTAAATTCTTTCTTTTTATTGTTATAGTAAATCGTTCCGGTATTTAAAATTCTTTTATTTTGGATTTGTTCACTATACGTCATGGAATCAACATTTAGCAATTCAAATTCATTAAAAACATTATTTAAATAAATTTTAATTATTTTATAAAATTTCATAAAGTTATTTTCTGTTGAATATTGATAACTGATTTTAATAAAATATCATTTAAATATTTCTATATTATTATTTTCAACTTTCTTTCATAAAGGACTAGTTTCAATATTAAATCAATTATTTTTAACATCATTAATATTTTCGTTTGCTTTAATTAATTCACTATTTAATTTGGTAATTTCATTTTCATTAGTAGTAATTCGTTTTTGTTGTTTAGCAGAAAAATCACAAGTTGGTGCATGAGTAAAATCACCAATTTGCGGATTATTTTGTAATGCTTCTGGTGGTAATGTACCAATTTCATCAGGTCAATCTAAAATCATTGTTTCAGTTTCTTTATCGTAATCTGTTGCAACATAACCTTTATTAATAAATTTACTAACAGGACCTCTATATATTTCATTTTCATTATCATCAACTAAATCATCATATAATTTAATTTGTTTTGATAATGTAAATTCTTTTTGTTGTTCAATTAATTCATCAACTTGATTTCTAGTATAAAATGCTTTTAAGTCAATTTTTTCAACATCTATTTCATCATCATTATAACTTGAAAATATTTGTTTTAATTCTGTTAATCTTGCTCATATTTTCATTCTACTAGGTGCTAAATCTCAAACATTAATTGTAGGAGTACTATTTGCACTAAATTGAGTACCATTATTAAATTGAATAGTAGCATCAACATTAAATTCAATTGGTGTACGATTAAAAACTCAATGTTCAACCATTACATAAACCATATCTTTTAATGTTTCTTTAATTAATTCATCTTTAAAACTATCAAAAGGAAATTTAGATAAAATAAAATCAAGATAAGCATTAATATCATTTTGCGCGCGAATAGCAAAAGTTTTAAATCAATCATTAACATTTGGTCATGTATTGATATATTGTGGTGGGGTTTCTGTAATTTTTCCAGTTAATGGATATCAGTTATTATAATTTTCTAGACTGACACCAGTTCAAAGTTTATTAATCATAATTTATCATTCCTTAAAAAATGCTTGTTTATAATGATGAGTATGTTTTTTTGTTTTTTTATGTGTTAGAACCTGTTTAGAATCTTTTAGAAAATAATGTAAAATTACTATATATTTTAAAATAAGAGGTATATATGCATAAAAATTATCCAAGTCATGTTACTAAAGAACAATTTGAGAACATAAAATCAACTTTAGAAAACAGCAAAAAGAAAACAAAACCAAGAAATTTAGATTTATATGAAGTGTTTTGTGCAGTTTTATATGTATTAAAAAGTGGTTGTCAATGAAGAATGTTACCAAAAAATTTTCCAAAATGACAAACTGTATATTATTATTTCCAAATTTGAAGTAAAAACAATGATAAAGAACCTAGTGTATTGCAATTAATTTTAAAAAAAATTAGTTAAAAAGATTCGTATTAAGAATCATCGAAAAGAAAAAACTAGTTTTTGTATAATTGATTCGCAAAGTGTTAAAAATACAGATACTACTGAAAATAAAGGTTATGATGCTGGTAAAAAGATTTCAGGAATAAAACGTCATATTGCAGTTGATACGCAAGGTTTACCACATGCAATTTACATAACTACAGCAGAAAAAACAGATCGTAATAGTGCTATCATAATGATTAAAAGTGAAAAAGAAAGAGGCTTTTTAATAATCTGTGTTTCTTTGTTTTACAAAGTTACTAATTCAGATTAATTCTGTCTTCAAATTTTATCATAAAATGAGCAATTGCTGTATTTCAATTTTGAATGGGCATTGTTCATTTTTTTGTTATATTGTCAATTGCTAAATAAAATATTTTAAAAACTGACATATCGTTAGGAAAAACTTTTTTATTTCTGATGACTTTTCGTAATTGACTATTAACAGATTCAATAGCATTTGTGGTATAAATTACCCTTTTTATTTCTGCAGGATAACTAATAAAAACCATTAAATTATCTCAATTTTTATATCAAGATTTAGCAATTTGTGGATATTGTTTAGTTCATTTATTTTCAAATGATTCTAAAGCTTGCATTGCTTGTTCTTCACTACATGCAGTATAAATTGGTTTTAAATCTGCAACTAGAGATTTTCTATGCTTATATGAGACATATTTCAAACTATTTCTAATTTGATGAACGATGCATAATTGATGTTCGGTTTTAGGATAAACTGATTGTATTGCTTCTGACATGCCTGTTAAATTATCACTACAAGCAATCAGAATATCATTTAAGCCACGATTTTTCATTTCTGTGAAATTGGCTAATCAAAATTTAGAACCTTCATTTTCACTAATTCATAAACCTAAAACATCTTTTTTACCTTCTAAATCAACTCCTAAAGCTATATAAACTGATTTATTAATAATCCGTTTATCTTGTCGTACTTTAACTACTATACAATCAAAATAAACAATCGGATAAACACTATCTAATGGTCGATTTTGCCATGCTTTGACGTCATCAATAACATCATCAGTAATTTGACTAATAACACTTTCACTAATATCAGCACCATGATATAACTCTTGTAATTGCATTCTAATATCTGATAATGTCATACCTTTTGCATATAAAGAAAGAACTTGTTGATCAAAACCATCAAATCTTCTTTGTCTTTTTGCAACTATTACAGGATTAAAATTACTATTACGATCTCTTGGTACATCAATTTCAATTTTACCTTGTTGGGTTATTAATTTTTTTGAACTTATACCATTACGAGCATTGTCACTATTACTATGTTGATTCTTATCATATCCTAAATAATTTTGCATCTCAGAATTCAACATTTTTTCTACTAATCTTTTTGTTAATTCTTTATATAATCCTCCCTCTTTAAAAACTGTTGTTAAATCTTCAGTATTTTCTAATAATAAATCTACTGCTTGTGATATTGGATCATTGTTATTAATATTTTGCTTTTTAGCCATCTGTAACTCACTCTTTCTAGAAAATTAATTATATTTACTAGAACTAATTAAACATAGTTATTTTTGTAAGTTACACAGATTACTAAACATTACCAAAAGAAAATCTTTCTACAGTTCAAAAAATAATAGTAGATGCTGGCTATACTGGTGAAAAATTTGCTTCTGCAATCAAAACAATCATAAATGCAAATGTTGAAGTTGTAAAACGTAATGAATTACATTCTTTTGTAGTATTGCCAAAAAGATGAGTTGTAGAACGAAGCTTTGCATGATTAGAAAAATGCAGAAGATTATGAAAAAATTGTGAAAGAAAACTAAATACTAGTTTACAAATGGTTGTTCTTTCCTTTATTTCAATTTTATTAAAAAGATTCTAAACAGGTTCTTATATGCTCAATTTCTTTTTGTATTTTATTTTTACCTTTTTTTAATTTTTTCTTACTTTTTGCTATAACTTGACTATATGCAAATTTTTCTAAATGATGTAATAATCCTGTACCAAATAAAGTATTTACTGAAAATTTTAAACCAATATTTTTAAATGATTTGTTAATATTTTCAATAGGATTATTAATAACATTTACTACTTTATGATAAGTTCTAATAGTTCTAAATATTTCTCTATATACTTTAAAACTATCTTTAATTATTTGTTGAACAACTGGTGGAGCAAATGCTATTGCTTTTAATCATTTATTACGATTAACACCATAACCAATGTATCAACCACTATATCAACGATATCAATGAAATGGATGTATTTGAGTAACAAAAGTTTTTGCTTTAAGAATACTATCAACAACTGTAATTGGTTTATATTTAGGATTGCGATGATAAATAGTAATTGCACATTTATCTAATGACAAAGGTTGAACTTTACAACCTATAAATACTGGTGAATTTAATGGAATTAATTGTGCGTGTTTAATTGCTCGTTTTTCTGCACTAGTAAATAAGTCAGTTGCTTTTTCTTTTAATTTATTAATTTTTTCAAATGCTTGTTTTTCTAATTTTTCAAATTTTTCTTGTAATTTATATATACTTTCTCGTAATTTTTCAAAATATGGTGTTTCTTTTCAAAATTTATTAAAACCTTTTTTTAAGTAAAATCTAATATCAAAATATTTAAAAGTTTGATTTGCTTTTAAAACAAGTTGATGAATAACATTATTTTTAAAATCAAATTTAATAGCATTAGCACGAATTTTTTGTAAATCTAAAATTAAAGTTTTTCCATATCTATTTTCTGTATGTATTGTATGAACTAAATTTAATCAATCATGCTGATTCATAGATAGTACTTTTTTTAAATCAGTATTAAATTTTTTTAAAAAGTTATTTGCTTTTTCGATATCTTTAATTTTAAATTTAGGAATTAATTGTGGACTTAATTTTATTAATGTATTTTGTAATAATAAGTGTTCCATTAATTTTTCTGTTTCTAATTTTTGAAAATTATTCTTATATTGTCTTTCAGCAACATAACCTAAATCTCGTAATACTGTTTCACGATTAGGAGTAAAACTATAATTCATTAAATAACGTTTATTACCAATAATTTTATCTGTTAAAATTTCTTTTTCACTTACTTGACTAATAATTTCTTGTAAGTTTTTTGCTTCTTTAATACCAACTTGTTCTAATGTTTTAGTTTTTTGTGCTAACTTAATAAATTTAGTAGTGCGATAACCACGACTAATTTTATTAAGTCCAGCAAATGCAGGAAGTATGTTAAAGAAAGTATTTAATTTTGTTACATTTCCTTTTAAATAATCATAAACTTGATTAATAGTAAAATCAGTTAAAATTCTACACCAACAGCACTAATACTAGCAACTAAATCACTTGCACCTAATCCAAGTGCTATACTTTCACTTAATCCACCAGTAAAAGGGGCAAGTGCTACTGCTATGACCTGTACACCAATCATTTCTAAAATTTCTCATCAAAAACTTTTATTTTCTTGCTGTTTACTTATTCTAGTATGTTTGGATTTATTTATGTTCAAAAGTATTGCTGTACTAGTTGTACCGATTGGCATGGCATTTATTTTCCTTTATTTAAGAGTTATTTTAATTGGATTTGTTGTTCCTTTATAATTTAAGTCATTAACATTTGCAGTAATAGTTATATATAAGTCACTTGCTTTTTGTTTTTGATTACTTACATTAGTTTTTCCTTGTGCATCACTAAAATATTTAATAGTTGGATTTGTTAAATTAGGATTTAATGATTTAAGTTCATTAGTACTTTTTATTTGTGTATTTAATTCACTATTATTGTTATTAACATTTGCAGTAATATCAGTTGTTAAACTTGTAATTTTAGTTTTTAAATCAGTTTTATTACTATTAATAATTCCACATAACATTCAGCGTGAAGTTGTTTCTTCATCTGTTATATAGGGTATTGCTTCACCAGTTACTTCTCCTCCAACTAAATATCTTCTTCCAACTTTACCATCAGCAATATCTTGAACATATACAACTGTATTTTGTAACATATATCTTTTCATTGCTCTTGGTGTAGCTAAAACAAAAGACATAATTTTAGTTTCATTATTATCAGTAAAAGTCATATAATCATCCATTACAATTTGACACAGCACACCTTTAATATATAAGTCATTTCCATTTAATCTTAATTGTTGTGCAATCTGATTATCAGTAATTAAACCTTTATTATTAGCTAAATAAACAATATTATCATAAAGATTATTAGTAATAAAAAAACGACAATTATTACTATTTCTTAATTGAAATAAAGTATTTCAAGCATCTAACATTGATTTTAAATATCCTACTGGTGACTTATCAGTAATATCTACTTTAGTTGCATATTTTGCAATTACATTTGTATCATTATTTGCTAAATAATCTGCTAAATCATTAGCAACTTCATATTGCATTGTATTTAATAAATTTTGTCCATTTTCAGCATTTAAATCAACATTAGCAATTATTTCACCTGCAACTGCTTCTTCTTTAATTTCTTTTAAAATTTTAATAGTTTCAGCATAACTAACATCTAATCCTTTGCTTTTATCATTTCATTTTAGTATTTTCATTTCTGGATTTTTTGGTTTTTTAACTATAAATTCAATTTTTGTAGAATTAACCATTTCAATGGGAAAAAAACTTGCTCATGGTGAATTTGATTGTTTATAAAATTCTATAAATTCTGGTGCTTCTACTAATTTTTCGGTATTATCTAAATTTTTATTGAATGGTACTGCCATTTTTTATTTTCCTTTCTGTTATAAATTATTTTTCTTTTTATAATCTAATAAAGTGCTTTTTATTGAATTTGGTTGATTTGTTATTATTGTCTGTGGTTTGCCACCTGTATTAATTGTTTCTTTAAATACTGGTTGTTCTTTAATCATTTTTTTAATAGTTTCTTCAATTTTTGAATTTTCTAAATTATTAGTTTTAAATTTTAAAAAATCATAAAATTCATTTTTAACTTGATATTTTTTAAATATATTAATAATTTCTTTTTCTTTAATTTCTTGATTAAGTTTATTTAACTTATTTTCTGCTTCATTAATTTTATTTTCTATTTCTTGTGAAGAAGCATTGTTTTCAGTTAAAGGTTCAGTTGTTTGTTGAACATTATTTTCATTTTCTAACATTTAACATTCTCCTAATCTTATCCCAATAATCAATCTTTAACTAATTGTGGAATTTCACTTATTAATTTTTTATAATCATTAATTGCATTTTCTAATATATCAATATCAGAAAATTTAAAACAATTATCAATATGTAAATCAAAATCTCTATCAATACTGATATCTTGTTTTCTATATTTTTCATTAAATTCAATTTTTGTCATATTATTTTTCTCCTTTATTAATTTTTTCGTTTAATTTTTCTAATTTTTTTTGATGTTTGATAATTTTGTTATTTGCTCTAACATGTTTTGGAGTTGTGATAAATCTTTTTAATAAAACAATAATTTCTCTGCAAATTAATGTTCCAACACTTGTTCCAATAATTATTAATTCATGTAAAAATTCTTTCATTTGAATATTTTCCTTTCAACTATTTATTTTTAATTTTTAATTATTCATCAAATTGACCACCATTAATTCTTTCAATCATTGATTGTGAATTACTTATAATACTTACTAATAAAGATATTTCTTTATTTAATTGTTCCATTCTTTCTTTATATGTTTTTATTTCTTGATTATAATATTCAATTATTTTTTCTTTATTCATTGCTTTTCACCTCCCTTATAAACTCATGTGATTGTAATCTCAATTTAATGAAGCATTATCATTATTTAATGGTACTTCCCTCATATTATCACTACCATATTGACTAGTTGTTTCACTATTAATACTAAATCTATTGTCATTAATTAATCTTGCAGTTTCATCATTAAATGATGTTTCTTGCATTTCTTCATTATGATGTGTAGTTTCCATAGGTAGTAAATTATGTATAATTTCACTTGCACCAGCAATTATGGTAGGTACTGCATAAGCATTATTAAAATCATTATTTATACCCATTGCTACACCACTTGATATTAAACATCCACCAGTTGCCATATTACAAATTTTTCTTATTGTTTCAAATTTATTAGGTATTAACTCAGTTAATCCACTAATAAGATTTGAAATACCATAAGCATTTAAACTAATATATAGCTAACTAAAGTAATGTTTACTCATATCTTGAAAAACAAAATCAATCGCGTTTTTAATATTTGGTCAATAATTTGGTAATATTTTTCTTATATTATGTTTTATAGCAAATCAAAAATGTTCAATTGGATTTAAATTAGGAGAATATGGTGGAAGAAATAATAGTTTGCATCCAGCATTTTCAATTAATTGTTTTGTTGCTTTAGATTTATGAAACGTCGCATTATCTAAAACTATAATTTGTCCACACTTTAATACTGGAATTAGTATATTTTTAACATATGATTCAAAAATTTTACTATTGCAATGTCCTTCAAATGCTCATAGAGCTTTTAATTTACCTTTATTTAGTGCACCAATTATACTCATTCTCTTTATTTTATATGCAGGTTTATTATCAAATAATCTTTTACCTTTTTCAGACCAACCATATTTATAAAATTCATTATCATCAATTCCAGATTCATCAATATATACCAAATCTTCATTCATTATTTTCGCTATTTCTTTTAAAAAATCTTCTTGTTTATTTTTATCTCTTTGTTCATATAGAAAAGTTTTTTTTATATGTATAATTTAGTTTTTTGAAATAGTTATAAACTGTTTCTTTTGTCATATCACCAAATTTTTCAATTACTTTTTGAACTGTAACATCTTTATTTTCTGCTAAATAATTTTTTAATTCATCTAAATCCTTTATTTTGTGGCTATGTCCTTTTTGATAATTCAAAATTGGTTTTATATTTCCGGTTTTTTGCTTTCTTTTTCTTCATAAAAATAAAGTCTTTCTAGTGATATTGAACACTTTACAAATTTCTTTAATTTTCATGTTTTTACTTTCATAAACTTCTATTACTTTTCTTCGTAAGTCCTCACTGTATGGTTTTGGCATAATTTAATCTTCCTAATCTATTTTAATTATTGCTGAATTATACTTGTAAGTGCAAGAATTGTTTAAATTACATATTATTATTTTACATTATTTATGAGTAAACATTACTTTCGTTAGCTATATGTATCTCAATCCATTAATGACTGATTATCTTGTTTATCTAATAATAATCATGGTGGACCCTCAGTTGTAGTTGTAGTAGTTATTGGAGTTGGTGTTGTTGGAATAATTGGAGTAATATTATTTTCTGTTCATTTACTATAATTTGCTAAACCAATTGTTCCTAAACCTAGTAATATTTTTTTACTACTATTAATTAATTTAGTTTTTGCACTTGGCATTTGATTTAAATTTCAAATATCTAAACCTAATTTTTTACCAAATAATAAACTATTAATTGAACCTAATACTGGATTTGAAATTACTTGACCATAATAAGCACTTGTACCAATCATTGCACAAATTGGACTTATACCAGTTCTAATTAATTTAGTGGTGGTTAGCCCTAATTACTGGACCATATTTTGATAGATATTTCTAAATTTTTATTTGTAATATTGGTGGTTTTAAAAATTTAGAATGTATTCTTTCATAATTATAAAACATAACATATTGATTTACATCATTAATAGCTTCATTGATTGTTAAATATTGATTTGAGTCTTTAGGCAATCATTCTTGAGATAAATGTGAAAATCAATTTTCAGATATGACATTACCGCCAATATCATATGGTTGTTTTTTGCTTAAAATTATTTGTTTGTTTTTTGCTCATTTTGTAATTTCTTGACAATAAAATTCGTTGGCGTTATCTGAATGTAAAATAACGTTTTTTATTTGATTTCAAGAAAATTGGTTGTTTATTTTTTCAAGTGCAGGAAGAATTAAATCTTGATATGATTTATTTGAAAATGTATTATAACTAACAACATTATTTGAATAAAAATCAATAATTACAAAAAGATATAGTCAACCTTCTTTGGTGTTTATTTGTTTAGTATCCATTGATCAAATTTGATTTGAAGCGGTTGTACTTTTGTAATCTTTGTTTACTTTATCCATTGTAGGTATTCACTTATTTGGATTTTTTTTGTTTTTAGGATAGTTATTTTTAGTTTGTTTTAATCCTTGAATATTGTGTTTTTTCATAATTTTTCGCATTTGTTTTGTTGATAATTCTATATTTAAAATGATATTTTTCTCTTGTTTTAATCACTCTTTAAAAGCTGAAAAAATTCTTAAATATCCATAAATTCTACCTTTTCTTGTAGAATGAAATTCGATTAAAAGTTGGCATAATTCTTGATATTTATGATTGCAATTAATAATATGATTTTTTTCTTTTTTAATAAGTTTTTGTTTATTTTTTAAAAAGTAATATGTTGATCTGTTTAATTGAAGATATTGACATAAGTTTCTAATTGAATATTGATTTTTGCAATCATCGATAATTTTAATTTTTTCTTTGATATTTAATTTGTTAATTATTAATGCTATTTGTTTAATTTTATCCATTAATAAAAATCCTTTCAGGTCAAAATTAGTGTTCATTATATAACACAATTGTTTTTAGAATACATTCAGATTTTTTAAATTAATGGTCTAGTAAAAAGGGCTAAGTGGCAAGTGGCTATGTTTACCAACTTCATTAACTTCACTAAAACAACATGGTATATTTTCTTTATTCATTATTTACTTTCCTTTCTATATTTTTTTTCTTGATGTATTAATAAATTTATTAAAATTATTTGTTTATCAATGTCACCTAATTTTTTTAAAAGATATTCATATCTTTTTTTAAAATCTTCACTATCAATATCTCTATCTTTATAAATTAAATTTTTCAGTTTTTTTATTTTATATAAGGTTTTTGGGGAATATATTTCTCCATCCATACAAAGAAAACATTTCATTATTTTATTTCCTTATTTTTAATTTGATTAGCAATTTCATTTAATATTTTCAATACTTTATATTCATTTTTTAATTCTTTAATAATAAATATTAAAATTATTATTAGTGTTATACTTGTTATTAATATTGGTACTATTAATAAAATTTTTCATAATATCATTTTTTACTCTTTTCATTTTTTAAATCATTTAACATTAATTGAACAAAATGCACGATTTTTTTGAATATTTAAAGTATTAAAGATTTCACCAGTTACTATAATTTCATCGTTTTTGTTTAATAAAATACAGCGTCTATAAAGTTTTGGTTTATTAAAAATTAAAATAACATAGTTTAATCCATTTCATTGACCACGAACACTATAATATAATTCTTTATTACCTTTTTCGTAATATTTTGCTTCAATAGTGTTACTAAGTTTTACTGTTAATTTGACATAATTTGTTTTATCTTTCATTTTTATAATTTCCTTAAATAATTATCAAAAATTAATATTTTTTTATGATTTTTTAAATAATATTGAATATGTTTATAAGCATCTTGTTCATGTTTTGTTAATTTTATATTTCCTTTATAATTTTCTATTTTAGTTTTATTTTTTGGTTCACTTTCTAGATAATCTCAATTTATAACATCTTGTACTAATACCATTAATGCACCAATAATTTTAGGGGTTGCTAATGGATTAGTTAATAATTGTTTTGAACTTAAAAAGAAATTTTCTACAATAACTAATATTTTTTTATCAATAAATTTTTCTTTATAAATATTTTTAGTTCATAAAACAGTTAATGTATTGAATGTTTCATTAAAAACAATATTATTAGTTTCATTTGAATATATAACGATTCCATTATTACCAATTCCAGCAGGGTCAATTCCAATAATTAAGTCATATTGCATTATTAATCAAAGTTTCCATTTTTAATTTCATATCTTAATTTAATAATAAATCCGAATGGAGTTAAACCTTGTGTATCACCAATATAAAAGGTTTCATAATCAAGTATTCTATTAATAATTTTTTCTTTATATTCATTAATTATTTCTTTTTTAAAACCTTCTCTTAATTTTTCTATATTATTTAAATGTTCTTTTGTTATTTCTTGATTACGTTTTTTATTATATTCATTAATAATTTCTTGGTCTTTATAAGAAAATGATTTTTGTTTATTCATATTTATACCTCCTACTTAACCTAATATTTAAGATACAGTCATAACAAATTGCTTTACCGTTTTTGTCTCTTAAAAAGTTTTTTCTTGTTTTTATATCATTAGTATTAAAGAATAAATAATCAAATTTATGTTGTTTACATGTTCAACAAAAATACTTTTTCATTATGAGTTGAAATTTCCTTATATGAAGTAACTATGTAATTAATTGGTAAATCATCTTTATTATATGGATTATTTATTTTAAAACCTTTTCTGTTTTCTTCTCACGTAATGTTATATTTAAAACAAGGATTAGTAATTTTAGTTTTGTTATCTGTTATTTCACCCATAAATCAACTATTATGCTGTTCATAAAATGTTAATGGTTCAAGTTTTATATCATTAATATAATATTCTTTTGGAATAGTTGGTTTATTAACAGTTATTTTTTGGTCTTTAATATATGGTTCTAATAATTTTATTAATTCATTACCGCTTAATTCTCTTTTAATATTTTCTAAATTAAAAACTCAATATGTATATTTATCATCAGCAATAAAACTATTATTTTTAACCATTCATTTTGGACATTGTAATTTATATTCACCATAATCAATAAGAATAGATTGTGGTTTATCTTTAACAATTTGTTCTTTTTTAAATTCTATTTGCATAATAATCCTTTCCTAATATGTCCTGTTGCTTCCTAGCATAAAGGACATATAATTTGATTTTTAGATTATTAATAATACTACTATTAGTTTTATTCATTCCATGAAAACTGGGCTCAAAAATAAATTTCAAAAAAAATAAAAAATAAAACCAACACTTGCTCACTGGGGAGTGGCAAGGTTGGTTAAATAAAGAATAGAATTAATACAATAGGTCCCTACAACAGGTCTATATATACTAGTTTCCAATTCGCTCCCACCCCAAGAATTACCATTAATGGTTAGTATATTTTATTAGGTATCACTCCACTTTTTATTTATCCATGCAAGTCCACATGCTAGCTACTATTTTTAACAACTGTGTTGTAGTTCACTTTTTTAGTTCCCTAACACGTGTTGATAATAGCGTTAAAGAGGTTTATTAAAAATTTTAAAATTTTACAATTACAAAAAAAAGACAAGATTATTTCTTGTCTTTTTCCTTGTTAATAATTTTTATTTTATCTTATAAAATCTATATTTTTTTAAAATACGTCGAATATAAATTTAAGGGTAAAAGAGAATTTAATTTGTCTATCATCATTTTTAAATGGTAATTTTGGAAATAAGTTACTAATATGATAATAAATTATTTCGTAACTTTGACAACTGTCCAAAATTGATAAGAAAAGAATTTTAAAAATTGAACAAAAAATAAAGAAAATATTTAAATGTAACATATAAATTAAATACTAATCAAGAAAAAGAAAAAAATGACAGAAAAAAATTAAACAAGAATTAAATGAAGAAAATTATCCACAAAATAAGTCATCAACAAGTGGATATATAAAACATTAAATTTATCACAAATATAATGAATAAAAATAGTTACCATAATGGTAACTATTTTACAACTTATATTTAATAAAAATTATCGTTTTTTAGTAGTACTTTGTTGACGTTTCATTGCTTGCATTACTGATTTAATTTGAGATTCAGTAGGTTTACGCCCCATTTGTAAATACATTGCACGAATCATATTTTCATTAATAGGAGGATTTTTCTGTAATTGTTTTTCGAAAATCTTCTTAGTAACAATAAAACCAACTAATCCACCAATTAACGCACTAGCAATGCCAATGATTAATACTGCTCACCAAACCATCATTATTAATTTCTCCTTACTTATTGTTTAAAAACTTATTAATTTTATCACACACTTGATTTGATGTAAAGCCATATTTTTCTAGTACTACCTTATCAGGAGCAGAAATACCAAAAGTACTTACGCCAATAACAAAGCCATTACCTGCAACATATTTATATCAACTATCTTTAGAACCCATTTCAATAGCAACTTTTATAATATCATTAGGTAAAATTTTATTTTGATATGTTTTATCTTGTTTATCAAAAATAAAAGTAGAAGGCATTGAAACTACACGAACATTAAGTTTTTGATCGTTTCATAGTTGTTCTTGACTAGCAATAGCTAATGAAACTTCACTACCGGTAGCAATAATAATTAAATCTAAAGCTTTACTACTATTCTCTTTACTAATAATATAAGCACCTTTTTGAACTGCCTCAATATTACTATTTGCAAGTTGTGGTAAATTTTGTCTAGTAATAATAATAGCACTAGGGTTAGTTTTACTAGATAATGCCATTAAATATGCACCAATTGTTTCTTTTGTATCAGCGGGGCGAATTACATTAAAATTAGGAATAGTTCTTAACATTGTTAGTTGTTCAACTGGTTCATGGGTAGGACCATCTTCGCCAACTGCGATACTATCATGACTAAAAATAAACAAAGATGGAATTGACATTAAAGCTGCTAATCGTAATGCAGGCTTTAGATAATCACTAAACACAAGAAAAGTAGAACCAAAAGGAATTGTGCCTTGATGTAACGTCATACCGTTAACAATAGCGCCCATTGCAAATTCTCTTACTCCATAATGAATATGTCTTCCTGAATGATCAAGAGGTAGAAAGTCTTTGTCTGTTACTAATGCTTTAGTTGAGCCAGCTAAATCAGCACTACCACCAATTAATGTTGGACAATGAGCTGATAAAAGTTTTAAAATATTACCAGAGTCTACTCTTGTTGCTTGTGGATTTACCACAATAATTGAAGTTCAATCAATTTTATTTAATTGATAATCTTCATTAAAAATTTCATTTTTCAATGCTGATTTAATTTCTTTATACAATTTTGGATATAATTTTGCATATTTTTCAACTTTTTGATTTCAAACTAATTCTATTTTAGAACCATGATTAAGTGCTGTTTGTGTGAAGTAAGTAATTACTTCTTTTGGAACAGTAAATTCAGGATATTCTCAGTTTAAATTTTTAGCAACTGTTTTAATATCTTCCATTAAAGGAGAGCCATGAACACTCGGTGTTCCTTGTTTACTAGCCCCATAACCAATTATAGTTTTAATTTCAATTAAAGTTGGTTTATCACTAACTTTTGCTTTTTTAATAGCTTCAGAAATAAGTTTATCATCTTCACCATCTTCAACTTTTAAATAATTTCACTCTAATGCTTGAAGACGCATTTTTAAATTTTCTGAATATACTAATTTAACAGATGAATCTAATTGAACATCATTTGAATCATATAAAATAATTAGTTTATTTAATTTAAAATGTCCAGCAAAACTAAGTGCTTCTTGTGCAATACCTTCTTGTAAATCACCATCACCACAAATTGCATATGTATAATGATCAATAATATTAAGATCTTTTTGATTATATTTAGCACTAAGAAAAGTCTCAGTAAGCGCCATTCCAACAGCATTAGCGATACCCTGACCTAATGGTCCAGTAGCCGTCTCTACTCCATAGTCTAAATGATATTCGGGATGACCAGGTGTATTACTATTTAATTGACGGAATTGTTTTATATCATTGATTGTATATTTATAACCAGCATGATGTAATATTGAATATAATAAAGCACTACCATGACCTGCTGATAAAACAAATCGATCACGATTAAATCATTTTGGATTTTTTGGATTAAAAGATAAATGATTTTTAAATAAAGAAAAAGTCATTGGTGAAGCACCTAAAACAATACCAGGATGGCCACTTTTAGCAGCATTAACTGCTTGTACTCCTAACATACGAATTGAATTAATAGTTAATTTATCTAAATTAATTTTATTTTCCATAATTTCTCCTTAAATTTTTAATAGTTATTATTTAATATAATATTAACAATATTCTTAATAAAATAGGTAATTTTTTAAAAATAATTAAAAAAGTATAAATAATAATGACAAAAAATATAATTTTATTTTAACTAAATTGAATCTTTGAACAAATTAAAAAAGAAAAGGTCACCCCAAGATAAAAAAAATAATATTTCATCTTAAATAAGATAACTCTTTTCTTAATATTTTACATTTGTGATGTTCTTGGTTTATTTAAGTTTATTAATGGTAGGTTTGCTGATTCATTGTTTACTTGTTGTTTATTAAAATCTTTTCCAGATGATTTTGAAAATAATGTTGGATTTGTTTTTGGTTTTTTACTACATGATTCTGATATTTTTTTTCATTTTTGACTAATTTCTATTTCAATTTTCTTATTTTTATTAATTTTTCCAAAAGTTACTAATTTAATTAAGAAATTTAAAATTATATTTATTTTTTGTTGTTCTAAAACTTTAATTTCTTCTATTTCAGATTTTTTGATTACTTGCATTAAATTTGATTGTGTTTTTGCTGATTTTTCAAGTTCTTCTTGTTCTTCTAAATATAAACCAATTGCTTTATTATTTCTTTCCTGTCTTTTTAATGATAAAGCCTCTAATGCAATCGCTCTATCAATATCTTCTCTTTCTTTCTCAGATACTTCTTCTGATGGTAATGTTTTATAAGGTTCATCAACAACTACAAAACCAAATTCATCATCTTCATTGGTTGCTTGTAAATCTAAACTACTTTCATAAAGAGATGGTGAAATGGTTGGTTCGGAAATTATTACCTTTTCTTGATGATTATTATTTGTATGTTGAATAATCTTACTTCCTTTGGGTCTTACTCCTTGTTTTAGTATTTCCTCTTCAGTAACTAATTTTACTTCTGTCTCTACTTTAAATGTTTGTGATGAGGGCATTGATGTTTCTTTAAATTCTTTTACTATTATGTCAGATTGTTTTTCTTTTTCTAACGATAATTTTTTTGCCAGTTCCACTTGTTCTTCTTCTTCTGATAATCTCATCGCTTCAGCAATAAGATTTGGATCAATTGCAAGTTGTTCCATTTGTTCAAGTGTGAATGTTCTTATTTGTTCCATTGTAAATACTGGTGTTTGTTTTTTATCAATCGCTTCTCTTTGCTCTTTTGTCAATGAACGGATTTGTTGTGTTGTGAATGCAAATGTTGGCGATAATTTTAATTTTCTAATATAAGTTTCAGCTGCCATTATTTTTTCTTCCTTTCTAAAAATAAAAAACCCATTTATTTTAAAATTAAAATAAGAGGATTAAAAAACTTTATATTCTTTTGTAGAATATTATCATAATAATAATATTTTTCCAATAAATAAATTATTATTTTTTTTCATTGGGTTATAAATAAATATTATAACTTAAAAAAGAACTTATTTAATATGCAAATTATTAATATTGAAACATATTGTAAAGTACATTTAATACACATTATTTATTTAAGTTTTTTAGTTTTTGCTAATTTCAAATAAAATGTTTATAATTAAATCAACACTTTTTAATGACTAAAGTGTTATAAAATATATAATTATTAATTTTTTAAATAATTATTTAAAAAATAGAGGTATAAAATTATGAATAAATATTTAATTTTTTTAAGTGTGATACCACCTTTAACTTTTTTAGGAAACAATATTAATAATAAAAATATTGAAAATACTGTACTAATAAATCAATTAGAAGAAAATAATACTTCATTCAATAACCAATTTAACTATTTAAGCAATAGTGAGTGAATTACTAATCAATCAATAACAGATCATAAATTTTATAGTTATGATACATTATCTTTAGCAAAATACACTTTTCCTAAAGCAAGGAATACTTTTTTAGTAGATAACTATGGTAACCTAGTTTATAACCCTAATATAAATATTCCTGATAAAGATAAAGTAAATATTGAAAATACAAAACAAGAAATGAACAGCCACAAAAAAGTAACTATTATTAAAGATGATTATAATCCATATAGTAAAAGTGAATATTATGATTCATACTTTACTGGTTATAATAATTGAAAATATATTCAACAAGGTGATATTGAAAAACATATTGATATTTCTAATCAAGCAGGTGCTGATAAAGTTGAACATAGCAATAATCTAAATGAAACACTAGGTTTATATTATATTGCTAAAGCAACACATGATAATAAAATTAGTAAGACAATAGCTAATAACTTAGCAGTGTATTTTATTAATCAAACTAGTTTAAAAGGGCAAATTAACAATCAATTAACTAGTAACATTATTAATTTAATTATTGATAATCAAAATGTTTATAATTTTTTGAATAAATCACCACTAACATTAACTACTAAAAACTATTCATTAAATTGAATTTTTGATAAAAGTAATAATCTAGTGGCTATTTATTATAATAATTGAAAAAACACTAATAATATTATTAATGATAAAATAAATTATTCTTTTTCAGATTGACATAATGGAAAATCAATCGCTACTGATAATTCTAATGTTTATAATATTCTTAAGTGAAGCAATTACGCGAGAGACTGAAATACCTTCACTAATATGTATCCAACTTTTTCTTTTATTAGACTTCTTGCGAGACTTATCTATTAAAATTTTCATTTTTAAAATATAATTAAAATTAAAAAAAGATAGGTAATTTATGATGTTTGATAAATTAAAAGCTATTAAAAATGCAGAACTATTAAGATTAACTGGTATAAATGAGATTGTTTTTAAAAAAATGATAGAAATTTTAAAAAAAGAAGAATTAAAAAAGTTTAAAAATGGTGGTACACCTAATAAATTAACTTTAGAAAATAGATTATTAATGACGTTAGAATATTGACGTGAATACCGAACATATTTTCATATTGCTAAAAGTTATGGAATTAGTGAAAGTAATTGTTATAGAAATATCAAGTGAATAGAAAATACTTTAATAAAACATCCTGATTTTCAGCAACTTAATGGAGCAAAATCATTGTTAAATAATAATTTTAAAGATAAAACAGCTATTATTGATGTTACTGAAAGCGCTATCCAACGCCCAAAAAAAGACAAAAGAAATATTATTCAGGAAAAAAGAAAAAACACACAATAAAAACACAAATTATAATTGAACAAGATAGTAAAAAAATTATAAGTTCTTATTTTTCTTGTGGTAAAAACCATGATTTTAAAATTTTAAAAGATTCAAAAGTTAAATTTTTATCACAAACAACTATTTTAGTGGATTTGGGATATCAAGGAATACAAAATATACATCCTAATGTTTTAATTCCAAAAAGAAAATCAAAGAAAATTCCTTTAACTAGAGAAGAAAAGAAAAATAATAAACAAATTTCAAAAATGAGAGTTGTTATAGAAAATATTTTTGCTATACTGAAAAAATTTAAAATTATTAGTGAAAAATATCGAAATAGAAGAAAAAGATTTGCTTTAAGATTTAATTTAATAGCTTCAATTTATAATTTACAACTTTTAAATTAAAAATCTTCAAAAATTTAATATTTTAAATTTTGTTATTTTAAATAATAATTTTTGTTCTATTTTAATGAAGAAAAAATAAGACATATTTTGAATAATAATTTTTAATAAATATTAAAAGTGTTATTAAAATAAAATTTTAAATTTAAAAACTATGATAATAATCACAGTTTTGCAAGAAGTCTATTAATTCATATTTCAAAGTATCAACTTCAACAGGAATTGAAAGTAGTCCAACACTAGCAACTAATACTGCAAAAATTGAACAATATAAAAACCCCGGTAATGCTAATGTTCTTTTTATTGCTTATATTAATACTAAAGATGGTGGAGGATGAGGAACAGAAATTGCTCTTAACTTAGATCTTTGGCATGATAATGATAATATTTACTTTCAATGGTATTGTTTTTTAAATTCTTCATTTGGTCGTATGACATATGTTAACATTGCATTAAACAACATTAATTTTCATAACATAATGAACAATTAATAACTTTATTTACAATTTTTAATTAATAAACAAAATTAATAATAAGGACAAAGTTTATTTTGTCCTTATTATGATTATAAAGATATATTTTTTGTTATTATAATAATTTAAGTAAATCTATTCGAAAAAATTTATCTAATTTTTCTCATCCAAGATCACGATTTTGTTCAGGAGTCATTATTCAACGACCAAAAGCTTCTGGAAATAAATCAATATATGATGTTCTTCCATATCAACTTCTAACAATACCATAACTTAAAAGTTTTTGATAAGATTTATTATTATCTTAGTTCCGTTTGCTAATGATGAAATCATATATTTTCTTGCATCAAAATTATTATTTTGTTTATTACGAATTAAAGAATCCAAAATATGACCATATTCATGTACCATAACTTCCATTCCATACTTTATATCTCTAAAAATATCTGTATCAAGTATTATTTTAGTATTACACATATTATCATTACAAGAACCAAAATGTGCTTCTCCTGACATATTTATTTTTAGATTGTTCTCACAACTTTTGATCTAATTCAATTTTTTCTAACATTTTAAAAACATTATTTTTTCCATATAATTGAGCTAAAATATTATAAAACCGACATATTCCTGTTTTTAATTCATCAATATTTGCATTTATATGATAATTACTAATTGTTTTAATAAATGATTCAAAATCAATTTTGCCATCAAATAAAAGATGATGATCATTAAATTGTTTTTTTAAATCTTCAAAATCTTTAAAATTATCATTATTATTTTCTAACTTTTTAAAAGCATTATTTGATTCTTCACTTGCTTTAAATTTAACTTGTTCATTTAAAATATTAATAAAATCATTTACAGCAGGTAAATTTTTAAATTCATTATCATTTAAAATATCATTTTTTCCAAATAAAATTTCTTGATGATGTTGATAAGAGTAAGTAGGAACTTGTTTATCTCTTATATTCAAATCAGGAACAATATAATCTAACGTTACAAAAGATCTATTAGGACTATACTTAAGCTTTACTGTTCCAATATAGATATCTTCATTTATTGAAGTAATTATTGCTTCATTTTGATTAGTAACAATTTTAATTTCCAAACTAGTTACATCTATATTATATTTATTACTAAAAATATCTATAATTTCTTTTTTTACTTTTTCATCATCATTTATAGTAGTTATGTCTTGTCCAATATAAATTTTACCTAAATTTCTTTTTCCTTTAGGAAAAATTATTTCTAAGTTTTTTTTCTTTTCAATTTCAATTTCTTCTTCAATATTTTCTTCCATTTCAGAATTATATAAAATACCAGTAGTTGCACCACTAATTAAAACCGCAGAACTAATTATTCCAGCAATAATTTTTGAATTTTTATTTTTTTTAGACATATAATACTCCTCCATATTTTGATTTCAGAAATAAGTTCTTTATATTCTTGCCTTTGATATCAATAGATATAGACTAGTATTGTTTTTAATTCTAATTTGTTTTATTAACAATTAAGATGAAAATTGTTTTAGAAATCTAAAACAATCAGTAAAAATTTTTAAAATTAGTTGATAAGGGCTATTGATAATAGTATAAATTTTATTAATAATCAAAAAATTATTGATTAGCACACTCTGGGCATTTCATAATTTTTCTTGCTGTTTTTGAGTTTGAAGCTAAATCATTACCATTAATTTCTTTATTACAGCTTGAACAATGTAACACTTTTCTTTTTTTCATATCTCAATCTCCTTTATCTTTTTTTATTAATGCTTAAAATTATAGCATCATTAATAAAAAATGCTTTTTTGATGAAAACAAAAAGGTAGTTATGCCACTCATCAATTAATAATTTTTATAAAATTTGATAATAATAACTATTATAATATTTTTTTCTTATTATTTATGTTGAAAATAAATTCTAAAAATATTATTAATTATTTATTAAAAATTGGTTTAATACTATTTTCAACCAAAATTATAAAAAAAATATTGGATAATGTATTGTCCAATATTTTAAGTTATTAATAATTATTTTATGACTTATTTACTATTAAGTATTCATAAAATAGAACCAAACGCCATGATAATATGTGGTAAAGCATTAATATAAGTTCATGTTGACTTATAATCTACATCTTTGCCAACAAATAAACCAATAACTATTATAACTGAAAGAAATGATATAAATAGTGCTCATAGTCTTGATCATAATCCGGGTTTAACTGAAAATGGTATTAGAATATAAATAATACCTATTATAACTAATGTAGCTCCATTTTCATTTCAGCCATAGAAACTATAAGTTATAACTCCCGCTGCATACAATAAACTAAAAACAATAATTCATACAGCACCAATTAGCATTAATATTTTAGGTAAAGTTAATAACTTAAAACTTTTCATTTTTTTCCTCCTTAAATATTTGTTTTACATTAATTGTGATTTTAGTATTTTTTTAAGATTATTAATATCATCAATTGTAACATTTTCTTTTGTCCTATTAATTAAAAACCCTTTTTCACGAATATATTTTGGAATAATATGAACATGATAATGAAATACTTCTTGAAATGCTTCGCTACCATTATTAGTTAAAATATTAAATCCTTTAATTTCGGGAATAGTTTTTATTAGCAAATTAGCAATTTTATGAGTTGTGATACTAACATCGCTCACTATTTTAGGTGTAGTATCAATAAAAGTTTCAAAATGTTGCTTTGGAATTACTAGAATGTGTCCTTTAGTTACGGGATTGATATCCATGAATGCTGCTGTATTTGTATCTTCAAAAATTAAGTTATTTGTATCTTTAATAATTGTACAAAAAATGCATGCTTTATTTGTCATATATTTCACCTCAACTTACTTTATAAGTATTATTATGGATAAAACTCTTTTACCTTATTTCAAAACTCTTCTTCATATATATTATTTTTTGGAATATATGTTGGAAATAAATTTTGGGCAGCGATTTTAAAGTTTTCAGCTGCTGGTGAATCTTTAGTTGCAGAATCAGTAGCAGATATAGAATATAACATTTGTCAAAATATATTTCACTTTGTTTCTTGGGTAATAGTGCTTTTCTTACCATCAGCTCTTATATACTTAGAGAAATCTGTCTTAAGACTAGCATTACCACTAATGTTTCATGAATGAATTAAATTACTAATTTCTGGAACTCAGCCTTCGTTTTTATTACTTAAAAAACTAAAATCTAAATTTTGTAGAAGGTTTAGGAAATAAATAGGAGCAGAGTAAGTAAATGTAGCAATATTATTATTCGTACTGTAATGTAATCCACCATTAGATACTCAACCTGCAGCCAATTGATTATTAGTTGCAGTACTTAAGAAACCATTAGCACCAAAATTAGGATCAATTTCACTAATAGTTGAGGCATTACCGCTTGTTAATTGAGTAAAAAAATCAGAATTTAAAGTTTTTCCTTTTCCTGAATCATCATCTTTAACAATTGATTCTCACTTTGGAGGTTCAGAAGGACTACTATTTCATTTTTTATCAATGCTTTGCGCATTTGCTAAATCAGTAGTAAAGTTTCAATTTACATTATAGTTACTCTTTTGTCAACCAGTAGTATCTTGTAATTGACTTATGTAAAGATTATTTGTTTGGGTTGAAATTATAGGTTTACCTGCTTCATTATCTTTAATATCAATAATATTGTCTAAAATATAAGACATTGTAAATAAAGTTTGATTTAATGCTGGTAAAATTTCATATTGATAATATTGTTGATAACGAAAACGTAATCATCATTGGAAACGTTTTAAATATTTTGAATAAGTTGGAATATCAGTACCAGAAAGACTTTTTTGTGTTTTATTAATACCAGCACTACTATTTCATTTTTTAGCATCATTTGGTAATAATTTACCAATTTCATTACTATAATTGTCATCTGGATGTTTAGCAATGGCAGCTAATTGTTCATCAAAAGCAGCATCTTTATCACCATAATCTTTATATAAACTATCAGGAGTAAATATTTGATCAGGATCATTAACTTTACCAGTATCTTTATTTTTTTCTTTATAAAAATCTACATTTTGATAATTAAATTTACTTGTACCATCCTGATGTCAACTTTGATTTTGAAATAATAACTCATTATTATCTGCTGCTGATACTTTATCTAGTGAATTGGCTGTATTAATACCACTTAAGTACTTTTGAGTTAATAAACTTAATCCTAAATCATCTTTAAGTTTTATAAAAGCTTTATTGGCTTCTCCCATTATTGCAGTAGTACCATCTGCATTTTTTGTGTCTTCACTATAATGAAGTTTCTTATGAAAAAATTCATAAAATTTTTGCTGAGCAATTGTTCCTTCAACATCTTTTAAAATAAAATCAAGACCTTGTGAATAAGTATTCTTAAACTGAGCAGAAATCGTTTCATTAAAATTTACTCCTAAAAAATTAAATAATACACGATTTTTATAATCATCAGGAATTTTACCACTAGGTAAATTACTCATATCACGTTCATTATCACAAGCAACTAATAATAATACAGGGCCAGATAAAAGAGTAACTGAAGTTAATAATGGTAAAATCTTTTTTCTCTTTTTCATTTTTTATACCTCCCGTCTAAGAACTAATGATACTTGGATCATATCATCATAATGTTCGTTTCCCAACAACATCTAGATAATTAGCAATATTAGTATCCATACGAGCAACTGGTGCATCTTGTGTAAAGTCATCTCATGTATTATTAGTTTTTATAATATTATCGTTAAATGTTGCATTAATATTAATACCTTGTCTATTGTTTCAACGATTTTCTTTAGTTTTATCAAATCAACTTTTCATTTTTTCAACAAAGCTATTAATTTTCGTATCAGTTGGATCAAGAGGACTTGAACCAAATATATCCTGTAAATTTCAATGAATTAAACTCGAGTTATTATTAAAGTATAAATTATAATCTCATCAAGTTGCATTACCAAGGCTACCAGTACCTCCAGTAAAGGCTGTTAATGCATCATTTAAATTAAAAGTAAGAGTTGTATTTGGAGTATATTTTTGTAGTAAAAAACCAGTTTGTAAATAATCAAGATAAGGAGAATCAGATAATCCACCTGGACGCTCAGATAACGGTGCTAAGTCTTTTCACTGATAAGTATCTTTTCTATGATTTTTAAATGTTTTAATTATATTATAAGTTGATTCATCGCTTTTAGGTTTGTCTTGCTGTTGATATGTGATACCTGGCGTTTGAATAAAATGAATACCACCAGTATCAATAAAAATGCCAACTCCAGGTCCATTATTAACTGCAGCATCAGGAAGTTGTGGTCCTTTTATATCTTTCATATAAACTAAATCATTATATTGGCTAGTACCATCTTTACCTTTATCTTTAATAGTATCACGGTCTATATAAGGAATTAAGTCATCTAAACCCTTTTCCTTGTCAGTTGGTGAAGTAAATTGTGTTAATTTATATGGTTGAATACCATCAACATTTTTACCAACACCTTCAGCACTAGTTACATAACGATATAAGTAATAATAAAAAGGACTATTCTCTTGTGAAGATTTAGTAATATCCATTAATCCTAAATCACCAGTTTTAGTAACATCAGTAGTAGCGGCCCCTTTTTCTTCAGTGAATGTTTGATCAAAACCATTAGTTCTAATATTCTTTAAAATTTCATTAATTTTAGTTTTATTTTGAGAAAACTGAGAAGCACTAATCTTTTCTTGTAAAGGTTTAGCATTAGAATCAAAAGGAATAACAATTTGACGAGTTCAAATTAATTCTTGATTTCTTAACATTACTTTAGCTATTTTAGATTGATTATCACTTAATAAGCCATCAATAGTATTGTATGAATCTATTTCATAATTACTATCATTCTTATCATCACTAGTTTTTACAACAGAAAGACTAATATTAACACCAGTTCATGTTTTAGCAGCTTTAACAGCATCATCTAATTGTTTAAAATCGGTAAGATCAGGATTTAAACTATTGGCATTAGCAACAACTCAAATTTTGCTAGAATATTTACCAGCATCAGTAATACTTGTTTTACCATTAATGTACTGTTTTACACTATCATAAGTACCATTTGGATTGTTTTCACTCTTTACTTGTTCTCATAAATCCTTTAATCAAATATTAATTTCATTTTGATTGTAGTATTTATAATCCTTATAATTACTAGTAACATAACTACGTTGAATAATACCTAAAGCACTCTTTTTTAAAATATTATCAATGTAAGTATTAACATCATCATCGCCCAATACTTTCTTTCATTGTTTTTCTCATGAACGACCATATTTTGCTTGTAATGATTTTATTTTATTTTCCATCTCAGATTGAGCTGCTGTCAAAGCAGCAAGATAATCATCTTTATATTCTGGAGTATTTTTTAAAATTGAAAGATTAATATATTGATTAATATCAGTATATAATGTTTTACCTCATCCACTATTGGGATTATTTAATAAGTAATTAAAAAAGGTGTCAGTCGTAGTACTTGTATCTATAAAAGCACTATTTCAGTCGAAAACATTAGTTGTGCCTCTTTCATTTGAATTATTACAAGCTATAATAGACATAGTTGATGTTGATGATAACGTGAAAGCTGCAACTAAGGCAAGAATATTGCGCACTTTATTCACTCCTTTTAATTAAATCTATAGCAAAAAAAGATTTTTTAATTTATTTTACTAAGATATCTTAACATAAAATTTATATTTAAGGGATAGTTTTTTCTAATTAATTTTAAAATGAAATAACTAATTACCAATTATTTATTTTAAAAAATTTAAAATATTAATTTTTTTAAATATTATTACTTTATAGTGCACAAATAATATTTTATTCATTTTTTAATTTTAAGAAAATTAGCACAAAATTAAGTGTATAATCATTAGTATAAGTATATTATATTTGGTGTAATGATATAGGAGTAAATATGAATAAAAAAATAAACATTAATGATAATACCTTTAAAACTGATTTTCCCTTTTTTAAAAATAATCCTGATTTAGTTTATTTAGATACAGCGGCTTCTTCACTAAAACCACAAATAGTTATTGATGCTGTTAGGGATTATTATGAAAAATATTGTATTAATCCACATAGTCAAGATTATCAACTTGCTGTTAAGGGAAATGATATATTTGAAGATACTAGAAAAACAATTAGTAAATTTATTAATAGTAACGAAAACGAAATAGTTTTTTGTCCTTCAGCAACTTTTGCTTATAATCAAATTGCTTTTGGCTTAGAAAAATATTTACAAGAAAATGATGAAATTTTATTAACCACTTTAGAACATAGCTCATTACTCTTACCATTTTATCGTTTGATACAAACTAAAAAAATTAAAATAAAATTTATTGAAACAAATAAACAAGGAGTCATTACTGTTGAAAATTTAAAAAAAGTTTTAACACCTAAAACCAGAATAGTTGCTTTTGCAAATATTAATAATTCTTTAGCAATAGAAAATGATACTGAAACATTAACTAATTTTATTAAAGAATATGGTAAAAAAAATGTTAAAAGTGATAATTGAATTTTTAAAAATATTTTAGTAATAATAGATGGTGCACAATCAATAGGACATATAAAAACCGATGTTAAAAATTGAAATATTGATTTTTTTGGATTTTCTGGTCATAAAGTTTTTGGTCCAACTGGAATCGGTGTCTTTTGAGGAAAAAACGAATGATTAAATATGCTAGATCCACTAATATTGGGTGGAGGCATGAATGGTGATATTTATGAAAATGGTAAATTTAACTTATTAGATAGTCCTTATCGTTTTGAAGGTGGAACACAAAATATTGCGGGTGTATTTGGGCTAGGTGCAGCTATTAAGTATTTATTAAACATTGGTATTGAAAATATTAGAAATCATGAAATTTTACTAAAAAAATACGCAATTGAACAATTAACAGCACAGTTAGGAAATAACATTGAAATTTATAATATTGATGGCAATAGTAGTAACATAATATTTAATATTAAAAAAGTATTTGCACAAGATGTTGCTAATTTTTTAGGAACACAAAATATATGCGTACGCAGTGGAACTTATTGTGCTAAATTATTACCTAATATAATTAACGCTGGAGTAACAATTCGTCTTAGTTTTTACATATACAATTGCAAAAAAGATATTGACTTATTAGTAATAGCTTTAAAAAAAGGGATTAATGAAGGAGGAGATTTTTTAAATGAATTCTTTTAATAACAATCAAGACTATTATCGCAAACTAATTGTTGAACACTATAGTAATCCAAAAAATAAAGGTTTTAAAAATTTACCAAATAGTTTGACATATCATCAAAACAATGAATCATGTGTTGATAATTTTCATGTTGAAATTTCTATTAAAAATAAAGTTATTAATAGCGCACGCTTTACTGGAATTGGGTGTGCTATTTCAACTGCAGCAACCAATCTTTTTTGTATTTTAATTGAAGGTAAAACAATATCACAAATAAAAGAAATTATTATTAATTATCAAGCAATGTTATCAGAAAAGCAATTTAATGATAAAATAATTGAAAATATGATTGCTTTTAAAAATGTACCAAGACAACGTAATCGAATTAAATGTGCCCTTATTGGTATTAATGGTATTAATAAAATAATTGAGAAAGAATGTGAAAAAAATGGAAATGGAAATTAAGGATAAAATTAGTTTAAGAACCATTTATTTAAAAAAATTAAAAAATGTTTCTAAAAATAATTATCAAAAGTGAAATAAAATTATTTTCAATAAATTTAATGAATCACATTATTTTAAACAAAATAATGTATTTGCTCTTTATAATTCCTTACCATATGAAGTAGAAACTAAAGAAATTATTGAATTATTATGAAAAAATCTAAAACAAGTTTGTTTACCAAGAATGAATGGTGAGCATTTGGAATTTTACTTTATTAATAGTTGAAACGATATCGTATTTGATAATGATTTTAAAATTGGACAACCAAGTTTAAATTGCCAAAAAGTTATAGGAAGTCAAATTGATTGTATGTTAGTACCATTGATTGCTTTTGATAAAGATTATTATCGTATTGGTTATGGTAAAGGTTTTTACGATCGTTATTTATCTAAAAATAAATTTAACTTTAGTAAAATAGGACTTGGTTTTGCTATTCAAAAAATTCCTTATATAATTAATCACGATAATTGAGATATACCATTAGACTATATTTTTACTAATTAATATTTTAATCTAAAAATTAAATACACTAATCAATAAATAAAAGATAGTTTAATTAATCAAATTATCTTTTTTTATTTTTATTGTATATTCATTTTTTTAATTATAGACTTAAATTAAGATTTACTTAGAATAATTATTTTAAAAAGACTAAAACTACTCATTAGTTTAGTTTATACACACTTGAATTTTATAAAAACTGAATCAATTAAAATTATTTTATATTTTTTATCAAAATGAATCCAAAAATAAATAATAAAAAATGATATTTTTAGTAAATCTTAATACTAAAAAATAAATATTTCTAAAAAAATAATGAAAAAATACATAGGAGGCAAATAAACATGCGTTGATATAACTTAACATGTGATACACTTTTAAGTTCATTATCATTATTAACTATTAATTCAAAGCATTGTTATTTAAATAAAGAAGAACAAGCTATAGAACAAGTTGATAATTTATACGTTATTGGTGATAGTTTATCAGATAATGGTGCACTTGTTGGAGCTGGAACACAATTTTTTAAAGGTAATAAAATCCTTCCAAAAATTCAAGAAATTAAAATGGAAGAACCTTATCATAATAATCAATTTTGTAATGGTCCAAATGCAGTTAGTGTTGTAGCAAATTATTTTCATAAACCTTTAACACCAGCATGGAAATTTCAAAAAATACCATTTGTTGGCAAAACTTATCAACAAATTGGCGAAAATTATGCTGTTGGTGCTGCTAGATTAGGATATAGTATTTATCCAGGTGGATTTTTTGTTAGTAAATTTTCAGCACAAGCACAAGTTACTTCTCTACTTTCACAACATAAAAATATTAATGATCATGATTGAGTACTATATGTAATGGGGGCTAATGATCTTTTGGCAGTAATGCAAGATACAACTTCTCCTTTCTTAACATGAAAACTTTATTTAGATTTTGCAATCCTTAATGAAAAAATATCACTAATGCGACTACTTAAACATCATGTAGCGAATATTGTTGTTACTGATGTTCCAGATATTAGTGAAACTCCTGCTTATAATAATGTGGAATGGCAACACTTTTTAGGACTATTTTTTGGTAGACATTTGTTGTTGATATTTAACTGGAGTTAAGTAGTTTAAAGTGCTGTGAATTCTTATATTGTTATATCAATTGATGTAATCAAATAATTCTAATTTTAATTGGATTAATGATGTAAAATTTTTATCATTAATAAATTCGGTTTTAAAAGTTTTAAAAGTTGCTTCAGCAACAGCATTATCATAAGTACAACCTTTTTTACTTAAAGAACGGTTAATGTTGAATGCTAGTAAAAGTTTATCAATAATTTTATTGTTAAATTCATTACCGCGATCACTATGAAATATTTGAATATCTTTTAAACAGCGATTTGATTGCATAAATGCTTGATGTACTAATGATGCATCTTTTTTAACTCCAACACTATGTCCGATAATTTCGCGGTTAAATAGGTCTATTAATAGGCAAATATAGTTTCACCTACCATTAACTTGTACATAAGTTAAATCACTAACAATAACTTCATTTTTAATCCTATTCTTAAATTTTCTATTAACAAGATTAGTTATTTGACTATCGTTAACTTTGTTATTATGATTTTTGAATGATAATTTAGTATATTTTGATATTAAATTATGTTCATTCATAATTTTTTTAATTTTTCTGCGCGATAAATAAATTTCTTGGTTTTCTAGAATTTTTTTTAATCTTCTAGTACCATAAACTTCTTTATTTTCTTTAAAAGCACTAATAACAGCTTCATCATAAATATTATTTTTGATTTTATTTTCTTTTTTCTTTAAATTAAAATAATATGTTGATTTAGATATTTTTAAAAAACGACACATTGTGCGAATTTTATATTTAGCTTTATTTTTGACAATAATTTCTATTTTCTGCCTATTATTAGTGCTGCTTGCTTTAAAATATCATTTTCCATTCGTAATTGCTTTAATTCTTTTCTTAATTTAATTAATTCATTTTCTTCAAAAGAACGATTATCTTTAGTTTTAAAACTTTCTGAATTACTAAATTGCTTAATTCAATTGTAAGTAGCTGCTCTTGTAACATTATATTCTTTAGCAAGGCAAGATACTGATTTGCCACTTTGATATAAAGCTACTATTTGTTTTTTAAATTCATCGGTATATGAGTTAATATTGGCCATAATTATAGTTCCTTTCTTTTAACAAATTTGTTTACTTGTCTACGTAATTAGTGTCCAATAAATTGTAACCCATCCATTTTGAACTTTCATCAGTTGTTAAACAAACATTAAATGATTTAGGTAAAAGAGGAATGAATATTAAAGAAGGAGCTAGTGATATTAGTTTTTATGAATCATTTTTAAAAGATGGGATTTTACAACCCAAATTAAATCCGGGGGTGACTTTAGATACAGTTAATAACTACTTTTTTGTCGATACTGTTCATCCAACTGAAATACCATCAAAAGTAATTGGTATGCAGTTAGCTCATTTTATTACTAATAAAATTAAACAAAATTTAAATGATTAACAAAAAAATAAAAAATAACAAATAGGAGGTACAAATTATATGTATAAAAGCAATGGAAATTATGAAGCATTTGCACAACCTAAACCAGCACAAGAAATAGAAGATAAAAAAGCATTTTTAGTAGGAGCAGGATTAGCTTCTTTAGCCGCTGCTACATTTTTAATCAGAGATGCAAAAATGAATCCAGAAAATATCCATATTTTTGAAGAATTAAGTATTGCTGGTGGTACTTTAGATGGGATTTTAAATCCAGATAAGGGCTTCATTAGTCGTGGTGGACGAGAAATGGAAAACCATTTTGAATGTCTATGAGATTTATTTCGCTCTATTCCATCTTTAGAAATTGAAGGGGCTTCAGTTTTAGATGAATTTTACTGATTAAATAAAGAAGATCCAAATTATTCTAAGTGTCGACTTATTCATCAACAAGGGAAAAGAACAGAAGATGATGGTAAGTTTACTTTGAATGAAGAGGCTTGTAAAAAAATAATTGAATTATTTTTAACAAAAGAAGTAAATCTAAATAATAAAACAATCGAAGAAGTATTTCCAGAAGATTTTTTTAAATCAAATTTTTGATGATATTGATCATCAATGTTTGCTTTTGAAAAATGACATAGTGCTATGGAAATGAGAAGATATATTATGAGATTCATTCATCATCTTGGTGGATTACCAGATTTATCAGCACTTAAATTTACAAAATACAATCAATACGAGTCACTTGTTTTACCATTAATTTCTCACTTAGAAGAACAAGGTGTTGTTTTTCACTATGAAACAATAGTAAAAAATATTATAATTTCAGAAAATGAAAATAAAGAAAAAATTGCAAAAAAAATCATTTTTCAAAAAAAGAATAAAGAACAACAAATAATATTAAAAGAAAACGATTTCGTTTTTGTAACTAATGGCAGTATTACTGAAAGTACAACATATGGTGATCATAATACTCCAGCACCAATTAGTGAACAACTCCAATTAGGTGGAAGTTGAGAATTATGAGAAAATTTGGCAAAGCAAAGTAAAGATTTTGGAAAACCAGAAAAATTTTATGCAAATTTACCAAAAGAAAGTTGATTTATCTCAGCAACATTAACAACTCTAGATACAAAAATAGCACCTTATATTGAAAAAATCAGCAAAAGAGATCCATATGCTAAAAAAGTTGTAACTGGTGGAATTGTTACTGCTATCGATTCAAGTTGAATTTTAAGTTATACCTTAAATCGTCAACCACACTTTAAAAGCCAATCAGATGATCAATTAGTTGTTTGAATCTATGGATTACTTTCAAATAAAGAAGGAGATTATATTAAAAAAAGTATTACTGAATGTTCTGGCATGGAAATAGCTCAAGAGTGATTATATCATATTGGCGTTCCTGAAGAAGAAATTTTTCAACTTGCTAAAAACTCATGTAATGTGGTACCGGTTTATATGCCATTTATTACTTCATACTTTATGCCAAGAGAAATTGGTGATCGTCCTTTAGTAGTTCCGGAAGGTTCAAAAAATTTAGCATTTATTGGTAATTTTAGTGAAACTGAAGATGATACAGTTTTTACAACCGAATATTCAGTGAGAACTGCTATGGAAGCTGTCTATAAATTATTAAAGGTTGATAGAGGAATACCAGAAGTTTTTGCTTCAGCATATGATATTAGAGTACTATTGAATTCAACTCATATTTTATGAGATAAGAAAAAATTAATGATATACAAGTTCCTCTCATCTTAAAAATTTTCCGTAGAGGTGCATTAAAAAAAATCAAGGGAACTTTTCTAGAAGAATTACTTGAAAAATCAGGATTATTATAATAAATCCTAATATTTTTAATAATATTTATAAAATAAAATATCTATATTAACTTACCATTTTAAGTATAAAATAAAGAAAAATATTAAAAAAAATTAGTAATATTGTTACAAGTAACATTCATTTCTTTAAAAATAAAGAAATTGCTAACAAATTTAATATTTTAATAATCTTTAAATTTAAAATCAATTAATAATTTCTCATTCTAATGTTTAAAAATTCATAAAATTAATATTATTAATTTTAACTTCAAGATTAAATATAATGTTATAATATTTTTATGTATTATTAAATTATACAAAAGAAAGAGGAATTAACTTATTATGAGTACAATTATTAAAAATGAAGAAAATGAATCAAATGTTCAACAATTTCAAGTTGGTGACATTATTACCGTAACTCCAACTGGAATAAAGGAATTTGGAGTTTTTTGTAAGTGTCCAAATGGATTTTCTGGTTTAATTCACATTAGTCGTATTACCCCTAAATTTGTTAAAAATGTTAGTGATTATTTTACAATTGGTACATCAGTTAAAGCAGAAATAACAGGTATTGATCATACTAAACAACAATTAAGTTTAAGTACAAAAGAACAAGGATTAGTTGCAAAGAATAATTCTTCAATTGAAGAAAATGGTAAAGGATTTGCACCAATAAGAGAAACTGTTGATAATTGATTTAAAAAAGAAGAAAATAATTAAAATACTATTTTTCTTCCAAATAATAAAAAATATTGCTATTTAATGGCAATATTTTTTATTTTTTTCTTGCAATCTAAAATTTTTACAACTATATTTTTATTATAAATATTAAATAGTATTATTACGAATTAATATTTTAATTTTAAATACTATAAGGAGGTTATAGAATAGTGATAAAAACTAATTTAAAGTTTACTAATTTAGATATGAAAGAATTATCAACTTTATATCAAGAAAAAGTAACGGTGATTAACGCTGAACTGGAAAGTAATGCTAAAAATGAAGATGGTTGATTAGGATGAATTGATTTTCCATTTGCATACCAAAAAGACATTACTTTTCAAGAGTCTTGAAAACGAATGAAAACTCTAGCATTGAAACTACAAAAAGAAATACAAGTTTTAGTAGTAATTGGTATTGGTGGATCATACTTAGGTGCTAGAGCAGGAATTGATATGGTGCAAGGTTTATTTAATAATACGGCTCCTGTTAAAGTAATTTATATGGGTAATACCATGAGTTCAACTTATGTTCACCAAGTTTTATCATATTTAAAAGATAAAGAATTTGCCATTAATGTTATTTCTAAATCAGGAACTACTACTGAACCAGCAATTGCCTTTCGTTTGTTAAAAGAACTATTAATTAAACAAAAGAAAAATAAGAATATTGTTAATAACAGAATTATCGCTACTACTGATAAAACAAGAGGAGTACTCCATGATTTGGCAAAAGAAGAAGGATATGAAAGCTTTGTTATTCCCGATAATATCGGTGGTAGATACTCTGTTTTAACTCCTGTTGGTATTTTTCCGATGATGGTAGCAGGAATTAACTGTGAAGAAATTATTGCTGGTGCGCAATTAGCAGCAAAAGAATGTAAAAGTGATAAAATTGATGTTAATGATGCCTATTTATATGCAGTTTCTCGCTATCATTTACATAAAACTAATAATAAAGCAGTTGAAATTTTAGTAAGCTATGAATTACAAATGCAAATGTTATGTGAATGATGAAAACAATTATTTGGTGAGTCAGAAGGTAAGGATGGCAAAGGATTATTACCAGCTAGTGTTGTTTTTTCAACTGATTTACATTCAATGGGCCAATTTATTCAAGAAGGTTCAAAAATGTTTTTTGAAACAGTAATAAAAATCAAAAAACCTAATGAAGATATCAAAATTCCACTTGATAAAGAAAACAATGATCAATTAAACTATTTAACAAAACATTCTTTACATGAAATTAATAATATTGCCTTACAAGGAACTATTGAAGCTCATAGTGATGAAATAGTAGGAAAAACACCAAATATTTTATTAGAATGGGATACAATGGATGGCAAAATGTTTGGTTATGCTAGTTATTTCTTTATGAAGGCTTGTGCTGTTAGTGCAAAATTATTAGGTGTTGACCCATTTAACCAACCTGGTGTTGAAGTATACAAAAAGAAAATGTTTACATTATTAGGTAAAAAATAATTTCCTAATAATAAATTTAATAAAACATTAAAATATAGTTATATAAAAACCATTCTTTTCAGAATGGTTTTTATATAACTTACTTAGTTGTTCTTCACTTATTAATTTACAATATTATATTATGACATTTTTTTGTAAATAATAATCTAAATAAATGTAATTATAAGTTAAGTTGTATTTTAAATGATGGTAAATGATATATACCAGTGCTAGTTGATGGTGCATTTATAAAATCAAATTGATTTATTTCATTTACCATTTTTTGTTCTTGTTCTTTAATTAAAAAACTTTCTACTATATGCTTAGTTATTTGCTCTTGAATAGAATATTGTGCTTTTTCTTCAGAAAAACCTTGATTAATACATTCAATAAAAATGAAAGATAATTTTTCATTTATTTCATTATTCTTAATAATCTCTTGATAAACATCATTAAATTCATTATTTAATAATTTTATATTTAATATTGATAAATCTTCATAACTCATATTTCTAAAATTTAAATTAAATTCAAATTTTTCAAAAATATTTATTATTAATTGCTGATTTTCAAATTCTTGATACTCGCTTTCTGATTGAATTACTTTACTAGCCATCTTTTAATCTTCCTTTTCTAATATTTTAATTTAATAAAACCTAATATAGAATAATTTCTATATTAGGTATAAACATTTATTAAATTATTTTATCATTTTATCATAATTTCTATTCTAAATATAAAAATTATTAAATAATATGTATAAAATTTATTATTTATATAAATTTATTTTATTTAAAATTCTACTTTAATTAAATAACATCCTTAACAATAGTAATGCCATTTTTAAGCATTGAATATCATGCATATTGATTTAAAATATGAGCTGGATGCTCTGGTTGATCATAAGTATTTGTCATTGTCATTGGAACAATAACATTTACTTCTTTATTGTGCTGATTAAATCAAGTTTTACAACTAATAGCAAATTGATAAATACAAATATCAGTACAACAACCAACAATAATAATGTTATCCCATTGTAAATTTGGCTTAAAATCAAAAGCAAAAAAACCATTAGTACTATTTTTTTTAATAATCTTAATATTGTCAAATTTTAATTCTTCTACTAACTCTGATTCAATAGTATTTTCCAAACAATGACTAGGAAAAGTATGAAATTCGGGACTATGTTCATTATGAGCATCATTAAAAGCAATAACTTTAGTTTCATTAGTATTTACTTTTGCTAATAAATTTTTAATTGGTTTAATAATTGAATTAATATTGGGTGAAAATAAATTTCCTTTTTTAGCAAAGCCATTAACCATATCAACAATAAATATAATATTATGACCTTTTAAAGTTTTAAAATTTAAATTAACTGTTTTATCCAAAGTTTTATTTATAATTTCAATAAATGAATCATTATTTTTCATTATTCACCTCTATTTTTTAAAAATTAATCGTTTAATAATAAATCAAATTATACTACAGCCAGAACAAATTGGCATTAAGAAAATAGTAAAAATAATTCCTACTTTTAAAAAGAAAATATCTATTGTTATTCCCTGACTACTTTGATAGGTTAAACTATCAATTACACCATTTATATAAATAAAATTAAATCCATTAAAAATGTTTTCTATTTTAATACTTAATAACATAATTAACCCTAATAACAAAAATATAAAACCAGAAAAAAATAAAATAGTAATTATTTTTTCATCAAGAGGTAATTTTTTTCATCAATTTTTAGTTATCATTATTATCACCTATTTTTTTTAATTATATCATTGTTATATTACTGCTATAAAATAAATAAAAAAATTCTTACTTTAATGTGAAAAATAAGAATTTTTTAAAATTAATAAATTGCTATTTTTATTTTTTTACTACTTTTAAATAACAACTGTATCCAAAAATAATAAGACTTGTAAAAAATAAGATTGGAGTAGCAATAACCGCTAAGATTACTCCTATTTGCAACTGTGCTGCTGTACCTGTTAAAGTTGCACTTCCACCTAATGCAGCAACTGCAATTTTTAATTTATCAAAAAAATCAGTTAATGACATAGTAACACCAAAATTAGTTATACTACCCTTAATAAAATCTCCAATAGTTCAAGGATGAGAATTTCTTAAAATTCAAAACCCATCATGACTTTCAGCCGCTTTAGCTCCTAGAGGTTTAACTGTTCAAGATACTGTTCCAATTAAAATTAATCCTAAAATCATTACTATTAACATAGTTATAAATACGTAAATGCTAATTTTATCTAACTTTGATAATTTTTTTCAAATTTTTTGCATAAATTTTCCCTTTCTTTTAATATAAATATGGCTCAAAAAAATTTTAGCAAACTTTAAAAAAATATTATATTTAAAATATATAAAACTGAAAATAGGTATAAAATAGTAATATTTAACATAAAATTATTTTTTTTGGTTTTTTCTTTTAACTTTTCTTTTAAAAAATAATTAAAAATAAAATAATTTTACATTATCTTTAAAAAATAATTGTAAATGTGAAAAATATCTATTATAATGATTAAGGTTTTTTAAGAATAAATAATTCTAATAAAACAATAAATAAGGAGTATTAGCTCAGCTGGGAGAGCAATTGCCTTACAAGCAATAGGTCGGCGGTTCAAGTCCGTCATACTCCACCATTTACCTGCTGATGTGGCTCAATCCGGCAGAGCAACGGTTTTGTAAACCGTAGGTTGCAGGTTCGATTCCTGTCATCAGCACCATTATTATTTATGGAGGGGTAGCAAAGTGGCCAACTGCACCTGGCTGTAAACCAGATCTCTTCGAGTTCGGGGGTTCGACTCCCTCCCCCTCCACCATATTACTTATTGGGGTGTAGCCAAGCGGTAAGGCAACGGCCTTTGACGCCGTCATGCGTTGGTTCAAATCCAACCACCTCAGCCATATATTTTATTAATTTGTCCTCGTAGCTCAGCGGTAGAGCACTCGGCTTTTAACCGAGGTGTCGCAAGTTCGATCCTTGCCGGGGACACCATTTGATGCCCAGGTGGTGAAATGGCAGACACGTCGGGCTTAAGATCCGATGACTTTTACAGGTTGTGCGAGTTCGAGTCTCGCTCTGGGCACCATTTTATATATTTATTAATGACGAGGAAGTATTCCTCATTTTTTATAAGCAAGTAAACTATATTTTGCCCAGATGGCGAAATGGCAGACGCAGTAGACTCAAAATCTACCGAGAAATCATGCGGGTTCGAGTCCCGCTCTGGGCACCACTAATATTAAATTACTAGTATAAAAAGGTATTCTTTTAAGAATACCTTTTTATTTTTATAATATTAAATATTATTAAACTGATAATCGACGTTCTAAAGATTGTTGTTTAACAGGCAAACGTTCTTCAGAATTTAATGCTGCTGTATTAAGTGGTTTAGGATCAGCTATTTCAACAACATGAGAAGTTGACATGACTGATTGTGTTTCCTCTCCATTATTAATTTTTTCTGGATTAAAAGGTTTATTTAATAATGGATTATTATCATCACTATCTTCAGAACTTGATGATGATGGTGAAGATGTACTGCTAGAAATATTTTCATAATTATCTTCCTCATCAAAATCATTAACATCCGAACATCAATTTTCATATAATTCCATTCAAGTATTTACTAATAAACCAGTACCAACTATTACAAGACCAGCTATTGTTTCTCAAAAAGCCGTTGATCTTTTTTTATAAAATGGTTGATCATCATCATTATTATTTGGATTACTTAATTCATGATATGCAAAAAGACTAACACCAGTAATTGCACTAGCAATAGTTATTGGTGCTAATAAACTTGCAGCTGTATTACCTATTTTTTGTCATATATTACGTTGTTGATTTATTGCATTTTCTTCATTATTAGGTGCACAACATTCTGATATTTTTTTACTAATTGTCACTATATGATTTAAACTTGAAGCTGCTGCTGTAATAAAAGCATATGTAAGAATCTGTTTAGGATCTTTTTAATAAAATTGAAATAAATGAGAGAACAACCATTTGTAAGCTAGTATTTAATTTTCTTTCACAATTTTTTCATAATCTTCTGCATTTTTCTAATCATGCAAAACTTCGTTCTACAACTCATCTTTTTGACAATACTACAAAAGAATGTAATTCATTACGTTTGATAACTTCAACATTTGCATTTATGATTGTTTTGATTTTAAAAGCAAATTTTTCACCAGTATAACCAGCATCTACTAGTATTTTTTGAACTTTAGATAAATTTTCTTTTTCATTTTCAATCATTATTATAGCACTGTTACGATCTGTTTTTTCTGCTGTGGTTATGTAAATTGCATGTGGTAAGCCTTGAGAATCAACAGCAATATGACGCTTTATTCCTGAAATTTTTTTACCAGCATCATAACCTTTATTTTTAGCAGTATCTGTGTTTTTAACACTTTGTGAATCAATTATACAAAAACTAGTTTGTTCTTTTCTACCATTATTGATACGAACTTTTCTAACTAATTTTTTTTAAAATTACTTGTCAAGTGCTAGGTTCTTTATCACTATTTTTACTTCAAATTTGAAAATAATAATATACAGTTTGTCATTTTGGAAAATTTTTTGGTAACATTCTTCATTGACATCCACTTTTTAATACATATAAAACTGCACAAAATACTTCATATAAATCTAAATTTCTTGGTTTTGTTTTCTTTTTGTTATTTTCTAAAATTGATCTTATGTTCTCAAATTGTTCTTTAGTAACATGACTTGGATAATTTTTATGCATATATACCCCTTATCTTAAAATATATAGTCATTTTACGTTATTTTATAAAAGATTCCAAACAGGTTCTAACAGGTAATGTATCTGGATTGGGTGTTGGTCAGTTGGAATGGCAACACTTTTTAGGACTATTTTTTGGTAGACATTTGTTGTTGATATTTAACTGGAGTTAAGTAGTTTAAAGTGCTGTGAATTCTTATATTGTTATATCAATTGATGTAATCAAATAATTCTAATTTTAATTGGATTAATGATGTAAAATTTTTATCATTAATAAATTCGGTTTTAAAAGTTTTAAAAGTTGCTTCAGCAACAGCATTATCATAAGGACAACCTTTTTTACTTAAAGAACGGTTAATGTTGAATGCTAGTAAAAGTTTATCAATAATTTTATTGTTAAATTCATTACCGCGATCACTATGAAATATTTGAATATCTTTTAAACAGCGATTTGATTGCATAAATGCTTGATGTACTAATGATGCATCTTTTTTAACTCCAACACTATGTCCGATAATTTCGCGGTTAAATAGGTCTATTAATAGGCAAATATAGTTTCACCTACCATTAACTTGTACATAAGTTAAATCACTAACAATAACTTCATTTTTAATCCTATTCTTAAATTTTCTATGGTGGTTAGCCCTAATTACTGGACCATATTTTGATAGATATTTCTAAATTTTTATTTGTAATATTGGTGGTTTTAAAAATTTAGAATGTATTCTTTCATAATTATAAAACATAACATATTGATTTACATCATTAATAGCTTCATTGATTGTTAAATATTGATTTGAGTCTTTAGGCAATCATTCTTGAGATAAATGTGAAAATCAATTTTCAGATATGACATTACCGCCAATATCATATGGTTGTTTTTTGCTCATTTTGTAATTTCTTGACAATAAAATTCGTTGGCGTTATCTGAATGTAAAATAACGTTTTTTATTTGATTTCAAGAAAATTGGTTGTTTATTTTTTCAAGTGCAGGAAGAATTAAATCTTGATATGATTTATTTGAAAATGTATTATAACTAACAACATTATTTGAATAAAAATCAATAATTACAAAAAGATATAGTCAACCTTCTTTGGTGTTTATTTGTTTAGTATCCATTGATCAAATTTGATTTGAAGCGGTTGTACTTTTGTAATCTTTGTTTACTTTATCCATTGTAGGTATTCACTTATTTGGATTTTTTTTGTTTTTAGGATAGTTATTTTTAGTTTGTTTTAATCCTTGAATATTGTGTTTTTTCATAATTTTTCGCATTTGTTTTGTTGATAATTCTATATTTAAAATGATATTTTTCTCTTGTTTTAATCACTCTTTAAAAGCTGAAAAAATTCTTAAATATCCATAAATTCTACCTTTTCTTGTAGAATGAAATTCGATTAAAAGTTGGCATAATTCTTGATATTTATGATTGCAATTAATAATATGATTTTTTTCTTTTTTAATAAGTTTTTGTTTATTTTTTAAAAAGTAATATGTTGATCTGTTTAATTGAAGATATTGACATAAGTTTCTAATTGAATATTGATTTTTGCAATCATCGATAATTTTAATTTTTTCTTTGATATTTAATTTGTTAATTATTAATGCTATTTGTTTAATTTTATCCATTAATAAAAATCCTTTCAGGTCAAAATTAGTGTTCATTATATAACACAATTGTTTTTAGAATACATTCAGATTTTTTAAATTAATGGTCTAGTAAAAAGGGCTAAGTGGCCCCATCCAAGTTAAGTAAAGCTACTGCTAGTGGTAATAATGGTGCTGTTGCAAAACTTTCTACTGTTAATAAATTATTAATCCTTACATTATTAATATTTCAATATCTTAATATTAAATTAGTTAACGAAATTTTTGAATTAATTGCTCCTTCCCCCATAAAACATAATGCTGGTGCTAGTGATAATACTCCATCTTGATATAATAAATAGTTACCCCCAGTTACCATTCAATTACCAAGAGTAAGTAACACATCTCTTATAGTAGGTACTACCCTATTTCTATTATTAGTTGATATTAAATCATTTGATAATAATTGTTCTGTAGAAGAATAACTTCTTGCTGGTGATGAATCCATATTTTTCATCCTTTCTAAAAAATAATTTAAAGTAATAAAATTAATATAAAAACACCCATATTAAGAATTACAATCCTTAAATATGAGCTAAACTCTAGTCTTTATTTATTACTTGTTGTATTATAACCCTATATTAAATAAATGAAAGTAATATAATCATTAATATTGAAATTATGAAAAATAATTTTAATAACTTAAATAATTAAATTAATAATATTAAAAATAAATTTTTATTATTTCCTTATATAAGGAGGAGTTTTATTTTTTAATATTACTTTTTTAAAATTTACTTAAAAACCTTGTTTTTTCTTATTATTTATTTGTAATAATATCATTTTATTAAATAAAATAAAATTTTGATTTTCTATATATTTTCCAATACACATTATTAATAAATAACATCGCAAAATTTTATTTACTGAAATTGGTTTTAATAAAATATTTTTTTTGTATAATTAACTGTTATAAAGGAGGTCATTTATTAATATGAAAAAACAACGCTTAAATATCTCAAAATTAGGATTCTTACTTTCAGTAATGGGTTCGGCAGTAGGATTAGGTGGTATTTGAGGATTTCCAACTCAAATGTATAACCATCATGGTGCTTTTCTAATCCCTTTTTTAATATGTATGGTAATTTGTGCAATACCAGTTTTATTTATTGAAATGACAATTGGTAATAAATATCGAAAAAATCATATTGAATTTTTTAGTGAGGTTGGAGGTAAAAAGGGTGCTTTTTTCTCTTGATTGCATTCAACAACCGTTATTTTACTAAGTACTTATTATAGTGTTTTAGTAGGATGAACTTTAATTAATATTATTATTAGTTTTACTTCTAATTTAAATAAAGGTTCTTATTTTTATCATAATATTTTACAACAAACAAATGATCAAGATATTAGCAATTTAAATAGCCTAGGTAACTTAAATTGAATGATTTTACTTGCAACAATTGGTGTCTGAATTATTTTGGGTATCATTCTACTAGGTGGTGTTGAAAAAGGAATTGAAAAAGCCAATAAAATTATGATTCCATTTTTATTTTTAATGATTATTATTTTAGCAATTTATACTAGTACATTATCAGGTGCTAAACTTGGATTAAATGTAATGTTTGATTTAGATGCTAAAGAATTATTAAATCCTAGATTATGAAAAGATGCTTTTGGTCAATCATTCTTTATGTTATCAACATGTACAGGAACCATTTATATTTATGCAGCTCATGCTCCCAAAAAACAAGATAGTACTAATCAAGCTTTTGTAGTAGCCTTTGGTACTAGCGTTATTGGTATATTAACAACAATTATTGTTTTTAATTCAATAGGTGCAATTGCTCAAAATCAAGGTAAAACTGATATTAAAGATGTATTTCAAGCAGGACCTGCTTTGATTTTCCAAGTAATACCACAATTATTTACTATTATTAATAATCAAGTTCCTATTTTAGGAAATATTTTAGCAATATTATTTTTTGTTACACTTTTCTTTGCGGGTATGTCCTCACTAATTGGTCAAGTTGAATCAATGGTAAATGGTCTAGAATATGAAATTCATTTAAAGCGCAAACAAGCATTAGCAATATCATTATTAGGAGCAATGGCAGTATCAGTATTATTCACCTTTAGTAATTCACCAGCGCTGTTTAATGGGCTAGCAATCTGAGTAGCACAAATTTGACTACTAATAATTGGGTTTATTTTATTAATTGGTATTAGTCCATATGGCTGAAAACTATATGATACATTAAAATTATATAATAATGAAAATTCATGAATGAAATGAACAAAAGGATATAAAATAGTAATTTTAATTATCGCACCAATTTTAATTTTAATTAATATTGCTACTGGTATCTATGATTTTATTATTAATATTATCAATGCTAATTTTGTTTATGGTACAGTTGGTCTAACACTTGGTGTTGGGTTAGTTTTACTTTTAACTTTTATCTTAACTTATCATAAAAATATTCATAATGGTTTTAATAAATTATTTAAAATAAAAACAAAAACTGAAAGAGGTTAAAAAACATGGATGTTGGAGCAATTATTTTAATGGTAATTTCTTTAGTAAGTATTATTGGTCTTTTTATTTTCTTTGTCATAATGGATTTTAAGAGTCATAAAAAACAAAAAAGAAAAGAAAAAAACAAAGAATAATATTTTTTAAAATATTTTAGTATACTTATGATAAAGTATTATAATTAGGTTTTTTTGTAATCTGGCATTTTGATGCCAGATTACAAAACTTATTATTAAATGGTGAGTGAAATGGAAAAAAATAAATTAAAACAAATTTTATTAATTAGCAAAATAACTTTAACAATTGCTTCTTTATTTTTATTTTTAGTTTGATTAATGTTTATGACTAATAATTTTTTTCCTAAATCTCAAAACTCATTTGTTGCCAAAATTATGAATACTTCAATTCAAATTATGATTTGACCAATTACTAGTATAATTCTATTTATTTTTATTATGCCAATATGAGTTACTAATAAAAAACAAATTTTATTAGTATTTTTAACATTGTCACTAATTATCACAATATTGTGCACAACTTTTCTTTTTAGTTTAAATATTAATAAATTCTGAATTATATGATTAATTGCTCATTTTTTTGCTATAGCTTCAATTATTTTTGTCATTGTTTCTTATTTCTTTAAAGAAAAACTTCTTTTATTTAAAAAGAAAAAATAAAAAGAAAAAAAATAAACATATTGAAAAAAAGATTAAAAAATAATTTTTTTTAACTTGTTTATCAAAAGTAGTTGACTTTAATTTTAGTAATATGATATAAATACATGGTGGTTAACATAACTGCGGGTGTCGTATAATGGTATTATTACAGCCTTCCAAGCTGAAGACGTGGGTTCGATTCCCATCACCCGCTCCATTATAAAATAATAAAAGCCGTAATTAATACGCCTTTTTTTATTTTATAATGGTTTATATTTTAGGACCTTTTTTAGTTTGTAGTACTGCTGCTGTTTCTTCATCACTAGAATTATTGCAAGCACATTTATTAACTATTTCTGCTCATGAATTTACTGGATACATAACTAAAGACATTCCATTAGTTCTTTCTGGTAATGATTCTAAATATTTTATTTTATTATTTGTGCATTCTTCTAAATTAATTTTCATTAGTTATCCCCTACTTCTTTTAAAATTCGACTATTAAAAGCATCTGCTAAGAACTTATAAACTTTTACTTCAGAAATATTTTTTAAATCATAACAATTAATGATATCAGTTAATTTTAAAATCACATCATGATATTTTATAAAGTAAGTTTTATTTTCAACATTTGCTCACTTTTCTAAATTCATTGCATAATAAATTATTCCATCTCTATAAAATTGTGATTTCATATTTCTCACTCCTTTAAACGATATAATAAAACAAAAAACCTAATTTAAATACAAAAATTTAAACGAGGTCTATAAAAAAACCAAAATATTTTGTTCCAAAGTTTCTTTAAAACTTTAATACAATTGTAACTCATTTACAAGAAATTCCAAGTAAAATCAATAAAAAAAATTAATAACTTAAAATTAATATAAAGAGATAAATAAAGATTACAAATGTAATCTTTATTTATAATTGTCCTGAAATTGTTTTTAAAACAAAATTTTTTATATTCACTGATTGGAACTTCAGTTTTATTTATTAAATCACTCACTTGTTTTTGTCATTTTTTTAACTAATCTTTTCATCTCTACATAGTCAGGTGTAACAATAGAAACAAAAATAATCATTTGTTTCATAATTTGTAACTCAACCTCACAATGTTTGTTATTGACTAATCTGGGGTCTCAAGCATAAGCAAGAACTGTTCTATTGCTTACTGCTACTTTAATTAATTTGTTTTAATTTTATCTTTAGGAATTTCTTTTAATCTTTTTTCCTTTTCTTTAAAACTTTAATTTAATAAAAATCCTAACATAGAGATATATCTATATTAAGACTGAACAGTTATTAAATTATGAATATATAATAACATAAAAAATAATACTTTTGATGAAAATTATAATTAACACTTATATAAGTATTAATATTTAATTTCATATACATGTATTTTTTATAAACAATTCAATTATAAAACTTCTAAGGAGGTAACTATTTCTAATTAAACAATAGTTATCTAATACAAAAATAAATGAAAAATATCTATATTTAATATAGATACTATGATATAATTTTCCTAAAATTAATATAAGTTTTTACCTATTTACTTTTATTTTAAAGTAAATAGGTTTTTAATTTGAAAAAGGAGATATTTAGAAGTGCTATATAGTAAAAAATCAGAAAATCTTATAACAGAAAAAGAAAAAACAACAACAAATTCAAGAAAAATTAAACCACAATTACCAATAACAACATCTCTTGCTGAAATATTACTAAATAATAATGAAAAACTTGTTGGTACTATTACTAGTGATCAGTATCTTAATAAAGATAACAAACAAGTACCATTATATAAACTAATTAAAAGTTCAGAACCAAATAAAAAAATAAACATTAAAGCAATAAATTCTATTAAAAATGACAAACAACCAACAACAATTCTAAATAAAACCAATTCACAATCAATATAAAAATAAAATAAAATTATTAAAGATTGAAATTGAAATTTTTAATAATTTTATTTTTTATTATTTAATTCAAAGTTTATGTTTAGATTAACTACTAAAATTTATTTTCTTCTTATTTTATAGTATGATTTACCTATAAACTTAATTTTTTATTATAAAGGAGAAATAATAATGAATGTACTAAAAACATATGAGATTTGAAAAAAGCAAAACTTACCGCAACACTTAAAAAAACAATTAACTACAATGTCTAAAAGTGAAATTGAAGATGCTTTTACTACAACTTTAGAATTTGGTACAGCTGGCATGCGTGGTATTACTGGAGTTGGTACCGGCAGAATTAATGAAATTATTATTATGAAGGCAACTGTCGCATTTATTCAATATTTAAAATCTGCCTTTTCTGAAAAAGACTTACTTCGTGGTGTTATTATTGCTCATGATAATCGTCACTTTTCAGCAGAATTTACAATGTTAACAGCAAAAACTTTAGCTAAACATAAAATTCCTGTTTTTTTATTTAAAAATAATGATTTAAGACCAACACCAGTACTTTCATATAGTATTAGAAAAGTTAATGCTCTTGCTGGAATTGTTATTACAGCCAGTCATAATCCTCCTGAATATAATGGTTATAAAATTTATGATCAATATGGCTGTCAATTTCTTCCTAATGTTACCAATATAATTAGCAATAAAATGGAACAATTGCCTGATGATTTTCAATTAACATTCGATTATGATACTAACCTAATTAAAGAAGTGCCTTCAACAGTAGAAGATAATTATCGTGACGATATTAAAAATTTACAGTTTTATCCACAAGTTAAAAATCGTAACTTTAAAATTGTATTTTCTAATCTACACGGTACTAGTCGTGAATGAGTTAAACCAATTTTAGAACAATGCGGTTATGAAATTATTTTAGTAACAGAGCAAGCTAACTATGATCCTGATTTTAAAGGTGTAGTGTCGCCCAATCCCGAAGTAAAACCAACATTTGATTTAGCAATTAAACATGCTAAAAAACATGATGCACCATTAATTATTTTAAATGATCCTGATGCTGATCGCATTGGTATTGCTGTAAAACATAATAATGATTATGTATTATTAACAGGTAATGAAACAGCACCAATTTTATTAGAATATTTATTAAGCCATTATCAACTTAATAAAACAATGCCAAAAAATCCTGTTATGTACAATACATTTGTTACTTCAAATTTATCTGATATGATTGCTAAATCATATGGATGTCAAGTTATTAAAACGTTAACTGGTTTTAAATGAATTGGTGCAGAAATGCTAAAAGAAAAAGCACGTAACATTAACTTTGTTTTTGGTTTTGAAGAAGCATATGGTTATGTTATTAAAGATATTACTCGTGACAAAGATGGTATTCAATCAGCAATAGTAGCAGCAGAAGCGGCTTGATATTATCAAAAGTCACAAAAAACATTAGTTGATGTTTTAGAAAATATTTATCAAAAATTTGGATATTATTACTGTTATACTGTTAATCTTATTTTAAAAGGCAAAACAGGACAAAATACTATTAATAATATGTTAGAAACATTAAGAACTAGTAAAATACCAACACTTAATAATATTAAAACAATTAAAGTTGAAGATTATCAAACTGGTTTACATGGAATGCCATCGCAAAATTTACTAAAATTTTACTTCAGTGATGGTTCATGATTTGCTGTTAGACCTAGTGGAACTGAGCCAAAAATTAAATTCTATTTTGTTTGTGTTGATAAAACCATTAATGATGCACAATTAAAAATGAGAAAAATGTATGAAGAATTAGCTATCAAATATCTAAATATCAAAGATATAAAATGATAGAAAGGAACTAAAAAATGACTGTAATTAAAGATATTAAACCTAATAATGTTTTAAGTTTAGTAGTAATTATTAATCGAGTAATTCAAGGTGTTGCTTCTAACAATACTAATTATTTAAACTTACAATTACAAGATAAAACTGGGACAATTTCAGCAAGAATTTGAGACGTAAGCAAAGAAACTATTGAACAATTAACAATAGGACAAGTAATTAAAATTGAAGCAAATAGCATTAATTATAATAATGAAATACAACTAAAAATTAATAATTGAACTATTATTACTAATCCTAGTGAATATTATGATTTATTACTTACACAAGCACCAATTAATATTATTGAAGCATGAACTGAAATTAGTCAAACAATAAAGGAATTTAAAAATCCAATTTTAAAAAAAGTATTAATCCAATGTTTTAATAAAAAAAATATTGATGATTATAAGAAGTGACCAGCAGCAGTTAAAATGCATCATGCTGTTCAAAGCGGTTTATTATGACACTCAGTAACAATGTTAAGAATGGCAAAACAAGTAGTAGCACTTTATAATGATCGTAATATTAATAGTGAACTATTATATGCAGGAATCATTATGCATGATTATGGAAAAATGGTTGAATTAAATAATAATCCTATTAGTTCATATACACTATCAGGTAAAATGATTGGTCATATTTCATTAGGCGCAATGCAAGTTACACTCGCTTGTAAGGAATTAAATATTAACTTAGAAGAAGAAATCGTAGTTTTATTACAGCATCTAATATTAGCTAGTCATGGTAAATATGAATATGGTTCACCTGTCTTACCAAAAACAATAGAAGCTGAAATTTTACATCATTTAGATAACTTAGATGCAAAGATCTATGCAATTGATGAAGCATTGGTTAATATTAATGTTGGTGAATCAACTGCTCGTATTGCAAGTATTGAAAATAGAATGTTCTATAAACATCAAAATTTAAAAGAAAAAAATAAAAAAGTTTAAATAATAAAAACTCTCTTTTAATTAAAAGAGAGTTTATTTTTTATCATAAATTTTAATAAATTAATTTATATTTATTTTTATCCTATAAAAATAACCAGTTTCTGTATTACCATAAAAAATCAATACATTTGCTTCTTTATCTGATTCTTTATCTTTAAATCAATCATTAGGTACTGGCTTTTCATTTTTATCATAAATTTCATTTTCATTTCTAAGCTTATTAAAATCAATTTTTTCTTTATACATACCTTTTAATAAAACTTTAACAGCTAATTCTGAATCTTTTTGTAATTTTTTTAATTTATTTATAACATCTGTTACTGCTTCTTGTTTATTCATTGTTGCTTTAGTTGAAGTTGCTGGTGCTCATGAAGCGAATGGCAAAGTTGTCTTTGCAAAATAATTTTGGGAGGTTCCCAAAAACGTAGGAAAATTAATTACTATATAATTAACTTATTTCCAGATGAATTATTTTAAAAATCATTAAAATTAGACAAAATTACTCTCTTTAACCTTTAAATTTTTAAATTTATATTCGACGTATTTTAAAAAATATACATTTAAAAAATAAAAATTATTATCAAAGTTATTAAGGAAAAAGACAAGAAATAATCTTGTCTTTTTTTGTAATTGTAAAATTTTAAAATTTTTAATAACCCTCTTTAATACTATTATCAACACGTGTTAGGGAACTAAAAAAGTGAACTACAACACAGTTGTTAAAAATAGTAGCTAGAACATGTGGACTTGCATGTATAAATAATAAGTGGAGTGATACCTAATAAAATATACTAACCAGTAATGGTAATTCTTGGGGTGGGAGCGAATTGGAAACTAGTATATATAGACCTGCTTAGGGAACCTACTATATTAATTCTATTCTTTATTTAACCAACCTTGCCACTCCCCAGTGAGCAAGTGTTGGTTTTATTTTTTATTTTTTTTGAAAAATTTTTTGGGCGAGAAAATAAATTTCAAACTTGTAAAAAAAATTGAGCGGTGCCGGTTCAATTAAAATATTAATTTGTTTAACACAAATTAAATAAATATTGAATCGAATGCCTCAATGTTTTTTAAAATTTCATAATTTATTTTTGAGCCCAGAATTGCTGGAATGAATAAAACTAATAGTATTAATAATATAAAAATAAAAATATATATTCTTTATGCTACAAGCAACAGAATATATTAGAAAGAACTATTATGAAAAAGTATTTTTGTTGAACATGTAAACAACATAAATTAGATTATTTATTCTTTAATACTAATGATATAAAAACAAGAAAAAACTTTTTAAGAGACAAAAACGGTAAAGCAATTTGTTATGACTGTATCTTAAATATTAGGTTAAGTAGGAGGTATAAATATGAATAAACAAAAATCATTTTCTTATAAAGACCAAGAAATTATTAATGAATATAATAAAAAACGTAATCAAGAAATAACAAAAGAACATTTAAATAATATAGAAAAATTAAGAGAAGGTTTTAAAAAAGAAATAATTAATGAATATAAAGAAAAAATAATTAATAGAATACTTGATTATGAAACCTTTTATATTGGTGATACACAAGGTTTAACTCCATTCGGATTTATTATTAAATTAAGATATGAAATCAAAAATGGAAACTTTGATTAATAATGCAATATGACTTAATTATTGGAATTGACCCTGCTGGAATTGGTAATAATGGAATTGTTATATATTCAAATGAAACTAATAGTATTGTTTTAAATAAAACATTTAAAACAAAAACTATTTTAGAAAGTAAAGATTTTTATAAAATATATTTTCAAATAACTAAAAACAAATTTATTGATAAAAAAATATTAGTTATTGTAGAAAATTTCTTTTTAACTTCAAAACAATTATTAACTAATCCATTAGCAACTCCTAAAATTATTGGTGCATTAATGGTATTAGTAGAAGACGTTATGAATTGAGATTATCTAGAAAGTGAACCAAAAAATAAAACTAAAATAGAAAATTATAAAGGAAATATAAAATTAACAAAACATGAACAAGATGCTTATAAACATATTCAATATTATTTAAAAAATCATAAAAAAATATTAATTTTTGATAATTATTTAAGGAAATTATAAAAATGAAAGATAAAACAAATTATGTCAAATTAACAGTAAAACTTAGTAACACTATTGAAGCAAAATATTACGAAAAAGGTAATAAAGAATTATATTATAGTGTTCGTGGTCAATGAAATGGATTAAACTATGTTACTTTAATTTTTAATAAACCAAAACTTTATAGACGCTGTATTTTATTAAACAAAAACGATGAAATTATAGTAACTGGTGAAATCTTTAATACTTTAAATATTCAAAAAAATCGTGCATTTTGTTCAATTAATGTTAAATGATTTAAAAAATGAAAAGAGTAAAAAATGATATTATGAAAAATTTTATTAATAGTACCAATATTAATAACAAGTATAACACTAATAATAATTTTAATATTTATTATTAAAGAATTAAAAAATGAATATAAAGTATTGAAAATATTAAATGAAATTGCTAATCAAATTGAAAATAAGGAAATAAAATAATGAAATGTTTTCTTTGTATGGATGGAGAAATATATTCCCCAAAAACCTTATATAAAATAAAAAAACTGAAAAATTTAATTTATAAAGATAGAGATATTGATAGTGAAGATTTTAAAAAAAGATATGAATATCTTTTAAAAAAATTAGGTGACATTGATAAACAAATAATTTTAATAAATTTATTAATACATCAAGAAAAAAATATAGAAAGGAAAGTAAATAATGAATAAAGAAAATATACCATGTTGTTTTAGTGAAGTTAATGAAGTTGGTAAACATATAACTAATTGTACTAATTTACCAACAAAATTAGATAAAGATAATGTTCAAATAAGATATTTTTGTGAAGAACATATGATTAAAGTTGAAAATATAAGAAGAAAAATGGCTCAAAAATATATTAATGAATATAAAGAAAAATTACTTGAACATATTAAAAATATAAATTTTAAAGGAATTTTCGGTTTATTAATTGAAAAAATAGAAAATGGAGAAATTGACTAATGATTATATTACCTACTTTATTTGAAAATAAAGATGAAATTGAAATATTATCACCATTTCCAAAAGCAATTCATACAAGTAATGATATTAGAGCAATTATTTTAAGACAATACCCAAATGTTAAATCAAAACACATAATTGTTTCTGACCCTGAAAGTAATGTTGCATTAATAGTTGGTGATAATGATGTTTATCAAGGTTGAATTAAAGTAACAATTAAAAAATTAAAGGAGATTAAAATGGGTTATAAAGAAAAAATTAAAATTAGAATTCATGAATTTGAATTATATGCTTATCAAGTAAATACTTTATTAGATATTGTAAGAGAAATGTTAAAAGCAAATAAAGGAGAATAAAATGCCAAACGAAAATACACAATCAAATTATACTTTAACTAAATTAATTAGAACTGGTATAAGTCCAATTTGTGCAATGATTGGTACAAGTGCTTATTATGGTCAAGTAATAGGTAATCCAGTATTAGGTTCAATTAATAGTTTATTATTTGGTAAAAAATTAGGTTTAGATATATGAAATTTAAATCAAAGACCAAATACTAAAACTAAATTAATTAATAGTAGTAAAAAAATATTACTAGGTTTAGGAACAATTGGTTTAGCAAATTATAGTAAATGAACAGAAAATAATATTACTCCAATTATTCCAACAACACCAACTCCAATAACTACTACAACTACAACAGAAGGTCCTCCATGATTAAATTGATGATAATGAATTTTATAAATATGGTTGGTCTGAAAAAGGTAAAAGATTATTTGATAATAAACCTGCATATAAAATAAAGAGAATGAGTATAATTGGTGCACTAAATAAAGGTAAATTAAAAGCTCTATGAGCATTTGAAGGACATTGCAATAGTAAAATTTTTGAATCATATGTTAAAAATATACTAATTCCAGTATTAAAGTGTGGACAAATTATAGTTTTAGATAATGCGACGTTTCATAAATCTAAAGCAACAAAACAATTAATTGAAAATGCTGGATGCAAACTATTATTTCTTCCACCATATTCTCCTAATTTAAATCCAATTGAACATTTTTGATTTGCTATAAAACATAATATAAGAAAAATATTACCAAATTATTGACCAAATATTAAAAACGCGATTGATTTTGTTTTTCAAGATATGAGTAAACATTACTTTAGTTAGCTATATTTTAAAATAAGAGGTATATATGCATAAAAATTATCCAAGTCATGTTACTAAAGAACAATTTGAGAACATAAAATCAACTTTAGAAAACAGCAAAAAGAAAACAAAACCAAGAAATTTAGATTTATATGAAGTGTTTTGTGCAGTTTTATATGTATTAAAAAGTGGTTGTCAATGAAGAATGTTACCAAAAAATTTTCCAAAATGACAAACTGTATATTATTATTTCCAAATTTGAAGTAAAAACAATGATAAAGAACCTAGTGTATTGCAATTAATTTTAAAAAAAATTAGTTAAAAAGATTCGTATTAAGAATCATCGAAAAGAAAAAACTAGTTTTTGTATAATTGATTCGCAAAGTGTTAAAAATACAGATACTACTGAAAATAAAGGTTATGATGCTGGTAAAAAGATTTCAGGAATAAAACGTCATATTGCAGTTGATACGCAAGGTTTACCACATGCAATTTACATAACTACAGCAGAAAAAACAGATCGTAATAGTGCTATCATAATGATTAAAAGTGAAAAAGAAAATCTTTCTACAGTTCAAAAAATAATAGTAGATGCTGGCTATACTGGTGAAAAATTTGCTTCTGCAATCAAAACAATCATAAATGCAAATGTTGAAGTTGTAAAACGTAATGAATTACATTCTTTTGTAGTACTACCAAAAAGATGAGTTGTAGAACGAAGCTTTGCATGATTAGAAAAATGCAGAAGATTATGAAAAAATTGTGAAAGAAAACTAAATACTAGTTTACAAATGGTTGTTCTTTCCTTTATTTCAATTTTATTAAAAAGATTCTAAACAGGTTCTAAGAAGTATCTTTATCTTTAAAGAAATTAGCAAAACTATCAAATGCATTAAAAATGATAATACAATTAAAACAAAAATTATCTTCAAGAGAAAATAGTAAAGATAGTGATAATGATTTTTTAATAAAAGCAGAAGTAAATAAGAATTTATCAACATTATCCGTAGTAAATAAAAATTATCTTCATAACACTGTACCAAATTTATAGTTAATAAAGATAATTAACAAATAATAATTTTATAAACTTATATAAGATAAAATCTAAAATTATCAAAAATATTAGTACTCCTTTTAAATTTATTTTTAAAAGGAGTATTTTGTAAATTATGATAAGTTGTTATACTAATAATATCAAAAATATTTTTTTTACTTTATAATTAAAGTAGTGGAATCAAAAAATAAAGGAATGGTGGTATTTAATATGAGTGTATTACCGTTAAATATTATTTCGACTGTAATTTCAGCAGATATTGGAACAGTTATTGCTGAAATAGCGGTTTTATTTGGAATAACCATTTCTTTATTAATGACAATTCTTATTTTAATAGTTATGAATACCTTTATTCGTGGTAAAAAAGTTTGATGAACAACAAGAAATAAATCTCATATGAAACTACTAGCAACTTCAGAAAAAAGAATGTTAGCAAGTGTTTTAGCAGAAGCAGTGATTAAATTAGCAGAAGAAAAAATTGGAGCACTAATTACTATTGAAAGGAATGTTTCATTAAATGAATATACTGATTTGGGAGTAAAAATTGATGGTGAAGTAACTTCACAACTATTACAATCTATTTTTATTAAAGGTTCACCATTGCATGATGGTGCAGTTATTATTCGTTTAGGTCGTATTGAATGTGCCTCTACTTATTTTCCACTAACTAATAAAAAAATATCTAGTCAATTTGGTTCACGTCATCGTGCTGCTATTGGAATATCAGAGCAAACCGATGCAGTATCAGTTATTGTTAGTGAAACTAATGGTTCTGTTTCAATAGCTCGTAGTGGTAAGTTTTTACAAGTTGAAAACTTAAATAATCTTGTTCGTACACTATATGATGAATTAGCTTCAACTAAAGAAATGGTTCAACAAGTATAATAATGAAAAGTTTGTTATTAGTAGATATTGGTAATACATTAATTAAGATTGCTATGATTAATGATAGTGAAATTATTGAACAATGAGCAGTAATAGAAACCAAAAGTAAAACTGCAATTGTTCAATTGAAAAAAGCATTTAAATTAAATAAAAAATTACATTTTGAAGAAGCTGTTATTAGTTGTGTTGTTCCAAATTTTTTAATAATAATAGAAAAATTAATTGTTTTTACATATAATTTAAAACCGTTAATTGTTGATTTTAATTTACTAAGTTCTTTACCTTTAAAACTTAATTTAGAAAATCGTCAATTAGGTAGTGATTTGATAGCATTATCATATGCTGCTTATACTAAGTATCACAATGCGATAGTTGTTAGTTTGGGAACTGCTACTACCTATAGTGTTGTTGTTAATGATGTTTTGGTTGGCGTTATTATTGGACCTGGATTTAGTACAAGTAAAGATGCATTGATTGATAATGCTGCTTTACTTGTTGATTTTGAAATGCAACATTATCAATCAATGTTAGGTAAAAATACTAATCATGCTTTATCAATTGGTTATGGTTATGGTTTTAGTGCAATGATTAATAGTATAGTTGCTAGAATTAAAAATGAAACAAATATTAGTTTACCTGTAATTTTAACAGGAGGTAGTGTACCAATTTTAAAATCTTATTTTGATTTTTCTTATATTTATGAACCACAAATGTTATTTTTAGGTTTAGTTGATATTATTAAATATTTTAGAAGTAATAATAAAATAAAAGATTAATATCTTTTAATATATTTAAAATATAAGGAAAGGAGAATAAAACTATGTTGATGTTAATAAAAATTTATAAATTAACTAGTGCACAAATTATTATAATAACTATTATTAGTTTATTAATTTTTACTATTATCGTTTTAACAAGTTTATTAGTAATTTTTAGTTCGTATAAAAATAAACAATTTATGATTTATAAAAATTTGCAATATATTCAAAATATTAATATTAAAGAAAGATTAAATCGTATTAATCAAATGGTACAAGCAAATGAACAATATAGTGCTATTTTAGGGATTTGAATTAGTCGTTATAATCTTTTTTTAAAAAAAGATTTAAATAAGGTTTTTAAAAAATATATTCAAATTTTAAAATTACAAAATAATAAAGAATTATGAAAAAGATATAAATTAATGTATAGAATGCATAATAAAAGTAATAATTTAAAAAATCAATTGCAGTTATTAACAATTGAAATAGATTATTTTATTAGTATTGATCAATTATTACGAGAATATCAATTATTTTTTAAACAAAATTTTAATTATTTACAAGATCAAATGATCAAGATTAATTTACAAAACGATCTTAATCGAGAACAATTAGATGAAGTTATTAAAATAATTAATGATATGTTTAAAGAATTAGAAACAAATATTAATGCTATTAATGTTAGTCAAATTATTACTATTTTAAGTGAGATTGCGATTGCTGTTGTAACATTGGCAGAAATTTTAGATAATTTACCAACACTTCGTTATATTATAACATATGAAATTAAACAGAAAATGGCGGCCTTAAAAAATAAATATCAAATGATAAAAATAAATAATACTTTACTTTTACAATACGAACAATTAGTAGCAAACGTTGATGAAAAGTTAAGTTTTATTAATAAACAAATTAATAATTTACAATACAAAAAAGCTAAGGTTAACACTCAAGAAATATTAAAATTAATTGCCACTTTTAGTAATAAAATTGATAAAGAACAAATATTTTATAATATTTTTAAACAAAATTATGAAAAATTTTTAGTTATGAGTTTTAATTTTAATGAAATATTTGAAGCTATTAAAAATGAAATTGCTCTTTCAAATAAAATTAATTCTAAAATGATAGAAAATAGCAAAATAACTAACTTAGAAACTATTATTAATAAACAACTTGCTACTGTTAATCATTTTGATAATTTATTAATCATAGAACATCAAAAATCAATAAAAAATACTAGTTATGAAACATTAGTGATGTTATTAGCGGCGTTATTTGAAAATAGTATTGTTATTTTTAATAGTTTAAAAGAGTATAATAAATTGTTGAATGAACAAAATAAAGCAAAAATTAAATTTAAAACTTATGTTGATAAAATCAATTCAATGATGTTACAAATTGATAATATTTTAAATAATATTAATTTTTATTATTTAAATGAAATTTATAAAGAAAAGTTTAGTGATTTACAATATTTAATAAATGATACTATTTTAAATTTTAAAAATGGAAATTATGATAATTCTTCTTTTAGTAAATTTAATGATTTACAAAATAAAATTTTTCATCTTTATACTGAATTAAAAATGGAAATTACTATTCATAAATTATCACATTTAACTTTTGTTTATGCTAATCGTCATCGTTCAATTAATCAGCAACTTAATAGTAAATTTAATGAAATTGAAAATAATATCACTAATAATCATAATCAAAAAGCATTAACATTATTATTGGAATTAATCGAATAAATTTTAAAAAAGAGGAAAATTAAATGGTACCAATTATTATTATTCGTTATGGTGAATTAACAACTAAAAGTAAAAATCGGATTGATTTTATTAAACAATTAAAAATAAATATTAAGTATGCTCTTAGTGATTATAAACAAATAAATATTATTCATTTTCATGATCGCATGGAATTAACTAATTTATCTCTTGACGTAATGAATGATGTTATTAATATTTTGGTGAAAATATTTGGTATTAGTTCATTATCACCTGCTTTTAGAATTGCTAAAAATATGGAAATATTATCAGAAAAAGTAATATCATTAATTTTAAGTCAAGATCTAACAAATTTTAAAACATTTAAACTTTTTGTTAGTCGTAGTGATAAGAGTTTTTCATTAAATTCAGAACAAATAGTTAAAATTATAGCTTCTATAATTTTAAAAAAAACAGATTTAAAAGTTAATGTTACTAATCCTGATTTAAAAATAAATATCAAAGTTAATAAGAATGATATTTATTTATTTGCAAATAAAATTATTGGTGCTGGTGGATTTCCAGTAGGTAGTTCAGGGAAAGTGTTATTATTATTGAGCGGTGGTATTGATTCCCCTGTAGCAGCATATAAATTAATGAAACGAGGATTACAAGTTCAATATTTACATTTTGCTACTCCACCTTTTACTTTACCAACAGCATTAAAAAAAGTAGAAACTTTAGTTCAAATTTTAGCACCTTATAATGCTGGTAGTAAAAATTTATATATTTGCAATTTTACTAACTTGCAAAATGAATTAAGTCATATTAAGAAAGAAAGTTATCGTATTACTTTAATGCGTAGAATGTTTATTAGAATTGCTAGTTTATTTGCAGAAAAATATAAAATTCAAGTATTAGCAACTGGTGAAGCGATTGGTCAGGTTGCTTCACAAACATTAGCAAGTATTAATGCTATTAATATTGTTAGCAATTTACTAATTTTGCGTAGTTTAATTGCCGAAGATAAAGTTGATATTATTAATCTTGCTAAAAAAATTGGTACTTATGAAACATCAATTTTACCATTCGCTGATTGTTGTTCATTATTTGTTCCCAAAAACCCTGTTACACAACCAAAGATTAAAGAATGTGAACTTTTAGAAAATGATTTAAAGCAAATAATTGATTGAGAACAAATTTTAATAAATAGTTTTAAAGATATTGAAAAAATATAAATAAATTTATTAATAATTTAATAGTTTTAATAAATTGCAGTTTATTTACTTTAAATATAAAAAAAGAGTGAAGTTTCACTCTTTTTGTTATTTTTTAATAGTAAACTATAAAATATTAGAATAAGTATTTTGATTACTTGTTGAAGTTTGATTTTGTAAATCAATTGCATTTATTTCATTTACTAATAATTTTGTTTTTTCAATTCTTTTATTGATTTCATTTATTTTTTTCTTATCAATCTCTAATTGAGCAAGTTTTAAATTTATTTGTAATTTTTGATATGGATTTGGTTCTCTAAAGTCAATATTGGTTGTTATTTTTTGTACTTCATTTGCTAATTCTTGAAGAGATTTAACTTCAAAATTATTTTTATTGGTTGTAACATTAAGAATAGTAGGTAATCCAAATTTATATCGTTGCTTTATTTCTTGTTCATAAATTTCATAGGCTAATCTTTCAACTATTTTTGGGTGTTTGTTTTTAGCAGCTATTGTTAAAGCTGTATCACCATTTTCAATGGTATCTAGTAAAAGATTAGCATAGTTATAATAACCATTTGTTTTTAAATATTTGGATATAATTATTTGTCCATTAATATTATTTAATATTCAAGGATCAGGTCTATTTTTAACTACATGATAAATATCAACACCATTATCTATTAAGATGTTAACTACATCTAAATGACCATTTTGCGCTGCTCATATTAAAGCGGTTATATCATCGCATATATAATTAACATTGCCACCATTTTTAATTATTTTTTTAATTACTTGTAGATCACCGATTTTAGCAGCTTTTATTAAATTAATATTTTGAATATCCATTTTTTTCTCCTTATTTGATTAAAAATAACAAACTCACTTACTTTAAAATGAAGTAATAAGTTGAAAACTTGTATTAAGTTTATGCAGATTTTAACATATTATTGGTTTTAATATGTAAAAAAATATATTATAATTTTTCCCAAATTATTTATTATTAATTATTGAAAAAATAATGTTTATTTTTTCTTTTTTAATATAAATTTTAGAAATAAAATTTATTTTTTTATTTTATTTCTAAAAAAGTTGATTTTAAGTGTTTTAAATAGTTTTGTATTAAAAACAATAACTTAAGAATAACCTAGCAAGATAAAATGATGTTAAAATTAACTTGTAATATAAGTCATTCAAGAATTGTAGGGGATAGTATGAAATATATAGTTAATTTAAATGTTCGTTCTAATTATTCATTTCTTTCATCAACTATTAAAATAAGTGATTATATTGAATTTGCTAAAAAAAATAATTTAAAAGTTCTATCTTTAGTAGATAAAAATATAATGTATGGTGCTTATGAATTTTGTAATTTATGTATAGAGAATGATATTAAACCATTAATTGGTTTAAATTGCGTTTGAGAAAGTGCTACTGATAAAGTTGAATTAACTATTATGGCAACTTCATATGCTGGTTATCAAAGATTAATAGAGCTTTCTACTATTATTAGTACTAATAATAATATTGTTACTACTAATGATGTAAAAAAATATCTTAATCAAACACGTGAAGTTTTAGTTATTATTCATGCTAATAATAAAAATATTAGATATATTAAAAATAATTATGATATTTTAAATTCAACAGGTCATGAATTAGTTTATTTTGGTTTAGTACCTAGTGATATGGATAATATTACTTTATTAAAATCGATTACATCTAATATTATTCCAATTGATTTGGTTTTATATTTAGATGAAAAACAACATCGTACTTATCAAATTTTACAAGCTATTAAAGAACAAAAAACATTAAAATCAGAAGATTTATCAAAAAGTAATGAGTTTTTATATAAAACTAAACAAGATTTAATGCAACATTATCCAAATGAAATTATTGAAAATATTGAAAAGGTTATTTGACTATGTAATTTAAAATTTCCTAAAAATAAGCCAAATAGTGCAGAATTAAGTTTACCAAAATTTACTTGCCCTAATAATCTTACTAGTAATTTATATTTGCAAGAATTATGTAAACAGGGATTAGAAGCGCATTTTCAAAGTCGTGAAATTCCTGAAACATACGTTAAAAGAGTTTTATATGAATTACAAGTAATTAATGAAATGGGTTTTGCTGATTATTTTTTAATTGTTAATGATTATGTTAAATTTGCAAAAAGCAAGAATATAATGGTTGGACCAGGTAGAGGAAGTGTTGCTGGTAGTTTAGTAGCATATGTTTTAGGAATTACTGGTGTTGATCCTATTGCTTATAATTTAATTTTTGAAAGATTTTTAAATCCAGAACGAATATCATTACCAGACATTGATATCGATTTTGAAGATACAAGAAGAGATGAAGTTATTAATTATATTCATCAAAAATATGGCAAAGAACATGTTGCATATATTGTTACTTTTCAAACAATTGCTAGTAAAATGGCAATTCGTGATTTGGGAAGAGTTTTTCAAGTTAATATTGAAGATATTAATGAAATGACAAAATTAATACCAATTCAATATAATTTTGAAATAGATATGGCTATTAAACAATCACCAAAATTAGCATGATATGCAAATAAGTATCCTTTATTGTTTACTTTAACCAAAGAAATTCTTGGTTTTCCACGACAAACTAGTACTCATGCAGCAGGAATCGTTATTACAAGAGCACCGTTAGTTACTGCTATTCCATTACAACTAGGATTTCAAGGTATTTATCAAACGCAATTTCCAATGCAAACCCTAGAAGCTCTTGGTTTAATAAAAATGGATATTTTAGGATTACGTAATTTAACTATTTTGCAAAATATTTTACAACAAGTAAGCAAACATTATTTTTTAAATTTAAAATTATCTCAAATTCCTTTAAATGATGAAAAAAGTTTTAACATTATTAAAAATGGTGATACAACCGGTATTTTTCAATTGGAATCTTCAGGAATGCGTCAAATTTTAATTAAAATGAAAGTTGATAACTTAGAAGATATTATTGCTAGTTCTTCTTTATTTCGTCCTGGACCACAAGAGTACATTCAAGATTATATTAATCGTAAATTAGGAAAACAAAAAGTTACGTATATTCATGAAGATTTAAAACCTTATTTAGCATCAACTTATGGCATTATTATTTATCAAGAACAAATATTATTAATTTTACAGAAAATTGCTGGTTATTCATTAGGAAAAGCTGATTTAATTCGTCGTGCAATTAGTAAAAAAGATACTACAGTTATGAAAGAACAAGCAAACTCATTTATTAAAAGTGCTGTTAATAGAGGTTATTCACCAAGAGTTGTTAAGAAAATATGAGAAGATATTGAAAAATTTGCTGGTTATGGATTTAATAGATCTCATGCTGTCGCTTATTCATTAATTAGTTATTATTTAGTTTATTTAAAAGCAAATTATCCATTGGCATTTATGGTGTCGTTATTAAGTAGTGTTATTGGTAATGATCAAAAAATGTTACAATATTTGAATGAATGTCAAAAATATCAAATTAAAGTTTTAGCACCATCAATTCAATTTTCTGGCATTGATTTTTTAATTGATGGTGCTAAAAAAGCTATTCGTTATAGTTTACAAGCAATTAAGCAAATGAGTCAAGGTAGTTGTAGTAATCTTATTAAAGAACGTACTAGTAATGGATTTTTTCAAGATTTTTTTAACTTTTGTGCTCGGGCAATATTTATTGGTTTGAATCGTAAAAACATTGAACATTTAATTGCTGCTGGTGCGTTAGATGATATTCAATCAAATCGAACAATGTTATTATTAAACTTGGATGCTGCATTAGAATATGCAAATATGGTGCAGGTAAAAGATGAAACTAGTGGCGAATTATCATTAAATTTTAATTTAATTGCTAAACCAATTATGTTACAAAGAGAAGATGATTGAAATAATAATAGTATTAATGAACATCGTGCATTAGGACTTTATTTAAAATATAATCCTAAATTACTATGAAAAGAGCAATTAGATCCTCATAATAAAGCTATTGATTTAGCATATATTAATAATTATGTTGATCAACATGTTAGAGTATATGGAGTTATCAATAATATTAGAGTAATTAAAACTAAAACTAAAAAATTAATGGCTTTTTTTGAAATGCAAAATGATAGTAATGTTATTGAAGTAACGGTTTTTGAAAAGTTATATCAAATATACCAAGAATATTTACAAGTTAATAAAGTAATTTTAATGGAAGGAAAGGTAGAAATTTATAATGATAATATTCAGTTAATTTTATCAAGAGTAATTAAAAATTTATAGTAAGCATATAATTTTATCTATGCTTACTATATTAAATAATAAATATAATCAATAGTTTTTAAATTTCTTACTTTAATTTCTAATAATAAATAAAAAATTAATGAACATAGTAATTATTAATAATTTCACAATTTTCAATAGCATCTCAAAAGTTATTATCTGCTTTTTTTATTTTTAAATAAATATTTAAAAAGATTAGTAATATAGTTATAAATAATAAAATTGGACTTAAAATTATAGCAAAAACAATTCCAATTTTTAGTTGTACTAATGATTTAAGATTATAGTTTTCAACAATATTTTGGAAGAGGTAATGTTTACAAAAATATAATTTATTATTAGTTAACATATAAATTAGACCATGTTCTTTTATTAAATTAAAACCATTTTCTTTTGTTATTATTTCTTGTTTTCGATAATAATTATAGAAAGAAGAAATATATTTTATATCATTTTTTATGTTAAAAAAATTTATTAAGGTTAAAGATGTAAATATAACCAAAGTAGTTAAAATCAATAGTGATAGTGTTATTAAATTTATTTTTTTAAGTTTCTGAATTTTCATTTCTAAAAATCTCCTTATATTTTATTTATAGGTTAATTTTATTTTGTTAGGAAAGTATTATAATATATTTTTTATTAAATAAAATTAAATTATGAAATATTTATATATAATATTTTAATAATGATTTGCTATTATTTTTTTGTTTTTTTGTTATATTATAAGTAGTAATATTTATTACCAATTTACGATGAATTGCAAAGCAACGAGCATTAAAATTCCAATATATTTATTTAAAATTTCAGTTTATTATTTTATTTTAAAAACTGGATGGGTTACACTTTATTGGACACTAATTACGTAGACAAGTGAACAAATTTTAGTTAAAAGAAAGGAACTATAATTATGGCTAATATTAACTCATACACCGATGAATTTAAAAAACAAATAGTAGCTTTATATCAAAGCGGTAAGTCAGTGTCTTGTCTTGCTAAAGAGTACAATGTTACAAGAGCAGCTACTTATAATTGAATTAAGCAATTTACTAATTCAGACAGTTTTAAAACTAAAGATAATCGTTCTTTTGAAGAAAATGAATTAATTAAATTAAGAAAAGAATTAAAACAATTAAGAATGGAAAATGATATTTTAAAGCAAGCAGCACTAATAATAGGCAGAAAATAGAAATTATTGCTAAAAATAAAGTTAAATATAAAATTCGTACAATATGTCGTTTTTTAAAAATCTCTAAATCAACATATTATTTTAATTTCAAGAAAAAAGAAAATAAAATTCAAAATAATATTCATGATGAAGCTGTTATTAGTGCTTTTAAAGAAAATAAAGGAATTTATTTATCAAGAAGAAAAATTAAAGAAATTATGAATAAGCATAATTTAATATCAAAATACACTAAATTATCATTCAAAAAGCATCATAATAAAATCAATGATAGTCAAATAACCAATCTTGTTAATAGAAACTTTAATAATAGGCTTAAAAATGAAGTTATTGTTAGCGATTTAACTTATGTTCAAGTTAATGGTAAATGAAACTATATTTGCCTATTAATAGACCTATTTAACCACGAAATTATTGGACATAGTGTAGGTACTAAAAAAGATGCATCATTAGTATATCAAGCATTTATGCAATCAAATCGCTGTTTAAAAAATATCCAAATATTTCATAGCGATCGCGGTAATGAATTTAACAATAAAATGATTGATAAACTTTTATTAGCATTCAACATAACTAGATCTTTAAGCAAAAAAGGCTGTCCTTATGACAATGCTGTTGCTGAAGCAACTTTTAAAACTTTCAAAACAGAATTTATTAATGATAAAAATTTTACATCATTAATCCAATTAAAATTAGAATTATTTGATTACATCAATTGATATAACAATATAAGAATTCACAGCACTTTAAACTACTTAACTCCAGTTAAATATCAACAACAAATGTCTACCAAAAAATAGTCCTAAAAAGTGTTGCCATTCCATAACTGTTTTTCGTTTAAAGGAGCACACATCACCATGGCAATTAAAGATGTACAAAGAGATGGTAATTGTTTATTATGAGCAGTAATCGTTTCATATTTAGAACAAGTTAAAACTAATAAAAACCAATTTAAAACAAGATATAAATCGCTTTTTGGTATAGAATTCGGTTGAGAACGAATTTTTAATTTTGCTGATTTTAATTTTGCTGATAAAGAAAATGAAAAATTAGTTAAAGTCTTTCGTAATCGTATTTGTGATTATATTGAAACAAATTTAGATACAAAACGTCCAAATAATAAAGCTAATTTTAGATCAATGTTATTAGATAGTGAAATTAATAAAAAAAATAAAGAATTATATCCTAACAATAGTGAAGATACACAAATAAGAAAAACTTTAGAACAAATGAGAAAAAATGGTGAAATAACAGGTTCTGTTGAAATTGAAGCAATTTGTAATATTTTAAATTGTGATATTATTAGAATTAATGAAGATTTTGATATTGCAAGTAGGGAAAGATTTGAACCAGATAATGTAATTGCTAATAATGAAGTGAAGTTATACTATCAAGCTCGACATTATCAATATTTTTCAAATGTTACTAATCAAACACCAGCAAAAAGAAATGAGGAAGAAACTACAAAAGTAGTAACACCTTCATTTGAAGTTAATTCAGGTAATAATAGTTTTCAAGAAAGTATTTCATTTCCAAGAGAGGAAAGTGCTGATTTTTTAATTAATGCTAGATTGAAACTTAAAAATCAGTTGTCTGATAAAGAAATTAATGAAGAAACACAAAATGCTATAATTGATATTTTTATTGAAGATATAATTAAAGTACCAGCACATCAAAAAAATGAAATATTAGAAAAATCTATTTTTGAATTAAATAATCAAGAACAATTATTTACAAATCCTAATCTTGTTTTTGAATCATTTATTAAACCAATAATTAATGGTTCAAAAACAGGAGATCAACAATTATTAAAAGAAATTACTAATACAAATACTAATTAATTAGTATTATCACTTTTGTATTTATTGATTTGTTATATTAATAAAAAATAACCAAATATTTGGTTATTTTTAGTATATTTTTAAATTTATTTTACTTGGTATTTAATAGTTGCATTTATATTAAAAAAAGAATTTGGTAAATGTTTGTTTTCATCATCATAATTATGTAAATTTCCTCCCACATTATTAAGTTTTAATTCTTGATTATCAGTAATTATCATTTGTTATGGTTTAAAACGAAAATAAATTCCTTGTTCCATTAATCCAATTTTATAATGTGATATTCTAATTTGTCTGACATAATTTTCCAATTTTGTAAAAATTTCTTTTTTATTTGTTTCTGTAGGTTTTACATCTATAATTCAAGGATCTATTTTAAATTTTGCTTCGATAGATTTTTGAAGAAATGCAAAATACTCTTTGTATGCCTTAACATATTCCTTGCCATATCTTTCTTTATCAGCGGCTGTTTTTATTTTTTTAATAATTTTTTCTAATTTTTCTTCTTCAGTATCAATTTTTGTAATTATAATGTTAACTTTTCCTGCATATTTACTGTCAGCTTTAGCATGTAGTTCTGCTGAACCAGCAGTTCCTTCAGATGCTGCTTTGAAGTTTTTAATTTCAACATCATTAGCAGTTACATCTTTATTTTGTTTAATGATTTCATCAAGAACTGCTTTTTCAGTATTAAATTTGTTACCATCAACTTCTTTGTTAGTAATTTTACTGTCTAAAGCAATTTTGTCTTTTGCAGTAATTGTAATGTTAACTTGTCCTGTATATTTACTGTCAGCTTTAGCATATAGTTCTGCTGAACCATTTTTAATTTCTGATGCACTAATAAAGTTTTTAATTTCAACATCATTAGCAGTTACATCTTTATTTTGTTTAATGATTTCATCAAGAACTGCTTTTTCAGTATTAAATTTGTTACCGTCAACTTCTAACTTAGTAATGATAGAACTTAATTCTTTTTTTGCTTCTGATTTTGTGCTTTTTGTAGCGACAACAGCTATTGTTGTTGTTGCTGCTGCAACGACAACTAATACACCAGTTGCAATTAATATTTTTTTATAATTTAGTTTTCTTTTCATATTTCACTACTCCAACGTGTTATTTTATCATTTTTGCTACCTTAATGTCAAATCGCAACAATTGATTGAAGAAATATTGATGAGTATTATTGATTATTTGTATTTGTATTTTTATTAAAATTTGACTTATAGAAAATAAATAAATATAATTATTTTTATAAAATTTATAAAATTTTTTGACCGATACTTTAATTTTTAAAGTAAACAAGGTTTAACTTAAATAATGTGAAATATAAAAATATAATGGATAATAAAAAATGAAAAACTACTAATTATTTTTCTTTTATAGTAAGTTCTAGTAAGCATGTGATATCGTTTATCGATTTTAGTTACTAGAATTATCGATATGTACTTAAAAGAAGAAATAATAAAAATAACTATTTTAAAAAAAGAAATGAAGAGGCTAATATAATGAAAAAAATATATGATAATTATCAAGATACTAACTTTAATTATAAAAATATAATATCAACAAAAAATGTAAAACAAACACAGGATGACAATGGTAATTTGTATTATACAACTTTTGATAGTTCTGATCTTCATATATCTGGACAAAAAATTTGAAAATATAATATATAGCTAACTAAAGTAATGTTTACTCATATCTTGAAAAACAAAATCAATCGCGTTTTTAATATTTGGTCAATAATTTGGTAATATTTTTCTTATATTATGTTTTATAGCAAATCAAAAATGTTCAATTGGATTTAAATTAGGAGAATATGGTGGAAGAAATAATAGTTTGCATCCAGCATTTTCAATTAATTGTTTTGTTGCTTTAGATTTATGAAACGTCGCATTATCTAAAACTATAATTTGTCCACACTTTAATACTGGAATTAGTATATTTTTAACATATGATTCAAAAATTTTACTATTGCAATGTCCTTCAAATGCTCATAGAGCTTTTAATTTACCTTTATTTAGTGCACCAATTATACTCATTCTCTTTATTTTATATGCAGGTTTATTATCAAATAATCTTTTACCTTTTTCAGACCAACCATATTTATAAAATTCATTATCATCAATTCCAGATTCATCAATATATACCAAATCTTCATTCATTATTTTCGCTATTTCTTTTAAAAAATCTTCTTGTTTATTTTTATCTCTTTGTTCATATAGAAAAGTTTTTTTTATATGTATAATTTAGTTTTTTGAAATAGTTATAAACTGTTTCTTTTGTCATATCACCAAATTTTTCAATTACTTTTTGAACTGTAACATCTTTATTTTCTGCTAAATAATTTTTTAATTCATCTAAATCCTTTATTTTGTGGCTATGTCCTTTTTGATAATTCAAAATTGGTTTTATATTTCCGGTTTTTTGCTTTCTTTTTCTTCATAAAAATAAAGTCTTTCTAGTGATATTGAACACTTTACAAATTTCTTTAATTTTCATGTTTTTACTTTCATAAACTTCTATTACTTTTCTTCGTAAGTCCTCACTGTATGGTTTTGGCATAATTTAATCTTCCTAATCTATTTTAATTATTGCTGAATTATACTTGTAAGTGCAAGAATTGTTTAAATTACATATTATTATTTTACATTATTTATGAGTAAACATTACTTTCGTTAGCTATAAGTACCAGAGATAATGAAATTTATTGAGAAAATAAAGAATTCAAAGTAGGTTCTTTTCACATGATAATTGATATTAAAGGTAATATTTATTTAACTTCTGCTGGTGGAGTAATAATTCTTAATAATAAAAATAAATTTAAAACTATGCCATTAGTTTCGGGTATGGTAACTGATATTACTTATTTAAAAAATAATATTTATGTAACAACTTTTGATGGTTTTTATAAATATAATATTAATACTGAAATTGCTGAAAAAATAAATTTACCAAACAATCTAATGGTTAATTCTATATTTATTGATAAAAATGAAAACATTTATCTTGCTATTTATAAATCTATAAATAAACCTATAAGTTATAGTGTGTTAATTATAAAAAAAGGTCAATCTGAAGCCAAACCAATAATTGGAGATGATTTTTTTAACATTAACGATACAGTATTAATAACAGAAATAAATAGTAAAATATATTTTTATAGTTTAAATTTAGCAAGTAAAAAAGCAAAATTATATTATAGTGATTTAGATAGTAATAAAGTAAATTATGTATTAGATTTATCAATTAATGTTCAAACATTATTTAATTTAAATAATGAACTTGGTTTAGTAACACATGAAAATGGAAATACAGTAATTGAAGTTGGATGGGGGTGGTTAGCCCTAATTACTGGACCATATTTTGATAGATATTTCTAAATTTTTATTTGTAATATTGGTGGTTTTAAAAATTTAGAATGTATTCTTTCATAATTATAAAACATAACATATTGATTTACATCATTAATAGCTTCATTGATTGTTAAATATTGATTTGAGTCTTTAGGCAATCATTCTTGAGATAAATGTGAAAATCAATTTTCAGATATGACATTACCGCCAATATCATATGGTTGTTTTTTGCTTAAAATTATTTGTTTGTTTTTTGCTCATTTTGTAATTTCTTGACAATAAAATTCGTTGGCGTTATCTGAATGTAAAATAACGTTTTTTATTTGATTTCAAGAAAATTGGTTGTTTATTTTTTCAAGTGCAGGAAGAATTAAATCTTGATATGATTTATTTGAAAATGTATTATAACTAACAACATTATTTGAATAAAAATCAATAATTACAAAAAGATATAGTCAACCTTCTTTGGTGTTTATTTGTTTAGTATCCATTGATCAAATTTGATTTGAAGCGGTTGTACTTTTGTAATCTTTGTTTACTTTATCCATTGTAGGTATTCACTTATTTGGATTTTTTTTGTTTTTAGGATAGTTATTTTTAGTTTGTTTTAATCCTTGAATATTGTGTTTTTTCATAATTTTTCGCATTTGTTTTGTTGATAATTCTATATTTAAAATGATATTTTTCTCTTGTTTTAATCACTCTTTAAAAGCTGAAAAAATTCTTAAATATCCATAAATTCTACCTTTTCTTGTAGAATGAAATTCGATTAAAAGTTGGCATAATTCTTGATATTTATGATTGCAATTAATAATATGATTTTTTTCTTTTTTAATAAGTTTTTGTTTATTTTTTAAAAAGTAATATGTTGATCTGTTTAATTGAAGATATTGACATAAGTTTCTAATTGAATATTGATTTTTGCAATCATCGATAATTTTAATTTTTTCTTTGATATTTAATTTGTTAATTATTAATGCTATTTGTTTAATTTTATCCATTAATAAAAATCCTTTCAGGTCAAAATTAGTGTTCATTATATAACACAATTGTTTTTAGAATACATTCAGATTTTTTAAATTAATGGTCTAGTAAAAAGGGCTAAGTGGCTCATATAATTTAATTTGTTTTGATAATGTAAATTCTTTTTGTTGTTCAATTAATTCATCAACTTGATTTCTAGTATAAAATGCTTTTAAGTCAATTTTTTCAATATCTATTTCATCATCATTATAACTTGAAAATATTTGTTTTAATTCTGTTAATCTTGCTCATATTTTCATTCTACTAGGTGCTAAATCTCAAACATTAATCGTAGGAGTACTATTTGCACTAAATTGACTACCATTATTAAATTGAATAGTAGCATCAACATTAAATTCAATTGGTGTACGATTAAATACTCAATGTTCAACCATTACATAAACCATATCTCTTAATGTTTCTTTAATTAATTCATCTTTAAAACTATCAAAAGGAAATTTAGATAAAATAAAATCAAGATAAGCATTAATATCATTTTGAGCACGAATAGCAAAAGTTTTAAATCAATCATTAACATTAGGTCATGTCTGTATATATTGCTGTGGGGTTTCTGTAATTTTTCCAGTTAATGGATATCAGTTATTATAATTTTCAAGACTGACATCAGTTCAAAGTTTATTAATCATAATTTATCATTCCTTAAAAAATGCTTTTTTATAATGCTTAGTTTTTGTTTTAGTTTTTCTATGTGATATATGGATAATTTCTTTTTGTAACTTTTTCTTACCTTTTTTTACAACTTGACTATATGCAAATTTTTCTAAATGATGTAATAGTCCAGTGCCAAATAAAGTATTAACTGAAAATTTTAAACCAACACTTTTAAATGATTTATTAATATTTTCAATAGGATTATTAATAACATTTACTACTTTATGATAAGTTCTTACTATTCTAAATATTTCTCTATATACTTTAAAACTATCTCTAATTACTTGTTGAACCACTGGTGGAGCAAATGCTATTGCTTTTAATCATTTATTATGATTAACACCATAACCAATGTATCAACCACTATATCAACGATATCAATGGAATGGATGTATTTGAGTAACAAAAGTTTCTGCTTTAAGAATACTATCAACAACTGTAATTGGTTTATATTTAGTATTGCGATGATAAATAGTAATTGCACATTTATCTAATGATAAAGGTTGAATTTTACAACCCATAAATACTGGTGAATTTAATGGAATTAATTGTGCATGTTTAATTGCTCTTTTTTCTGCACTAGTAAATAAATCAGTTGTTTTTTCTTTTAATTTATTAATTTTTTCAAATGCTTGTTTTTCCAACTTTTCAAATTTTTCTTGTAATTTATATATACTTTCTCGTAATTTTTCAAAATATGGTGTATTTTTTCAAAATTTATTTAAACCTTTTTTTAAATAAAATCTAATATCCAAATATTTAAACAATTTATTTGCATTTAAAACAATCTTATGAATTGAACTTTTTTTAAAATCAAATTTAATAGCATTAGCACGAATTTTTTGTAAATCCAAAATTAAAGTTTTTCCATATCTATTTTCTGTGTGTATTGTATGAACTAAATTTAATCAATCATGTTGGTTCATAGATAATACTTTTTTTAAATCAGTATTATATTTTTTTAAAAAATTATTTGCTTTTTCAATATCTTTAATTTTAAATTTAGGAGTTAATTGTGGACTTAATTTTATTAATGTATTTTGTAATAATAAGTAATTTTTTAACTCCTGTGCTTCTAATTTTTGAAAATTATTTTTATATTGTCTTTCAGCAACATAACCTAAATCTCGTAATACTGTTTCACGATTAGGAGTAAAACTATAATTCATTAAATAACGTTTATTACCAATAATTTTATCTGTTAAAATTTCTTTTCCACTTACTTGACTAATAATTTCTTGTAAGTTTTTTGCTTCTTTAATACCAACTTGTTCTAATGTTTTAGTTTCTTGTGCTAGTTTAATAAATTTAGTTGTGCGATAACCACGACTAATTTTATTAAGTCCTGCAAATGCCGGTAATAAATTAAAGAAAGTATTTAATGATGTTACATTTCCTTTTAAATAATCATAAACTTGATTAATAGTAAAATCAGTTAAAAACTCTACACCAACAGCACTAATACTAGCAATTAAATCACTTGCACCTAATCCAAGTGCAAAACTTTCACTTAATCCACCAGTAAAAGGAGCAAGTGCTACTGCTATAACTTGTACACCAATCATTTCTAAAATTTCTCATCAAAAACTTTTATTTTCTTGTTGTTTACTTGTTCTAGTATGTTTTGGTTTATTTATGTTTAAAAGTATTGCTGTACTAGTTGTACCAATTGGCATGATATTAATTTCCTTTATTTAAGAGTTATTTTAATTGGATTTGTTGAACCTTTATAATTTAAATCATTAACATTTGCAGCAATAGTTATATATAAGTCACCTGCTTTTTGTTTTTGATTACTTACATTAGTTTTTCCTTGTGCATCACTAAAATATTTAATAGTTGGATTTGTTAAATTTGGATTTAATGATTTAAGTTCATTAGTACTTTTTATTTCTGTATTTAATTCATTGTTATTGTTATTAACATTTGCAGTAATATTTGTTGTTAAAACTGTAATTTTAGTTTTTAAATCATTTTTTTCTGTTTTAATAACTCCACATAACATTCATCTTGATGTTGTTTCATTATTAGAAATATATGGGATTGCTTCTCCAACAACTTCACCAGCAACTTTATATGCTCTTCCTGCTTTATCATCTTTAATAAAATCTACATAAATAACTGTATTTTCTATCATGTATCTTTTCATTGCTCTTGGTGTTGCTAAAATAAAGGTCATTAATTGTTGTTCATTTTTATCATTAGTAAAAATCATATAGTCATCAAGAACGATTTCACATAATACGCCTTTTACATATAAATTATTTCCATTTAAACGTAATTGTTGTGCCAACTGATTATCGGTAATTAAACCTTTATTATCTGCTAAATAAACTAAACTATCATAAAGACCATTAGTAATAAAAAATTTACTATTTGCAATATTTCTAAATTGAAACAAAGTATTTCAAGCAGATAACATTGATTTTAAATAGCCTACTGGTGTTGTATCTTCAATATCGATTTTAGTAGCAAATTTTGCAATTGCTTGTGTATCATCAATTGCCAATTTATCTGCTAAATCATTTGCAACTTCATATTGCATACTATCTAATAAATTTTGTCCATTATTTGCTTTTAAATCTACATCTGCAATAATTTCTCCTGCAAGATATTTTTTAGTTATTTTTTTACTAATTTTATCTGTATCAACATATGGTAATTCATATCTTTTACTTTTATCATCCCAAGCAATAATTTTTACTTCCGGTTTTTTTGGTTTTTTAACAATAAACTCAATATTTACTGAGTCAACAATTTCAGTAGGAAAAAAGTTTGCCCATGGACTATTTGAAATTTTAAAAAACTCTATAAATTCTGGTGCTTCTACTAATCTCTCTGTATTGTCTAAATTTTGATTAAATGGTACTGACATTTTATTTCTTCCTTTCGTTTATAAATAATTTTTCTTTTTATAATTAATTAAAAAATTTTCTTTATCATTTGTTTTATTATTAATAATTATTTGTTTATTACCACCTGTATTAATTGTTTGTTTAAATACTGGTTGTTCTTTAATCATTTTTTTAATAGTTTCTTCAATTTTTGAATTTTCTAGATTACTTGTTTTAAATTTTAAAAAATCATAAAATTCAGTTTTAACTTGATATTTTTTAAATATATTAATCATTTCTTTTTCTTTAATTTCTTGATTAAGTTTATTTAACTTATTTTCTGCTTCATTAACTTTATTTTCTATTTCTTGTTGAGCATTATTTTCAGTTAAAGGTTCAGTTGTTTGTTGAACATTATCTTCATTTTCTAACATTTAATATTCTCCTAATCTTATCCCAATAATCAATCTTTAACTAATTGTGGCATTTCACTTATTAGTTTTTTATAATCTTTAACTGCATTTTCTAATATATCAATATCAGAAAATTTAAAACAATTTCCTATATCTAAATCAAAATCTCTATCAATTTTGATATTATTTTTTATATATTTTTTATTAAATTCAATTTTTGTCATATTATTTTTCTCCTTTATTAATCTTTTCATTTAATTTTTCTAATTTTTTTTGATGTTTGATAATTTTATTATTTGCTCTAACATGTTTTGGAGTTGTGATAAATCTTTTTAATAAAACAATAATTTCTCTGCAAATTAATGTTCCAACACTTGTTCCAATAATTATTAATTCATGTAAAAATTCTTTCATTTCAATATTTTCCTTTCAACTATTTATTTTTTTATTTCTAATTATTAATCAAATTGACCACCATTAATTCTTTCAATCATTGATTGTAAATTACTTATAATTTCTACTAATACAGATATTTCTTTATTGAATTCTTCTATTTTTTCTTTATATATTTTTATTTCCTGATTATAATATTCAAGTAATTTTTCTTTATTCATCAATTATTCACCTCCTTTATAAACTCATGTGATTATAATCTCAATTTAATGAAGTATTATCATGATTTAATGGTACTTCACTCATATTATCACTACCATATTGACTAGTTGTTTCACTATTAATTGTGAATCTATTATCATTTATTAATCTTGCAGTTTCATTATTAAATGGTGTTTCTTGCATTTCTTCAATATGATTTGTAGTTTCCATAGGTAGTAAATTATGAATAATTTCACTTGCACCAGCAATTATGGTAGGTATTGCATAAGCATTATTAAAATCATTATTTATACCCATTGCTACACCACTACTAATCAAACATCCACCAGTAGCCATATTACAAACCTTTCTTATTTTTTCAAATTTATTAGGTATTAACTCAGTTAATCCACTAATAAGATTTGATATACCATAAGCATTTAATGAAATATAAGTATCTCAATCCATTAATGACTGATGTTCTTGTTTATTTAATAATAATCATGGAGGACCTTCTGTTGTAGTTGTAGTAGTTACTGGAATTGGTGTTGTTGGAATAATAGGATTAATATTATTTTCTGTTCATTTACTATAATTTGCTAATCCAATTGTTCCTAAACCTAATAAGATTTTTTTACTACTATTAATTAATTTAGTTTTTGTATTTGGTCTTTGATTTAAATTTCAAATATCTAAACCTAATTTTTTACCAAATAATAAACTATTAATTGAACCTAATAATGGATTATCTATTACTTGACCATAATAAGCACTTGTACCAATCATTGCACAAATTGGACTTATACCAGTTCTTATTAACTTAGTTAAAGTATAATTTGATTGTGTATTTTCGTTTGGCATTTTAATCTCCTTTATTTGCTTTTAACATTTCTCTTACAATATCTAATAAAGTATTTACTTGATAATCATATAATTCAAATTCATGAATTCTAATTTTAATTTTTTCTTTATAATCCATTTTTTTCTCCTTGTATTTCTAATTGTAATAATTTTTCTAAAACATAATCATTTTTATCAAATTCTCTAATAATTCATTTTTTTGTTTCTTTTCTATTGTTAGTACAAAGAATTAATCTTTCTATCATATTAATTAATTCTTTTTTATCTGCTCTATCAAAAATTACTTTTAAAATTTCATCTAACATATTTTATTCTCCTTTATTTGTTTTTATCAGTTCTCTTATAACATCTAATAAGGAATCTACTACATAAGAATTTAATTCAAATTCATAATTTCTAATTTTAATTTTTTCCTTTTTCATTTGTTTATTCTCCTTTAATTTGTTTTAAATCATTTAATAGTTCTATAAATTTATTCATGTATTCTGAATAACAATCAATCATTAAATAATTATCATTTCAATTAAACATTACACATGTGTCACTTGTACAAAATTCAACATTATCAATAAAAAATAATTTTTCATCTACATTTCATTTAATTAAAAATTCGCGTTTAGTCATGGTTATTCTCTTTCTATTTCTAATTTTTTAATTGTTACTTTAATTCAACCTTGATAAACATCATTATCACCAACTATTAATGCAACATTACTTTCGGGGTCAGAAACAATTATGTGTTTTGATTTAACATTTGGATATTGTCTTAAAATAATTGCTCTAATATCATTACTTGTATGAATTGCTTTTGGAAATGGTGATAATATTTCAATTTCATCTTTATTTTCAAACAAAGTAGGTAATATTATCATTATTCAAATTCTCCTTGTTCAATTTTAATTAATAGATTTTTTAAACATATTTTTTCTCATATATAAAATTCTATTTGTTTAAAATATTTAACATTAGATATTTCATTTGTAAGTCATGTTATTCGTTCTTCTAAATCTTCAATTAATTTTTCTTTATTCATTATCAAATTCACCATTTTTTTTCATATAATGATTTAGACAATACAATGATTCTAGACTTCCATTTTCGTATTTTTCTAAGAACCTGTTTAGAATCTTTTTAATAAAATTGAAATAAAGGAAAGAACAACCATTTGTAAACTAGTATTTAGTTTTCTTTCACAATTTTTTCATAATCTTCTGCATTTTTCTAATCATGCAAAGCTTCGTTCTACAACTCATCTTTTTGGTAGTACTACAAAAGAATGTAATTCATTACGTTTTACAACTTCAACATTTGCATTTATGATTGTTTTGATTGCAGAAGCAAATTTTTCACCAGTATAGCCAGCATCTACTATTATTTTTTGAACTGTAGAAAGATTTTCTTTTTCACTTTTAATCATTATGATAGCACTATTACGATCTGTTTTTTCTGCTGTAGTTATGTAAATTGCATGTGGTAAACCTTGCGTATCAACTGCAATATGACGTTTTATTCCTGAAATCTTTTTACCAGCATCATAACCTTTATTTTCAGTAGTATCTGTATTTTTAACACTTTGCGAATCAATTATACAAAAACTAGTTTTTTCTTTTCGATGATTCTTAATACGAATCTTTTTAACTAATTTTTTTTAAAATTAATTGCAATACACTAGGTTCTTTATCATTGTTTTTACTTCAAATTTGGAAATAATAATATACAGTTTGTCATTTTGGAAAATTTTTTGGTAACATTCTTCATTGACAACCACTTTTTAATACATATAAAACTGCACAAAACACTTCATATAAATCTAAATTTCTTGGTTTTGTTTTCTTTTTGCTGTTTTCTAAAGTTGATTTTATGTTCTCAAATTGTTCTTTAGTAACATGACTTGGATAATTTTTATGCATATATACCTCTTATTTTAAAATATATAGTAATTTTACATTATTTTCTAAAAGATTCTAAACAGGTTCTTAGAAGAAATTCAAGTTGTTAGAATGCCAAGAACAATTGAAAAAGTACCTGACAAATTACCACCAGAAATCACATCTTTAAAAAATATGTTTACAGGTGCAACCTTATTCAATCAAGACCTTTCAACATGAGATACTTCCAATATAACAAATATGAATTTTACATTTAATGGAGCCACTTCATTTAATAGTAATATTACTAATTGAAATGTTTCTAATGTAAAAAGTACTTTTGTTATGTTTGCAAATGCAACTTCATTCAATCAAGATCTTTCAACATGAAATGTATCTAATATAAATCGTTTTAGTCTTATGTTTTATGGTGCAACCTCATTCAATCAAAACCTTTCAAATTGAAATACTTCTAATGCAGTATATATGAATTTTATGTTTTATGGCGCTAAATTATTTGATCAAGACCTTTCAACATGAAATGTAAAAAAAGTAAGAGAACATAGTAACTTTGCAAATTATTCAGGAATTACTAATCCTAATAAATTACCAAAATTTAAAAATAATATTATAACAATATATTAATTAATATATTACTAATTTTTCTTGCCTTTTATATTAATACTTAAAGTGTTAAAATTAAGATGGATAGAAAATATTTCCAAGTTTTGGATTAATATTATCATTCCTAAAATTTATAGAAACTATTATTAATCCAAAATATCCTTTTAATTTATCACATATATAAAGAAGGTGTTTAAAATGAAAAATTTAATTACTGCCCTAAGTGTTTTAACACTTGGTACAACTGTAGGAAATTTAAGTAGTAACTTAAAGACTAATGAAAAAACAGAAGCTGTTAATACTATTTTAAACCAAGATATAAAAAAAAGTAAGTAATGTTGATTTATCTAATATTACTGCTGAAAATAACGTTTGAAAATATCTAACAAAAAATAACGTAGCAACATATGCAGGTGGCGAAAACTATTATCAATATTATTTTGCTTACCATGTTATTGGATTAAATCATGATACATTACATAAATTAAATAATGCGATTGGTTCGGGAATAGGAGCAGTCTCTGCTGTCCTAGGTGTTGCCTTACCAGCATTAGCTCCAATAATTGATGCAGTTGCAGCAATATTAATTGCACAATGATACATATGACAAATTTCTGACTATGATAATGGTAATGGAGTTGTTATTGATATGGTTGGTTTAACACCAACATGAATCGTTAATGTTTCATCACAATAAAAAATAATAATACTTAAATTTATTAAAAACAGACCTGTGAAATAGGTCTGTTTTTAATAAATTTATTTTTAATATAACATAAAATTTAAACGACATAATTAACATTTTTCACTGATTTATCGCTTTCAATAATTTTTTTAGCATCTGCTAATTTAATGGCTACCATTTTCGTAATTCCTTGATTTTGCATAGTTGTACCATATAATACATCACAATTTTCCATTGTGCCTGGACGATGAGTAACAATAATAAATTGTGTATATTGTGAAAAACTACGAACATATCTAGCAAAACGCTCTAAATTTGCTGGATCCAATGGTGCTTCAACCTCATCTAATATTGTCAATGGCAACGGCTTGACTTTTAAAATAGCAAATAATACTGCTAATGCAACTAATGATTTTTCACCACCTGATAATAAGTTTAAATTACTAATTCTTTTACCAGGAGGATTAGCAAGCACTTCCACACCTGTATTTAAAATATCATCAGGTGATGTATATCGTAAACTACAAGTTCCTCCACCAAATAAAGTTTGAAATGTTTCGGGCAATACCATATTAATAGCTTTGATTGTTTCATCAAATTGCGTTACCATAACATTATCCATTTCATCAATGGCTGTTAACAACGATTGTGATGCTAATTGTAATTCATCATGTTTAGTTTTTAAACGTAAATAACGTTCATTTTCATTTTCAAATTCTTCAATAGCATTAATATTTACAAATCCTAAATCTTCAATTTCACTACGTAATTGTTGTACCAAATTACGTGCTTGTTGTTCGTCTGCTAATGGTTCACTATAATGTTCTCTAGCATATTCATAAGTTAAATTATAAGTTTCAACTAAACGTCTTAAATGTTGTTCTACTTTTGACTCCATTTTTACTTGTTCAAGCTTTTGATTATTTAATTTATCACTAGTCATAAAATGTTCTTGATTTAAACTATATAATTCATTTTCTAAACTTTGCATTTGTTCTAATAATTGATGTTTCTGTTTACGAATTAATTGTAGTTGACTTTTTATTGTTGCTTGATCATATTTAGAATTTTCATATTGAATAAAAATATCATTTAATTGGTTTGTAGTATCAATATCTAATTTTTTACCAGTTAATGTTTGATATTGAGTAGTTAATAATTGTGATTGATTAGTGATATCACTAATTTCACTAATCAGTTTATTTATTGTTAAAGTAATTGTCAACTTTTGACCTTGATAATTATTTAATTCGCTTTCAATACTTGTTCTTTGGACATTTATATTAACTAATTGTTGTTCTAATGATTTAATTTCTTCTTTTAATTCAGAAACTATTAACTTTTCTTTAAAAACATTAATACTATTTTGATGTTGATAACCTCCAACAATAGCACCACCAGCTTTAATTAATTGACCATCTAAAGTTACACATTGGTATTTAGCAGCAATTAATTGTGAAATAACTCTTGCGCTTTCTAAGTCTTCACAAATAATAGTACGACCTAAAAGAAAATTAATAATCGGCTGAATTCTATTATCAACTGCTGTAACTAAATGATGAGCAAAACTTAAATAACCTGATTTACTATTAACAATAATTTCATCTTCTTTAGTCGCTGTTCGAACTTGAATTGAATTTAAAGGTAAAAAAGTGGCAATTCCCGCTTTATTTTGTTTTAAAAATTCAACAGCCTTGGTTGCATCTTTGTTAGTGGCCGTAACAATGTTTTTTAAAGTATTGCCCAATACTTTAACAATCGCTTCACTATAAAGATCGGGCACCGAAATTAAATCACTCACTACTCCAATGATGCCATATAGTTTATCTTTATTATTTAAAATTGTTTGAACACCCAAATATTTTTGATTTTGTCGTTGTTGATAATTAATTACCGATTCTAATTGTGCTTTTTTTTCACCTAAACCACGATGAATATTATTTTGTCCTAAAATTAAATCTTGATGTTGAACATTTAGTTCTTCAAATAAATTATTAATTTTATCAAAATTTTCTTGTTCTTTTTTTTGTAAAAAAGTTTTTTGTTCAATAATAGTAAGCAAAGTTTCAATTTCATTTTTTAATTTTTCAACTTCTGTTTGATCTTTTATTTCACTTTGTTTTGTTTTCATTAACGATTTTTGTTGTTCTAAAACTTGCAATAAACTATTAACATTAGATAAATTCATTTCTAAACTATTAATGTTTTTATCTAAATCATAACTTTTATTTTTTAAAAATTTTAATTGTTGTTCATTCTTACTAATATTTAAATTAAGTTGTTGTTGTAAAATTTCATTATCATTTATACTAACTGTTGTAAGTTTTAATTGATTATGATATGTCTCCAAATCTTTAACAATAATAGTAATTTCATATTTTTTTAAATTATCACGTAATTCAACATAAGTTTTAGCTTTCTGTGCTTGTTTTGCTAATGGTTCAATTTTTCTACTTATTTCACTAATAATATCATTAACTCGAACTAAATTTTCATTAGTACGCTCTAATTTACGTAATGACTCTTCTTTCCTCTTTTTGTATTTTGAAACACCAGCAGCCTCTTCAAATAAAGTTCTTCTTTCTTCTGGCTTAGAATCAGCAAATCGTGAAACATTACCTTGACTAATAATTGCAAGTGAACCTTTAGCTAAACCTGTACCCATAATAATTTCTTGTACATCTTTTAAACGAACACGAGCTTTATTAATGTAATATTCATTTTCTGAACTATTACGAAAAGTTTTTCTAGTAATTTGTACTTCATTAAAATCAACTTTAAATATTTTATTAGTATTATCAAAAACTAAAGTAACTTGAGCACTATTTAATGGTTGTTTTCCTTTAGCACCATTAAAAATTATATCTTCACTATTTTCACCACGTAATGATTTAACTGATTGTTCACCTAAAACTCAACGAATAGCATCATTAATATTAGACTTCCCAGAACCATTAGGGCCAACAATACCTACAATATTAGTATCAAATTCTATTGTTAAAGGCTCTGCAAATGACTTAAAACCATATGCTTCGATTCTTTTTAAGAATGCCATCTTACCTCACCTATTTTAAAATATATATTTATATTTTACCATGAATCAGCTTAATATTTATTGTTAAGATTTAGCAGAAATATTACTTTATTTGCATTATTATTTGTTCTTTAATTGTTTTATAATAAAATTTATTAATTCACAAATAAAATAATGTAGTACTAATAATAGTACTAATAATTAACATTATAACTAAGATACTATTAATTCATAATGGAATTCCAATAATTGAATAATTAAAGTTGAGGATGTTATAAGGATAAATAAAATTTTTAACATCATTTGCTTGTAAAATACCGGCTCTAATATAAATATAAGTTAGATAAATAATTGGATAAATAACCACTAATATAAATTGTTTTTTAATATTGATATTAAATTTGTTTTTTCTAAACGTTAAAATTAAAAAAATAATCATCAATATTGGTGATACTAAATGATCTAAAAAGGAACAAAATAAAGATAAATTATTCAATTTTCAAAATCAATTAAGTTCTAAATCTAACTTTGAAACACTATCAATAAATATCCCCACTCAAAAAATAAGGGCAGTAATAGTTATGTATATTGTTAAATTAATTTGACTATAAATATTAGTGAATCTATTTGTCTGCTCTTTTTGATGATAAATTAAAGAAAATAAAAATCAAATATTAACAATAAATATTGTTTGAGAAGACCAAAATGATAACATTACATCAAAGTTTTGTAATACTATAGAATTATAAAAATTATCTTTATTAGTACTATTAACATATCAAAATTCAGTAAATACAGAAAAGATGATAGTCAATATTGATAAAATAAAAATTAATATACAACTTAATAATTTATATAAAAATCTTCAATCTTTAAATTTTTGCTTATATAATAAAAACACAAATTATTCCTCTTCGAAAAACAAAATCATATTTAATAAATATAATAATAACAATTTTTTTGCTAATTTAACAAAAAAGTATTAATTAAATTTGATATGAACATTTTTAATAAGAAGAAGTAAGCGAAGTTGAAGATAAATTTCTACTAGAATCACTTTCTTTACTTTGTTCAAGTTCATCAAAATTGTTTTCTAAAATTGGTAAAAATTCTAAATCACATTGCTCTTTTATATCATTAAAACTCACAATTGGACTATCTTTTTTAGGTAGCACATTTTTTAATTGTGTCTCTAGTTGTGCAATTTTTTCTTCTTTTTCTTCAAGAATTTTTTTTAAATGTTGAATTTCAGTATCTTTTTTTTCAAAATCAGATTTGAAAGCAGTAGTTATTGCTTCAACTGCATCTCAATCTTCATCTTCAGTTTCTTCTCATTCTTTTTCAACTTTTGCTTTAATTTTTGGAATTAAATCTTCTATATATGTATCAATATATTTAATAATCGTTTCAAATAATAAAGAATCTTCATTTTTAGTTGCTACATTTTCATTATTATCAATTATCTTTCAACTACTAATAACTTTTAATCTTTCAATAGGAAAAATTTCTTTTAATGATGTTATAAGTGACTGATTGGAATGGGCCACTTAGCCCTTTTTACTAGACCATTAATTTAAAAAATCTGAATGTATTCTAAAAACAATTGTGTTATATAATGAACACTAATTTTGACCTGAAAGGATTTTTATTAATGGATAAAATTAAACAAATAGCATTAATAATTAACAAATTAAATATCAAAGAAAAAATTAAAATTATCGATGATTGCAAAAATCAATATTCAATTAGAAACTTATGTCAATATCTTCAATTAAACAGATCAACATATTACTTTTTAAAAAATAAACAAAAACTTATTAAAAAAGAAAAAAATCATATTATTAATTGCAATCATAAATATCAAGAATTATGCCAACTTTTAATCGAATTTCATTCTACAAGAAAAGGTAGAATTTATGGATATTTAAGAATTTTTTCAGCTTTTAAAGAGTGATTAAAACAAGAGAAAAATATCATTTTAAATATAGAATTATCAACAAAACAAATGCGAAAAATTATGAAAAAACACAATATTCAAGGATTAAAACAAACTAAAAATAACTATCCTAAAAACAAAAAAAATCCAAATAAGTGAATACCTACAATGGATAAAGTAAACAAAGATTACAAAAGTACAACCGCTTCAAATCAAATTTGATCAATGGATACTAAACAAATAAACACCAAAGAAGGTTGACTATATCTTTTTGTAATTATTGATTTTTATTCAAATAATGTTGTTAGTTATAATACATTTTCAAATAAATCATATCAAGATTTAATTCTTCCTGCACTTGAAAAAATAAACAACCAATTTTCTTGAAATCAAATAAAAAACGTTATTTTACATTCAGATAACGCCAACGAATTTTATTGTCAAGAAATTACAAAATGAGCAAAAAACAAACAAATAATTTTAAGCAAAAAACAACCATATGATATTGGCGGTAATGTCATATCTGAAAATTGATTTTCACATTTATCTCAAGAATGATTGCCTAAAGACTCAAATCAATATTTAACAATCAATGAAGCTATTAATGATGTAAATCAATATGTTATGTTTTATAATTATGAAAGAATACATTCTAAATTTTTAAAACCACCAATATTACAAATAAAAATTTAGAAATATCTATCAAAATATGGTCCAGTAATTAGGGCTAACCACCCCCATCCACTCTACTGATAAAAACTGTTCTAGATTTTCTTCTTGTATAATTTGTTTTCAAAAATTAATCGCATTATCAGGAATTTTTAATTCAGGAAAAAAGTAATCAAAATTAATTCGTGCTTGTTCTTGTTTAAATTTTATAATTTCAAAATATTGCTCTGGAAATGATTCTTTAACTATATTTTTTAATTCAATAATTAAGTTATGTTCTTCATTAAAAATTTGCTGTTCTTTCTCAATTCATTCTAATGAATCTATTAAATTTTCTAATAAAAGTTCATCAAATACTAAAAACTTTTTATTATTATAAAGAGAAAATAATTCTTGATAAAGATGATGAACAATATTTAAAAAGCAAAATAATGAATCTGCTTTAATTAAACTATTAAAAAATATAGTAAGGTCATCACTATTAATTGTTTTTATTAATTGTTTGCAATATTTTTTTTCTATTTTTGCACTTGTAATCTTAGAAGTTATTTCTTTTCTAAAATCCTTAATATTTTTTTGCTTTTTATTATCAGAACCTATTTCTTGAATTTCTGTAGGCACTTTTTTACATCCTTTCAAATAAAAAACCCATTTATTTTATTAAAAATAAAACAATGGGCTTGAAAAACATATTTTTTTAAATTTTTTATTTTAAATTTTCATTAAAATAAGGAAAGGAACAATTCTAAAATAAATTAGTTATAATTTATTTGAAAAAGTTAATTAACAATTTCTAAAATCTCTTGTTAATTACCTATAATAATGCATATAGTTTATCTCTAATATTTGAGATAACTATTGCTAAATAATAGCATGTATAAAATGTATTGCAAATAATATACAAAAATCATACTTTATATTACATTAATTTTACTAATTAAAATGATAAATAAAATCATATTCAATTAATTTTAACACTTTTATTATGAAATAAATTTTATTTTGTAAATAAAATATTTTATAATAAAAATACTATTTATATATAGAATAGGGGTTACATAAATCCACTATTATAAATAGTACTACTTAAAGGGGGAGGAAATTATGAGCAAATTATTAACATCAACACCAAAAAAAGATGGTTTTTTTGCCCCAATTGAATCAATAGAACATAAAGGCACATGAATGATTTGACCGCTTATGAAAGATAATTAACAAAAAGAATGTCAACCAGCACGAACTGTTTTTGCAAAAATAGCTAACTCAATCAATAAGCATGAACCAGTAAAAATTATTATTAATAAAAGTAATTGAAATGAAGCTCGCAAACTATTAGATCCAACTATCAAATTAATCGATATTAAATATCAAGATAGTTGAGCGCGTGATATGGGACCAATTTATTTATTAAATAAAAAAGGACAACGAAGAGCTGTTCATTTTCACTTCACTGCATGAGGCATGAAAAATGAACCAAATATTAATCCACCCAGTTGAAATTGAAATTATGAAATTGATAATAAAGTTGGAATTGAAATGACTAAAAATAGTAACATTGATTATTATCAAGCACCAATTGTATTAGAAGGCGGAAGCATTCATCAAGATGGTGAAGGAACAATTTATACTACAGAAGAATGTTTATTAAACCACAATCGAAATCCTGATTTAACAAAAGAAGAGATTGAAGAACATTTAAAACAATATTTAAATGCACAAAAAATAATATGAATTCCTCGTGGTGTTTATAATGATGAAACAAGTGGTCATGTTGATAATCTACTACATATCATTACACCTGGTCATGTTGTTTTAACATGAACTGATGATAAAAATGATCCTCAATATGAACGTAGTTTAGAAGCTTTAACGTTTCTTAAAAATAGTACAGATGCTAAAGGACGAAAAATAAAAGTAACTAAATTACATCAACCAGCACCATTATTTATAACTAAGTCAGAGGCAGAAAATCGTGAAAAAAGTCCTCGTTTTGCTAATCGTACGGTAATGTTTAGTAATCTGTGTAACTTAGAACCTGTTTAGAATCTTTTAGAAAATAATGTAAAATTACTATATATTTTAAAATAAGAGGTATATATGCATAAAAATTATCCAAGTCATGTTACTAAAGAACAATTTGAGAACATAAAATCAACTTTAGAAAACAGCAAAAAGAAAACAAAACCAAGAAATTTAGATTTATATGAAGTGTTTTGTGCAGTTTTATATGTATTAAAAAGTGGTTGTCAATGAAGAATGTTACCAAAAAATTTTCCAAAATGACAAACTGTATATTATTATTTCCAAATTTGAAGTAAAAACAATGATAAAGAACCTAGTGTATTGCAATTAATTTTAAAAAAAATTAGTTAAAAAGATTCGTATTAAGAATCATCGAAAAGAAAAAACTAGTTTTTGTATAATTGATTCGCAAAGTGTTAAAAATACAGATACTACTGAAAATAAAGGTTATGATGCTGGTAAAAAGATTTCAGGAATAAAACGTCATATTGCAGTTGATACGCAAGGTTTACCACATGCAATTTACATAACTACAGCAGAAAAAACAGATCGTAATAGTGCTATCATAATGATTAAAAGTGAAAAAGAAAATCTTTCTACAGTTCAAAAAATAATAGTAGATGCTGGCTATACTGGTGAAAAATTTGCTTCTGCAATCAAAACAATCATAAATGCAAATGTTGAAGTTGTAAAACGTAATGAATTACATTCTTTTGTAGTACTACCAAAAAGATGAGTTGTAGAACGAAGCTTTGCATGATTAGAAAAATGCAGAAGATTATGAAAAAATTGTGAAAGAAAACTAAATACTAGTTTACAAATGGTTGTTCTTTCCTTTATTTCAATTTTATTAAAAAGATTCTAAACAGGTTCTTACAAAAATAACTATGTTTAATTAGTTCTAGTAAATATAATTAATTTTCTAGAAAGAGTGAGTTACAGATGGCTAAAAAGCAAAATATTAATAACAATGATCCAATATCACAAGCAGTAGATTTATTATTAGAAAATACTGAAGATTTAACAACAGTTTTTAAAGAGGGAGGATTATATAAAGAATTAACAAAAAGATTAGTAGAAAAAATGTTGAATTCTGAGATGCAAAATTATTTAGGATATGATAAGAATCAACATAGTAATAGTGACAATGCTCGTAATGGTATAAGTTCAAAAAAATTAATAACCCAACAAGGTAAAATTGAAATTGATGTACCAAGAGATCGTAATAGTAATTTTAATCCTGTAATAGTTGCAAAAAGACAAAGAAGATTTGATGGTTTTGATCAACAAGTTCTTTCTTTATATGCAAAAGGTATGACATTATCAGATATTAGAATGCAATTACAAGAGTTATATCATGGTGCTGATATTAGTGAAAGTGTTATTAGTCAAATTACTGATGATGTTATTGATGACGTCAAAGCATGGCAAAATCGACCATTAGATAGTGTTTATCCGATTGTTTATTTTGATTGTATAGTAGTTAAAGTACGACAAGATAAACGGATTATTAATAAATCAGTTTATATAGCTTTAGGAGTTGATTTAGAAGGTAAAAAAGATGTTTTAGGTTTATGAATTAGTGAAAATGAAGGTTCTAAATTTTGATTAGCCAATTTCACAGAAATGAAAAATCGTGGCTTAAATGATATTCTGATTGCTTGTAGTGATAATTTAACAGGCATGTCAGAAGCAATACAATCAGTTTATCCTAAAACCGAACATCAATTATGCATCGTTCATCAAATTAGAAATAGTTTGAAATATGTCTCATATAAGCATAGAAAATCTCTAGTTGCAGATTTAAAACCAATTTATACTGCATGTAGTGAAAAACAAGCAATGCAAGCTTTAGAATCATTTGAAAATAAATGAACTAAACAATATCCATAAATTGCTAAATCTTGATATAAAAATTGAGATAATTTAATGGTTTTTATTAGTTATCCTGCAGAAATAAAAAGGGTAATTTATACCACAAATGCTATTGAATCTGTTAATAGTCAATTACGAAAAGTCATCAGAAATAAAAAAGTTTTTCCTAACGATATGTCAGTTTTTAAAATATTTTATTTAGCAATTGACAATATAACAAAAAAATGAACAATGCCCATTCAAAATTGAAATACAGCAATTGCTCATTTTATGATAAAATTTGAAGACAGAATTAATCTGAATTAGTAACTTTGTAAAACAAAGAAACACAGATTATTAAAAAGCCTCAATCGTACCGAAGGATTTCGTATGCCAGCTAGTTATGTTAATTTCTATATTACAAATAAAACAATCATTATTCCCATTTTTAATGACCCAATATGGGATAAAAACGCAATTAATGTTTTGCAAAATTGTTTTCCTAATCATAAAATTAATTCATTTTATACACGTGAAGTACTATTAGGTGGTGGCAATATTCACTGTATAACACAACAAGAATTATAAAAATAACAAATAAGCAAATTAAAACAATAAATCCCTTCTAATTTAGAAGGGATTTATATTCTAAAATTAATGTAAGAACAATTTAAAAAATAAATAATTTTATTTCTTTATTATTAGAAAGAAATAAAAAACCTATTTGTTCAAGATTAACTTAATTCATTTTTAAATTCATAAATATGAATATCAGTTTTATCAACAACAAAACCAATAACATACGAAATACCACAAAGAAAATCAATAATTCTTCTTCGATCATTTTCAACAGTTGTTGTTAAATTAACTTTAATTGGTTTTTGTAAAATCATAGCATTAGCAACTGATTCAATTTCTTGATAATTTTTAGGAGCAAATTCTTGTATTTGTTCTTGAAAACTGGTTTTATAATTACTATTTTCATCATTGTCTTTATATTTTTTACTTCTTCATCCCATAATTAATTAAACTCCCTTTCGTCTTCGTAAAAATGATGGTAAATCATCATCTGCTTCCATTGCTGCTTCTTGGACTAAATTTTGTTGTTCTTCTTCTTTTTTCTTTGTTTGTTCTTTAATTTCTTCACTTAAATATTGAGTCTTATTGGTAATAAATTCATGATTATCAACTTTTGAACTATAAACAAAATTATTAGCATTAGCACCTTCTTCATCAAAACCAGTGGCAATAACTGTTACAATCATTTCATCATTTAAATTTTCATTAACAGCAACACCAAAAATGATATTAACATCATTACCCGCAGCATCACGAACTAAATCAACAGCAATATTAGCATCAGTTAATGTCATTGTTGTTCCACCAGTAACATTAACAATAGCATTTTTAGCACCCTTAATTGTCACATCATCAAGTAAAGGAGAAGAAATAGCTTTTGTTGCGGCTTGTTTAGCTTTATGTTCACCCTTTGACATTCCAATACCAAATAAAGCATTACCTTTATTTTCAATAATAGTACGAACATCAGCAAAATCTAAATTTATTAAAGCAGGAACAGCAATTAAGTCAGTAATAGTCTGTACACCTTGACGTAAAATATTATCTGCTTCTTTAAACGAATCTTTAAGAGGGATATTACCAATTACTTGTAATAATTTATCATTAGAAATAATAATAATTGCATCAACTTGTTTCTTTAAATTTTCAATTCCAACTATAGCATGAGCATTACGATTACGTCCTTCAAATTTAAATGGTTTAGTAACAATAGCAATTGTTAAAGCACCACATTCTTTAGCAATTCTTGCAACAATTGATGCAGCACCAGTACCAGTACCACCACCCATACCAGCAGCAATAAAAACCATATCTGCACCATCTAAAGCACGTTTAATTTCTGCTTCACTTTCAATTGCGGCTTGTTTACCAATTTCGGGATTAGCTCCTGCTCCAAGTCCCTTTGATAATTCTTTGCCCAAAATAATTTTATTTTCAGCTGGTGATGCATTAACTACTTGTGCATCAGTATTAGCAACATAAAAATCAACACCTTGTACCTCTGCTTCAATCATTCTATTAACAGCATTATTACCAGCACCACCAATACCAATTACCCGAATTGATGCTATTGGTTTAAATTGTGAATTATTATGTTCCATTTTATTTTCCTCCTGAGTAATCAAATTGTCTTCTTCTATTTACTACCATCATTATACTGATAATTTGGTTGAAAGGGGGAATTATAATGCTTATTATCATGATTATTAGAATGCGTATAATGATTTAATTTTGATACAATTTCTGGTTTATGTATTGATGAAATATAATTATTACTAAAAACATTTACTAAATGTTGGTAGTGAGTATTACCGATTAAAGTAGTTCACTGATAACTATATGCACCAGGAGTTTGACTGAGCATATATTTTACTTCTTTTAGTTTGCTATTATTTTTAAAATAGTTGGCAAAACCACATAAACCAATAGTAATTCCCGTAAAAATAATTTCCATATCTGAACTATTATTATCACTAACTTCATCAAGAAAATATTCAATACAAGAAATAATTTCATTAATTTGTCTTTTAACTGTTGCTTGTAAATCAGTTTTTGTTAAACGAACAATAGATTTTGTTTGATCATCAACATACTTATCAACAACAACATCGCATAAATAATTACTACTTATATTAATAATTTTTTGTAAATATCTTTCAGCTTTATCATAACCACAATGCATTTGCTTCATTAATGATTGAATTATTTGATTTCAACCAATTTTAATATTAGTTGTTGCAAATAATACTGAATTACTAAAAACACTAATCTTAGTACTATTAATATTTCAATCAACTAAAACTGTATTACGATTAAAATCAGTATTTTTAATATTACATACTAATGCAAATTGATCTAAAGTAACAGTTAACAATTCTGTTTCGGCATTAGTTAATACTTCGAGGTGAGAATTATATAAACTTTTAGGTAATGAATAAACTAAAGCATCAACATGCATAACTTGTCCTTTTTTTGCAATTGGTAATTGTTCATTACCAATTGCATGATCAACTTTAAAATTGTATGGTTTAGTTAAACAAATAATTTCACTATTATCAATAGTAATGTTTTTAGCCATTTCAATCACTTTACTACAATCTTCATCAGTGATAATGTGATTAGCATCTTTAAAATCAAGTGATGCTTGTGATTGATAAATTTTTAAATTATTTGAAGGTAAAGTTAAGGCAATACGTTGTACTTTTATATTTAAAGTATTATTAATTTTATTAATAATTTGCCTTAATAACTTACCTGTAGCAATTGAATTAATAATTACACCATTTTCAGAAAACTGTTCAGTATCAACAGTTTCTTTATATAAAACCTGAATTTGATTATTAACATAATTATTAACCATAACTTTTAAACTAAAATCTTCAATTTGACATACAACATATAGTTCTTGAAAATTCATATTGCTCACCTCCAAACATTTTTATGAATCAATATAAGTAATAACTCTTAGTTTTGCACTTCGTGCTCTTGGATTTTTATTTATTTCATCAGGCTTTGGTGTAATTGGTTTTTTAATTATTAACTGATATTTTGTTTTTCAATTATTGTGAACTGGTAATTTAGCATATAATTGTGCTTGTGGATCAATTAAAACTTCATTAAAAGTTTGTTTAACAATACGATCTTCTAAAGAATGAAAACTAATAACAACAATTCTACCATTAGATTTTAATAATTTCAAAGATTGTTTTAAAGAAGATTTTAATGTTTCTAACTCATTGTTAACAGCAATTCTTAATGCTTGAAAAGTCTTTTTGGCAGGATGATGATGCTTATTTAATACTCTTACTGGTAATGATTTTTTAATAATCGTAACCAATTGTAAAGTGGTATCAATTGGTTGAAAAGTTCTTGTTTTAATAATATTTTTAGCAATACTACTAGCAAATACTTCTTCACCATAATTTTTAATAATTGTTTTTAATTGCTCATAATTATAATTATTAACAATATCTCACGCATTTAATTTTTGACTTTGATCCATACGCATATCTAACTTAGCATCTTTCATATAACTAAATCCTCTAATATCTTCATCAACTTGTGGTGATGATATACCTAAATCATATAATATACCATCAACTTTAGTAATATTTCTTTTTAAAAGCTCAGATTGAATATTTGCAAAATTACTTTTAATTATTTCATATTTATCTTTAAAATCTTTTAAAATAATTTTACTATTATCAATGGCCATTTGATCTTGATCAAAAGCATATAGTTTGCCAGAGGTAAGTTTTGATAGTATAACTTTACTATGACCTGCTCGTCCTAATGTACAATCGACATAAATACCATCAGGTTTAATATTTAAGAAATCAATTGCTTCTGTTAACATTACAGAAATGTGTCTTGCATTGATATTATTCATAATTTTTATATCTCATCTAGAGCTGCTGCCGCCGACTCAAATTTATCCTTGGTATCTTGATTAAAACTATTTCAATTAGTTTCTGATCAAATCTCAATTTTATTGGATAGTCCAATCATAATTACTTTTTGTTTAATATCAGCTAGTGTCAATAATGAATGTGGAATATTAATGCGACCTTTACTATCAATAGTTAATTCTTCTGAATTAGCAAATACTTGTCTTGCTAAAATTCTGGCTTCTTTCTGACCTTCGGATTGTGATAAGATTTTATCTTGTCATTTAATAAATTCAATTTCGTTACGAATAACTAAACAGCCTTCAAAACCTTTAGAAACAATAACAATCTCATTGTTATGAAAATAACTTCTAAACTTAGAAGGAATTATCATTCGTTTCTTTTCATCTAATGTTGACAATGATTGTCCTAGTAGCATAATATCACCCACACTTTCCCACTATTACCCATATTATATAACCTTTGGCATATAATTGCAATTGATTACTTTAAATGTATGACTAGTCAGTAAAATAAAGAAGTTTATGGTACTAGAAGATTAAAAAAAATTCTAGAAAACCAAGAAATTTATTTATCGCGCAGAAAAATTAAAAAAATTATGAATGAACATAATTTAATATCAAAATATACTAAATTATCATTCAAAAATCATAATAACAAAGTTAACGATAGTCAAATAACTAATCTTGTTAATAGAAAATTTAAGAATAGGATTAAAAATGAAGTTATTGTTAGTGATTTAACTTATGTACAAGTTAATGGTAGGTGAAACTATATTTGCCTATTAATAGACCTATTTAACCGCGAAATTATCGGACATAGTGTTGGAGTTAAAAAAGATGCATCATTAGTACATCAAGCATTTATGCAATCAAATCGCTGTTTAAAAGATATTCAAATATTTCATAGTGATCGCGGTAATGAATTTAACAATAAAATTATTGATAAACTTTTACGGACGGTTGTCAAAGGGCGCATCACTTTAACCCTTAGATTAATAAATGGATAACAAAGAACGATATAACTATCGTTCTTTTTTTGTTAAAAGATTAAAACTTCATAAAACTGTCGTAGAAGTCTAATAGTGAGTACGAAATATAAATACTTCTATATCAGAATAAAAGAGCATTTAATGTTAAGCAAGTTAAAATGTTACACTGTATCGCTTAATGTAATTATAGATTAATTTGAATAGCCTTATTATGGCTCAGTAAATACCCCATTAATCTATATTAATAATTACATTTTTATTATTTGAAAAAATAGGGGGTTTTATATATAAATACATACCACATTAACAATATCATAACACAATAAAAATTAAAAGGAGAAAAATAAATATGTCATACATTTATTTAATAAAATACAAAGTTAATTATACATTTGAAACAAAATATAAAGTTTTTTATACATTTAAGGAAGCAAATAATTTTCATAAAAATTATAAACATCATTTATTAGAAGATGCATATTGGAATGGCAACACTTTTTAGGACTATTTTTTGGTAGACATTTGTTGTTGATATTTAACTGGAGTTAAGTAGTTTAAAGTGCTGTGAATTCTTATATTGTTATATCAATTGATGTAATCAAATAATTCTAATTTTAATTGGATTAATGATGTAAAATTTTTATCATTAATAAATTCGGTTTTAAAAGTTTTAAAAGTTGCTTCAGCAACAGCATTATCATAAGGACAACCTTTTTTACTTAAAGAACGGTTAATGTTGAATGCTAGTAAAAGTTTATCAATAATTTTATTGTTAAATTCATTACCGCGATCACTATGAAATATTTGAATATCTTTTAAACAGCGATTTGATTGCATAAATGCTTGATGTACTAATGATGCATCTTTTTTAACTCCAACACTATGTCCGATAATTTCGCGGTTAAATAGGTCTATTAATAGGCAAATATAGTTTCACCTACCATTAACTTGTACATAAGTTAAATCACTAACAATAACTTCATTTTTAATCCTATTCTTAAATTTTCTATTAACAAGATTAGTTATTTGACTATCGTTAACTTTGTTATTATGATTTTTGAATGATAATTTAGTATATTTTGATATTAAATTATGTTCATTCATAATTTTTTTAATTTTTCTGCGCGATAAATAAATTTCTTGGTTTTCTAGAATTTTTTTTAATCTTCTAGTACCATAAACTTCTTTATTTTCTTTAAAAGCACTAATAACAGCTTCATCATAAATATTATTTTTGATTTTATTTTCTTTTTTCTTTAAATTAAAATAATATGTTGATTTAGATATTTTTAAAAAACGACACATTGTGCGAATTTTATATTTAGCTTTATTTTTGACGGTGGTTAGCCCTAATTACTGGACCATATTTTGATAGATATTTCTAAATTTTTATTTGTAATATTGGTGGTTTTAAAAATTTAGAATGTATTCTTTCATAATTATAAAACATAACATATTGATTTACATCATTAATAGCTTCATTGATTGTTAAATATTGATTTGAGTCTTTAGGCAATCATTCTTGAGATAAATGTGAAAATCAATTTTCAGATATGACATTACCGCCAATATCATATGGTTGTTTTTTGCTTAAAATTATTTGTTTGTTTTTTGCTCATTTTGTAATTTCTTGACAATAAAATTCGTTGGCGTTATCTGAATGTAAAATAACGTTTTTTATTTGATTTCAAGAAAATTGGTTGTTTATTTTTTCAAGTGCAGGAAGAATTAAATCTTGATATGATTTATTTGAAAATGTATTATAACTAACAACATTATTTGAATAAAAATCAATAATTACAAAAAGATATAGTCAACCTTCTTTGGTGTTTATTTGTTTAGTATCCATTGATCAAATTTGATTTGAAGCGGTTGTACTTTTGTAATCTTTGTTTACTTTATCCATTGTAGGTATTCACTTATTTGGATTTTTTTTGTTTTTAGGATAGTTATTTTTAGTTTGTTTTAATCCTTGAATATTGTGTTTTTTCATAATTTTTCGCATTTGTTTTGTTGATAATTCTATATTTAAAATGATATTTTTCTCTTGTTTTAATCACTCTTTAAAAGCTGAAAAAATTCTTAAATATCCATAAATTCTACCTTTTCTTGTAGAATGAAATTCGATTAAAAGTTGGCATAATTCTTGATATTTATGATTGCAATTAATAATATGATTTTTTTCTTTTTTAATAAGTTTTTGTTTATTTTTTAAAAAGTAATATGTTGATCTGTTTAATTGAAGATATTGACATAAGTTTCTAATTGAATATTGATTTTTGCAATCATCGATAATTTTAATTTTTTCTTTGATATTTAATTTGTTAATTATTAATGCTATTTGTTTAATTTTATCCATTAATAAAAATCCTTTCAGGTCAAAATTAGTGTTCATTATATAACACAATTGTTTTTAGAATACATTCAGATTTTTTAAATTAATGGTCTAGTAAAAAGGGCTAAGTGGCCCCATCCAGACATTAGTCAAAATGAATTATTAAAATTAGATGATAATCAATTTAACTGACTATCCATAACTAATGAATTAGAAAGCAATAATATACCATCATTAATTCCGGCAGATTGAACATTAGGTAATGGTGAGTATGGTAAATATTTTACACGATTAGTAATTGATAAAAATAAATTAGAAAGTTTTTTAAATTTATAGCTAACGAAAGTAATGTTTACTCATAAATAATGTAAAATAATAATATGTAATTTAAACAATTCTTGCACTTACAAGTATAATTCAGCAATAATTAAAATAGATTAGGAAGATTAAATTATGCCAAAACCATACAGTGAGGACTTACGAAGAAAAGTAATAGAAGTTTATGAAAGTAAAAACATGAAAATTAAAGAAATTTGTAAAGTGTTCAATATCACTAGAAAGACTTTATTTTTATGAAGAAAAAGAAAGCAAAAAACCGGAAATATAAAACCAATTTTGAATTATCAAAAAGGACATAGCCACAAAATAAAGGATTTAGATGAATTAAAAAATTATTTAGCAGAAAATAAAGATGTTACAGTTCAAAAAGTAATTGAAAAATTTGGTGATATGACAAAAGAAACAGTTTATAACTATTTCAAAAAACTAAATTATACATATAAAAAAAACTTTTCTATATGAACAAAGAGATAAAAATAAACAAGAAGATTTTTTAAAAGAAATAGCGAAAATAATGAATGAAGATTTGGTATATATTGATGAATCTGGAATTGATGATAATGAATTTTATAAATATGGTTGGTCTGAAAAAGGTAAAAGATTATTTGATAATAAACCTGCATATAAAATAAAGAGAATGAGTATAATTGGTGCACTAAATAAAGGTAAATTAAAAGCTCTATGAGCATTTGAAGGACATTGCAATAGTAAAATTTTTGAATCATATGTTAAAAATATACTAATTCCAGTATTAAAGTGTGGACAAATTATAGTTTTAGATAATGCGACGTTTCATAAATCTAAAGCAACAAAACAATTAATTGAAAATGCTGGATGCAAACTATTATTTCTTCCACCATATTCTCCTAATTTAAATCCAATTGAACATTTTTGATTTGCTATAAAACATAATATAAGAAAAATATTACCAAATTATTGACCAAATATTAAAAACGCGATTGATTTTGTTTTTCAAGATATGAGTAAACATTACTTTAGTTAGCTATATATGGTTCAAATAAATATCAATTATTTTCTAAATTAGAATTTTATAAAGAAATTTCACAAATTGATAATAATAATGATTTTGAATTACAAATTGAAAATCCGATTAACAATTTAAATCGGATTGAAGTTAGTGGAGTATTTGGTGCTGGTAATTATGATTTAATTTTAGTAACAGATAAACAAGAAATAAAATTAAAAAATATTAATTTATTTGATAAATATAATGAAAATATTTCTTATATAAATTTAGAGATTTAATTATCAAAATATCCATCTGGATAAATACCATCTCATTTTACTGCGTCATCAGTTAATTTATTTGATGCTCAGTAAAGAGTAATTTTATGTTTATTATTTACTGGTCTTGCTCAAATTATTGCCCCCCCAGTGTGCTTCATGGTCATAATCAAAAAAATATGTTAATTGATTAGTTTTATTATATGAAACTATTCCTAATATTAAACCGGTAACACCAGTTATTACAGCAAATGATAATGCTATTTTTTGAAAATTTGTTTTTATTCATGTTTTCATATTAAATTACTCCTTTTTTATTTTGTTATTTGTTCTTAACTCTTCACAAGTTTTTAATCATTTTGGTAATAATTCATGTTCTAAATTAATTGCATGATTTTCACAAAGAAAAAGACTAAATGTTGTTGATTTTAATTCTAGTAAAACAATATTACTTCATTTGTTATTACAATTTTTACTTTGACAAACAACATTCATTTTGAAAAATCTTTTTTAAAGATTTCAAATTATTTACAACTTTTAATAATTTTTCTTTATTTTTCATATTTAAATACTCCTTTTTTAATTTTTATAAAATTAATTAGTATTTAATATTGATAAAAAATATTTGTTATAAATTATTTTTTCTGAATATCTTTCAAGAATTTATCAGCACCTTTCAATAATTTATTATATAATTTATCTATTTCATCTTTTCTCTCTTTTTTGGATTTTGTAATTATTTCATCAAATAATTCTTTTGATATTTTTTTATTTTTACATTTTTCTTTACATATATTCACGTTTTCTGATAAATTTATAACTTCAATTGGTAAATATCTTTTTTTACATATATAACAATTTTTTCCAACCTTTTTTAATCATACTAAGTCCGTATATTTTGGTGTTTCTTTTTTTAACATTTTTAAATAGTTATTTCTTTCATATTTAAATTTAAAAGTTAATCCTTTTTTCTCTAATTTTTGTAATTTTACTTCTGCTACAGCATTTTTAAAACAACTACTACAAAAATAATATTTCTGAAATTTATCATAATTATGAACTAAATAATTACATCAATCACATATTTTTCCATCATTTTCATTTCACATTTTTTATTTTTTTTCCTTGAATTCTTAATTTTATTTCTAAATTTTACTATTTTTCATTATTTTTTACAAGTATTCTTTTAAATGCAAAATAGCACCTAAATGCAAGGTGTTTATTTTGTGATACTTATACTATTAACTATATGTTAGTTGTTGATTATATTTTAAATATGAAAGTGGTTTTTAAAATATTTTTTATTTTATTTAAAATTACACTTATATATTTATATAATATATGCAGTAAATTAATTTTAAAAAAATTTACAATCAATTTAGAATTTTTAAAAAAAATAGTTAGGAGAATAACATGGAATTTAATTATCGATGAAATCATAGAGAACAATATCCTAAAATTGATAAATTAGTTTTAGAAAATTTTAAAAATAAGTGAGAAAAATGAGATAGAAGAATATTTAAAACAAGAGATAAAAAGAAATATAAAATTGTTGATTATCAATATCGAACAAGAAAAACATTATATGGAATGGTAACTTATAAAAGAAGAATTTATGAATATTTTGATGAAAAATTACAAAAATGAGTTCGAGTATGTTTACTTGATGAAATACTAGAATTTCCAAAATATAAAAGAATTGGTGAAGATATTGAAGAAACTATTATTGAAAATTTTGCTGATGGAAAAAGATACAGAGATATTCGTGTTATTTGTAAAAAAGCAGGTATTAGTCTTAGTACTGTTCATAGAGTTTTTAAAAATTTTGAAATAGTTGAAGCAAATCCAGAAAAAGTAAAATTAGAAAAAAATCAACCTATTTTTGTAGCAATTGATGATGGACATCGAAAATTTTGAGATTTTAAACGTAAAGGTACAAAATATTCGATGAGATTAATAGTAACATATACAGATAATATTAATCACAAAGTACAAAATAAAAGAGTAAAGGCAATTATAAGACCAACAAAAACAGCAATTGGAGTTAAAAAAAACTGCTGAATTTGTTAAAGAACATTGTCAAAAATTTTATGAAAACATTGAACAAGCAAAAATTATTATTTGTGGTGATAGTGCAGGATGAATTAAAGAAGTTGCTGATTATTTAGGCGCTCAGTTTGTTTTAGATAAATTTCATTTAATTAGAACATTATATCTTGGAATAATGGCTGGCAATAAAGAAAAATATTTAAACGAATATAATCATTGTAAATATTTAATTAATAATGGTCAATATCAACAATTAATTGATTATTTATATAACCAATTAGATAATCATAAAAAATTAAAAAAACAATACTTTAAAAATAATAAAGAAGGTATTGAAAATCAAGGTGCAAAGTGAAATATTGGTTGTTTTACAGAAACTAATATTTGACATGTTTTAAAAGAAATGCTTGGTAATAGAACATATAATATTTCAATTTATATTAAAATGGTTATTTTTAAATGTAATAAAATAAATTTAGAAACATAATTCTATATAAAAATTTTTAATTAAAGATATTTTCATAAAAAAATAAGTACTTTACATACACTTAATAAGTTAAGCATTTTTGTTGTGTATAAATATTAAATTTATTTTTTAATTTTTTAGGAATTTTTAAAAATAAGTATTTTAGTTGAAATATTTTTTAAAAAATAGTAAGATGAATATACAATTTCATAAAAATCCAAATTATTTCTTGTCTAAATTTATAATAAGACTATATGATTTAATTTATTCCGGATTTTTGACAATCTCCCAACTTTTACTAGCATTCAACATTAACCGTTCTTTAAGTAAAAAAGGTTGTCCTTATGATAATGCTGTTGCTGAAGCAACTTTTAAAACTTTTAAAACCGAATTTATTAATGATAAAAATTTTACATCATTAATCCAATTAAAATTAGAATTATTTGATTACATCAATTGATATAACAATATAAGAATTCACAGCACTTTAAACTACTTAACTCCAGTTAAATATCAACAACAAATGTCTACCAAAAAATAGTCCTAAAAAGTGTTGCCATTCCATTCTCAAGTTTTACTAAACATAGCAGACATATCTGTTACATTAGATACATCTCATTTTGACAAATCCTGATTAAATGTGGCTGCATAATAAAACATTTGTTTCATAGTTGTCACCTTCGACACATTTCAATTAGCAATATTACCATTAAATACTAATGTGTCACTAAACAGACTGCTCATATTTGTTACATTAAGCTGACAAATCCTGATTAAATGATTTCGCACGAGTAAACATATAACTCAAAGATGTTATTTCTGATGGTAACTGATCTGGTACTTTTTGAATTGTTTTTGGCACTCTAGCAACTTGAATTTCACCTTGTCGATTCTTATAAAAACCAATTTGAACAACCTCTTTACTTTCTATCTCTGACAAATCTTCTATATTAGTTTTTATTTTTTCTCCATTTTTATTTTTGTAAATTGTATCTTGTTGTGTTTTACTTTGAATGTAATTAGTTGTAATATTAGTTTTTTCTTCAATTGTATTTAAAATATTGATTAAATTTCCTGTAGTTGTTGCAAGTGTTAAAACACTTAATGTTGTTAATAATGATTTCATAATTAGTCCCCTTTATTTTCCCCAATAACTTTTTCTTAAATCTATAAGTTATCTATATTTTAAATTGTTTAAAGAGAAATGCAATAACTGACTTGTATATTAATATACTTTTTAAATTAAAATATCTAATTATTGAAGGAAATTATTAAAAATTATTGACTAATATGAAATAATTTTATTTTAAAGATTTTACTTGTAAGAAAATTAGCATTTTTAAATGTAATATCATAACTTTTATTATCTAAATTATTTTTAATTTTATAACTTAAAACTGCACTAACACTACCATCATCATGTTTAAATGTATTCATTGCAATATCACTTAAAGTAAAATAACTATTATTGTTAATATCAAAATATTTACTATACATATCTTTATATAAATTTTCTTGGTCCTTTAACATATTATCAAGAATACCATTATGATGTGTTTTATCAACTATTATATTTAGTAAGGAATTTAAACTGCTAGTAGGAGTATTTAATCAATTAGAAAAGTTTGCAAGAACACTATCTTGTTTAAAATTAGTTTCATCACCAAATTGAACACCTAATAATTGTAATATTTCTTTAGTTTTACTAATATTATCTGTTGTTGGGTGATTAATAATATATTTAAGATTATTTAAAGCATTAATAAAATCTTTACTACCGAAAGTTAAATCTAAATATTTTACTAAATCTTTTAAATCAATTAATGGATTTGTTGTTAAATATTTGTTAGTAAACTCAAATATTTTATTAATTGTGTCATTAATTGGAACATTTTTAATTGCTGATTCTAAACTATTAACAACTTGTTGAGGAATATCACTAATAGCTGAAATAAAAGAAAATTTCTTTTGAATCTCAGGTAATGTTCAATATGAATCAGTTCATGCAAAGGTAGCTTTCGCAATAATATCTTCACCAAAAGGTCCGGTCATTAAATTGGTAACTAATTTAAGCATATTATCTTTTGAAGATATTAATTCTTGAAAAATAGTTAATACTTTTTTTAGTTGAACTGTATTATTTTTAAGTGGTGTTTTATCATCTCAAGTAATACTATCAATACCAAGAGTTGGATTAGTTAATTTTAATACTTCACTTTTAACCATTGGTATTATTGTTTTTATTAAATAAGGTCATGCCACTGGATTTGTTAAAATCTTATTAAGAGTTTCACTAAATGTAGCATTAAAATTATCAGAATTAAAACCGATAGGTCCAGCACCTCATAAAGCATATTTAATATTATCGCTAATCATTTCCCCAATATATTTTCCTGATATTGACTTAAACATATAATTAAAATTAACACCAGCTATATATTCATAAAATTGATTTCAATTTCAATTTTTTGCTTCATCTTTAACATAGTATCACTTTTCATGACTTGGAATATTTCAAGCTTGAGCAAATGTCGCTTTCTTTGACATATAATCTTGCATTTTTTCAAAAGTAGTATTACCACTAAAATTATCTTCTTGATCTCAATCTGCTAATAATTCATCAATAGTATTAGTTATAATTGGAATATAATTAGTATAAGATAAGTAATCATTAATATTTGGTATTAAATTTTTAATATTTTTTAACATTCCATCAATCATATTAACAGTATCATCATTAGATAAAATAGAATTATTTAAATAATTTTTAAGCATTGGCAATATGTCATGATAACTACTATAGTTATTAATATTATTAGTGATAGCATCAACTTTAGATTGATTAATACCATTATGTTGAAATAAAGACTGAATAGTATTAATACTATTACCATCTAAGTTACTAGTTCAATCATTAATAAAATCATTTCCAGTATTCTTACCTGTAAGATTATCAATTTGAATAGAAGGGGTTTGATTATACATATCATTTAATAAATTATTAGTATTAAAACCTTTATTTTTAGCAATTAATAACGATTTACCAACAATAGAGGTTTCATTAGCATACTTAGTTGCTGTTTTAGTATCAACATTGTTGTTGGCAAAATTATTAATACTAATATTGTTTGTATCAATTGTGAATGCTAAAAGCGACATACTAGAACTTAATAAAAGGCTGGTAGTAAAAAATAAATTTAATTTTCGTCTCATATTTTACACTCCATTTATAATGATTTTCTTATTATTATAAACTATTACAAAATAATGTACAGTAAATTTTATTTTTAAAAAAAATATCTACTAATAAGTTAAATTAGTAGATATTTAATACATTTTAATTATGAATTTAATTAGATATTCCGTTTTTGTTAAGTTAGGACTAATAACTAGTAAAGGAATATTTATAAATTTATGAGAAAGTATGTTTATTATATTTTTTTGTTGTAGAAACATTAGTTTTTGGTGTAGAAGCATTAGTTTGTGTTTTATTAAAAACATGTGTTGGTTTAACTGAATGATTATTCTCTTGAGTAAAATGAGAATTTTTTTTGTGTTGATGTAATTTATTATTACATTTATTAAACAAATGTTTAATCAAATGTAAGGGATTTACCATAGAATGATGATGGTGACATAAAATATCAACAATATTAGTTAATAAATAATTAACATTTTTATTAGCTTCCAAATTATGTTGGATAGATTTTTCCAAAATGCTATAAAAAGTAGGAATAATATTATTATAATTAGCGATATCTCTTTCCTGTAAATATGTTAACATTTCCAATACTTTTTTATTATTTACTAAATCATTATTACTTTTAAATTTAAACTTTCTATTCTTGATAATGCTACTATGATAAGAATTTGGATCACATAAACGATATTTTATTTTCCTTGATGATTTTATTTTCTTTTTTTCTTAATTTCAGAAAAAATATTATTATAAAACCAATTAAAAAAATAATACTCATGATAATAATTAAAATAACTATTAACTTCATATGTTACTCGCACATTTTATTTTTAATTAATAAGTATTAATTTAACATTTTATTTTATAAAATAAAATACTTTTTATTAAAAATAATAACGTTTAGCAGAACCTATCTTTCTTTCAACTAAGCTAAATAAGATAAAGATAAAAATAAATCTTAAAATTTCAATACCAAGTAAAATAAATAATATAATTACTGAATGATTATTAAAATTAAGAATATTATTATCATATTCATCAGGTCTTGGTAGGTTAGGACTAAAATAAAGTACTACTAAAGTTAAAGCAAAAGATAAAGTAGCAATAATCGCATTTAAGGGTACTATTACTAGACCAGCACTTACTTTTTTGATAGTATCTACTTTTAAATTTTTACTTTTATTACACAATTTAAAAAGATAGTAGTAAATAAAATAAAAAGAAACAATAAATAAAATATTAGCAATATTATCAAAGAAAATTTGAATTGGCGGATGATCACTATCTGCTAATAAATGTAATCAAGGTTCAATAATACCAATTGCTAATGTATAATATAAACCAATAATTGGTAAAGCAAAAGCAATAATTAATGAATCAAAAATTCTTAATGGTAAAATTACTCCCATAAACTGAATAGGTATTTCAATTAATGAAGAAGCAACAGCTAATCCCAATAAAATTCCTGTCAAAGTAATATTAAAAATTTGTTGTTTTGAATTAATCTTTATTTTTTTCTTTGTTTTTATATCTACTTTTTCTTTTTCTTGGTCAACACTTTTAACTATCATTATAACTTCTCCTTTTTAAAATAGGTATTTAATTAATTAAATACTTATTTATAAAAATTATAAATTACTTTTAATTAAAAAACAAGACATTTATTAAATTTTTATAAAAACTATTAATACTACTCTAATTTAGAAAATTAATTAACAATAAAAATATCATAATAATAATTTGATAGATAATTTTTATTAAAATAAAAATAACAAAAACTAAAAAAATAAATTATAATATTAATCATTAATTTAAATTGTAACCCATCCAAAATAATGTTAAATCCTTATATAGATATTTTTCTGTATTAGGATTTTTATTAAATAAAATTGCTAAAAGAAAAGGAAGATTAAAAGATGGCAAAAAAATATACACCGGAAATAAAAGAAAAAGTATTACAATATTTACAAGATGGTAAAAGTTATGGTGAAATCAAAAAAGAAACTGGCATTTCAAAAACAACAATTTGAATTTGAAAGCAAAAAGCAAGAAAGAATGAACTTAAAGCAAAACATTCAGTCAACTCAGCTCCAAGAGATATATTAGAAGCAACCATCAATATTGCAGAAATAAATTGTGATAATAATGAAAATCAAAATTATAAAGAAGAATTTTTAAATCAACAGCAAGCAATAAATTTATTATCAGTAAATATTAACAAACAAATAGAAAACAACTATTTTGATAATTCAGAAGAAGATAGTGATTCAGAACGATTAGTAATTGATGAAGATTATAAAGAAGAAGTAAATATTTGAAGACCTTGAGAAGAGTCAGAAATAAAACAAAATAGTGAAGAATCTTTAGTAATAGAATTAAAAAAAGATCAATTAAAATATATTATTTAAATATTAAAATGTTGTACTAAAATTTGTACTGGCCTAACTAATAATAAATATAAAAGCAAAACTGAAGTAAATTTAATTAAATTAAATGGTACAAATACAATTCAAATCTTATCTTTAAGATCACCAGCACCATACATGTCTAAAATAAAAGCTCAATTATAAAAAGCACTAATTAATGATACTAAAATACAAGTAATAACAACTGTTGGTATTTCAATAATCATTAATCGTTTTCAAGAATTATTAGATTGCATTTTTCAAAATGGTAATTGCTTAAATAATAATTTAAAACTACTATATAATAACAATAAAGTAATGGTACTTAACATATAAGCAAATTCACCAATTGGTTCAGCATTACCAGAAGGAAAATGAGGTAAGATTAAACTTAGTCAAGGAACAATAATGGCAATTAACAAACTATAAGGAAGTTTAATAATTAACAATGCAATTAAATTAATAGTATTACCAAAATCAATTTTTAAAAAAGGTAAAAAAATAGGTGGTGTTTCTAATAAGGTCATTAATGTCGTAACTGCCAATAAACTACTAATTAATGCTATCCTATGAGTAGTTAATTTTAAAGAATTATTAATATTACTTTTAAATTGTTGTCACTTTTTCTCATATTTTAAACTCATCTTTTACTCCTTAAAATACATTTATTATTTTAATTATATATAAAAAAACGTTTATTTATTATATAATAAAATTAATTTTTAAAAGGAGATGAAGTATTAATGAATAAAAGTGAAAATAACATTGTGCAAATGGTAGTTGAAATTCCCAAAGGATCAAGTAATAAATATGAATATGATTGAAAATCTAAAACTATGATATTAGATCGTGTTCTTTATGGTGCTAATTTTTATCCCGGTGAATATGGATATATTCCTGAAACTTTAGATTATGATGGTGATCCTTTAGATATTATTAGTTTAATTACTTATCCAACTTTCCCTGGTTGCTTAGTAGAAGTTAGAGTTTTAGGAATGATTAAAATGATTGACGGTGGTGAAGTTGATACTAAATTATTTGGTGTTGTTAATTCTGATCCACGCTTTAATGAGTATCAAGATCTAAAAGATGTACCACAACATTTACGTGATGAAATTGTTAATTTCTTTTTACAATATAAAGAATTACAAAAAAAGAAAGTCATAATTGAAGGTTGAGGTAACTTAAAAGAAGCATTAACTGAACTTACAACATGTAAAAATATGTTTAAAGAATATCAAAATGAAATGAATAATTTACCAAAAGCACAATTAGTGTCATTATTAAACAAAAAATAAACAAAAAGTGTAATATATTTTTAATATATTAAATCATTTATCCTTAAATACAACTGAATAAAATTAAATAGATGAACAACTGTTCATAAAAGGGAATTAAGTAATCTTAAGCTGCCCCAGCAACTGTGATACTGATAAAAGTTACATAATCCATTGAAATCAAAGATTTTGAGAAGGGTAACAAGTAAAATGAAGTTAAGCCAGTAGACCTATCTATTTAACACTATTAAACTAATCTCTGGGTGCAGATAACAGTTATATAATTTTAATTGATGTTTTATCTCCGATTAGTATAACTAAACCACCTTTATGAGGTGGTTTTAAATTTAAAAAATAAAGAAAGCCGAGAACAAATATGAGTAACCATGTCCAAAAATTAATTCGTATCTTGATTATTCCTTCATATGCAGCACTAGTTTTTGCTTTAAAAGAAGTACTAGCAATATTACCAAATATTGAAGTTGTAACTTTTCTATTAGCATTTTCAGCATTAGTTTTTCCACTATATATGTCAATTACTATTCCTTTAATTTTTGCTTCATTAGAAATTCTACTTTACGGTGGTAATAGTTGAATATTTTTGTATTTTAGTATATGACCAATATTGGTCATAATAATTTGAATATTTCGTCATTTAATTAAAAAGCATTGATGAATTTTTGTAATAATTACAAGTTTATGAGGTTTTACTTTTGGTACATTTGATGCTCTAATTCATTTAATATTATTCGGTAAATCCAGTTTTTATCTTTACTGATTATCTGGATTAAGTTTTGATGCTATTCATGGCATTGGTAACTTCATGTTTAGTAGTTTTCTGTATAAACCAATTATCAGTATTTGAAATAAATATTTACAATATTATATTATTATTGATAATAATATTATTGAAGAAAGCAATGATGAACAAACATCAAATAATGAATTATTAGTTGAACCATAAATATAAATTTATATTTAAATAATTAACTATTCATATAATATTATTTATATCATTAAACTGATGATGAAAAGTATTTATTTCAATCTCTTATTGAATCTTTTTCTTCTAAATTAAATGAATTTATATATTTTTTCAAATCATTTTCTTTTGCAAATAATTCTTTAAGATCTTCTTGTAATAAGTTTTGCTCATTAATTAATATTTGCATATTAGTTTTTACTATATCATATTTTTCTTTTAAATTTTCTTTTTCCCTATTGGTTTTTATAAATTCATTTTTATTTTCACATAGTTCTTTTTCTGTTATTTTATTTCAATCATAAAAACCTAAAGTAATACATTTAATATAAAAATTAATTCTTGGATTTATTTTCTTTGTATTTAAATTAATAATAGATTTTCTTAATTTAGAACTTTTTAACTGTAAAGTTAAAAGTTCTTTTTCTAATTTCTTTAATTCTATTTTAAAATCAAGTATTTTAGGTAATAACTCAATATAATTTTTTTTCATTTTTTGATCAATTTCTTTTTTAAATATCTTAAATTTTTGCTTAGCTAAAATTTCTTCTTTTTGTTTATTTTGAAATGTTTCTTGTTCTGCTTGTTGTTTTTTTAAGTTTTCTTTCCATATTTTATTAGTTTTTTCTTCATATTCTTTTTGTTTAACTAAAACATTACGCGCTTCACTTAATTTTTGAAAATTAATAGTTGCTTCTGGATTATTAGTATTTTTATCTGGATGTAATTTTAAAGATAAACGTCTAAAAGATGCATTAATTTCAGGAATTGTTGCACCAATAGATAAACCTAATAATTCATAATATTGTTCCATTTTTAGTTTTTTTCCTTTTTAATAAGCACTACTATATTCATAAATAATGGTTATATTTATGGTAAGTTTGTACACGATCATTTACTGGTGTTTGACTAGTTAATTCTAAAGCATTAATTTCTTCAACAAATTTAGAACAAGAAAATTCTTTAGCTGGTGAAGTATTTTTTATACTATTTTTTTTATCATTAATATTTTTTCATAATTCAGTTAATTTAATTAAATTATTTAACTCATCATTAATTTTTTTTCTTTCTAAACTAATATTTTCAAATATTATTTTTAAATCTGTTCGTTCATTAGTTTTTTCTTGTATTTCCTTTTTATTTTTATTTAGTTTTTTTTCTATTCTTTTATTTTTATTAATACAACCAAAACTAAACATTGTAATAATAAAATTTTTAAAATTGCCGATTTTTTGTTTTTCCAAAAAAACATTTTCTTCTAATAAACTAGTTATTTTAGAAGTAGCATCAGTAATTACATCAATATAATCTGATAATATTATGGTTCTTTTTTCAACTTCTTTATCTAATACTTCAATTTTTTCATTAAATACTTGAATTTGTTCAATTGATAATGATTTAATATCATCTTCGGTAAGTAATTGAATTTGCTCATCTGTAAATATTTTAATTTGTAAATCTTGTTTATCCTTATCCTTATCTAATGGCATATTTTACTCCTTATTTAATAAGCATTTTTGTTAAGTTGTTTTTTAACTTCATTAATCATTTTTTCTAATTGATTAATTGCTTCTATTTGTTCTGCAATTCCTTTTTTAGTTTCCTTAGAAACAGAAACTGTTTCTGATTCACTTTGTAATTTTATTAATTTATCTTTTTCTTTTTGTAATTTTTCTTGTCCAATTTCTATTTTTGATTTTAACTCATTGCTAGATGTTTGTGTTTTACTTTCTTGCTGTTCCATAAGTTCATCTCCTTTTTAACATAAAAAACCCATTTGCTTTAAAATTAAAACAATGGGTTTAAAAACATTATAAATTCATTATATGCCTTTCTAAGTGAAAATCAATTAAAAACATAATAAACTTCCTTTTTTAAATTTTTACTGGAATAAAATTGTTATCAACTAATATCTTTACTCCATAAATGCTCATAACTTATATTTTCTAAAATTTAATAATCAAGTAATAATATAAGCACTAATATAAACAATAATATTAATAGCAAAAGCTAATAAAAAATATCATCAACGAAAAATAATTGGATAAATAACATGACTAAAAGTAATTAACTGTTGTGCTAATATATTAATTAATATTGGACTAATAAAAACACTAAAAACTGAAAAAATTAAAATTAAAGGGACAATAATTATAATAAAATTGTACGATACTTCCATAGTATTATATCCCAATACTTTTAAAATATTAATCAATATTCAATTATCACGAACTAAAATATTAGTAACCAAAGTCATAATCATAAATGATAATATAATACTACAAATTGCAAAAAAACCAATAAGTAATTGAATACTTATTTCATTATTTTCCAATGCTGCTTTTTCATTACCAATTGGAACAATACCACTCAAAGAACTAATAAAACCACTAGAACTAATGTAGTCAGTATTCAAAATTTTAGTTAAATCAAGATTATAATTATTTTCAGTATTAATAAAAGTTAAGTAATGTCGTAACTCATTATCATTAAATTTACTCATTTTGGCATTATTAATTAATAATCCTGTATTTTCATTAATAGCACTATTTAAAAGTGATTGTGATACTAATAATGTTGATATTCCTAAATTACTAAAGCCATCATAAATAATACCAATTAAATATTTTTTATTACCATTAAAATCAAAATATGGATATAAAATTGCTTTACCAATATTGTTACCATTACCAGTACTAGTATTGGATGCTGGGGCATTAGATGCTGCAATTGGTAAAAAGGTAACATTTGGAGCATTAGTACTAGTAATATGTAATTGTTTTTTTACATTGTTAACATTTTTAGTAAATTCTTTATCTAATCAAAAATCAGAGGTGTTCATTGTATCATTGTTCATATTAATAAATTTTTTAAATTTACTATTAATTAAATTAGGTTTAATAAAATTATTACTATTTGCATTAATACCATAGATAGTTTGTCTTATTGTAACTTCATTACTAAAGCATGAATCATTAAAAGTTTGAGTTACACTATCATAAGTATTACCAATAGCATTGTTATGACTAAAATCTAAATCATAAGAATCTTCAATATTCAATTTAATAAAAGGTAACTCATTTTGTTCTTGATAAGGAATAATACCAAAACTAATTAATAAGTCATTATTATTACCACTTTCATTTGTTAAATAATTAATAATATTTATTTGTTTTGCTCACTGTTTTTTAAATGTTTGTGGTAATAAATTTCATGTTGTCGATTTTTCAAAATTTTTACGCATCTTTAATAAATCGCTACCCAAAATATATTTATTACGTAAATCGCGAATAACGGGTGCTGGATTATTAGGATTTATTAAATATGAATCAATAGCATCTTGTAAATCTTGTTTAAGTGATATTCCTGATTCTATTTGTGAAACTGGAGCAATGTTATAAAGCAACTGCTTGTTATTATTAATAAAATTATTATCAATGTCTTCATAATGATAACTATTTAAATAATTAAAATTAATCCCTTCAAATTGTAATGATAACATATCATTAACTAAACCACTAGCTGCAATTGAAAATAGCATCAATGTGGCAGCAAAATTACTAACTATACTAATGATAACTAATTTACCAAAACTACGCATGCTAATAGTTATTGCCAATTTATTATGATAACTAATATCGCCAATAACTTTAACACTAATAAAATTAAAAATTTTGCTAATATTTAAATGATGATATTTTTTAAAATTTTTACTACTAATTAAGTCAAGTGGTTTTTTTTGTAAAAATAAATAAACTATAAAAAAACTAATAATTACTAATAACAATAAAGGAACAGTTACCACAATAATTGTCATATGCACATTTATATATCATCCATAGTTAATTAACGCTAAATATAAGTTATGACTATTAATAAGAATATGACTAATAAATACTGATATTAAAACACCAATAATAGTAAAAATAAATAAAGGTCAAATAATAGCTAAAACTAAAGAAATTGTTAATTGTCAATTTTTATAACCCAATGCTTTTAAAATTCCAATTAATTTATGATTATGATGAATCATCTTTCATACTACCATTAAAATAATAACACTAGTAACAGTAAAAATTAATGTTAAAAATATTATACCAACATTTTGTGTTAAATTAATTCGCTCATTTAAGAAAAAAATAGCATTTTCATTATAAGGTCTTCATAAATAATCATCATTTGTTAAAATACTAGCAACATTAGCAAAATTTATACCATTAGTAAGATTTTGATAATGATGACCATATGCTAATTGATTATGTAATATATTATATAATCATGCGTTTAAACTACGTTCAGGATAAACGGGATTAAAACTATTTTTTTGTTTATTTTTATCAATAAAACCCTTAAAATCATTATTGATGTTAACCATTGTATTACTATTAACAAAAGCAACAGTTGGATGGGGCCACTTAGCCCTTTTTACTAGACCATTAATTTAAAAAATCTGAATGTATTCTAAAAACAATTGTGTTATATAATGAACACTAATTTTGACCTGAAAGGATTTTTATTAATGGATAAAATTAAACAAATAGCATTAATAATTAACAAATTAAATATCAAAGAAAAAATTAAAATTATCGATGATTGCAAAAATCAATATTCAATTAGAAACTTATGTCAATATCTTCAATTAAACAGATCAACATATTACTTTTTAAAAAATAAACAAAAACTTATTAAAAAAGAAAAAAATCATATTATTAATTGCAATCATAAATATCAAGAATTATGCCAACTTTTAATCGAATTTCATTCTACAAGAAAAGGTAGAATTTATGGATATTTAAGAATTTTTTCAGCTTTTAAAGAGTGATTAAAACAAGAGAAAAATATCATTTTAAATATAGAATTATCAACAAAACAAATGCGAAAAATTATGAAAAAACACAATATTCAAGGATTAAAACAAACTAAAAATAACTATCCTAAAAACAAAAAAAATCCAAATAAGTGAATACCTACAATGGATAAAGTAAACAAAGATTACAAAAGTACAACCGCTTCAAATCAAATTTGATCAATGGATACTAAACAAATAAACACCAAAGAAGGTTGACTATATCTTTTTGTAATTATTGATTTTTATTCAAATAATGTTGTTAGTTATAATACATTTTCAAATAAATCATATCAAGATTTAATTCTTCCTGCACTTGAAAAAATAAACAACCAATTTTCTTGAAATCAAATAAAAAACGTTATTTTACATTCAGATAACGCCAACGAATTTTATTGTCAAGAAATTACAAAATGAGCAAAAAACAAACAAATAATTTTAAGCAAAAAACAACCATATGATATTGGCGGTAATGTCATATCTGAAAATTGATTTTCACATTTATCTCAAGAATGATTGCCTAAAGACTCAAATCAATATTTAACAATCAATGAAGCTATTAATGATGTAAATCAATATGTTATGTTTTATAATTATGAAAGAATACATTCTAAATTTTTAAAACCACCAATATTACAAATAAAAATTTAGAAATATCTATCAAAATATGGTCCAGTAATTAGGGCTAACCACCATTAGTGCTTTTAAAGAAAATAAAGAAGTTTATGGTACTAGAAGATTAAAAAAAATTCTAGAAAACCAAGAAATTTATTTATCGCGCAGAAAAATTAAAAAAATTATGAATGAACATAATTTAATATCAAAATATACTAAATTATCATTCAAAAATCATAATAACAAAGTTAACGATAGTCAAATAACTAATCTTGTTAATAGAAAATTTAAGAATAGGATTAAAAATGAAGTTATTGTTAGTGATTTAACTTATGTACAAGTTAATGGTAGGTGAAACTATATTTGCCTATTAATAGACCTATTTAACCGCGAAATTATCGGACATAGTGTTGGAGTTAAAAAAGATGCATCATTAGTACATCAAGCATTTATGCAATCAAATCGCTGTTTAAAAGATATTCAAATATTTCATAGTGATCGCGGTAATGAATTTAACAATAAAATTATTGATAAACTTTTACTAGCATTCAACATTAACCGTTCTTTAAGTAAAAAAGGTTGTCCTTATGATAATGCTGTTGCTGAAGCAACTTTTAAAACTTTTAAAACCGAATTTATTAATGATAAAAATTTTACATCATTAATCCAATTAAAATTAGAATTATTTGATTACATCAATTGATATAACAATATAAGAATTCACAGCACTTTAAACTACTTAACTCCAGTTAAATATCAACAACAAATGTCTACCAAAAAATAGTCCTAAAAAGTGTTGCCATTCCAAGTTTTATTTTTTGGATCCATCAATCCACTAATATTATTGGCAATAAAAGCACTATTTCGACTAGTAACAAATCCTCTAACAATAAAAGTACGATTAACAATATTGTACTTATCACCAATTTTTAAATTATTATTATTAGCAAATTGTTCATAAATTAAAATTTCATTATCTTGTAATGGTAACTCTTCCAAACTTTGTTTATAATTACCTACTAAAATTGGTGGATCAATAATATTTTTAGGAACTGTTTGTGTAAAGAGAAAAGATTTACCGGTCATTAATAAATCATTAACTAAAGTATAATGATTTCATTCAATATTTTGAAATAACATGCCATTAATAATTAAAAAATATAGTTGTGATTGCAAAGAAATATCAATTGTATTATATTCATGATTAGCGTATGATATTTTATGATAAATTTCATCTTGATAAATTTTTAATGCTTTATCATTTAAAATAAAATAGTTTACTTGATTAATATTTGTCTTTCCATCATAAACATAACTATTAATTAAATTACGCATTGCATTTTTATATTCTTCAGAAGAGTTATAACCTTGATGATAATCATTAGGAACTAATAGTTTAAAATCAACATAATCATGATGATATTTAGTAGATATATTATTTCCAATTTGTAAATAATTATTAGCATGAGAATCACTTAAATCACTACTACCATTAAAAATAAAACGATAAGTATCGGTATTAGCATTAACTAAAGCAATTTGAAAAGTTGCATGATTTAATTTAAAAGTATCAATACTATCATCTTGTTTATAATATGACATATTTTCCAATCATAATCCTAAATGTGTTTTATAATAATTATATTCTTTTTCAAAACTATTTTTTTCAATTGGTAATTCATTTAATTCTTGAAAATTAGTATTTTGACTAATATCATTTAAATATTGATTTTCTACATATTGATCAGAAAATTGAATGCTTAAAAAAGTTATAATCATAATCATAACTAAAAAGCCTAACCCTAAAACTTGAATAATATTTTTTCTTTGTTCACGCAAATAATTAAAAAATATTTTTACCATATTCCACTAACCTCAGTTGATACTTCAAATTAATTTTATCAATTTAAAAATATTTTTTAAAATTAAAACATTTTAATGTGTAATTTTTTATTTAATAGCAGCAAACCAGATTATATATTATTTAGTTAATGTCATTAATTGTTTATTATTAACGTTTAACTTTCAATTAATAATGTATGAGACTAAATAAATTAAAATATTTATACTAATCATCAATGCAAAATATCATCAACGAAAAACAATAGGAAATGCGATTTTTGCAAAAGTTGCTAATAAATTAGAAAGTACCATTACTAAAGAAGGAACAATAAAAACAGCAACCAAACTACTCATTACCAATGCCGGTATTATTACCAGAAAGAAATTATAAGAAACTTCTAATGCAGTATAACCTAAACTTCATAAAATATTAATTAATATTAAATTATCACGAACACTAATATTAGTAACAATAACAATAATCATTAATGATAATATAACACTAAAAATACCAAAAAATGAAATGATTATTTGTAAACTATATTGATTATTCTTCATAATACTACGTAAATTACTAATATCATACACTGATGATAATGAAGTACTAATACCTTTACTTTCCAAATATCCTGAGTGTGAAATTTGTGCTAAATCAATATTATAATCATTTTTATTACTAATAATTGGTAAGTAATGTTTAAACTCATTATCAGTAAATTTGCTTAATTTACTATTAGCAAAATTATTTTCTAATAAATCACTTTTACTACCAAACAAAATATCATTAAGCCAAAGGTTAGGCATTACTATTATTTTTGGATCTAATTTATTAATATAATCATAAGCAATACCAATTATATATTTTATTTGATTATCTAATCCTTTATACCTATAAATAACACTATTATTAAGTTGTTCTCCACCATTATAAACATTGACAACCGAAGGTAAAACAGAAGTAGCCATTGGAATAAATTGAACAGCACTACTATCTGGATTTTTAATTCCTAATTTTTGAATTAAATGATTACGAATATTAATAAATTGTTTATCTTGCCAATTATTAGAAACTTCCATATCAGCTAAATTTAATTTACTAAAAGTAGAGAAATCACTTATACTAAAATTTAGAGATAAAAAATCACTTAAACTATCATCAATACCATAAGCAGTTCTTGGTGCACTTCAATTTTTAAAAGATTCTTTTGATAAGGTTTGTGTATCATTATCAAAAACAGCACCACGCTGATTAGGAAGTAACAAACTAGCCTTATCAAGTTCTAATTGTGTGTATGGTACTTCATACTGTTCATCATAAGGAATTAAACCAAAACTTATCAATAAATCAGTATTGCTTTTACCATTATTATTGGTTAAATAATTAAATAATATTTTATTTTTTTCTAAGAAATCCTTAACTATGGGTGGAATCTTTGATGGATTAGCAGCAATTCACTGTTTTATTTTTAATAATTCACTACCCATAATATAACGATTTTGAACATTAATCATAATTGATTTATTAGGATTAAGAGGATCAAATCGTTTAATTGCAGCTAATAATTCTGGATATAATGAAATTTTGCTTTTAATATTATCAACACTATTAAATTGATACATTAATTTATTTTCGTTATTAATAAAGTTAGTTTTAATATTATCATCAAATTGATAACCATTTTGATAATTAAAATTAGTTCCCGCAAATTGTGAACCTAACATATTATTAACTAAACCACTAGCAGCAAGCGCAAAGAATACTAATGTTGCAGCAAAAATACTAGTAAAATACATAATTAATGTTTTACCAAAACTACGTAGTGAAGTAGTAACGGCCAACTTATTACGATAACTAAATCTACCAATCACATATCTTGCAATAAAAGTAAAAGTTGAACTAATATTTATTTTATATTTTTGTTTTGAAATATTATTAGTAATTAAATCTAAGGGTTTACTTCTTAATAAGAATAATACCATTAAAAAACTAATGAAAGTTAAACTAATGATTGGAATAACAAGTAATAAAATAGCGGTAACAATATTAAAGTACCAACCATAACTAATTAAGGCAACAGTACTAATATTAGTAATATAAATTAAATAATGCGCAACTGGAATAGAAATTAAAACACCAATAATAGAAAAAATAATTAAAGGAGCAATAATTGAAATTACTAATGATATACTTAACTGTCAACTTTTATATCCTGTTGCTTTTAAAATTCCAATTAATTTTTTATTACGATCAATCATTTTAAAAGTAATAATAAAAATAATAATAGTAGTCACAATAAAAATCAAAATTAAAAATAAACTAGAAATCTCTTCAATAACATTAATTCTATTATTAATGGAACTAAAAGATCATTCTTGCATACTAGTATAAAATCTAAGATTATTGATACTTAAAGGAGAAACTATTTTATTATAATCAATACCATTATTATAATATTTTGTACTTGCTATATCAGTAGGTGTTTTATAAGTTGCATGAAGATAATTATAAATTCATTCATTGTTTATTTGTGAATCAATATTTTTAGACAAATCAGGATTAATACCTAAAAAAAAATCATCAATATTACTGCTAAATGCCTTTAAATCAGATTCAACTTTGCGCATCGTATTACCATTAGTAAAAGCGACAGTATTATTTTTTAAATCAAGTGAATTACCAAAATAACGACCAACAAATGCTGCTAATGAGCTTGTAGCATAACCACGAATAATAAACGTTTGTCCAGCAATTACATAATTTTGACCAATATGTAAATTATTTAGTTCAGCAAAATGTTTGTAAATTAAAATTTCATTATCTTGTAATGGTTTTTCTGTTAAACTTGGGCCACCATCTTTGACAATAATTGCTTTATTAACAATATATTCGGGTCCTGTTTCAATAAAAGCAAAATTTTTACTAGTAATTAATAAATCACGGACCATAACAGCATGTTGTCATTCAATATCTTTATATAACATTCCCATTGACATTATTTCATATAACTTAGCTTCATTTTTAATATCTATTTCACTATAGTTTCGATTAGCATATGACAATTGTCCCTTAAAATTATCGTTATAAAACTGTAAAGCAGCTTCACTAGTAATCATAAAATTTGTTGCATTTTCTGGATGTAATGGATCATATAGATATTGATTTAGAATATTAGCATATTGTTCTATCGTTGCTTTATGAGTATCATAAGATGGATAATTAATAGGAATATTAATTTTAAAATCAATATAATTATGGCTAGTATCATTAAAAAGACTATCACCAATAGCAAAATATTCTTTACTATTAGCGTCCCCACCATAAAAAGTAAAACGATATATATCAGGTCTAGTAGCATCTGGTATTGTTAACTGAAAAGTAGCTTTTGCCATCTTTTCTTTATCAATAGTATTATCTTTTTGATAATAATTAATATTATTTAAATAAGAACCAGCTTTATCTTTTTCATTATATTTTCCATCAAAATTAACATATTCGATTGGTGAAAAAAATGTATATTGATTAAATTCATTATGAGCAATATCGTTAACATATTGTTCAAATAAATAATTATTAGAAAAATTTAATGATAAAAAGGCAATAATCATAATCATTACTAAAAAACCTAAACCAAACATTTGTAATAAATTGTTTTTTTGTTCACGAATATAATTACGTAATAATTTAAACATGTTTATCACTTCTTATGATCACTTATTAATAAATTAGATTTTGACAGTTTTGCTAAAGCTGACTTTGCTGCTTCTTGCTCAGCTTTCTTTTTATTTGTTCCTACTCCTTTCCCCATTAGTATTTTATTATCTAAATACACATGAACAATAAAATAAGTAATATTATCTTTTTTAATTTGTTCCATAGTTTTATAATTAATAGGATCTCTTTTTTCTGCCTGTACTAATTCTTGTAATTTAGTTTTATAATCAATAATTGTTTCTAACTGATTAGTTTTAATTAATTCAAATAAGGTTAAGTCTAAGATTTTTTTCACTGCACTATTTCCTAAATCAAGATATACTGCAGCAAGAAATGATTCAAAAACATCTGATAAAATGCTTTCGCGTTGTTGTCCACCTGTATTTTTTTCACCATTTCCCAAAAATAAATAATCTTGTAATCCTAGAGCAATTGCCACTGCTGCCAATGTTTCTTGTCTAACTGCTTTACTACGTAAACTTGTTAATTGTCCCTCATCTTTATTTGGAAATAAGTGTCAAATGTAAGTTGAAATATTTTCCCCTAAAATCGAATCACCCAAAAATTCTAATCGCTCATATGAATAATCTAAATTATGTTCGTTTGAAAAAGAACGATGAGTAAATGCTTCACGATAATTACGATTAGATTTAATTTTTTCTAAAATACTCGATTTTAAAATATGTTCAATATTAATCATATTTTTCTCCTTAATACTTATTTATAAATTATAATTCTTGAATTTGTTTAGCTATTTTATTAGTAACATCTTGTTCAATAGCACGAATTAAAAGTTTTAAAGTACTATAATAAGATTTTTTATTACTAGATCCATGTGCTTTAAAAGCAATGCCATTAATACCTATTAATTGAGCACCACCTGTATTCTTATAATCAAAAGTCTTTTTAATATTTTTAAAAATACCAATTGACATTAAACCTAAAAATTTAGTTCATAAATTTTTTTTATAACCATTTTTAATTAATGTAAATAATAATGATGCCATGCCTTCAACTGATTTTAAAACAATATTACCTGAATAACCATCACAAATAATAATATCAACATCACCACTTAAAACATTTCGTGGTTCAATATTACCGTGAAAATTTAAAAAACTTAACTTTTCACTTTTTTGTGTTAATTGTTTTAGTTTAGCATATGTTGCTTTAGTTACTTCTGGACCTTTGCTTTCTTCAATACCAATATTTAGTAAACCAATTTTAGGACGTGAAATATTTTGAATAGTTTGACAATAAATATGACCCATTAATGCAAAATTAATTAATTCATCAACAGTGTTTTCAATATTTGCTCCAACATCCAATAATACTACTTGTCGATCTTTTATTAAAGTAGGCATAATTGGCATGAATGCCGGACGTTTAATGCCTTTGATTTCGCCTAATAAAAAATGACAAGCACCAAGATAGGCAGCAGTTGAACCAGAAGTTAGAATCCCATCTGCTTTTTTATTTTTAACTAACTGAATGGCTTGATTCATAGAAGAATCAGTCATTCTAATACCAGCGAGTGGACCATCATTCATAGTTATTACTTGGGTTGTTGCTAGTATTGTTATTCTTGATGATAATGGCTTATTTTTTAATAAAATCTGCAAGTTTCCATTAATTTGTTTTTCATCACCAACTAAACAAATTTCAACGTTTTTGAATTCTTTAATAACTTCTAACGCTGCAGCAATAGCGGGCAAACTACCATGGTCTGAACCCATTACATCAAAAGCAATTTTCATAGTTCCTCCTAAAAACAAAAAATAATTTAAGAAACCTTAAATAATATTATATTATAATTATTGATAGTTTAATTATACGTTAATTTTTTTAATTCCTTAAGATTAACAATCCAACTAATACTGCATTTATTTATTTATTTTTAAATATGAATATTTCATTATTTGCTAGTAAAAAGTTAAAAAACAATTTATCTCTAATTATTTTGATATTGATTTTCTAAATAATTGTTTTTATTTACACCAGTTTTTTTTAAAGACCAAAACCCTTTTATTTATTTTATTAATAAAAAAACTTTAAAAGCAAAAAACTAATATAAATATAAAAATATCTTATCATAATTTTACTAAAATCAAAAATAATCAAAGAATTAAAAAAATATTAAATTGATTATTATTCATAAAAATAAAAATAAAGTTAATTAAAAATAATTTTTATTGTATTTTATTTTAAAAACTTTAGAATTTAGTTACTTCTTATTATATATCTAAGAAGGTATTGGGAAAAAATTAATAACACAACTAAAAACTTTACTTATAAACAGTAATTTTTTGGATATGATTTTAAAATACTTATAAATTGTTATAGTAAAACTAATTCAAAAAAATTAATACTACTGCTTTTGAGGATCTTGTAATATGATCCTTTTTAATATATATAGCTAACTAAAGTAATGTTTACTCATATCTTGAAAAACAAAATCAATCGCGTTTTTAATATTTGGTCAATAATTTGGTAATATTTTTCTTATATTATGTTTTATAGCAAATCAAAAATGTTCAATTGGATTTAAATTAGGAGAATATGGTGGAAGAAATAATAGTTTGCATCCAGCATTTTCAATTAATTGTTTTGTTGCTTTAGATTTATGAAACGTCGCATTATCTAAAACTATAATTTGTCCACACTTTAATACTGGAATTAGTATATTTTTAACATATGATTCAAAAATTTTACTATTGCAATGTCCTTCAAATGCTCATAGAGCTTTTAATTTACCTTTATTTAGTGCACCAATTATACTCATTCTCTTTATTTTATATGCAGGTTTATTATCAAATAATCTTTTACCTTTTTCAGACCAACCATATTTATAAAATTCATTATCATCAATTCCAGATTCATCAATATATACCAAATCTTCATTCATTATTTTCGCTATTTCTTTTAAAAAATCTTCTTGTTTATTTTTATCTCTTTGTTCATATAGAAAAGTTTTTTTTATATGTATAATTTAGTTTTTTGAAATAGTTATAAACTGTTTCTTTTGTCATATCACCAAATTTTTCAATTACTTTTTGAACTGTAACATCTTTATTTTCTGCTAAATAATTTTTTAATTCATCTAAATCCTTTATTTTGTGGCTATGTCCTTTTTGATAATTCAAAATTGGTTTTATATTTCCGGTTTTTTGCTTTCTTTTTCTTCATAAAAATAAAGTCTTTCTAGTGATATTGAACACTTTACAAATTTCTTTAATTTTCATGTTTTTACTTTCATAAACTTCTATTACTTTTCTTCGTAAGTCCTCACTGTATGGTTTTGGCATAATTTAATCTTCCTAATCTATTTTAATTATTGCTGAATTATACTTGTAAGTGCAAGAATTGTTTAAATTACATATTATTATTTTACATTATTTATGAGTAAACATTACTTTCGTTAGCTATATAACTACTGTTATTAATAACAAATTAATATATTAAATAAAACTTTTATAATTAAAAAGGAGTAAAAATGAGAAATTTAAAAAAAATAAAATTAACAAAAAATAACAATCGGTTTGGTGGAAAAACAAAGAAATGAAAAAATAATAAAGGAGAATGAGAATATAAAACTGAAATTAGAAATAAATCTAATGAACTTGATTCACTTATTTATGAATCCTATATGACAATTTATGACAAAAACAAAAATGATTTTAAATATTGAACGAAAAGAACTGCCTTTCCAAATAGTCAAATTATTTTTGAAATATTTTTAATTAAAAATAATAAATTATATAAACACGTTAAAAAATATGAAAACATTGACAAATTATCAGATGACCTAAAGAATAATAAACTTTTAGATTCCTCTCCTATCAAAGTTAAAGGAGGCGAAAAATCAAATCTAAAATATTATTTTATTTAGAAAACGTTACTATAAATTCTATTAATAATATAGATATGTTTATAAAAAATATTACCTCATTTAATCAAGAATTAAGTATTAATATTAATTATGATAATTTATTAAAGTTATATCAGTATTTAACATATATGCAAAAACTTATTGATATTCCTACTTCGTCTAGCAATATTTCAATAAGTGCCAAAATTAAAAAAACATTACCTAATTTATTGTTAGGATTACTACTAGTTTATATTGCATTTACTGGAAAAAATGCACAAAGAATAATTTCTACATATATTTTTGATGAGCAAGAATATACATCAGAAGATTATCTTTATGGAATATTTCAAAATAAACAAAACTATTTCACAACATTCATTGATACTATTTTAACGACATTTTTTACCTCAGCAATTGCTGATTGATCAAGAAATACAATTTTAAATATAATCCAAAGTTAAAAAAGTAATTCAATAAATGATTTTAAAATTAAAAAAATTCCTATTGAACCATTTAAAAAATATAAGCATGAATTTTTAACCCTTTTATATGAAGAAAATGAAGTAAAATTAAAAAATAATATGACACGAATAAAACATATTAATAATTTAATAAAAAAACTTAATAATCTTCCAAAACCGACAGATTTTGAATATCATCCAAATTTTAAAAAAGAAGTTGAAAAAATTAGTGACTTTAATTGTTTAAAGAAGCCTATTGATAATACTATAATAAAAGAACTAACATCTTCGGCAAACAAAGTGATTGATAATTTAAATAAATTAAAAAAATCAAATTTAGATACTTTAGAATGAAAAGAAAGAATAAATTATTCATTATTTGATTTATTTTTAGAATCAATAACATGACTAATGGCACATTCTATAATGACAGGTGCAATAGCAAATGCTATACAAGAAAACTTTAAAATAAGTGATTGAATTAAATATTTTACTAAACCAAATATTATATTAGCAAATACAATCACTTATTTTTCTATACGACCAGTTAATTCCATATTTAAATGAGGATTAGAAACATTAAAAATTAAAACTAATATTTGTCCTCAAATAATTTCAAACTGAATTACAAAACAATCAAATTATGGAAAATTTTCAATGGCAATATTTTTATTTTTTTTGAATGCTGTTTTTACTAATATTACTAAAACAGCAACAACACTACTTACTAAATATGAAGTTACAAAATCTCATGTTCTACTTGAATTAAAATTAAAAAAATGAGAAACATGATTATTTTTTTTCTTAGCAACAGGTTCTCAAATGTTTTCTCTTTCTATTTCAAATTTTTATAAAATCTTTAATTTTGAAACTTTAATAAAAAAAATTAGATATTTTCATAAACCAAACATAAGTTTACTAGAAGAAAAATTAATAGAATTAGAAAACAATAGTAATATTCCAATTTTTAATAAATCAGAAGTAATAAAAATACAAGACAGCATAAATGAAGCAAATAAGACTTATAAAGTAATATATTCAAATACAAAAAAAATTGATCCAAAGTTAATAAATACCATTGATTATGATTCAGATCAATTTCCATTATTAAACAAAAAAATGATTTTATTTGCTTAATTCATAATATAACTTAAAAATATATTTTTTTTTAAAAAATATTTATACTAATTTATGGATATTTTTAAAAAAAAGAAAAAAATAATCCAAAGTTTAACATTAGAAAAGAGGAACTTTTTATTATGGATAAAGATAAGGAAATTGAAAAGTTAAGAAAACAAGATGCAGAAAATAAAAAACAATTTGAAGAAGAAAGATTAAAAAAAAGAATTGCAGAAGCTGAAAAGGAAAGAAAAAGAATTGCAGAAGAAAAAAAACAATATAAAAAAGATAAAAATTTATAGACATAATACATTTTTATTATAGTTACAATATAAAAAATATTTTTTTATAAAATTAATATATTATTAAAATTAAAAAAAATATTAAGTATAATAAATTTATGAAATATTTAGGCATTGATTTAGGTAGTAAAACATTAGGGCTTGCTCGTGGTGAAGGTAAAATTGCTTTTTCTTGAAAAACTATTCGTTTCCCAGAGCATGATTTTAATAATGCTATTATCCAACTCCAAAATGCTATTAAAGAATATGATGCTGATATTCTTGTTTTTGGTTACCCTTTAAACATGGATAGCACAGTCGGCCCCAGCGCAAAAATTGTTTTAAATTTTATTAATAAATTTAAATTAACACAAAATAATGATAAACTAAATATTGTTTTACAAGATGAAAGAAGAACTACCTATTCTTCGCAGCAAATATTAATTAAATCTAATGTTTCTTCAAATAAAAGAAAACAAGTTAAAGATCAATTGGCTGCTGCTATTATTTTACAATCATACTTTGATAAAATAACTCAATCTTAAATTTTAGGAGATAAATGTGAAATATAAAAAAATTAATTTAATCGCTATCGCTGGCGGCAGTGCTTCAGGAAAAACAACAGTAGCAGAAAAAATTGCTGAAGCTTGTAATAAAAAAAATGTCATTTTTGTACAAATGGATAATTATTATCATGACCTTAGTAACTTAAAAGTTGAAGAAAGAAAAAAAACTAATTTTGATCATCCTAATGCTATTGATATGAAATTATTAATTCATGATTTAGAACAATTATTACTTGGCAATGCTATTGAAGAGCCTATTTATGATTTTAAAATCAATAGTCGCAGTAAAAACACTGAGATTATTGGTCCGGGTGATGTTATCATTCTGGATGGTATTTTTGCTTTAGAAAATCCTATTATTCGTGAATTATCTACTATCAAAATTTTTGTTGATACTGATAGTGATACTAGACTACTAAGAAGAATTAAACGAGATGTTAGTTTTAGAAATCGTACTCTTGACAGTGTTTTACAACAATATGCATTAACTGTTAAACCTATGCATGATGCTTTTGTTGAACCAACTAAACGTTATGCTGATATTATTATTCCTTTTGATTTTCATAATACTGTAGCTATTGATATTATTGCTACTAAAATTAAAGCAATTATTAAATAATTGCTTTAAGCTTTAATTTTTAAAATAACAATAAAATGCATCTTAAAGATAGATTTTTAAATTGTTTTTTATTATTTTTTTAAGTTAACAAGGTAATGTTTAGTAATCTGTGTAACTTACAAAAATAACTATGGTGGTTAGCCCTAATTACTGGACCATATTTTGATAGATATTTCTAAATTTTTATTTGTAATATTGGTGGTTTTAAAAATTTAGAATGTATTCTTTCATAATTATAAAACATAACATATTGATTTACATCATTAATAGCTTCATTGATTGTTAAATATTGATTTGAGTCTTTAGGCAATCATTCTTGAGATAAATGTGAAAATCAATTTTCAGATATGACATTACCGCCAATATCATATGGTTGTTTTTTGCTTAAAATTATTTGTTTGTTTTTTGCTCATTTTGTAATTTCTTGACAATAAAATTCGTTGGCGTTATCTGAATGTAAAATAACGTTTTTTATTTGATTTCAAGAAAATTGGTTGTTTATTTTTTCAAGTGCAGGAAGAATTAAATCTTGATATGATTTATTTGAAAATGTATTATAACTAACAACATTATTTGAATAAAAATCAATAATTACAAAAAGATATAGTCAACCTTCTTTGGTGTTTATTTGTTTAGTATCCATTGATCAAATTTGATTTGAAGCGGTTGTACTTTTGTAATCTTTGTTTACTTTATCCATTGTAGGTATTCACTTATTTGGATTTTTTTTGTTTTTAGGATAGTTATTTTTAGTTTGTTTTAATCCTTGAATATTGTGTTTTTTCATAATTTTTCGCATTTGTTTTGTTGATAATTCTATATTTAAAATGATATTTTTCTCTTGTTTTAATCACTCTTTAAAAGCTGAAAAAATTCTTAAATATCCATAAATTCTACCTTTTCTTGTAGAATGAAATTCGATTAAAAGTTGGCATAATTCTTGATATTTATGATTGCAATTAATAATATGATTTTTTTCTTTTTTAATAAGTTTTTGTTTATTTTTTAAAAAGTAATATGTTGATCTGTTTAATTGAAGATATTGACATAAGTTTCTAATTGAATATTGATTTTTGCAATCATCGATAATTTTAATTTTTTCTTTGATATTTAATTTGTTAATTATTAATGCTATTTGTTTAATTTTATCCATTAATAAAAATCCTTTCAGGTCAAAATTAGTGTTCATTATATAACACAATTGTTTTTAGAATACATTCAGATTTTTTAAATTAATGGTCTAGTAAAAAGGGCTAAGTGGCGCCATTCCAAATATTAGGAATATATGGTGAAATATGAACAATAGCTATTGATAAAAATGAAAATGTTTATATAGGTACTAGAGAAAGTAGTTTTAAAGGTAACGTTTATAAATATCAAAAAAATCAAAATACTTTTAAAAAAATGGATGGTATAAATAAATCTGTTTCTTCTTTAACTTTTGACAATGATGATAATATTTATGCAGGAGTTTGAACCGGTTCATATCAATCTCCTAGTAATGGTGAAGTTTACAAATGTTTAGCAGAAGAAACAAACTTTAAACCAATGTCTGGAATAAAAGGGGGAGTACTATCATTAGTTTTTAATAAAAATACAAATTTTTATATGTTACTACATGAAACGGAGATGGAAAAACTAAAACTAATGACGGTTCACTTTATAAATGCTTACCACCAAATAATGTCTTTACTTTAGTTCAAAAAAATTTACCAGCTATATGACATCTAAAAACCAAAGATAGTGAACCATTTATTGAACTTGAATATTAACAAATATCAAAAAAAATATAATTGAAATTAATAATTATTAATTTAACATTATTGAAAAATTGATTTCAATTAAATTACATAATTAATCTCTAATCACTTTAAAATTAAAATTTTACTTCTTAAATTCCAAATTTAATATTGATAACTGATCAGATGAAATTTCACTAGGACTATTTGTTAATAAACAAATACCACGATTATTTTTAGGAAAAGCAATAGTATCACGAATTGATTCATTCTTAATTAAAATCATTAATAAACGATCAATGCCAAAAGCAATACCACCATGTGGAGGAACTCCGTAATTAAAAGCTGATAAGAAAAAACCAAATTTATTTTCAATTTCTGTTTTACTTAAATCTAATAATTCAAAAATCTTTTTTTGTAATTTATAATCATGAATTCTAATGCTCCCACCAGCAATTTCAAAACCATTTAAAACCAAATCATAAGCATCTGCAGTTAAAGTTCCTAAATCTTTATTTTTTATATCTAATAATTTTTCAGGATTTTTTGGACTTGTAAAAGGATGATGACAAGCTTGTCATTTATTTTCTTCCTGTTCAAACATTGGTCAATCAATAATTCAAATAAATTCAAAGTTTTCAATATTATTCATAAAATCTTTATGATTAATTCGTTTTGACAAATCATTAATATAAAAACTTCTAATAGCACCCATAACTTTATTAGCAACATCTTGTTGTTCATATACGAAAATTAAAAAATTATTATTATATTTTATTTTTGATATTTCTTCTGCTAAAACTAAATCATCAAACTTTACTTTAGAATTATTATGAATAATTTTTTTCTTAATTAAGTCATAAATTATTAATGTTTTTCCTCCATGCTGATTGCTAATTTCTGTTATTTTTTTTATAGTTGTTTCATTCATTTTATCATTAACTATAAAACCCTTATAAATAAATCCATCACTATTATTGTTAATATTAATATTTATTAACTTACATGTACAACGCAAATCAGGTTTATCACTACCATATAAATCCATTGCTTGATCATAGGTAATCGATGAAAATGTTGAGGGAATATTACCAATTTTTAAAGTATTAAAAAGACTTATTATCATATTTTCTACTATTAATTTAATTTCTTTACTAGTAGTAAATGCCATTTCTAAGTCTAATTGTTGAAATTCGGGTTGTCTATCAGCACGAAAATCTTCATCACGAAAACATTTAGCAATTTGATAATATTTGTCAATACCTGATATCATTAATAATTGCTTATAAATTTGTGGTGATTGTGGTAAAGCATAAAAATGTTTTTTTTGAATACGAGCAGGAACTAAAAAATCACGAGCACCTTCTGGTGTTGATTTTGTTAAGCAAGGAGTATCAATTTCTAAAAAATTATTTTGATTCAAAAATGTTCGTAAGCAACTAAGAACTTGGTGTTTAAATTTAATATTATAATTCATTGCTGGTCTTCTTAAATCTAAATAGCGATATTGTAAACGTAATTCTTCACTAGCAAGCGTATTATCATTTTTAATAACAAATGGTAAATTAATAGAATTGCTTAATATTTCAATATCTTTTGCTACTACTTCAATCATATCATTAGTAGTTTTTGCATCTTTATTTTTTCGTAAGACAACTGTTCCAATTACTTTTAAAACAGATTCAACTTTAACATTTTTTATTTCTTGATAATATCCGTTATCTGGTTTAACAATGACTTGTGTTGTTCCATACATATCACGTAAATCAATAAAAATACCAAATTTATTAATACGAATATCTTTAACTCAACCACTAATAATAATTTCTTTTGTAATATCACCCTGCGTTAAATTACCACATGTATGAGTTCTAAAGAGTTTTTCCATATTCTTCATTCTCCTCTAATAATAGATTTTTAACCTTACTAAGCAATTGCTGTTCAGTATCAAAAATTAATTTTATCATTTCTTTTTTAACAAAAGAATAAAAACTAACCTGATTTTTTTCTTTTAAAAATAGTATATTTTTGGCTAAACTACGATCAATAATCTGTGACTTATTTTTATCTTGATATAAATTATATTCCATATCAATATGATAATTTTCTTTACGTAATTGTAATAATAAATCGGAAGCTATTATTAATCCTAATTCGCTTAAAGCAATAATTTGTAAATCAATAATTGGTGGTTTATTAATATTTTTATTTTCTACCAATAATAACATTAATCTTTCAATACCAATTGCAAAACCAATAGCAGGTATTTTTAATGGTGAACCCAATTCATTAAATAAATTATCATATCTACCACCACCAAGTAAAGTATTTTGACTTTCACCAATTCGTGAATCAATAGTAGTTATTTCAAAAATAATACCATTATAATAATCTAAACCACGAACTAAATGCTCATCAATAATAAAATTAACTTTATTATTTTTTAAACTATTAATAATGGTTGTAAAATATGTTTTTTCTTCATTAGTTAAAAAATCATTTAAATATGGTATTTCTAAATTTAATTTAGTACAAATTTTACAATCAAGAACTCTTAACGGCGATACTTTAACTCTAATTTGACAATTTTCACACAATTGCTTACTTTGATTTAATAATTGTTCTTTAAGTGCTATTTGGTATTTATTTTTTGTTTCATTAGATCCAAAATAATTAATATTTAAAGTTAAATTTGGTATTGAAAAACTTTTTATCATTTCTAGGGCCATCATCATTACTTCAACATCAACTAAAGGATGTTTAACACCAACAGTTTCGATACCAAATTGATTAAATTGACGTTGACGCCCTTTTTGAGGTCTTTCATATCGAAACATTGAACCATAATAAAAATACTTTAACGTTTGCTTAGATTTATATAATTTATTTTCAATTATAGCACGAACAATACCCGCTGTTCCTTCAGGACGAAGAGCTAATAATCTATCATTTTTATCATTAAATTGATAAATTTCTTTCTGAATAATATCAGTTGTATCTCCCACGGCTCGTAAAAATAGTTGAGCATTTTCAAAAATAGGAGTAATAAATTCTTGATAATTATATTTAATTGCACACTGTGTTAAAGATTTAATAATATTACGATATATAATAACCTCTTCATTATACATATCACGTGTTCCTCTTGCTTTTTGAAATTGCATACTTTTTTTACTCCTTTTAATAAAAAATAAATCTTCTAAAAAAACGTTCCTTTATTTTAGGAACGTTTCTTAACGCGGTACCATCCTAATTCATTTACAAAGTAAATGCACTTAATTATAATTTATCATATTTAATTAATTAATAATACAAGCTATTTAATGTCATAAAATTAGTTAACCAATGTTTGCACCAACCACACTGTCTCTTAATGTTTACCCTAAATTTACTTTTAAATGCTGAAAATATTATACTAAAATATTACATAATTATTCTGTTTATTGCAATAATATCAGGAATTTTTTTAATTGATGAAATAATTTGATGTAAACGTTCAATATTAGAAACTTTAATTAAAATTTTTAAACTTCCATGATTTTCCTTAAGCTTATTATTAGCATCAATACTTTGAATTTGTGCCTTTAAATAGCCCAAAATATTTAAAACATCAGTCATCAATGCTGGTCGATCTAAATATTGAATTTGAATTTTTGAATTATAAAGATGATGACTGGTTGCTAATAAATTTCACTTAGTATCAATAATACGTTCTTTACGCTCTGGCAAACTAACATTAGGACAAATTAAACGATGAACTTTAATACCTTGCCCTTTAGTAATATAACCCGCAATTGGTTCATCAGGGATAGGTAAACAACAATGAGCCAATGATGTTTTAGTATTGGGGGCATTTTCAATAATAATTTCATTATTACTACTAAAATTCATTGTTGTTTGTTGTTTAGTTTTTAATTCTTGAAATGTTACTGAATCACTATATAAAATAGTAGTAACCGCCTGTTCAATTGTATAAGTTCCATTAGCAACATCTAAGCAAAAATCTTCATACGTTTTATATTTTAATGATCTAATTCTTGACATAATAACATTACGTTTTGCAATTTTTCAACGAATGTGATTTTCAATAATATATTCTTCTATTTTTTCCTTTGTTTTTTTTATTTTCTCTTTGTTTTCTGTATCTTTAATTTTATTTTCTTGATTAAATTTTTCTTGCTGATTATTTAAATATTTTTTTATTTTATGTTGAGCAAAATTGGTCTTAACAATATTTAATCAATCACGAGAAGGGCGTGCAGTTTTAGCAGTTTTAATTTCAACAATATCACCTGATTTTAAAACAGTATTAATAGGAGAGTAAATACCATTTATTCTTGCACCTACTGTTGTTTCACCAATTTCAGTATGAACTTTAAAAGCAAAATCTAAAACAGTTGAACCAAATGGTAATGTTATAACATTACCATTTGGAGTTAATACATAAATTAAATCACTAAAAATATCTTGTCGAATTTCTTTTTCTAAATTATTATCTTTGGCAATATTATCTGCTAATATGTTTTCATCAACATTTGGATTTAAGTCATTTAAATTTAATATTTCTTGAAAAATATTTAATTTTTCATCAATTTCTGCTTGACGTTTCTTAGGATTTTTATTTTCCCCTTCTTTATATCTTCAATGCGAAGCTGCACCTGCTTCAGCAAAATCTTCCATTTCTTCAGTTCTAATTTGTAATTCATAAATTTCATTATCAAAAACAACAGATGTATGTAATGATTGATACATATTATTTTTTGGTGTTGCAATATAATCTTTAAATCTACCCGGAACAGGAGTAAAACTTTGATGAATATAACCCAAAATGGCATAACAACTATCAATAGAATTAGTAACAACTCTAATTGCTAAAATATCATGTATATCATCAAAATCTTTTCCAAAATAATACATTTTACGATAAATAGAATATAAGTGTTTACTACGACCATAAATTTTAAAAATTAAATTTTTATGTTGTGATAATGTTTTACTTAATTCTTTAATAATTTCATTAACTAATTTTTCACGTTTTTCACGATCCAAATTAATAAGGTTATCAATTTTTTTATACTCTTTAGGATGTAATACTGCAAAAGAACGATCTTCTAGTTCTGATTGTAATTTACGCATACCTAGACGATGAGCAATAGAAGCATAAACTTCTAAAGTTTCTTTAGCAATAATTATTTGTTTTTCGGGATTTAAAAAATTAATAGTTCTAATATTATGTAAACGATCTGCCATTTTAATAATAATGACACGAATATCATGAGCTAAACTTAAATATAATTTACGTAAATAATTAGCTTTAATTTCATTTCTTTTTTCTTTTGCAAAATGACTAACTTTAGTTACAGCTAAAACTAAATTAGCAACTTCCAAACCAAATTCTGCTACTAACTCATCAAAAGTTGTTGGTGTATCTTCTAAAATATCATGTAAAAATCCTGCTTGTATTGAAGAGACATCTAAATGTCATAATACTAAATTATATGCTGTTGATAAAACATGATAAACATAAGGATCACCATTCTTTCGATATTGATCTTTATGTTTTAATAATGCATATTCATAAGCTACTTTAATTTTTGTAATTTGCTTAGGATCTTTGATAAATGTTTTTGCTTTCGCTAATAATTGGTTAAAATCTTTACAAGTTAAATTATTCATTATTTACTACTTATTAAAACTGAATTATTTCTAACAGCGGAATATTATCAAAATGATGTTTATTAGCAAATTCAGAAAGCGAAATTAAAGTAGCAATGCCAACTGATTGAGCATTACTTTGTTTTATTAAATTAAGACAAGCATTAATTGTTCCCGAAGTTGCAATCAAATCATCAATTATTACTACTTTATCTTTTGTTGAAAGTACATTTTGCTGCATTTCTAATATAGCAGTACCGTACTCTAAATCATAAGTTACTTTATAGGTTTTACCTGGTAATTTACCTTTTTTGCGTGCAAGAACTAATTTGATACCCAACTTATATGCTATAGCAGCACCAAAAATAAATCCTCTTGCTTCAGGTGCTAAAATTGCTGTTGCTCCACATTTTTTAATAAAATCTACAAAAATATTAACAACACTTTGAAATGCTTCTGGATTACTTAATATTGGGTTAATATCTTTAAATTGGATACCTTTAATTGGAAAATCAGGAATATTAATAATAATTTTTTTTAATGATTCTTTTGTCATTGCAACCACCTATTCATTAATACCTTTAATAACATATTCATCTGCACCAATGAAATGTTTTTTAATTTTATTAATACGTTTTTTATATCTATAAACTCTTCATTTCTCAAAATAAATTCAAATAAAAGGAACAATAAAGTAAGATGATACTAAACTTACTATACAACCTATTAATAATGATAAACTAACTATTCAGAAACTAGGAATAATAAACATAACAATTACTGATGTTATTAATACTACACCATTAATAACTAATGTTCTTGGTAAAGCCTTTTGAACACTTTTATTTGAAATTTCAATTATTTCTTCTGTGCTAATAACTTGTGTTTGATTATTATTAATCTTAATTTCACGAATATTATCAAAAATTGACATAATACTAATTATTGTTAAAATCATTACTCCCAATAATATTCCAACAATTGAAGTAGAAATTACAATTTGGAAAATACTAATAATAGCAAGTGTCATTAGTAAACTAAAAATAATAGCTAAAATTAAAGGAATAACATAAGTTAATTGAAATCTAATAATAATATAAATTAAAATAACAATAAAAGATAAAGCAATTGAAATAATCATATTAACTAATAAATCTACACCTGACTTAGCAACAACTAGATCAATTTCTCCTCATTGTAAAATAGATTCTTGTTTTCAATTTCTAGTAATCTCCCCTAAAAAATTCTTAAACCTTTGCTGCATACTTTGAGAATTTACTGTTGTTTGAACAATAATTTTAAACTGATATGGTTTTCCTTCACCACCAGCAATTAAGGAAAAATTAATATTTTTAAAATATTTACTAAATTGACTATTATTTTGAATTTCTTTACTAATAAAATCTTTTGCTAATTCTGCTTCTTTAATAATATTGTAACTAGGATCACTTGGATCTTGAGTAATTGTACCCATTCCAACAAAATCAGTTCGTTGATCAAAACCAGAACCAAAATTAGAACCAATTACACCATAAGTAATACCTGAAGCAAGAACAATAACAGCAGAACCTGAAAGAATTCATTTTGTTAATTTATGAAAATAATTTCAGTTACTTATTTTAAGTTTTGAAAAAACATTTTTAAAATTAACTAATATTTTTTTGTCTTTTGCTTTAACTATTTGAATTTTTAACGGTTTTAATGCATTAATTAATTCTTGTTTCAATTTATTAATTTCTTGTGAAAGATTTAATTTTAAATCTTTTACTTTTGACTTATAAACTGATCTTGATTTACTATGTTCTTTTTTTAATTGCTGCTTATCAACTTTAAATTTTTTAATTAATTCTTTAACTTTATTTTTATAACTAATTTGAAGCTGACATTTTTCTGAAATTAATTGTTTTTTTATTTTTTTATCACTACTTTTAATATTATTTGTATCTATTGAATTATTTAAAACTATAGTGCTTTTTCTACTAATATTATTAGTTCCTAAAAGTTGAGGTTTATTTTCTAACCAGTTATTTCGTAATAATGTTCATAACATTAATCTTAATAAGATAATTCCAAAAATAATTACACCAAAAGTAGCAATAGAAGTCATAATAATAAAACCTTTGATAGCACGAGTTCCAAATCAGAAAATAGTTAAATTAACAATTAAAATAATAGCGCTACAATCTAATGAAGAAGATAATGTTTTCTTATTTGCTGATTTAAAAGCACTAATCAAAGTTTTACCTTGCATATATTCATTTTTAAAACGTTCCAACAAATTAATAATTGTATCTAATAATAGTGCAAAACCAATAATTAAAGCAATTACGCTTTCAGGAGCAATTATGCCATTAATGAAAACAAAACTAACAATAGTAAATAATAAAAATAATGATATTATAATTAGAACAATAACTCCTAACATACGATAATAAAACAGAACAATAGTCATAAGAACAAAGGTAACTAATATAATAATAACAACTGCAATTTTTAAAGATGTTGCACCTAGCGTTGGACTAACATTAGCATAAGATAACATAGTAAAATTATTTTTTGACAATCCTGATGTTAAAACACTTTTCATTTGTTCAACTGTTTCAAGATTAAAAGTATCTGAATTAATTGAAATACTATTGTTAGTTACTTTAACTTCACCAACTCAATATGGAATATAACGATAATCAATAACATCTTCATGTAAAATATCTGAAACATCTGGTAAACGTAATAAATCTTTAATATAAGGCAATCATGCATTCATAGGTGAACCAACAATAGGAGAAGCAAAAGGATCAAAGCGATTAGCAGGATCATATGTATTTTTTTCATCATTAGTATCAACAGAAAGACTATGAACTGAACCTAAATTATCAGAATAAATTCAATTAATACCAAATTGACCATTTTGATTAGGATTTAATAGTCGTGCTAAAGTAGGGTCTTGTGCTTTAGCTCTAGCTAAAATATCAGTACCTTTACCAAGACCTGGTGTATTATTATCTAATAATGATGTTAATGATGCTTTAATCTTACCATCAGTATCATTTTTAAGATTATCAATTATAAAAGCAAGGGAGCGAATACCCTCCATACTACTTCGAATATAATCTAATAACTGACCAATATCTGAATAAATATAAAATGTATTTTCTTTGGCAGAAGTAAGTTCTTTTAAAACTGAATCATTTTTAACATCAAAAACAAGTTCTGGGCGATGAGTAACAGAATTATTAACAGCTTTAATAGCAGAAAAAACATCACTAGTTAATAATCTTTTATCTCTTTTTGTTCAAGTAGTAGCTTTGTCATCTTTCTTTTCGGTTGCTAATAAATCATTACCATCTTTATCAACAATATAAGAATAACCACGTCGTGATACACTGTGAACAAAAGTAGAAATATCAACTCCCGCATCTTTACTCAACGCTAAATTATACTTATTATTATTATTGCTAGTAATGCTTTCAATATAAACGTTACTAGTACCTAAAGGGTCAACTCTGTCTTTTAATAAATTAATAACATCTTTTTGTTTACCTTTACCCTCATATTGAACTTGTGTTTGATAACCACCAGCAAACTCAATACTTAATTTACTATTATTTTCAACATATTTAGCACTAAACACTACTGAAATTATTATTGCAGAAACAATAATTATTAAACTAAAAATCCTTAAAAAAAATCCAAGATTTTTAGTTTTTCTTGTCCTAGAAGAAGTGTTCATATTTCTTCACTCCTAAATCATTTTATTTGTATAAACATAGATTGTATATTATTTAAGCACTATATAAGAATACCAACATTCGTTATAAATAACAATTGTTTTACAGTAATATCAAAAATAATTATTTTCTAAATAAAATTATATTATTATTAATATACTCTTTACCAATAATTGTTATTTTACGACCCTTAGTTGTCTTAATAATTAAACCACAATGAATAAGTCAAGGTTCATAATGAATTTCAAGATTTTTTCTTTCTTCATTCAAAAGTTGACAAATAGTTTCAATACTCAAACTTTTATCTAAATTTACATTATTAAACAATGCTAAATATGCCAATTGTAAACTATTTAAACCTAAAGGATAAATTTGCAAAAAAAATAAAATTTGCAAAATATTAGTTTCATTTAAATCTACATTCATAACAACACAATAATTATACAATTGTTTAATGATGTTAATAATGAGTCGCGGAATATTACGACAATGATTAGCAATAATATTTATTATATTATTTTCTAATTTTCAATTTAAACTTAAAGAAACTTGTGAAATAATACTTTTAATATCCTGATAATTATAATCAGATAATTGTAAAATATTAGGAATACGACTTATCAACGCTTTAGTTAAGATTCCTACTTTATTAGTAGCACCAATAAATGTAAAAGAGGGTAAATTAATTTTAACAATTTTATTATTATAATCTTTACCAATCATAATATTAATAAAATTACCTTCTAATGCAGAATATAATACTTCTAATATTTCATAGTTAACAACATGAATTTCATCAATAAAAACTATATCAGATTGTTTGATATTTGCTAAAATACTAATAATATCGCTAGTTTTATTAATGCTTGTTCCTTCTAAACTATGAAAATTTACTTGCAATTCTTCTGCTATTAATCGTGCAATAGTTGTTTTTCCAATACCAGGAGGACCAATTAATAAAATATGACTTAAAGCAATATTTTGAATTTTACTACCTTTGATTAAAATTAGAATACGTTCAATAACATTATTTTGTCCAACAAAATTATTAAAACTACTAATACCCATATTTTATTTCCTTAATAGCTAATGCAATAATTTCTTCAACTTCCAAATCTCAATTAATATTTCTTAATAAAAAATTATTAATTACTATTGAACTAAAACCTAATTTTAATAATGTATCAAATACTAAATCTGATTTTTCATTTTGACTAGTTGTTAAATTACTTACTACTTTAATATGATTACTAAAATAATTAATAATATTATTAGCAATTTTATGAGTTATACCTTTACACTGTTGCAATATCTTATAATCTTGTTTGCTTATAGCCAACTTAATACTATCAAGTGATAGTTGATTTAATAATCTTAAAGCAGTTTTTGGTCCAATATTACTAATATTAAGTAAGTGAATAAAAAAGGTTTTTATTGCTTTTGATACAAACCCAAAAAATTGTTCATAAGTTGGTTTTTGATGAAAATAAACATAAATTTTCACTTTAATATTTAATGGTAATGTTTGTAAATTAACACCTTCAATAATATATCCATGATCATTACATTCAAAAATAATTTTATTTTCATAAAATTCTTTAATAATACCTAAAAATATTCATCCATCACTTATTCCTCCTTTTCTATTCTTACTATTAATTAGATGAAAAAGAAAAATAAACCTTTTTATTTTTTAAAATTATGTTCAATTGAAAGCACATCATCATCATTTTCAATTGTTTCTAACAATATATCAATTAATTTAATTTGTTGTTGATCAGTAATGGTAATCAATTCATGGGGAATATTAACAATTTCGTTAGTAATAAAATCATTAATATTATTTTTTTCTAATAAATTAGTTACAGCATTTAACTGTTTAGGATTAACTTCAATATCAATGATATCTTCTTTTTTTTCAATATTAAAAATTTCAAAATCAATTATTAACTCCAAAATTTCTTCAACTGATAATAAACTTGAAAATTGAATTACCCCCGTTGTTTGAAATAAATATTGAACAGAATTAGTAGCAGCTAAATGACCACCCAATTTATTAAAATAACTTCGAATATTACTTGCAGTTCGATTTTTATTATCAGTTAAACAATGAATAATTATGGCAATATTACTTGGTCCATATCCTTCATAAGTGACTGCTTCATAATTAGTTGTTTCATTTTTATTACTAGCTTTATTAATAGCACGATTAATATTATCCTTTGGCATATTTATACGTCGTGCTTTTTCTAACATTAATTTCAATCGCGGATTATTTTCAACATTTGCACCACCTAATTTAACAGCAACATAAATTTCTCTTGATAATTTTTGAAAAATTTTACCACGTTTGTTATCTTGGGCATCTTTACGATGTTTAATATTTGCATATTGTGAATGTCCAGCCATATTCTCATTCCTTTATTTTTTTCTTGTTCATTTCGGAGCTTGCGGTACAGGTATTCTTTTGTGTGCACTATTCTGATGCATAAATTCAATTTTATTAATTACTGATGATGGTATTAATGATTTATTTCCTAGTAAATATTGATCTAATTGTTCATACTTAAATTGCATTTCCATTTCATCAGTTTGTCCATCTCATAAACCAGCAGTTGGCTTACGAATAATGATCTCTTCACTAACTTTTAATATCTTTGCTGCAGCAAAAACATCTTTTTTTAACAAATGAATAATTGGTAATAAATCAACACCACCATCACCATATTTAGTAAAATAACCAATGTGTCATTCATCACTATTATCTGTTCCTACAACTAAATAATTATGATTTTGTGCATATGCATAAAGAGCATTCATTCTTAATCTAGCTTTTAAATTGCCTAAAATTAATTTTGATTTTTCTATATTAATTTCAGTTTCTAATGTTTTTTTAAAACTTAAAAAAACATTATTTAAATTAACTACTTTGGCATTTAATTTATGAATATTAACTAAATTATTTGCATATTCTAAATCAATATCTGGTGAAAAACAAGGCATAATTAATGCTAAATGATCATTAGGAAAAGCTTTTTTAATCAATAATGCTACTACTGCTGAGTCAACACCACCACTTAAACCAACAATTAAACCTTTGGCATTTGCTTTTTTTACTTCACTTTGTAAAAATTTAATAATTTCATCTAAATATTGTTCTAAATTCATAATTATTCACTCTCTTTTATTTCTTCAGACATTTCAAAAATATTGTTATAATGTCCAGCAATTTTATTATGGGTTTTATCTAAAGTTTCAATGGCTTTATTAGTTGTATCAAAACCAGCCTTAACTTTTTCTCATCTATCAACCCAACGATCAAAATCATCTTTGAATAAACGTAATTTTTTTGCCATTTTTTCTAAATTTTTATTAAAATCAATATCTTTACGATTTTTATCAACTGTAAATAAAACAGCAGATAAAGTAGTAGGAGAGGTAATTCAAACACGTTTCTTAAAAGCATATTCAACAATATCATCAGCAAATTGTGCGTAAATAAAAGCAAATATTTCTTCAGAAGGAATAAACATTACTGCGCTAGAAATCTTATTTTTAATATTAATATATTTTCCAACTTCATCAATTCGTTTACGAATATCATTACGAAAATCTTTTAAATAATTTTCTTTAACTTTAATATCTTCACTTACTAAATACCTTTGATAGTTATCAATTGAAAACTTTGAATCAATAGCAATTCCTTCTTTTTCAGAATCTGTTTTTACATAGGCATCAACAACTTTGCCATCAATTGTTTTATATTGTCGTTCTCATAATTTTTGATTTGAACCCAACATATTAGTCAAAATTTTTTCTAAAACAAATTCACCAACATTACCACGTTTTTTAGTATTAATAAAAACTTCTTGTAAACTTTGAATATTATCATTAATTTTTCCTAAAACAGTTGATGATTCTTGTAACTTTGCTAAATCTTTAATAACATCTACTACTTGTCTTTGAATGACATCAGCATTGCGTTTATAATCATCTTCTTTTTTATCTAAATTTTTTTGAAAATTATCAATATTACTCATTAAATTAATTAATTTTTCGGTTTTATCACGATCCGAACCATTTCATGATGTTTTAAAATCATTTAATTGTTCTTTTAAAGTTTCTACTTGCATTTTTAAAAAGTCTTGTGCAATTGGGTCGCTAGTAACATTCTGACTTTTTTTAATTTGCATATAAATTATTAAGCCACCAATACTACTAATAATTAAAATAACTACCAATAAACTAATTACTATTTCCATTTCCTATTTTCCTTTGCCCTTTTTTTATTCTTCTTCTCAAATCATATCATAATTAAAAATCTTAACATGATCACCTTTTTTTATTCCTTGCTTTCTTAATTCATCATAAATTCCTAAATCTTGTAATTTAATTTTAAATAATAAAATATTATGATAATTATTTAAAGGATTTTTTTGATATATTACTTCAACGGTTTTACCAGAAATAGTTCATTGATTATTTGCAAATTTAGTAATAATAACTTGTGGAACTTCTTCTTTATTAATATATTCATAAAGAATATGTTCTTCATTATTTTCATTATTATTAACTTGGTGCAGTTGTTCTTTTTCAACGGCTTTAGCAATATCTTTAATTAATATATCCAAACTAATATGTTTCATAGCAGAAATTGCAATTATTGGTAATTTAATTTGTTCTTTTAATTTCTCTAAATTAGTTTGTGCATCTGGTAAATCAATTTTATTTGCAACAATTAAATGCGGTTTTTTTGTCAAATCTTTATTATAACTTTCTAATTCACTCATAATTAATTGATAATTTAAAAAATGATCTTGAGTCTTATCACTAATATCAATCATATGTACTAAAACTTGACAACGTTCAATATGACGCAAAAACTGTAAACCTAGTCCTTTTCCTAAACTAGCTCCTGCTATTAATCCAGGCAAATCCGCCATAACAAAATTATTATTTTTATCAACTCTAACAACACCTAAATGTGGATTAAGAGTAGTAAAAGGATAATCAGCAACTGTTGGAGTTGAAGCAGAAATAGCTCCTAATAATGTTGATTTACCGGCGTTAGGCAACCCAACTAATCCGGCATTGGCCAATAATTTCAACTCACAAATTATTTCAAAATGTTGTCCAGGCATTCCTTTTTCACATATTTTAGGTACTCGATTTATTGCCGAAGCAAAACGAGCATTTCCTCGTCCACCAAGACCACCGGCAGCAATTATTATTTCTTGTTTATCTTTAATAATATCACCAAGAATATTTTGAGTTTTGTTATCTCTAATAATAGTACCTAATGGAACTTTTACATAAGTATTGGTTCCTTTACGTCCATGCATATTTTTGGGTGCACCATTTTTACCATCTTCAGCAGTTATCTCTTTATTTTTACGTAAGTCTAATAGAGTATTCATACCTGAATCACCAATAAAGATAATATTACCGCCTCTTCCTCCATCTCCACCAGATGGACCACCTTTGGCTACATAAAGTTCACGACGAAAAGCAACAACACCATCACCGCCTTTGCCGGCAGTAACTTTTAATTTTGTTACATCTATAAAACGCATTTCTTACTCCTTTTTTATATTAATAATAATTCTTATTATATAGTGTTAACATTTTTGTGTAAAATACTATTTTATTTTTCATATAATTTTAGTATACAGATATTATTGTTAAAAAAATAATAATTTACTATATCTAGTTAATATTTTTTGTAAACTATTTTTCCTTTATGAAAATTAAAAAAATGTTTTTTTAATGTTAAATATCATTTAAGTTATTTTCATATATGAAAAATTATATATTAAAATAAAACTTATAGGTGTTTTTATTAATTTGATTAAAATCAAATCAATAGTTTTTTTATTTAATTTTATCTTTGAAAAAATATATTGTATATTGATTTTTTCAATTATAAACTTTATTTGAGATTTATTTAAAGTAATTTAAAAAAATAAAATTTATTACTGACTTATTAGTCAACTACTTTTATTTAAATTAAAACATTAATAATATTAATTTAAATATATTTATTATTTTTTTAATTTATAAGAAAAAAATAAATGAAAATTTAATTAAAAATATTTGGGAGCATACCGATGTTGTCAATAATATTCAAATTTGTCTTAAAATTATAAAGTTAGACGAGAATAATTTTGACTTCAATATGCAATTGTATTGTAATTTTAACACTTGTAAAATATTAGTCAACAATAATACTTACTTTGTGTCATTATTTAGTGATAATTTCCTATTAGTTATCGAGTGAAAATTTCCCAAAAAGTGAGGTTAAATATACTTGGTGATAAATATGGAAAGAAGCATGACTATGAAAGAAAAATATAAATATAAAATTATAAATGACATTATTATTAATAAATTATCTAAACATCAGGCCAAGAATAAACTTAACCTAACTATTAGAAGAATTAACCAATTAATTAAAATTTTCAATAGAGAAGGTAAAGTTGGTTTTATTCATAAATCTAGAAATAAAATTTCTAATAAAGTAACAAAAATTGAAATCAAAAATAAAATTATAAACTTATATAAAACAAAATATTATAATTTTAATTTTCAACATTTTCATGAAAAAATAATTAGTGAAGAAAAAATTAAAATTTCATATAGCACACTTTATACTATATTAATCAAAGAAAAAATTATTTCACCAAAAAGACATAAAAATAAAAAAAATAACTTACATCCAACTAGAAATCGTAGAACAAATTTTGGTGAATTAATTCAAATGGATGCAAGTAATCATCATTGATTTGGTAATGATAAACCAAAAGCATTTTTACATGCTGCAATTGATGATGCTACAGGAAATATTGTTGGACTATGATTTGATCATCAAGAAACATTAGATGGTTATTATAATGTTTTTTATCAAATTTTAACTAAATATGGCATACCAAAAACATTTTATACTGATAACAGAACAGTTTTTGGATATAAGAAAAAAATTGATGCAGGAAATATAAATACAGAAAATGATACTTATACTCAATTTCAAAAGTGCTGTAATGATTTAGGTGTTGAAATAATTAGAACTTCAATTCCACAAGCTAAAGGTAGAATCGAACGCTTATTTGGAACGCTTCAAAGTCGATTAATTAGTGAACTTAGACTTAATAAAATTAAAAATTTAAAAGAAGCTAATCAATTTCTTAAAATATACATAAGTATTTTTAATAAACAATTCGGTTTTCCTATTGATGATAATAAATCTGCTATGATTAAAGCTCCTATACAAGAAGAAATAAATATTTATCTTTCAAGATTTTCTAAAAGAAAAACAGATAGTGGTTCAACTATAACATACTATGGTAAAAAGTATTTTTCTTATAAAAATAATAAAGTTCAATATATACAACCCAGAACTGACGTAATTGTACTTAAATCGTTTATTAATGAGTTATATCTTAGAACCTGTTTAGAATCTTTTTAATAAAATTGAAATAAAGGAAAGAACAACCATTTGTAAACTAGTATTTAGTTTTCTTTCACAATTTTTTCATAATCTTCTGCATTTTTCTAATCATGCAAAGCTTCGTTCTACAACTCATCTTTTTGGTAGTACTACAAAAGAATGTAATTCATTACGTTTTACAACTTCAACATTTGCATTTATGATTGTTTTGATTGCAGAAGCAAATTTTTCACCAGTATAGCCAGCATCTACTATTATTTTTTGAACTGTAGAAAGATTTTCTTTTTCACTTTTAATCATTATGATAGCACTATTACGATCTGTTTTTTCTGCTGTAGTTATGTAAATTGCATGTGGTAAACCTTGCGTATCAACTGCAATATGACGTTTTATTCCTGAAATCTTTTTACCAGCATCATAACCTTTATTTTCAGTAGTATCTGTATTTTTAACACTTTGCGAATCAATTATACAAAAACTAGTTTTTTCTTTTCGATGATTCTTAATACGAATCTTTTTAACTAATTTTTTTTAAAATTAATTGCAATACACTAGGTTCTTTATCATTGTTTTTACTTCAAATTTGGAAATAATAATATACAGTTTGTCATTTTGGAAAATTTTTTGGTAACATTCTTCATTGACAACCACTTTTTAATACATATAAAACTGCACAAAACACTTCATATAAATCTAAATTTCTTGGTTTTGTTTTCTTTTTGCTGTTTTCTAAAGTTGATTTTATGTTCTCAAATTGTTCTTTAGTAACATGACTTGGATAATTTTTATGCATATATACCTCTTATTTTAAAATATATAGTAATTTTACATTATTTTCTAAAAGATTCTAAACAGGTTCTTAGTTATAATAATCAAATATATCAACTAAAAGAAATACCACTAAAGCCAATTATCAAAGAAGATTTGATAAAAACTAAAAAAGTTTATATACCAAATAAAGACCATCCTTGAAGATATAGTTATTAATAATACATAATTAAAATTAGGCAAAAAATAGAATTCTATAAGAGATTTTATTTTTTGAATACTAAATCATATAAATTTTTAAATCATTTGTATATGAGCAAATTTGGTGTCTTAAAATTAATTTTAAATATATAAAGATATTACAATTGTAATATCTCGTTTTTAAATTTGTGGCAAGCTTGGTTTATATCCGCTTGTTGAAGATTGAACTTGTAAATCTGTTGAATTTATTTCTGAAATATTTAAATTTGATTCCATTTTGTTATTTAGATTTAATTTTCCATAAATTGCTAAACTTAAGACATCATTACACATATCTAAAATAGTTTTATTAATAAATTTAGCAAAACTTTTTTCTTCTGCAATAGAACCATCACCACTTCCCTTATAAGTTGCATTCAAATCTAAATTCGTATTTGTCAAATCAATTCCATATAAATATCATTCTTTGGTGCTGATTTTGTTTGCATAATGTTTTCCTAAATAGTAAATTTTGTCTTTTTTGTTAGTAACATTAATGCCAGTTTCTTCTCACATTTCATCAATAACTGTTTGATAATGAGTCTTATTTTCAACTCCACCAGTTATAGTGCTATATTCACCTATTTGCTTATTTTTAAATAATGGATTGTATTCTTTATTTAATAAATAATGATATTCATTATCTTTTAAAACATAGGGCAAAATGGCAACTCCTTTATTATTATTTCAAGGTTCTTCAACACCACAGTAAAAGTCTTCTTTAATTAATTTTACAAAAGTAGTTCCTCCATTTGTACATGTACCATTAAAAAATTCTAAATTTTCTAAACCACCATTAACATGTCTTTTTTTATTATACTTTTTATGACGATGTTTATGATTAAAAATTTCAGGTTGTTTTAAATTAATTGGTAGTTGTTGTAAATTAGTTAATGATTCTTGTAAAGTTATTGAGTTAGTTAATGATTTTATTGGCATAGATTGTACTTTTTGTTTTTCATTATGAAATAAAGGAATACTTAATATTCATAATTTAAATAAATAACTTGGATTAAAATATTTCATTTTAATACCTCTTTCAAAATAAGAATTAATAAAAATATATCTAAAATTATATATTGATTTTGGATGGGGCCACTTAGCCCTTTTTACTAGCATTCAACATTAACCGTTCTTTAAGTAAAAAAGGTTGTCCTTATGATAATGCTGTTGCTGAAGCAACTTTTAAAACTTTTAAAACCGAATTTATTAATGATAAAAATTTTACATCATTAATCCAATTAAAATTAGAATTATTTGATTACATCAATTGATATAACAATATAAGAATTCACAGCACTTTAAACTACTTAACTCCAGTTAAATATCAACAACAAATGTCTACCAAAAAATAGTCCTAAAAAGTGTTGCCATTCCATAAAAAGCCTCGATTTATTAATAATCCGTTTATCTTGTCGTACTTTAACTACTATACAATCAAAATAAACAATCGGATAAACAGTATCTAATGGTCGATTTTGCCATGCTTTGACGTCATCAATAACATCATCAGTAATTTGACTAATAACACTTTCACTAATATCAGCACCATGATATAACTCTTGTAATTGCAATCTAATATCTGATAATGTCATACCTTTTGCATATAAAGAAAGAACTTGTTGATCAAAACCATCAAATCTTCTTTGTCTTTTTGCAACTATTACAGGATTAAAATTACTATTACGATCTCTTGGTACATCAATTTCAATTTTACCTTGTTGGGTTATTAATTTTTTTGAACTTATACCATTACGAGCATTGTCACTATTACTATGTTGATTCTTATCATATCCTAAATAATTTTGCATCTCAGAATTCAACATTTTTTCTACTAATCTTTTTGTTAATTCTTTATATAATCCTCCCTCTTTAAAAACTGTTGTTAAATCTTCAGTATTTTCTAATAATAAATCTACTGCTTGTGATATTGGATCATTGTTATTAATATTTTGCTTTTTAGCCATCTGTAACTCACTCTTTCTAGAAAATTAATTATATTTACTAGAACTAATTAAACATAGTTATTTTTGTAAGTTACACAGATTACTAAACATTACCTATCATATTGTTCATTTTTTATAATAAAGTTAACTATATAAATAATTTTTTTTAAAATAATCTATTGTTAGGAAAAAATATTAAAGCAATAAATTCTATTTTTATTTATTAATAATTTAAAATATTCTTACTTATAATATCAACTATCTGTTTAGCAACTTCCACTTTTGAACCAATCAAATTATAATTATTATTTTTAAAATAAAAATTAATTTCTGTTTCATTTTTACCCATAACACTAATATTATTAATACAAATACCATCACAATTTTTAATTTTCATTTTTTCGATACCAAGATTTTTATCATTAAATTCTTGAGCAGCAAAACCAATTAAAACTTGTTGTGTTTTCTGCTTACCTAAAAATGCCAATACATCAATATTAGCAATCAGTGATAAAGATAAATTTTCATTTTTATTTTTAATTATTTTATTAGGAATATATTTACTTACTTTATAATCATTTAAAGCAGCAGCACATATTACAATATCAGCATTATCAAAGTTTTCTTTCATTGCTAAGAACATTTTTTCATTAGTATTTGCTTCAATAATAGTTAGGTTTTTTTGTGATTTAATTTCAAAATCACAATCACCTGCAACTAATACTACTTTAGCCTTAGTTTTAAGAAAAGCATCTACTAATGCTTTACCCATTTTTCCTGAAGAATTATTAGTAATATAACGAATTGGATCAATATAAGTTCTAGTACGACCAATATTAATTAAAATTTTTTTATTAGATAAATCAATACTTTTTTTAAAAAAATCTTTAATTATTGTTAATGCATTATTTGGACTTTTAACCCGTCCATCACCAATCATCTTACAGGCTAACATTCCTGAATCTGGAGGAATAATAGTAATATTTTCAAAATTAGATAATTCTAATAAATTTTTTTGAAAACTTTGATTGTGATACATATTATGATTCATTGCTGGAAATAATATCTTTTCTGCTTTGGAAGCTAAAAATACTGATAATGCTAAACTATCAGCAATTGCTAAATTTGCTTTACTAATAAAACTCATAGTAGCAGGATAAACAACAATTAAATTTGTTTTAATTGCTAAATTAGTGTGAGTAATTAAATCTCCTTTAACATACGATTCTTGTTCAAACATTTCAGAATAATAAGAAAATGTTTTATCTTCTAGAAAATGTAAAGAACTTTTAGTACAAATAATATCAACTAAAAATTCTTTTTTTAATTGTTTTAATAAAATTAAGGCTTTGTTTGCTGCAATACTACCAGTAATTATTAAAGTAATATGTTTCATTATTTTCTCCTATCATATCATTAAACATAAAATAAACAAACAAAACCTATCTTCAAAATATGATAGCATTGAAAATAGGTTTTTATTATTAAAAATTTATTTTTACTTTTTATCAAGTATAACTGAAACTCGTGTTTTATTTTTTTTAAAAATAGTATACTTAACAATTCCTGATTTTAAAGCAAATAAGGTATCATCACCACCACGGCCTACATTTTCACCAGGGTGAATTTTAGTTCCACGTTGACGATAAATAATTGTTCCCTCTTTTAAACTTTGTCCATCACCAATTTTAGCACCTAAACGTTTAGAATGTGAATCACGACCATTACGAGTTGAACCTACTCCTTTTTTTGAAGCAAATAATTGTAAATTTAATTTATAAAACATAATTACACCTCCTTTATGTTAATATATTTTGGATATTGTTCTTTAATAGTTTTTAATTGTCAAAGCATTGTTTTTAAAATGATTTGACTATTATTAGTGAAACTAGCAACTTTAAGTTTAACTAATCCAGCAGTATTATTAATTACTTGAACTTGATCATTATCAAGTTCATGAAGTGCATTTAATGTACCAATAACAATGGCTGAAATCCCTGCACAAACAATATCATTTCCAATTTTTGAAAAATTAGCATGACCAGTAATTATAACTTCTACAATGTTACTATTTTGGTAATTATAAGTAACTTTAACCATAATTTGATATTACCTTAAATTATTTTTTATTATTTTCATCATCTTCTTTAACAACTTTAACAGTCATATTTTTATGATCAAAAATAGTTTTTAAATTACCTTCACTAACAACAGTTTTAGTGTTATCTGGTTCTGTAATATTATCCTTAACAACTGATTTAGTTTTAACAACTTTTTCTTTTGTAAGTTCTTTTTTTACTTTACTAACTACTGATTTTGGCTCTTTAATAATAGGAGTTACTACTTTAGAAATTACTTCTTTAATTAATTCATCTTTAATTACTGGTTTTGATTGTTCTGCCTTCTTATCAACAAGACTTTTACCAGCAAGTAAAATATCAGTAATTAATACCTTTGTATATGGCTGACGGTGTCCATACATTGTTTTTGAATTTTTCTTAGGTTTATATTTAAACACTCGAATCTTTTTTGATTTATCTTGTTTAATAATCTCACCATGAACTTCAGCACCTTTTAGGAAAGGTTTACCGAATTGTTGATCAATCATCAATATTTTGTCAAAAATAATCTTATCTTTAGCTTTGCCAACAAGTTTTTCAACAAAAATTTCTTGACCATAGGAAACATTAATTTGTTTTCCTCCTGTTTGAATAACTACAAACATTTTTCTTATTACCTCCAGTTTAGACTCGCCTTATAGGTGGAATAAATCACTTGTTAACCTAAAGTAGAGCGGTTGAAACTGCATAAACAGTCTTAAATATTATAAAGTATTTTTTATTAAAAGCAATACAAAATTTAGTAATTATACACATAATTTAAATATAAAAATTACTAAAAAAAGAAAAATAAAAAAATATATCTTTAATACTTAATATTTAATATAACTATAATTATATCTACACTAAATTATGTAATTAATATTTTTTTATAATTATTATTAAAATTATGATATTATTTTTCTAAACTTAATATAAGTTTTTAACTCATTACTTGTTAAAAAGTAAATGAGTTTTTTTATTTTTAGAAAGGAAGATTAAAAGAAATGGCTAAAGATAAAAATATCGTTAATGAAACAATTGATTATTTACCATTGATTGGTGCTGGATTAGGAGCAATTGATGGTCTTTCATGAACAAATTCACTACCTGTTACCGACATTGCAATTGGTGCTGTAGCCGGAGGAATAACAGGTTATCAAATTAAAAAATCCATAAAACATAAAGATAAAAATAAAACCAAAGTTGGAACATCATTAATTTGTGGTGCTGGTGCTGGTGTATTAAATGCAATATTAAATCCAGAAGCATCATTAATGAATACATTAGAAGCAACTGCTGGTGGTATTATAATTGCTAAAGGTGGCAAATATATTGTTGATAAAGGTAGTAATTATGTAAAATCTAGACCAGAATATCAAATATTGAAACAAGGATATAAAATCAAGAAAAAAGTAAATAAGATTCAAGATTTTTCTTCAATAAAAAAAGAAGCAAATTCACTAAATTCACAAAAAAAATCTTCAACAAATCAATATAAATTAAAACTAATGTAAACTAATCAATAGTAAATTAAAACATTAAAAAATTATTTAGGAATGAAAATATAATTGATATTCAATTTAACTCATTCCTTTTTAAGTATTGAAATTAAAACAGAAAGGAAATATAATAACACTTTGGAGTGGTTAAAAATGAAAAGAAAATTAAGTTACAAAAAAATGCTAGCAACAGTTGGTGCATTAACTGTTGTATTACCAATGTCTTTAAGTATTGCATCATGTGCAATAAAAGAAAAACAAAAAAATAATGATCAAAAAATAGTAAATGCAATTAATCAAACTAATTATTCACTTGATAATATTATAATTAATAGTACTATAGATGAATTAAAAACAAACATTAGTTCAGAATTTATTAAAAATTCATTAGATGAAATTAATCAAAAAAATTTTAATAATGATTTATTTTCATTAAATAAAATTATAAATGAAAAAAATGAAGAAATTAATAATAATGATTTTAAAAAAATAGGACTTATTAATGCAAAAATTAATTATAATTATGGAAAAATTAAAAATCAATTTGTTGATTTAAAAATCAGTGTAAAATATTCAGATAAACAAATTGTTGATGCTATTAGTGAAACAAAATATACAAAAAAAGTTAATTTTCAAAGTTCAGTAATGGAATTAAATGATTCAATTAATGCTGAATTTATTAAAAATTCATTAATTTCTGAAATTAAAAATTCTTTTAAAAATAATTTATTTTCATTAAACAAAATTACTAATAATAAAGAAATTGATTTAAAAGATGAAGACTTCACAGTTAGTGGTTCTATTGATGCAAAAATTAATTATAATTATGATTCATTTAAAAATTTAACTACTAATCTAACAATTATCATAGGTGAAGGTCAAATTTCTAATAAATATGAATTAAATGATGGAAAAATAAATAAATTTCTTCAAATCTCAGATAGTATAATATTTGCTGCAACAGAGAACGGAAATATTTGAGAGATTGATTTTACTAATAATACAAAAATCAATAAATATCAATTAAATGAAGAACGTATAAATAGTTTAATTAAAGCATCAAATGGTAAAGTATATGCTGGTACAATAACAAATACAGTTTGAGAAATTGATTTAGAAACTGAAACTGCAGAAAAGAAATTCACTGGATTTGGTGATAAGTATGATTCTAAAACTTTAATTGAAGGTTCAAAAGATAAGTTATATGTTGGTACTGGTATTGGTAATGTTTATGAATTAGATATTAATACTGGTAATACTAAAAAATATCGTTTTGACGATTGAGGTGATGTAAATACCCTAGTTAAAATTACAGAAAATAAAATATATGCTGGCACTAGTGAAGGAAAATTATGAGAAATTGATTTAGAAACTAAAACCCATAAATTAAAATATGATTTTAAAAATAAAAGTAATATTATTTTTGATATTAAAGCACTATCTGATACTGAATTAATATTAGCAACAGAAGACAAAATTTATCAGTACGATTTAATCAAAAATGAAATAACAGAAAAAATTAATTTGAAAGATGGTAAAATTTTTTCTTTATCAATAGAAGATTTAAATAACAAAATATATGCTACCACTGATAATAATAATGTTTATGAACTTGATTTAAGCTTTAGTCAAGTAAAAAACAAATATGAATTAAATGCTTCAGTATATTCATCATTAATAGTTGATAAAAAACTATTTGCTGGAACAATTACAAATGTATGAGAATTAGATATTGAATAATTTTTATACAGTAAATAAAAAACATATATTTAAAAAGGTGCGTAACATATATTACGCGCCTTTTTTTCGTTTTATTTTTTTAGATTTATATCACTTATTATAACTTAATATATGATTTTTTTTGTTTTTTTCTTAATACTAATAATAAAATAATACTCGTTAAAAAAATACCAATAACAGCACCAGCGATTGAAATAATAAAACGTATTAAAATTTGTTGAGGAGTTAAAAAGTATCCTGACAAATAAAATAATGATAAAACAAAAGCAAATGGAATACTATATGTAAATTGATCTAATTGATGTAATTTTAACTTATATGTAATAAAGGTTATAATAAAAGTAAATATGATTAAACTTAAACTAGAAAGTACCATTATTCAAAAAGGTAATTTAAAAGTAAAAGTAAAATCAGTACTAGTAGTAAAAAAAAGAATAATCCCTGGAATTAATACTTGTATTATTAAATAGCCAACACTTATCAAAAACTTAGTTCTTGGAAATGTATTTTCACTATTATTTTCAAAATTAACTTCTTGGTTTTTATTTTCCATACTTATCCTCTTCTATAATATAATTCTTTACAATTTTAACATGCTTTTATCAATAATTAAATAAGATTTATATTTATTAAATAACACTTATTTTAATACAAAAATTTAAAATAAAAGTAAAAATAGTTTTCCACAATTTAATGAAATTAAAAATTACCTATCCTATAAATTAATTGATTTTTTTGATTTAGTTTTTGTTTTATTTTGTAAATCTGTATTAAAATTTATTGCGTGTTTTTGTGCTTCTTCTAAATCTTGTTTTTGTACTTTTTTCTTTTCATCAAATTTTTTTGCTGCTACTTTTCCTTTTATAATAACTACATGACTACCTTTAACAACTGCATAAGTAACACCACCAGCAACAGCAGCTCCTGCAACAATAATGCCGGCAGGTGGAGATACAAAAAAAGTTGTAACCAAAACACCAGCAGCACCAATAATAGTACTTCTAACAGCACCTTCATAAGCCCCCTTAACAAGTCCTTTAGTAGACGCACAAATAATTTTTAACGTTTTTGCTGTTGTTGAATGCTTTGTTTTAAATTTTTTTCAGTATTTGTATTTTTTCTTAGTCATTTCTGGATGATAATTACTATCAACTAATATAAAATTAGTTTCATCTTTTTGTCTTTCATCTAAATCTGCAATTGCCTTTTCTACTTCTAATCAAGTCATTATTAACTTCTCCTTTTTTAAAAAAAATAAAAAAAACTCATTTACTTTTGAATAAGTAATGAGTTTAAAACTTATATTAAGTTTTAAAAAAATAATATCATATTTTCTATATTTAGTATAGAAAATTTAATTATTTTTATCAATATTACATAAATTTTTATACTATCTATAGCTAACTAAAGTAATGTTTACTCATATCTTGAAAAACAAAATCAATCGCGTTTTTAATATTTGGTCAATAATTTGGTAATATTTTTCTTATATTATGTTTTATAGCAAATCAAAAATGTTCAATTGGATTTAAATTAGGAGAATATGGTGGAAGAAATAATAGTTTGCATCCAGCATTTTCAATTAATTGTTTTGTTGCTTTAGATTTATGAAACGTCGCATTATCTAAAACTATAATTTGTCCACACTTTAATACTGGAATTAGTATATTTTTAACATATGATTCAAAAATTTTACTATTGCAATGTCCTTCAAATGCTCATAGAGCTTTTAATTTACCTTTATTTAGTGCACCAATTATACTCATTCTCTTTATTTTATATGCAGGTTTATTATCAAATAATCTTTTACCTTTTTCAGACCAACCATATTTATAAAATTCATTATCATCAATTCCAGATTCATCAATATATACCAAATCTTCATTCATTATTTTCGCTATTTCTTTTAAAAAATCTTCTTGTTTATTTTTATCTCTTTGTTCATATAGAAAAGTTTTTTTTATATGTATAATTTAGTTTTTTGAAATAGTTATAAACTGTTTCTTTTGTCATATCACCAAATTTTTCAATTACTTTTTGAACTGTAACATCTTTATTTTCTGCTAAATAATTTTTTAATTCATCTAAATCCTTTATTTTGTGGCTATGTCCTTTTTGATAATTCAAAATTGGTTTTATATTTCCGGTTTTTTGCTTTCTTTTTCTTCATAAAAATAAAGTCTTTCTAGTGATATTGAACACTTTACAAATTTCTTTAATTTTCATGTTTTTACTTTCATAAACTTCTATTACTTTTCTTCGTAAGTCCTCACTGTATGGTTTTGGCATAATTTAATCTTCCTAATCTATTTTAATTATTGCTGAATTATACTTGTAAGTGCAAGAATTGTTTAAATTACATATTATTATTTTACATTATTTATGAGTAAACATTACTTTCGTTAGCTATATATGATTAAAATTTAGTAAACTATATCTATAATGACTAGACTTACCCCAAACTGCTTACTTTTTAATTTTCTTTCTTCTTAATATTGCTATAACTACTGGAATAGCAATAATAACTAATAAAAAAGTACTACCAATAATTATAATATTTCAATTATTAATTAAAGTTGTTGTTTTTGGTTTTATTTCTGGTAAGGCAAAAGGGTTATTTTTATTTTTTTCATCATGTTTAACATTAGCATATAAATGAGTAATTAAATCGTGCTCATAAAACAATAATCAATAACGTAATTGACCTGGATTTAGTACATCAATTGCACAATCTATATTAGTGGTTTCTTGTAAATACTGATTAAAATCAATACCAGATTGACTATTAGCAAAATTAGTAAAACCAGAAAACTTAGTTGATAAAGGATTAATATTATAAATATTTAAATATTGTCTTGAAGAACTATCAACTTTATCATTTACTATTCTTTGTAATAAATAAATAGTATGATCTTCAGATTGATATGTTTTTAATGGTTGATTTGAAATAGGTGTTACCTTTTCTTCTTGTGGAACAAGATTATCATCAACACGCTGATATATTCATTTATCTTCACTAACATTAGCAGTAATAACAGCTTCTGATTTAATTTGACTAAAAGCAATCATTTGTAAATTACTATTTTTTTCTTCATTAATAAAATATTGATGAATTAATGAAGATTTATCTTCTTTTTCATTAATAACTTGAATGTCTGGCATAGAACTATTAATAGTAAGTGTTTCTTGTCTTAAAACGGTACTACCATCACTATCATTTCATTTAACATTATATATAGTGGGTTTATTTTTACTATAATCTTGGTTTAAAATAGCATAGTCAAAAGTTTTATTACTATTAGTTTTAACAATTTTTTTTATTTCTCTGTTTTCATTATTAATAGAAATTTCTAATCCTGATTTTTTAAAAGGAGGATGCACATAAAAAACAAATATTTCATTACTAAAACTATCCTTAGTATTTGCAAATGGTCCAATTGGAAATATTTTAGCACGCGTTTCAAAATTAGATTTTTGAAAATTAGTACTTGGTTGTAAATTATATGGAACTTCCATTAAAGTATTAATGTCACTTGCTTCATATATTGTTGCAAAAAGTCCTGCATCAATACTTTCTTTAATTGTTTGATGATATTGTAAAATTAAATTATTACTTTTTTCATTAAAAGTATGACCAAAAGCACCCGCAGTAAGAAAACCTTGTGCATTTTTAAAATAACTACTATTATCATTAATAATACTTTTTAATTGACTATAACCTTGATCATTAATAATATCATTGGTTTCAATATTACTATGTGTTCAATCATTATTAATAATTTGATCATAACTATCAAAATTAACATTTAATGGTGTACTTTTAACATTATTATATAAATATTGTGAATCATTATTTCAAGATTTAATACTATTAACTAAGTTACGATTTGATGACTTAACAGTAATATGAAAGCCGCTAACTTTACTATTACTAGTTTGATGATTTTTATTATTAAAACTAATACTTAATACTGAGGTTACTAATAAACTGCTAGCACTAAGTAATAAAATTAATTTTTGTTTAAATTGTTTCATAATATTTCCTTATAAATTTAATATTTAAAAGTTATTAAATTACTATTTTTTATTTTTATCTAGCAATTATGTAATTAGTATATCAATTCTTTTAAAAATATGATATATATTATTTACACGAGAAATATATATTTAAGAACCTGTTTAGAATCTTTTAGAAAATAATGTAAAATTACTATATATTTTAAAATAAGAGGTATATATGCATAAAAATTATCCAAGTCATGTTACTAAAGAACAATTTGAGAACATAAAATCAACTTTAGAAAACAGCAAAAAGAAAACAAAACCAAGAAATTTAGATTTATATGAAGTGTTTTGTGCAGTTTTATATGTATTAAAAAGTGGTTGTCAATGAAGAATGTTACCAAAAAATTTTCCAAAATGACAAACTGTATATTATTATTTCCAAATTTGAAGTAAAAACAATGATAAAGAACCTAGTGTATTGCAATTAATTTTAAAAAAAATTAGTTAAAAAGATTCGTATTAAGAATCATCGAAAAGAAAAAACTAGTTTTTGTATAATTGATTCGCAAAGTGTTAAAAATACAGATACTACTGAAAATAAAGGTTATGATGCTGGTAAAAAGATTTCAGGAATAAAACGTCATATTGCAGTTGATACGCAAGGTTTACCACATGCAATTTACATAACTACAGCAGAAAAAACAGATCGTAATAGTGCTATCATAATGATTAAAAGTGAAAAAGAAAATCTTTCTACAGTTCAAAAAATAATAGTAGATGCTGGCTATACTGGTGAAAAATTTGCTTCTGCAATCAAAACAATCATAAATGCAAATGTTGAAGTTGTAAAACGTAATGAATTACATTCTTTTGTAGTACTACCAAAAAGATGAGTTGTAGAACGAAGCTTTGCATGATTAGAAAAATGCAGAAGATTATGAAAAAATTGTGAAAGAAAACTAAATACTAGTTTACAAATGGTTGTTCTTTCCTTTATTTCAATTTTATTAAAAAGATTCTAAACAGGTTCTAAGATCTAAAATACCTACAAGATCTATCACAAATATTAATATTATATTAAGTTTCTTTAATTGAAAATACTTATCCCTAAGTCAATTAAATATAAAATTAGCAGTTACTACTTGAAACTGCTAATTTTATTTGTTAGTATATTAATATGATTAGCAATCAAGTAATTATAGTGCTAAAAAGAGGAGTGACATTATGCAATTAAATGAAATCCCTAACTATAGTAATGATCCTAAAATTCTTGATAAATTTGCTCGTAATCTAATTGTACAAGCTAAAACAGGAAAAATGGATCCTATTATTGGACGTGATGAAGATATTCGTAAAGTAGAAGAAATACTCTCACGAAAAACTAAAAACAACCCCGTCTTAATCGGTTTACCTGGTATTGGTAAGACTGCTATTATTGAAGGTTTAGCCCAACGTATTGTTCGTGGTGATGTTCCCAGTAACTTAAAAGATAAAATTATTTATGAACTAGATATGGGAGCACTAATTGCTGGCGCTAAATTCCAAGGTGAGTTTGAAGAACGATTAAAAGCGGTTATTAACCAAATTAAAAATTCTAATGGAAAAATTATTTTATTTATTGATGAACTACATTTAATTGTTGGTGCTGGTAGAACACAAGGTTCAATGGATGCTTCTAATTTACTAAAACCAATGTTAGCACGCGGTGAACTACGTTGTATTGGTGCCACAACACTTGACGAATATCGTCAATACATTGAAAAAGATGCAGCCCTTGAACGAAGATTTCGTAAGATGATTATTAAAGAACCAACAACAGAAGATACAACTGCTATCTTACGTGGTTTAAAAGAACGTTTTGAAGCTTATCATGGTGTCAAAATTCATGATAGTGCATTAAGAGAAGCTGTTTATCTATCTAATAAATATATTAATGATCGTTACTTACCTGATAAAGCAATTGACTTAATTGATGAAGCTTGTGCTAGTATTAAAACTGAAATTGCTTCGGTTCCTAGTGATTTAGATGATATAAGAAGAAAAGTCTTACAATTAAAAATTGAACAAGCAGCCTTAAGCAAAGAAAAAGATGAAAACTCGCAAACAAGACTAATTGAAGTCGATAAACAATTAAAAACTAAAAAAAATACTTTACAACAATTAGAAGATAAATGAATCAAAGAAAAGTCAGCATTAGACCATATTACTAGTTTAAAAAATAAATTAGAAAATGCTAAATCAGAATTAGAATTGTATCAATTATCAGGTAATTTTACAAAAGCTGGTGAACTACAATATAGTATTATTCCCAACTTAGAAAAAGAACTTAAAGATAGTGAAAATATAAAAAAAGATAATCCTTTACTACGCGAAGATGTTACTAGTGAAGATATTGCAAAAGTTGTTGCAAAATGAACTGGCATTCCTGTTACTCGTTTATTAGCAACCGAAAAAGAAAAATTATTAAAATTACCCTTAACTTTAAATACGAGAATTAAAGGTCAAAGTAATGCCCTACAGTTGGTAAGTGATGCTTTAATTAGAGCTCGTGCTGGCATTAAAGATCCCAATCGCCCAATTGGTTCATTTATTTTCTTGGGTCCAACCGGTGTTGGAAAAACTGAAGTTGCTAGAACCTTAGCTGATATTTTATTTGATAGCGAAAAAAATATGGTTCGTATTGATATGTCAGAATTTATGGAAAAACACGCAGTTAGCAAATTACTAGGTTCACCTCCTGGCTATGTTGGTTATGAAAACGGTGGACAATTAACCGAAAAAGTAAGAAGAAATCCTTATAGTATCATTCTTTTTGATGAAATCGAAAAAGCCCATCCTGAAGTATTAAATATTTTATTACAAATTCTTGATGAAGGTAGAATTACAGACAGTCATGGTCTCTTAATTGACTTTAAAAACACAATAATTATTATGACTTCAAATCTTGGTTCACAAGAACTATTAAGTGGTAAAGATAACAGCAAAGAGCAAGCATTAAATATCTTAAAAAAATCATTTCGACCAGAATTTATTAATCGAATTGATGAAATTGTTATCTTCAATCCATTAAGTAAAAAAGTTATAACAGAAATTATTATTAAAGAATTAGATACTTTATTATTGCGATTAAGACAAGAAAAAAATTTACAATTATCTTATGAATCAGAAGTAGTTAATAAAATACTAAAAGATGCTTATGATGAAGAATATGGCGCACGACCGATTAAACGCTATATTCAACACTATATTGAAACTATTATCGCACAAGCTATTATTAAAGAAGAACTAATACCCCACAAACGAATGGTAATTACTATCAATAAAGACAATATGTTTATTCTCAGTAAAAAAATAAAATTCAATTAAGTCTTGATATTATTATACTCTCAGTTATAATTATATAAGTATTGGCATTCAATGTTAATGAATGCTAAAAAAGGTGGTGAACAATGTTAAGTAACAGACAATCACAAATTTTAAAAATCATTGTTGAAAAATATATTAAAACAGGATTACCAATTGGTAGCAAAACTATTTTAGAAAATAATAACAATATTAATTTTTCTAGTGCTACTATTCGTAATGAATGTGTTGAATTAGAAACATTAGGATTATTAGAAAAAGCACATAGCTCTAGTGGTCGTATTCCTTCAACAAAAGGTTATCGCTATTATGTTGATAATTTAATGAATATGGGTGAACATCAAGAACTAGAAATCTTGAAGAAAAAAATAGCAGAAGTATTTAATAACCGTAACTTAGTAATTACCGAAGTATTAAATAAAACTAGTAGTATTTTAAGTGAAATGACTAATTTGATTAGTATTGTTACTGGTCCTAATATTAATGAAGATACTTTAAAAAAAATTGAATTAATACCGATTAGTAATGATAATGCTTTAACAATTTGTATTACTAGTAATGGTCATGTTCAAAACAAAATGTTTAATATTCAAGAAACATCATTAACCGATTTATCAATTGCCATTGATATTTTTAACACCAGATTAATTGGTACTAAAATTAGTGAAATTAGTGAGAAAGTAAATTTATTAAAACCAATCCTTGAACAACAAGTACAAAAATCAGAATATATTATTCAAGGATTTGTTAACACTTTAATTAATTTCTCACGACCACTATCAACAACACACGGTGTTCAATATATGTTAGAAAATCCTGAATTTAATGATATTAATAAGGTTAAAACAATTATTAAATTCATTGAATCACAATCACCATGAATGTATTTTGATGAATTAAATAATAATCAACTACAAATTAAAATTGGTGAAGAACTGGGTAATGAAAATAACGATATGGCAATGATTACTACTACTTTTAAAGTTCATGATGGTGAACAAGGACAAATTGCAATTGTTGGACCTAAACGTTTAGAATATGAAAAACTAACTGAAATTCTAAATTGGATTAATCAAACATTGATTAAAAACTTTAAATAGAAATGAGATGATAAAATGACAAAAGCTAAAAAAGATAACATTGATAACGTATCAGCAACAGAAACTAAAGATACAACTATTTCAACTCCTGTTACTGAAACACCAGTAAGTGTCGAAGAAGAAAAAATATCATTAAATAAAGAAATCGAATTAGAAACAAAAATTAAAGAATTAACAACAGAACTTAATAAAATTAATTCACAACAAAAGCAATTAATGCTAGCTACTAAATTAAATACCATTAAAGAATTAGAAATTCAAAATAAAGAACACATTAAATATGCTAACCAAAAAATTATTAAAGATTTAGTTCATACTTTATTAAATTTCCAACGAGCACTAAACTTTAAAACTGATAATGCAGCTGTTCAAAATTTCCTAGTTGGTTTTAAATTTATCTATGAAGAATTAATTAAAGCACTTGGTAAAGAAGGTTTAAAAGAAATTACTGCTAAAGTTGGAGATCAATTTAATTCTCACCAACATGAGGCAGTAGAAATTATTAATGATAATACAAACAATGCTTATCAAAATGTAAAAAATAATACTATTGTTGAAGTTATAGCTAATGGTTATGAATTGCATAATCGTGTCATTAGCACCACTAAAGTTAAAGTTTTTCAAACTAAAGAAGAAAAAACAGAAACAAAGAAAAATTAAGGAGTGAAAATATTATGTCTACAAATAAAACAACAAATAAAGAAATCATTTTAGGAATCGATCTAGGAACAACTAATTCATGTGTTGCCGTAATGGAAGGTGATAAGCCAAAAGTTATTGAAAATGCCGAAGGCGGAAGAACAACACCATCAGTTGTTGCTTACAAAGATGGTCAAATTATGGTTGGTGAAGTTGCTAAACGTCAAGCTATTACTGATCCAGATAATACTGTTAGTTCAATTAAAAGAATTATGGGAACTAAAGAAACAGTTAAAGCCGCTACTAAAACACGTAAACCAGAAGAAGTATCTGCAGAAATTTTACGCACTATTAAAACTTTTGCTGAATCAAAATTAGGTAAAAAAATATCAAAAGCAGTTATTACTGTTCCTGCTTACTTTAACAATGAACAACGTGAAGCTACTAAAAATGCAGGAATTATTGCAGGATTAAAAGTAGAAAGAATTATTAACGAACCAACTGCTGCTGCCATCGCTTATGGTTTAGACAAACAAGATAAAGATCACAAAATTTTAGTATTTGACTTAGGTGGTGGAACATTTGACGTTTCAGTTCTAGAATTAGCAGGTGGAACATTTGAAGTATTATCAACTAGTGGTGATAACAAACTTGGTGGTGACGACTTTGATGCCTTAATTGTTCAACATTTAGTTAGTGAATTCAAAAAAAGTAATGGTGTTGACTTATCAAAAGATAAAATGGCAATGCAACGTTTAAAAGATGCTGCTGAAAAAGCAAAAAAAGACTTATCAGGAGTAGTACAAGCTGATATTTCATTACCATTTATTTCAATGAATGCCTCAGGTCCATTACATTTAAATGAAAAATTAACACGTGCCAAATTTAATGAACTAACAAAATCACTAGTTGAAAGAACTATTGCTCCTGTTCGTGATGCCTTAAAAGAAGCTAAATTAAGCAAAAATGAAATTGATGAAGTTATTTTAGTTGGTGGTTCAACAAGAATCCCAGCTGTGCAAGAAGTTATTAAAAACGAAATTGGTAAAGAACCACATCGTGGTGTTAACCCTGATGAAGTAGTAGCTTTGGGTGCTGCTATTCAAGGAGGAGTATTATCGGGTGATGTTACTGACGTTTTACTATTAGATGTAACTCCTTTATCATTAGGTATTGAAACTTTAGGAGGAGTAATGACGCCATTAATCTCTCGTAATACTACTGTTCCTACTAAAAAGTCACAAGTTTTTTCAACTGCTGAAGACAATCAACCCGCTGTTGATATTAGTGTTTTACAAGGAGAACGTCCACTAGCTAAAGATAATCATTCACTGGGTCGTTTCCAATTAAGTGGTATCGAACCAGCACCAAGAGGTGTTCCACAAATTGAAGTTACTTTTGATATCGATGTTAATGGTATTGTATCTGTTAGTGCTAAAGATCTAAAAACTAATAAAGAACAAAAAATTACTATTAGCAATAGTGGTACTTTAAGTAAAGACGAAATTGAAAAAATGGTACAAGATGCTGAAAAGAATCGTGAAAACGATGAAAAACATAAAGAAGAAATTGAATTATCTAATCAAGGACAAGCCTATATTTATGATATTGATAAAATGACTGCTGAAGTTACTAAATCAGCAAAAGAAGGCGAAGCAGAAAATCCACAAATTGCTGAAATGAAAAAACTACGTGATGACTTACAAAAATCATTAGATGAAAAAAAATATGATGATTTAAAAGAAAAACTAGAACAATTAAAACAAGCATTTGCTGCTGCACAACAATTTATGAACCAACAAAAACAAGAACCAACAGATCATATTAAAAAAGATGATAATAAAAGTGATGATGTTATTGATGTTGACGCAACAACTAAATAAAATAATTAGAGGTGGACAAAATGGCAAGTAAAAAACGTGATTATTATGAAATTCTAGGAGTTTCGCGTAATGCTACTCCAGATGAAATTAAGAAAGCGTTTCGTACGCTTGCAAAAAAATATCATCCCGATTCACCAAGTGGTGGTGATGAAGCTCGATTTAAAGAAATAAGTGAAGCTTATCAAGTTTTATCTGATACTAATGAAAGAGCAAAATATGATCAATTTGGTCATGATATGCCCGGAGTTGGTAGTTCTTCTGGCTTCGGTGGCTTTGGTGGTTTCGGTGACTTTAGTTCGGCATTTGGTGACTTATTTGGTGACTTATTTGGTGGTAATAGAAGACAACAACAACGCTATAATGGTAAAACACCAGGTGATAATATCCTAACAAAAGTTGAAATTAGTTATCGTGATGTATTCTTTGGCAAAAAAATGACCATTAGTATTAACATTGATGTTGCTTGTAAGGATTGTAAAGAAACTGGTGCTAGAACTCCTAATGATATTAGTACATGTGATAAATGTAAAGGTAAAGGAATTCTTGAATATGTTCAACAATCACCATTAGGTATGTTTAGACATCAAGGTGTTTGCAACCAATGTCAAGGACTTGGTAAAATTATTCGTCAAAAATGTTTAAAATGCAAAGGACATCGCTATTATATTGAAAGTCAAAAATTAGAATTTGATATTCCTCGCAGTATTTTTGATGGTCAACAAATTAGAATTAAAGGTAAAGGTAAAATTGGTCATAATGGTGGCACTCAAGGCGATTTATTTGTTGGTATTAATATTAAGCGACATGCTTTCTTAGATCGTCAAGGTAGTGATATGTATATTAAATTACCAGTATCTTACTTAGATATTATTTTGGGAAATATTATTATGATTCCTACCTTTGAAGGAATAATTAAACATAAATTACCATTAGGACTACAATACGGTGACAAAATTACTTTAAAAAATCAGGGATTCTATTACCCTAATAGTAGTAAACGTGGTGATTTACATGTTATTCTTGATATACAAATGCCTAATAAAGTTACTAAAACAGAGCAAGAAAAATTATGAAATATTAATAACGAAACTAAATTTGATCCAAATGAAGATTTTGTTAATAGTGCAATAAAAAGAATTTAATAAATTAATATATAAAAAATAAGAACATATGTTCTTATTTTTTATATATTAATTTTTTCACTTTATTAATTGGACCTTTTTTACCAATATAACACATTACACAACTAGTTTCATTTAAATATTTGTAATAATCTTCATTAGAGTGGAACCTTTGTCATTGTTTTACTTCTCATATTGGTATGTCGGTAATATTAATTACTACAACATTAAAATACAACGGACTTAATAATCATAATAAATGAAATAAATAATTTATATCACTATTAATATTTTTAAATAATAAATCACAAATAAACAATGCTGTCATCATATATCAAAACCCAATTTCTGCTAAATAATTAGGGTGACGACAATCTTTTCATAAACCATAATTAATAAAAAATAAATCATGTTTTTTCTTTAAGGAAAATCTAAACTTTTGTCAATCTGCAATTGTCTCAATAACTAAAAATAAAATAGCAAGCATAATAAAAATAAGTAAGTAATTATTAAATGTACTATTAAAATAACCAATATCAAGACTTAATGCAAAAACCGTAGGAATACTAATCATAAAAACTGAAATTCCTTGTAAAATTGAAAAAATACTAAATTTTCAAAAATTAATAATAATTTTATCAAAACGATATTCAACCTTATGTTTAATAATTTTTAATAATAAAAAACTACCTAATCTTAGAGCTCAAATATTATAAAGAACAAACAACGAAATTTGGACAGGACTAAAATTTTGCTTTCACGCAACGATGATCACACTTAAATAAATAAAACTTAAACAATAAATAATATCAGTTAAAATAGCAGTTTTAAAAATAAAAGCTATCATAAAGAAAATAAAATTAATAGTTAATGATATTAAAAATATTCAAAGTATAATATAAAAATCCATAATAAATACCTCTCTAAATTATATTAAATATATTTCAATTATAACAACTAATGAAATAAGTTTAATAACTTAGATTTAAATTTTAATTTTGTACAAAAATATATTTAAATTATATATTTTAAATATATAGCTAACTAAAGTAATGTTTACTCATATCTTGAAAAACAAAATCAATCGCGTTTTTAATATTTGGTCAATAATTTGGTAATATTTTTCTTATATTATGTTTTATAGCAAATCAAAAATGTTCAATTGGATTTAAATTAGGAGAATATGGTGGAAGAAATAATAGTTTGCATCCAGCATTTTCAATTAATTGTTTTGTTGCTTTAGATTTATGAAACGTCGCATTATCTAAAACTATAATTTGTCCACACTTTAATACTGGAATTAGTATATTTTTAACATATGATTCAAAAATTTTACTATTGCAATGTCCTTCAAATGCTCATAGAGCTTTTAATTTACCTTTATTTAGTGCACCAATTATACTCATTCTCTTTATTTTATATGCAGGTTTATTATCAAATAATCTTTTACCTTTTTCAGACCAACCATATTTATAAAATTCATTATCATCAATTCCAGATTCATCAATATATACCAAATCTTCATTCATTATTTTCGCTATTTCTTTTAAAAAATCTTCTTGTTTATTTTTATCTCTTTGTTCATATAGAAAAGTTTTTTTTATATGTATAATTTAGTTTTTTGAAATAGTTATAAACTGTTTCTTTTGTCATATCACCAAATTTTTCAATTACTTTTTGAACTGTAACATCTTTATTTTCTGCTAAATAATTTTTTAATTCATCTAAATCCTTTATTTTGTGGCTATGTCCTTTTTGATAATTCAAAATTGGTTTTATATTTCCGGTTTTTTGCTTTCTTTTTCTTCATAAAAATAAAGTCTTTCTAGTGATATTGAACACTTTACAAATTTCTTTAATTTTCATGTTTTTACTTTCATAAACTTCTATTACTTTTCTTCGTAAGTCCTCACTGTATGGTTTTGGCATAATTTAATCTTCCTAATCTATTTTAATTATTGCTGAATTATACTTGTAAGTGCAAGAATTGTTTAAATTACATATTATTATTTTACATTATTTATGAGTAAACATTACTTTCGTTAGCTATATAATTCAATTATAAACTTACATAATATAAGTTTATAATTAACTTTAGTTTTAAAGTAATTGAATTTTTAATTTTAAAATAAAGGGGAATTAAAATTATGCCATCAATAACTGAAATAGTTAATATATATTACACACAAGATTTATTAAAAGAAAGAGAAAAAAATAAAAATATTAAAAAAGAAAAAGTAAATGACAAATTAGATGTTAATAAAATAAATGCTAATGATACACAAAATAAACAAAATTCAACAAACAAAGATAATAGTTATTGTAGTATTTCATAATTTGTTATTAATACAAATATACAAAAATAGTTAATTGCATTTATTTTTAAAAACACTAAAATGTAGTTAACTTCTTAAATTTAAGAAGTTATTGGAAAAAATAAAAAGGGGGTTTTCATAATGAAAACATTATTAACAGCAGTAAGTCTTTTAACACTTGCAACAACCACAGGAAATTTAACAAGTTTCTTAAACTCAACTATACAAAAAAATGATATTACAACTAACTATATTCAAAATAAAACTCAACAAGACACAATTTATATTGACAAAGATGGCAAACAAATAACAACGGTGGTTAGCCCTAATTACTGGACCATATTTTGATAGATATTTCTAAATTTTTATTTGTAATATTGGTGGTTTTAAAAATTTAGAATGTATTCTTTCATAATTATAAAACATAACATATTGATTTACATCATTAATAGCTTCATTGATTGTTAAATATTGATTTGAGTCTTTAGGCAATCATTCTTGAGATAAATGTGAAAATCAATTTTCAGATATGACATTACCGCCAATATCATATGGTTGTTTTTTGCTTAAAATTATTTGTTTGTTTTTTGCTCATTTTGTAATTTCTTGACAATAAAATTCGTTGGCGTTATCTGAATGTAAAATAACGTTTTTTATTTGATTTCAAGAAAATTGGTTGTTTATTTTTTCAAGTGCAGGAAGAATTAAATCTTGATATGATTTATTTGAAAATGTATTATAACTAACAACATTATTTGAATAAAAATCAATAATTACAAAAAGATATAGTCAACCTTCTTTGGTGTTTATTTGTTTAGTATCCATTGATCAAATTTGATTTGAAGCGGTTGTACTTTTGTAATCTTTGTTTACTTTATCCATTGTAGGTATTCACTTATTTGGATTTTTTTTGTTTTTAGGATAGTTATTTTTAGTTTGTTTTAATCCTTGAATATTGTGTTTTTTCATAATTTTTCGCATTTGTTTTGTTGATAATTCTATATTTAAAATGATATTTTTCTCTTGTTTTAATCACTCTTTAAAAGCTGAAAAAATTCTTAAATATCCATAAATTCTACCTTTTCTTGTAGAATGAAATTCGATTAAAAGTTGGCATAATTCTTGATATTTATGATTGCAATTAATAATATGATTTTTTTCTTTTTTAATAAGTTTTTGTTTATTTTTTAAAAAGTAATATGTTGATCTGTTTAATTGAAGATATTGACATAAGTTTCTAATTGAATATTGATTTTTGCAATCATCGATAATTTTAATTTTTTCTTTGATATTTAATTTGTTAATTATTAATGCTATTTGTTTAATTTTATCCATTAATAAAAATCCTTTCAGGTCAAAATTAGTGTTCATTATATAACACAATTGTTTTTAGAATACATTCAGATTTTTTAAATTAATGGTCTAGTAAAAAGGGCTAAGTGGCCCCATCCAAATTATTAATAATTGTATGATAATCACCAATAAATTTTAATTTTTTATCATAACGATTTTTAGCCATTATATTACTCCTTATTTATAAATATTATAAATAAATTATATCATTTTATGATAATATTTATAATGCTATAATCACTTTATTAATGAGATTTAGTAAGAACCTGTTTAGAATCTTTTAGAAAATAATGTAAAATTACTATATATTTTAAAATAAGAGGTATATATGCATAAAAATTATCCAAGTCATGTTACTAAAGAACAATTTGAGAACATAAAATCAACTTTAGAAAACAGCAAAAAGAAAACAAAACCAAGAAATTTAGATTTATATGAAGTGTTTTGTGCAGTTTTATATGTATTAAAAAGTGGTTGTCAATGAAGAATGTTACCAAAAAATTTTCCAAAATGACAAACTGTATATTATTATTTCCAAATTTGAAGTAAAAACAATGATAAAGAACCTAGTGTATTGCAATTAATTTTAAAAAAAATTAGTTAAAAAGATTCGTATTAAGAATCATCGAAAAGAAAAAACTAGTTTTTGTATAATTGATTCGCAAAGTGTTAAAAATACAGATACTACTGAAAATAAAGGTTATGATGCTGGTAAAAAGATTTCAGGAATAAAACGTCATATTGCAGTTGATACGCAAGGTTTACCACATGCAATTTACATAACTACAGCAGAAAAAACAGATCGTAATAGTGCTATCATAATGATTAAAAGTGAAAAAGAAAATCTTTCTACAGTTCAAAAAATAATAGTAGATGCTGGCTATACTGGTGAAAAATTTGCTTCTGCAATCAAAACAATCATAAATGCAAATGTTGAAGTTGTAAAACGTAATGAATTACATTCTTTTGTAGTACTACCAAAAAGATGAGTTGTAGAACGAAGCTTTGCATGATTAGAAAAATGCAGAAGATTATGAAAAAATTGTGAAAGAAAACTAAATACTAGTTTACAAATGGTTGTTCTTTCCTTTATTTCAATTTTATTAAAAAGATTCTAAACAGGTTCTAAGAATAATTAATAAAAAGGAGTTGTTATAGTGTTTGATTATAGTATTTTTATTAATAAATCTAATGAAGAAATTTTAAAAAAATTAAAAGAAGAAATTGAATCATGAGATGAAAATTTTTATAAAAAAAATTATATAAACCTAACTATTATGTTCATAATAGAAGATTAAGAAGAGCAATTACTCCATATGGAAAAATAATATTTACAAGAAGATTATATAAACAAAAATATACTGGAGAATTATTTTCTTTTACCGATGAATATTTTGGATTACAAAAAAATAAAAATGTTACTAAAAGTTTAAAAGAAAATATTTATAAACAATTAACAACTGGTAAAACAATTATTAATATTAAAAATGATTTTTCATTATCTAAAATTTCTAATTCTACTATTAGTAGAATTTTAAGTTCAGAAAATAAATATTATTTTGGAAATAATAAAGTTAAAAAAAATAAAATTATTAGATAATGTTTTACAAATAAATATAGATGATTGCTATAAAAATTTAAAAGTTAATAATAAAAAAGAAAAATTTAAAATAAGAGTTATTACATTTAATACTGGTCTTGGTTGAGATAAAATTAAAAAAAGAAATAAATTATTAAATAAAAGATTTACATATTTGATTTCAAATGTAAGAATTGTTATTAAACAAAAAGATATGGCTAATTTTATTATTAAAAAAATTAATGATTTTTATGAATTTGAAATATTTCCTAAATTAATAATAAATGGTGATGGCGCGGATTGAATTAGAGGATTATCTAAAAAATTAAATGCTACTTTTATTAATGATAAATTTCACATTTATAAAACTCTTTCTAAATTATTTTTAGTAAAAAATAAAAATATTAAAGATAAGAATTTAAAATCAAAAAAAATTAAAGAATATTTTAAAGCAATTGAATTTGTTAAAAATGGTAATTATTTAGATTTAATATTATTATTAATTGATAATAATATTAGTGATAATATGTTGAAATATTTTCAAAATATTAGAGAGGGAATTGAAAATCAAAAGTCAGAATTTAATATTGGTGGTTCTGCTGAAAGTGATGTTTTTCATTTTATTAAATCAAACTGTGGAGGAGCAAGAATATTTTCTTATAATCATTTTGTAAATATGATATATATGAAAGCAGATTTATATAATAATAAATAAAAAATAATAAATTTTTTTTTATTTATTATTGCATATTATTTATATAGTGCTATAATTATTATATAAATATAGATTTTACTAAATTTTATTTCTTTTTAGTTTAAAATCTAGTCATATCTGGGATACGGCTAGTTTATAATGGCTGTTGAAAGACCTTTTAAAAATCGTCAAAATCAATTTGAAATTGATTTTATCACTATTAAAACTTGAATAGCTAATACAGAGGAATTAAAAACACTATTAAAAAAGAATGCAATTATTGGTATTAAAGGTAGAATTCAAACATTTGCTAATAAAGCTAATGATTTTTACTATACAGAAATTATTGCTGATCGTATTATTTATTTAACTTAAAAGTAATTAAAAAATGGTCTTAATTACTCAATAATTAAGACCATTTTTATTTTTACTACTAATAAGTTTATAGTCACTTTATATTTTTTCAAATTAAAACGATATATAGTAAAATAAATTTGTTATAATTTTACTATAATTTATTAGTATAAAAGGTTAGGAGCAAACAAAATGAAAATTGGAATTGTAAGTGATTCAGCTACTGGTTTTACCGTTGAAGATATGAAAAAATATCCTGAAATAATAATTATTCCTTTAAATATTATTGAAGGAGAAAATGCTTATGATGATAATAACATTGATATTGATAGCGAAACAATTCGTAAAAAGATGATTGATGAACACTGTATTTTAAAAACTAGTCAAACTAGTCGTGGTAAACTTGAACAATATTGAGATAATGCTTTAAGTAAATATGATCAAATTTTATTTTTACCAATTGCTAATAATGCTTCAGGACAATATGCAAGTTCACAAGTTTTACAAAAAGAAGAAAAATATAAAAATAAAGTTCATATTTTAGAAACAGGTGCTGCTTCAATACCTTTAAAATTTATGGTTTTAATTGCTTTTACTCTTGTTAAAAATGGAAAAAAAATTCCTGAAATTTTAGGAATTTTAAATAAATTTCGTAAAACTTATGAATCTTATATTGCTCCTAATGATTTAAAATTTTTGGCTCGTGGTGGTAGATTACCAATGAGTAAAGCAAGAATTGGTAATTTTTTACGTTTTAAACCAATTTTAAGATGTAAAGAAACAATTGATAATATTGGTAGAGTTAGAACCTTAAGTAAAGCTATGGAAGAAATGTTAGATATTATTACTAAAATTAAAGACGTTACTAAAGAAACAATATATATTATTGATGGTTGATGTAGAAAAGATATTATTGATGAAGCAATTAAAAAAGTAAAAAATAGAGGATTTACCAAATATAAAGTTGAACCATTATGTAATATTTTAAAAACACATACTGGTAATAATACTATTGGTTTTTCAGTAGTACCTAATCAATGAGTAAAAGAAGTCTAATAAAAAAGTAGTTTTATAAAAAATGATTAAGTATTCTGTTTTTTAGAAAATATATAAAAAACTTTAAATCTAAAAAAGAATGTTAGTAAAGGTTAATTTAGTTTACTAACATTCAGATTTTTTCAACTTATAAATAATAAAATATTAAATATTATGATTTAAATTCTTATTAATAATTAAAGTTTTAAACTAAAGAAATAATTGAAAAAATTTAATAAAATAAATATTTATAAATCAAAGTAATGGTTTTTTAATTTATTGAGTTTTAACTATAAAATTAAAAAATATTTTTATTAAGTATCCTTAACCATTTCATAGTATAACTATTTTATTTTTTTAATTTTAATAGCCATTTTCATTTAGTGGTATTTTAAATCAAAAACCTTCATAACAAACAACATTTCCAAAATTATTTTTATATTTTTGATAAGAACGACAAATATTATTATAGGCTTGATAATAGCGTTTTTTATTAGTTTTATCAATGTGGTAAACTTTTAATATTGCTTCTTCCATAGTGTCATAAACATCTAAACAGTTATCTTCTTTATCATATCTCGCATAAATAAAATTATTTTTTTTCATTTTTAACTCCAATACTTTTTTATATATTCCCATAATTTAAGATTTACTTAGAACATAGATTATATTTATAATATTTAGGATTTTAAAAAAATATGAAATGGTGTAAGAACATTAAATTAGTTTGTAAATTTATAAAAAATAAAATGATAAGTTAAATTTATGACAATATTAAAAATATTGTTAATAACATAAATTGATAACAAATTATTTTTTTATAGAATATAGTTTTAATTGAAAAATTATTATTTATTGTTTATTTTTGAATTCTAAGTAAATCTTAATTTAAGTCTATAATTGAAAAAATGAATATACAATAAAAAATTCACTTTTTTATAAAAAGGCGAATTTTTTATTGTAAAATTAAAATTAAAATTTTATTTAATTTTTAACTAATATTTTTTAAATTTATTATTTTATTTTAAATAAATTTTTACTATTTTAGTGGTTTTTTATTTTTTTATTATAAATTATTTTTCATTTTTTTAGATTTATTTGAAAAAATATTAACTAAACACTTTCTATTTTAAATGATTAAAAGTAAAATAATGTTATTGTTAATAAAACAAGAAATAAGTATATTAATAGTTTTAAAAAAACTACTAAGATATTTTTAAAATTTAATGGAGGATGAAAATGCAAACTTTTATTGGAATTATAGGTTATTTAGCCGGAATATTGTCTATTATAACATTTATTCCACAAGCAATAAAAACAATAAAAACTAAGGAAACTAAACATATAATCTTATCAACTTATATTATTTATAATATTGCTAATCTTTTTTTCTTGATATTTGGAATACTTTCAGTAACATTACCAGTAATGTGACCAGAAGGTGCTGATACTCTTGAAATTGCAATTTGAGGTTCTACCTTAATAATACCGTATACAGTAACAATGACTGCAACTAATTGTATTATTTATGTTAAAGTAAAAAATATGAAAACGTTGGGCGAAAATGCTAAAACTTTGGAGGAATAAAAATAATGGCAAATACTGAATGATGAATTATTACTATAATAGGGATTATTGGAGCACTTATTGCTGTTATAGCATTTTGTCCACAGTCTTTAAAAACAATAAAAACTAAAAAAACAGATGGTATTTCTTTACTTACATTTATTCTTTATACAACAGCTAACAGTTTATGAGTATTATGGGGCATTATTCATTTATCATATCATGGTGGATCTGAATCAACAATTTTAATGAAAGATTTAGTTATAATTTGTGCTAATACACCTTGTGCAATATGATCAGGAATTATTCTTGGTATTAAAATTAATAATATGTATAAATATGGTGAAGATTGTAAAAAATGAAAAGGTAAAGTAAATATAAAGAGTGACTTTTAATAGTTTATTTTTTATTAAAAATAATAATTTATTACTAAAAATGCATTGTAATGATGCATTTTTTAATAGTTATAGTAGTAAAATACTTATCAAAATTAAAAATATAATTTAAGTTATAATATATGTATAATTAAAAATTCTGTGGGGTTAAATAATGATAATTCAAAATGATGTTTATAAAATTCTAGTACAAGTAATCCTAGAAAAAGGTCATTGTAATGTTTTATTAGCACAAATGATGCAAGATAAAAATCTAACATTATCAGAAAAAGAAGCAATTGAAAAGATAGTACTAGGAACCTTAAAAAATCAAATTTATTTAGATTATATATTAAATCAAATATGAAATGTTTTGAAATCAGTAATTACTATTCCTTTTCACATAACTATTTTATTATGAATAGTTTTATATGAAATCTATTTTTTAGAAATTACTAATAAAGAAATCTTCATTGAAAATACTTTAAAAAAAGTAAGCACCATTGATAATAAACTAACATTTATTATTTCTAAAGTATTAGATTTATGTTTTACTGAATTTAGATCAGAATTTAACTTACAAAAAGAAAGTAAACAAAATATTAAATTAATTAAATATAGTTATCCTAGTTGATTATACTCTTTAATAAAATCACAATTTAGTATTAATATTGCAAATCAATTGATAAAAGATAACTTAAGAATGCCATTAATTAGTTTTAGAGTTAATACATTAAAAACTACTGTTAATAAAGTGTTAAACAATGAAAATTATAAATCTTTTAACTTTTGTTTAAGCGAGATAGTATCTGATGGTATTATTAGTTCAAAGTCAATTTTTAACACAAAATTATATGAAAATGGTGAAATTATTAAACAAGATCAAGCAAGTATGCTAGTTAGTCATATTTTAGATCCACAACCATATGATGAAGTATTAGATATGTGTGCAGGAATTGCTAGTAAAACAGCCCATATGGCAGCTTTAATGTCTAATCACGGTAAGATAGTTGCTTGTGATATAAATGAAGAACGATTAAAAATTGGTGCTACTTATTTGAAAAAATTAGGCGTAACAAATACTGAACTTAAATATGGTGATTCTACAATATTAGATTTTAATAATAAATTTGACAAAATTTTAATTGATGCTCCTAGTACTGCTTGAGGTTTAATTAAAAGAAAACCAGAAGTTAAACTTATCAATTGAAGTAAAGAAGAAATTAATCAGTTAATTACTGTTCAAGCAAAATTATTAAATAAGGCTTATCAACTTTTAAAACCTGAAGCGATAGTTGTGTATGTTACTTGTACTTTCAATATTAAAGAAAATCAAAATCAAATTGAGAATTTTGTTAAAAATCACCCAGATATGACAATCATTGCAGAAAAACAATTTTTTGGTTTTAATAAAAAAACTGATGGATTTTATATTTGTAAATTAAAAAAAGGAATATAGGGGGACAGTTTATGAAAATAAATGCTAGTTATAAAACAGATGTTGGTAATTATCGTACAAATAATCAAGATGCCGTTTTATATTTAACAAATAACACTGGACAAGTTATTGGTGTTGTTTGTGATGGATTGGGTGGTCATAAATGTGGTGAAGTGGCCAGTAATATGGCTGTTAGTATGTTAAAAAAATTTTTTGAAACAACAGATTTTACTAAATTAAAACATGATAAACAAATTCATGCATGATTACAAGAAAAGATAGAAATTATTCAAATTGAAATGAATAATTTTAGTTTAAGTAATGAACAAGCGCTTGATATGGGAACAACTATGGTAATAATTTTAATTACTAATAACAAAGCTTATTTAGTAAATATTGGTGATTCACGTATTTATCAATATAGTGAACAAGGATTAAAACAGTTAACAGTTGACCATAATATTTTAAATTTATATTTACAAAAAAATACAACTAAAGAATCAAGTGTTGATTTAAATCACACTTATTGAAAGGCATTGACTAGTGCTCTTGGTCCACGTAAGCCATTAAAAACCGATATTTTTCATTTACCATTAATAATTCCATCATATTTTCTTTTAACTAGTGATGGTGTTCATGATTTTTTAGAAGAATATGAAATAGTTAATATTTTAGAAAAAAATGGAAATATTAATAATAAAGTTAAATTATTAATTAAGCAAGCATTACTTAATGTTTCAACTGATAATGTTACTGCATTATTAATGGAAATAAAATTTTAGTCTTTTGATATTTTTGTGTAAAATATAAATTATAAATAAGTTAGTAATTTTTAAAAAATAAATTTAAAAGTAATGGTGAAACTAATGGAAATAAATAAATTATTGAATAATCGTTATCATATTTTAAAAATTATTGGTTCGGGTGGTATGGCTAAAGTTTATGAAGCACAAGATAAATATTTAAATCGGCAAGTTGCTTTAAAAGTAATTAATCCAATTTCACCGCTAGATGACTTAATAAAAGAACGATTTTTGCAAGAAATTAGAGCAGTATCTAGAGTTAGACATCCCAATGTTATTTTGGTATATGATGTTTTTATTGATAAGAAAGATTGATGCTTAGTTTTTGAATTATTAGAAGGTAAAACATTAAAAGAATATTTAAGTAATTATTCGGTTTTATCAGTTAATGAAGTTATAGTTATTATGAAAGAAATTTTAAAAGGGGTTAATGCGTGTCATTCAGTCAATATTATTCATCGTGATTTAAAACCTGAAAATATTATTTTAACTAGTAGTGGAGCAATTAAAGTTTTAGACTTTGGTATTGCTGTTATTGATGATTATGAAGTTAAAAAACATGCTAATCAAGTTGTAGGAACAATGAAATATATTGCTCCAGAAGTAGTAAAATTTCAAAAACCAACAATTCAAAGTGATATTTATGCTTTGGGTATTATATTATATGAATTATTAGTTGGTAAACCACCTTTTTTTCATAAAAATCCACAAATATTAGCCGCTAAACATATTAAAGAACCAATGCCATTAATTCATGAAATTAATAAGAATATTCCACAAAGTTTAGAAAATATTATTTTGAAGGCAACTGCTAAGAATATTAATGATCGCTATCGGACAATTAGTGAATTGAGTAATGATTTAGATTGTTGTTTAAAAACGGAAAATAAAAATAATATGTTATTTAAGAAAAATTACTTAAATTCACAAAAATTAAAAAAACCATTTTATTTAAAAAAAGAATTTTTATTATTTTTAATTTTAATTATATTATTACTTATTGGTGTTATTATAAGCATATTAATTTTATATTAATTGGAGGACACTATGAATTTTAAACAAGGAATAGTTATTGGAGTTGCAAATAACTTTGTTGAAGTAAGAATTGAAAATCAAATTTTTTCTTGTTTAATCAAAGGAAATTTAAAATTTCAAACAGCAAAAATTTTAGTTGGTGATTATGTTAAAGTTAATTTTAAAGATGATAAAAATCCTTTGGTTGAATCAATTTTACCTCGATTTAATGAACTATATCGACCAAGCATTGCTAATGTTGATCAAGTATTAATTGTTAGTTCTCTTGTTAATCCTTTTCTTAGTAGTTTTCTATTAAATAAATTATTAACTATTTTTAATTATTATCATTTAAAAATAATTTTAATATTTACAAAAATTGATTTGGTAACTAAAGATAATGAAGTTTGAACAAAAGTTAAAGCATATCAGAATTTAAATTTACCAACAATTTTTATTTCAAATGTTAAAAAAAATGGTATTGAAGATTTAAAAAAAGTTTTTACAAACAAGTTATCAATATTAACAGGTACTTCAGGAGTGGGAAAGAGTTCAACTTTAAATAGTTTGGATAATAATTTAAAATTATGAACACAGGATATTTCTACAAGTTTAAATCGTGGTAAACATACCACAACTAAAACTCGCCTTTATTTTTTACATGATGGTATTATTGCAGATACACCTGGTTTTTCGGTCTTTCAGTTACAAGGTCTAAGTAGTATTGATATTGCTACTAATTTTCCTAGTTTTACTAATATTTGACAAAATTGTAAGTTTCGTACTTGCTTACATCAGCAAGAACCAGAATGTGCAATTAAAAAAGCAGTTGCAAATAAAATAATTTCTAGTTTTTTTTATGAAGATTATTGTAAAATTTTAATAGAATTCAATAAAATTAATAATTTAAAATAAAGGATGGTAATATATGAAAAAAGAAGTAACAATTGCCGCTAGCATTTTAACTGCTAACTTTCTATCTTTAAAAGATGATTTATTAAATTTACAAAATGCAGGAATTAATTGAATTCATTTTGATGTTATGGATCATCATTTTGTTGAAAATTTAAGTTTTGGTGCAAAAATATTAAGTGATGTATGTAAATTTAGTTCTAATATCAATATTGATTGTCATATGATGGTAAAGATAACAACATCAAAAGTATGTGATTATTTAAAACCATTTATAATTTTACCGCAAGTTAAAAATATTAATTTGCATTATGAAGCATTAACAGAAGAACAATTAAAAGAATTTCTGCAGTGAAAAAACCCTGGTTTTAAAAAAGGAATTGCCATTAATCCTGATACACCAATTTCAAAAATTTATGATTATTTGAAAGATCTTGATACAATTTTAATTATGAGTGTGCAACCAGGTGCGGGTGGACAACGTTTTTTAGATTTAACTATTAATAAAATTAAAATGTTAGTAAAACATATCGATAATAATTTTCCAAATATTACAATTGCTGTTGATGGTGGCATTAATAATTTAACAGCAAATGATTGTATTGCTGCTGGTGCTAATTACCTAGTAGCGGGTAGTTATTTATTAAATAGTGATAATTCAGTAAAAAAACAAGTTGCGATGTTAACAAATTATGAAAAATAGTGATATTAAACAATTAGTAATTGTTTGTCGTGATTATAATTTAAATTGAGAACAATTTATTAATCCAATTTTTATTGGTGTTGAAACTGGTGTTTTATCATTATTAAAATATAAAAAACCAATTAAGTTTATTTGTGGTGATAATGATACCATTAATAAACAACAGTTAAAGATTTTAAATGATCAAAGTAAAATACATAATTTTGAAATTATTACTTTTAATAAAGAAAAAGATTTTATTGATAGTGAACTTGCGATAGTTACTGCAATTTCCAAAAAAATTAATTTTCAACAAATAGTGATAGTAAGTGATGGAATACGTTGGGATATGTTACTTGCTAGTATTAATATATTAAAAAAATATGAATGTTTTAACCCAATTTTATTAGGTGAAAATAATTATTGTTTTTTACTAAAAGCAAAATCAGAATATATTTTTTACAATTGACAATTAACATATAAATATATTTCTTTTTTTAGTTTAGACAATGAAGAAGTAATTTATAACTTTAGTGGTTGTAAGTTTTATCCAAATCAAGATATTACTGTTACTAATAATAGTACGCAAACTATTAGTAATGAATTTAACAAAGAAGAAAGACCAAAACTAATTATTAAAAAAGGAAAATGTTTAGTTTTTTTACATAAATAATTTTTAAAATTTAGAAAAACTAATTATTATTTTATGACAAAAGTATATTAATAAAATCTTAAAAAAAAGATAGTATAATAAAAATCATAAACTTAATATAAGTTTTCTAACCCTTATTTTTATTAAAAATAAATGGGTTTTTTTATTTTTTAAAAGAGGAGAAATTAAAAAATGGTAAAAGAAAAACTGTCATCTGCAACAGAGTTAATAAAAAAACTTGAAAGTATAAAGTTAAGATATCAAAAACAACATAATACTCAAATTCCTTATTTTAAAAGAATTATTGAAGAATTAAAAGGTATATCTTTGGTTGCAGATATTCCTAATGTTATTAAAAATCTTAAATATCTTCAAGATAATTGCGGAAAAAGTACTAAAAAATATTCTGATAAAGCAATAATGCCAATTTTATCTTTGTTTACTGTAACTATTAGTTTTTTAGAAGCACAAGCAAATAAGGGAACATTGGCAATAGATTTTAAAAATATATATAAATATGATTTAAGTAATGTTTTAACTACTTCAGAAGATAAATTATTTGTATTAGGTTCACAAACTGATTTAGAAGTTGAAATAAAGCATAGAGATAGTTCTAAAAGTTTAGATGATTTAACACTATATGATAGTTCAGACATTAATGAAATTTTTAAAGAAATGCAAGAAAAAATACATGATTTAAAAATACTAAAAGAAGCGGTGGTTAGCCCTAATTACTGGACCATATTTTGATAGATATTTCTAAATTTTTATTTGTAATATTGGTGGTTTTAAAAATTTAGAATGTATTCTTTCATAATTATAAAACATAACATATTGATTTACATCATTAATAGCTTCATTGATTGTTAAATATTGATTTGAGTCTTTAGGCAATCATTCTTGAGATAAATGTGAAAATCAATTTTCAGATATGACATTACCGCCAATATCATATGGTTGTTTTTTGCTTAAAATTATTTGTTTGTTTTTTGCTCATTTTGTAATTTCTTGACAATAAAATTCGTTGGCGTTATCTGAATGTAAAATAACGTTTTTTATTTGATTTCAAGAAAATTGGTTGTTTATTTTTTCAAGTGCAGGAAGAATTAAATCTTGATATGATTTATTTGAAAATGTATTATAACTAACAACATTATTTGAATAAAAATCAATAATTACAAAAAGATATAGTCAACCTTCTTTGGTGTTTATTTGTTTAGTATCCATTGATCAAATTTGATTTGAAGCGGTTGTACTTTTGTAATCTTTGTTTACTTTATCCATTGTAGGTATTCACTTATTTGGATTTTTTTTGTTTTTAGGATAGTTATTTTTAGTTTGTTTTAATCCTTGAATATTGTGTTTTTTCATAATTTTTCGCATTTGTTTTGTTGATAATTCTATATTTAAAATGATATTTTTCTCTTGTTTTAATCACTCTTTAAAAGCTGAAAAAATTCTTAAATATCCATAAATTCTACCTTTTCTTGTAGAATGAAATTCGATTAAAAGTTGGCATAATTCTTGATATTTATGATTGCAATTAATAATATGATTTTTTTCTTTTTTAATAAGTTTTTGTTTATTTTTTAAAAAGTAATATGTTGATCTGTTTAATTGAAGATATTGACATAAGTTTCTAATTGAATATTGATTTTTGCAATCATCGATAATTTTAATTTTTTCTTTGATATTTAATTTGTTAATTATTAATGCTATTTGTTTAATTTTATCCATTAATAAAAATCCTTTCAGGTCAAAATTAGTGTTCATTATATAACACAATTGTTTTTAGAATACATTCAGATTTTTTAAATTAATGGTCTAGTAAAAAGGGCTAAGTGGCCCCATCCAAGATGAGTTGTAGAACGAAGCTTTGCATGATTAGAAAAATGCAGAAGATTATGAAAAAATTGTGAAAGAAAACTAAATACTAGTTTACAAATGGTTGTTCTTTCCTTTATTTCAATTTTATTAAAAAGATTCTAAACAGGTTCTTAAATGCTTTAACTTTAGGTATTCCAATTGGTTGAATTAAAACTCAAAATTATCAACAATATAAAAAAATGGCATTTTTTAATGGATTTATGTCTGCTTTTTTTGCTTCAAATTTATCAAGTATTATTGGTAATAATGATAATAATTGATTTATACCTTTAAATGTATTTAGTAATTCAAGTGAATTTGCATTAGGTAAAATGTTAGGTTCACATGTTAGTACAACTGCTATGACTATGAAATTAAGTGATAGAGTATCAGTATATCCATGAGACCCTACTACTGGTAAGAAATTAACTGTAAAAGAACAAATATCAACAGTTGATTTATCACAAAAGAAAAATAATAAAGTTTATATTTTAGCAGAAGATACAGAGTTTTTAGATATAGCAAGTCCTTTTACAAATGAAGATACTGAATGTCAATGAAATCCTACAAGTAATGGTATTGCTGATGGTTCTAATTATGCTTATATTATTACTGATATAATAAGTCAAAGTTTACATCAAGGTGAAGAAAGACATACATTTTATAGTGATAATCCTTATACTTATCAAGGTGATTATAATGAAATATCAGTTGCACAATATAGATATAATAATGGTGCTTTAACTGGAAATACTTTTAATTGAACAACACAATATAAATTAAATCATGATGAATATGAAGAAAGTGAAGAAACTACATTTAGTTATCCAGCAAATATATTACCACCAAGTCCTCAAAATATAGCAAAATCAATAATTATTAATCCAAATTTAAAAGCAGAATTATCTTATAAAGATATACCATTAGTAACAACTCCTAACAATTCTATTACCGATAACACTGATGAATGATTTAATAATAATAGTCCTATTTCTAAAAATATTGATATTGATATTAAATCAAAATTAGACCCTACATTATTAATTAACACTTTTAATGATTTAAAAAGATTTTATAAATCAGTAACTATTTATTATAATTATAATGTAAACTCTTTAAGTGATAAACATGGTGGTGGTTATAATACTAAAGAAAGTTTTAATCCAGCAAAAGAATTAAATAGTTCAATTGAAATTAATTTAAATGATTTAATATTTTCAAAATCAATACCTAATATTGAGAAAAAGAAACATTTTGAAAAAGGTAAAATTGGTAACCATTCTGCTGGATATGCTTATGCTTATTATCAAGGTAATAAATCACAATATAATTTAGTAACTTATGAATTCACATTAATTGCTGGTACTGAATCAAAAATTAGTAATAATAATCCAATTGGATTTGATATATTAAGCAATTCAAACGATAATTTAAATTGAAAAATTAATATTTTTGTTACACCTTGTAAAAGTCATGTAGAAACTATTATAGATTTTGGTGAAAATTCTTATGCTAAAATATATACAAATCAAGAATTAGCAAGTATTTATAAAATAATTTTAAATGCAAGGTAAAATGTTATATAATAATATTAATTTAAAATATTATTATATGGAGAAGATTAAATATGATTGAGTTATGATTAGCAGATGTAATAATACTTTCAGTAATGTTTGGAATAGTATTATTAATATTAATTGGATGTAAAGGCCATGATTTATGTCATAGAAATAAATATGTTGGTTTAATTTTCTTGTTTATATCTTTGAATGTTTTTGGATTAATTTGAGGTATAAATATATTATCCAAATCTAATCAAAATAATATTTCCCCACAATCTTAAATAATGTATAATGTGAATATACTTACCTAAATGGTAAGTATATCGGTATATGATTAGGTTGGCACCTAATTAAAAAGTTACCATTTAGGTAACTTTTTTTATGATGGTAAACAAAAAATAAATTTATTATTATTTATAAAATCAGATTTAAATTCATTATAAAAATTATCTTCTTTTTTGACTTTAAAAAATATATTTATATTCTCATTGTTTTCAATATATAATTTAAACAAACAATTAAATAATTTATCTTGTATTACTTTATCTTTTATAACTAAAAAAATTATTCCTAATTCTATAGCCAAATCTTTGTAAATTTTATCATTATTTGGATTTTTTAATGCTTTTATAATTTTATTTTGTTCTTTTTTACTAGGATTTTTAAATTTTTTTAAAAAATTTTTATCATTTATGTTTATATCTTTTTCTGATAAATAAACAGAAATATCTAAAACATCTAAAATAATTTCATTAGTATTTATTTTACGATTATTTTTTAATAATTTTAAATATTTTCTAGCAATTTTAATTAAAGAAAGATTTAAAAATTCATTTAAAACTTTTATTTTTTCTTTTTCAATAAATGTATTCATTTTTTAAAATTCCTTTTTTTATTATTTTAACTCATGTTTTATTATATAGTAATTTATAAAATAAACTATTGTTTTCCTTTTCTTCCTTTTCTGTACAATTCTAAAATTAAAGTAGGATTATTTGAATTTTCTTTTTTAAAATTTTCTCTTTCTTTATCTTTTTCATTTTGAATTTGTAAAATAAGTCTTTTAGTTTTTTCTTCTTCAATTTTTAATTTATTTTGTCTATCTTTTTCATTTTCTATACTGTTATGTTCTCTATTTTTTTCATTTTCTGATTTATTATGTCTATTATTTAATCATGCAATAAATATTGCTGATACTCCACCACCACCAACTAAAATACCTAATAATGTCAATAAAATTTCCCATCATTGCATAATATATAACCCATTTCATAATAATTTATTTATATTTAATATTATAAATTAAAATATAAAAAAGAGAAGTTATAAATAATTAGAAACGGGTTAACTTCTCTTTATTAATTATATCATATTTTCTATATTTAATATAGATAATTTAGTTATATTATCAATAATTAATAATTTTAGTTATAACATCTGTTAGTACTGAAATAATCATTAAAAATAATATTACTGATACTGATACTATAGTTAATATTTCTCATCAAACCATTATTTACTCCTTATTTATAATTTAATCTTTCTTCTTTTGTTTTTGGAAAATGATTATATGAACACATTTCTTGATTATCTAATTTAATAAATACTCTAATTTCATTTGGATATTGTTTATATGATAAAACTTTTCAATCTGCTAATTCATAACCTAATAAAGTACGGTCATCATCTAATTCACTACTTCCACCATTTCATGAAAAATATATTTCTTTATCTTCAGTAAATATTTTAAAAAATCTCATAAATTCATTATTTACTCCTTATTTTTTATTTCTTTTACTTTATTTTTAAATTGTTTTTTATGAAAATAACACATATTAAAAAATTGAACTACACTATCTTCTATATTTACAGTTTTTAAAGTAACTAATACTTTACTATTACAATCTTTAACAATACATTTTAATAATACTTTTTCTTGCTTTTGTTTTTGCATTATTTTACTTCCTTATTTGTTTTTATCAGTTCTCTTATAACATCTAATAAGGAATCTACTACATAAGAATTTAATTCAAATTCATAATTTCTAATTTTAATTTTTTCCTTTTTCATTATTTATTCTCCTTATTTAAATAATATCAACCAATTAATAAACTATCTGCTTCATCATGATTTGATATTGTTATATTTCAATTATTTTCTTCAATTAATTCTTTTACTAAAAATAATGAAATTTCTTTTGTTCATTTTTGTTTTCTAGTAATATTCATAATTGTATAATCTTGAGATAAATATCATTTCTTTCATGAAGAAGGACTAATTAACATATTTTTTGTTAATAATTTATTAAATTGTCCTGCAATAAAACCACGTAAATGTTCTTGTGTTTCATAACCAATACCATTTTTTGAATGAAAAGTACCACGTTCAATAATTAAATCAAAATCATTTTTAGAATTAGTTAATTCATTTTTTAATTCTAAAGTTCCATATACAATATAATGCATATCTCTATTAAAATTATAAATACCATTTTTTTTAAAACTACAACTACCAATTGATATTGGTTTTCATAAATATGTATATGTATCACAATATATTTTCTTTTCTCATAATGTAAATCCAGTATTTTTTATACTTGGGTCAATTGAAAGTAAATAATTATTCATAATTTAATCTACCACAACTTTCACATTTTATTTCTTCCCTTCATGGACTTACATTACCTTCATTTTCTAAATCTAAATCTCTTGCATATATACTACATATTGCTTTACATTTTAAACATTCAAAATATAATATTTCATCAATTACATCTTCTAATTTATATGTTTCATGTTTACATTTATTCATTATCAAATTCACCATTTTCAATTTTATATAATAGTTCACATTCTCTATTTAGTCTTTGTTCTTCCATAGCTCAACGCATTCACTTACTTAATTTTTCTTTATATTCATTAATATATTTTTGAGCCATTTTTCTTCTTATATTTTCAACTTTAATCATATGTTCTTCACAAAAATATCTTATTTGAACATTATCTTTATCTAATTTTGTTGGTAAATTAGTACAATTAGTTATATGTTTACCAAGTTCATTAACTTCACTAAAACAACATGGTATTGGTTCTTTAAAACAATTTTCACAATTTGGTCAATTATAATTTTCTTTACAATCTTTACACATTTTCATTATTATCAACTCAACTTTCATTTAATCATAAAAATATTTCATGTAGAACTAATATTGAATCTGCTTTATCTTTATACTTAAACATTAAATCTGTTATATATTTACGTAATACACCTTTATTAACTCTATTTTCTTTTTTCATTATCTAATACCCTTTCTATGTTCTCTTACATGTTCAATATTTTCTTCATCACCAATCATTATTTCTCCACAAAAAACACATTTATACTTTGTTCAATATCCCATTATTTATTCTCCTTATTTTTATTTAAATTCATAACTAATATTTCTAAACAATTCATACATCAATAATTAGTTAATCAAATTCTTTTATTACAATATTTACATTTATTCATAATTTCTATACTCATTTTTATTATTAGTTTTTAAATTTTTAAATCTTTCACGAATTTCTTTAAATTTATCAAATAAATTTTTTAAATAATTTTCACCCATTAATATTAAAAAATCTTTACTATTATTTGGATTTAATCTTTCCATATCTTCTCTGATACATTCATCAAATAAAACTGTATTTGTAATCATATATTTTTCAAAATAATCTAATTGTTTTTCACTTGGTTCTCATTTTTCATTTTGTATTTTTACATTATTATTAATATAATTATTTTGTTGTTTATTATTTTGTATTAAATTAACATTATCATTATCTGGGTCAAGTTCATCTTCACTTAATAACAATAAATTCATTAAAAAATATCTATAAGCATAAGTTTCTGCACTACCTTTTGCTTTTGCTATATCTGTATTTTTAGCACAAGCAAAAATATTAAATTCTTCTCTAAATTCTATATTATCTAAATCAATAATTGAATATTTTTTTTGATATGAAACTTCTATTTCTTTTGTTACATTTTGTATTTTATTATTATTTTTATCCATAAATTCTTTAATTGGAATGGGCCACTTAGCCCTTTTTACTAGACCATTAATTTAAAAAATCTGAATGTATTCTAAAAACAATTGTGTTATATAATGAACACTAATTTTGACCTGAAAGGATTTTTATTAATGGATAAAATTAAACAAATAGCATTAATAATTAACAAATTAAATATCAAAGAAAAAATTAAAATTATCGATGATTGCAAAAATCAATATTCAATTAGAAACTTATGTCAATATCTTCAATTAAACAGATCAACATATTACTTTTTAAAAAATAAACAAAAACTTATTAAAAAAGAAAAAAATCATATTATTAATTGCAATCATAAATATCAAGAATTATGCCAACTTTTAATCGAATTTCATTCTACAAGAAAAGGTAGAATTTATGGATATTTAAGAATTTTTTCAGCTTTTAAAGAGTGATTAAAACAAGAGAAAAATATCATTTTAAATATAGAATTATCAACAAAACAAATGCGAAAAATTATGAAAAAACACAATATTCAAGGATTAAAACAAACTAAAAATAACTATCCTAAAAACAAAAAAAATCCAAATAAGTGAATACCTACAATGGATAAAGTAAACAAAGATTACAAAAGTACAACCGCTTCAAATCAAATTTGATCAATGGATACTAAACAAATAAACACCAAAGAAGGTTGACTATATCTTTTTGTAATTATTGATTTTTATTCAAATAATGTTGTTAGTTATAATACATTTTCAAATAAATCATATCAAGATTTAATTCTTCCTGCACTTGAAAAAATAAACAACCAATTTTCTTGAAATCAAATAAAAAACGTTATTTTACATTCAGATAACGCCAACGAATTTTATTGTCAAGAAATTACAAAATGAGCAAAAAACAAACAAATAATTTTAAGCAAAAAACAACCATATGATATTGGCGGTAATGTCATATCTGAAAATTGATTTTCACATTTATCTCAAGAATGATTGCCTAAAGACTCAAATCAATATTTAACAATCAATGAAGCTATTAATGATGTAAATCAATATGTTATGTTTTATAATTATGAAAGAATACATTCTAAATTTTTAAAACCACCAATATTACAAATAAAAATTTAGAAATATCTATCAAAATATGGTCCAGTAATTAGGGCTAACCACCCCCATCCAATATTTTTCATTATGTATATTACATTTCATTTTTTTCACCAATTAATTTATAAAAACATTTATTACAAGTTCTATTTGCAAATGATGAATTTTTATGACAAATATCACATGAACCAAATATTTTTTCAATTTCTTCATATTTTAAATATATTCTTTTATCTTCTTTTAAATTCAACATAAATTAATTCTCTCTTTCTATAATTTTTAATATTTCTTGTATTTCAATATATTTTTTATTTTTAAGTAATTTTTCATTACATAAATTTTTAATTAATTCTATTTTTTCAACATTTAATAACATATTAATTTCCTTTAATACTTTAAATAAAATATTTTTTCATTATGAGTATTTATATCTTTCATTGGTGTAACAATATAATTTATTACTAAATCATTATCTTTATATGGATTATTTATTTTAAAACTTTTCATATCTTTTTCTCATGTAATGTTATATTTAAAACATTCTTGATTTTTATCATTTGTAAAAATATAATAACCATTATATTTTTCATAAAATGTACAAGATATTAATTCATTTTCATTTGTAGTAATATCTGAAATATTTTTTATATATTTTAAAATTTCACTACCTTTAATACTTTCAATATCTTTTGTAATTGATTTTTTACCTAATTTATAATTAAAATCTTCAATTATTTTTAATGTTATTTTTTTATTATTTTGATTAATAATAGTATCTTTAATTGGAAATCATGTTTCATATTCACCAATTTCTAATAACATACCTTTAGTTGTTTCTCTTACTTTATTTTTAATATCTAAATTAACATTAATCATTACGAATCCTTTCTATGTATAAGCCTTATCACCTACAGTGATAAAAGGCTTATATACTACTAACTAATACTTCTACTACTATACGTAAGGCTTATGCTACTGTAAGTAGCATAAGCCTTGGAGGGTAGGGGTTCTAGGGGAAGGGAACCAAAAAATATCAAGTTTTAAAAGAGCAACACAAAAATTACTATTAGTTATATCTGCACTATAGCCTTTAATAATTTTTATTTAGTTATGTAATAATTAATTACTTTAATAAAGTACAGATTTATCAAAATAATTAATTATAATTGTTCAACAATTAAAAATGAGAGTTTTATCTCTCATTTAATTTCTTATTAAACCGTATCCAAGTTTGCAATGCGCCCAAAAATATCCAGCAAAACATTTTAGTATTAAAAATAAAAGTTCTGATTGAGGTGTACAATCTGGCTTTATAATTTCTTTAGATGAGTTAACATTTTTAAGCAAAATAGGATTAAAAGATAATGAAACACAAACTGAAAAAATAAATCTTCTTTGTAAGAAATTTTCAATAAAATTAAATAAAAATAATAAAGATAATAAAATAAATTCTGTTTCTTTAAAATTAAAAAATAATGAAACTATTTTAAAAATCACTAATGAACATTTTTTCTTTTTATTAGTTAATATGGAAAAATTTGGAATTATTGATGCTGAATTTTTTTTGGATGAAATTTTTGTTAAATGTTGTCAACCAAAAAATAAAAAAAAACGAGATAGTACTTTATTTAGAAAAAGAAAAAAATAATAATACATATAATGTTTATTATATTTTTGCGCTTGATGAAGAAAATAATATTAAAAATTTAAATAATAGAGATTTAAAAGAAATAATAGAAACTGAAAAAAATAATTTAATTTATTTTCCAATTTCTATTTTTTGTCAAGAAATTTCTAAAGAAAAAAAACCAATAATTCCTGATTATGATCTTTTTGCAGTTTGTTGAACAATAGATGAATCAATAAAATATCATCAACCACCAATACCTACTAATTCATTTGCAGCATTGAAAATAGATAGTTGATCAAATAGTTATAGAGAAAGAGATTTGAGTAAAATTTTTAAAAAAGGTCATAATTATGAAAAATTTTTTGATTTTAGATACTCTTTAGAAATATTAAATACTTTAGAAAACAAAGTATTTCTTGATAAATTAAGTAAAAATTTGGGTTATGAAGAGGGAATAAATGATCAATTATGTCCAATTCAGCATTCTTTTGAACTTGTTAATATTAACGTTAGAGATTTTAATGAAAATTTTTATACATTTTTTTTACCTAATCAACAATTATTAATTGATTTTACATTTCCTAATGGAATAAAAGTAGATAAACAGACTATTTCTTATTTTGCTGTTTATGAACCTTTTAATGATGGAATTTTTTTATGAGAAAAATTTCTAGAACCTTTTTTGTTTTATATAAAAACAAAAGGATATTATGTTCCAAATAATTGTTTTGTAAAACAAACTGATTTTTTAGGTTTTGCTAATTCATTTAATCCTTGAGTTAGAAAAATAAGAGAAGAACAAAGTGAAAGACGGAAATCTAATGAACTAAGTTTATCAGTTAATGTTGAAGCAGTAAATAGATTAGAAAATGATAAACATAATTCCAAAAAAATAAAAGAGCAGTTATTTTTTATTAATTCACATTTGTCTTTGTGTTAGATTGCTTTTTTTTGAATTGTTGTTTTAAGTATCAATCATAAATAATAGCAATAATAGTTAAAATGAAACCAATACTAAGAAAACCAGAAATAATATAACCTAAAGTATTACCACGCGCTTCATTAATTGTTCAATTAACTGATAAATTTCTTAGATTATTAATTTCTGTTGCATTCATATTTTCTAGTTCCTTAGAAGTATAATTAAGTTTTAAAGCAGCATTTCATAATTTTATACCAGTATCAGTAGTTCAAAATTCAATAATAGGTAAATTATTACCATGATAAATAGTAAAATATTGTCAGTTGCTAATATTATTTCAATTAACAGTTTGTAGTAAATATACATTATTATTGCTTTTGGCATTTAATTTAAAAGTAGTTTTTGGTTTTAATGTTCATAAATTCATTTTATTCATAGTAGTACTATCAATAGTAATAATATTTACAAATTGAATAGTATTATCATAGTTAAAATTAATTGTAAAACCGTCATTAGTATTAGTGCTATTAATATCATATAAATTATTATTTACTATTCCAACATATTTAATATTAGTATTAGTACTATTATCTAGTGTTGGCAAAATATTTTGATTATATATTAATACATGGTAAGTTATTATTTTATCTTTAAATTTAATATTAATTTCAGAATTACTATTAATAATAGTTGTAATACTATTATTAATATTTGGTAATAATGGTTGATTATCATTAATAGTAATATCTTTTAGTTCATCATTAGTTACATTTAAAATTAGATTATTATTACTAATTCAATTATTAGTACGATTAACTGCAGTAAGTTTATCTTTATCAATATATGAATTAATAAAATTAGTCAATTGTTCATCTTTAGTTTTAGTAAATTTAATAGTATTAATTCGACTTCAATTGTTATTTTTACTATCACTTAGTAATAATTTACTTGTACTATTATTAATAAAACCAAGATTATCATTTATTCTTTGGAAATTGGCACAATAACCAATTTTAGTAAAAGCACCTAATTCATTTACAAAATAGCCAATTTCTTGTTCATCAATAAAAATACCTAAACCATCATGAAGTAAAATGAAATTACTCATATAATGTTCATTAATTTTTGTAAGTTTAATATCATTACTATCAGTAATGCTTAAATGATAAGGTTGTCCAAAAAATTTGGAGCTATTTTTGAGATTTACATTTAAAATTCCTTGATTGTTACCAGTCTTGCTAAAAAAAACAGTAGTAGTACTAAACAGTGGCTTCTTATTAATAATTAATGGTTTTGTTGTAGCATTACCATTATCTTCTATTGTTAAATAAAATAATTGACCATTAACATCACGAATAATGCCACCATTATTATTAATGGCAACAAAAGAATTTAATAGTATTGGATTAGGAACATTCATATTAATTGGCTTGATATTACCATCAACTTTTAGAATATAAGAATTTTGATCACCACCAACAAAAACACCAAAAGTAGCATTTATAGTAGTAAAACTAGTTTTACCTTTTCCATAATGATAGGGAGTAACTAAGTTAGTTACTTTTCCGTCTGTATTAATTAAGTCAGCACCAATATCGGTACTAACGATATTATTACCAAAGTTAGTAAAAGTATGATTTGGAGTTTCAATGGCAGTAGCATCATCACTAATACCATTTTTAGTCATTAAAAATGAATTATTAATAAAATTAGTATCATCACTTTTATGAAAATTATTTAAAGTAGCAATTCCTAAGTTATCATCAAATCTAATAAAATTATTAATTTGTAAGTCTAAATTATTATATGTGCCATCCTTATTTAATAAATAAGATTGTGCTTGTGAATTTGTAAAAATACCAGCAATAGAATTAGTTGAATCATTTTCATTTCAATTATAAAAATTTCCACTTTCAAAAGCTAAGGTTAAACTTTGTTCATTTAGGATAGTATTTTCTGATTTTATTTCTTTATGATGATAATTATTTATTTTCACTTGGCTTAAATTAGTAAAAGCGGCTAGTGAAATAGTAACTAGTGTATATAAAATTTTAAACATATTATCAATTCCTTTAATATAAACTAATATTAATTATAAAGATTTTGAAGATAGTGTATAGCAAAATAATAAAAATAAGTTACAATTTATATATGATATTTTTTAAATTAAGGAATGATTATAATTATGAAAAAAATTTTAACATTAATGGGTACTATTGCTTTTGGTAGTGGAATAGTAACGCCAGTTTTAGCTTGTTCTGATCAACAACAAGATAGTATTTTAAAAGCAATTACTAATGGTAATGGTAATTATAATGGTTGAGAATCAACTTTATCAAAAGTTGGTATTAAAAAACCAGTGGGTGTTCCTATTGATGGTCAAAGACCTGAAAAAGAACAAGTTATTGAAAATAAAGCATTAGAAAACAGTCTTGCACAAGCACTTGCCAAATTAATTTTAGATAAAGCAAATATTAAAGAACCAACTTGATTTGATAGTCATTTAGAAGTAGGTACTAAATGTTATTATTTTACGATTGATAATGGTAAAATAGATGAATCAACAAAAGCAAGAACTTGAAATGTTGATACTTCAACTGGTAGAATTAGTATTAATATTACTTATCAAGTTGGAGTAGTAAATAATGATAAAAGTTTTAAAGTTGAACAATACATAAAAAAAACTTTTAATATAAAATGTTCTTATACACAAAGCGATTACATAGTTTATAGTTGTGTTAGTGATGTTACTAAATTATCAGAACAAATAGTACCAATTAGTGTTGATGAAGAAACTAAACCTGATATTGATAAAACATATGCTGATTTTTCTCAAAAAACTAAAACTTTAGTTCAAGAAGGAATAAGTTTAGCATTAAATAATAATCCTTATGTTAATTCTGTTAATATTAATATTAAAGGAATTGATGGTCAAAAAGTTACAAGCTCTGGTCCTAATAAATTAGAACTTAAAGTTAATTTTGTGATTAGTTTTCAAGATTCATTAATTGACATGTCTTTACCTTCGCCTTATGATGATAGTAATTATGTTCCAACAATACTTCAATTTAATAGTTAAAAAGGAGTTTAATATGTCCAATAATTCAGAAGCAAAAAATAAAGATAAAGAGCCACCGTTAATTGTTGATGCCTTTACTTTTAAAAATATTGGTGTTAAACAAGAGATTCATTCTTCATGAAAAAACTTTAATTGAAAAATAACTTCTAAAAATTTATTATTAATTTTTATTGGTGCTTTTTTAACAACTGTTTCCTTTTTTTATTTTATTAATCGTGCTGGTTTATATACTAATGGTTTATCAGCTTTTGCACAATTAATAGCTAAATTTATTGCCTTATCTTATAATGGCAGTATTACTGAACAAGAAACAACGCAAGCATTTTGATTTTATCCAGTATATTTTCTTATTAATGGTCCTATCATTATTTGAGGATTATTCAAGGTTGGATTTCGTTTTACTCTTTATACTATCATTTATTTGTTATTTCAAAATGGAATTAACTTTTTGTTAACAGCAATTGATGCTCTTAAAAATTTTCAAGTTTTAGGTAATGAGCCATTAAAAGGTACTACAGATTATTGGCACTTAGTTTTACCACGTACTTTTATTTTTGCTGCTTTAGGTGGATTAATTTATGGTGCTGGTATTGGTATTTTATTTAAAACTGGTGGATCTAGTGGTGGTATGGATTTTATTAGTACTTATATTTCTATGAAACGTAAATATTCAATTGCTACTATTATTAGAAATACTAATATTATTATTGTTGTTATTGTTTTAATTCTTGATGGAACTTTTTTACAGAAAACTAGTCTTGTTGATAATTTTTTAGTTAGACCTTATTTTATGTCAACGCTTGTTTATATTTATGTAGCAGCTTTTGTTATGAATAGAGTTTATCCAAAATATATGTTGATGAGTGTCTTTATTATTTCTAATGAATTAGAGCAAATCCGTAATGATATTTATCGAAATAATTATTTACGTGGTGGTAATGTTTGAAACGTGAAAGGTTTGTATTCAGGTAATGAATATAAAATGATGATGACAACAATGTCATTATTAGAATATAATTTTTTTAAAACAAAAATAGTTCGAATCGATCCTAAAGTTTTTATGGTAGCAGTTCCTGCAAAATATATGCATGGTGGTAATGCAGGTAAACCTCCACAAAATGCACCTGTTAATATTACTGAAATTAATGATTTTTTAGAAAAAAACTAATAATATATATGTTATAATGTAATTAGTTTTATAATAGTAGGTTTTTAGACTTTTAAATAGATTATTACATCTATAGTTAGTCTTTTTCTATTTTTTTATAAAACAAAATTAGTTATAAACTATATTAAGAATTAAAAAAGAATGGAATAATTATGAAACATAGTTTATCACCAAAAGTTGTAAATGAGATTGTTAATAATATTCATACTGACTATAATAATAGTAGTAATCATTGATGAATTAAATTAATAAATAATCGTTTATGAATTAGTTTATGAATTATTACTACCATTATTGCTCTAATTGCTATTGGTGCTAGTATTGGTATTAACAAATCATCATTTATTAAAAAACCATTTACCATTATTAGTATTATTGGATTCATTGTTGGATGCTTTTTATTAGTGCAGAGTTTTGTATTAAAAACTAAAATTCATGAAAAATTAATAGAAGAATTACCAATTATTAACTATTATCAATGAGTTATTAAAGATAATAATTCACAAATGAATTTAACAACTATTAGTGATTATTGAACAATTGAACCACAAGGTAATTTACCTTTAGATGAACAACCTAATTATTATAATTATTGCGAACAAGTAATGATAGGAAGTATTAATGGTCAAAATTTTAACTATGGAAGTATCATTAACCAAAAAGTTATGTATGAGACAAGTTCTGGATATAATAGTGCTGCTCAAGTTATTGAAACAGAAAAAATTACTTGTTATTATGCACGTTTTGTTTATTATACAACTATTATTAGGAATAATAATTTTACAATGACATTAACACCACGTAATATATTTTCAAAAAAATTTCGTAGTAAAAAGAAAGTTCAATTAGAATCACATTTATTTGAAGATTTATTTGAAGTAAAATGTGATAATCAAATTAAATTAAGATTAATTTTAGAACCAAAAGTAATGAATTTACTTAATGAATTTGCTTATAGTTTAGGAAATAAGGATTTACCAGTTATTCACATAGAAAATGAACAATTAACATTAAGTTGAAAATATGAATTAGGAAAAAATCCTTATAATGATGGAAAAGGCAAATTGATGGTTTTACCCACTACTACTAATCTTGAAAAGTTTATTAATAAATTATTAGCAATGATTAGTAAAGATATTTTAAATTTAACGCAAGCACAAATGTGAGTTAATAGCTTACAATTATTATAATAATAATTTAAAAATAAGGTAGATAAAATTATGAATAACTATCAATTATTAAAATCAAGTTGAAAATGATTTAACAATAAATATTTGATGCAGACGATCTTATGAATATTGTTAACAATTTGTTTGATTATTTGTGCAATTTTATGAGAAGTTAAAAGTAGTATTTTTAATAAAATTTTAACATTTGATTTTTTTAATAATGCTAGTATTACTGATGAAACTATTATTACTTTAAAAACTTATTTATATATTGCCATTTTTAGTAGTTGTATTGCAAGTAATACTTTAATATTTATTCAAATCAGATGTTGAATGAAAAAATATATTGAAAATAAATATAAGGTAATTTCAAATTTTGAAAATAATTTTTTTATTTTTAAAGCTTTATTAGTATTAAATGTTGCTAGAAACATTACTTATATTTTTTGTTTTACTAATGTTTTTACCACATTATTTGTTTTAACTTATTGATTTTGTTATTTTATTATTTATATTATTTTAGAAAAAATATTAGAAGAAAAAAATCAGATTCTTGGTAATCCTTGATGAAAAGATATAGAAAAACGATCATTATTTATTATTTTAGGTTTTGAAGTTTTATATTTAATTGTAAAAAATTCAATTTTGAATTTTACTAAGGGTACTATTAACATTGATCAAGTTTTAAAGTACTTTATTCCCGCTAGTTCTTTAGCATTAATATTAGCAGTCTTCATTCAAAGTTTAGTTAAAAATGATGTTAAAACTATTTTAAATAATATTAAAAATGTTAAAACCAAAGTTGATGATTTTAAAATATTTTATAATTGAGATTATAAAAATATCATTAGTGATTTTCTATTTGTTAAAGAAGCACCATTAATTATTCGAAATGAATTAAAACAAAAAGTATTAACTAATGAAGAAAAAAATAAAATATTTGAACTTTTACATGAAATTTATCAATTTCTAATATTTGTTGAAAAACAAAATATTAAAGTTAGTGAGTTGAAATATATTTATTATCATTTATTTTATGAAATAACAAACCGCGATGAAATTTCACAAATTAAAAATAGAATTATTAATACAAAAAAGAAAAATTTGAAGATAATACTAAAAAAGTAGTGATTATCTAAGGAAGTTTATTATGAAAAAAATATTAAAAATTATAAGTGTTTTTGCATTTACTAGTATTACTAGTATTAATATTAGTGCATGTGATGTTTTTCACAATTCATCAGTTGATTATCAGCAATTATTAGAAGATGCTGCAAATTTAATTGCTAATAATACTTATCCCAATTTTAATAATTTTTTAAAACCCGAAAATAAAACTCATGTTTTTGATTTTAAAAAATTAATTGAAGACAATATTAGTGACTTGTTTAATACTGCTCCAGAAGATTTTAGTAATATTACTTATGAAATTACTAATGGTCAAGATGAAATAAAAAAAATTAGTACTACTAATATTAAAATTCATTTAGCTGTTTATAATAATTCTACGGTAAAAGATTGTAGTTTTGATGCTAATTTTAGTCCATTACAAGATTATATAAATGAAAAATTAGAACCATTAGTTAATGGAACACAATATTTATCAATTAACAAAAAAGACAGTGGTGGATTTTATAATGACTTAGTTACTGCTGGTGCTACTTTTAAAAGGGAAGAAAAAAATCAAAAAGAACAATATTTAAGAAATAATTCAGATAAAGCTAAAAATTTTTGAAAATTATTTCAAGAGTGAATTCCTTCTGAAGAAGTGAAAAACCCTTTACTTGGTAATATTTTAGTTCCATTATTAAATTTTATTCCAAAAAAACCCTTTACTTGGTTAACTTTTGATAATTTTAAACCATATTTGTTAAATGCTGGCGGCTATAATAATGTTATTGCTATTACTGGCAATAAAAAATTTGGTGATAAATATTATGATTATATAAAAATTGGATTAGAGGGTAAAAATTCAAAGGATATTGCTTTTGGTAATAAATATGAAGGTTTAACTTTTATTTTTACTACTAATAGTTAATTAATAAATTTTTAGTTGCTTTTTGAAAAGATAAAAATTAATAATAAAAATTACTTTTATAACTAATTTTGTATTAAAAAAATTAAAAAAAATATAGACAAGTTATAAAACACATGCTATTATTTTTTCATACCTTTTTAGGTTAAATAATATATGCGACTAAAAGAAGTAGTTTCACGTAATAATTATATTACTGGATACTACTTTTTATTTTAAAAAAGTAGCAACTTAAGAAAATTATTATTATATATGAAAGAAGTGTTTAAAATGTCTCCTTTATTTACAGGTAATCAAAATCTTAATATTCGTAGAATGTCTGATGATAGTGCAATAAGTTTATTAGGTTCAAGTGGTGATTTTTCTAGCATATCTAATAGTAGTACAATATCTATTTTTGAAGAAACTGCTATTAGAGAAAACAAATATTTATCAAAAATAACTAAACTTTTAGGTAAAAATATTACTTTTATTGTTGCTCTTTCTGGTAATATCACTGCTCAAATGATAATTAGTACTACTGTTGCTAAAACACCATGAAATTGACAAACTATTAAGGATAGTTTGATATTTAGTGGTATACTTATTGGTTTTGATACAGCTATTGAACCTTTTATTTTTGGTTCAATCGAAAATATTGAAAATTGAGTTATAGATAAATGAAAAAACAATGAAAATAATATTAATGTAGGAAAAGAAATAATAAAAGTTATTCCTTTCTTATTATTTTTAAGTTATTCTGGTGTAATTTTGGATAGAGCTTCTAATAATATTTTAGATAATTGAATTTCAATCGAAATTCTTGGACAGACAACTATTGAATTTACTAGTTATGTGTTAAATATGACTTTTCATGGTGCAATCATTTCTAGGATAGAAAAAGTAATAAGATTAGGTTGAGAAAAAGTTAAAAGATTATTTAATAACAATATTAATGATATAGAAAATCAACTTCTTAATAGTGAACAAAATATTGATGAAAATAGTAATTTTTTTTATAAAAATATTTTATCATTATTTTTTATAACACCAATATCAATGGCTATAACATGAGGTACTGAGAATTATATATCTAATCAAGAATTTACTTGAAAAAAACTGTCAACAGATGCTCCAAAAGTTATTGGTGGTATAACTCTTTCTCTAGTTTCATCTTTACTTAATTGTATGGTTAATAAAGAAGGAATACCATTTCTTCCAAAACTGAGTACTGTTATAGATACTATTAAAAGATGAACTGGTTATCAACAAAATAATGGTAATATTGAACAATCAGTAACATCATGTCAATCTTCTATTAATGATTCTTGTTTAGTAGATGTTTTTAGTGAATTAGAAAGTATTGAAGAATTTTCTAGTGTTATTGGACAATTATGTAATGAAGAAGAATGAAATTTTAAAAATGATGAAGAAAATGAAATCTTTTTTGATGCTGTTGAAGAGCAGAAAGTAAATAGTAATTTTGGATCTACTACTAAACCAAGAAATAACTATGGAACATTCAATAACTATTGTGAGTCTACAAATTCTTTGGATAATGGAATTAGTAGTTCAATTCTTAAAACAGAGTTTGATGAACAATCACTTCTTTCAAAGCCACGCTCATTTACTATATAAAAACAGTATATAATAAATGTATAATAATATTTCTATATTATATAATTATATGATTTTGAAATTTAATAAATCAGAAAAAAGTATTTTAGTAAATTAAAGTACTTTTTTTATTGTATATTTATTTTTTCAATTATAAATTTAAATTGGGATTTAATCAAAATACCATATAATTCAATATTATTTTATACTTTTTTAAATTTACAATTGTTTATATTAAATAAAGTTAGAAAAATTATATTTTTGATGAATCTTAATATTGGTACAACGAAACCACTAATATAAATTAGAACTATTCTGATATTTTTTATTTTTAAATTTAATTAAAAATCAGATTATAAAAAATGTTATTTTTAACATATATAGAAGGAGAAAAAATTAATGGATACTAGTGATGAAGAAAATATTTCTGTAGAAGATTTACAAAAGCAACTAGAAAAGATTACTCAAGAAAAAGAGGAAGTTCAATCTAAATTAGATGAAACTAGTAAGGCTAAAGAAGAAGTAGAATCTAAGTTAGAAGAAGCAAATAAAGAAAAAGAGGAAGTTCAATCTAAATTAGATGAAACTAGTAAGGCTAAAGAAGAAGTAGAATCTAAGTTAGAAGAAGCTAATAAAGAAATTGAAAAATTAAAAGAAGAAATTGATAATGCTAATGATAATGAAAAAATAAAAGAATTAGAAATTAAATTAGAAGAAGCTAATAAAGAAGTATCTAAATTAAAAGAAGAAATTAAAAACTGTAGTGATAATGAAAAATTACAAGAACTAAAAAATAAGTTAGAAGAAGCTAATAAAGAAATTGAAAAATTAAAAAAACAATTAAATGAAAAAGATAATAATGAAATAAAGCCTAATCCTAAAATTGAATTATTAAAAGAGAAATTAGAAAGACTTGAAAAGAAATTAAAAGAAAAGGAAAAAGAAATTCAAAATATTAAAAATGATCCAGAGTCATTAGAGGACTTAGAAGCTAATATAGAAGAAAAAGAAGCTATTGAAAAACAAATCAATAGTGTTAAAAAACAATTGGAAATTTTAATAAAAGAAGAAGAAAAAAATAAGATTCATTTAATTAATTGTCAAATTTTACAAGAACAATTAAAAGAAATAAATGAAAAAATTGATAATTGTCAATCTAATGAAAAAAATGATAATAGTCAATGTTGTGAAACAATTAATAAAAAAATGGATCAACTTCTAAACTATAATAATGATAAATCTATGAAAAAAATTGAAAAATTAAACAAAAATATTGAAGAAAAGAATAAACAAATTAAAGAATTAGAAGCAAAAATAAATAATAATACTAATAGTCAAGAAATTAAAGATAAGTTAAGTGAATTAGAAAATAATAAAAATAATTTAATTAAAGAAAAAGAACAATTTGTAAAAGATGCTGATTATGATAAAGCAGCTAAAATTGATAAAGAAATTAAAGATTTAGAACAAAAACAAAAAGATTTAGAAAAAGAACTTTTAGAAAATAATAAAAAAGAACTTGAAAAAAAAGAACTTCAAGAAAAAATAATTAAAATTCAATCAGAACTTGAACAAATAAAAAAAGAAAAAATAGATTTAGAAGAAAAGATAAATAATAATAACAATAATATTTGTTCTAAAGAAGAAGTTATTGGTGAATTTACTATTACAAAGGTAACCACAATTGAAGAATTTAATAGTACTAATAGTATTAGAACCTGTTTGGAATCTTTTTAATAAAATTATGCTAAAACAAGGAATAATCATTTATAAATACTTATTTAATTTTCATTTTATTTTCTTTTTTAATTTCTGGTTAAAAATATTTTATAATTTAATCAGTTGTCAACTAAAAATTTATTTTTTTACTATAAAATAACATTTATAATATTAATTTAATTAAAAATTAGTCAAAAAAGATTCCAAACAGGTTCTTAGAGAAATGATTGCTAATAAAATAAAAAATCTTTATCCTAGCGCTGTTATTAATGAAGATTACAAAATTGAATTTGAAAATTTAAATACTAATGATATTGTACAAGGAAAAGAATTAAAAATAAAAATTAAACCAACAAAAAATAGTAAAGTAAAAGAAGAATTAAATTTTATAGTTAAAATTAATTATAAATATGATGCCGAAGAACAAAAAAGAGCAGCAACTGGTATTTTAAGAAAAGCAATACCCACAGAATTTTGAAATGATAGAAAAAAGGGAGCGTACCGATGTTGTCAATAATATTCAAATTTGTCTTAAAATTATAAAGTTAGACGAGAATAATTTTGACTTCAATATGCAATTGTATGTTAATCTTAACACTTGAAAAATATTAGTCAACAATAATAAGGTAATGTTTAGTAATCTGTGTAACTTACAAAAATAACTATGTTTAATTAGTTCTAGTAAATATAATTAATTTTCTAGAAAGAGTGAGTTACAGATGGCTAAAAAGCAAAATATTAATAACAATGATCCAATATCACAAGCAGTAGATTTATTATTAGAAAATACTGAAGATTTAACAACAGTTTTTAAAGAGGGAGGATTATATAAAGAATTAACAAAAAGATTAGTAGAAAAAATGTTGAATTCTGAGATGCAAAATTATTTAGGATATGATAAGAATCAACATAGTAATAGTGACAATGCTCGTAATGGTATAAGTTCAAAAAAATTAATAAGCCAACAAGGTAAAATTGAAATTGATGTACCAAGAGATCGTAATAGTAATTTTAATCCTGTAATAGTTGCAAAAAGACAAAGAAGATTTGATGGTTTTGATCAACAAGTTCTTTCTTTATATGCAAAAGGTATGACATTATCAGATATTAGAATGCAATTACAAGAGTTATATCATGGTGCTGATATTAGTGAAAGTGTTATTAGTCAAATTACTGATGATGTTATTGATGACGTCAAAGCATGGCAAAATCGACCATTAGATAGTGTTTATCCGATTGTTTATTTTGATTGTATAGTAGTTAAAGTACGACAAGATAAACGGATTATTAATAAATCAGTTTATATAGCTTTAGGAGTTGATTTAGAAGGTAAAAAAGATGTTTTAGGTTTATGAATTAGTGAAAATGAAGGTTCTAAATTTTGATTAGCCAATTTCACAGAAATGAAAAATCGTGGCTTAAATGATATTCTGATTGCTTGTAGTGATAATTTAACAGGCATGTCAGAAGCAATACAATCAGTTTATCCTAAAACCGAACATCAATTATGCATCGTTCATCAAATTAGAAATAGTTTGAAATATGTCTCATATAAGCATAGAAAATCTCTAGTTGCAGATTTAAAACCAATTTATACTGCATGTAGTGAAGAACAAGCAATGCAAGCTTTAGAATCATTTGAAAATAAATGAACTAAACAATATCCACAAATTGCTAAATCTTGATATAAAAATTGAGATAATTTAATGGTTTTTATTAGTTATCCTGCAGAAATAAAAAGGGTAATTTATACCACAAATGCTATTGAATCTGTTAATAGTCAATTACGAAAAGTCATCAGAAATAAAAAAGTTTTTCCTAACGATATGTCAGTTTTTAAAATATTTTATTTAGCAATTGACAATATAACAAAAAAATGAACAATGCCCATTCAAAATTGAAATACAGCAATTGCTCATTTTATGATAAAATTTGAAGACAGAATTAATCTGAATTAGTAACTTTGTAAAACAAAGAAACACAGATTATTAAAAAGCCTCAATTTTCTTTCACAATTTTTTCATAATCTTCTGCATTTTTCTAATCATGCAAAACTTCGTTCTACAACTCATCTTTTTGGCAATACTACAAAAGAATGTAATTCATTACGTTTGATAACTTCAACATTTGCATTTATGATTGTTTTGATTTTAAAAGCAAATTTTTCACCAGTATAACCAGCATCTACTAGTATTTTTTGAACTTTAGATAAATTTTCATTTTCATTTTCAATCATTATTATAGCACTGTTACGATCTGTTTTTTCTGCTGTGGTTATGTAAATTGCATGTGGTAAGCCTTGAGAATCAACAGCAATATGACGCTTTATTCCTGAAATTTTTTTACCAGCATTATAACCTTTATTTTTAGCAGTATCTGTGTTTTTAACACTTTGTGAATCAATTATACAAAAACTGGTTTGTTCTTTGCGATTATTGTTGATTCGAACTTTTTTAACTAATTTTTTTTAAAATTAATTGTAATACACTAGGTTCTTTATCATTGTTTTTACTTCAAATTTGGAAATAATAATATACAGTTTGTCATTTTGGAAAATTTTTTGGTAACATTCTTCATTGACAACCACTTTTTAATACATATAAAACTGCACAAAACGCTTCATATAAATCTAAATTTCTTGGTTTTGTTTTCTTTTTGCTGTTTTCTAAAGTTGATTTTATGTTCTCAAATTGTTCTTTAGTAACATGACTTGGATAATTTTTATGCATATATACCTCTTATTTTAAAATATATAGTAATTTTACATTATTTTCTAAAAGATTCTAAACAGGTTCTAAGACATCAAATTTACTTATATACAAACCATTTAAAATTTTATATGGTTTAGTATTAAAAAAATAAACAAGCCTAATTAGGCTTGTTTTAAGTGAATTTAAAATACTATTTTTGAGTTTCACTTTCATATATTTTTTTTGTTTGCTTGCATAATTTAAAATAATCCTTTTTTTATTAATTTTAGATGTTCATTATCTACAACCTCACTATCCAAAACTAAAGTGTTACAGTAAAGTCATCAAAATATACTTGAGCTCAAACATGATAAACTGCAGTATAAGAACTAGTTTTTATGTCAAAGATACCAAAAATAGTTTCACTTTCTTTGTTTTTATCTACATAGGGAACTACATAAATTTCTGCTTTTTGATCTGTACCTCAGAAGTTATCATATTTATAATTTATAAGTCAAACTATTCTATGATAATTATTATCATCGGTTACATCACTGGTTTTAACTAAAAAATTTTCCTTTTCAACTGTATCACCTTGCCCTCCAGCACTGGCTTTTCCTAGAAACAAAAGATTTTTATATGTTTGTTTAAATTCTTCAAGTGAAGAAGCAAAATTTGTTCATTTAATTAATGGGATTCTTTTATCGTCATGGGTCTCACCTGAAGTTATAGCACCTGTAATTTTGAATTCAAATTTATGTTTATTTACTATACCTTTTTTAGCATCACTAACAAATTTTTTAATTTCCTCATTTTTACTATTTTCTATTTGTGTAAAAATATCAGTATATGTTATTCATTCAAATAATGATAAACCTACAGCAAATATTGCAGCACCCGCAGCAAAAATAACTGATGTTGTTCCTATAGTAACAAGAGAAAATTGTATTATTAAATATAAATCTCTAAAAAAAGAATAGACTAAACCTGCAACATTAACACCAATTTCAATATTTTTATCTATTTTGTTCAGTAAAGGATTATTCATTGTTGTATAAATACTTATTCCTTCTGCAACAGCAGCACACGCTACTGAAATTATTGTTGCAGAAACAGCTCATGGTATACTTATTCCACCTAATCAAGCAGTTGTTCACAGTCCTGCTGCTAGTATAGCAAAAATTGCTGCTGAAGTAATAAAACCAATTTTAACTTGATTTAATTTATTTCAGAATTCTAATGCTTCTATTTTTATTTTTGATTCATCAATAAATCGTATAATATTATTAATTTTTAAATCACTTCTCATATTTGAGAATTCTTTTTTAAAATTTTTTTTGAAAACTTTATTTATTTCTCTGTCATATACTGTTTTAAATTTTGGAATTTCATTTTTAAATTTGCTTATCATTTGATTAAAAGACAGGTTTTTTTGTTTAATTTCATTTGTATAATCTAATGCTTTTTCAAATGCTATATCAATTCGGTTTTTTGAATCCAAATTTGTTGGTGATGATATACTTATTCCGTTATATTTATTATTAGTTTTATTTTTTTCATCTTTAAAATAATTTTCAACCTTATTAAAATCAATTTGTGGTTCATCATTAAGTTGTGTAAATTCTTTTAAATCTAGTTTTTCATTTTTTGCTATCGGTTTTAAAATATTTGTTGAAATCATACCTTCAATTAATTGATTTGTAGAAACCGTTGTAAGTACAAATGCACTTATCATAACTAATAATTTTTTCATGCTTTATCATTCTTTCAATTAAAAAATAAAAAACACCTAAAATTTGGTGCTTTTGTGATTAAAAAAGTAAATCCTAAAATAATAAATATAAAATTAAATATTAAAAAAACAATAATTTTATAAATTAACTATACATTAAATATTTGAGTTTTGCAATGATTTTAGTTGTACCAGATGAAAAAATGGCTAAATTCATACAAGAACAAATTAATAATTATAATTGATATCAAGAAGGTCATGAAATTTAAATATTTAATGACATAAATAAGTGTTAAAATATGAAATAAAACATAACAAAAAGTAAATATTAAGTAATTTATAATTCAATTTATATTGACATAACAATTAACTAATTGTAAAATACACAAAATTTGATAACATATAGCTATTATTCAATATATAAGTTTTAACCCATTACTTTATTTTAAAAGTAAATGGGTTTTAATGTTAAAAGGAGATATTAACATGACTGACAAAACAAAATCACAAACATATAATTTTCTATCAGAAAATAAATCAATAGAAGAAATTAAAAAACAGGAAAACATTGATGTTATAGAAAAAACAAGACATGGTGGAAAAACATTTAAAATTATTGAAAAAAATGTTAATAATCAGCTAGTTAATGATGACTTATCAGAAAATGAAATATTTTATGATAGTTATGATACTGTAGATAATTTAAATAATATTTCTACAGAAGAAATATCACAATTCCAAACAACAATTCAAGAACAAGCAAAGGAAATTCAGAAACTTAAAAAAGAAAATGAAGAATTAAAACTAAAACAAAGCAATACAAATTTAAATAAGTTTAAATATAATGCTGTAACAATTTATAATGAAAAACAAAGAAAAAATTCACGAAGAAATTTTACCAATTAAAGATGAAATAATTTTTGTAACTACTCTTGTACATATTAATAATTCTATTACCGAAGAAGTGATTGATTTTCAAGAACTTACAAACGGTAATATTGAAGTCATGAAACAATTGAAAAAATATGAAAATATCAATAAATATAAAGATGATCTTCTCTTAATTGAACCAAATTCAAATTATGAAAAAAATATTAAAATTGAACCTGTATCAATTAAAAAATTTTTAAGTGAACAAGAAAAAATATCAAACTGAAAAATATCAAAATTAGAATTAATAATATTTATTTCTCTTTCATTATTAAGTATTACACTTTTAGCAATACCTGTTGTTGTACCAGCATTAGTCCCTATTATATCAACAATATTATGAGAAAAAACTTTAGTATCAATAGTAGGTATTGGAATTGCTTGAATTGTTAATAAAGGAATATGAACTATTGCAACAGAAAAAACAAAAAAAGTTGAATCATGAATGAAACAAAAATTTTATTCATTAATTCGTAAAATACCATTTGTAAACAAAAGAAATCTTGGTAAAACTAAAGAAGAACTAGAAATTAAAAAAAATGTTGAAAAAAATATAGAAAATTTAACTAGTAATAAGTTAGAAACAAAATTAAAAACTCAATATGATATTTTAAAACAAGAATTAGATAATAGAAAAGATAAAAAACTAGACGAAATAATAAGTAATGAAACAATAAATCATAAATCAAATAGTGTTCTAGAAAATTCAAGTATTGAATCAGAAAATAATCAAAATTTTGATTCATCTATACGAAATACAATTAATCACCAAAACCAACAACCTTCAACAATTTCAACTAAAACTTGAAATAAAGTAAAATGTTTATTAACATAAGCAATAAGTAAATATTAAAGTCTTAATCACTATTTTTTAAAAATAGTGATTTTTTATTATTTTTTACACATTTTTTGTTTTAAAAATATATACTTTTCTTGGATATTTTAGATATTTTAAGGGTAGAAAAAAAATATTCAAAAATATTGAAGAGAGGAATTTTACAATATGGAAAAATGAAGTCAAGCAGATAAAGATAAACGTGCAAAAGACGCTGAAAGAATAAACAAAGCATGAGGAGAAAAAAACGAACGTGAAAGGCGAGAAAGAGTTGCTAATGCTCTTGGATTTGAAAAAGACAAATCAAAAGTAAACAGCGAAGCTTCAACAAGTAAAAGTCAAAGTTCTAGTAGTAAATCACCAAAAATGTAAATATAACTATTAAAAACCTCATAATGAGGTTTTTTTAAAACCTGAATTGTAAATATAAATGGGACAGTTTTTTAAAATAAGAGGCTTTTATAACTCAAAAATTCTTATTAAAGTAAATTTTAATAAGTTTTATTTTTAAATTTTAGTTTTAATTTATAATAACTGTATGGCTGTATTTATTTGATAGCATTTAAAATTAACCATTTTTGTATACATATCAATGTTATAAGTTCTATCGCCAATCATATGCTTTAAAATTTGTTTAATATTAGTTTCAGTAAAGCAACCAATATTCTCAACTAATGCTTGGTTTAATACACTATCTTTTGCATTAATAAAATAACCAACTTTTAATTTTTTATATTTTAAAGTTAATAACTGTAAAAATTCAATTAATTCATAATATTGACCTTTTGCAAATAAATTTATTGCATTTTGATAGTGTAAATTAGCAATTTTATCTTTTTTTCTTCCTGCCATTATCCCAAGAAATAAAACATGAAAAGCATGGAATTTATCTAAAATAAATTTAGCATTTAAAATTATAGCAGTTTTTCTAATTCATTTTGCACTATCTCCACAAACTATTGGAATGGGGTGGTTAGCCCTAATTACTGGACCATATTTTGATAGATATTTCTAAATTTTTATTTGTAATATTGGTGGTTTTAAAAATTTAGAATGTATTCTTTCATAATTATAAAACATAACATATTGATTTACATCATTAATAGCTTCATTGATTGTTAAATATTGATTTGAGTCTTTAGGCAATCATTCTTGAGATAAATGTGAAAATCAATTTTCAGATATGACATTACCGCCAATATCATATGGTTGTTTTTTGCTTAAAATTATTTGTTTGTTTTTTGCTCATTTTGTAATTTCTTGACAATAAAATTCGTTGGCGTTATCTGAATGTAAAATAACGTTTTTTATTTGATTTCAAGAAAATTGGTTGTTTATTTTTTCAAGTGCAGGAAGAATTAAATCTTGATATGATTTATTTGAAAATGTATTATAACTAACAACATTATTTGAATAAAAATCAATAATTACAAAAAGATATAGTCAACCTTCTTTGGTGTTTATTTGTTTAGTATCCATTGATCAAATTTGATTTGAAGCGGTTGTACTTTTGTAATCTTTGTTTACTTTATCCATTGTAGGTATTCACTTATTTGGATTTTTTTTGTTTTTAGGATAGTTATTTTTAGTTTGTTTTAATCCTTGAATATTGTGTTTTTTCATAATTTTTCGCATTTGTTTTGTTGATAATTCTATATTTAAAATGATATTTTTCTCTTGTTTTAATCACTCTTTAAAAGCTGAAAAAATTCTTAAATATCCATAAATTCTACCTTTTCTTGTAGAATGAAATTCGATTAAAAGTTGGCATAATTCTTGATATTTATGATTGCAATTAATAATATGATTTTTTTCTTTTTTAATAAGTTTTTGTTTATTTTTTAAAAAGTAATATGTTGATCTGTTTAATTGAAGATATTGACATAAGTTTCTAATTGAATATTGATTTTTGCAATCATCGATAATTTTAATTTTTTCTTTGATATTTAATTTGTTAATTATTAATGCTATTTGTTTAATTTTATCCATTAATAAAAATCCTTTCAGGTCAAAATTAGTGTTCATTATATAACACAATTGTTTTTAGAATACATTCAGATTTTTTAAATTAATGGTCTAGTAAAAAGGGCTAAGTGGCCCCATCCACTATTAAATTTGCTTGGTCAAAGTTTTCAAAATATAAATGACCATATTTTTGAATAAATTTAGCTGTTTTTTCTGCGCCAATTTCTGTTTTTGATACTCTTATTTTACAAACTGCTCTTTTATTAATTAATTTTCCATTTTTCTTTTTACCAGTACAAAATACTAATAATCTCATAGAACATTTTTTACAATTTTTAGTATTGTGTTTTTCATTAAACTTAAATTTTCTATGTCCATCATCAATATTTATATATAAAGTTTGATTTGGTTGCAATAGTATTTTAGGGATATTTGCTTTTGGTAATTCAAATTTTTGATATGTTCTACAAACTGTACTATTACTTATTAAATCTTCAATAAAAGTATCACAAACATCACGATATTTTTTATCATCAGCAAAATATTTTAAAATTTGTTTAATAACATCTGGTGCTAATTTACTATACTTTTTAACACCAAGATAGTTATCTAGCAATGAAACAAATTCCTTTTTTTGTGTTTTTGGGTTATAATGTATACAAATACGTCGTTTATAATTTAATAAACCTTTTTTTGTTTTTAATTTTCTTTTTCTAAATCTATATGATTTATATTCAGATTTATCACATATACTTCATAAATAATCATCTATTTTTGCAAATAATTCTTCTGTTTGTTGTAAATTTAATTCATCTTGATTAAAATAGTGTTTGTCTCAATCAAAATGATTAGTGAATGGTAGTATAAACATTTTTAATGTTCCTTTCTAAATTTTTGTTTGTTAATAATTTAAGTTTAATTTTTTTTAAAAATAAGGAGTAAATATGGCTTTTATTAGTAGTTATGTGCAATTATAGCTAACTAAAGTAATGTTTACTCATATCTTGAAAAACAAAATCAATCGCGTTTTTAATATTTGGTCAATAATTTGGTAATATTTTTCTTATATTATGTTTTATAGCAAATCAAAAATGTTCAATTGGATTTAAATTAGGAGAATATGGTGGAAGAAATAATAGTTTGCATCCAGCATTTTCAATTAATTGTTTTGTTGCTTTAGATTTATGAAACGTCGCATTATCTAAAACTATAATTTGTCCACACTTTAATACTGGAATTAGTATATTTTTAACATATGATTCAAAAATTTTACTATTGCAATGTCCTTCAAATGCTCATAGAGCTTTTAATTTACCTTTATTTAGTGCACCAATTATACTCATTCTCTTTATTTTATATGCAGGTTTATTATCAAATAATCTTTTACTTTTTTCAGACCAACCATATTTATAAAATTCATTATCATCAATTCCAGATTCATCAATATATACCAAATCTTCATTCATTATTTTCGCTATTTCTTTTAAAAAATCTTCTTGTTTATTTTTATCTCTTTGTTCATATAGAAAAGTTTTTTTTATATGTATAATTTAGTTTTTTGAAATAGTTATAAACTGTTTCTTTTGTCATATCACCAAATTTTTCAATTACTTTTTGAACTGTAACATCTTTATTTTCTGCTAAATAATTTTTTAATTCATCTAAATCCTTTATTTTGTGGCTATGTCCTTTTTGATAATTCAAAATTGGTTTTATATTTCCGGTTTTTTGCTTTCTTTTTCTTCATAAAAATAAAGTCTTTCTAGTGATATTGAACACTTTACAAATTTCTTTAATTTTCATGTTTTTACTTTCATAAACTTCTATTACTTTTCTTCGTAAGTCCTCACTGTATGGTTTTGGCATAATTTAATCTTCCTAATCTATTTTAATTATTGCTGAATTATACTTGTAAGTGCAAGAATTGTTTAAATTACATATTATTATTTTACATTATTTATGAGTAAACATTACTTTCGTTAGCTATAAATAAAAAATATAATCTTAATTTTAGTGATAATAATTATGGTTTTAGTTGAGATATTTTTAAAGCATTTGTTGGTGATGAATGAGCAGAATATTTTACTACTAATTGTTTTTATCGTTTTATACCAACAGCACGTGGAACAAGAAAAACTTGAAACTGCTTAGCATTTGATTTATTTATATGTTGTAATTTTAGTGATAGTAGTGTTCAAGAAGTAAGGCGCTATGAAAATACTCATAGTGAAACGACAATTGGTGCTTTAATGAATGTTTGTCAAGTTTTATTAGATACATATCATATTAATTTATTACCTAATAATCCACATGGTATTAAATGAAAAATAACTAAGGATGGTGGTTGTATTATTTTTCCTAATAATCAACAAATTGACTTTATTGGTTATGCTAATGGTAATAAGATTTTTGGAAAAGAAGCAGGTGGTTCAAGTTTTTTAGGTTCAAGAACAGATGAAATAATCATGGCAGAAGAAAAAGAAACACTTACTGATAAAGAATTAACATATCGCTATGAGCGATTAGAAATATCTATGTTTAGAAGTAACAGAATTAAAGTGTCAAATGAACCAATTAAAGAATGAAATTGAACTTTTATTGATAAAAATATATATAGCCCTACTTTTGGAAAAAAGATTACTCGTTATTTTTATAAAAACTTTTTTATGACTTTTACATGCAATCCTTATGATAAATATCATCCATTTTATTTAAAATACTGTACGCCATTTTTACCATTAAATAATGAAGTAATGGAAAATCTTAAAAAAATTGGCAAAGTTTATTATGAAAATAAAGACATGTTTAGTGGTTTAGGTTTATTTGTTTTAAGATTTACTATTAAACCATTTTGAGATAAGTTACCGGATATCCAAAAAAGAAAATTATTAGAAATGAAAAAAAGTAATGAAGATGAATATAATACTGTTTATTATGGTTTTGAATTTTTAGATAGTGATGCAACAATTTTCCCATTTCAAAAAACAGTAAAATATTGACAATCATATGATTTAAAACAATTTTATAATCAAGAAAAAGATATGTATAAATTTGATTTTTATAGTGTTGGTATTGATTGAGCTACGGGACCAAAAGACCATACTGTATTTATGGTAGTTGGTTTTAAAGAATATAATAATACTGGTTATTATGATGCTTATATTATTTGTGAATTAGTAGTTACACCAAATGACTTTATAAATGAAAATGAAAAAATTAATGCTTATGTTAATGAAATTTTAGGATTAATGGATAATTTTGAAAATTTTGAACAAGCAATTTATTTTTATGATGATAAAGCAAGAACAGCAATGGATTGATTAAATCAAAAATTAATTGATGAACACAATACTATTTTAATAACACAAACTGCTATTAAACATGGTTCAAATTTAAATCAAGAAGCAGGATTAACTAATAGAGTAGTTTGAATGAGAAATATTATGAGTTATGGAAATTTTTATGCGAATAAAGATGATTTACCAAAAACTACTCAATGTTTAGAAGAATTACGTTATGATGAAACAAAAACTAACATTCCTGACAAGAGTATGTATCAAGACCCTTATGATGCATTATTTTATGCACTATATCCATATAAAAATGTAATTAGGGGTAAAAATAATGCTACTGTGAAAAAAAGTATCTTCACATTTGCTATATAATAAACAAGTTTAATATCATTAATAGTATAGGTATCACAAAATAAACGCCTTGCATTTAGGCGTTATTTTTCGTTTAAAAGCATACTTGTAAAAATAATCAAAAATAGTACAATTTTAAAGTAAAATCAAGGAAAAAAGGAGAAATTTATTATGAAAAAATGAATAAAAACAAATTTAAATAAAATAACATTAGCATTAGCACTAACTGGTGCAACAACTGGAACTATAGGATTAATCATGGGGGGGTGCTTACCCATAATATGGAATCCATATTCTCTTATGAAAAACCAAATCATAGTATAATTTATGGCAAATATCCAATTTGAGTTGATAAAACAACAGCTCCAGAAATATTTTCATTATATTTTTCTTCTCATAAAATCCATGAACAAGATATAAAATGAGATGGTAAATATCCAAAAAATTATTTTGACTGATAAATTGATAATTAAATTTCTAAATTTATATAAGAAATATTTTCATTGTATTTATCAAATAAAGTAATATTATTTAAATTTATTTCTTGCTTATCTGTTATTAAAATTAAATCATAATATCCAGCACCGAATATACCACTAATTTCTACCCGATTTAAGTTATTAATCGGGTTTTCAATTTGTACTTCAAATTCATTATTATTATCTATTTTTAATATTTCTTTATAAAATTCCAATTTAGAAAATAGTTGAGATTTATTTGAACCATATAAATTAAAACAATTTTCAATTTTATTTTTATCAATAATTGCTCTTGTAAAATATTTTCCATATTCACCATTACCCAGTGTTCAATCAGCAGGAATTAATGATGGAATATTATTACTTTCTAGTTCATTAGTTATAGATAGTCAGTTAAATTGATTATCATCTAGTTTGAATACTTCATTCTGACTAATATCATTATTTTTTAATTTAATATTATTTACATCTGTAAAATCAAAATATTTAGATTTTAATACTACTTTCACATCTTTAAATTCTCAAACTTCACCAATATTAGTATGTATTGGATTAGATTTTAGTTCAAAATAATATGGTAATAATATTTTATTATCATCATTCAAACCTTTATTAATTGACATATTTGAATAAGTATTACTTGATAACATAATAATTATTTGTTTAAGTATTTTTACTTGTTCTAAATTAATATAATTAGGATAATCTAATTTTCATTGTTTAAATAAATTAGTAATTACATCTTCTGGTTTTTGTCCTTCGAATTTTAACCTTAATTCAGCAATTTTATTTTTTCAATTTCCATTTTCATATATTGCACCATCAAAATTTCTGTTATAACTATATGTATAAGTTAGCATATCTAATAATACTTTTTGTAAACTATCAATTGGTGGTTTATCATTTACTTCAATTTCAATTGAATTAAAGTTCTGTGATAACTCAATAGCAATATATTTACTAGGATATGGTGGGGTTGGTTCTCTATGACTATATAATATATATTGTTCATTCTTTTTCATTTCAAAATCAGCTAATTTTTTCGGTATTGGTGATGGTCCATCATATTTACCAATTTTTGCATATGTTATTTTTGCATTATTAATAATTTCTTTTCTTGTTTCAGTTCCACCACCAATAGCAATTAAATCTAAAACTGATTTTTCTTCTCCTATAAACTGTTTTGCTAAATTTCATGGTAATATTTGTTCACTAAATCATTGTTGTAATATTCTAACTTTTGGTTGAGTTTCAATAGGCATTGATAACAGCGGAAATGCTATCTTATCTTTAACAAATAACTTTGGGTATACTTCCATATTATTAACTTCACCAAGTACCTTTATATTGCCAAAAATCATGCTTCTAGGGGCTTTAATTTTTAAACCAATAACTTTGGTATCTTTATCTAATGGTTTTTGTAATTTAATAATGATTGGATAACCATCTCTTGTTTTAAAATCTTTAATTTTAATAATAGTAATACTTTTAGTACTTCTTGTTTTTGGATTTTGATAAGGTTGTGAATAATTATTAATGATATATAAATTATCAATATTATTTTCAGTTAATGGTTCATTAATAGATACTGCATATAACTTAAATTGATTTAATAAATTTATTTCTTGAAAAATTAAATTTTTAATATCAGTCATACTATATTCAATGGTATTATCATTAATATTTGTACTTGCTCTTTGATTTAATTGCATAGTAAAGTCTGATGTTTCAGCAGCAGTAGTTTTTAATACTTTATCAATATCAATAAAACCTATTTTAATAGTATTTGCTGAAAATCTTAAACTATTATTTTCATTATTTTTAAATAAACGTTCAATTTCATAAATATATAAAGTTCTTAGTTTAAATTCATCATATGCTCTTTTAAGCTCAGGGTCACCTTTGCTACTCATAAGATTAGTAAAGTCATAAGGAATATTATCAATTAAATAATCATTTTCTACTTCTGCTTGATTAAGTTTAGTTTGTTTCTGTGGAAACTTCGTTTGTGGTTTGTTGTTGTTTTCCATTGTTTTCTCCTATTAATTGGTTATTTTCGGGATTAAATAATTTTAATTTAACTGTTAAATTATTAATTTCTTGTTCATCATTAATATTAAATGTTTTACTATTTAATAAATCTTTATCTAAACGTACTAATATTTGAATAAATTTAAGAATATCAATATTAAATTGCCATAATTTTTGTTCAATATAATTAATAGTAGAAATATTTACAGCTGTACTTTCGGGTACTGATTGTTGTGCAGATTTCTTTTGACTTGGTATATGAATACCACAACGTTTAAATATTTCATTAACATTTCAATCATATATATCAGTTAAGTTTTTACCTTTAAAGTTGCTATTTGTCATATTGATATTTTCGTTTTGTTCATTATTATCTCCACCACTTTTAAATATGTAGTTTTTAGTAACCAAAGTTCTTACTGCTTCTTCTAATGCTGATTGAACATTACCATAAGTTTGACTAAATATAAATTTAGGTGAATTTAAAATGGTATCTAAAACAATTTGTTCATAAATAACATCTAATGCTTTAATTTTATCCATTACTTTATCACAATCTGCTAACTCATTTGCTTTATTTCGCATAATTGCTATTGGTATATAGTTAATATTTAGTGTTTGTTCTTGTGCTAAATTAGGATTATTACTATATGTTCTAAAATCTAATGGAAATTGTTTTTTATTATCACTAATACTATAAATTGCACGATTAATAGTTACTTGTTCATTATTTAATGTATAAACTTCAAATAATCTTACAATTTGTGCATTTTGTTGATAACTATCATAAAAAATAGTACATTGAATTAATTTACCAGTAATATCATAAACTCTTTGTTGGATATCTACTACTTGAAAATATAAATCATCATTAGCAATAAAAATTAAATAACCACTAATTCCTAATTTACTTAATTTAAAAATAGAATTTCAATTTTTTCTATAAAACTCTTGTTTAATTAAATATTGTTTAATAGTTTCATTATTAATATAGCTAACTAAAGTAATGTTTACTCATAAATAATGTAAAATAATAATATGTAATTTAAACAATTCTTGCACTTACAAGTATAATTCAGCAATAATTAAAATAGATTAGGAAGATTAAATTATGCCAAAACCATACAGTGAGGACTTACGAAGAAAAGTAATAGAAGTTTATGAAAGTAAAAACATGAAAATTAAAGAAATTTGTAAAGTGTTCAATATCACTAGAAAGACTTTATTTTTATGAAGAAAAAGAAAGCAAAAAACCGGAAATATAAAACCAATTTTGAATTATCAAAAAGGACATAGCCACAAAATAAAGGATTTAGATGAATTAAAAAATTATTTAGCAGAAAATAAAGATGTTACAGTTCAAAAAGTAATTGAAAAATTTGGTGATATGACAAAAGAAACAGTTTATAACTATTTCAAAAAACTAAATTATACATATAAAAAAAACTTTTCTATATGAACAAAGAGATAAAAATAAACAAGAAGATTTTTTAAAAGAAATAGCGAAAATAATGAATGAAGATTTGGTATATATTGATGAATCTGGAATTGATGATAATGAATTTTATAAATATGGTTGGTCTGAAAAAGGTAAAAGATTATTTGATAATAAACCTGCATATAAAATAAAGAGAATGAGTATAATTGGTGCACTAAATAAAGGTAAATTAAAAGCTCTATGAGCATTTGAAGGACATTGCAATAGTAAAATTTTTGAATCATATGTTAAAAATATACTAATTCCAGTATTAAAGTGTGGACAAATTATAGTTTTAGATAATGCGACGTTTCATAAATCTAAAGCAACAAAACAATTAATTGAAAATGCTGGATGCAAACTATTATTTCTTCCACCATATTCTCCTAATTTAAATCCAATTGAACATTTTTGATTTGCTATAAAACATAATATAAGAAAAATATTACCAAATTATTGACCAAATATTAAAAACGCGATTGATTTTGTTTTTCAAGATATGAGTAAACATTACTTTAGTTAGCTATATCTAATGGAGCATTATATAAATTAGCATTATTTTCTGCTACAAAATCAGTAAAATAAGTTTCATGATTAAAATCATTAAAACCAAAATAATTTAAAATGGAAGCATGTGTACTTTTATTTTTATTATTTAAAAATTTTACTTTTTCATTTTGATTATCACTAATATTACTTTTTTCTTTTCTCTTAAATGGATTTAACATAATATTCACCACCTTTCTAAAATATTTGATTAATTTTTAATACAATTTTTACTATAATAAATATAATTAAACCTGCTGTTGCAGAAGATAATAAAACTCCTATTAAACCTAAAATAATTTTTATTATTTTAAAAAACATAATATTATTCCTGTAATTCTTCTAATTTTCATACATTACCTTTTAAATTACCTTTTACAGTATAAATAGTAATCAATTTTGCATGTTGAACTGATAAAATTACTATATTAGCACTATCATTAAAGGTTTGTATTTGTACACCAGCAATTTTTTTATTAGTTATAATAAATTCTTGAATAGTATAAACTGGATTATATATACTTCAAGAATAATAAACTCTATAATGTTTATTCTCTTGAAAATCATAAGTAATTTGTCAATTATCTCATTTATTTTTTTCTCTTGTTCCTACTTCTTTTCAATTTGAACCACTTGGAATTGGTGTTGGATTATTTTTTAATTCAATATCTCAAATATTTTCTTCTATTTCATTAGTTTCTAAACTTTTTGAACTAATTTTAATTGGTTTATCTATATTAATTACATTTGGTGAAGTAATATCTAATGTATTGCTTTTAATTTGATAAGTATTTTCTTTTAATTCTTCAAAACTAAATATAGCACCACCATCAATTTCACATTTAATAAATAAACTTCACTTATTAGATTTAGTATAATCAGCCTTAAGAATTAAAGAAGCATCTTTATTATCAATTTTACCAATTAAAAGAGTTCATGTACCAGTTCCAACTGCTTTTGCTGATTTAAACAATAACATTAATGGATAACCATTTTGTTCAGGTGCATTTCTGTGTCATGTTATAAATACCCGATATGTTTTATTAAGTTGAATATCAAAATTATCTCATGTTCTATTATCAACTCTATTTCCTATTACAACTCAATTTTCTTTATCTTGCTTTTTATCTATTTTTTCATCTATATATTTCTTATTTGGAATATCTAAATCATCAGTTATAACTGGATTATTTCTATAAATTAAAGTTTTACCACCAACATTAGTTTTAATAACTTCAGTAACTAATCTTGTAGTACTATCTTTATCATCTTTATTATTAAAAATCTTATCTTGTAAATTATCTATTTTATCTTGTTTTTTATTTACACTTTCACTAATTCATTGTTTAATAACTTTATTAGGTGGTATTCCTAAATCATCACCAAATTGACCAGTTGGTAATTTATTATATTTTAATTCTCCATATGTCATATTTTCATTTATCAATAATAATTTATTTTGTTTTTTGTCAATTTTTTCATCAACATATTTTTTTGTAGTTGCATCTTTTTCTTGTTCTGGTTCACCAATATAAACAATTCTTTTATTATTAGCAGTAATTAATCTTTTTTCTTTAGGTTGAATAATATTAGGCGAATTAGAGTCTACTTCTCATAATGATTCACCACTACCACCAGTAGCACTAATTTTATTATTTTCATCAATAGTTATATTAGTACCAGCAATTAATTTATTTTGTTTTTTATCTAATAAATTATTAGTTTCTATTTTTGTATAATAATCACGTTCAGTATTTTCTTCTGCTATAAATTCAGTTGGTGTACCTATTCCTTGATATTGATATATATTATGAATTATTGGTTTATACTTTTTTGTGTTATTAGTAGCAATAAACTTTATTAAATCAACATCATATAATAATGTTACTTTATCAATATTAACATCAATATTTTCAATTATTATTTGCTTTTGTTCTATTTGACTATTAGTAATTCTTATATTAGATTTAGTTAATTTATTATTACTTATAATAAGTTGTTTACTATCGATAAAATAATATGTTCAATCAATAATACATCATGTATCTGTTTTAATATTTTCATTTTTAACTTTCTTTCATAAAGGACTAGTTTCAATATTAAATCAATTATTTTTAACATCATTAATATTTTCATTTGCTTTAATTAATTCAGTATTTAATTTGGTAATTTCATTTTCATTTGTAGTAATTCGTTTTTGTTGTTTAGCAGAAAAATCACAAGTTGGTGCATGTGTATAATCACCAATTTGTGGATTATTTTGTAATGCTTCTGGTGGTAATGTTCCAATTTCATCTGGTCAATCTAAAATCATTGTTTCAGTTTCTTTATCATAATCTGTTGCAACATAACCTTTATTAACAAATTTACTAACAGGACCTCTATATATTTCATTTTCATTATCATCAACTAAATCATCATATATAGCTAACTAAAGTAATGTTTACTCATATCTTGAAAAACAAAATCAATCGCGTTTTTAATATTTGGTCAATAATTTGGTAATATTTTTCTTATATTATGTTTTATAGCAAATCAAAAATGTTCAATTGGATTTAAATTAGGAGAATATGGTGGAAGAAATAATAGTTTGCATCCAGCATTTTCAATTAATTGTTTTGTTGCTTTAGATTTATGAAACGTCGCATTATCTAAAACTATAATTTGTCCACACTTTAATACTGGAATTAGTATATTTTTAACATATGATTCAAAAATTTTACTATTGCAATGTCCTTCAAATGCTCATAGAGCTTTTAATTTACCTTTATTTAGTGCACCAATTATACTCATTCTCTTTATTTTATATGCAGGTTTATTATCAAATAATCTTTTACCTTTTTCAGACCAACCATATTTATAAAATTCATTATCATCAATTCCAGATTCATCAATATATACCAAATCTTCATTCATTATTTTCGCTATTTCTTTTAAAAAATCTTCTTGTTTATTTTTATCTCTTTGTTCATATAGAAAAGTTTTTTTTATATGTATAATTTAGTTTTTTGAAATAGTTATAAACTGTTTCTTTTGTCATATCACCAAATTTTTCAATTACTTTTTGAACTGTAACATCTTTATTTTCTGCTAAATAATTTTTTAATTCATCTAAATCCTTTATTTTGTGGCTATGTCCTTTTTGATAATTCAAAATTGGTTTTATATTTCCGGTTTTTTGCTTTCTTTTTCTTCATAAAAATAAAGTCTTTCTAGTGATATTGAACACTTTACAAATTTCTTTAATTTTCATGTTTTTACTTTCATAAACTTCTATTACTTTTCTTCGTAAGTCCTCACTGTATGGTTTTGGCATAATTTAATCTTCCTAATCTATTTTAATTATTGCTGAATTATACTTGTAAGTGCAAGAATTGTTTAAATTACATATTATTATTTTACATTATTTATGAGTAAACATTACTTTCGTTAGCTATATATGTTTTGAAAAGAAATTATTTATGCGAATATCAAAAATATGCTTACGTTCATTAGAATTTATGGGAACTATACTGTACTCAAATTTATTTTGTATTATTTCATTTAAAGCTTCTTCAATTGCTTTAGATCTATCCATTTTAAGTTCATAATAAATTCTAACTTGATTTTCGCCAGTTGAAAAGATTTCCTTTTGTATTTTTTCCATATGGAATAAAGTAATCAAAGGAAAAATTCCTGCATTTCTAATATTGTTAATATTTTCAGCCTTTGTTAACTCAGTATAACCTTTTTCAGTCATATCTGCAATATATATATTCTCTTTTAAATTAGGAATTAAAAAAGGAGAATGAGATGTTAACAAAATAAATAAACCATTTTTACTTGTAAAGTTAGTTTTTAAATATTTAGCTAATTCATACTGCAATATTATATGCAAACTTTTGTCTGGCTCATCAACTAATAAAATAACTCTTCCAAATTTATTTTTTTCTCAGTTCTTTACAACTTCTAACATTATAACTAGTCATAAAAATGCTTTAAATCCAGAACTTTGATATTTGGTTACTGATGTAGCATAATGTCTTTTTTCATCTGCTCTTATAACAATTTGAAATTGTTGATCATCAATTATTATTTCTGGAATAACATTAATAGTAAAATTTTTAAAAATTTTTTTAAAAGATTCTTTAGCTCTTCTTGTAATATTGTCTTTAATACTTCTAATCAAAGTTCTATTAGAAGCAGATATTGATAAATCTATTATTTGTTCAATTTCAATAATAGTATTTTGACCAAGCATGTTTAAAATCTTTTTAAATGTAGGATCTAAAGTTTCAGAATTTTTAACAGTTTGTATTGGATATTCAAATAATATATTGTTGTCTTTTTCTAGATTACTAGAAAATAAAATATTTGGTCTTTGCTTAAAAATATCCTCTATTTGAACTCATGTATCAATTGCTGTACAAAGTAAATTTTTTAGTTCTTTAGTAAGTCCTTTTTTAGTTGAATTATTTATTTCTAATTTTGTTTCTTCAATACTTAAATTAAATTTTCAATATTTATAATTTTTTTCTAATTCTTCACTAAAGATACTGGTTGGTCAATATTCTTTAAATTGAGAAACTATTGGATGGGGCCACTTAGCCCTTTTTACTAGACCATTAATTTAAAAAATCTGAATGTATTCTAAAAACAATTGTGTTATATAATGAACACTAATTTTGACCTGAAAGGATTTTTATTAATGGATAAAATTAAACAAATAGCATTAATAATTAACAAATTAAATATCAAAGAAAAAATTAAAATTATCGATGATTGCAAAAATCAATATTCAATTAGAAACTTATGTCAATATCTTCAATTAAACAGATCAACATATTACTTTTTAAAAAATAAACAAAAACTTATTAAAAAAGAAAAAAATCATATTATTAATTGCAATCATAAATATCAAGAATTATGCCAACTTTTAATCGAATTTCATTCTACAAGAAAAGGTAGAATTTATGGATATTTAAGAATTTTTTCAGCTTTTAAAGAGTGATTAAAACAAGAGAAAAATATCATTTTAAATATAGAATTATCAACAAAACAAATGCGAAAAATTATGAAAAAACACAATATTCAAGGATTAAAACAAACTAAAAATAACTATCCTAAAAACAAAAAAAATCCAAATAAGTGAATACCTACAATGGATAAAGTAAACAAAGATTACAAAAGTACAACCGCTTCAAATCAAATTTGATCAATGGATACTAAACAAATAAACACCAAAGAAGGTTGACTATATCTTTTTGTAATTATTGATTTTTATTCAAATAATGTTGTTAGTTATAATACATTTTCAAATAAATCATATCAAGATTTAATTCTTCCTGCACTTGAAAAAATAAACAACCAATTTTCTTGAAATCAAATAAAAAACGTTATTTTACATTCAGATAACGCCAACGAATTTTATTGTCAAGAAATTACAAAATGAGCAAAAAACAAACAAATAATTTTAAGCAAAAAACAACCATATGATATTGGCGGTAATGTCATATCTGAAAATTGATTTTCACATTTATCTCAAGAATGATTGCCTAAAGACTCAAATCAATATTTAACAATCAATGAAGCTATTAATGATGTAAATCAATATGTTATGTTTTATAATTATGAAAGAATACATTCTAAATTTTTAAAACCACCAATATTACAAATAAAAATTTAGAAATATCTATCAAAATATGGTCCAGTAATTAGGGCTAACCACCCTTGAAAATTAGGTATTGTAATTGTTTTATCATCAATTTTTGCTAAACTGATAAAATTATCATTTATGTCTATTTTCTGCTCTTGTTTATAAACAAAACCATTATATTTATTTCCAAAATAATCAGGCTGATTAAAATTAATTAATCTATTAATTAATTTATATTTATTAATATCATTTTTGTTTTTTATATTATTTATCTTTTGATTAAAACTGGTATTTATAATCATATTAGCACTTGGTACACTTGTTGTTACCAAAGTTCCTATTGCTAACATACTTAATAATTTTTTCATGTCATTTATTCTCCTTTTTAGGTACATACCTTTATTTGGCTCATATTTGCTGTTTTTAGCGATGTTTTGATTTTGAATAGTAAAGTATATCTCACTATTCTTTTGTTTGATCTAATTCCTTAAAATCTTTATTATAATCTTTAATTTTAATTTTTAAAGTATCAAAATTTGAATTTACTAAATTTTGGTTAATGATTTTAACGTTGGCAACTCCTAACTGTAAATTTTTAAATTCATTGGGGTGAAAAACAAATTCTTCGGTTTCTCTTACACTACCCATGTTTCTTGTAAGTTTTACTGTTTTAATTGTGCCAAAAACTTTGGCAAGATATTCAGCACTATTTGGGTCTTTAACACTATGAGCAATAATGTTGGCTGTGTTTCCAAAAATAGTGTCTGTTAAATCTTTGGTATTAGTTTTTAAATCATTAATTGTTTGAAAACATAAAAAGCATTGATAGTTAAAACTTCTTGTTTTGTTAATTAAGTTAATGACATTATCGCTTGCAAAAACATTGAATTCGTCTAAAACAAGATTTATATTCATGTCAAGGGGTTTTATACTTGCGAATTCTTTTAAATCTTGAATTAACAATTTGCCCATGTTACTAGCTAACTGGGGATATGTTAAAGAGTTTAAAGAAAACAAAATAACTTTATGATTTTTTGTAATTTCTAATAAATTATTTTTTAATCCAATACTATTTTTTAGTTGTTGAAAGTAAACATTTATTCTTGCTTGTAATCCATTAATGTTTTTAGCTTCTAAATCAGATAAATAATCATACTCTAAACTTGCTTTTTCAACTAAACTTTGTAATTGTTTAATTGAAAAATATTTAACAATATTTTCTAATGAAATTTTTACTTTTTTCTTTAACAAGGTTTCAATTAAAATTAGTAAATATTCATGTGCCATTGCTTGATAATGAGGTTCAGTGAAATCAAATAAGCTCATAATTTTATCAGCTAAAACAATGTGGTTATTACTTATGAATGGTTGATATTCTTTATTTCCTTCAATTGTTCAAATAAAAGCATTTTTATCAATTGTTTTAATTTTGTTGATTAAATCAATATCCCCTTTTCCATCAATAATAATTACTGTTTGATTTAACTTATATACAAGTTGATTTATTATTGATAGAGCAGTTGTTGTTTTGCCTGAACCAGTTGCACCAATCAACAAAGTGTGTTGATTTAACCTATTTTTATTTAAAGCAATATTATCATTTAAAAGCACATTTTCTTTTCGTCACTGTACTTTTACTTGTAATATACTTTTTCTTGTATTCATTAAATAATCAAGCATTGAATATGATTTTAAAATAATTAATAATCATATTCAAACTTCAATAAAGCGATTTACAAAAATATAATTTGCCTTTCTATAGTCATACCACTTACTTATTTTTTTATAAAGTAAATAAATACTTCAATCAAATCCAAGATATAAAATTACAAATAATGGTAAAAACTTTATTTCAATTAAGAACATTGAACTTAAAACATTACTAAACCCATTAAATGAATAACTTAAAGTTGGATTTGCTCAAATACCAAATCCTATAAATACTATTGTTAGTAACAAAGTAAATGTAATTATTACAATTTGTAAATCAACTTTTTTCTTTCTAAAAGCAAATATACTTAAGTAAACTCCTTGAACTACCAATAAACTTGGAAATAAATATAAACCTACAATTACTGGTGCAACAAATAAAATCAATGTCACTGCTAAAAACAATAAAGCAAATACAAACTTGAAAAACTTAAATATTAACTTTCAAACCATAAATATCTCTAACATATTCTTTCTCCTTATTTTTATAAATACAAAGTAATAATACCCTTTTTAGGTATTATTACTAGCATTCTTTTCTTTAAAAGTTTTTATAACAAAATCTTTTTCAATTTCTAAAATTTCTTTTAGAGAAACAGATTTATTAATTTTCTCACCTAAAGTCTTAATATAAAATTCTCATTTGTAATTATCAGTTTTTAGTCAAATAGTTTCACTTATCAATTTTTCTAAATCTCACACTTGAAACACCAACATCGAAGTTTTAGAAATAAAATAAGCATTGCACTTATTATTTAATTTATTTTCCTTTAATCAATTTTGATAAGTTGATAAAAGTACTTGTTGTTTTTGAGTTAATTGCATAATTTCGCACCCCTAATCTTTTCATGAACTTTCATCATATTTATTACTACTGTTTTTTTGCTCATTTAAAATTTGTAAAATCATATCTAATTTTTGATTTATATTATTATCAAAACTAATTAGATTTTTTAAGTTTAATTTTCCATAAGTAGCTAAACTTAAAGCATCATTTGATTTATTTAATTTTTGAACATCTAGAATAAAGTAGACACAAATTGTAACCTTTGTGTTAAAAATACTTTAAGGAAGGTGTTCATTTTTTTATGAGTAAATGATTTTCAAAAGAAGAAAAACTAAAAATAATAAAAATTAGTAAAATTAAAACAATTGATAAAACTGCATTAGAATATGGAATTGGTCGATCAACATTAAAAGAATGAATTAAATCATATAAATTATTCGGAGAAGAAGGTTTAAAATATGGTAATGGCATACGTGCTAAAAAAACAAAAAGAACAGGTCGACCCAAATCTTTAAATTTTAATGAGATGACCAAACAAGAATTAATTGAATATATTGAGGTAATGAATGATATAAAAAAGTATTTAGAAAAATCGACAAAAAAGAAGAAGTACTTTGTGATTTTCTCCTTGAAGAAAAAATATCAGATTAGTTATTTATGTTGATTATTAAATGTTTCAAAATCAGGATATTATAAATGAATTAAAAACGGAATGAATGAATTTAATAAATGAGATAAATTTTTAGCTAATATAATTAAAAATATTTTTTATGAGTTTAAAGAAATTTATGGTTATAAAATGATAACTTTATGAATTAACAAAATTTATAATTTAAAGTTAAAATTTCATGTTGTATATAGATATATGAGAAATATGGGTTTAAAATCTAAGGTTCGTATAAAAAAATTTGACTATAGAACAAAATCAGGAAATTTAAGATATGATAATTTACTAAATCGTAATTTTTCAACTACTGATTTAAATCAAAAATTGGGAACTGATATAACTTATTTATTAACTAATGGCAAGACTTATTATTTATCAATTGTTAAAGATTTCCATAATAATGAAATATTGGATTATAAAATAAGTGCAAGTTTAGATATAGCTAACTAAAGTAATGTTTACTCATATCTTGAAAAACAAAATCAATCGCGTTTTTAATATTTGGTCAATAATTTGGTAATATTTTTCTTATATTATGTTTTATAGCAAATCAAAAATGTTCAATTGGATTTAAATTAGGAGAATATGGTGGAAGAAATAATAGTTTGCATCCAGCATTTTCAATTAATTGTTTTGTTGCTTTAGATTTATGAAACGTCGCATTATCTAAAACTATAATTTGTCCACACTTTAATACTGGAATTAGTATATTTTTAACATATGATTCAAAAATTTTACTATTGCAATGTCCTTCAAATGCTCATAGAGCTTTTAATTTACCTTTATTTAGTGCACCAATTATACTCATTCTCTTTATTTTATATGCAGGTTTATTATCAAATAATCTTTTACCTTTTTCAGACCAACCATATTTATAAAATTCATTATCATCAATTCCAGATTCATCAATATATACCAAATCTTCATTCATTATTTTCGCTATTTCTTTTAAAAAATCTTCTTGTTTATTTTTATCTCTTTGTTCATATAGAAAAGTTTTTTTTATATGTATAATTTAGTTTTTTGAAATAGTTATAAACTGTTTCTTTTGTCATATCACCAAATTTTTCAATTACTTTTTGAACTGTAACATCTTTATTTTCTGCTAAATAATTTTTTAATTCATCTAAATCCTTTATTTTGTGGCTATGTCCTTTTTGATAATTCAAAATTGGTTTTATATTTCCGGTTTTTTGCTTTCTTTTTCTTCATAAAAATAAAGTCTTTCTAGTGATATTGAACACTTTACAAATTTCTTTAATTTTCATGTTTTTACTTTCATAAACTTCTATTACTTTTCTTCGTAAGTCCTCACTGTATGGTTTTGGCATAATTTAATCTTCCTAATCTATTTTAATTATTGCTGAATTATACTTGTAAGTGCAAGAATTGTTTAAATTACATATTATTATTTTACATTATTTATGAGTAAACATTACTTTAGTTAGCTATATGTCATTTGTTGTTCAAAATATCATTCAATCTTGAGTCAATGCCCAAAAACCTAATTCATGAATCTTACAATCAGATCAAGGCTTTCATTACACAAATTCTTCATATAAAACCTTATGTGATGAATTAAAAATAAAAATTTCAATGTCTAGACGGGGCAATTCTTGTGATAATGGTGCTACTGAATCTTGATTTGGAACAATGAAAACCGAATTTCTATATCAAATTCCAAGAAAAAACAGAACTATTGAATGAATAAAGGAAAATTTACCGAAATATATTTATTTTTATAATAACCATCGACCTCAAATAAAATTAAAAGGAATGAGTCCAATCGAATATCGATTAACTCATTCCAAACCAAAAAATCATTACTTCATACCTACAAATTTAACACTTACAAAAACTATTTTATAAAATTTAATAAAAGGTTACTTTAAATGTCCACTTTTCTTGACAAGTTCATAGGTTACAACTTACTTATTTGCAAAATTCCTTATAAAAAGAAAGAAAAATGTAAATAAAAAATTAGATAGGCTTAATAATTTCGTAGGTGTACCTAATGCTAAATATTCAATTTTTATATTTTAACTTTATCACATTTAATTAAAAATTCAACTACAATCTTTAATTAAATATAATCGTTACCAGTGCCACCTACGAAAGCCACACCAGTAACTAGATAATTGTACAATAAATATACTAGTTAGTGAACTATAAATAATTATTTTGTAAAAATTGTGTAATTTTAAAAAATTAATTATCAAAAACCACTTCATTTTCTTTATCAATATTATTTAATATACAATTCACTTGCTCTTGTGATATTAAATTTTCCTGTTTTTGACTTTCTTTTTTAAATCAAAAATAGAAACTGCCACTTAGCCCTTTTTACTAGACCATTAATTTAAAAAATCTGAATGTATTCTAAAAACAATTGTGTTATATAATGAACACTAATTTTGACCTGAAAGGATTTTTATTAATGGATAAAATTAAACAAATAGCATTAATAATTAACAAATTAAATATCAAAGAAAAAATTAAAATTATCGATGATTGCAAAAATCAATATTCAATTAGAAACTTATGTCAATATCTTCAATTAAACAGATCAACATATTACTTTTTAAAAAATAAACAAAAACTTATTAAAAAAGAAAAAAATCATATTATTAATTGCAATCATAAATATCAAGAATTATGCCAACTTTTAATCGAATTTCATTCTACAAGAAAAGGTAGAATTTATGGATATTTAAGAATTTTTTCAGCTTTTAAAGAGTGATTAAAACAAGAGAAAAATATCATTTTAAATATAGAATTATCAACAAAACAAATGCGAAAAATTATGAAAAAACACAATATTCAAGGATTAAAACAAACTAAAAATAACTATCCTAAAAACAAAAAAAATCCAAATAAGTGAATACCTACAATGGATAAAGTAAACAAAGATTACAAAAGTACAACCGCTTCAAATCAAATTTGATCAATGGATACTAAACAAATAAACACCAAAGAAGGTTGACTATATCTTTTTGTAATTATTGATTTTTATTCAAATAATGTTGTTAGTTATAATACATTTTCAAATAAATCATATCAAGATTTAATTCTTCCTGCACTTGAAAAAATAAACAACCAATTTTCTTGAAATCAAATAAAAAACGTTATTTTACATTCAGATAACGCCAACGAATTTTATTGTCAAGAAATTACAAAATGAGCAAAAAACAAACAAATAATTTTAAGCAAAAAACAACCATATGATATTGGCGGTAATGTCATATCTGAAAATTGATTTTCACATTTATCTCAAGAATGATTGCCTAAAGACTCAAATCAATATTTAACAATCAATGAAGCTATTAATGATGTAAATCAATATGTTATGTTTTATAATTATGAAAGAATACATTCTAAATTTTTAAAACCACCAATATTACAAATAAAAATTTAGAAATATCTATCAAAATATGGTCCAGTAATTAGGGCTAACCACCCCCATCCAATATATATCAAAACAAAATAATTTTTTAAAATTTTATTTTTTTATATTTTAAACTATAATTGTTCAATAAATTGTTCTAATAATTCTGAAACAGAAAGATTTCTTTCTTTAGCATATTCTTTTATTTTGTTTATTAAGTCAACTCTAAATGTAAGATTAATGTGTTTTTTAACATATTTACTACTAATTTTAATATTTGATATAGTGCTTATTTTTTCGTTTTTAACTACTGGTTTATTTGAATTATTTACACGAGTAATTGATAATTCTGATTTATTATTTTTCTTTTTACTTATTTTATGATCTTTATTATGATTTGATTTTACATTTATTAAATCACTCATAATACTTTCTGCTTGACTTAAAGTTTTAGTTGAAAATAAACTTTTTCTTTCTGCCATATTATAAAACTCCTTTTTGTTCTAATTCTGTAACTATATGAAAATACGGATTATCTTGCTTAGCTAACAATTTAATAACTGGGACTCCAGTTATTTCACTGGTTTTAAAAACTTGTTTTTTTCTAATATCTTGTTTAATTAAAAGTTCTTTTAAGGGTAATTTTTCTAATTCGTCTTTAAAATCTTTTGAAATATTAAAGTGATCAAAATTATTTAAAACAATAGCTTTAATATTATTTGGAATTTCTAAATTTTTAGTTATTGTTTCTCACATATTACCTATAACATCAATTGCTCTTAAAGAATGAATAGAATTATCAGAAACAAGCACAATATTATCTGCTGCTAAATAAGCATTAATATTAGTTATATTTAAACTTGGGTTAGTGTCGATAATAATATAGTCATAATTATCTTTTAAAAATATTTTATTCTTATTAAGAAATTTTTTTAATTTGTTTTCTCTTGATAATTCGTTAAATAATTGCATTTCTAAATTTGACATACTAATATTTGTGGGCACAATGTTAATTATTTCAAAATTCGTTTTAAAAATTATCTCTTCAATATTTTTTTCGTGTTTTAAAAACATATCCATTGCATGTGAAGTTGCAACTTCTAATTGAAAGCATTGTGTTAAATTAGCTTGTGGATCAAGATCTAGAATAAGAATACGTTTTTTCTTTTCAATTGCTAAAAAACAAGAAAGATTAAAAGCAAAATTAGTTTTTCCAACTCCTCCTTTTAACGCACCAATTGTAATTGTTTTCATTTTATTACTCCTTTTTATAAGTATAATTAGGCGTATTAATATAATTATATTTTTATTTATAAAAATACTTTATTTTAAACTTATATTAATACAAATAACAATAAGTATATTTTACTATCATTTTTAATAAAATGTTGTATTTTAATTATATTTATTTTTATAAGTATAATTAGGCGTATTAATATAATTATATTTTTATTTATAAAAATACTTTATTTTAAACTTATATTAATATAAATTAATTTTGATTCTGATATTAATACAAGAAAAAATTAGTGAGTAATAAAAAAAGAACCCAATTAGGCTCTAAATTGCACCAGGTTTGGTTACCTAGCAAGACATCACACATTACTGCTTTGCCATATCCGTACAGAAAGTGAAATTTTTGTACATTTAAATTATACCATTATAGTATAGAAAAGTAAATAATTAGCTATATTTATGGTAAGTTATATATGTGTAAAAAAAGAAAGGTTTTAATATGGCACAGATAATTTATAAAAATATGCATGTATATGTTTTACATCGTTCTAATAATTTAGACCATAAAATGGGTCGACCTGCTATTTTGTTAAAATTTAAAAATAAATATTCTTTAGTTTGATATGGCACTACCAAAATTGATATCAATGCACAAGAAAATCCTTTACTTTTAAAAATAAATAATGTAACTGGATATTTTTACTCAAGTGGTATTGAAAAAATAAAAACTATTTTTTTACAATCTAAATGAGTTGATTATTCAACTAATAATGCTTATAAGTTATCTGTTAATGAACAGCGAGAATTAATCTCAAAATTTGTTAGTTTTACTTTAGAACACGACCCTTATTTAGAAATTAAAAATTTGAAACAAGAGATACAACAACTTAAAAATGAGATTGAGTTATTAAAAAATTCTCAGTTAAAAAATCGTAATCGTGGATAGATTTTATTTAAAAATAAGTATATGAAAAACTAATTTTTAAATCATGTAAAATTATATTAAGAAAAATTAGGGGGGTTATTTATATGCCAAATAAAGTTAAAAGACCAATGAATGCTTATATGGTTTTTAGTAAAGAAAAAAGAACGGAGATTATTCAACAAAATCCTGAACTTAAATCAAAAGTTGCAGAAGTTGCCAAATTGATTGGTAATCATTGAAAAGAAATGACAAACGAAGAAAAAGATAAATATGTAAAAATCGCAGAAGAAAATAAAAAAATATATGAAAGTGAAACTCAAAAATAATTATTTAATTGATTTACAAATTGTAATTTTAAACACAATGGTATATGAGACAATTCATATATCGTTGTGTTTATTTTAAAAAAATAAAAAGAAAGGGGATATTATGAATGTAGAAATAATTGGTTGATTAGCAGTCGCTGTAAATAGTTTTATATTTTTACCCCAAATTATCAAAATCATAAAAACAAAAAGAGTACGTGATTTATCATTTTTTATGTTATTAATTCAATTACTATCTTGTTTTTTATGAATAACTTATGGAATATTTATAAAAAATTGAGAAGTCGTAAGTTTAGATTTAATAATCTTAATATCTACAATTATTATTTTAGGATTTAAATTAAATATTCATTATAAAGAACCATAAAAATAGATCACCATAACTATGGTGATCTATTTACATTAAAAACTTTTCTTTTTAACAAACTGTTCTTTTTTAAATAATTTCCAAAATAAACTTCATCTAGAACTTAAATTCTTTACAAATGTTTTCATAAAAATCAACTCTTTAAAATAAATTTAAATTTAAATTCCTTAATTTAGGAATATTTACATTTTAATAAATTCATACATTTTTTTCAATTTTTTTGCGTAAACGTCAAATTAATATTAAAAATAAATTAATATTAAAAATCAAGTAATTTTTATTTTTAATTTGGTAAAAATGATCTTTCATTAATTGAAGACACTTCAACTAATAAAAATAGTCCTAAAAAGTGTTGCCATTCCACATTTAAAGTCGTATAATTAATTTATAATTAAATCATTAATTTCATATAAATTATTTTAGGATTTTACTTTTTTAATTACAAAAGCACCCAACATTGGGTGTTTTTTATTTTTTAATTGAAAGGATGAAATATTATGAAAAAATTACTAAGTATGATAAGTGCGATTACTCTAGTTGGAACAGTTGGCATTACTAACATGACCCATGTTAGTTTTCAAAAAAATGAAACAAATCATAAAAAACAATATAATGATAAAAATGATGTTTTTTTAACATCTTCCAACATTACTAATTTTGAAAATAGATGGTTTGAACATTCTTCATTCAAACCAACTGGTTATTTTTTAAAAAGTGATGAAGTTTTTACAATAGAATTTAATAGAAAATTACAAAATAATGAAATTAAAAATATTAAATTAACAATTGGTCAATGAGGAAACTATAAAAATTTAAATAATAACAAAAATAATGTTTTTCAAAATATTGAAATTTTAAATAATAAAAATATTTTAGAATTTAAAACAAACATAGAGGGAGTGTTATATATTAACGATAATAATCAAACCGATTTATATATAAAAAATATAAAATCAGTTCATGAAATTAAAAATATTATTAAAATTCCCACTTTTAAAATTAATGAAACAGATCAAGATGAATTTATTACACAAGTTATTGAAACAAATTCACCTTTTGTTGAATTTGTTTCAAAACACTATATTGCTACCATGCAAACTAATATGATAAAATATGAAGTTTTAGCTAATTTAAAGCGTTCTTTTAACGAAACTTTATGACATTGAGATAATATTTGAAATTGAACAAATGAAATTTACGGTTTAAATGAAGCAAGTAATGATATAAATAAAAAATATAATCAATATATTCATATTGCAAACTCTGATGATAGTGGTGGTTATGCTAATGCAAGTAATGGACGAATAATGTTTCATAATACTTATAATGCAGGAAAAGATTTATTTTTATTGAGTTTAAAAGATCAATGAGGATTGTGACATGAAACAGGACATACATATCAAACACAACAATATAAATGATATAATATGACTGAAACATCAGTAAATATTAGTTCATTATATATAGCACAAAAAATGAAAGTTAAAAGTATTAAAATATTTGACGTTCATAATTATAATAAAAATATAATTATACCTTTTCATAATTTATGAGACAGTAAAAAAGAGATAAGTGAATATTTAAATAAACCAAATACTGAAAAAGATTATCATAAAATTGAAAATGTATTTGTTAAATTGACGATGCTTTGACAATTACAAGTTGGTTTTGGTGATAACTTTTATCCAATTTTAAGTCAAAAATATCGTTTAATTAATCAAATACCAAACTCATGAGACAATTTTAATAATGATGAAAAAAAGATACAAGAATTTATTAAAATAACTTCTCAAATATCTGGTTATAATTTATCACCTTTTTTTAAAAAATGAGGTTTACCAACAACTGATGATACTGAAAATTCAATTAAAAAATTAAAACCACTCACAAAACAAATTTGACTTAATTTTAATGATTCAGAAACAATAAAAAAACCAATTGTACAAGAAAAAATTCTAGTCTTACCATTATTGAATTTTTCTGGAATTAAATCAAAAAATGTTTCAGTAAATTTTGGTCAAGACTATAATTTAAAAGAAAATATTAAAGAATTATTTATTATTCCTGATTCAATCAATCTTAACGATTTAAAAGTAAAAATTGATTATAATACTTTATCTACAATAAATAAAAATATAAGTGTTGTTTTGGAACTGAAACAAAATCATAAACAAACAAATATTAAAACTTTTAAATTTAAAGTAAATTTAAACAATACTATCTTATTTCAAGGAATTAATGATGAGGATGAAAGTACTTATAAAGGTATTATGGCATTTGATACTAAAATACAAAAGATAAAATTTTATGGAAATAATGATATAATTCACAATTATTTTAATAATCAAATCTATTATAATATTCGTTTTGAAACTAAATATGGTGAATTTAAAAATCTAAAAATTACTGGAAATAAAACTTGACAACAGGTTATTAAAGAAGAAAAATTAAATGATAATATGGGATATGTCGAAGGCTATGGATTTAAAATTACCATTGTACCAAGCGAAGGCAATAGAGTTCGAGTTTTTGAAAACGGAAAATATAAACCATTAGGAGGAACAAAACAATATACTATTAAAAATAATCAATTAATAGAAATAACTAAATAAATATTTTCAAATGTATCTTAAATTCATTCAAAACAAGCCTAATTAGGCTTGTTTTGAATGAATTTAAGATATAAATAACTAATTAAGACTTTTTCAATGATGGAATGGCAACACTTTTTAGGACTATTTTTTAGTATACATTTGTTTTTGATAGTTAGTGGGAGTTAAGTAGTTTAAAGTGCTGTGGATTCTTATGTTGTTATATCAATTGATATAATCAAATAATTCTAATTTTAATGTGTCATTATCGGATAAAAATTTCCCTTTAGTTATCGAGTAAAAATTTCCCAAAAGTGAAGTTATTATTTTATACTACCAAATATTTAATTTAAAAAATCTCTAATTAGAGATTTTTATTTTTTTAATACTAAACCATATAAAATTTTAAACCGTTTGTTTATGAGCAAATTTGGTGCCCTAAAATTGATTTTAAATATAAAAGAAATTATAATTGCAATCTCTCATTTTTACATTTGTGGCAAGTTTGATTTAGTCGAATTTATTAATAAATTATTTAAAGTTGCATTATTAATTTTATTAACATCTATATTTATTTCACTATTTGATTTTCTTATATATAGCTAACTAAAGTAATGTTTACTCATATCTTGAAAAACAAAATCAATTGCGTTTTTAATATTTGGTCAATAATTTGGTAATATTTTTTTTATATTATGTTTTATAGCAAATCAAAAATGTTCAATTGGATTTAAATTAGGAGAATATGGTGGAAGAAATAATAGTTTGCATCCAGCATTTTCAATTAATTGTTTTGTTGCTTTAGATTTATGAAACGTCGCATTATCTAAAACTATAATTTGTCCACACTTTAATACTGGAATTAGTATATTTTTAACATATGATTCAAAAATTTTACTATTGCAATGTCCTTCAAATGCTCATAGAGCTTTTAATTTACCTTTATTTAGTGCACCAATTATACTCATTCTCTTTATTTTATATGCAGGTTTATTATCAAATAATCTTTTACCTTTTTCAGACCAACCATATTTATAAAATTCATTATCATCAATTCCAGATTCATCAATATATACCAAATCTTCATTCATTATTTTCGCTATTTCTTTTAAAAAATCTTCTTGTTTATTTTTATCTCTTTGTTCATATAGAAAAGTTTTTTTTATATGTATAATTTAGTTTTTTGAAATAGTTATAAACTGTTTCTTTTGTCATATCACCAAATTTTTCAATTACTTTTTGAACTGTAACATCTTTATTTTCTGCTAAATAATTTTTTAATTCATCTAAATCCTTTATTTTGTGGCTATGTCCTTTTTGATAATTCAAAATTGGTTTTATATTTCCGGTTTTTTGCTTTCTTTTTCTTCATAAAAATAAAGTCTTTCTAGTGATATTGAACACTTTACAAATTTCTTTAATTTTCATGTTTTTACTTTCATAAACTTCTATTACTTTTCTTCGTAAGTCCTCACTGTATGGTTTTGGCATAATTTAATCTTCCTAATCTATTTTAATTATTGCTGAATTATACTTGTAAGTGCAAGAATTGTTTAAATTACATATTATTATTTTACATTATTTATGAGTAAACATTACTTTCGTTAGCTATAATTTAATTTGTTTTGATAATGTAAATTCTTTTTGTTGTTCAATTAATTCATCAACTTGATTTCTAGTATAAAATGCTTTTAAGTCAATTTTTTCAATATCTATTTCATCATCATTATAACTTGAAAATATTTGTTTTAATTCTGTTAATCTTGCTCATATTTTCATTCTACTAGGTGCTAAATCTCAAACATTAATCGTAGGAGTACTATTTGCACTAAATTGACTACCATTATTAAATTGAATAGTAGCATCAACATTAAATTCAATTGGTGTACGATTAAATACTCAATGTTCAACCATTACATAAACCATATCTCTTAATGTTTCTTTAATTAATTCATCTTTAAAACTATCAAAAGGAAATTTAGATAAAATAAAATCAAGATAAGCATTAATATCATTTTGAGCACGAATAGCAAAAGTTTTAAATCAATCATTAACATTAGGTCATGTCTGTATATATTGCTGTGGGGTTTCTGTAATTTTTCCAGTTAATGGATATCAGTTATTATAATTTTCAAGACTGACATCAGTTCAAAGTTTATTAATCATAATTTATCATTCCTTAAAAAATGCTTTTTTATAATGCTTAGTTTTTGTTTTAGTTTTTCTATGTGATATATGGATAATTTCTTTTTGTAACTTTTTCTTACCTTTTTTTACAACTTGACTATATGCAAATTTTTCTAAATGATGTAATAGTCCAGTGCCAAATAAAGTATTAACTGAAAATTTTAAACCAACACTTTTAAATGATTTATTAATATTTTCAATAGGATTATTAATAACATTTACTACTTTATGATAAGTTCTTACTATTCTAAATATTTCTCTATATACTTTAAAACTATCTCTAATTACTTGTTGAACCACTGGTGGAGCAAATGCTATTGCTTTTAATCATTTATTATGATTAACACCATAACCAATGTATCAACCACTATATCAACGATATCAATGAAATGGATGTATTTGAGTAACAAAAGTTTTTGCTTTAAGAATACTATCAACAACTGTAATTGGTTTATACTTAGGATTACGATGATAAATAGTAATTGCACATTTATCTAATGATAAAGGTTGAATTTTACAACCCATAAATACTGGTGAATTTAATGGAATTAATTGTGCATGTTTAATTGCTCTTTTCTCTGCACTAGTAAATAAATCAGTTGCTTTTTCTTTTAATTTATTAATTTTTTCAAATACTTGTTTTTCTAACTTTTCAAATTTTTCTTGTAATTTATATATATAGCTAACTAAAGTAATGTTTACTCATATCTTGAAAAACAAAATCAATCGCGTTTTTAATATTTGGTCAATAATTTGGTAATATTTTTCTTATATTATGTTTTATAGCAAATCAAAAATGTTCAATTGGATTTAAATTAGGAGAATATGGTGGAAGAAATAATAGTTTGCATCCAGCATTTTCAATTAATTGTTTTGTTGCTTTAGATTTATGAAACGTCGCATTATCTAAAACTATAATTTGTCCACACTTTAATACTGGAATTAGTATATTTTTAACATATGATTCAAAAATTTTACTATTGCAATGTCCTTCAAATGCTCATAGAGCTTTTAATTTACCTTTATTTAGTGCACCAATTATACTCATTCTCTTTATTTTATATGCAGGTTTATTATCAAATAATCTTTTACCTTTTTCAGACCAACCATATTTATAAAATTCATTATCATCAATTCCAGATTCATCAATATATACCAAATCTTCATTCATTATTTTCGCTATTTCTTTTAAAAAATCTTCTTGTTTATTTTTATCTCTTTGTTCATATAGAAAAGTTTTTTTTATATGTATAATTTAGTTTTTTGAAATAGTTATAAACTGTTTCTTTTGTCATATCACCAAATTTTTCAATTACTTTTTGAACTGTAACATCTTTATTTTCTGCTAAATAATTTTTTAATTCATCTAAATCCTTTATTTTGTGGCTATGTCCTTTTTGATAATTCAAAATTGGTTTTATATTTCCGGTTTTTTGCTTTCTTTTTCTTCATAAAAATAAAGTCTTTCTAGTGATATTGAACACTTTACAAATTTCTTTAATTTTCATGTTTTTACTTTCATAAACTTCTATTACTTTTCTTCGTAAGTCCTCACTGTATGGTTTTGGCATAATTTAATCTTCCTAATCTATTTTAATTATTGCTGAATTATACTTGTAAGTGCAAGAATTGTTTAAATTACATATTATTATTTTACATTATTTATGAGTAAACATTACTTTCGTTAGCTATACTTTCTCGTATTTTTTCAAAATATGGTGTATCTTTTCAAAATTTATTTAAACCTTTTTTTAAATAAAATCTAATATCAAAATATTTAAAAGTTTTATTTGCTTTTAAAACAAGTTGATGAATAACATTATTTTTAAAATTAAATTTAATAGCATTTGCACGAATTTTTTGTAAATCCAAAATTAAAGATTTACCATATCTATTTTCTGTATGTATTGTATGAACTAAATTTAATCAATCATGTTGGTTCATAGATAGTACTTTTTTTAAATCAGTATTAAATTTTTTTAAAAAGTTATTTGCTTTTTCGATATCTTTAATTTTAAATTTAGGAGTTAATTGTGGACTTAATTTTATTAATATATTTTGTAATAATAAGTGTTCCATTAATTTTTCTGTTTCTAGTTTTTGAAAATTATTCTTATATTGTCTTTCAGCAACATAACCTAAATCTCGTAATACTGTTTCACGATTAGGAGTAAAACTATAATTCATTAAATAACGTTTATTACCAATAATTTTATCTGTTAAAATTTCTTTTCCACTTACTTGACTAATAATTTCTTGTAAGTTTTTTACTTCTTTAATTCCAACTTGTTCTAATGTTTTAGTTTTTTGTGCTAATTTAATAAATTTAGTTGTACGATAACCACGACTAATTTTATTAAGTCCAGCAAATGCAGGAAGTATATTAAAGAAAGTATTTAATTTTGTTACATTTCCTTTTAAATAATCATAAACTTGATTAATAGTAAAATCAGTTAAAAACTCTACACCAACAGCACTAATACTAGCAACTAAATCACTAGCACCTAATCCAAGTGCAAAACTTTCACTTAATCCACCAGTAAAAGGAGCAAGTGCTACTGCTATAACTTGTACACCAATCATTTCTAAAATTTCTCATCAAAAACTTTTATTTTCTTGTTGTTTACTTATTCTAGTATGTTTTGGTTTATTTATGTTTAAAAGTATTGCTGTACTAGTTGTACCAATTGGCATGGCATTTAATTTCCTTTATTTAAGAGTTATTTTAATAGGATTAGTTGTTCCTTTATAATTTAAGTCATTAACATTTGCAGTAATAGTTATATATAAGTCACCTGCTTTTTGTTTTTGATTACTTAGAACCTGTTTGGAATCTTTTTAATAAAATTATGCTAAAACAAGGAATAATCATTTATAAATACTTATTTAATTTTCATTTTATTTTCTTTTTTAATTTCTGGTTAAAAATATTTTATAATTTAATCAGTTGTCAACTAAAAATTTATTTTTTTACTATAAAATAAAATTTATAATATTAATTTAATTAAAAATTAGTCAAAAAAGATTCCAAACAGGTTCTTACATTAGTTTTCCCTTGTGCATCACTAAAATATTTAATAGTTGGATTTGTTAAATTTGGATTTAATGATTTAAGTTCATCTGTACTTTTTATTTGTGTATTTAATTCACTATTATTGTTATTAACATTTGCAGTAATATTAGTTGTTAAATTTGTAATTTTAGTTTTTAAATCAGTTTTCTCTGTTTTAATAATTCCGCATAACATTCATCTTGATGTTGTTTCATTATTGGAAATATAAGGTATTGATTCTCCAACAACTTCACCAGCAACTTTATATGCTCTTCCTGCTTTAGCATCTTTAATAAAGTCTACATAAATAATTGTTCTTTCTAACATGTATCTTTTCATTGCTCTTGGTGTTGCTAAAACAAAAGTCATTAGTTGTTGTTCATTTTTATCATTAGTAAAAATCATATAATCATCAAGAACGATTTCACATAATACACCTTTTACATATAAATTATTTCCATTTAAACGTAATTGTTGCGCTAACTGATTATCGGTGATTAAACCTTTATTATCTGCTAAATAAACTAAACTATCATAAAGACCATTAGTAATAAAAAATTTACTATTTGCAATGTTTCTAAATTGAAACAAAGTATTTCAAGCAGATAACATTGATTTTAAATATCCTATTGGTGTTGTATCTTCAATATCTATTTTAGTAGCAGATTTTGCAATTGCTTCTGTATCATCAATTGCTAATTTATCTGCTAAATCATTTGCAACTTCATATTGCATACTATCTAATAAATTTTGTCCATTATTTGCATTTAAATCTACATCTGCAATAATTTCTCCTGCAAGATATTTTTTAGTTATTTTTTTACTAATTTTATCTGTATCAACATATGGTAATTCATATCTTTTACTTTTATCATCTCAAGCAATAATCTTAACTTCTGGTTTTTTTGGTTTTTTAACAATAAATTCAATATTTACTGAATCAACAATTTCAGTAGGAAAAAAGTTTGCCCATGGACTATTTGAAATTTTAAAAAATTCTATAAATTCTGGTGCTTCTACTAATCTCTCTGTATTGTCTAAATTTTGATTAAATGGTACTGACATTTTATTTCTTCCTTTCGTTTATAAATAATTTTTCTTTTTATAATTAATTAAAAAATTTTCTTTATCATTTGTTTTATTATTAATAATTATTTGTTTATTGCCACCTGTATTAATTGTTTGTTTAAATACTGGTTGTTCTTTAATCATTTTTTTAATAGTTTCTTCAATTTTTGAATTTTCTAGATTACTTGTTTTAAATTTTAAAAAATCATAAAATTCAGTTTTAACTTGATATTTTTTAAATATATTAATCATTTCTTTTTCTTTAATTTCTTGATTAAGTTTATTTAACTTATTTTCTGCTTCATTAACTTTATTTTCTATTTCTTGTGAAGAAGCATTATTTTCAGTTAAAGGTTCAGTTGTTTGTTGAACATTATTTTCATTTTCTAACATTTACATCACCACTTTTTATTTATTTTCTTTATTAATTTTTTCGTTTAATTTTGCTAATTTTTTTTGATGTTTGATAATTTTGTTATTTGCTCTAACATGTTTTGGAGTTGTGATAAATCTTTTTAATAAAACAATAATTTCTCTGCAAATTAATGTTCCAACACTTGTTCCGATAATTATTAATTCATGTAAAAATTCTTTCATTTCAATATTTTCCTTTCAACTATTTATTTTCCATTTCACTTTCACTTTTTAAAATAAATCTAATAAGATTATCAATTTTTTTATTTAATTTGTTACTTAATTCTTGTTGGTTTGAAGTTGCAATACCATCATATCTATTAACTAATTTATTTCTTAAATCTAATGCTTCATTTAATAGACTTCTTGCAAAACTGTGATTATTATCATAGTTTTTAAATTTAAAATTTTATTTTAATAACACTTTTAATATTTATTAAAAATTATTATTCAAAATATGTCTTATTTTTTCTTCATTAAAATAGAACAAAAATTATTATTTAAAATAACAAAATTTAAAATATTAAATTTTTGAAGATTTTTAATTTAAAAGTTGTAAATTATAAATTGAAGCTATTAAATTAAATCTTAAAGCAAATCTTTTTCTTCTATTTCGATATTTTTCACTAATAATTTTAAATTTTTTCAGTATAGCAAAAATATTTTCTATAACAACTCTCATTTTTGAAATTTGTTTATTATTTTTCTTTTCTTCTCTAGTTAAAGGAATTTTCTTTGATTTTCTTTTTGGAATTAAAACATTAGGATGTATATTTTGTATTCCTTGATATCCCAAATCCACTAAAATAGTTGTTTGTGATAAAAATTTAACTTTTGAATCTTTTAAAATTTTAAAATCATGGTTTTTACCACAAGAAAAATAAGAACTTATAATTTTTTTACTATCTTGTTCAATTATAATTTGTGTTTTTATTGTGTGTTTTTTCTTTTTTCCTGAATAATATTTCTTTTGTCTTTTTTTGGGCGTTGGATAGCGCTTTCAGTAACATCAATAATAGCTGTTTTATCTTTAAAATTATTATTTAACAATGATTTTGCTCCATTAAGTTGCTGAAAATCAGGATGTTTTATTAAAGTATTTTCTATTCACTTGATATTTCTATAACAATTACTTTCACTAATTCCATAACTTTTAGCAATATGAAAATATGTTCGGTATTCACGTCAATATTCTAACGTCATTAATAATCTATTTTCTAAAGTTAATTTATTAGGTGTACCACCATTTTTAAACTTTTTTAATTCTTCTTTTTTTAAAATTTCTATCATTTTTTTAAAAACAATCTCATTTATACCAGTTAATCTTAATAGTTCTGCATTTTTAATAGCTTTTAATTTATCAAACATCATAAATTACCTATCTTTTTTTAATTTTAATTATATTTTAAAAATGAAAATTTTAATAGATAAGTCTCGCAAGAAGTCTAATCTTTCATAACCAAATTTAAGCGTTTCTCTTTTCTCTTTTATAATTTTTAAATCTTTTTCCATATCTTTATTCATAAATTACTCACCTCCTTTATAAACTCATGTGATTATAATCTCAATTTAATGAAGCATTATCGTGATTTAATGCTACTTCGCTCATATTATCACTACCGTATTGACTAGTTGTTTCACTATTAATTGTGAATCTATTATCATTTACTAATCTTGCAGTTTCATCATTAAATGATGTTTCTTGCATTTCTTGAATATGATTTGTAGTTTCCATAGGTAGTAAATTATGGATTATTTCACTTGCACCAGCAATAATAGTAGGTACTGCATAAGCATTATTAAAATCATTATTAATTCCCATTGCTACACCACTTGATATTAAACATCCACCAGTTGCCATATTACAAATCTTTCTTATTGTTTCAAATTTATTAGGTATTAACTCAGTTAATCCACTAATAAATTTGAAATACCATAAGCATTTAAACTAATATATGTATCTCAGTCCATTAATGACTGATTTTCTTGTTTATTTAATAGTAATCATGGAGGACCTTCTGTTGTAGTTGTAGTAGTTATTGGAATTGGTGTTGTTGGAATAATAGGACTAATATTACTTTCTGTTCATTTACTATAATTTGCTAAACCAATTGTTCCTAAACCTAATAATATTTTTTTACTACTATTAATTAACTTAGTTTTAGTATTTGGTCTTTGATTTAAATTTCAAATATCTAAACCTAATTTTTTACCAAATAATAAACTATTAATTGAACCTAATAGTGAATTGTTCATTACTTGACCATAATAAGCACTTGTACCAATCATTGCACAAATTGGACTTATTCCAGTTCTAATTAATTTAGTTAAAGTATAATTATTTGTTTCCATTTTTAGTCTCCTTGTTTTTAATTTTTTCCCATTTTTGGTCATTTTCATCTCATTTTTCAAATTTTTTATTTATTAAGTCTAATTTGAATATTGGCATTTTCTATTCTCCTTTAATTTGTTTTTATCAGTTCTCTTATAACATCTAATAAGGAATCTACTACATAAGAATTTAATTCAAATTCATAATTTCTAATTTTAATTTTTTCCTTCTGCATTTATTTATTCTCCTTTAATTTGTTTTAAATCATTTAATAGTTCTATAAATTTTTTCATCTCTTTTGAATGATAATCAATGCTTCAATAATCATCATTTCAATTAAAAATTATATGTGTATCTGAATGTAAAAATTCAACATTATCAATAAAAAATAATTTTTCATCTACATTTCATTTAATTAAAAATTCGCGTTTAGTCATATTTAATCTCCTTTAATTTTCTAATTTTTTAATTGTTACTTTAATTCAACCTTGATAAACATCATTATCACCAACTATTAATGCAACATTACTTTCGGGGTCAGAAACAATTATGTGTTTTGATTTAACATTTGGATATTGTCTTAAAATAATTGCTCTAATATCATTACTTGTATGAATTGCTTTTGGAAATGGTGATAATATTTCAATTTCATCTTTATTTTCAAACAAAGTAGGCAATATTATCATTAATCAAATTCTCCATTTTCAATTAATTCCTTTAAAATAAATAAAGTTACATCAGTTCTACGTTCTGGTTCTAATTTAATTAAATTATTAATATGATTAATTAGTTTTTCTTTATTCATAATTTAATCTCTCTTTCCTAACTCTTTTATTTTGTTTTTGTTTACATAAGTTATTACATTTATGAGCAAAAACTCTACCATAACCACATTTATTATTTTTTTTAATTTTTATTATCATTAGTTTTAAAACAATTTTTACAATTTGGTCAATTATAATTTTCTTTACAATCAATACACATTTTCATTATTTACTCTCCTTTGGATGTTGAAATTGAACAGCTTTACAATTATCACATCTAAATATTAATTCAATACTTACATTTTCATGTTCACATTTATTCATTAGTTATTCCTTTCATTTTTTAAATCATTTAACATTAATTGAACAAAATGCACGATTTTTTTTAATATTTAAAGTATTAAAGATTTCACCAGTTACTATAATTTCATCGTTTTTGTTTAATAAAATACAGCGTCTATAAAGTTTTGGTTTATTAAAAATTAAAGTAACATAGTTTAATCCATTTCATTGACCACGAACACTATAATATAATTCTTTATTACCTTTTTCGTAATATTTTGCTTCAATAGTGTTACTAAGTTTTACTGTTAATTTGACATAATTTGTTTTATCTTTCATTTTTATAATTTCCTTAAATAATTATCAAAAATTAATATTTTTTTATGATTTTTTAAATAATATTGAATATGTTTATAAGCATCTTGTTCATGTTTTGTTAATTTTATATTTCCTTTATAATTTTCTATTTTAGTTTTATTTTTTGGTTCACTTTCTAGATAATCTCAATTTATAACATCTTGTACTAATACCATTAATGCACCAATAATTTTAGGGGTTGCTAATGGATTAGTTAATAATTGTTTTGAACTTAAAAAGAAATTTTCTACAATAACTAATATTTTTTTATCAATAAATTTTTCTTTAATTAATTGAAATTTTTCTTTATAAATATTTTTAGTTCATAAAACAGTTAATGTATTGAATGTTTCATTAAAAACAATATTATTAGTTTCACTTGAATATATAACCATTCCATTATTACCAATTCCAGCAGGGTCAATTCCAATAATTAAGTCATATTGCATTAATTAAGTTAACCTCTAATAACTGTTTTAATAATTTCTAAATCACAATTACATCAACAATATTTACATTCTTCAATAAATTCTTTATGACCACAAACTAAATTATATTTTTGTAAACTATCAATAAGTTTAATTAATCCTACTCTATATTCAATATCATCACTATCCGTTATGCAAATCGTTCCTCTTTTAGTTAAATATTCTTTATCCATACTTATACCTCCTACTTAACCTAATATTTAAAATACAGTCATAACAAATTGCTTTATTATTTTTGTCTCTTAAAAAGTTTTGTCTTGTTTTTATATCATTAGTATTAAAGAATAAATAATCTAATTTATGTTGTTTACATGTTCAACAAAAATACTTTTTCATAATAGTTCTTTCTAATATATTCTTTATGCTACAAGCAACAGAATATATATTTTTATTTTTATATTATTAATACTATTAGTTTTATTCATTCCAGCAATTCTGGGCTCAAAAATAAATTATGAAATTTTAAAAAGAAATCGAGGCATTCGATTCAATATTTATTTAATTTGTGTTAAACAAATTAATATTTTAATTGAACCGGCACCGCTCAATTTTTTTTACAAGTTTGAAATTTATTTTCTCGCCCAAAAAAATTTTCAAAAAAAAATAAAAAATAAAACCAACACTTGCTCACTGGGGAGTGGCAAGGTTGGTTAAATAAAGAATAGAATTAATACAATAGGTCCCTACAACAGGTCTATATATACTAGTTTCCAATTCGCTCCCACCCCAAGAATTACCATTTACTGGTTAGTATATTTTATTAGGTATCACTCCACTTTTTATTTATCCATGCAAGTCCACATGCTAGCTACTATTTTTAACAACTGTGTTGTAGTTCACTTTTTTAGTTCCCTAACACGTGTTGATAATAGTGCTAAAGACGGTTATTAAAAATTTTAAAATTTTACAATTACAAAAAAAGACAAGATTTTTATTCTCGTCTTTTGTCATTTATTTTTAATTCAAGGGTAAAAAAAAGAAAGGAGCTATTTTTAAAACTTTTTAGTTACCGACATCTTCGACACGCTCCCAGAAAAAATAATAAATATCTTGCAATTTGACGTGCTGAAGGTCGATATGCAGCAGTAGCATCAATGATTCAAAATGTTAGACCATTACCTATATTATTAAGTGAACCTCATTTTGCAAGTAAAATTATAGTTGAAACATTTGCAGCTAGTTATTGAACTAATTATCATACACAATTTTGAGGATTATGAGTAAATGCTGATAATGGTTATTGACCTCAATATACTACTATACCTAGTTCAAATGATACTAATAAGATAAAAAATGTTAAAATTCTTTCTGAATTAAATAATACTTATTTTAATAAATTATTCTTTGTTATTGAAAAATATTTAAATGATTCAGGTATTAAATGTCGTATTTCTAAAAAAGCAGTAAAAGATTGATATTCTAGTTTATATTTATATGGAGTTGGAAATATTCAATTTAATAATCAATATGACGATTATAATAATGGCAAAAAACGACAATATTATATTCAAGTTAATTTTGATGTTTTATTCTTTGATAATAATGATTCTTCTTCAGATATTTCACAAGAGTTTGCTGGTGTAGTATTTACTTTAAGTGATGAATTAGATTTATATTCTTAACAACTAAAAAAACAAAATAAAATAATTAAGTAAATTTACTTAATTATTTTATACTGTCAATTCGGTAATGTTTAGTAATCTGTGTAACTTACAAAAATAACTATGTTTAATTAGTTCTAGTAAATATAATTAATTTTCTAGAAAGAGTGAGTTACAGATGGCTAAAAAGCAAAATATTAATAACAATGATCCAATATCACAAGCAGTAGATTTATTATTAGAAAATACTGAAGATTTAACAACAGTTTTTAAAGAGGGAGGATTATATAAAGAATTAACAAAAAGATTAGTAGAAAAAATGTTGAATTCTGAGATGCAAAATTATTTAGGATATGATAAGAATCAACATAGTAATAGTGACAATGCTCGTAATGGTATAAGTTCAAAAAAATTAATAACCCAACAAGGTAAAATTGAAATTGATGTACCAAGAGATCGTAATAGTAATTTTAATCCTGTAATAGTTGCAAAAAGACAAAGAAGATTTGATGGTTTTGATCAACAAGTTCTTTCTTTATATGCAAAAGGTATGACATTATCAGATATTAGAATGCAATTACAAGAGTTATATCATGGTGCTGATATTAGTGAAAGTGTTATTAGTCAAATTACTGATGATGTTATTGATGACTTCAAAGCATGGCAAAATCGACCATTATATAGTGTTTATCCGATTGTTTATTTTGATTGTATAGTAGTTAAAGTACGACAAGATAAACGGATTATTAATAAATCAGTTTATATAGCTTTAGGAGTTGATTTAGAAGGTAAAAAAGATGTTTTAGGTTTATGAATTAGTGAAAATGAAGGTTCTAAATTTTGATTAGCCAATTTCACAGAAATGAAAAATCGTGGCTTAAATGATATTCTGATTGCTTGTAGTGATAATTTAACAGGCATGTCAGAAGCAATACAATCAGTTTATCCTAAAACCGAACATCAATTATGCATCGTTCATCAAATTAGAAATAGTTTGAAATATGTCTCATATAAGCATAGAAAATCTCTAGTTGCAGATTTAAAACCAATTTATACTGCATGTAGTGAAGAACAAGCAATGCAAGCTTTAGAATCATTTGAAAATAAATGAACTAAACAATATCCACAAATTGCTAAATCTTGATATAAAAATTGAGATAATTTAATGGTTTTTATTAGTTATCCTGCAAAAATAAAAAGGGTAATTTATACCACAAATGCTATTGAATCTGTTAATAGTCAATTACGAAAAGTCATCAGAAATAAAAAAGTTTTTCCTAACGATATGTCAGTTTTTAAAATATTTTATTTAGCAATTGACAATATAACAAAAAAATGAACAATGCCCATTCAAAATTGAAATACAGCAATTGCTCATTTTATGATAAAATTTGAAGACAGAATTAATCTGAATTAGTAACTTTGTAAAACAAAGAAACACAGATTATTAAAAAGCCTCGTCAATTCAGTTATTTTTATTTAATAGAAGTAGTTCAACCACGTGTTCTTTTAACTGCTTCTTGTCAACCCTTATAAAAAGTTTCTGCTTTTTTTTCTGTCATAATTGGTTTATATTCTTTTTCAATTTTATTTATTTTTTTAATATCATTAATATTTCAAAATCCAATTGCAAGTCCTGCTAAGTAAGCAGTACCCATTGCTGTAGTTTCAGTATTTTTAGGTTTAATTAAATTAGTACGACTAATGTCACTTTGGAATTGCATAATATATGAATTATTACTTGCTCCACCATCAACTTTAATCTTAATTTTTAAATCTTTTAAATCTTTATTTAATTTAACATCTGCTTGCATTGCCAGAATAACATCTTGTGACTGGTAAGCTAATGATTCAATGGTACCTTTAACAATATGTTCACGCTTCGTACCACGTTCTAAACCAAATATAGCGCCACGTGCTGTTGAATCTCAATAAGGGGCACCCAAACCAACAAAAGCAGGTACTACATATAAATACGTTGTTCTTCTTTGGGATCAACAATTTGTGAATATCATAGACTTTCATCGGAACGATATAACATTCGTAATTGATCACGTAAAAATTGAACAGCAGCCCCTGCAATAAAAACTGAACCTTCTAAAGCAAAAACTGGTTCTTCGCCTGATAATTGATAAGCAATAGTCGTTAGTAAACCTTGTTTTGAAAAAAGAGGAGTATTTCCAATGTTCATTAAAATAAAACAACCAGTACCATAAGTATTTTTGATTTCACTAGGTGTTAAACATAATTGACCAAATAATGCAGCTTGTTGATCACCAATTGCAGCAGTAATAGGAATTTCTTGCTCATCATTTTGGAATAACATTCCTTTATAAGTAGTTCCAATTTTACCTGAACTGGGAACTACTTCTGGTAACATATTTTTAGGAATATTAAATAATTCTAGTAATTCTTCATCTCATTTTTTAGTATTAATGTTGAATAACATTGTTCGTGAAGCATTTGTAATGTCAATAACATGTTTAGTTTTTTCAACATTATTTTCAATACCATTTGTTATTTTATAAATTAATCAACTATCAATAGTACCAAAAGCTAGTTTTCCTTTTTTTGCTAATTCACGTGCATTTTTAACATTATCTAAAATTCATTTTATTTTAGTAGCAGAAAAATAAGAATCAATTAGTAAGCCGGTTTTTTTATGAATTTTTTCTTTTCATCCTTTTTTTGCTAATTCTTCACAGTAATCTGCTGTTCTGCGATCTTGTCAAACAATAGCGTTATAAATTGGTAAACCTGTATCACGATTTCATACTACTGTTGTTTCACGTTGATTAGTAATACCAATTGCTTCAATTTGATTAGATTTAATATTACTTTTATTTAAAGCTTGTTGCATTGTTGTTAATTGATTATTTCAAATTCCAAGTGCATCATGTTCAACTCAACCTGATTGAGGGGGATAATGCTGAGGTATATCAATTTGATGGATACCAGTAATTTTTCCTTCTTTATCAATAATTAAAGTACGACAACTAGATGTACCTTCATCTAATGCCATAATATATTTTTTTTCTTCTGACGTATTATTTATCCTTTCTGTACTTTTATTAAAGTATTTCAATTACTTGAATTAAACCACCAGCAATAATTGCTCCTAAAATTGGTCCAATAACAGGAACTGGAGCATATTTTCAATCAGAACTTCCTTTATTTGCTATTGGTAAAATAGCATGAATAATTCGTGGTCCTAAATCTCGAGCTGGATTAATAGCAAAACCTGTTGGTCCACCAATAGCAAGTCCAATAACCATAACACCAATACCAACAGTCGCAGGTCCAGTAATAAACGCAGAACCACTATTAAATATTTGTGAATTAATAACTAAATTTTTAATACCAATAGTAGCACAAACAATCATAACTAGCATAAATGTTCCAATAATTTCTGTTATAGTATTTCAAATATAACTACGTTCGGCTGGAGCTGTTGCAAAAGTTGCTAAAATTTTATTATTATCTTCAGTAATGTTATATTGTTTAAAATATGCTAAGTAAACAACTAATTGTCCTAACATTGCACCTAAAAATTGAAATAAAATATAAAATGGAATATAAAGGAAGTTTTCCCCAATAAAAGCTGTTTTTTTATTAGCAACTCATAATCCAATAGTAACAGCTGGATTTAAATGTGCTCCTGAAATTCCACTTAACATTGCAGCAATAGCAACAGCAAATCCTCATCCAGTACAAATAACAAGTCAACCGCTATTTTCTCCCTTTGTTTTTTTTAATAAAACGTTGGCAACAACACAATTTCCTAGTAAAATTAGGATAAATGTGCCAAATAGTTCACCAATAATTACTTGTGAGACTTCTGGCATAATATTTTCCTCCTTAAATTAAATATTTTTTATCATATTTGCTACTAGTAAAGCAATTGCTGGTGCTGAACTTAGACCTGGTGATTTAATACCAGCAACATTAATAAAGTTAGTATTATTACTAGCAAATTTTATGAAAAAATCATCAGTTTCAACACAAATTGCTCGTGAACCACTAATTACTTTACAAGTTTTATTAATATTTAAAGTTGGAATAATTTTTAGACCAATTTTATTAATAAGTTCAATATCTTCAATTGTAATTAATCTAGTATCACTTTTCGGTACATTTTCATGAGAAGTAGGACCCACCAAGATATGACCATCAAGCATTGGAGCAACTATTACTCCTTTACCATGAATAGTAGGTATCATAAATAGAATGTGATTATTTATAATATGATTTTCGGTTTTTTCAAGAATACAATACTGTCCTCTTCTAGTTTTTAAAGTGAAATCTTGACAATTTATTAACTTTGCAATATCATCAGCATAATGACCAGCAGCATTAATAATATATTTTGAAGTAAAAGTTACTTTTTTTTGATTATTTAAACAAGTAACTCGAAAACCTGAATTTAATGTTTCAATATTAATTACTTGATGATCAACTTTTAGTTGTCCTCTATTTTTAATCATGCGATTAATTAAAGATTGTGTTAATAATACTGGATCAACAGCATATGAAGCAGAACAAAGTAGTGCACTAGTAACTTTTGGGTTAACATTAGGTTCTAATGAAATTACTTCTTCTCTTGTTAATATTGATAATTCTTTTTTAGCAAGACCATTAGTAATACCACGTGCATATAATTTTTGTATTTCTGAGTTTTCTTCTTTGCTAAAAGCAAGTATTAAAGAATCAATTTTTTTTCATGGAAAATCTAAATTTTTAAATCAATCATTTTCATATAATTTTCTGCCCTCTAGATTTAATTTAGCATTTAGTTTTCCTGGTGTTGGATCAAATCCACCATGAATGACTCCAGAATTTCCTTCTGATGTTTCTTGGGCAATTCTTAAATTTTTTTCTAAAATAACTACTTTTAAGTTTCTTTTTGATAATTCATCACTAATAGCAGCACCAATAACACCAGCACCAATAGTAATAACATCAAAATCAAATTCCATTACTTTCACCTCTCTCTAAACATCATTAAGAACAAAAGTTCTATCTGTGTATAGTTTAATTATAATATATTTTTTTATTATTAACTTAATTCAAAATATTAGATTAATTTTTAAACATTTTTAAATGAGATTTTATTAAAAAAAATAAGAAAAATTTGTGTTATATTATAAATAACGATATAAATTCAATATCGTTATAATTTTAATGAGTATATATAAAAAGATATCTAATTATTAAAATTGTATTATTTAAAAGGTAGGTATATGAATGAAACAATTATTAATTACTTTAAGTACATTAACAACATTAACTTTAACAAGTAATACTGTTATTAATAGTATTAATGATAATATTGTTAATAACAGTAGCTTAACAAATAAATCATCAATAAAGAATTCTACAAATTCATTATTTAATAATCAATGAAATATTTTAGGTACTAGTGATTGAATTACTAACCAATCAATAACCGATTATAAATTTTACAGTTATGATACTTCAGCATTAAAAAGTTATACTTTTGCCAATGCTCAAAATACTTTTTTAGTAGATACAACAGGTAATCTAGTTTATAATACCAAAGTAATTGTTCCTGATAAAGATAAATCAGATATTGAAAATACAAAACAAGAAATGAATAATACTAAAAAAGTAACTACTATTAAAGATACATATAATCCATATAGTAAAAGTGAATATAGTACTTCTTACTTTAGTGGTGATAATCAAGATTGAAAGTTAATTCAGCAAGGTGGAATTGAAAAACATGGAATGGCAACACTTTTTAGGACTATTTTTTGGTAGACATTTGTTGTTGATATTTAACTGGAGTTAAGTAGTTTAAAGTGCTGTGAATTCTTATATTGTTATATCAATTGATGTAATCAAATAATTCTAATTTTAATTGGATTAATGATGTAAAATTTTTATCATTAATAAATTCGGTTTTAAAAGTTTTAAAAGTTGCTTCAGCAACAGCATTATCATAAGGACAACCTTTTTTACTTAAAGAACGGTTAATGTTGAATGCTAGTAAAAGTTTATCAATAATTTTATTGTTAAATTCATTACCGCGATCACTATGAAATATTTGAATATCTTTTAAACAGCGATTTGATTGCATAAATGCTTGATGTACTAATGATGCATCTTTTTTAACTCCAACACTATGTCCGATAATTTCGCGGTTAAATAGGTCTATTAATAGGCAAATATAGTTTCACCTACCATTAACTTGTACATAAGTTAAATCACTAACAATAACTTCATTTTTAATCCTATTCTTAAATTTTCTATTAACAAGATTAGTTATTTGACTATCGTTAACTTTGTTATTATGATTTTTGAATGATAATTTAGTATATTTTGATATTAAATTATGTTCATTCATAATTTTTTTAATTTTTCTGCGCGATAAATAAATTTCTTGGTTTTCTAGAATTTTTTTTAATCTTCTAGTACCATAAACTTCTTTATTTTCTTTAAAAGCACTAATAACAGCTTCATCATAAATATTATTTTTGATTTTATTTTCTTTTTTCTTTAAATTAAAATAATATGTTGATTTAGATATTTTTAAAAAACGACACATTGTGCGAATTTTATATTTAGCTTTATTTTTGACGGTGGTTAGCCCTAATTACTGGACCATATTTTGATAGATATTTCTAAATTTTTATTTGTAATATTGGTGGTTTTAAAAATTTAGAATGTATTCTTTCATAATTATAAAACATAACATATTGATTTACATCATTAATAGCTTCATTGATTGTTAAATATTGATTTGAGTCTTTAGGCAATCATTCTTGAGATAAATGTGAAAATCAATTTTCAGATATGACATTACCGCCAATATCATATGGTTGTTTTTTGCTTAAAATTATTTGTTTGTTTTTTGCTCATTTTGTAATTTCTTGACAATAAAATTCGTTGGCGTTATCTGAATGTAAAATAACGTTTTTTATTTGATTTCAAGAAAATTGGTTGTTTATTTTTTCAAGTGCAGGAAGAATTAAATCTTGATATGATTTATTTGAAAATGTATTATAACTAACAACATTATTTGAATAAAAATCAATAATTACAAAAAGATATAGTCAACCTTCTTTGGTGTTTATTTGTTTAGTATCCATTGATCAAATTTGATTTGAAGCGGTTGTACTTTTGTAATCTTTGTTTACTTTATCCATTGTAGGTATTCACTTATTTGGATTTTTTTTGTTTTTAGGATAGTTATTTTTAGTTTGTTTTAATCCTTGAATATTGTGTTTTTTCATAATTTTTCGCATTTGTTTTGTTGATAATTCTATATTTAAAATGATATTTTTCTCTTGTTTTAATCACTCTTTAAAAGCTGAAAAAATTCTTAAATATCCATAAATTCTACCTTTTCTTGTAGAATGAAATTCGATTAAAAGTTGGCATAATTCTTGATATTTATGATTGCAATTAATAATATGATTTTTTTCTTTTTTAATAAGTTTTTGTTTATTTTTTAAAAAGTAATATGTTGATCTGTTTAATTGAAGATATTGACATAAGTTTCTAATTGAATATTGATTTTTGCAATCATCGATAATTTTAATTTTTTCTTTGATATTTAATTTGTTAATTATTAATGCTATTTGTTTAATTTTATCCATTAATAAAAATCCTTTCAGGTCAAAATTAGTGTTCATTATATAACACAATTGTTTTTAGAATACATTCAGATTTTTTAAATTAATGGTCTAGTAAAAAGGGCTAAGTGGCCCCATCCAAACACATTGATATTTCACAACAAACAGGTGGTCATAAAGTTGAGCATAGTGATAATTTAAGTGAAACATTGGGTCTATATTATATTGCTAAAGCAACATTATCTAATAAAATTGATAGAACAATTGCTGAGAAGTTGTCTAATTATTTTATTAGTCAAAGTAGTTTAAAAGGAAAAATTAATAATGAATTAGCTACTAAAATTGTTGATTTAATTGTTGATAATAAAGATATTTATAATTTTATTTATAATCTTCCATTTAATATTAGTGACAAGAACTATTCATTAAACTATATTTTTGATAATAATAATTTAATTGAAATTTATTATAATAAATTTAAAAATGATAATATTACACAAAATGTAAATTTTAATTATACTACTAATTATAATGGAACAGATTCTACAAATGTTTATAATAGTGAGCAAAAAAATATATTTTCAAATTGAACTGACTATGCTAAATCTTGGGATGATTTTACTATTTTATTTCCTAGTATCAGCTTTGATAATAATTCTTTTATTTCTGCTGGTGATTCAAGTCAAAGTACTCAAAAACATAATATTAAAATTAGCACAAAAGATATAACAGAAGCGATTGATAATTCTGCTAAAATTGATAATAATTTTTCTGTAAGTGGTTTTATGTGACATGCATATATTAATTCATCTGTTTTTATTTGACATGATTCTTCTGGTATTTACATTAAATTTTGAATTGGTGAAGATTCATTTTTTTATAATGATAGTCTTATTTTTTCTATAGTATTAGATAAAGCTACTTTTAATAATTCAATGAATAGTTAGTTTATATTAAAAGAATGCAAATTTGAAAAATATTTATTTAAGTATAAAGGATATTGAATTAAAAATGCTGGTAATTGTCCAGCATTTTTAAAGTTATATTTGATAATAAACTATATTAGAAAATTAAACTATTATTTATTCAAACTCTGATTTAGGAAATACATATTTATCGATAGCTTTTGCAACACCACCACAAGTATTTTTACTAGTAACATCATATGCTATTTCTTTTAAATTAGGATGAGCATTTTGCATTGCAATACCATATTTAGCCCATTTTATTAATTTATAATCATTCATACCATCACCACAAGCTAGTACTTGCTCAGGAATAATATTTCATTTTTTGCATAAAAATTGTACAGCAGCAGCTTTATTAACACCAATTGGATTAATTTCGATAACACTATGAGAAGAAGTAGCAAGTTCTAAATCTTTTATAGTATTTAATTGTTCTAAAATTGGATTAACTTGTTTTTTCTTTTTACAAAATAATAAAATTTTATACATACCCTCATCGGTATTCTCATCAATTTGTTTAGTTGGTAGGTTATTAAAATTTTCCATAATTTTAACTTTTAGTGATCTGCGATTAATTAAGCCTGTTTTATTATCGGTACTATATCCTCACATTGCTAAATTATTTTTATTAGCAAATTTAATTATTGTTTGTATTTGTTCTTTTGTTAATGATTTTTCATACAATATATCTAATCTATTATCATTAGTAATATCAAGGATGTTACCACCATTATAACAAATAATATGACCGGTTTTTTCATGCATTAAACATGATTTTGCAATATCAATGGTTGAACTTGGTGCTCTTCCTGTTGCAATAATAACTTTAATATTTTTTTGATATGCTTTTTGAATTGCAATTAGATTTTTAGGATGAATTTTTCATCTACTTTTCAATAAAGTTCCATCTAGATCAAGAACAATTAATTTAATAGCCATTATAAATACCTTATTTTCCTATTTCTTCGATAATATTAGTCATATCTTTTTCAGAAACTAAACCAAAAGTTTTTTTAACTTCTTTTCCTTCTTTATTAAAATAAATTAATGTTGGAATTGATTGGATTTCATAATCTTTTGCTAGTTCTTTAGCTTTGTCAACATCAACTTTAATAAAATTAATATTTTTGTGTTTTTCGTCATTAGCAACATTTTCAAATCTTGGCCCTAACATTTTACAAGGACCACATCATTCTGCTGAAAAATCAATTACTGTTATTTTTTTTGATTGTAAAAGTTGCTCAACTTCTTTTATAGAATTAATATGTTGTATTTTGCTTTCATTATGCATGTGTTCACTACCTTTTCTTTTAATTTATTTTATGGTTTAATTCTATCATTAGTTTTAATTTTTAAAACATTAAACGATAAAATAATTTTTTTAATTTTAGTTATTACTATATAAATATTTATAATTTTTTTAGAATAAATTCATAAGAAAATTGTAAATTATTTTTTTTAAAATTAAAGAAATATCTTTTCAATTTTAGAATATATCTGTTATAATCTGAAATATATAGGTTAGGACTAAACAATTTGAGAAGGGGATAAATAAATTATTAGTACATTTTATAAAACTGTTTAATAAATAAATGTAAATGAATTTTAAAAGGTGTAGAGTTAATATTTATTTATGGTATTTCAAAAAAATAGTTTGGTAGAGAGTTATTTTTTAATTTTTAATATTATTTATTTTTCCACAAAAACAAAAATTGTAAAAACCTATGTGTTAAAGTATGTTTATATTAAGTTTTTAAGAGCAGGTTATTTGGGTTACTATAATTTATGCATCCTTTTAGAAGGAGAGTAAAAAAAATGTCTGTTTTTAATAGACTTGCATGTGTTTTTAAGCCACCTGCAAAAAAAGAAATCTTTAGTGAAGACTTAAAGCAAGTTAATAAAAAATTTATTATTTTACGTAATCAAGTTTTTGGTTTTAGCATTTTATCATATATTCTTTACTACTTTACTCGTCAAGCGTATACAGTAGCGGGTTCTGCTTTAGAAAGCAATGGTAGCATAACTACAATGGAGTATGCTTTAATGGGAACAATTTTTGCCGTTGTTTATGGTGGTGCTAAATTTATTGTTGGAAATGTTGCTGACCGTAGTTCAGGAAGAGTAATCATGATTTTTGGATTATTTGTTTCTTCTATTTTAAATATTATTATGGGTGGTGTAGTTGCTTTTGCTGGAACTAAAATTAGTGTTGGCCCATTTGTAATGATGTTGAGTTTGATTGCGATGTTAGCTGTTTTCCAAGGCATGGGCTGACCAGCTACAGCTAGACTATTTTCTTATTGATTTACTGATAAAGAACGTTCGGGACGTATTGGAATTTGAAACTCAGGACAAAATATTGGTGCTGCTTTATTACCAGTTGTTGTTATTTCTTTAGTAACATTACTTGATCCGGGTGGAACAATTTATGGTTTATATTTTTGAATTCCTAGTATTTTTGCTTTAGCTATGATTCCATTATGTTTATGAGGATTGCGTGATCGCCCTGAAGCAGAAGGCTTACCTACTGTTGAAAAATGAAAAGGTGTTCTAGAACATGAAGAAGAAAGAGTAGAACTTAATTGAAAAGAAATTTTTGTAAAATATATTTTAAAAAATAAATTTTTATGAATATTAGCATTTGCTAATATTTGAGTATATGTTGTACGACAAGGACTGGCAGGATGAACATTAATTTTAATGAAAGATATTCATGGCTTAAATTTAAAACACAGTAAATGATTTGCTGCCTGTTTTGAATTATCTGGTTTATTTGGTGGTATTTCTGCAGCATATTTTGCTAAGTGATTTTTTAATAATCGTAAAGCACCATTAATGATATTTGGATTATTGATTGCACTTTGTGGACTAGTTTTATTTCAAGTTGCTCCTCGTGGTAATATGCCTATGCTTATTACTGCTTTAATGATTGCTGGTTTTGGTATTTATATGCCACAAGCGATGATTGGTGCTACTGCTATTGAACTAACAAATAAGAAAGCAGCTGCTACTGCTTCAGGATTTACAGGATTATCTGGTTATTTTCTTGGTGATGCTCTTTTTTCAAAAGTAGTAATTGCTGGTATTGGTAATGAAAACTGAGATTATGTATTTTATTACTTTTATGGTTGTATTGCTGCTGCTATTATTTCATTAGCTTTACTATGAACAAAAAATCAAGATAATAAAATATTATAAAAATATTATTAGATTAGCACCATAATAAGGGTGCTAATTTTTTTATTTAAAATGATATTTTAATTATACATAATAGAGAAAACGTGTTATTAATATAAGTTTAAAAAGGAAAGAAGCAAAGACAAATGTGTCCAATAAATGGTAATAGTGCCAGTATAAGAAATCAAAATATGGAATCTTTAGTGGTAGGAATAGAAAATAATAATGAAATAGTTATTACTAAAACTAAAAAAAATATTGCAGAACTTGCAAATATTAATTTAAGAATTCGTTATTATACCAATTACATTAATCAATATTGAAATAGTGATGAACAAAAATATAAAAATAAGGTAAGAATATATTTTAATGATTTAGGAGAAATTTATGAAAATTTACCAAAATTTATTAAAAAAGAAAGTGAAATAAGTTCAAATAATTGTTGTTGAAAAACTATTGAATATTTATCTTCTCCAATTGTATTGTTAACAGGTATTTCAATTAGAGTAGCACAAAGATATTTTTCAATAGCTGTAGTATCAGAAAAGTCTATAATAGGTAAAACTTTTATAGAACAATTAGAAATATTAGGCAAAGGAATGTGAGAATCATTAAAAATTCCTGAAAATTATGCTATGGCTGGTGTTGATACACTTACATCTTATTTTTTATCTTACTATCCATTTGGATTAAAAAGTATTATTGATTTATTACCTTCAAATCAATTAACACAAAAAAAAGAATTAGATGAATATTTACCACTTGAAATTATTATTAAAAAATTAGAAAAACATTTAGAACTTAAAGAATATGAAAAATTAAATAAAATTAATTCGAACTTAGATAAGTTGTGTACTAATTTATCAACAATTATCAAAAAACATGATGTAATAAATCATATTAAAGATGAATTAAAAAATATTGATTTTAATGATGAATTTACTTTTGAAAAATTTAATTCTTTAATTAGTGCAGAAATCAGTAATGATTTTTTAAAAGAACTTTTAAATGAATTAAGTGAGTTATCAAAAACTGATTTAAAAAATGAAGACTATTCTATTAAAGAAATTATAAAAAATAGTTTATCCAATACTAACTTTTTTTTGACAACATTATTAATAAATCATTTAGTTATTACTGCTTCTTCTGCTGAAACATTAACATGAGAATCTTATAAAGAAGATATAGTATCAATTAATAATATTATTTCAACTATTGTTCGTGCTACAGTAATGAGATTTGTTAATGAATGTTTTATTAAAAATTCATTAAATACAATTTTTGAACCAGTAAAAAATTATTTTTGCCCTCAAAATAATGATCATACATTGCTACAATCATTTAAAAATTGAGTTAAAAATCAAAATAAATTAAGTCAATTAGGAGTCTTTATCATTAGTTTTCTTTTTATTAGCGCTATTACTAATGCTATTAAAACTTATGCAGCAGATGTTACACAAAATAAAGGTGATTGAAAAAAAGCTTGAATTCAATTTAAAGAAACATTTCCAAAATTAGGAATGGTATTATCAGCACTTGGTGTAACTAGTTCTGATTTATATAATTTAACAAATAAAATGAAACCAGCTTTTAAATTAATATATAAGCAAGAAGAGCAACAAAAAATTATTGATGAAGTATTATCTGAATTACCAAATATAATAAATCAAGCAAATGGGAATGCTGCTAGTGATGGAAGAGGTTTTCTTACTAGAAAAATAAATGGTCATATTAATAATATTAATGAATGAGATGAAAATAATGTGCAAGATATAAATAACTCAGATAGAGAATATCTTATTCCTAATAATAATCGTAATCATGATCGTTCTCTTATCCAATGCGTAACTATCTAATTATATTAATATAGTGAAAAGATTCCTACTTTTAATGAAATTAAAAGTAGGAATTAACATATATGAAAAATATTTAAAAATATTAAAATCATTTTTATTTACAAAAAGTTTAAATTATAATAAATATTTTATACAATATTTCATTTTTTTTATTATAATTTAGTAGACTATTAATAAACATATTTTATAAGGAGTGAAATATATATAATGTTAAAAATGAAAGGTATTGGTGCTAGTAATGGCATTGCTCTAGCCAAAGCATTAATTTTAAAACATGAAACTATCAAAACTAATCCTAAAAAAATTGATGAAAAAGAAATAGAAGGAGAAGTTAAAAAGTTACATGATGCCTTAAAAATAGCAGGTGATGAAATTAAACAACTCATCCAAAATACAACAAAAACTTTAGGTGAAGAAAAAGCCGCTGTTTTTGAAGCTCATTTTTTAGTAACAACTGATCCAGTATTAATTGAAGATACTGAAAAGTTAATTAAAGAAGAAAAATATAATGCTGCTAATGCTTTAGAAAGTACTGCTAATAAAGCAATTGCAACATTTCAATCAATGGATGATGATTATTTTCGTGAACGTGCTGCTGATGTTATTGATGTTCGTGATCGAATTTTACGTAAAATTTTAAATATTAAAACTATTGATTTAAGTGCAATTAAAGAAGAAACAATTATTGTTAGTCATGATCTAACACCTTCAGAAACAAGTCAATTGAATCCTAAATTTGTTAAAGGATTTTTATGTGATATTGGTGGTAGAACTTCTCATGCAGCAATTATGGCTCGTAGTCTTGGTATTCCAGCGGTTCTTGGATTAAAAAATGTTACTACAAAAGTAAAAAATAATCAATTTTGTGTATTAGATGGTAATACTGGTGAAATTGAAATTGATTTAAATAGTAGTGAAAAAAATAAATGAGTTGCTAAACAAAACGCATGAATTGAAGAACAAAAAGAATTATTAGTATTTAAAGGTAAATTAACTAAAACCAGTGATAATCATGAAGTAAAGTTAGAAGCAAATATTGGTTCACCTAAAGATATGATTAAAGCAATTGAATATGATGCACAAGGAGTAGGACTTTTTAGAAGTGAATTTCTTTATATGGAAAGTAGTGATTTTCCAAGTGAAGATATTCAATTTGAAGAATATAAAAAAGTATTGTCTGCTACTAAACATAAAGTTGTTATTAGAACTTTAGATATTGGTGGTGATAAAGAATTATCATATTTAGATTTACCAAAAGAAATGAATCCTTTCCTTGGTTATCGTGCCATTCGTTTGTGTTTAGATCGTAAAGATATTTTTAAAACTCAATTACGTGCTTTAATTCGTGCTTCAGCTTTTGGTAAATTAGCTATTATGTTTCCAATGATTGCCACTGTTGAAGAATTTAAAGCAGCTAAAGCATTATATGAAAATTGCAAAAAAGAATTGATTAAAGAAAAAGTTAAAGTTAGTGATGATATTCAAGTTGGAATGATGATTGAAATTCCAGCAGCAGCAGTTAATGCCGAAACATTTGCTAAATATGCAGATTTCTTTTCAATTGGAACTAATGATTTAATTCAATATAGTTTAGCCGCTGATCGTATGTCAGAAAAAGTGTCTTATTTATATCAACCATATCATCCATCAATTTTACGTTTGATTAAGATGACAATTGATGGTGGACATAAATATAATCGTCCTGTTGCCATGTGTGGTGAAATGGCTGGTGATAAAATTGCTGTTCCACTACTAGTTGGTCTAGGGCTAGATGAATTTTCAATGTCTGCATCTAGTGTTTTAGAAACTAGAAAAATTATTAGTACTTTAAATAAAAAGGATACAGAAATATTAGCATCAAAAGCATTACAATGTGAAACCAATGAAGAAGTTAAATCATTAGTAGAAAAATTTTTATCAAAAAAATAAAAATATTATTTATTTTTAAAGTTACATTATTTAATGTTAAAATTATAAACATCTAATTTACATAATTTTGAGGAGAATCGACATATGTTTTTCAAGAAAAAAAAACAATTACCTTTATTAATTTATGCGCCAGTTACTGGTAAAGTTATTAACCTTAGTAAAGTTGAAGATCCAGTATTTGCTCAGGAAATGTTAGGGACTGGTTTTGCTATTATTCCTGAATATAAAGATAAAGATGGAGTTGAATTTGTATCACCATTTGATGGAAAATTAGCAACAGTATTTAATACAGGACATGCTTATGGTATTAAAGATGTAAATACAGGTATTGAATGTTTAGTTCATATTGGTATTGATACTGTTGAATTAGCTGGTAAGGGCTTTGATATTAAAGTTGAACAAGGTAAACCAATTAAAAAATCAGAAGTAATGGTAGTTGCTAATTTACAAGAAGTTAAGAATAAAGGTAAAAAAGTAACAACACCAATTGTTTTCACTAATGAAACAATGGAAGGTTATGTTGTAAAGCAAGTAGTAAAAGATGATGAACAAGTAACGGTTGGTCAATTAATTGCTGAAGTCACTAAGAAATAAATATTTTTATTAAAACAAAACCATTTAAGGTTTTGTTTTAATAAAAACAAAATTAATTTGATAAAATATTAGTAAGTATTTATATATTATTGGAGGGTATCATTTATTATGGATAATTTTTGGCAACATTATTGATGAGCAGTACTTATTGTAGTTTTAGCTATGTTAATAATACTTTATATTTTATATAGAATTTATCAAATTTTCCATATTGATTATCACTGAGAACTGAATCGTCATTTTCCACAATGAAGTAATGAGGGAATCATTACTAGGGATAACTATTTTTTACATACTGAATTTAAATTTGTTGATAATAGTAAATATATTATTATTGGTATTCATGGTATGGGTGCCTCTTTAACAGACTTTAAAACAGCTGCTAAGTTTTTTACTAAACATGGTATTTCATTTTTAAGTTTTGATCAACGAGGTTGAGGAGAAAATGAAAAATGAAAATATCATACTTTAGGAACAACTATTAATGATATTAAAGATATTATAACGGTTTTGAATGAACGTTATCCTAATAAAAAAATTTTATTAATGGGTGAATCATTAGGTTCGGCATTAACAGCATTAGCAATTAAAAGATTACCAAAAATGATTGATGGTGCAATTTTAACTAATTTTGTTACTAAGAAACAAATATTTAAAATAAAACCTTCATTAGTTTGTCATGCAATTTGAGGATTTCTATTTTATAAACATCATCCATTACCTATTACTTTTGATATGGAAACAATTTCTATTAACTCTAATTATATTAAAAAAGGGAAAATTAGAGCAATGACTAATATGAAATTTACATTATTATTTTCTTTACAAGCACAAAAATTAAGTAAACAAGTACCAAAAAATCTTAATAATGCTAAATGTCCGGTTTTGATTGTTCAATCTGCAAAAGATATATTTGCCGATTTTGATAAAATTGAAAAAAATAATAAACGTTGAAGACAGGGGATAACTTATAGTTTTTATGAAGAAGGTAATCATGCAATTTTAAATGAACCCAATATTAATATTATTTTAGAAGATGTTTTAACTTGAATAGAAAAAGAACATATATAATGATTATTTATGTTATTAGATCAAAAAAATAATTAGAAAATTTAAAAATAGTAAATAATAGTTGATTGAGTAATTTTTACTTTATAGTTATAATAGTATTTATAATTTAATAATTGTTCATACCTATTATAGTAATTTAACTATACTAGGTTTTATTAAATTAAAATTATATGTGAAAAGGAAGATAAAAATTATGAATATTATTGCAGATCAAAAAGAATTAATGAATAGAATTGAAGGTTTATTAGAAGAAATTGAAAATAAAATTGAAGTAGAAAGAAGAATTGATAAAACTAAAAAAGAAATATTAGGTGATATTTCAGATTCTGTAGGTACTCCTGCCTATATGCAAACAGCTGGACTAGTACAATATATTAAACAACAATTAAACGAGGAGAAGTCAAAAACAAATCCTAATATTAAACAATTAATGTCAATTATGTCAGAACTTAATGAAGTAAAAGAAAAAATAGATGTCACAGGTCAAGAGTATAATTGACGTAATGCTAGAAAATATCAAACATCTAATAATCCTGAATTTTTAAAAAGAATTGAAAACCTTAAAGTTGAGTGTTTAGAAATTCGCGAAGAATATTTAATTAATAATTCTAATCAAATGGCAGAAAACCAATCATCAGCATCTAATCAAAGTCCTGTAAGACAACATTCATTGTAAAAATAATGCCTTAATTAAGGCATTATTTTTTATATATTAAATTTAATTATTTTTTAAATTGAAAACTAATATTATCTAAATCAATTGCTAAACTACAACCAGCAATTAAATTTGGTGATGAAGTAACACGTGCATTTCATTGATAATAAATATTATTATCATCGTGGTATACATAAAGATCAATAATTGGAAGTTGAATAATAAGATCAGAAATTGCTACAACATTATAAGGATTTTGTAGTTCATATTTAATATTTTTATTAGTAGTAATATTATTAGTATCACCAGTGAGATTATTATTTTCTTTATATGTACCCATATTATTAATTGATAGTTTAGAATTATTAAAATTAAATTTAGGATAAAGTTGTGAAAATTGTTCTCAATTTTTTGCATATTTAGTTCAATTTAAAATGATTTGTTGATCACTATTTTTTAATCAATCATTTTTATTAATATTGCTAAAGTCTTCTTTATAATGATAGTTAATATTTTGATTTATATTTTGGACATTTCATTTTGTATAGTAAATTGCTACTAAGTTATTATCATTATCAAAAATAAAATTTAATGAGTAATCTTTTATATTTAGGAAAAGAGGTGAATTTTTAATAAAGTTAAAGATGTTAGTATTTTCAACAATTAAGTTAATAATATTATTTGTTAATTGATTACTAATTAGTTTGTTTAAACTGCTTTTATTAATGAATTGTTGGCTGATATTATAAGCTATTGCTAAAGAAATTTTATTATTAATAGCAGCATCAGCAATGTTAGAAATATCAATATTTTGTTCAAGACCACCAAATTGTAAATATGTTCAATTATTGTCACCAACAAAATTATTTTGTTGATATTCACTAAAATTGTAAGCATCAGAATAATTAGGATTGCTTTTAAGTGATGTTACTTTCTTCTTGGTAATCATTTCTTGTTTTGTATTTTCAATATCTGATTTATCTTTATTAGGAATAGTAACTTTGGTATTATAAACTAGGTTACCTGTTGTATCTACTAAGAAGACGTTTCTAGCATTGGTAAAAGTATAACTTTTTAATGCTGAAGTATCATAACTATAAAATTTATGATCGGTTGTTGATTGGTTAGTAATTCAGTCACTATTATTTAAATATTGATATTGATTATTAAATAATGATGTTTGATTAGCTGTGGCATTTGCTTTTTGTAAATCATTTTTGTTAGTATTAAAGTGATTCACACTAGTTAAAATAGTGGTACTTGTTGCTAGTGAAAAAATACCAACTGTTAAAATATTTATTGTTTTTCTCATATTTTATACCTTTAAAGTTAATATATAATTTTAATAAAGATATAAAGTTTATATCATCATTAAAATTATAAGGATATTAAACTATCGTTATTTATATTATAGTACTTTTAGTGAAATTCTACAATGTGATTAGGGAAAATTAGTAACTACTCTTTCGATTTATTAATAGAATTTAATATATCATCTGAAAGTATTGATTTAATAAATTTTTCAGTTAAATATATATCTTTTTTAGTTTTAATATGCTCATCAGTAATTAACTTGTATAAATCATCAATATTATAAATGAATTTTGAAAACATTTCATGAGTTCTTATTTCATTAATATGTTTTTGTTCTGCGTTATTTATTTGTATAAGAGAATAATTAAATTTATTTAAAATAATATTATGTATAAAATTTTCAATTTTTTTATTTAAATCATCTGGAATGGCAACACTTTTTAGGACTATTTTTTGGTAGACATTTGTTGTTGATATTTAACTGGAGTTAAGTAGTTTAAAGTGCTGTGAATTCTTATATTGTTATATCAATTGATGTAATCAAATAATTCTAATTTTAATTGGATTAATGATGTAAAATTTTTATCATTAATAAATTCGGTTTTAAAAGTTTTAAAAGTTGCTTCAGCAACAGCATTATCATAAGGACAACCTTTTTTACTTAGAACCTGTTTAGAATCTTTTAGAAAATAATGTAAAATTACTATATATTTTAAAATAAGAGGTATATATGCATAAAAATTATCCAAGTCATGTTACTAAAGAACAATTTGAGAACATAAAATCAACTTTAGAAAACAGCAAAAAGAAAACAAAACCAAGAAATTTAGATTTATATGAAGTGTTTTGTGCAGTTTTATATGTATTAAAAAGTGGTTGTCAATGAAGAATGTTACCAAAAAATTTTCCAAAATGACAAACTGTATATTATTATTTCCAAATTTGAAGTAAAAACAATGATAAAGAACCTAGTGTATTGCAATTAATTTTAAAAAAAATTAGTTAAAAAGATTCGTATTAAGAATCATCGAAAAGAAAAAACTAGTTTTTGTATAATTGATTCGCAAAGTGTTAAAAATACAGATACTACTGAAAATAAAGGTTATGATGCTGGTAAAAAGATTTCAGGAATAAAACGTCATATTGCAGTTGATACGCAAGGTTTACCACATGCAATTTACATAACTACAGCAGAAAAAACAGATCGTAATAGTGCTATCATAATGATTAAAAGTGAAAAAGAAAATCTTTCTACAGTTCAAAAAATAATAGTAGATGCTGGCTATACTGGTGAAAAATTTGCTTCTGCAATCAAAACAATCATAAATGCAAATGTTGAAGTTGTAAAACGTAATGAATTACATTCTTTTGTAGTATTGCCAAAAAGATGAGTTGTAGAACGAAGCTTTGCATGATTAGAAAAATGCAGAAGATTATGAAAAAATTGTGAAAGAAAACTAAATACTAGTTTACAAATGGTTGTTCTTTCCTTTATTTCAATTTTATTAAAAAGATTCTAAACAGGTTCTAAATTTTTAAAACCACCAATATTACAAATAAAAATTTAGAAATATCTATCAAAATATGGTCCAGTAATTAGGGCTAACCACCCCCATCCATATTATTAATAATGCCTGACAATTAATAATTTTGTTACTCATCTGTACTTAGTATTTTTTAGTAAATCTATTATATATTTCATCAATACTATCACTGTCAGGGTGAGAATTAATAATTTCTAATATATAATTTTTTGAAAATAATTTATCATTTCTTTTAATTCCATAATTTTCAGAGTTGCTTAATTTTTCAAAATTATTATTTTGATTATATAAACTAACGTTAATACAATTATTATGTATTTTAGCTATATCAAAAATATAAGGATTATGTGTAGTAAATAGAAGTTGCGAATTGTTAGGATTATTTTGATTATAATAAAATATTCTTAATATTGTGTCAATAATTCTTGGATGAAACGAATTTTCAATTTCATCAATAATATATATTTTATTTTTATCATTATTCATAATTCTGGGCATTAAATAAAGAAATCTTTTTGTTCCCTCCGATATATTTTCAAATGGTACTTTTATTTCTTTATTGTTTTTATCTTTGACAATTGCAATAATATCATCATCATAACCATGATATTGTAAATCAATAATATTTGGATCAACAGCCTTAATTAGGATTTTTAAATTTTTTAATTCTTGTTTACTTTTGTCATTTTTAGATTTAAAAATTTTCTTTAAATCATGTGTAAGATGATGGTGTTCATAAACTCCAAAAACATTATCAAAAATTTCAATATTTTTTATAAATAAAAATAAGTTATTTATTAAATTAACTTCTTTTTCTTCAAATTTAAAAGTTATTTTTTCCTCATATTCAGAAATAGTTGCTACTCTTCATAATAAACAATAATCTTTATAATTTTCAAAAATAGTTTTTCATTCTGTAACTTCATTATTAATTTTTTCAAAAATAAATAATTTTTCTTTAATTAATTTGAAATGATCACTAAATTCTAAATCATGTTTTAATAAATTATTATTAATTATATATTCAAAACTAAATAGTTTTTTTTTCTTTTCAAACCCACATATATTTTTTATAGTATTTTTATTAATTTCAAATTTATTAGTAACTATTTTCTTATATATAGCTAACTAAAGTAATGTTTACTCATATCTTGAAAAACAAAATCAATCGCGTTTTTAATATTTGGTCAATAATTTGGTAATATTTTTCTTATATTATGTTTTATAGCAAATCAAAAATGTTCAATTGGATTTAAATTAGGAGAATATGGTGGAAGAAATAATAGTTTGCATCCAGCATTTTCAATTAATTGTTTTGTTGCTTTAGATTTATGAAACGTCGCATTATCTAAAACTATAATTTGTCCACACTTTAATACTGGAATTAGTATATTTTTAACATATGATTCAAAAATTTTACTATTGCAATGTCCTTCAAATGCTCATAGAGCTTTTAATTTACCTTTATTTAGTGCACCAATTATACTCATTCTCTTTATTTTATATGCAGGTTTATTATCAAATAATCTTTTACCTTTTTCAGACCAACCATATTTATAAAATTCATTATCATCAATTCCAGATTCATCAATATATACCAAATCTTCATTCATTATTTTCGCTATTTCTTTTAAAAAATCTTCTTGTTTATTTTTATCTCTTTGTTCATATAGAAAAGTTTTTTTTATATGTATAATTTAGTTTTTTGAAATAGTTATAAACTGTTTCTTTTGTCATATCACCAAATTTTTCAATTACTTTTTGAACTGTAACATCTTTATTTTCTGCTAAATAATTTTTTAATTCATCTAAATCCTTTATTTTGTGGCTATGTCCTTTTTGATAATTCAAAATTGGTTTTATATTTCCGGTTTTTTGCTTTCTTTTTCTTCATAAAAATAAAGTCTTTCTAGTGATATTGAACACTTTACAAATTTCTTTAATTTTCATGTTTTTACTTTCATAAACTTCTATTACTTTTCTTCGTAAGTCCTCACTGTATGGTTTTGGCATAATTTAATCTTCCTAATCTATTTTAATTATTGCTGAATTATACTTGTAAGTGCAAGAATTGTTTAAATTACATATTATTATTTTACATTATTTATGAGTAAACATTACTTTCGTTAGCTATATATATTGCATCTAAAAAAGAAGATTTACCAGTTGCATTACCGCCAATAATACCAGCTAAATTAAATGTATATAAAATATTAGTATTAGTTAATTTATGTGTTATAGTAACATTTTTATTTTTATTAGCTATATTTTTATGAGTATAGTATTCTATTTCTGCATTTGTTAAACTTTTAAAACCTTTAATTTTAATTTTAGTTAACATATACTTTCTCCTTTTTAATTTATGTTACAGAAATATAGTAACATAAATTAAATAAATATAAAGTTAAATATTAAAATTTTACCCCATAATTCCAGCTTCATATAAATGTTTAAAGTGACCTTCTTTAACTTTTAATTCATCAAAAGTACCAACTTGAACTAAACCTTTTTCTTTTTCTAAAACTAAAATCTTATCAACAGTTTTAATTGTTGATAAACGATGGGCAATAATAATACTAGTACGACCAATCATTAATTTATTAAATTGTGCTTGTATTTCCTTTTCGACAATATTATCTAAGGCACTAGTAGCTTCATCTAAAATTAATAGTTCTGGATTTTTTAAAAAGATACGAGCAATAGCTACTCTTTGTTTTTGCCCACCAGATAAGTTAATCCCACGTTCACCTAAAATTGTATTATAACCATTAGGTAATTGTTCAATGTAATCATGTAAGTTAGCTTTACTTGCAGCAATTTTGAGTTCTTCTAAAGTTGCTCCTTGCTTAGTATAACTAATGTTTTCGGCAAATGTGCCAAATAAAATTTGTGGATCTTGTTCAATATAGCCAATATGATGTAAGTATTGTGCTAAGTCAATATCACGTAAATCAGTATTATTATTAATTAAAATTCTTCCTTTAGCGGGGTCATAGTAACGTAGTAATAACTTAGAAATAGTAGTTTTTCCGACACCAGTTGCACCAACAATAGCATAACTTTTACCTTTTTCAAAAGTGAAAGAGAAGTTATTTAAAATTCAGTCTTCTTTTTCATCATAGCGAAAATTAACATTTTCAAAAATAATATCACTAGTAATTTGTTTTACTGGTAAGGCTTTTTCTTTATTAACTATTTTTGGTTTAATATTAAGAATTTCATTAACTCTTAAAATTGAAGTTGATGTTTTAGCTCAATTACCTAAGAATTGAATACTTTGAATAACTGGGAAAATTAAAGTGTTGACTGCTAATAAAAAAGCAATTAGTGTTTGAACACTAATGATGTGTTTACTTACAAAAATGAAACCAGCAACTAAACCAACAATGTTAATTCCTGTTAGCAATGTAATTAGTAATGCTCTAGTAAAACTTTCAAAAGTAATAGTTTTTTTTGCTGCTTGGTAATATTTAAGATGTTCATTAGAAAATCTTTTATTTTCACTTTTTTCTGTAGCATTACTTTTAATTAAAGTAATAGTATTTAGTCGATCAGTAATATCAGCATTAACTTCAGTGTAAACTTTTCTTCATTTATAGTTTAAATAACGAATAATTTGAACATTTAATACTGATATTATTAAAATTGATAAAACAATACCTAAAACAATTAATGATAATTGTCAATTTAAAGAAAAAATAACGTAAATTGAACCAAAAAAAGTCACAATTGAACTAAGCATAGTTAAAGGAATAGATTGCATATTTTCACCAATAACACTAGTATCACTAATTAGTTTTGTTAAAGTGTCACCAATTTTGCGGTCTTCATAATATGACATATCTAAATCTAGTAAATGTTTTAAAACTTTATTTCGATATTCAATTTCAACTTTAACACCAATGATGCTTCCTGTTAAATTACGAAAGTACATAAATAATCCTGATGCAATTTGTAAACTAATTAAAATATAAGCTAAAGTAGTAATTTTTTCTCATTGAAAACCATCGGCGGTAGCTAAAAAATTATTAGTAATTTTAGGAATAATCACTGAAATTATTGAAGAAGCAATAGTGGTTAGTATTGCAATTAGATAAAGTAGTGGATATTTTTTAAAGTATTTAATAACTGCGCTTAAGAAACCACTTTTTTTTATTTTTAATTCATTATAATCAGTCACGCTTTTTTTTATTTTTGCTGTTGTTTTTTCTTTTGTCGGCGAAGCAGTAATTTTTGTTTTATTTTTTTTGGACATAATATTTGATCTCCTTATTAATAATTTATTTTTATTTGTTATAGTGGTAAACCCAATTCTTTTAATGGAATATAATTAAAAAAATAACGACAATTACTATCTATTATATAATTTAAAGTATCTTTATATTCTGGTTTTTTAAATCAATCACTTAATAAATATCAGTATTCAATTTTGCAATTTAATATTGATAAAAGTTTTTGTCATTGTTTTCTTTTAAAATCACAAGTTTGTAGTTTTTCATCAACACTTCCAGCAACATTTTGTGTTTTAATTTCAATAATGAAAAAAGTATTATTCTTATATACAAAAATACTGTCATCTGGTAGTAATTTTTTTGATAAAAAGTAATTTCAGTTTAAATTGTGGTGTTTTTCTAAATAAACATAGATTGCATGTTTTTTGAAAATATTAGCAACATGTTCTCCCATATAAAACAATTCAAATGCATCATTTCTTTTTAAATTGTGGATTCCAATCATATTTTTAATTTCATAATTTTCCTGTTTTTTAAAAAATGAATATAACTCTTTTTCTCCTTCAAAAGCGAGACCAGTTTTTGTATTTGCACCACCGATTCCATTTTTAACCATTATTATCATCCAATCTTTTTTTTGCTAGATTAAAATATTCAATATTATTTTCAATTCCTATGAAATTTCTATTGTGCATTTTACATGCAAGACCAGTTGTGCCACTACCCATAAACGGATCTAAGACAATATCATTTTCATTAGTACAAGCAATTATAATTCTTTTTAAAAGATCTAATGGTTTTTGTGAAGGATGTTTACCATAAATTTTTTCAAATGGTTTAGGGGTAGTTATTGCTCAAACACTTCGCATTTGCTTATCTTCATTCTTAAAATTATCTTCTTCTCATTTAGAATATTTCATATCTTTGTAATTAAAAACATGTTTAGAATTACTATCTTTTTTTGCTCATATTAATGTTTCATGACTAGCAGTAAAATTTCTACAACCAATATTAGGTGTACAATTAGGTTTGTATCAAGCTATGTCATTAAGAATGTGAAAATTTAGTTCTTGTAAAATAAAACCACAAATGTAAATAGAATGATAAGTTCCAGTAATTATTAAAGTTCCATTTGGTTTTAAAATTCTTTTGCATTCTTTAATTCATTTTTGATGAAATTTATAATTTTCAATAAAACCTTTACTTTTATCTCATTCACCTTTATTAACAGATGTTCTTTTGCCAGCGTTAACACTATAACCATCATTTGATAAAAAATAAGGTGGATCGATAAATATAAAATCAACTAATTCATTTTTCATTTTTTTCATTTCAATAAAACTATCTCCAAAAATAAGATTTATTTTTTTAACTTGATTTGAATTTGAATTATCTATTTTAAGTTTAACTGTTTTTCCATTTTTGGTTTCTAATTCTTTACTCACTAAACTCATTATTAGTACTCCTTAGTTACAATTATTTGTTTATATTATTACAATACTATTTAGTTTATTAAACTTCCCTTTTCTTTAATATTATATATTAAATAATTAATAAATAAGTATTTTACTATAGATACTATTTATTAATTTTTATTACTTCACGTTTCATATATTGTTAAAAACTTATTATTTAATGGTTTTTTTTGTTCTATTAAATGCTTTTTTAAAATTTCTAGATAGTATTTAAAAGCAACAGTTAAATCTTGAAAGGCAAGTTTTCTTAATTCTTCAACATAATAATGGTTACGTTCAATTGATATTTTATCTGCTAATAATACTATTAATTCTAAAGGTTTCATTTCAGTTGCACCAGTAGTATGTTTAGCAATTGCATGAAGAACTAAATCATCATGGTACTGATAATGATTTTTTAAATACAATGCTGCTACATAACCATGTCAAATTGGAAATGGTTCTTGTAAAAATTCTTTATTATATTTTGTTAAAAATTTAGTCATTTTATTTTTACTTCATTGTTTGCAAAGGTCATGATAAGTGCCTGCAATTAGGGCTTTATTAGCATCTTCGTTATAATGGATTGCTAATTTAACAGCCATTTTACCAACATTAATACAATGTTCAGTTCTATTGTTATCTAAATTTGCTTTTAAACGCTCATAACTATATATTAAATTATTGTTAATATAATCATTAATTTTTATATCAATTTGATTAATAATTTCACCATTTCTAATTTTGGCAGAGCTAATATCACTACTTGGTCGAACTACTAAATTTTGACACTTGTATTTTGACATTAGTTCTAATGTTTTACGATAATGAGGGCGATTAACAACAATAATTTTAACTAAATTAATTAACTGTTCAATTCCTTGTCATTTATTTAAGGTATATAAATTATCAGAACCGATAATAAAAAAGAATTTGTGATTTGGATAGTTTTCAATAAAGTAGTTAATAGTATTAATAGTATAACTAGGTTGTTTACTTGTTAGTTCATAATCATTTAATTTTATTCAAGAATAGTTTTTAATAACTAAATTAATCATATCGACTCTTTGTTGATCGCTGGCACTGACACTGTCTTTTAACGGATTTTGTTTTGTTGGTAAAATTCAAACTTCATCAAGTGAAAGTTTATGATAAGCTGTATTTGCAATATTTAAATGTTGATTATGAAATGGATCAAAAGTTCCACCAAAAATACCAATTCTTTTCATTATTTGCTAGTTCCTAATGATTCTAAAATTTCTTTATTATATTTTTTTGTTCTTATCATTTTAATTTCATGTAAATAAGGTGGATGTCCATTAATTCATGGCGTTTCTAAAATTTTTATTTTAGTAAGCAACAATGGATGATAAATAATGTTAATTAAAGTTTGAAAACCAAGGTAACCCATTCCTAAGTTAGCATGACGATCTTTATGAGCATTGATTGGGTTTTTAGAATCATTAACATGAATAACTAATAATTTATCTAATCCAATAAGTTGATCAAATTGTTGTATTACTTGTTCTAAATTATTATTAAGATCATAACCAGCATCAGATAAGTGACAAGTATCTCAACAAACACCAATTAGTTCGGGTCTTTTTACATTATTAATAATATATTGAAGTTGTTCAAAAGTAGTTCCTACTTCACTACCTTTTCCTGACATTGTTTCCAAAGCAATTTTTACAGTTTGTTTTTCTAAACATGCTGCATTTAGTCCTTTAACAATTTGATCTAAAGCAGTTTGTGGTAAAGCACCAACAGCGCTACCTGGATGTAAAACCAAAGTTTTAATGCCAATATCTTGACAGCGAATTATTTCTTGTCGTAAGAAATCTACTGCTAATTGGTAAGTACTTTTGTTAATACTATTAGCCAGATTAATAATATAAGGAGCATGGACAATAAGATTATTAATATTAATATTTTTTTCAATTAGTTTTTCTGTAAATTCTTTAATAAATAATGCTTTGGTTGGTTTACGAATTGTATTTTGTGGAGCACCTGTATAAAACATAAACGTATTGGCATTATAACTTAGAGCTTCTTCAAGAGCACCTAATAAATATTTTGGTGCTTTCATTGAAACATGAGATCCAATAATTAATTTGTCATTTTCCATCTTGCTTCCTCTTTCATTATTAATTTTCATCAAAAAGTTTTTTTCTTCTTGCAATTGCTTGTGTTTTTTTAATTTTCTTAATTGATGCTTTAATGTGTTGTTTTCTTGTTTCTTTTTTTATTGCTTCTAAATCTTTATTAAATTTTTTCTTATAACCAGGAGTTACATTTTTATTTTTTTTAAAGCGATTAATAACATATTGTTCTTCTTTATTTCTTTCTATTTTTCGTTTATGAGCAATGATGTTGTCATTAGTAATTTCTGGTAGTAACTTATTATCTTTAATTTTATAGTATTCTATTGGAACGTTTAAATTTTTTAACTTATGAATAGTAGAATTATCACTCTTATCATAAAATACATAAGAAATACCTGAATAGTTAGCTCGTCCTGTTCGCCCTGCTCGATGAAAATAATATTCTATATTATTTGTCGGTAATTGTAAAGAGATAACATGAGATACCCCTTCAATATCAATACCACGTGCTGCGATATCTGAACAAACAACATATTGATATTCAAAATTTTTAATACGTTTAAAAGTTTGAGAACGTTCTCGTGCTGGTAATCCACCATGTAAGATTGCTACTTTTTTATTTTCTTCAATTAAGACGTTTGCAATTTCTTCAATATTTTCTTTGTTATTAACAAAAATTAAACATAAATAAGGATCAAACATTGTTAATAATGATTGTAGTTGTTTTTTACTATCTTGATGATGACGATTAATAAAAATATGTTGAATTTTTTGAGATTTATTATCAATACTAATTGTAGTAGCATTAGTAATATATTTTTTTAATCAAGTAACTAGTTGGGGTAATATTGTTGCTGAAAAAGTCATAATTTGAGTATTTTTATTCATTTTAGTAATTAAAAAATCTAAATCTTCCATGAATTCCATATCAAATAACATATCACATTCATCAATAACTAAAGTGTTAGTAGTAGTAATTGCTAACATATTAAGTTCATATAAACGTTTTAATCTAGTTGGAGTACCAATTACAATTTGTGGTTGATTATTACTTAAATTATTACTTTGACGAATAATATCTTTGCCACCCACTAAACAAGCAATGCTAATATTTTGATCTTTGATTAAAGCTTTTAAAAAATTGAACGTTTGTTGAGCAAGTTCACGAGTAGGTGTAATAATAACTGCTTGTGTTACTTTTAAAGTAACATTACAATTATTTAAAATTGGAATTAAATAAGTATGAGTTTTACCACTACCAGTAGCACTTTTAATAATTAAGTTTTTATTAGTTAATGCTAAAGGAATGATTTCAGTTTGGACTGGTGTTGGATTAATTAGTTTTTCTTTTTTTAAATTTTCAATTAGTCATGGTTGTAAATTAAATTGTTGAAATGACATACGTTCACCTTTTTCTTTAATGCAATATTAATATTTTATCTTATTTTTACTAAGTTCTTTAAAAAATAAGATAAAAAACTTTATTAAAAGTAATAATAATTACTATTTTAATGTTTAAGATTATTAATTTTCAAAAAATAAAAAAATACATCAGTAATTTATACAACTAATTGTTTATCTAAATTTCTAATCTAATAAAAGTAAAATGTCAATAGATTATTTGTAATCATGTAAAATTAACTTAGAAAAAATTTAAGGGCTTAGAAAAGAGGTTTGTAATTTATGTCAGAAGAAGATGAAGAAATCAACAAAAATTATTGCTGGTCTTATCGGCTCTGCAGCTTTAATTGGAGCCACCATTGCTGGTGGTATGACAGCTATTGCTGAAACAGAAGGAGAAAAAGAAGAAGAAGAGGAAGAAAAAAATAAAAAAAAATCAAATGGTTCGATCTCTAAACAATCATCAATTAGTGATAATAAACGAATTTTAGCAGTAATTTTAAAAAGCAAAACAAATTTGTAATTAAAAACTGAAGACAAATTGAAAATGACAAGTCCAGAAACTGTAAAGGAGGTTATTAAAGAGAGACTAATTGAAAGTAATCCACAATCAAATTTAATAAAAGAAAAAATTATTTTAGGTAATTTAAAATATAATAATATGAACATTAAACCAACTACTTTAACAGTTGAAATGACTTATGATGACCCTTTAGTTATTGGAAGTGTAATTTTAAATATAATTTATCCAAAATAAAAGATAAGCAGAACTTGTTTATAAAATGACGCAAATTTATATATTAAGAAAATTTAGGGGGTTATTTATATGCAAAATAATTTAAATATAATGTTTTTAGTTAATTGATCAGATTTTTCAATAAAGGACTGAATAATCATAGGATTATCAATATTATTATTAATGCTAACTTTTATTTTTATTTTAGTTATTTTTCTTTTTAAAAGAAAAAGATTTAAGTTTAAAATAAACAATATTATAAGTGATAATTTAGTAAAAATAGGTAAAAATAATTATAAATTTTCAAGTAGAAATGCTTTTATACTCTTTAATGAAATTAAATCAATAATTTTAGATAAGCGTTATAAGTATTTTTATAAATTTAAAAAGAGATATAAAGATGGTAGTTTAAATAATGAACTTTTTGATATAGTTCAAAAATATTATTTAAAAAATGAAAAAGAATTAAAGAAAAAACCAAAACCTTTATTTGAAAATAAAAAAAATGATAAACCCAGTGATGCTGTTAATAAAAAAGATGATAAAAAAGTTAAATTTGTTTTTGATGATCAAGAAATGACAGTAAAAATTGAAGAAGATAAATAAAACTACTCAATTGAGTAGTTTTATTTATTTATAACTATTTTTTATCTTTTAAAAATATGTATAAAAATTTAACACCAAATATTCTAGATATTATGATATAATTCTTTAAACTTAATTTAAGTTTTCAACTCATTATTTTATTTTTTTAAAGTAAATGGGTTTTTTATTTTTTTGAAAGGAAGATTAAAAGATATGTATAGTAAAGTTAAAAAAATAAAAAGTATATATAAATTAATTGCTGAAATTAAAGAAGAAATAAAACTTCCAGAAGGATTTGAAGAAAGAAAAATGTACCATGCTTGAGTACAAGAACCACTTTGCAATGTTTTAGATACCACTTGATATCATGAAATTGATATAAAAATTCAAAATATTGAAAAAAGATTAAATAATAATATTAATAAAACTAGTTTAAAAGAAATCAAAATAGAATTGGAAAAAATAACAAAAGAAATTGATCAAAAAAATGGTTGAGATATAGAAAAAGATAATAATTTTATTGATGAAATAAATAAAATAAGTTTATCAATCCAACATAAAACTAAAATTAATAATAAATTTATAGCAAAATAAAAATAGTTACCAAAATGGTAACTATTTTTCTAAATTAAAAAAAATGCTAAAATCAAGAACATAAACTTAATATAAGTTTATAAATACACTATTTATTTTAAAAAGGAAATATAAAATATGGATATAATGTTAGAACCTGTTTAGAATCTTTTTAATAAAATTGAAATAAAGGAAAGAACAACCATTTGTAAACTAGTATTTAGTTTTCTTTCACAATTTTTTCATAATCTTCTGCATTTTTCTAATCATGCAAAGCTTCGTTCTACAACTCATCTTTTTGGTAGTACTACAAAAGAATGTAATTCATTACGTTTTACAACTTCAACATTTGCATTTATGATTGTTTTGATTGCAGAAGCAAATTTTTCACCAGTATAGCCAGCATCTACTATTATTTTTTGAACTGTAGAAAGATTTTCTTTGAGGCTTTTTAATAATCTGTGTTTCTTTGTTTTACAAAGTTACTAATTCAGATTAATTCTGTCTTCAAATTTTATCATAAAATGAGCAATTGCTGTATTTCAATTTTGAATGGGCATTGTTCATTTTTTTGTTATATTGTCAATTGCTAAATAAAATATTTTAAAAACTGACATATCGTTAGGAAAAACTTTTTTATTTCTGATGACTTTTCGTAATTGACTATTAACAGATTCAATAGCATTTGTGGTATAAATTACCCTTTTTATTTCTGCAGGATAACTAATAAAAACCATTAAATTATCTCAATTTTTATATCAAGATTTAGCAATTTGTGGATATTGTTTAGTTCATTTATTTTCAAATGATTCTAAAGCTTGCATTGCTTGTTCTTCACTACATGCAGTATAAATTGGTTTTAAATCTGCAACTAGAGATTTTCTATGCTTATATGAGACATATTTCAAACTATTTCTAATTTGATGAACGATGCATAATTGATGTTCGGTTTTAGGATAAACTGATTGTATTGCTTCTGACATGCCTGTTAAATTATCACTACAAGCAATCAGAATATCATTTAAGCCACGATTTTTCATTTCTGTGAAATTGGCTAATCAAAATTTAGAACCTTCATTTTCACTAATTCATAAACCTAAAACATCTTTTTTACCTTCTAAATCAACTCCTAAAGCTATATAAACTGATTTATTAATAATCCGTTTATCTTGTCGTACTTTAACTACTATACAATCAAAATAAACAATCGGATAAACACTATCTAATGGTCGATTTTGCCATGCTTTGACGTCATCAATAACATCATCAGTAATTTGACTAATAACACTTTCACTAATATCAGCACCATGATATAACTCTTGTAATTGCATTCTAATATCTGATAATGTCATACCTTTTGCATATAAAGAAAGAACTTGTTGATCAAAACCATCAAATCTTCTTTGTCTTTTTGCAACTATTACAGGATTAAAATTACTATTACGATCTCTTGGTACATCAATTTCAATTTTACCTTGTTGGGTTATTAATTTTTTTGAACTTATACCATTACGAGCATTGTCACTATTACTATGTTGATTCTTATCATATCCTAAATAATTTTGCATCTCAGAATTCAACATTTTTTCTACTAATCTTTTTGTTAATTCTTTATATAATCCTCCCTCTTTAAAAACTGTTGTTAAATCTTCAGTATTTTCTAATAATAAATCTACTGCTTGTGATATTGGATCATTGTTATTAATATTTTGCTTTTTAGCCATCTGTAACTCACTCTTTCTAGAAAATTAATTATATTTACTAGAACTAATTAAACATAGTTATTTTTGTAAGTTACACAGATTACTAAACATTACCTTTTCTTTTTCACTTTTAATCATTATGATAGCACTATTACGATCTGTTTTTTCTGCTGTAGTTATGTAAATTGCATGTGGTAAACCTTGCGTATCAACTGCAATATGACGTTTTATTCCTGAAATCTTTTTACCAGCATCATAACCTTTATTTTCAGTAGTATCTGTATTTTTAACACTTTGCGAATCAATTATACAAAAACTAGTTTTTTCTTTTCGATGATTCTTAATACGAATCTTTTTAACTAATTTTTTTTAAAATTAATTGCAATACACTAGGTTCTTTATCATTGTTTTTACTTCAAATTTGGAAATAATAATATACAGTTTGTCATTTTGGAAAATTTTTTGGTAACATTCTTCATTGACAACCACTTTTTAATACATATAAAACTGCACAAAACACTTCATATAAATCTAAATTTCTTGGTTTTGTTTTCTTTTTGCTGTTTTCTAAAGTTGATTTTATGTTCTCAAATTGTTCTTTAGTAACATGACTTGGATAATTTTTATGCATATATACCTCTTATTTTAAAATATATAGTAATTTTACATTATTTTCTAAAAGATTCTAAACAGGTTCTTAGAGAATAACAATAACGAAAAAACAAAAGATGAATCTATTTTTATACCTTCTCCTGCTATTTTTGTAGAAATTTCATTTGAAAACATTAAAACTAAAAAAACAAAAACATGTAGAAAGACAAAAAAATATTTAGAAAAAAATAAATCAAATCCTGAATTTATTAGAAAAAAAAGAGAAGGAGAAAAAAGACGCAGAAAAAAATATATTGAAAAGAAAAAAATAAAGAACTGCTTGATAAGCAAGTTCAATTAATGATTAATGAAGTTAATAACTTTGCTAATTATGAAACAATACAGATAGAAGATATATTGCAAGAAAATCAAAAAATTCTGTCTTTAAATGATATTATTGATATTGAATCAGAATATTGAGTATCTACAGTTAACTGTGTAAATTATAATTCTTTTAATCTTTAAAAAAATCGTAAGTATTACTTATGATTTCTATTTTGTTTACGTTCATTTTCAGTCAAGAATTTTTTACGCATACGAATATTTTGTGGTGTTACTTCAACTAATTCATCGCTAGCAATAAATTCTAAAGATTCTTCTAAACTAAAAATAGTTGGTGGTGTTAATCTAACAGCTTCATCATTACCTGAACTTCTAGTATTTGTTAATTGTTTTGCTTTGCAAGGATTAACATCTAAATCTTTATCACGATTACTTAAACCAATAATCATTCCTTCATACACTTTAGTTTGCGGTTTAACAAATAAAGTACCACGTTCTTCTAAAGAATTTAAAGCATAAGGTAATGTTGTGCCTGTAATCATACTTACTAGAACGCCATTTCTATTATTATTAATTTCGCCTTTTAATGGTTCATATGTAAGGAAACTACGAACCATAACACCAGTTCCGCGAGTAATATTAACGTATTGACGACCAAATCCAATTAATCCTCTTGTTGGAATATGAAAAATAATTTTATCACGAACATTATCAGAATCCATATTAGTCATAATACCTTTTCTTAGATTTAAATTATTAATAACAGTACTACTATATTCAGTAGGATGATTTAAAATAATTTCTTCGACTGGTTCAGTGGTGTGTCCTTTTTCATCTTTTTTAAATACTACTTCCGGTTTAGAAATACCTAATTCAAAGCCTTCGCGACGCATATTTTCAATTAAAACAGATAAATGTAATTCACCACGACCAAAAACTTTAAAACCATCAGCATTACTTCCAGATAATTGTTCTATTTTTAAACCAACATTAGTTTCTAATTCTCTTGTTAAACGTTCTTTAATTTTATTACTAGTTACTAGTTTACCTTCAGTTCCAGAAAATGGTGAATTATTAACAAGGAAATTCATTGACATTGTTGGAGCCTGTATTGTAATTGGTTCCATTGGCACAACATTATCTTTATCACAAATAGTATTACCAATTGTTATATTTTCAATACCCGCTATGCAAACAATATCACCAGCAACAGCGTTTTTAACAGCTACTCGTTTTAATCCTTGATAAACAAATAAATATTTTACTTTAGCTTTTCTTTTTAAATCATAATCATCAACAACAATTATTTCTTGTCCTTCAGAAATAGTACCTTGAAATAATCTACCAATTCCAATTCTGCCAATAAAACTATCATAATCTAATGAACTAATTTGCATTTGTAAAGGCTCATTATATTTTACTAATTTAGAAATTTTAGCATGTTTAATAATTGTTTCAAATAATGGTTCTAAATTTTCACTTGGTTGATTCAATTCATATTGGGCAATACCTTGTTTAGTAATTCCATAAAGTGTTGGAAAGTCTAACTGTTCATCATTAGCATTTAATTCCATAAAAAGTTCTAATACTTCATCTTTTACTTCTTCAATTCTTTGGTCCTTTTTATCAATTTTGTTAATCATTAAAATTGGATTTAAGTTATGTTCTAGTGCTTTTTGCAATACAAAACGAGTTTGTGGCATTGGTCCTTCAACACTATCAACTAGTAAAATAACACAGTCTACTGTTTTCATAATTCTTTCAACTTCAGAGGAAAAGTCAGCATGACCAGGTGTATCAATAATATTAATTTTTGTATTACCATGCATGATTGAACAATTTTTAGAATAAATAGTAATTCCTCGTTGACGTTCTTGATCATTACTATCCATTATTTGTTCAACAATAACTTGGTTTTGATGAAAAATATTTGATTGCTTTAATAAAGCATCAACTAATGTTGACTTTCCAACATCGACGTGTGCTATCACTGCAATATTAATAATTTTTTGTTCAGCAGAAACTTTTTCTTGTTCAGACATTTTTCATTCTCCGTTATTCTTAAATTTTGACATTATATAAATTATACGCAATATTTTTAAATTTAGTAAAATAATTAAAAAAATAATTTATTTAAAATGATTTTTTGACATATAATAATTATTTAAATCTTATGATTTGTGATTTTTTTTCATTTTCATGAGTTTTATTTCTATATTTACTTTTTTCATTATTTTTTAAAAAATTATTTTGTTGTATTTGTTCGGTTAATAAATATGTTTGTATATCATTAAAATTATTTGTATATATAAAACTACTACTAGGTTTTGATATTTTTATTTCGATAAATAAACTGTCTTTAGTGTGTGTTTCTAATGTATTAGTATAATGTTTTATTAATTAAAGATGTGTTAATTTTTGTTGTTAATTCTCATATTTGATTTTTATTTGGTAATGATAAATCTAATGGTTCTTGTTGCAGTCTTTGTTTTTTACTTGATAGTGATAAATCTAATGGTTTTTCATTTTTTAATTGTTCTGAAAATTGATGAGATATTGTAAATAAATATTGTAATTCTTCATCTGTTATGTTTTCTTGATTTATTAATTCACCTACAAATAAATTTAATTCAGTTAATATTTCAAATAATTGTTGAGGTTCTTTTTTATATTTATTAATAAAAAAACTAAATTTTTTTATTTGTGCTAAATATTTGTTTAAAATTTTATTTAATTTCTTTTTTATCTTTTTGTTTTTATTAAATTTTCTTTGAATTTTATTTCTGTATTTTCTAATATTTTCTAATTCTAAAAAATATTTTTGTTGTTTATATAAATCATTATTGATACTTGCAATTGCATTAGTTATTTCAGAAATTTTAAATTTGTAATTAATTAAAGTACTAATTTTTAAATTTCTATTCATCAATTCAAGTAATTTTTGTCTTCTTTCATTCATATTTTTGCCTCTTTCTATATTTTTGATAGTCTAATCTCAAATTTCTTAATAATTATCATTTGTGTACAAATACTAAAATTTCTATAATAACTACTTATATTTATTTTTTAGAATTAATATCTATTTAATTTAAAATTTTTCTATAAACTTTTTTAAAAGTTTTACACACTTTAATGATAACACTTTATAGAAATTGATAAAATTATAATAAATATTTCATTTTTTTATAAAACTATATTTTTATTTATTATTTTTTAAAAAATAATAAATAAAAACTGATAAAATCAAATTACAAAGTTATTTTAGATATTTCGGAGGCAAAAATAATGGCAAATAAAATATTAGTAATTCGTTCTTCTATGATTAAAAAAGAACTATCTTATTCTGAAAGTTTAGTATCTCGTTTTGTTAAATATTATCGTGAATTTCATCCAGAAGATTCAATAATTGAATTAGATTTAAATCAAATACCAATGGCAAGTATTACTATTACGCAAAAAAACTTTACTTCATATTTTAATGAAAAAGATTCTGATTATTATATTAATCAACTAAAAAATGTTAATAAAGTTATATATACAACACCAATGACAAATTTTAATGTTACTAGCATGACAAAAAATTATTTAGATCACATCTTAGTTGCTGGTAAAACTTTTGATTATAAATATACCAAACAAGGTGAAGCTAGAGGATTATTACCACATTTAAAAGTTCAAATTTTGGCGACACAAGGAGCACCATATGGCTGATATTTATGAGGTAATCATGCAACTTATTTAAAAGGGACATGAGAATTTGTAGGTGCTAAAGTAGTAGAACCAATTCTTATTTGTGGTACTAAGGTTCAAGAACTTCATCAAAATGATGCTAATTTACTTATTGGTTCTAAAATATTAGCAAAAGGTGGAGGTTTGCCAGCATTAGGGCCAGAAAAAACGATGGATAAATTTGAACAGTATATTAAAGAAGCAGCAAAAAAGTTTTAACTTTAAAAAATATAATTTTTGTGAATTTATCTTCAAAAAGTAGTAAAGTAAAATTGGCTTCTTAAATAAAGTCAAAATAATAAAATAGAAGGATGAAAAAATATTGACAGCATTAAGTGTTTTAACATTTGCATCAGCTGCAGGAAGTTTAACTGTAACTGTCTTAAACACAAGTTCCCAAAAAAATGATGTTTTAAATAATAAGACTCAACAAGATACAATTTACATTGATGAAAATGGCAAAAAAGTAATAACTAATAAGCATAATCTATCATATATAAAAACTACCAAAATTACTCAAATTGGATTTTATAAAAATGATCAGGGAGAAATTCAAGTTGTTAATATGCCAATAACAATTAAAGAAGTCCCAGAACAATTACCACCAGAAATAACTTCTTTGAGTTATATGTTTATTCATACAACATCATTTAATCAAGATTTATCAAAATGAGATGTATCTAATGTAACAAATATGAGTTGAATGTTTTCCGCTGCAAATGCATTTAATCAAAATTTATCATCTTGAGATACTTCAAATGTAACAAATATGAGTTATATGTTTGCTGGTGCAAGAAAATTTAATCAAGATTTGTCAAAATGAGATGTATCTAATGTAACAAATATGAACAATATGTTTAGTAATGCATGAGTATTTAATCAAGATTTATCAAAGTGAAATACATCAAACGTAATAGATATGAGTTGAATGTTTTTATACGCTTTTTTATTTAATGGAGATATTTCATCTTGAGATACTTCAAATGTTACGAATATGAATTTAATGTTTGCTCATGCTTTAAAATTTAATCAAGATTTATCAAAATGAAATGTATCTAATGTTATGAAATACGAAAGTTTTTCTTTTGATTCAGGACTTCATAACTCAAAAAAATTACCAAAGTTTAAAAAAAATTTTTAATAATTTAAAATACTAATTTAAGATTTTTATAGTTTTTTATCCTAAATCTTCGTCCTTTATTAGAATTTCACGATTAGGATTTTGTTCAATTATTAATTGTTTGTAAATTGTATCACGATATTTTACACAACCATCAATAACATTATCTAAAGGATTTAGAGCAGTACGCACTTCAAAAAGATCTCCTTCATATTTTTGACGCATTGGTTTTGTACCTTTTTCAGTTTTAACTTCAATATAATATTCTTTAGCTAATTCTTCTTCAATAAATTTATCAACTTTTTTAATATAAGCTCCACCACCACAAATTGTGATTCCCTTACCTTTTTTCTTTAAATCACTAATACTTCCGGCAGCCTTGTCACCAGCAGTTCTTAGTACTCTACGAATGGCTGGAATAATATGTTCTTTGAATTGAGCTTGCATAACATTTTCACGAATTTCTTCTGGTGTAATTTCAATAGTTTTAGAAATTGACATTGTTTCTCCTGGTTGAGAATTTAATCTAGGTAATGAAAAACCCGAAATTGTGTATGGTTTTTCATCTTGATATTTCATAAGTGAGCCAATATTTTTAATAACATCTTCAGCTTCTTTTATTCCAACTTTTAAGGCATGTTTTTTTATAATATATTCTTGAACTTTTTGTATTAAATAGTCACCAGCACAATGTGTTGTATATGAATATAATATTGAATTATTACTAATAATAGCAACATCAGTACTGCCACCACCAATATCAATGCACATAATTGCACTTCCAAAAATATCTTGCCCTGAGCCTAACGCTGCCATTTTTACTTCTTCTTGTACAAATCCACGGAGTGCTCCTAAACGATATACAATATTTTCTAAAGCTTCTTTTTGTACTGAATTAATTTCACTTGGTGTTGCCATCAACACAATCAAATTACGATTTTTATCTAATTTTTCATGTTTTTTTATAGAATTGTTATTAATTTCTTTTAAATTTTTAATTTCAAGTCTGAAATCTTGAAAAATTTTAGTAAGAATACGTTGTAAAGCATCTGGATCAGCAATATTACCATCACGAACTGGACGTTTAATAATAACGTTTTCATTTGTTTTGTCAGTTAAAGCCTTAGCCTCTTCACCGTAAAGAATTCTATTTTTTTCATAGTCTTCAGCTAAATAGGTTGGAGCATCATATCTAAGACCTATATTAATATGTCTAGCTTTAAAGTTTTCTGTTCCGATATCTAAAGCTAATCATTGATAATCAGTTATTGATTTAAGTTTGTTATTTTTCTGATTTAAATTTTCTTTTCTTGTTTTAAACATTTCTCTAATTTTCCCTTTCTTTAAATACTTAAATTTTATCTAAATTAATTTTACATTATTTTATAAATAAGTTATTTATATTAATTTATAAGGAAATATGGGATTAATGTTGATAATTTTTATTTATTATATTTTGTTTAAAAAACAGCAAAAACTTTGAAGTATGTAATATATCTAATTTTATAAATATTAAATTTAATTGAATAAATAGTTAAAAATATATTTTAATTATCTGAAAAAATCTCTGGTTTTTATTAAAAAAAGGAGATAAAATAATCATTGGAAAGGAAGGTAAAATTGAAAATAACTAATGATTTATTAAACAACTCACATATTATTTTTGAATCTAATATTAAAAATCAAATAGAAGCACTAACTAAAATTACTGATTTGGCATTTTCATTAGGTTATATTACTAATCGTGATGAATTACTAAAAGCATTTCTTGCTCGTGAACAAGAATCATCAACAGGTTTTGAAGGTGGAATTGCAATTCCACACGCTAGAATTAAATCAATTAAAAAACCTGCAATTCTAATATTATGTAATAATAATGGTGTTGACTGAAAAGCAATAGATGGACAATTAACAACTTTTATTATTGCTTTAATAATTCCTGAAACACAAGCAGAAAATTTACATTTAGATATTTTAAGTACACTTGCAATTAAACTTGTAAATGAAGATTTTCGTAAAAAATTAAAAAATGCAAAAAATTCACAAGAAATAATATCGCTTATTAATAATGAAACAGTTAAAAATAGTACTAAAAAAGAAATAAAAACAATGAAAAACAAGGAAACAAAAAAAATTATTGGAGTTTCTTCTTGTACAACTGGAGTAGTTCATACTTACATGTGTAAAGAATTATTAGAAACCGCAGGAAAAGAACTAGGCTATCAAGTACATATTGAATGTCAAGGTCAAAAAGGACCAGAATATGTACTAACAGAACAAGAAATTAAAGAAGCGGATGTCGTTATTTTAGCAACAGATGTTGCAATTGACTTAGAACGTTTTATTGGTAAAAAAACATATACTTGTGGTATAAAACCAGTAGTTAAAGATGCTAAACAAACTATTAAAGAAAGTTTAACAAAAGCAAAAATATACGGTGAACCTAATGGAAATAGTGGTGATTTCATTTTAAATGCTTCGAAAGGTAAACCAGCAATTTTAAAACATTTATTAAGTGGAGTATCATATATGATACCATTTGTTGTTTTTGCTGGTTTAATTTTTGCTATTGTTGGTGGTATCGCAAAAGGTACTTTTGGTAATGGATTTGAATTTAAAAATTCATGAGAAGAACAACTTGCTTGATTAAAAACAAATCCACCAGGAGTTAATTCTGGATTAATTGGTGGTACAACGCTAATGCATGTATTAATGATTATCAATAACATTGCTGGTATTGGCTTTACATTGATGATACCAATCATGGGTGCTTATATTGCTTATTCAATCGCAGGACGTCCTGGTATTGCTCCAGCAATGATTATTACATTTTTATTAGTATCACCTGGTACGGGAATGTGATTTGGATGAGGAGTATTTAATCTTACTGCTAGTTCTAAAATTGATGCAAGTCAACCTTTTCAGGGTAATGCTAATGTTTCATGAACATTATTTGGTGCTCTTTATGGAGGACTAATGGCTGGTTATTTAGTTCGATTTGTAAATTCATGAAAAGTACCAAAATGATTATTACCAATTATGCCAATTATTATTATTCCTGTTTTTTGTACAGCAATTATTGCAATTCCAACCGCTTTCTTTTTAGCAGCACCATTTGGATATGTAATGGGTGCATTGGATTATGGTTTAAGTTGAATGGGGTTACATCCAAATATAGGGTTTTTAGTTGGATTATTATTAGGAGCAATGGTTGGATTTGATATGGGTGGTCCAATTAATAAAACAGCTGTTCTTGTTGCAACATCATTAATGGTACAAGATGGTGGTCGATTAATGGGACCAGTAGCAGCAGCGATTCCGATTGCGCCATTGGGTTGTGCATTGACATCAACAGTATTTAGTCGTAAATTATTTACAAAACAAGAACAATCATTAGGGTGAAATGCCTGATTATTAGGGTTTATGGGAATTTCTGAATCTGCTATTCCATTTGCAGTAAGAGATACATGAAGAACAATAGTTGCTAATGTTATTGGTAGTGCTGTTGCGGGTGCTTTAGCATTTGGTTTTGGTGTACTTGGTCATGTTGGGGCTTGAGGTTCTTTTATTATTGCTTTATTTGGTGGTGTTACTAATATTAATGGTAGTTATATTGGTATTTTATGATATGCAGTAGCTATTATTATTGGTACGGTAGTACAATCTATTATTTATACTTCACTTTTATTGCAAAAGCAAGGATTATATAGATCTTCAATTTTAACGTTATTAAATAAAATTGGAATTAAAACTAAAAATAAAAAAAGAAAATAATATTAATATATGAATAATAAAAAAAATTGATGATTTGAAAATCAATATAGTCGAAGTACAATAACTATTGATGATAAAAAAATAACTATTTATCATAAAGGATTAACAACTTTTAGTTTAAAAAAACAAACTAAAAATATTATTATGATTAATAATATTAATTATTTAGTTCTTAGAAAGCCAACTTTTTGACAGTGTGGGTACCTTTATTTTGTTTTAAAAAATGAAATTGAAAAAACCAATAATCAAGAAATTTTATTATCTAATTTATGTATAGCCTTCAAACGAAAAAATGAATTTAAAGAAGCAGAAGAAATTAAGAGTATTATTGATAATTTAATTATTTAAACTAAAAAAGCATTTTAATTGACATATTAAAAAAATTAAATTACAATTCTAATTATAATTTAATTGGAATGGCAACACTTTTTAGGACTATTTTTTGGTAGACATTTGTTGTTGATATTTAACTGGAGTTAAGTAGTTTAAAGTGCTGTGAATTCTTATATTGTTATATCAATTGATGTAATCAAATAATTCTAATTTTAATTGGATTAATGATGTAAAATTTTTATCATTAATAAATTCGGTTTTAAAAGTTTTAAAAGTTGCTTCAGCAACAGCATTATCATAAGGACAACCTTTTTTACTTAAAGAACGGTTAATGTTGAATGCTAGTAAAAGTTTATCAATAATTTTATTGTTAAATTCATTACCGCGATCACTATGAAATATTTGAATATCTTTTAAACAGCGATTTGATTGCATAAATGCTTGATGTACTAATGATGCATCTTTTTTAACTCCAACACTATGTCCGATAATTTCGCGGTTAAATAGGTCTATTAATAGGCAAATATAGTTTCACCTACCATTAACTTGTACATAAGTTAAATCACTAACAATAACTTCATTTTTAATCCTATTCTTAAATTTTCTATTAACAAGATTAGTTATTTGACTATCGTTAACTTTGTTATTATGATTTTTGAATGATAATTTAGTATATTTTGATATTAAATTATGTTCATTCATAATTTTTTTAATTTTTCTGCGCGATAAATAAATTTCTTGGTTTTCTAGAATTTTTTTTAATTTTCTAGTACCATAAACTTCTTTATTTTCTTTAAAAGCACTAATAACAGCTTCATCATAAATATTATTTTTGATTTTATTTTCTTTTTTCTTTAAATTAAAATAATATGTTGATTTAGATATTTTTAAAAAACGACACATTGTGCGAATTTTATATTTAGCTTTATTTTTGACAATAATTTCTATTTTCTGCCTATTATTAGTGCTGCTTGCTTTAAAATATCATTGGTGGTTAGCCCTAATTACTGGACCATATTTTGATAGATATTTCTAAATTTTTATTTGTAATATTGGTGGTTTTAAAAATTTAGAATGTATTCTTTCATAATTATAAAACATAACATATTGATTTACATCATTAATAGCTTCATTGATTGTTAAATATTGATTTGAGTCTTTAGGCAATCATTCTTGAGATAAATGTGAAAATCAATTTTCAGATATGACATTACCGCCAATATCATATGGTTGTTTTTTGCTTAAAATTATTTGTTTGTTTTTTGCTTATTTTGTAATTTCTTGACAATAAAATTCGTTGGCGTTATCTGAATGTAAAATAACGTTTTTTATTTGATTTCAAGAAAATTGGTTGTTTATTTTTTCAAGTGCAGGAAGAATTAAATCTTGATATGATTTATTTGAAAATGTATTATAACTAACAACATTATTTGAATAAAAATCAATAATTACAAAAAGATATAGTCAACCTTCTTTGGTGTTTATTTGTTTAGTATCCATTGATCAAATTTGATTTGAAGCGGTTGTACTTTTGTAATCTTTGTTTACTTTATCCATTGTAGGTATTCACTTATTTGGATTTTTTTTGTTTTTAGGATAGTTATTTTTAGTTTGTTTTAATCCTTGAATATTGTGTTTTTTCATAATTTTTCGCATTTGTTTTGTTGATAATTCTATATTTAAAATGATATTTTTCTCTTGTTTTAATCACTCTTTAAAAGCTGAAAAAATTCTTAAATATCCATAAATTCTACCTTTTCTTGTAGAATGAAATTCGATTAAAAGTTGGCATAATTCTTGATATTTATGATTGCAATTAATAATATGATTTTTTTCTTTTTTAATAAGTTTTTGTTTATTTTTTAAAAAGTAATATGTTGATCTGTTTAATTGAAGATATTGACATAAGTTTCTAATTGAATATTGATTTTTGCAATCATCGATAATTTTAATTTTTTCTTTGATATTTAATTTGTTAATTATTAATGCTATTTGTTTAATTTTATCCATTAATAAAAATCCTTTCAGGTCAAAATTAGTGTTCATTATATAACACAATTGTTTTTAGAATACATTCAGATTTTTTAAATTAATGGTCTAGTAAAAAGGGCTAAGTGGCCCCATCCATAATAGATGTCCAATCCTAATATAGATATTTCTCCATATTAGGATTTTTATTAAATTAAAATATTTGAAAGGAAGATAAAAAGATATGCCTAAAAATATACAAAATATACAAATGACAGAAAAAGAATATAAAAATTTTAAAAATTATAAAAAACAAAAAGCAATTCAAGAAGAAATGATATTAAAAACAAAAAGTACAGCAAAAAAAGCAGGGAAAATTGCTATTAATCATGCGCCAACAATAGGTGATACGTTGGGGTTTTTAGCAGGTGGATTTGGTGCAGGACTTACTGATAATAATTATAATACTATTTTTGATATATAGCTAACGAAAGTAATGTTTACTCATAAATAATGTAAAATAATAATATGTAATTTAAACAATTCTTGCACTTACAAGTATAATTCAGCAATAATTAAAATAGATTAGGAAGATTAAATTATGCCAAAACCATACAGTGAGGACTTACGAAGAAAAGTAATAGAAGTTTATGAAAGTAAAAACATGAAAATTAAAGAAATTTGTAAAGTGTTCAATATCACTAGAAAGACTTTATTTTTATGAAGAAAAAGAAAGCAAAAAACCGGAAATATAAAACCAATTTTGAATTATCAAAAAGGACATAGCCACAAAATAAAGGATTTAGATGAATTAAAAAATTATTTAGCAGAAAATAAAGATGTTACAGTTCAAAAAGTAATTGAAAAATTTGGTGATATGACAAAAGAAACAGTTTATAACTATTTCAAAAAACTAAATTATACATATAAAAAAAACTTTTCTATATGAACAAAGAGATAAAAATAAACAAGAAGATTTTTTAAAAGAAATAGCGAAAATAATGAATGAAGATTTGGTATATATTGATGAATCTGGAATTGATGATAATGAATTTTATAAATATGGTTGGTCTGAAAAAGGTAAAAGATTATTTGATAATAAACCTGCATATAAAATAAAGAGAATGAGTATAATTGGTGCACTAAATAAAGGTAAATTAAAAGCTCTATGAGCATTTGAAGGACATTGCAATAGTAAAATTTTTGAATCATATGTTAAAAATATACTAATTCCAGTATTAAAGTGTGGACAAATTATAGTTTTAGATAATGCGACGTTTCATAAATCTAAAGCAACAAAACAATTAATTGAAAATGCTGGATGCAAACTATTATTTCTTCCACCATATTCTCCTAATTTAAATCCAATTGAACATTTTTGATTTGCTATAAAACATAATATAAGAAAAATATTACCAAATTATTGACCAAATATTAAAAACGCGATTGATTTTGTTTTTCAAGATATGAGTAAACATTACTTTAGTTAGCTATACCTGTTGCAATTTCTTCAGGTGTTGGTGGAGCAATAATTGGATCTGTTGTAAAACAAAATTACAAAGCTAATATTGCTGAAAAAAAAGCAAAACGACAAGAAAAATTACAATACATGCTATTAGAAAATATAAATAATTCATCAGATTCAGAATCCGAAGAAGAATCAGAACAAGAATTTGAACAAAACAAAGAAAATAGTTTGTATACTGATTTTGAAAAAAAAATAACATTAAAAGAAGAAGCAATAAAAAAGAGAGAACTTTTATTACGAAACATGAAATTAGATGCAAAATTTCAAAAGCAAGAACAACAATTAAAAGAATTGAGTATTCAAAATAATTCAGTCGATGATATTCTTACAAAAGAATTAGCAAACACATTATCTACTGTTCCTATGACTTTTGCTACTTTAAATAAGGGTAATCCTATTTCTCAAGATGTAATAAATGCTGCTAATTTAATGTCTATAAGTCCATCTTCAAAACCTGTTGCTGATAAACAAGAAAACCAAAAACCTCTTATTTCTATGTAATATCATATACATTAATGAAACAAATAATAAAATCAGATATAGTTTAAAGGAGGATTACTTATGCATTTTGATCCTATCGAAGACTTGTTTAATGATTTAGGTTCACAGTTTCAGTCTTTTGGAAATGATACTGAAACTTTCTTTAATAATTTTGGTGATAATATAAGTTCAGAATTTGAAGTATTTACAAAAGATTTAAATACTAATTTTCAATCTTTTAGCAATGATGCAAGTAATGTCTTTAATGATCTAGGTAAGGAGTTTCAATCTCTGGGTAATGAAATTACTGAAGGTTTTCAAATTGTTAGTAATGATGTAGAATTTTTTTTAATGATCTAGGTAAGGAGTTTCAATCTCTGAGTAATGAAATTAGTGAAGGTTTTCAAACATTTGTTCATAATTTTGAAACCGCCTTTAAAGATTTTGGTAATAATATAAAAACTTTTTTTAATAATATTGGTAATAATATTGAATCATTTTATAACGGTATTACTTCATTTTTTTTTAGGAATTGAAAATTTAATTAAAATTATGCCCTATGCAATTGGTGGAGTAATTGGATCAGTTATAGCATTTAAGATTTATAAAGCAAGAAAGTCAATGTTAAAAAATGAAAGAATAAGAAAAATATATAAAATTTGTAAAAATCAAGAACTAAATAATGATATTAAAAATGTTAATTTTGATAAATTAAAACCAGTAGTAAATAATACAAAACTTACAACAAGTAAATCAAAAAAGTTTACTAAAAAAATTTTAGTAAAATAAAAAATAAAATGCACCATATTGATTTTATAATCTAATTACGGTGCATTTTTCATTTTAAAATATAAATTTTACTTAACTTCACTAAAGTAGTCATCCATTTTAAAATAATCAATACTATGATCAAAAGTTGATGAATAAATGATTTTAAAATTTAAAGAAATGCGATGTTCTTTATTTAATTCATCAACTTTATTATTTAATTTCTTTTGATATTTCTAATATTACGATCAGTTTCTCTTCTAATATTAAATACAAAAAAACATTTAATTTTGTCAAAAGAAATTTCATGTTTTTTATCAATATTATGTTGAAAACAAATAAAGGTATCAGTAAATTTTTTTGATAAATCATTAATAATGTCTTCATGAAAATGTTTTTGAATTTTAAATTCAATGAATAAAAATTCATTTCTTTTATTATAAGTGATAGCATCAATTGATTTAATACCACGTGAATGACTACAACATAAAAGTTTAAGATTATCACCATCAATTGCATATTCTTCAGAATCTGAAGAATATGTTTTAGAAGCAGTACTATAAGATAACAAACGAAAAGTTTTTTTATTTTTTTTATAAATAAATATTAAATTATTTTTTAATGTCTCATTTAAATTCATATTCGTCTAACTCCCTATATGGATAACTTAAAGCTTCATTAATGTGATCTAAACTATTCTCTTCAATTATACAAGAATCAAAATTTTTATCTTTGTTAATAAAATTATATTTAAAATTTAAGTTTTTAAAGTCACGACTTGCTAGTGAAGTTATTGTTTCAAGAATATATGGACTATGTGTTGAAATAATTAATTTAAAATTAATTATTTTAGCAATATTTAATAATAGTTTAGTAAATAAATATTGTCATTCTGGATGAATATAGGCTTCGGGTTCATCAATAATTACTAAGTTACCTTCTTTAAAAAAGTGGATGGGTTACAATTTATTGGACACTAATTATGTAGACAAGTAAACAAATTTGTTAAAAGAAAGGAACTATAATTATGGCCAATATTAACTCATATACCGATGAATTTAAAAAACAAATAGTAGCTTTATATCAAAGTGGCAAATCAGTATCTTGCCTTGCTAAAGAATATAATGTTACAAGAGCAGCTACTTACAATTGAATTAAGCAATTTAGTAATTCAGGAAGTTTTAAAACTAAAGATAATCTTTCTTTTGAAGAAAATGAATTAATTAAATTAAGAAAAGAATTAAAGCAATTACGAATGGAAAATGATATTTTAAAGCAAGCAGCACTAATAATAGGCAGAAAATAGAAATTATTGTCAAAAATAAAGCTAAATATAAAATTCGCACAATGTGTCGTTTTTTAAAAATATCTAAATCAACATATTATTTTAATTTAAAGAAAAAAGAAAATAAAATCAAAAATAATATTTATGATGAAGCTGTTATTAGTGCTTTTAAAGAAAATAAAGAAGTTTATGGTACTAGAAAATTAAAAAAAATTCTAGAAAACCAAGAAATTTATTTATCGCGCAGAAAAATTAAAAAAATTATGAATGAACATAATTTAATATCAAAATATACTAAATTATCATTCAAAAATCATAATAACAAAGTTAACGATAGTCAAATAACTAATCTTGTTAATAGAAAATTTAAGAATAGGATTAAAAATGAAGTTATTGTTAGTGATTTAACTTATGTACAAGTTAATGGTAGGTGAAACTATATTTGCCTATTAATAGACCTATTTAACCGCGAAATTATCGGACATAGTGTTGGAGTTAAAAAAGATGCATCATTAGTACATCAAGCATTTATGCAATCAAATCGCTGTTTAAAAGATATTCAAATATTTCATAGTGATCGCGGTAATGAATTTAACAATAAAATTATTGATAAACTTTTACTAGCATTCAACATTAACCGTTCTTTAAGTAAAAAAGGTTGTCCTTATGATAATGCTGTTGCTGAAGCAACTTTTAAAACTTTTAAAACCGAATTTATTAATGATAAAAATTTTACATCATTAATCCAATTAAAATTAGAATTATTTGATTACATCAATTGATATAACAATATAAGAATTCACAGCACTTTAAACTACTTAACTCCAGTTAAATATCAACAACAAATGTCTACCAAAAAATAGTCCTAAAAAGTGTTGCCATTCCAAAAGTCACTTTTAACCATTTCTTTAAATGATTCAATAATTTTTAATCCACGTGAGGAGTTAGCAAGTTTAATAGTAATACCATTCTTAGTTAAACTACCATTTTCAAAGTTAATTTTATTTTCATTACCAAAATAGTTTTCAAGTTCTTGATTAATTTTTTGTTTAATTAATACTAATTTCAAATTACTATACTGTTCAATATTTTTTTGAATATTAATTTTATTTTTAAAATCATCTAAGTAGTGACACTTTTTAAATTTGAAAATGTTATTTAATGATAATTTTAATTTTTCACTCTCTAACATATATGATGATTGTTTTTTACTAAGACTTTCTTCAATCATTAAATTTAAAATTTGGTCAGTATCACTAATATAAGTAGCATCAATTATTGGGTTTTCAATAATATTTTCTAAGTAATTAAACTCATGTTCTAAAGAAAATTTATTTTTTTCATTAATATTAATTGTTAAACTTTTGTTATTGTCTAAACTAAGTTTTAAATAACTATCTTTATTATTATATTTTTTATTTCTTAAGTTTTCACCATGAAAGTTTTCACGAAGAATATTAGCCATTAAATATGAAATGATATCAGTATCTTTATTATTAAATAATTCTAAGGTTTGTAAAATATCATTATTAATAATATTAATTGTATATTTAATAATTTTAATTTTGTAACTATCTTCTTTATTAGTATCTAATTCAATTCTTTGTAATGTTTTGGTAATTAAATCATCATTTATTTTTAGCAATTGATGATAGTCTGTTAATAAATTAATTCAAAAATTATTAAATTTTTCAATTTTATAATTAAAATTTGTTATTCATTTTTGCATAAATGTTTTATTATTTAAATTAATATTATTATAAATAGATTCAATTTCTTTAAATAAAGCACTTTCTTTTTCACTACTATTAAAATTTGTTTCAAGAAAATTACTACCAGTATTTTCAATTTGTGTAAAAGTATCTTCAGCAAAGTTAAAAAAATTCTTAATTATTTCTGACTTAATATCACTAGTAGCAATTTTCACCATTGCAAAAACTAACCTACTTAAGTAACTTTTACCAGTATCATTAACACCAGCAATAATAGTAATATCGCCAATATTTAAAGAAGTATCATTAAAAGGACCAATATTTTTTATTTTTAATTTCATTTATATCACCTATATATCATTTTAAACTATATAAATATAATAACATTTAACATTATTGAAATGTAGAAAAATAATAATAGTAAAAAATAATAAATATAAATTATTAAATTTTAATGAATATAGTAATTGTTAATTATTTCACAATTTTCGATTGCATCTCAAAAATTGTTATTTCTTTTATTTTTTATTTTTAAACAAATATTAGTAAAAATTAATAAAGTAATTACATAAAATAAAGTTGGTACTAAAATTATACAGAAAATAACTCCAATTTGTAATTCTACTCAATTATAATAATTTCGAATATTTTGACTTATATAACATACGTATTTTGGTGAATATTCTAAAATATGATATATGCTGGTTGTAGCTAATATTTGAAATCCATTTCTTTCTATATTTTCAAACTTTAACGTTGTTTGATTACGCATATGAGAATGATAATCACAAAAATCTATGAGAATTAAACCAGAAATTATAAGTAAAATAGTTAAAATAAATAATAATATTGTTATTATTTGTATTTTTTTCATTTATTTTTACTCCCTTAAAACTATATGATAAAGAAAATTAATCTATATTTTGAAAAATAAAAATATTTTTATTTATACAACGTAACAATATTAACAAATTTAATTAACTTTACAATAATTTTTATCTATTTTTATAAATAATACGGAAACTATTTGCTATTATTTTGCAGTTATTTTTATTAAAATATTAATTTTTAAGAAAAGTTTTAGTAGTAGTTATGCAATTGATAACTTTTTTCTTTTTTTGCTATCATTTTTTTCTGTATTTTCTAATTTACGCTTTTCTTTGTTAACTTCTTCTTTTGTTAATCATTCTTTTACTTTATTAAAATCTGTTTTCTTTTCTTCTGATCAATTTGTATCATCTTCATCTAATATTGCATCTAGGTATATCTTAAAAATTGCTTTTTCATTATCAGATAAATTTTGATCAGTTTGATATTTTTTGAAATTATGGATAGCAGTTACTCGTTGTTCTAAAACATCTTTTTGTAATTCATTAAAATTAGGACAATTTGGAAGTTTTTTAATAGATGTTATAATTTTTGAATCAACATATGATAAATCATCTAACATACTATCTACTTCTTCTTTTATCTCATTATCAAAAAGATAATTTTTATTTTTAAAAGGATTACTATCTATTTTGTTAATATCAGTTAATACATTATTAACCAAATAATTAGTAACTTCTTTTAAGTTATATTTAATAGCTAAAGTTCATCAAGTTAATCCTTCTCTAGTTATATAATTATTATAATTACATTCATTTGTTATTAAAAAATCAATAATCATCATTTCAATTTGATTTTGATTTCTTGGTAATTGATGTAATCAATCAAGTATCATATCTTCAAATTTAAAAGGTTTTTCATTATTTTTATTTTTAATATCAAAATTAATTTCTAAATCACCATTTTCATTTTTTAATAGTAGTGTTCTTATAATTTTTTTATTATTACTTCTAATTGCTCTATGTAATATAGTGTTATTAAACTTTTCAATAGGTGTATTAATATCAAAATATTTGCAATTTTCTATTATTTCTAACATATCAAAATTGTTGTTTAGGATTGCTATTTCATAAGGTATATTACCATTATCATCTATTTGATAAAAATTAGTTTTTTTAGTGATAGCAAAATTAATTCTAAAATCAGTTTTATTACCTTCTTTAGCAATAATATGTAAAAGATTTTGTTTTTTATTATTAACACTATTAATATTAAAATGAGAATTATTTTGAAAATCATTAACTAATTCACGAATTTCTTCATTTGTCGGGTATGTATCAGCTTTATTAATTTCTTGTATTAATAATTTGCAAAATGGAGTTTCATTTTGCAAATTTACTAAATTGGGATTAACTTGTGAATTATTAATTAGTTGCTTTCCTATATTTTTAAACTCTCCTCCAAGTTTTCAGTCTACAATATATTGTTTCATAATTGCTAAATGTAAGGGTGAATTTCCTTCAATATCTTGTTGATTTAAAAAATTTTTATCATTTTTTTTAAAATTTATTAATCAATTAATAAGTTTTATTTTATTAGTTGTAAATTCTATTAATTCACTTGAAGTTTCTCAACCTTCCTCATGTGGATCATAGTTATATTCATCTTCTATTTCTGCTCCTTCATCTAAATCTAATAAAAAACTATTATGAAGGGCATTTCTATTGTTATTATCTAAACTAATAATTTCCTCATCACTAATGTTTGGATTATTTATAAAATCTTCAATAATAGAAAATTGAATTCTTTTCTTTTGAAATTGATCAATAAGGTAATTTAATGTTAGCATACTTTTATTTGTTCCTATCTATAATATAAAATTCCTGTTACTTTATTAAAAGTAACAGGAATACAAAAACTTTCTTTAGTTTTACATTTATTTGTATCATAACTTTAAAAAAACCAATACATTTTTCTTAAAATTAAAATTTAGTTTACAATCAGCGTTTATTAACCTTTATATATATCATTTTTAATAATTGACTAGCAATGAAATAAACAATAACAACACCCGCTAAATAACCATAAAAAATTAAAGGAATTGGTGTTAAACCAATAGTAGCTCCTAATTGTGTATATGGAATACTAATGCCAATAATAGTAATTATAATTGTTGTTAAAAATAGCTGATGAGATGGCATACTTTGAATAAAAGGTACCTTAGAAGTTCGTAATAATTGTACAATTAATGTTTGTGAAGTAACTCCTAAAATAAATCATCCAGTATGAAATAATGATTGTTGATATATGCCAGCAGCACTATTAGGATCTACATTAGCAAAATTGGCAAAGATATGTAAACCATATCCTAAAAATAAAAAGGTGGTTATATCAAATATTGAACTTAGCGGTCCATTCCAGAATGCAAAAGGTAAAATGCTTTTTGCATTTCATTTTTGTGGTTTTTTAATAAAGTCTTCATCAACCCTATCTCAAGGAATTGCTAATTGAGAAATATCATATAATAAATTTTGTAGTAAAATTTGAATTGCCATCATTGGTAAAAAAGGTAACCAAATTGAAGCAATTAAAATACTTAATGAATTACCAAAATTAGAAGAAATAGTAATTTTAATATATTTTAAAATATTACCAAAAGTATTTCTACCGCTGATCACTCCTTGCTCTAAAACATCTAAATCTTTTTCTAATAAAATAATATCAGATGCTTCTTTGGCAATATCAGTAGCACTATTAACAGATATTCCAACATCAGCGTGATGCAAAGCAACAGCATCATTAATACCATCACCTAAAAAGCCAACAGTGTGACCATTTAACTTTAAAATGTCAATAATTCTTGATTTTTGTAATGGATCCATTTTCGCAAAAATAGTAGTTTTATTTACTAATGCTTGTAAATGTTGATCATCCATATCTTCAATGTCACTACCTAATAAAGGAATTCCTGGCTCTAATCCCACCTTTTTACAAATTGCTTTAGTAACAATTTCATTATCACCAGTCAAAATTTTAACATCAATTCCGTGTTGATTAAGAGTTGTTATTGCTTTAATAGCACTAGGTTTAGGTACATCTAAAAAACCTATATATCCTAATAAAACTAAATTAGATTCATCTTCTATTTTAAAAACTGTTTTGTCACTAGCAAAATCTTGATAGCCAATTGCAATTACTCGTAAACCATCATTATTTAATTCCGTACTTAATTTTAAAACATTTTCTTTAATTTTATCAGTTAAGGTAATTACTTTCCCCCCAATTTCAACTTTAGTACAAATTTTTAATATTTCTTCTACTGCTCCTTTGCAAATTAAAGTATTATTAATTTTATCTTTTGAAACTACTATTGACATTCGTCTTTTTATAAAATCAAAAGGTATTTCATCAATTTTACGATAGGGCATTTCAACTATTTTATTATGATGAGCTTTAATGTGTTGGACAATTGTTTTATCAATATTATTTTTTAATCCAGTTTGTAAAGAACTATTTAAATATGCCATTTCTAAAACTTTGTTTGATTCAACACCTTCTGGATCTAAGTGTTTAACTAACTCAATTCTATCCTCAGTTAAAGTACCGGTTTTATCAGTGCATAAAACATCCATTGCACCAAAACTTTGAATACTAGTTAAATTTTTAACAATTACTTTTTTATGTGATAATCTAATTGCACCTTTTGCTAAGTTAGCGCTAACAATCATTGGCAGCATTTCGGGGGTAATACCAACAGCAACTGATATTGAAAATATTAACGCTGTTAAAATATTATTTTTAGTAATTACATTAACAATAAATATTAATGGTACCATTACACACATAAAACCAATAAGAATGTAGGTAACTTTTTTAATACCTTTACTAAAACTAGTAACAGGACGTTTACTAGTTACTGCACTAGCAATTGATCCAAAATAAGTATTAACACCTGATGCAATAACAATAGCAATAGCACCGCCCGAAACAATACTAGTACCCATAAAACATATGTTTTCTAATTCTAGGATACTACTTTTTTTATTATCATCTTTAGTATTAATAGCATGTTTTTCAACAGGAAATGTTTCACCAGTTAGTGCTGATTGATTAATAAATAGATCGGTTGAAACTAAAATTCGAACATCAGCAGGAATCATATCACCAGAAGATAAGAAAATAATATCACCTGGTACTAAATTTTCAATTAATACTTCTTTTGTAAAATTGGCAACACTATTTAAAGCATTAAAATCAATTTTTTTATTTTTATTACTAAATCGAAAAACACTGGCTGTTGTTTCAATTAATTGTCGTAATTTTTCTGAAGATTTATAGGAACGATAATCTTGAAAGTAAGATATAAAAACACTCAAAATAATCATTACTAAAACAATAATAGCACTGTACAAATCAACATTTTTATCAGTATTAGTATCAATAATACTGTAACTAATAAAATTATAGATAACTATTATCATTAAAACAATAATAAAAGGATTAAAAATATTGTGCATTAATTTTTTGTATCAAACAAATCGTTTATGAGAAAAAACATTTTTACCATATTTTTTAAGTCTGTCTTCTACTTCTTCCTTTTTTAATCCGTACATACTACCATCTAATTGTTGGATAACTTCTTCTTTCGATAGTTGCGAAAATTGTTTAAACATGGTTGTTGTTTTTTGTTCTATATGCTTCTTTTTAAAAAATTGCATTATCAACCAACCTTTCTTCAAACGTATAATTTAATTGTATACTAAAATCAAAAGAACTTTATTTTAGTGAATAAAGTTCTTAAAACTACCAAATATTTAAGAATAATATTCTTCTATTTTCAATAAAAAATTTGTATTATTTTTAAATACAAATTATTTATATCAAAAATAGGAGTAAACATCAATGATTTAAAAGGAGTTGAAATATAATTATAAATCTTCTAATCAATTTTCTATATTTATTAATCAAATATGATAGTATTTAGTTAAACTTGATATGAGTTTTTAACCTATTATTTTTAAATAAAAATAATAGTTTTTTATTTAGAAAAATGAAAGGAAATATAAATTAATTATTTAAAAAATAATTAATTTATAAAAGGTAGTTAAAATGACTGAAAAACAGAAAATAGAAATTAATCAACTAAATTTAGAAATTAAAAAATATCATGAATCAATATGAATTCTTATCGACAAATTTAATGAATTAAATAATCTTTATAAACAGCAAAAAATAAAAATATCAAATACTAAAAAAGAACAAGAAAAATTATATTCTAAATATAAAATAATACGTAATAAATATTTAATTGAAGATAATCCAGAATTAAGTAAAAAATGAGGACAAGAAATGAAAATTAGTGGACAAAGACATACAATGAAATGAAAAAAAGTAATGGATCAAGAAAAAAGAGCACTAAAATTAAAAGAAGAATGCCAAATTTTGGAAAAAGAAATTAATGAATTAGAAATAATACTTAACCAAAAATTAGATAAAATACCTACCATTCTTAATAATAATTTTAATCATATAAAAAATAAGGCAAATGATGAAAAAATAGATAATTTACAAAATATACAACATACAGTAAAAGAATATAAACCAAATTTACCAATTTTATTAATTTATTACACATATATCTAATTTCTTATATCTTTTATTTTTTCTGATATAGTACTTAATTGTAAACTTAATATAAGTTTTAAATTTTAACCATTACTTTAGTTTAAAAGTAAATGGTTTTTTATATTTTAAAAAGGAGATAAAAAGAAAAATGAAAATACAAAATAAAATTATACTAAGTTCAACCATTTTCGGTGAAGTTATAGGAAATATTGCTGGATGATATTCAATCCCAACAATGATTGCTGAATGATTAGATATTATGGAATATGATTTTATTGATAATTATATAAACAATGATTTTAATCAATATCGTTCTACAGTTAAAGGTGTTTTAATATGAGGTTTAATTTCAGCAGTAACAATGGCAATAACTTCAACTGTTAGTGTAAAAACTGTTGAATATGTAAAAACACTTTATGAAAATAGAAGACAAACAAATACTAGAGAAATTGATGAAACAACACCTTTACTATCACAAACACAAATAAATTCAATAAATAATAATGAAGTAGAACCACCATTAGTATTAAATCCAGCAATAAGTGCAAGTTTATAATTAATATGGAGCGGAAAAGATATGAAAAAATATTATTACTACTTGCAATAAGTAATACTTTATCAATGACCAATAGTAATTTTTCTTATAATATTAATTCAAATTTAACAAGTACACTAAAAAGTAGTGATGAAATTAATTTTTTAGCTACAGCAGATATTCATGCTGGATATCCTCAATCAGTTAGTGACAAAACAATTAGTGCCCTTGCTAAACATTTACCAGAAAATAATAATAGAGGTGTTATTATTTCTGGTGATTTAACAGGTTATGTTAAATATACAGGAAATTTATTTTCTTATAAATTAATGTTAGCATCAATCTCTAATCATCTTTTAGCAGGTTTTGGTAACCATGATTCTGATACTACTTGTAAAGTTAACCAAACTTGACTTAACCAAAATATTGTTAAACAAAATGCTATGACAGCAGCTCACTTACTCTATTATACTTCAAAAAATGAAGTTCCTGTATATTCTTGAAATTCATTAGGTATACATTTTGTTCAATGCAGTTTAGCGCCAATTAATAAAGATACTTCAGGTTGAAATTTTGGAAGAAGTGATCCTGGGCCAGCATTAACTGAATTACAAAAAGATTTAGAAATAAATGTTGGTTTGAGTAATATGCCAATTGTTTTAACTTTTCATTATGGATATGATGATTTTTCAATTGATCAAGAATGATGAAGTAAAGAACAAAGAACTGAATTTGAAAATGAAATTTTAGCAAAATATAATGTTATTTTAATGTTAACTGGACATCAACACTTTGTACCAACCAAATATGATGAAAAAATAATTGCAGTTAATGTTGGTAAAAAAACAATTTATGATGTTTTAAGTGGTACTGCACTTTTTGGTGGTTATTCTGAAATTTCTATAAATAAAACTAACAAAGAAATTACAATTAAACGTCATAACGTACAACAAAATGATGAAATTGTTATTAATAAAAAAATTAAATATTAATTAAAATTAAAAACTAAGTTTTATTAAAACTTAGTTTTTTTAAATATACAATTTTTTTATTTATTATAATTTGGTGCTTCTTTTGTTAGTTCAACATCATGAGGATGTGATTCTCTTAAACCAGCACTTGAAATTTTTACAAATTTAGAATCTTGGATTAAAGATAAAATATTTTTAGCACCAACATAACCCATGCCACTTCTAATACCACCAACTAATTGAAAAACAACATCTTGTACTTTCCCTTTAAAAGGAACACGTGCTTCAATTCCTTCTGGCACTAATTTTTTAATTCCTTTTTGAAAATAACGATCACTACTACCACGTTTCATGGCAACTAATGAACCCATACCAACATAATTTTTATATTTTTTACCATTGACAATAATTTCCTCACCTGGTGATTCTTCTGTTCCAGCTAAAATGCTACCTAACATTACACAATTGCTACCAGCAGCAATTGCTTTTACAATATCACCAGAATATTTAATACCACCATCAGCAATGACAGTTACGTTTTTATTTTTTGCTCAATTATAAACATCATTAATAGCAGTAATTTGTGGCACACCAACTCCTGCTATTATTCTAGTAGTACAAATGCTACCAGGACCAACACCAACTTTAATACAATTTGCGCCAGCTTCATAAAGTGCTTGTGCTCCAGCTGCAGTACAAATATTTCCAGCAATAATATCTAATTTTGGATAAGTTTTACGAATTACTTTAACTGTTTTTAAAATCCCTAAACTATGACCATGTGCTGAATCAACAACTAATACATCAACTTTTGCTTTAACTAATGCCTCAACTCTTGCTAAAGTGTCTTCACCAACACCAACAGCAGCACCAACTCTTAATCGTCCTTGATCATCTTTACAAGCATTTGGATAATCAATAGCTTTATCAATATCTTTTGTTGTAATTAAACCAATCAATTTATTATTTGAACCAACAATTGGTAGTTTTTCAATTTTATTTTTTAACATAACTTGTTTTGCTTGTTCGATTGTTGTTGTTTTATCACCAACAATTAAATTTTTGGTAGTCATAATATTTTTAACTAATGCATTATCATTATCAAGATATTTTAAATCACGATTAGTAACAATTCCAATTAGTTGATTTTCTTCATTTACAACAGGCAATCCAGAAATTCGATAAGTACTCATAATTGATTTTGCTTCACTAATTAAAGTTTGAACACCAATAGTAATTGGATCAGTAATAAAACCTGACTCATTTCTTTTCACTTTTTGTACTTCTAAAGCTTGTTCAGCAATTGATAAATTTTTATGAATAATGCCAATACCACCAACTCTTGCCATGGCAATTGCTAGATCAGATTCAGTAACTGTATCCATAGCAGCAGATAAAATTGGAATATTTAATTCAATTTTATTTGTTAATTTAGTTTTTAAAGAAACTTGATTTGGTAAAACTTCTGAATATCCTGGAACTAATAATACATCATCAAAAGTAATTCCTTCACATATTATTTTTTGATTTAAATCTTTATTCATAGTTTACTCCCATTCTATAGTACCTGGTGGCTTTGATGTAATATCATAAACTACTCTATTAACACCATCTACTTTATTAATAATCTCATTTGCAACTTCATCTAGAAATTCTCATGGTAAATGTGAACTTGTTGCTGTCATAAAGTCAATTGTATTAACACTTCTTAAACTAACAACATAATCATAAGTGCGATTATCACCCATTACGCCCACAGTTTTAACTGGTAGCAAAGTGGCAAATGCTTGTGATACTTGATTATATATATTTTTTTCTTTCAATTTGGTAATAAAAATATGATCAACTTCTTGTAAAATTAAACATTTTTCTTTTGTTACTTCTTCTATAACTCTAACTCCTAATCCAGGACCAGGGAAAGGATGACGATTAATTAATGTTTCAGGTAATCCAAGTTTTAAACCAATTTCTCTTACTTCATCTTTAAATAAGGTTTTTAATGGTTCTAACAATTTAAATTGTAAATCATCAGGTAAACCACCAACATTATGATGAGTTTTAATTGTTTTTGAACTTGCATGTTTACTTGAAGATTCAATAATATCCGGATAAATTGTTCCTTGTGCTAAAAAATCAGCCGTTTTAAATTTTCTTGCTGCTGTTGTAAATACATCAATAAATTGTTTACCAATAATTTTTCTTTTTTCTTCAGCATTTTTAACACCTTTTAAAGCAGTAAAAAAATGTTTACTTGCATCAATCATTTCAAGATTAAGTTTAAAATTTTGTTTATAAATTTCCATGACATCAATTGCTTCATTTTTTCTCAATAAACCTGTATCAACAAAAATGCAAGTTAACTGTTTACCAATTGCCTTAGAAATAATGGCAGCGGCAACTGAAGAATCAACTCCACCACTTAAACCTAAAATAACTTGTTTATCTTCGACTTTATTTTTAATTTCTGAAATTTGATTACTAATAAAATCATCTAAACTTCAATCTTTTGTACAATTTGCTATTGTAAATAAAAAATTTTCGATTATTTGCTTACCAAATTCTGAATGGGTAACTTCAGCATGAAATTGGATACCATAAATTGGTTTAGTCAAATGTGCAATTGCTGAAATTGAAGAATCAGAATGAGCTATTTGTATAAAATCTTTTGGAATTTTTGTTACATGATCAGCATGACTCATTCATACTTTTGATTGATTAGCAACTTTTTTAAATAATTTATTATTTGGTTGATCAAGATATAAAATTGATTTTCCAAATTCTTGTTCATCTGCCAATTCTACTTTCCCTTTAAAATGATTTGTTAAAAATTGCATGCCATAACAAACTCCTAAAATGGCAACTGGTAAATTAAAAATCGCTTGATCAATTTTATAAGCATTTTGTAAATAAACACTTGATGGTCCACCAGATAAAATAATTGCTTTTAAGTTGGGATATGTTTTTATTTTTTGATAACTAATATTAAAAGATAAAACTTCAGTATAAACATTTGCTTCTCTTACTCTTCTTGCTAATAATTGTGTATATTGACTTCCAAAATCTAAAATCAATACTTGTGTATTTATCATTTTTTTTCCTCCAAATATAATAGTAATTAAATCATTTTTTAACAAAAAATAAAATAGATTACAGTAATAATTATTTTATGATAGATTTTAATTTCTTTAAAATATAATTAAAAATATTGATATTAATGATAAGAGCATATGAAAAAGAGTAATCATTAATAAATGATTACTCTTAAAAGTTAAAATATAATTTAAAGAAATTAAGTTGTAACTGATCTGGCTTCATTTTCATGAATTTTAATTCGTTCTAATTCTGTTTCGGGTTCATTAAGTAAATATTTTATTGCTTCTTCTTCAGTCATTGGTATGAATTCTTGATCTAATTGATTTTGATAATCTAAATTTGATGCTAAACGCATTTTTAATTTTGGTTGATAATAAATAAAATATCAAATAACAGCAATTACAATAAACATTCAAAACATTAAGAATTCAATAATAACAGCTATTAATACTTCCCCTCTTTTATTAATCATGTCATTAATCATACCATAGTTAAAAACAACAAACTGACTAAGTAAAAATAAACCACAAGCAACAAAAACAATTCATTCTCAAATTTTAATTTTAATTTGTTTACGATAACCCATAACACACGTGGCAGCTAACACAAAAATATATACAGCAATAGTAATGTTAGTAGAAAATCCTAGTACTGTATTAAAATCAAAAGGTGCACCAATTAAATCTGGGATTATTAACATAATAATACAAGCAATAATAGTAATAATTAAATTAGCTGTACTAGCACGCATTGCAATATTTTCTTTATTTAATTTGGCTAATTTTTCGGTAATATATCCTTCTTTGGCTAATGGTTGAATCATACCACCAGAATATAAAGAATTTTGCATAGCACCATTTAATTTCAATGATAAAGTAGAAATAACTAGTACAATCATACCAGTAATACCAGCAATTCCTGATATAACATTATTTGGATTATATTCATTAGTAGCTCCAGATCAACCATTTTGGCCATTTGTACCGTCAATAGTAATGGCACCAAATACTAATACTGATACAGCTAAATAAAAAATAGTTGATAATAATAAAACTATTAAAATGCCTTTACCAAAGTTTTTAGTTGGATTTTTAACATTTTTTCCAACAACAATAAAAGTTTCAAAACCAATAAAGAAATAGAAGAAACCACTAAATGCATTATTAATTTTTGGTAAAGTTAAATTAATGTTTTTTGTTCCTTCAGCCGCTTGTGAAAATGCTAAACCTTTATTAGTTACTACCAAAATAATAGCACAAACAATTAAAAACAAAGCAGAACCTCATTTAATAATACCAGAAATATTAACAAATCAACGAAATCCCTTCATTCCAAAATACATGCAACTAGCAACAGCAGCATAAATAAAAATACCAATACTATCAATCATTAAACTCGATCATCGTTCAGGAACTCAATTAAAAATTGATAATTGATCTAAATTCACTCGAAACATAGAAATAATAGTTACAATAATTGTTGAAGGTAAAGTAATATATTAGACTTCTTGCGAGACTTATCTATTAAAATTTTCATTTTTAAAATATAATTAAAATTAAAAAAAGATAGGTAATTTATGATGTTTGATAAATTAAAAGCTATTAAAAATGCAGAACTATTAAGATTAACTGGTATAAATGAGATTGTTTTTAAAAAAATGATAGAAATTTTAAAAAAAGAAGAATTAAAAAAGTTTAAAAATGGTGGTACACCTAATAAATTAACTTTAGAAAATAGATTATTAATGACGTTAGAATATTGACGTGAATACCGAACATATTTTCATATTGCTAAAAGTTATGGAATTAGTGAAAGTAATTGTTATAGAAATATCAAGTGAATAGAAAATACTTTAATAAAACATCCTGATTTTCAGCAACTTAATGGAGCAAAATCATTGTTAAATAATAATTTTAAAGATAAAACAGCTATTATTGATGTTACTGAAAGCGCTATCCAACGCCCAAAAAAAGACAAAAGAAATATTATTCAGGAAAAAAGAAAAAACACACAATAAAAACACAAATTATAATTGAACAAGATAGTAAAAAAATTATAAGTTCTTATTTTTCTTGTGGTAAAAACCATGATTTTAAAATTTTAAAAGATTCAAAAGTTAAATTTTTATCACAAACAACTATTTTAGTGGATTTGGGATATCAAGGAATACAAAATATACATCCTAATGTTTTAATTCCAAAAAGAAAATCAAAGAAAATTCCTTTAACTAGAGAAGAAAAGAAAAATAATAAACAAATTTCAAAAATGAGAGTTGTTATAGAAAATATTTTTGCTATACTGAAAAAATTTAAAATTATTAGTGAAAAATATCGAAATAGAAGAAAAAGATTTGCTTTAAGATTTAATTTAATAGCTTCAATTTATAATTTACAACTTTTAAATTAAAAATCTTCAAAAATTTAATATTTTAAATTTTGTTATTTTAAATAATAATTTTTGTTCTATTTTAATGAAGAAAAAATAAGACATATTTTGAATAATAATTTTTAATAAATATTAAAAGTGTTATTAAAATAAAATTTTAAATTTAAAAACTATGATAATAATCACAGTTTTGCAAGAAGTCTATTGAATAAAACCAATTATTCATCCTCAAAAACGACCAAAAACTCCACGAACATAAACATAAGCACCACCATTAGTGTCATGATAAACACGACTACATTTAGTAAAAGCAAGTGCAGTTCCCGCAGCAATTAAAGCACATAATAAAATAACTCATAGCATATGTAAACCAACGCCACCATTATTTCAATAATAAATGCCAATTAATGCCATTGGAAATGCAATACCACAAGTATAGTTAAAACCAATTCATATTAATTCATTAAGACTAATTTTTTCATTATTAGCACGAGATGATTTTGCTCAAAATTTTAATTTTTTTAAATTAAACATTCAATTAGTAATTCCTTTCAAAAAATAAATTATTTTTAATTATAACTTAAAAAAAATATTTTTATTTTTTAATTATCAAATTTTATGATATTAGAACAAAAGTAGTTTTAAAGTGATTAGCAAATTAAACAATAAAATATAACAAATTATATTATTATAATTTGTTATATAAATAGTTACTAATTATTTTACTTTTAATTTTCCCTAAATAATGAGTAAAAAAACTTAATTTCTTCTTATTTAAATTTTGATATTTTTTATAATAATTATCAAAAAAACATTAAACTTTACGAACTGGACTTTTTACTCAATAAGTTCAATTACCAGTAAAAACATTTGAAAAATCACCTTCATTTAAATATTTTAATCCGTGATTATTTGTTCCTCAAACTTCATCTATCTTACCATTACTATCACGATTTAGTGATCATATTCTAATGTTTGCTAATTTATTTGTTTGTGCTCAATTATATAAATCTTTAGCATCTTCTAAAGTAAAATAGTTATTATTTACATCATTAATACCAATCATTGGTGTAATACCTAGTTTTTGATAAACATCAGTAAGTAATAAATTAGACTTTGGAAAATATTGTTTTATTAATTCAAAATATTGGTTAGCAGTACTTTTAATTGCTTGTTTAGCAATATCAAAAAAAGTTAAACCTTTATCAATTACTTCTTGTCCAACAATTTCACCATAATCCATAGCCATAATGTTAATTGTAAATAAATCTTCAACTTTTAAATCTGCTTTTTGATATATTTCTAAAGCTATTTTAATAACATTCTCAATATCTCTACCAACTAGCCCCGTTGGCATTACTGGTAATGTAACACTAAAGTTTCAATTTTGATTATTTCTTTTCATTTTTGTTAATGTAGTAAATAAAACCTTCATTCCATTAATATGATCATTATCAAAGTTTATACCTTCAATATCTAAGTCTAAATTTAACGGCATATCTTTAGTTTCAAAACCTGCAAATTTAGTAATTCGTTCTTGATACTCAATAAAAGCTGGTTGTAACATTGCTACTGCTTTATTAATATCTTTATTAGATAGCCCATATGCAACATCTCATGGATTATATCCAACCGCTGAAGCAGCTCCACCATATGCAACAACAATATTATTAAAGCCATCATTCTTTACTAAAGGTTTAAGCACTTCTGGTTTTAATTTATTTTCTACTCAATAATCATATCCAGCGCCCAAAGACTGTCCAGCAATAGTTAATTCTAACTTATCTTTAATTGCAATTGCTTGCTGAACAAAAGACAAAGTAATAGATTTTAAATCTTTTATTTTATTAAAAACTTTTTTACCATCATGTAATATAATTTCTTTACCATTAATTAAGTCTCTAGGAGTTGTTCCTATTCATAATCCTCCATCATAATAAGGTTGGAATAAATAGTTAGCATGTTGTTTAACTTTATTAGTAACTGATTGACCATCACGATTGGGGTTAACTTCAATTCAATTACGAATTAAACCTTTTCACGCTTCTAAATTTATTTTTATCATAATTACTTTTTTCCTTTCATTAAAATAATAAGATTTATTAAAATATTAATTTTTCTAAAGTTATTTCAAAATAAAAAATAATTGGCAATTTAGCACCAATTTTAAAATGTTATTAGGAAAATTAAATTAAAATAAATCTTAATTCTAATTTTATACTTGAAAAAATTAATATGTAATAAAAAATTTCTTATAAAAAAATATTTTTTTATAAGAAATTTTTTAAAAATACTTAAAAATGTCCAAAAAATAGACATTTTTAATAAAAATAAATTTATACAAATTTTTTAATAGCAATATGATTAGAACTAATAATTCTAATACCACCATGATTTTTATGAAAAGCAACTTGAATTTTATCACCAATTAATTTAGTAATAATACCTTTTCCAAAAATTTCATGAATAATTATATCTCCAACATTTCAATTATTAGTTATTTCAACCTTATCTTTATTATCAGCTTTATAGTAATTAAATTTAGAATGATTACGATTTTGATAAGTTGCTGCCATTTCTTGGTGTTCGTTATTAATGATTTTTAAATATTTAAGATCTAAATCTTTTAAGAAACGAGATGGTTGTTTCATACGATCCAAGATATATGAATATCCACTGGCACTAGATAAAAATAATCATTTTTTTGCCCTAGTAATTGAAACATAAAAAAGTCGTCGTTCTTCTTCAATTTTATCTAAGTTTTCTATACTAAATTTACCTATTCCAGGTAAAATACCTTCATTAATGCCAACTATAAAAACAACATCAAATTCTAGACCTTTAGCACTGTGAATTGTCATTAAATTAACGGCTTTATTAGTACTATTTTCATCTAAATCAGTATATAAACTTACTTCTTGTAAAAATGACGTTAATAATTCTTCGCCTTGTAATTCATTATTACTACTATCATATTCAAGCAATTGTTCTAATAATTGTTGAACATTTTCAATTCTTTCTTTTTCAAGATTATCTTCTAGTTTTTTTAAATAATTAGTTTTATTTAATAAATTTTCAACCATGTTATGTAAAGAAGTAACATCTTTGATATTAGTTTGCATCTCATTAATTAAATTAATTAAAGGTTGTAAATGTTGACGATAATTTTTTGGTAATCCATACTGAAATTTAAATAAGTATTCATTTAAAGTTAGTGATTGTTCATTAGCAAGTAATAATAAGTTATCAATAGCTTTTGGTCCAATTTTAGGTGTTGCATTTAAAATTCTAATCATTGATATATTATCATTTCAAACAATAATTTTTAAATACGCCAAAATGTCTTTAATCTCTTTACGTTCAAAAAATTTATAACCACCAAAAATTTTATAATTTATATTATTATTAATCAAAGCTTGTTCTAAATCTTTTGATAAATAATTATTACGATAAAGAATAGCAATTTTATTCAAATCTAAATGATATTTTAAATGAATTTTTTTAACAGTTGTTGCAACTCAATGTGCTTCTTGATCACTACTACTAGCATGATACATAACAATATCATTACCAAGATCATTTTTAGTAAACAGTTCTTTTTCAATACGTTGAACATTATTTTTAATTAAACTATTAGCTGTATTTAAAATCTTAGTTGTTGAACGATAATTTTGATTTAAAATAAATGTTTGTGTATTAGGAAATTGTTTAGTAAAATTCAATATTAAATTAATATTTGCTCCTCTTCAACTATAAATAGTTTGATCAGGATCACCAACTACAGTAATATTTTTATGATTTTTAGCAAGTGATAATAAAATATTATATTGAATATCATTAGTGTCTTGAAATTCATCAACTAAAATAAAATCAAATTTCTTTTCTCATTTTGTTAAAATATGTGGAAATTCTTTAAATAGACGTTCAACTAATAATAATAAATCATCAAAATCTAAACATGAATTAATAAATTGATATTTTTTATACGATTCAAAAACTTTGATACGTAAAATTCACTCATCTTGATTTTGATAATCAGCTAATAATTGATCTTGAGAAAGATAATTATTTTTTCAGTTAGAAATATTAGAACTTAATAATCTTAACTCCTGCAATTCAGCTTTATGTGAAAATTCTTTTTGAAAAATATCTTTTAATATTTTTCGTTGATCTTCTTGATCAATAATATTAAAATTATTATTAATATTTAAATAATGAATATCTCTTCTTAATATTTTGGCACATAATGCATGATAAGTAACAATATTAACATTAATGTTAGTATCATTTAAAAGTTGCATTATTCGTTCTTTCATTTCACGTGCTGCTTTATTAGTAAAAGTTAATGCCAATATTTTTTCACTAGCAATTTTAATTACATTAATTAAGTAAGCAATCTTATATGTTATAACCCGCGTCTTTCCAACTCCAGCCCCCGCAATAATACGACATGGGCCATCAACATTAATAATTGCTTGTAGTTGTTGTTCATTTAGATTTTCTAAAAGTTTTGTTTTATCCATGTTATTTATCCTTAAGTTAGTAAGAGTATATACTATTAAAGACTATTTATATTTTCTAATTCGTCATCATTAATATTTCCTGGTTGAGAATAAACTAAATGAATATGTGGATCATTAACGTTAGTTGATATCTTCCTTTTATTAGTTGCAAGTGGTTTCTTGTTAATGACAAAAGTTTTATGATAACGATCAAAGAATAGCTGATGATATTTATCAATTTTAGTGACGATCATAATCCCACAATACCAAGCAAAATCAAAACTAACTACAGAACGAATAAGAATATTTAATCAAGAATTTAAAGTACTATTACTATTAATAGTAGCAATGTTTTCATTAAAAGTCAATTTCATAAAAAGAATTATTGAAGTGGTTAATAATAGAGGAATAAAAACTAAAAATAGTTCACGATAAAAAAAATGTTTTAACTTTAAATCTTGATTTTTTTCATTTACTAATCTTATTTGAAAAATTAATTTTCCCAAAGTTTGACCCTTACATTTTCATGGGATAATAACAAAATATATAATGACAACAATTATATTAATAATAAAAATAATTATTAATTGTCATGATTCTTGATTACCTTTATTATCTAAATAATGAATTGCTAATCCAATTATTAATGGGATTAAACTAACAAAAATCACGTCAAAAATACGTGCAATAATACGTTTTCATGTTTTAGCTATTATATATGTTTCGGTTGTATCTAATTTTTTAATATTCATTTTTTTACTCTCAATATTTTGAATCATCTCTAATATTATTATCTTTAAAATATTTCTTAAAATAAGTACTTAGATCAGGAGCATAAGTGGTAAATTTATCATTTGGATTAATAGTATTAAAATAAGAATTTTTTTTAAAATTTTTAAATTTAAATTCAATAATTTCTTTGACACGATTATATGTTTTTTCAATTAATGCAGGTTTTTTAGAAATACTAATAAATCTTAAAAGAGTATATAGATAGTATCTAACAAAAGCATATTCCAACTCTTCATATAAAACTTTTTTAATTTTATAATTATTATAATAGTTTAAAATATGTATTCATTGGTGCATTAGTTCAAAAATATTATCATTTTCCAATGTGTTATTTTTAGACGTTAATAATGTTTCATTAATTGCATAATATGTTTTACAATGTGCTAAAAATGAGTATAAAAATAAACTATCAAATTGGATTTCTTTACGAAATTGTAAATTATATTCATTAATAATACTAACTTTCATGATTTTTGTTGTTAAAACTGGTGTTGTTAAAGCAAAGACTATTTTTCCTTGTGTTGTATTTAAATTATATATTTTATTAACTTCAGTTCTAATTGTTGAATGAAAAACATTATTTATATCAAATTCATAACGAACACAATATTCAATACAATCTAAATCCTTATTATTATCTAAAATTTTATTAACTGTTTCAACAAAATTAACGCTAAGAATTTCAGTTGGATTTAAAATAACTACATATTGTCCGAAAATATATTTAAGGCCAAGATTACGACTAATGGCAATACCTGATACTTGATAATTAGTAATCATTTTTAAATTTTGTGGATATAATTTAAAATATTTACTAAATATCTCCAAATTTTCATTGTTAATGCCATCATCAACAACAACAACTTCAAAATTAGTTTTTTTATTTACAAAAATCTTTGATAAAAAAGAATCTAAGTGCTCGGATTCAAATGAAGTTGTATATAAAATAAAACTTAGTAGCATAATAAATATTTCCTCTCTTTTATAAATAATTATAACACTTCTTTAACAATTTTAAGTGAAGGTTTATCAACATTTATTTTTTATTTTTTTGATTACTATTTTTAAGTTTATTTTTAGATACTAAAGTAGATTTTTCTATATTATCTGTTTCTTTAATAACTTTAACAGTCATATTTTTATGATCAAAAATAGTTTTTAAATTACCTTCAATAATAACAGTTTCAGTATTATTAGGTTTAATAACGTTTCGTTTTGCGGGCTTGCTAACTTTTTTCTTTTTTTGTCCTTTTAATATTTCTGCTCTTAATAAAGCACGTGTTTTTCTAATTTCAAATTTTTCAAATTTAAAAAGAAATGATTTAATAAACTTTTTATACGAATTAACAAAATATCGAAGTCTTTTCTTGCTTCGAGCATGATTATCATATTTTAATAAAATACAAACATAGTTTAATTCATTTCTTGCTTCTGATTCAATTAATGAATTAAAAAAACTGTGATAATTATGACTTAAGTTATATGGTTGACCAGATATTGGGCTTTTATAAGGAGTAAAACCTAGATTACCAGTAGTTTTATAATACTTAAAATCAGCAACTCGTGTTGTCATTTGTCCCTTAGGATGCTCTGGTGATTTAATTTCTGATATTTTAAAAATATTATTTGTATCAAATTCTAAAAAATAGCAATATACCTTATGAACAAAGTTACCTGCAGTTTTAAAAGCAATATATAAATCTACTTTTGCTTCATAATTTAAATTATCAAAAATACTAACGTATGGTTGATAAAAATCATATTTTTTATCAATAATTTCTCAACCTTGTTTTTTAATAGTAAGTTCAATCTCATCAGCACAAATATTTGGATTTAAAATAATTTTCTTCATTTTCTACTCCTAACTCTAATATTTTCTAAGTCTATTTTATCAAATTATATATAAAGTGTGGTCTAAGAAAATTTTTCACTTTGATTAATAATTAAAGTACTTTTATTTTTACTATTAAACAACTAACAATCATCATAAAATTATCTTTAAACTATATGAATATATCATATATTTCTACACATATTAAAGTTATTCTTTTTTAAAAACTTTTAGCAAAAATTATATTAAACTTTATTTATTACTTTTTCTAAAATAATATAGAAATGATGAATATATTATTAATAAATAAAATACTAGAAAACTATATATTAATTAAAAAAGAATACTAACATTAATATTAGTATTCTTTTTTAATTAATAATTTTTCTTCATCTATAACTTATTTCTTTTATTTTTTTGCAAAAATAATAGTAATAATAAAAATATCTAATTTACTTAATCTGAATAATAAACACCATTACTACTTCCAATATACATTTTTTTAGTTGCACCATTGAATATTAATTTTTTAATACTAATATTAACTTTAAATTGAAGTTTATCAAAGGTTGATGATCCATAACTTTTTCAAAGATTACCAGTATTATCACCAACATATATACAGTTATCATTATTAATGACAATAGATGTTAAACAATTTGATAATGGATGTAATTGAAATCTAAAAAAAGAATTCTTATTATTATCTTTTTTTCAAACTTGCCCTGACATCTCAGTAGCATAAACATTACCTAAATTATCAAATGTTAAATCAGTAATTTTACTACCAGTAGTAAGAAGTTCCTTAAATTTTTGATCACCACCAATATTTTTATAAATTTGACCATCAGTAGTAGCAGCGTAAATACATTTATCATTATTATTATCTTTAATTATTGCAGAAATTTTTCCTTTAGTTCCAGGAATAGTTTGCAATCATTCTTGTCCAAATGATTGATAATATGCTTTAACATCATTATCTGTACCCATATAAAGATATTCTTCACCATCATTAGAAGTATAGACTATCATTGATAATAAGTTAAAATCAAATTTTTCAAGTAGTTTAAAATTATTACTATCATTATTTTTTATATAAATTTTTGTTTCATTTTTTGTTTCTTTTATAGCTACATAAACATTACCATTATTAGAAGTTGCTATTGCTTGAATAATACCTTCACTTTTAAATATTGGTTTAATATCTTTATTATTTTCACTAATATAATAAATAATACCTTCATCATTAGCAGCATAAACATTGCCTTTTTGATCACTAGTTATTGATTGAATTACACCACTAGTTCCTTCCAATTTTGAAAATGTTTCATGGTTATTAACCAAACAATTTTTAATTAATTTGTTATTAGAAACATGAGTATTAATTGAAAGCATAGTCCCTGAACTAGCAAAAAATGTTATAGTAAACATTGTTAATAATTTTTTAAAATGCATAAGTTTTTTTCCTCTTTTACTTTTTTATTATTTTTTAAAATGCATAAGTTTTTTTCCTCTTTTACTTTTTTATTATTTTTTTTAAATATTTATGTTTTTTATTTTATAAATTAATATCTACAAAAGATATATCTTTTGTAGATATTAATTTAAGTTTATAATTGAAAAAAATAATATACAACATTCTTTTAAGTACTCTATTTTTATTAGAAAGTATTAATAAAAAGGACACCTAAAAATATAATGTTTAGTTCTCATCAGTAGTAGTTTTATTTTTTAATGATGAAGAATTATTAACAACTAATTTATTTTTTTTATTTCCAACTTCATTTTTTGCATCTTTATGATCATGTCATCAATTAAGTAACAACGATAATGGTACTAAAATAATAATAAATATTAATAAACAACCAATACTTCATAAAATAGTCATTGGATTAGGATTAATAAGAATTTCTCTTAATCCTTTTATTGCATAACTAAATGGTAAAAAATTATACATTACTTGAAAAAACTTGGGTTCTAATTCAACAGGAAAAGTACCACTTGATGAAGAAAGTTGTAGTATTAAAAGAATAACAATTAAAAATCTACCCAAATCATGATTACGAAACATGTGAGCAATTGATTGAACAACCAAATCAAAAATAATTGCTATTAATCACATGTATAAAAACATTTGTCAAAATCGTTGTCATAAATCAATATTATTAAATAATAGTAATAATGAAGTTACTAAAATTGTTGACTGAATTAAACCAAAAATAATCATTCATGCTGATTTAGCTAAATAGTTTGATCAAAATTTAGTTTTTGGAATATCTTTATTTCTAATAAAAGTAAAAGTTAATAATAAAGTACCTACTCACATTCCAATACACATGAAATATGGACCCAAACCAAATCCATAAGGAGATTTATCTTGACCTTCAATATTAATATTAAAATTAATAAAGTTAATAGGTGCCAATAAAGTATGATTCATTCAATAATCATGTTCTAAAACTTTAATATGTTTAATCTCTTCGTTTCTTGTTACACTATCAATATTATCATTAAATTGTTCGGCATGAGGACCTAAACCAGGAACAACAATTGAAAGAATACCATAAATTTCTTTTAAAATTGGTTGTAAATGGTGATAACCTGAATCAGAAGCATCTTTATCTCAATAATCAAATACTTGATCACTAATAACAACAGGTAAAAACTTACTAAAAATATTATCTTTTAATGCATTTAAAGCAAAATCATTAATTTCACCTAAAATCGGACTAACTTTATATGAAGCTTGTAAACTAATTTTTGGTCTAATAGTAATTTGATTAATAAGATTCCAAATTCTTTCTGGAGTTTTAATATTATCAATAACTACTTTAAAAGCTTGTTTAAAAAAATCATTAAAATCCTTAGTAAAACAACTATCAATAATAATTTCAGTTAAAAAAGTTTTGTCATTTTGATGTTGATAATAACTTTTTCAATCATCATAATAATAAACAGTAAATGTTTTTTTCTCATTGTTAATTTGTAAATCATTAATTTTAAATTCATAAGCACCACTACTATTAGGATTTTCATTATCCAAATTTAAATTATGTCGATTAATAACACGATTAATTCCTACTGCAGAACTATCGTTATTAACTAAAGCAATTGGTAAACGATTAATATTTCCCAATGGATTAAAAAAAGCTCATAAAGCAATAAAAGCATATAAAAATGGAATAAAACATAGTGCAATACTTTTAATAATTGTTCTTTTATTTTTATAAATGTGTTTAGTCCCCACTGCTTTAAAAACCATTTTAAATTCTTGAATAGCAATTTTAAATTTATTTAAAATTTTTAACACTTTGTTACTCCTTAATAGATTATCTTTAATAAATTTAGTTATAATAATATTATAAATACATTTGATAAAAAAGGAGAAAAAAATATTATGTTGCAATTAACAATTAAAGGTAAACCCGTTCATATTAAAAATGAAATAATCAAAGTTGGAGATACTTTATCATTTTCTGCAGTTAATAAAACAATGGATAATATGAATTTAGAACAATTCACTAATAAATTTAAGATTATTTCTAGTGTACCAAGCATTGATACTAAAACTTGTGCTTTACAAACTATACACTTTAATAAAGAGGCTACTAAATTAAAAGATTTAGTTATCATTACTATTTCCAAAGATTTACCATTTGCTCAAAGTCGCTTTTGTGAAAAACTAAAAATGAATAATAATTTTCATATTTTAAGTGATTATCGTAATAATGAAAATAATTTTAGTAATACTACTAATTTATTAATTGATGAAATCCAATTATTAGCACGTACTATTATCATTGTTGATAAAAATAATAAAGTTATATATTTACAAATTGTTAAAGAAGTAACATTAGAACCAAACTATGATGAAGTTCTAAAATTTATTAAAACTTTAACATAAAAAAAGTTAGGTAATATTTTTAAAATAAGTATTACCTAACTTTTTTGTATTTATCAGTAGACTTTTAAAAAACTATTTATTTTGAAAATCAACTACGACTTTTTGAAGTCTTATTTTGTTTTTCAGATTTTTCTTTTTCTTCTTTATTCATAACTTTATCTCCTTTTTAGATTATAAAGATATTTGTCTCATCTTTCTACTTGGTGACTTTTCTCTAACATCTTCTCTCACAAGATTATCACTTTTTTTATTATTTTTCAAAATTTCTTCTATTTCATTGGTAAAAGCAACAACTTCTTTCTCAAAAATTCTTAAATCGTGTTCATCAGGTTGAGGTTTTTGATTTTCTTTATTAATTTCACTTGCCACAAAAGTAATCATTTCTAATTTATTTTGTATTGCTCCATTTTGCTCTGCACTTAAATCTTTTTTTGCTGCTTCTACTTGTTCTTGTAATTCATCTTTTCTTTTATAAATATTTTCCAAATTTTGCTGTTTTAATTCTCTTTTATTTTCTTCAAATCTTTGACTTAATTCATTTTGCATATCCATAAAATTTTTATTTTTATTATTATTTCAAATTTGTTGAAAACTATTCAAAATTCTTTGTTGTTTTGCTTCTGGAGGTAAGCTTAAAAATAATTCTTCTTGTTGTTCTCTTTTTAATAATATGGAATGGCAACACTTTTTAGGACTATTTTTTGGTAGACATTTGTTGTTGATATTTAACTGGAGTTAAGTAGGGTGGTTAGCCCTAATTACTGGACCATATTTTGATAGATATTTCTAAATTTTTATTTGTAATATTGGTGGTTTTAAAAATTTAGAATGTATTCTTTCATAATTATAAAACATAACATATTGATTTACATCATTAATAGCTTCATTGATTGTTAAATATTGATTTGAGTCTTTAGGCAATCATTCTTGAGATAAATGTGAAAATCAATTTTCAGATATGACATTACCGCCAATATCATATGGTTGTTTTTTGCTTAAAATTATTTGTTTGTTTTTTGCTCATTTTGTAATTTCTTGACAATAAAATTCGTTGGCGTTATCTGAATGTAAAATAACGTTTTTTATTTGATTTCAAGAAAATTGGTTGTTTATTTTTTCAAGTGCAGGAAGAATTAAATCTTGATATGATTTATTTGAAAATGTATTATAACTAACAACATTATTTGAATAAAAATCAATAATTACAAAAAGATATAGTCAACCTTCTTTGGTGTTTATTTGTTTAGTATCCATTGATCAAATTTGATTTGAAGCGGTTGTACTTTTGTAATCTTTGTTTACTTTATCCATTGTAGGTATTCACTTATTTGGATTTTTTTTGTTTTTAGGATAGTTATTTTTAGTTTGTTTTAATCCTTGAATATTGTGTTTTTTCATAATTTTTCGCATTTGTTTTGTTGATAATTCTATATTTAAAATGATATTTTTCTCTTGTTTTAATCACTCTTTAAAAGCTGAAAAAATTCTTAAATATCCATAAATTCTACCTTTTCTTGTAGAATGAAATTCGATTAAAAGTTGGCATAATTCTTGATATTTATGATTGCAATTAATAATATGATTTTTTTCTTTTTTAATAAGTTTTTGTTTATTTTTTAAAAAGTAATATGTTGATCTGTTTAATTGAAGATATTGACATAAGTTTCTAATTGAATATTGATTTTTGCAATCATCGATAATTTTAATTTTTTCTTTGATATTTAATTTGTTAATTATTAATGCTATTTGTTTAATTTTATCCATTAATAAAAATCCTTTCAGGTCAAAATTAGTGTTCATTATATAACACAATTGTTTTTAGAATACATTCAGATTTTTTAAATTAATGGTCTAGTAAAAAGGGCTAAGTGGCCCTCCAAATAATCTTTGTTCTTGTAGTTTATTTTCTATATTTATTTCATTTTTTGATTTTCAATTAGGCAAAAAGAATTTTTTTATTTTTTCTTTATACTTTTCTCATCCTGTAACAACTCCACCAACAATAACTCCAGAAATTAAAGCACATATTGACGGTGCATAAAAAGTTGCTACAACAGGAGCTACTAATGTAGTAACCACTAAACTACTTAAAATACCAATACCAGCCCAAGCAACTACAAATATTATCCCTTTTAATACTTTTCATAAAACTTTTCTTACTTTTTTATTTTTTATATCTACTTGTTCTTCTTTTTGTTTCTCATTAAGGTTATTAATGAAATCAAAAAATGGTATTCTAATAATAGTTGTATCCTTATTTTCTTCTAATTTAATAAAACTTTCATCATTTTTTACTTCATTAGAAAATTGTTCATAACTTAAATGTCTAATTTGTTTAATTACTTGATCTGCTTCAAGATAAATTAGTTGTTGTCAAATTTCTTTTTTTTCATCATCATGAATTTCTAATAATAAAACTGGTTTATTATTAATTTCTATTATTTCATCATAAACAAAATACTCTTTACCTCCCTCTACTATAGAAGTTTCAAATTGAAGATATTTTAGTTCATTATCTTCACCTGATTGATTTTCAAACATAAACGTTTCACCATTATGTCAATTTTCATTATTTTTCTTGAATTTATTAGTGAACTCACTTTCTGCAGTTTTGAATTGTTCTGCAAGAATTGTTTTTTATTGGTAAAGCCATTTTGATATCTCCTTTTAATTAAAAAACCCATTTACTTTAAAATAAAGCAATGGGTAAAAAACTTATATGTTTAATATTTACATTTTATCAAATATTATATAATTTACAATATTTTATTTAAATTAATATTTATTTAATTTATGAAAAATATCTGTTGTCAGTAAGTATATTAACATAGTACTAAGCTTTTAATTATTTTAATTTATGGATATTTTTTGAATTTATCAATGTTATTTAATTTTTCTGAATAACCTTTAATTTCAATATATTTCTTTTTAAAATAAAAAAATAATAAATTTAGAAATATATTAAAACTATATAAAATTACAATTTTATTACATGAGTTTTTATCTAAAATTAAATAATGTACATTTAAATTTTCGGATTTCTTGATTTATGTTTGTTTATTTGTTTTTCTTCTTCAATTTTTTTTAATGTCTCTTCTTGTTTCTTAGCTTTTGCAAGTAATAAATCAAGTTTTCTACTTTCTTGTTCTGCATCATGTAATAATTTTACTAAGTTTTTTATTTTTCATTCATAATATTTTTTCTCCCTTTCTTTTAAATAAAATTATGATTTATTAACTCAAAAGTAAGGATGTTATTTTTTTAATTATTGTGCTTAAAAATTGAAAATATGTTATACTAACATCATAATAAACTAAATTATTAAAGACCATTAGGTTCGACTTATTCTTTTTATTAGATAAGTGGAACCTAATTATTTTTAAATAAAAAAGGATGTGAAAATTATGTCAGCACAACAACAGCAACAACCAAGTAAAGAAATTTTTGATAAATTACAAGGTGAAAAAAATAAAAAAGAAAAAGCAACTTCTTCTGGTTGAATTGTAAAATTTGCAAAAGATGTCGCTTATATTTCTTTTTTTCCATACATATGATTAAAAAAACTTTTAGTTTCACTATTTAATAATCGAACTAAAAAGCCTAAACTAAATCAATCAGTTAATATTATTAAAAATAAAGATAATGTTAATCAAAAAAATAATGTTTCTACAAATAGTAATGGACAAGTTAGTTTTAAAGAAGTAGATGCACTAGATCCAGAAAATGAATCAGTAGCAGAAACAACAGCAGAAGCACTAAAATTAAATGGTAATACTACTAATCCATTCCAAAATGTTGCACATAGTTGTAATCGTGAAGAAATTCCAGTAGTTTCAACAACAACTTCTGGAAAAAAATTAACTACTTAAATTATTTAAAATATTTATTAGTTCGTTCTAAATCAATAATATTATCAACATCCCAATGACAATCAAATGATAAAACATAAGGTTTTAATTCAAAATTATGTTTAATACTATTACTAATTAAATATTTACCAACCATTGTTGTTTGCAATACAAGTTCTTGTTGTGGATTTATTAAATCTTCACCAAGAACTTTTGCTCATTTTTTAGTAATATAACTTCATTCTCCCGCCAAGAAACTATCCTTTTTTTTACTTTTAATAATATCAATAATATTACCATTCTTGTTTAATTTATAACTTCAATCTTCTTTGATATTATCATGATCACGCTTAATAGCGGCCATCATATTAGTTGAAAAATTATTTAAAAAAATATTTTTTGTACTAATCATATCACCAGAAATAATAAAAATATCATCTTGACCATTAAAATATGATGATACTAATGTCAAAGCATAACCACTATTATAATCAAGGAAATGTTGATTATTTATTAAGATTAATTTTGAATATTTATGAGTAAGAAAATTAAATTCATCTTTTAAATGACCAGTAATGACAATAATTTTTTTTAAATCATGTATTTCAATTAAATGATTAATTATATGTTCAATTAAAGTTAAACCTTTAAATTTAATTAACGATTTATGAACATTATTTGAGATAGGTTGTAATCTACTGCCAATTCCTGCTGCAAAAATAATAGCAACTTTCATTATTCCTCCTTTACTTAACAACAAAATTAACAATCTTATTTGGTATACAAATTGTCTTAATAATTGTTTTATCTTGCAATCAATGTTTTACTTTTTCTTCATTATTAACTACTTTTAAAAGTTCTTGATTATTTAAATTTTCTTTTACTACTAAAGTTATTTTCGTTTTACCATTAATCTGAATAGCAATAGTAACTTCACTAGTAATCAAAAATTTTTCATCATAACTTGGAAACTGACTTTTATTAATACTTTCTTTATTACCAAATTGAAATCATAATTCTTCAGCAATATGTGGAGCAAATGGATTTAATAATTTTAAAAAATTAACTAAATATTGTTGATAAATAGTTGGTGCTTTATAACAAGCATTGATAAAAATCATAAGTTGTGCAATAGCAGTATTAAAATTTAAATCATTAATATCATTAGTTACTTTTTTTACAGTTTGATGATAAATTGTATCTAATGATTTATCATTCTTAGTAGTAATTTTTATTTTATACTCATCTTTATTAACAAGACGATAAATACGCATTAAAAACTTATAACAACCAACCAAACCACTATTTAATCACGGTAAAGATGCTGTTAATGGCCCCATAAACATTTCATATATTCGCAAAGTATCAGCACCATATTCATTAATAATATCATCTGGATTAACAACATTACCGCGTGATTTAGACATTTTTTCATTATTTTCACCAAGAATCATACCCTGATTTACCAATTTTAAAAATGGCTCTTTAACATTAACTAACTTTAAATCATATAGCACTAAATGTCAGAAACGAGCATACAATAAATGTAAAACAGCATGTTCTTGACCACCAATATATAAATCAACCGGTAATCAATAGTTAAAACGTTTTTGCGCAATAGCACTATTAAAATCACAATAAGTACCATCATCATTTTTTAAAATATATGCTAAATAATATCAACAACTACCTGCTCATTGTGGCATTGTATTAATTTCTCTTTTTCCTTTTACACCATCTTTTCTAGTTACATGTAATCAGGAATTTGGTGCATTAGTTAAAGGTGCATTCCCCGAATTAGATGGCTTAATATTAGTCATTTTTGGTAATAATACTGGTAATTGTTGTTCATCTACTGTTGATATTGTACCATCTTCTCAATAAATTATCGGAAAAGGTTCACCTCAATAACGTTGACGAGAAAAAAGTCAATCTCGTAACTTATATGCAGTATGTACTTTTCCTTGTTTTAAAGTTAGTAATTTTTTAACAATTAAATTAGTAGCTGTTTCTAAATCCTTACCATTAATAAAATCAGAGTTAATATATTCACTAGTACCCAAAAATGGTTCATTTTTATTATTAGTTTTCATAATAAAATTGATTGGTAACTTTTTATTTTTAGCAAAAATAAAATCACGACTATCATGTGCAGGAACACCCATAATTGCTCCTGTCCCATAATGATTTAAAACATAATCACCAACTCAAATTGGTAATTTACTTTTAGTAAAAGGATGAATAGCATAACTTCCAGTAAAAACACCAGATTTTAAAGTATCATCTCCTTGACGCATTAAATCTGTTTTAGTTTTAGCAGCTAAACAGTATTGAGTAACTGCTTGCGAATATTCACTAGTTGTTAAATCATGAATTAATGGATGTTCAGGGGCAAGTACTAAAAATGAAACACCAAAAATAGTATCAACCCTTGAAGTAAAAATAGAAACCTTACATTTATTATTTTCAACTATAAAATCAACTAGTGTTCCAAGACTTTTACCAATTCAATTACGTTGTAATTCCTTAACACTATTTGGTCAGTCTAAATCATCTAATCCTTTTAATAATTTTTCAGCATACTTAGTAATTTTTAAAACCCACTGACGCATTGGTTTTTTAATAACTGGGAAATTACCACGTTCAGAAACCATATGACCATTAATGTTAATTATTTCTTCATTAGCTAAAACAGTTCCTAACTGTTCACAAAAATTAACTTCAACATCTTTAATTTCAGCTAACCCTTGTTCATAAAGTTTAATGAAAATTCATTGTGTTCACTTATAATATTGAGTATCTGTAGTATTAACTTCTTTATTATAATCAAAACTTAGACCAATACTTTGTAATTGTTTACGAAAATTATTAATGTTTTGTTTAGTAAATGTCTCTGGATTATTACCTGTATTTAAGGCATATTGTTCAGCTGGTAAACCAAAAGCATCTCAACCAATTGGATGCAAAACATTAAAACCATTCATTATTTTAACTCGTGAAATAACATCAGTAGCACAATAACCTTTAGGATGGCCAACATGTAAACCTGATCCTGAAGGATAAGGGAACATATCAAGAATATATGATTTTGGTTTTTTATTATCATCAATATTTGTTTTAAAAGTTTCATTTTTTAATCAATACTGCTGTCATTTTTTTTCTATTTGTTGGTGATTATAACTCATGTTTTTCTCCTTTAATATGTTCAGGTAAAGTAATCATAAAACCATAATATCATAATCATTTAACAAGTTGCAATGTTTACTTATTGATTAAATTATATTTTAAATATTTTGTTAATTATCAATCAATGTTATTAAACTATTTACTAATATTTATTTTCTACAAAAATGAAATAGTTTTTATTGTATTTCAAATAAAATATACTATATAATTATCGTTAATATTAAATAAATTCAAAGGAGGATTCTATGAACACACAAAAAGTTTTAAATAAGTCTTTAAAACAAAAAACAAAGCAGCAAAAAATAGGCTTAGGAGAACTGGTGTGACTTTGGATTTAATTATACTTGCACAATAGCTTTTCCTATGTCTTTTATAGGAATATATTATTGAAATAATGGCGGAGTTGGATTACATCTAATCTGAATTATGATTTTAGGTGCTATAATGGCTAGTATTAGTGCATGTGCTTTTTTAAAATGTAGTAAAGTTTATGCTGGTAATAATGGTTGGAGCATATATTTATGTTAGGGCAACTTTTGGTCGTTTTTGAGGATGAATAATCGGCTTTATGCAATATATCATTTTACCATCTACTGTTATTGGTGGTATTATTTCAATGTTTAGAATTAACTTAAACCAATTATCATTTTTTTCATGATTACCTGATAGATGATCTAATTTATTTATTGATAGTTTAGGAATTATAGTTTATTGTTTGGTTACAAGTTGTATCTATTTTGGATTAAGAGGTTTTCGTTGATTTGTTAATATTTCAGGAATCATTAAATGACTGTCAACTTGTTTTTTGATTATTTGTGCCATTATTCTGGTAATCAAAAATGGCACTATAGTTTATCAACAAGCATTTGTTGGTACTAAACATCTTCATTTTACAATTAATATTTTTAATAATGCTTTTAGCAATTTTTTCTACTTTTTCCTTGGTTTTGAGACCTTTACTGTTATTGGAAAAAATGTTAAAAATCCTAATAAAAATTTAGGTAGGGGAACAATTATTGTCTTATTTTTGACAACTTTTTTTTATTTAATTATTACAATTTTAATTATTGGTGCCATCAGTTCACAAGGACCTAATGGTAATAACGGATGAGCAAATGGTGATAATAATTATAATCCAAATAATGTTATTGCTGGGATTGCTGGTACAACAGGTATCATTTTACTAGTTATTTGTACTTTATCAATTAAATTGAATGGTGTAATACAAGTAGCGCTATATTCTGGAGCTATGCTACAACCATTAGCGAAAGAAGGATACATTAGTGAAAAAATAGCCAAATTAAATAAAGAAAATATTGCAATGTATGGTAATACTATTAATTTTATAATTACAATTATAATTTGTATTATTATGCTAATAATTCCGGATTTAATTGGAATTAGTTTTAATTACAACCAAATGTTGGGATTTACAACTAATATAACAATGGAATGGCAACACTTTTTAGGACTATTTTTTGGTAGACATTTGTTGTTGATATTTAACTGGAGTTAAGTAGTTTAAAGTGCTGTGAATTCTTATATTGTTATATCAATTGATGTAATCAAATAATTCTAATTTTAATTGGATTAATGATGTAAAATTTTTATCATTAATAAATTCGGTTTTAAAAGTTTTAAAAGTTGCTTCAGCAACAGCATTATCATAAGGACAACCTTTTTTACTTAAAGAACGGTTAATGTTGAATGCTAGTAAAAGTTTATCAATAATTTTATTGTTAAATTCATTACCGCGATCACTATGAAATATTTGAATATCTTTTAAACAGCGATTTGATTGCATAAATGCTTGATGTACTAATGATGCATCTTTTTTAACTCCAACACTATGTCCGATAATTTCGCGGTTAAATAGGTCTATTAATAGGCAAATATAGTTTCACCTACCATTAACTTGTACATAAGTTAAATCACTAACAATAACTTCATTTTTAATCCTATTCTTAAATTTTCTATTAACAAGATTAGTTATTTGACTATCGTTAACTTTGTTATTATGATTTTTGAATGATAATTTAGTATATTTTGATATTAAATTATGTTCATTCATAATTTTTTTAATTTTTCTGCGCGATAAATAAATTTCTTGGTTTTCTAGAATTTTTTTTAATCTTCTAGTACCATAAACTTCTTTATTTTCTTTAAAAGCACTAATAACAGCTTCATCATAAATATTATTTTTGATTTTATTTTCTTTTTTCTTTAAATTAAAATAATATGTTGATTTAGATATTTTTAAAAAACGACACATTGTGCGAATTTTATATTTAGCTTTATTTTTGACAATAATTTCTATTTTCTGCCTATTATTAGTGCTGCTTGCTTTAAAATATCATTTTCCATTCGTAATTGCTTTAATTCTTTTCTTAATTTAATTAATTCATTTTCTTCAAAAGAACGATTATCTTTAGTTTTAAAACTTCCTGAATTACTAAATTGCTTAATTCAATTGTAAGTAGCTGCTCTTGTAACATTATATTCTTTAGCAAGGCAAGAGGTGGTTAGCCCTAATTACTGGACCATATTTTGATAGATATTTCTAAATTTTTATTTGTAATATTGGTGGTTTTAAAAATTTAGAATGTATTCTTTCATAATTATAAAACATAACATATTGATTTACATCATTAATAGCTTCATTGATTGTTAAATATTGATTTGAGTCTTTAGGCAATCATTCTTGAGATAAATGTGAAAATCAATTTTCAGATATGACATTACCGCCAATATCATATGGTTGTTTTTTGCTTAAAATTATTTGTTTGTTTTTTGCTCATTTTGTAATTTCTTGACAATAAAATTCGTTGGCGTTATCTGAATGTAAAATAACGTTTTTTATTTGATTTCAAGAAAATTGGTTGTTTATTTTTTCAAGTGCAGGAAGAATTAAATCTTGATATGATTTATTTGAAAATGTATTATAACTAACAACATTATTTGAATAAAAATCAATAATTACAAAAAGATATAGTCAACCTTCTTTGGTGTTTATTTGTTTAGTATCCATTGATCAAATTTGATTTGAAGCGGTTGTACTTTTGTAATCTTTGTTTACTTTATCCATTGTAGGTATTCACTTATTTGGATTTTTTTTGTTTTTAGGATAGTTATTTTTAGTTTGTTTTAATCCTTGAATATTGTGTTTTTTCATAATTTTTCGCATTTGTTTTGTTGATAATTCTATATTTAAAATGATATTTTTCTCTTGTTTTAATCACTCTTTAAAAGCTGAAAAAATTCTTAAATATCCATAAATTCTACCTTTTCTTGTAGAATGAAATTCGATTAAAAGTTGGCATAATTCTTGATATTTATGATTGCAATTAATAATATGATTTTTTTCTTTTTTAATAAGTTTTTGTTTATTTTTTAAAAAGTAATATGTTGATCTGTTTAATTGAAGATATTGACATAAGTTTCTAATTGAATATTGATTTTTGCAATCATCGATAATTTTAATTTTTTCTTTGATATTTAATTTGTTAATTATTAATGCTATTTGTTTAATTTTATCCATTAATAAAAATCCTTTCAGGTCAAAATTAGTGTTCATTATATAACACAATTGTTTTTAGAATACATTCAGATTTTTTAAATTAATGGTCTAGTAAAAAGGGCTAAGTGGCCCCATCCATATCTTATTATCGTCAAAAATAAACTAAATGAGTTGCTGGTTTTTTACAAAAACAAGTACCAGTAGTAGTTGTACTTTTTAATTTAGCATATGCTTGAAAATGTTCAGATCAACCAATATCAATTGTATGTTGAGCATGTTTTCCTAATTCAATTGCTGCTAATACAACCTTTTTCTCATTTAATGCTTTATTCATTAATTTAATATTACCATCCATAATAATAATATCTTCTTTGATTATTTCATCATTTTTCATTATAATCACCTTTTCTATCAATTAATATTATAACGCTATTTAAAAAAAGAAATAGTAATTGGAATTACTATTCTAACGATATCTTTCTACATAGTGACTAACTAAACCACGATAAATAAAAGGTATTGTTAATTGCATAATTGGATAAGTAAACAAAAAAATATGAATAAAATTGTAAACTAATGAGTAAAAAAGAGGATTAAATCCTGATCAAATATTTTTACTTCCATCAGCATTAGTAATTTGTGATCAAATAAAATATCCTGCTATTGTTTGTCAAAAATAAATAATTAAACAAACTAAAAAACAATGTAAAAAATAATTAATATAAGTAAAAATTGATTTATCAGCTTTTAAATTAAAACGTAATAATGAAATAATAGCGGGTGTTGTCATTGGCAAAAAATAATCTAATAAATAACTTCAAGCACTAATAACATAACCACCACTAATAAATAATAATGACATTAAAGCACTAATCATACCCGTTAATCATCCACCTGCAAAGCCAATAATATAACTAATAACCATTAAAGGTATATATTTAATAGCAATACCGCCGCCGTATGGCATTTTTGGTAATAAATTTTGTTCAATAAAAGCACAAGCAATAGTTACACCAGTAAATAAACCAATAATTGTATAATCAATAACTAATCATCGTTTAATACCAAATGCAAATTTAAAATTAGTTCATCATCTTGTTTTTAAAATGGAAAAAGTTTCTTCTTTTTGTCATTGATAATGTTTAATTAAATTAAAAATTAATGCAATGGGATTGATACTAAAAATTGATAGTAATGTAACAATAACAATATTTTTATGAATATCTTCTATTTTAACTGTTCATGTAATAACAGATAATAAAATTGATGAAATTAATAATAAACAAAGAATTAATATTAAATAAATTTTACTGCTATAAAATTGTCAACCAGTAATAGTAGTAACTTTAAAAAAGTGATTAATACTACTAGCAGGTAAAATACTAATAATAACTGTTAATGTTAGAAGAGTAATTAAACTAAAAATGGCTGATGCTTTAATTAACATTCCTACCTCCAGTTTGCTTTTAACTTTATTATAATTGATAGTTGTTAATAGTTGTTCTTTAAACATAATAAAATGATAACTCCTTTAATTTATCTTACATAACAAAAAAGGAGTTATCATTTTTTAAAATATAAAAAATAAAGTCTCCCTCCGCTAGTACTAACTAGATCAGGTTATAGGGTATTTCTCAGGCAATGCCACCCCTGCTTTATATAATATATGCAAATTAATCCATATTTACTACTATTATAACATTCAAAATATTTTTTTAAATATAAAATATATTTTTTTTATGATTTTTAGTTTAAATTAAAATTTGCTCTATTTTTATTTGAAATTTATTTGAAAAAAAATAAAATATATTCACTTCTTAAAAATAAGAAGTTATTGGGAAAAAATAAAAAGGAGTTTTTAAAATATGAAAAAGATGTCAACACTAATTGCAACAACAATTTTAGCAACAGAAAGTACAAACAGTTTAAATACCTTATTTATCAATAACACAAATAATAAAATTAAAACAAGTATTAAAAATGAAAATAATAATTGAAAAATAAATGAAATTAAGTCTTTAACAACTGATAGAAATAGAAATATTTATGCACTTGCTAATAATACTGTTTATAAATGTTTAGCAGAACAAACAGAGTTCAAACAAATGATAGTACCTAAAGAATTTGCTAATGGTAAATTTATAAAAACTGATAAAGATAAAAATACTTATGTCGCAACTAATAATAATATTTATAAATGTCTTGCAACTCAAACATATTTTCAACAAATGATAATACCTAAAGAATTAGAAAATATTAGATTTTTAAAAATTAATGAGAGAGACGGAAATGTTTTTATAATAGCTAATAATAATATTTATAAATGTTTAGCGGGAGAATGAGAATTTAAAAAAATGACATTACCAACTAATATTAATTTTCTGAGTCACATAAGTATTGATAAATATGGAAATATTTATATCACTGCTAATAATACTCTTCATGTTCCTTTTGCGAATAGTATTTATAAGTGTTTAGAAAATGACGACGAATTTAAACAATTAAATATAGATACAAATAAAGAAACACTACAAATTTCTCTTTTAACAACTGGTAAAGACGGACACATTTATATAATTGCAAATAATAGTATTTATAAATGTCCAGCAGAACAAACAGAATTTATAATAATAAGTGAACATTGAGGACTACCTGTTAATGCTATTTTAGTAACAGATGAAAATGGAACTATCTATATTGCAGATAATAATAATATTTATAAGTATTCAGTAAAACAAAAAGACTTTAAGAAAATAAATAATTCATCAATAGATGGAATAATCAAAAAAATAATAATAAATAATAAAAATATTTATATAATAACTAATAATAACTCTGTAATAAATAAAGTTTATAAATTTGATTTTTTACAATCAAATTTTATTGAAATGAAAGTAATTGATAATGATACATATGATGTTAGTAATATTACTTTTGATAGTAATAAAAATATTTATGTTTTAACTATTAATGGCATTTATAAATGTCCAGTAGAACAAACAGAATTTAAAAAAATGACAAAAATATGATGAAAAACAACAGAATTTCATTTTAATAACGGAAAACTAACTGATATAAGTTATTGAAAACAAACTAGAAATAATTCATTTATCCATACATTTGAATGAAATACAGAATATGGTTTACCAATTGATTATCGATATATTACTTTTTTTAATGAAATGGTACAGAAGATTATGTAGATTCATCTTATAGTTGAGGTGATACAGGATATCCAACTATTAACATTAATCAAGTTGTTAAAAATCTAAATTTTCAAAAATATTTAATAAATGCAAAAGTAACAAAAAATGGACCTATTAACCCAGCAAATTTTTGTAATATTATCATATGTAATAATAAAGAAAATTTCCTACTTGCCAGTTTATTAATAACTATTAAATTAGGGTTAACTTTTTATGAAGAAAATGGAAAATGATTTTTTCAAATCATCATTGCTCATTATGGTGAAACATGAGGATCTGAAAGTGGAGGACAAATTAAAACAATTTTAGGAAACGGTTTTCGATTATACTCATAATTTATTTTTTTAAATATTCATACTCCTTTAAATTTATTTTTAAAGGAGTATTTTTAATAAACCTATTGTTTCAAAATATTGTTAATATATAAAAAATCTAATTATTTATAAAAAATAATTAGATTATAAATTAATAAAAATAAGTAAGTTATTATATTAAAACATTTTCAATTTTTGATTTAAATTTGAAACATTTGCCAAATATTTATTTTCTAATTGATTTATTACTTTAGTATTTAACTTATCACTTTGTTTTAAATAGTTTTGTTGAGATGCAACTTCTGACAATAGTTCTAAATTTTCAAATTTATTTTGATTATCTAATCATGCTTTAACTTTATCAAAATAATTAATTGGTTGTTCATCAATAACATAATTTCTTATATTTTTAGGCATTGTATATTTTCACTCCTTTGTTATTTTATAATTCATTACATACTTTTATAAAAATTAATCAAATCATTTAAATAGTTTTCAAGTTAAATAATAAATGCCACAACTAATAAGATTTAAAGCAATAAATATACCTACTAAAATACCAACAACAGCACCAACACCAATACTTGAAACTAATCCTTCATCAATAAGACTAGCTAAAAAGTAAGTTAAAATAATTAATGGTGCAACAATTAATAAACTAGTAAATAAACTAACAATTGCTTGTCCAGTACGACTTTTAATAATAACTGACATTAGCAAAGCAATACTAGTAATAGTAATAGAAAAAAATAATGTAAATAAAATAATAATTAATAATTGTCAATTAAAAATGGAACTAATCATTCCAGATAAAGGAACAACATAACCAATAATCATAACACCAATAAAAATAATAATATCAGAAATTAAAACTAAAGCTAAATTAAATATTGATGTTATAATAATAAACTTGGTTTTGCTAATTCTTGTTAAACCAATGCGTCGATAAACTACGCTTTGTTTTAAATCTAATAAAATAGCTAAAAAAGTTTGAATTGAAAAGGAAGCAGTTTGTGTCAATCAAATAATCATCAAAATAAATCGTCCAATGTTTTTACCAGCAGGTGATGATAATATTTGATTATTTCCACCAATTGATGCACCAATAAAAATCAATGGTGAAACAAAAACTGAAAAAATAATAATTGAACGATTACGTTTTAAATAACTTCAAAATAAATTAAGAAGAGATCAATCGTTATTTTTGTTTTTTAAGGTTTTTTTTCAAGACTTAGCTCATTTTTCATTATTTTCCCCTCCTAATCTTTTTAATAACGCTTCGCTATCATACATACCTATTTTATATTCTTTAAATTTAGTTTTAACATATTCTTCAATACTTCCATATTCTTTAACAACAGTTTTAACATCATTTATACTAATAATTGAACCTTCAAACATGAAGATAATTTGTTGACAAAAACGTTCAATTTCTTGCATATTATGTGAAACAATTAATACTGAAAGATTAGGTTTAATAAAAACTTCTTTTTCTAGTAATTCATAAATTCGCTCACGTACCTCTAAATCTAATCCCGTAGCTAATTCATCTAAAATTAATAAATCCGGTTCAACAATTAATGCTAATAAAATATTTATTTTTTGTTGTTGACCACCCGATAAAGTAATAATAGGTTTATTAATAAATGCTTCGGCGTCCAAATAGTACAATAACTTTTGAATGTCTTCAACAGACTTATTTAAACGATAAGCTCTCATATAATATTGGGCCATATCTCAACCAGTTAAACCACGAGGAAATTTAGTTTCTTGTAATTGCATGCCTATTTTTAAATCAGATTTAATATTAATAGTACCCGTTGTTGGTTTACGAAGTTGGGAAATCATTTCACATAATGTTGTTTTTCCAGTACCATTGGGGCCAACAATACCAATTTTGGCACCAATAGCAATATTCAGACTAACATTTTTAATGACTTCATTACTATCATAGTTTTTACTGACATTAATGATTTCAACATTATTTTTTTTATCTTTAATCATAATTACTTCCTTCCTATAACTTTATAATTTTATCATAATTACTACATAAATATTACTTGTTTTTTAAGATATAAAAATTAAAATATTATATAATATAATGTAAACTTCATTAGGTTTTTACTCATTATTTTCATAAAAAGTAAATGAGTTTTTATTTTTAAAAAAGGAGAAAATTATGAAAAAAAATGCACAAAAAAAAGAAATAAAAAAATTAAAAAAAGAGAAAAAAGAATTAGAAAAAAGTTTGAATCCATTTAACAAAAATTTTAGTCTTAATAATAAAGAAAAGGTATTAAAAGAAATTGCTTTAATCAATGAAAAAATTATTAACTTAAAACAAAAATTATTAGTAGATTATGAAGAAGATTTAGATGAAATTGAAAATGGAAATCTAGAATTTAATTTTAACATCCAACAGTTAAATAATGAAGATCAATATTTAAAAGATAGTACTTTTCTAATAACTAATGATGATATAAATAGTATAAATTCAGAAGAATTAATTAATATGCAATATGGTAAAAAATGTTGTCCACCATGCACAATTTTCTAATTTTAAATATTTTTATATAAAAATTTAAATAATTATTAATAACAACACTTTTATTATTTATAATTTAATTTTTGAATTATAAAATTAAAATAATATATAATATAAAAACAAACTTAATCAAAGTTTTAACCCTTTACTTTATTTTAAAAGTAAAAGATTTTTTATTTTTTAAAAGAGGAGACATTAAAAAATGGATATTAATGATTTAGAAAGAGAAGTTAACTTTATAGCAGATAATTATCATATTATTAATCTTTATTTACATTTTCCAATTGAAACTTATAGTAAAGATTACAATGATATTTTTGACTTTTGACAAAATAATAAAAAAAATACTCAAAATCATCATCAATTTTTAAATAAAAAAATAAAAACTTTAGAATCTTTAAAAAAATTAGAAAATAATTTTATAAATTCAATAAATAACCTATCAAAAAAATTAAATAATAAAAAAATAAATAAAAAAATAAATAAAATAATAAAAGTACTTACTATTGGATTATTTAATTGAAATAAAAAAATAGAAACAAAAATAACTATTTTAACAAAAATCAAAGAAATTAAAGAACAAAATTTAGTAAAAATAAATGAACTAATATTACGAATTAACAAAAAAAATATAATTAATAATGTAAATTCAGAAATTAATTTTTCTGTAACAAATAAAAGTAAATCAAATTTATCACAAATATAAAAAAAATTATATAAAAAAAGTAAATACTTGTTTTTAGTATTTACTTTTTTTAAAGTTATAGTTATTAATAATTTAATTAGATTTTAACCTTCATCAATAATACTTGAAGTTGGTTTAATATTATTAATAGGTGAGTGAATTTTTGCTTTATGTTTATTAAAAATAAAATCATATACTTCAGAATAAAATTCAACTGAAACAATATTTAATTTTTTCTTTACTTCTTCTGGAATATCTTCTAAGTCTTTTATATTAGCTTTTGGAATTAAAATTGTTTTTAGTCCACTACGATGAGCAGAAATTGATTTTTCTTTTAATCCACCAATTGGTAATACATGACCACGAAGTGTAATTTCACCTGTCATACCAATATCTTTTGATACAGGTCTACTTGTCAGAGCAGAAATAATTGCAGTTGTTAAAGTAATACCAGCACTTGGACCATCCTTTGGCACTGCTCCTTCAGGAACATGGATATGAATATCATGTTCTGCAAAGAAAGTATCAGGAATATTGAAAGTAATAGCATTTGCTTTAATATAATCTAAAGCAATAGTAGCAGATTCTTTCATGACCTCACCTAATTTACCAGTTAATACCAAATTACCTTTTCCTTTAAAGTAGTTTACTTCAATTGGTAAGATATCACCACCATATTGAGTATAAGCAAGACCAGTTACCACTCCAATTTGTGATTCATTTTCTTTTTTAGTATAATCGAAAATTTGTTTTCCTAAATAATCTTTAACATTATCAGCAACAATTTCTTCAGTACTAATTTTTTTATTTAAAAGTTTAACAATAAATTTACGAGCAATTTTATTTAATAATCTTTCTAACTGTCGAACACCTGATTCTCTTGTATAATATTTAATTATTTCTTCAATTGAATTTGGTTTAAATTTTAACATTTTATTATTTAAACCAGTAATTTCAATAACACGAGGAATTAAATATTTTTTTGCAATTTCAAGTTTTTCTAATTCTGTATATGAAGAAAGTCCAATAATTTCCATTCGATCTTTTAATGGTTCAGGGATACCTTCCATATAATTAGCTGTTGCTAGAAACATAACTTGTGATAAATCATAATTTTCTTCAATATAATGATCTGAAAAATTAGCATTTTGTTCAGGATCTAATACTTCTAACATAGCACTAGCTGGATCACCACGATAATCAGATGACATTTTATCAATTTCATCTAATAAAAATAATGGATTAATAACTTTAGCACGTTTCATACCTTGGATAATTCTTCCTGGCATCGCACCAATATAAGTTTTACGATGACCACGAATTTCAGATTCATCTTTAACTCCACCAAGTGAAACTTTAACGAAAGTACGCCCCATCGCTTCAGCAATTGATTTAGCTAAAGAAGTCTTACCAACACCAGGAGGGCCAACTAAACAAATAATTTGTCCTGGCATTGCCTTAGCCATTTTTTTAACAGCAAGATATTCAATAATTCTTTCTTTAACTTTTTCTAAACCATAGTGATATTTATCAAGAATTTTTTTTGCATTAATTAAATCAAATTTTTCTTCACTTTTTTGAAATCAAGGTAAAGTCATCATTCAATCAATGTATGTACGAATTATATTTGATTCACTTGAAGCTTGCGGCATATCTTCATAACGACTAATTTCTTCTTTAACACGCGTTTTGATTGCTTCAGGAAACTCTTCTGTTTCTAAGCGTTCTAAATAACGTTTCATTTCATTAGACTTACCATCAATTTCGCCTAATTCTTCTTTAATAGCACGCAATCTTTCTCGTAAATAATATTCACGTTGTTGTTCATCAATACGATCTTTAATTTTAGCTGTTAAATCCTTTTCAATGGCACCAACTTGTTTTTGACCACCAACATCTTTCAATAATAAATCTAAACGTTTATTAATATCAGTTTCTTGTAAAATTTCTTGGCGTTTATTAATAGTTAAAAATGGTAAAAATTGAGCCATTTTATCAATAATTTCACTAGCTTTCATTCCATCGGTGATTTGACTAATTACACCTTGTGGAATTGAACCATGAACATCTAAAATCTGTTGTAAATTATTTACAATTCTTTGAATCAACTCTTCTTCTAATGATTTTGAAACATTAGGACTAACTAAAGTTTCAGCATCTCCTGTATAAAATTTATCATCATAAAACTTAGAAACTTTAACTCTTTGTTGTCCATAAAAAGATACGGTAAGTGTACCATCATTATGACTTTTTTGAATTTGCACTTTACACAAAGTACCATGATTGTAGACTTCACTTAATTGCGGATTATCTACTTTCGGATCCTTTTGCGAAACTAAAATAATTTCTGAATTAAACTTAGCTACCGATTCATTAATTGCCGCTACTGATTTATGTCTGCCAACTTCTAGTTCTATTTCAACTGTTGGGAAAACAAAACTTCCTCTTGTTACTAGTAGTGGAATATTAGTAATATTTTTTATCTTCATTGTCTCACCTCAAATAATGTATTAACTGGATTATAATATAAAACATTAGCACTTGCAATAGTTAATTGCTAAAATATCTAATTTTTGATTTATACTATACTATTACAGCAGCACTTATTAATTCATATTTAATTTATACTAGTAGTATTTTATTACATTTATTTTTTTTTTGATAATTTTTACTTTTTGAAAAAAATAAACGATAAAATAACCTAATTATTAAATTGGTAATTAGGTTATATAATAATTATCAAATTAAATTAAGCACTTGTTGTTTGCTTTTGGTTTTTACCGTTACTTTCTCATAATAAATCAAAGGCTTTATTACGTTTTAGGGTAGTAGTAACTAAACTTAAATCTTTAATATTTGCTTTAACTTCTTCAATGCTTATTTTAAATTGGTCGGCAAATGTTGTTAATTGTTTTTGAACTTCTTCTTCGGTAATTTCTATTTTTTCTTGTTTAATAATTTCTTCAATAACTAAAAAATTCTGAAGTTGCATAATTGCATCCTTTTTTATTTCATTAATAATTTCTTCATGAGATAAACCAGTTGCTGCCATATAGTTTTCAATTGTAAAGTTTTGATTAGCTAATTGTTTTTTAAATTCATTTTCTAAACGTTCAGTTTCATTTTTAACAGCAAAACTTGGAATTATTATTTTTGAATCTTTAACAATTTTAGCAATAAGTTCTTCCATAAATTGTTCCTTAATTGTCATTGTTTTTTGTACTTCAATTTGTTTTTTAATATTTTCTAATAATTGTTCAGTAGTAGTAACATCTGGAATGTTAACATCTTTTACTAATTCTTCTAAATCTTCATTAATAACTTTTGTTTTTATTTCGTTTAATTCAATTTCAAATTGTACTAATTGACCTTTTAAATTTGGAACATGATAATCTTCTGGGAAAGTTACTTCAATAGTTTTTTTAGATTTAGGTTCCATACCGATCATTCCTTCTTCAAAACCAGGAATAAATTTACCAGAACCAATTTCTAATTCCATGTTTTTAGCTTCACCGCCAGGGAATTTTTTACCGTCTAAAAAACCAGTGAAATTAAAAACTGCAGTATCATCTTTTTCTAATTTTCCTTTTTCTTTTGGATTAAAAATAGCAAAACGATCTTGTAATAGTTTAATTTGAGTATCAATTTCTTCTTGATTAACAGTTGCTACAGGTTTTACTATATCAATACCACGATATTTACCAATAGTAATTTCTGCTGGTAAATCAAATACAAACATTATTTCACACTCTTTAATAGTAGATTTTTCCACATTAACTTCGGGTTGATTAGTAGGCATTAAGTTAGGTTTTTGTTTTAAGGCAAAATCATAAGCAATAGTAATAACTGCTTTAGTTGCTGTTTGTAAAGTTTGTTCTTCAGTTACATGTTTTTTAGCCATTTTAGTAGGAACTTTTCCTTTACGAAATCCAGGAATTTCTACTTGTGCAATCAATTTATTTTCAGCTTTTGCCAATTGATCTTTTCAAGTTTTAGTATCAATGGTAACATGTCATTTTCCAAGACCATTTTTTTCATCTTTTATAATATTTAATGTCATTTTTCAAATCTCTCCTTATGTAATTTGTTGTTGAATCATAATACTTAAGTATTTTTTTATTAAAGTAGTAGTAGTTTTAAATTTTTTAGCACTTTCTACCAATTTTACACTAATAAACTGTAAACTACAAGCACGAATATACAAAGCAGCTGCTAATGCTGCTGCTTGATTTTTATTAGGTAATGTTGGAAACAAATTCTCAAAATAACTATCCAATAAAAACAAGCAAATACCATAAATACCTGGATTATCAATATGAACTTCATCTTCAAATATTTTTGTAATTTTTAAATAAACGAGTGATTCCTGTCATTGTGTTATTTTTTTTGGATTAATTTTAAATGTATCATGACCTTTTATTACTTCTATTTCTTCATCAATACCTTGATTATTTAATATAAATAATAGTTGTGTTTTATTTATATTATTTATATTTTTATTTGTAAGATAAATCTTAATTGTTGGCAAAATTAACCTAGCATTATGACTTTGTAAATAATAAAATGCCACCGGATGAAGATCTTCATCAAATGGATTCATTAATACACGACTTATTCTCTCTAAATTTCACTCATGACTTTCATTTTTACTATTTAATCTAATATGAGTAGTAATATTATGATGTAACTCTTGTAATGTAATTTCATGATGAATAGGAATATAAGGCATCTCTAATTCATGTTTGACCAACTTCATTGCTTGATCTCATTTATTTTCACTAATGAGGTGGTTAATTTTACCAATAATGTCTTGATAATAATTGTCATGATTTATCATTATTTAGTTAAACCTTCTTAGTATTTTAAAATTTAATGGCGCCCACGAGAAGATTCGAACTTCTGACCCCCGCCTTAGAAGGGCGGTGCTCTATCCACTGAGCTACGTGGGCATAACATTTACCATAAGTAATCTTAACTTGTTTGATTAAAAAATGCAATTATTAATTGGTTACTTTTCAATAAAAAAATAATATTATTATATTTAATATTATTTTGATATTTCATTATGTACTTTTAAGCAATAATTTTTTTTAAAAAAATAAAATATTTTCATTTTTTTATATTATAATAATTTTTGTAATTTAATAATTGTTCATTCCTAATATAGAAATTATTTCTATATTAGGATTTTTATTAAATTAAATATTGAAAAAGAAAAGGAAAAAAAATATTATGTCTAGTGAAATAAGTACAAAAAGAAAAGTAATTGCTGGTGTCACAATAACTACAGGAACATTAACAACAACTGCAGGAATAACAGCAGCTTGTATTGCTGCAGCACCTATAACTGGTGGTGCTTTATTATTACCAGCTGCTATTGGTGGAATTGCTGTTGGTACAACTTTAATAGCTAGTGGAATGGCTACTACTACAAATTTTGGAAGAAAAGAATCAAGAATTAACAAATTTTTAAGAACAAATCCTACTATCCCCACAGTAAGAGTATCAAAAGAAAATGTTAATCCTAATGACATTAAAGAATCACGATTTAACGAATTTTTAAGATTAAGTGGTTTTGTTTCTACAAAAAGAGTATCAAAAGCAAATATTACTCCTGATTACATTAAAGTATCTAATGAACTAGCAAATTCATCAAAAGAACCAGTTATGAGAACCAGAAGTTTAACAGTAACTTCTGTCTAAAAAGAAAACAAATTACATATTCATTTAAAAAATATTAAATTATAATTCATAAAATGTATAATATAACAAAAATAATTAATTTATATTATAATTACTTTATAATTTAATAAATGTTCATACCTAATATAGAAATAATTTCTATATTAGGATTTTTATTAAATTAAATTTAAATGAAAAGGACAAAGATTAAAAGATATGCCTACAAAAAATCAAATATTATTTAGCAAAGCAGAACTTAAAGAGCTTACTAAAACACAAATACAATCATTTATAAACACTGTCAATAAACAAGAAATTGATAAATTTATTTTAAGTATCATTAAAGCAAATGATAATAATGGGTTACCAATTTGAAGACAATTATTGCAACTATTAAGTCCATATCAAGTTTCAACAATTAACACCAACTTAATTCCCTTATTTACAAAAAATAATTTACTGCTTTATGCTTTTTCAAAAAAACAAATGAAAGCACTTACAACAGAACAAATAAAAAATTTCAGTTATAATAAGTTTTCGCTACTAGAAAAAGGAATAAGAAAAGCATTAAAAACAATTAATAATCAATTAACAATAGAATATGATTTTTATGAATTTAAATTTCAAATTGAATCATTAACTCCAAAACAATTAAAATGATTTACTTCTAATCAAAAGGCAGCATTTACCAAAGAACAAATACAAGTTTTTACAAAAGAACAAAAAAAAGCTTTTAATAAACCATCTATACAAACAAGAAATCAACAATTAAATTCAAATTTTAATGTGAATAATATAAATGCTATTTTTGAAACCGAATCATTACCTAAAACAAATAATCCAATAATACCTTCATGATAAAAAGTAATGCCTAAATATTAGGCATTACTTTTTATTGCAATTAAATTATTTTGTTTTTATTTTTTATAACTAAAATTTCATACTTTTTTTATATAAGAATAAGAATAAGAATTTTAATTAAGTTATAATTAAAATATGAAATTTGATTAAACATTAGAATAATGATTTAATATATTTTAATTAAAATATAGTTATTATTGTCAATTATTTAGTATTAAGAGAGGGAAAAATATATGAATCAAGATTTGCAAAAACTTTTCCATGAAATGGATTTTAATGATGTTAATAATGAATTTAATCATGCTACTATTAAAAAAGTACAATATTTTCATCATAATCAACAAGTAATAATTACCATCAACTTACCTAATTTTCTAACAACTACTACTTTAAAAAGTTTTGAACAACATTTTGAAAAATTACCTGTTTCGAATATTAGTGTCGATTTTAATGTTTCCCTTACTGCTGATGAATCAACTGTATTAACATATTTTCATTATATTAAAACTCATAAATTGCAACTATTAGCTGGCATTTATTATTCTTTACCCGACTCAGCAATTAATTATAAAAATAATATTATTACCATTACTATTCATAATAGTATTGAAGAAAAATTAATAACTAATGAATTTTTACAATTTATTAACTACTTTCAACAATATGGTTTTAAAAAAATTCAATTAAAAACTAAAATAAATAAAGCAGAGCAACCATTTATTAGTTATGAAAATGAATCTAAAGTAGAAATTAGCAAAATTACTAACAATTTAAAAACTAAAATTCCTAACAACAATATAAGTAAAAATTTTAATACAACTACTTATCGCAAAAAAGCAAAAGTTAATTTAGAAATAACAGACCCAACTCATAGCATTAAAGATATCATTGGCGATGAACCCAATATTATTATTAGTGGTAAAGTTTTTAAAATTAATAAATTTTTAACTAAAACTCAAAAATGATTTTATTCATTTTGAATTACTGATTATAGTGATGCAATTACTTGCAAAGCATTTATTAATAGCGATCAACCAGATGAGAAATTTGATAATATTAAAGTTGATGATTGAATAAAAATTAATGCTAATAGTCGTTATGATAATTATAGTAAAGAACAAGTACTATGAATTGATGATTTAATTATTGATTTAAATAATAAAAATACTAACAATAATGATGATGCTAAAACTAAAAGAATTGAATTTCATACTCATACTAAAATGAGTGCTATGGATGGTATTACTTCAGCAAGTGATTATATTAATCAAGTAGCTAAATGAGGACACCAAGCAATTGGTTTTACTGATCACTTAAATGTACAAGCATACCCAGATATTGCTAATGCCGCTAAAAAACATCCAAACTTAAAAGTAATGTATGGTGTTGAAATGGATTTAATCCCCAATAATATTAGTATTACTAAAAATAATATTAATACACCATTATTAGATTTAGAATACATTGTTCTTGACTTAGAAACAACTGGTTTATCAACCAATTACCACGAAATTATTGAATTTGGTTATACAATTGTTAAAGACAATATGATTTTAAAACAAGATACAATTTTAATTAAACCGAATAATCCCGTACCTGAACATATTACTGAACTTACTAGTATTACCAATGTTATGTTAAAAGATAAACAAACATTACAACAAATATTGCCAACAATTATTGAAATAATTGGCAATAAAACAATAGTTGCTCATAATGCTAACTTTGACTTTGGTTTTTTACAAGCAGCAATGAAACAATTGGGTTTTATGCCTTTAAATAATCCTGTCATTGATACTTTGCAATTATCTAGAGCAATTCTACCACAACTAAAATATTATCGATTAGGTACTATTTGTCGTACTTATGGCATTAAATATGATGATGAAATTGCCCACCGTGCTGATTATGATGCTAATGTATTAGCACAAGTATTTTTAAAAATGTTACAACAATTAAAAATAGAATTTAATTGTATTAATTTACAAGAAATTAATAACTTAATTAATGAACAAATTAATTTTAAACTTCGTGGTGAACATATTACTATTTTTGCAAAAAATCAATTAGGATTAAAAGATTTATATCAATTAGTTTCACTATCTCATACAAAGTATTTTTATAAAACACCAAAAATCATATCAGAAGCAATTAATGAAAATAGAAAAGAATTATTAATTGGTAGTAGTTGTATAAATGGTGCTGTTTTTGAAACAGCATTAAATAAAAGTGAAGAAGAACTAATTAAAATAATGAAATGATTTGATTTTATTGAAATCCAACCACCTGCTGTTTATAAACACTTAATACAGTTAGGAAATATTACTAAAGAACAATTACATGATACTATTAAAAAAATTATTAATAATGCTCTTAAATTAAATAAATTAGTAATTGCTACTAGCGATGCCCACTATTTACATCCCCATGAAAAAATGTATCGTGATGTTATTATTAATAGTAAAGCAATTGGTGGTTTGTTACACCCATTATTTGATCGTAAAGGTAAAGTTACATCATATCCCGATCAACATTTAAGAACTACTAATCAAATGTTAACAGAATTTAACTTTTTAGATGACCCTAATTTAATTAATGATATTGTTATTAATAATCCTTTGCAATTAGCAAAACAATTTGAAATGGTTAAACCAATTAAAGATGGCTTATTTACACCAAGTATTGTTAATGTTGATACTAAATTACGTAATCTTTGTTATGAACAAGCATGAAATCGTTACGGTAATCCATTACCAACATATGTAGAAAAACGTTTAACTCGCGAATTAGATGCAATTATTACTCATGGTTTTGCTGTTGTTTATTGAATTGCACACAAATTAGTAGAAAAATCTTTACAAGATGGTTATCTTGTTGGTAGTCGTGGCTCAGTTGGTTCATCTTTAGTAGCTACTTTTGCTAATATTACTGAGGTTAACCCACTACAACCACACTATTTATGCCCACAATGTAAAACTAGTGAATTTATTAGTAATGGTTCTTATAAGTGTGGTTATGATTTACCAAAAAAAATATGTTCACAATGCAATATTGATTTAATTACTGATGGTCATGATATTCCTTTTGAAACATTCTTAGGATTTGATGGTGATAAAACACCTGATATTGATTTAAACTTTTCTGGTGAATATCAAAATAAAGCTCATGATTTTACTAAAGAAATGTTTGGTGAAGAAAATGTTTTTCGTGCTGGAACAATTTCAACAATTGCCAATAAAACAGCTTATGGTTATGTTAAAGCTTATGCAGAAAAAATTGGTCAATCAGATATGCGTGCAGCAAAACTAGAGTTACTAAGTCAAGGATGTGTTGGTATTAAAAGAACAACTGGTCAACATCCTGGCGGTATTATTGTTGTACCAAAAGAATATAATATTAACGATTTTACACCAATTAATTTTCCAGCTGATGATACTAGTTCTACATGAAAAACTACCCACTTTGATTTTAATGCTATTCATGATAATTTATTAAAATTAGATATTCTAGGTCACGTTGATCCAACAGCATTAAAAATGTTAGAAAATTTAACTGGTATTGATCCAAAAACTATTCCTAATCAAGATGAAAAAGTTTTATCATTATTTTCTAATTTAAGTGCCTTAAATATTACTAGTGATGATTTACTTGGCGAAAAAACAGGAGCAATTGGTATCCCTGAATTTGGTACTGGTTTTGTTCGTAAAATGTTAAGTGATACATTACCTACTTCATTTTCTGAATTAGTACAAATATCTGGTTTATCACATGGTACTGATGTTTGATTAAATAATGCTGATGAATTAATTTCACAACAAGGTTTAAAACTAAAAGATGTAATTGGTTGTCGTGATGATATTATGACTTATTTAGTATATCAAGGCTTACCAGCAAAAATTGCCTTTAACATTATGGAAGATGTCCGTAAAGGAAAAGGCATTAAACAAGAATATGAAAAGTTAATGCAAGAAAAGAAAGTTCCTAATTGATACATTCAATCTTGCAAAAAAATTAAATATATGTTTCCTAAAGCACACGCTACTGCTTATGTATTAATGGCATGAAGAGTAGCTTGATTTAAAGTTTATTATCCGCATGAATATTATGCTACTTATTTTACAACAAGATGTGAAATTTTTGATATTAAAACTATGTTACAAGGCATTGGTGCTATTACTAATAAATTAAAAGATATTAATAACAGATTAAGAAAAAATGATGGTCAAAAAAATACAGTTACTACTAAAGAAAAAGATTTAATCCCATTATTAGAAGTAGCATTAGAAATGAATGCTAGAAATATTAAATTTAGCAATATTAGTTTAGAACATTCTGATGCTAAACTTTTTCAAGTTAAAATAATAAATGGTGAAAAACAAATTCTACCACCTTTTGTTACTTTAGATGGATTGGGTGAAATTGTGGCTAATTCAATTGTTAAAGCAAGGAGTGAACAAGCAATTACTTCAAAAAATGATTTACAACTACGAACTAATATTACTAAAACTAATTATCAACTATTAAATGAGTTAGGAGTATTAGAACATTTAGAAGAAAATACACAATTAATGTTAGAATTATAATACAAAGAAAAAAGAAAAGATGTGGGATTATTATGTATAAATTAAGTAACAAAGCCAACTTTTATATACGTTTATCTGCATTAATAATGATAATTTTATTTTTAATTATTGATTTAATTAGTGCAATATATTATCCAATGGAAAAATTTGAAGATTTAGGATATGGTGAACGAGTAAGTAAGTACTATGCTTTTTTTACTACTGAGAGTAATTATATGGTTGTTATTTATTTTTGTGTTTATTTATTTGATTCTTATTTTCGTGGTACTAAACCAAGTTTTCAAACTCGATTAGCAGTAACTGTTTATATTACTATTACGATGTTAGTATTTTGAATAGGTATTTTTACTGCTGAGCAAGATCCAAAACAATACAGTGCTTATAATTGAATTGCAACATTAATTTTACACTTATTAATGCCAATAATTATGATTACTAGCTTTATTGTTACATCAGGTCATCAATATATTAATATGAAACAACAACATAAAATATATTTATGATTAATTGTTATTTATCCAGCAATTTATTGTATTGTTATTCTAATTAGAGGTCATTTACGTTATTTAGATTTTATAGAAACTGGTCATCCACCAAGAGATACATGATATCCATATTTTTTCTTTGATTATTCAAATGGTGAATATGGATGATTAATCGCTGCTAGTGCCGTTGTTTTTGTTTTTGGTTTAGTTTTCAGTTTACAATATTTTTATATTTGAATTAATAACTTAATGTTCAAACGTTATCAAACTTCTGAACATCGTTTATATGATTTTTATCAAAAAATATTACGTCAACTTAATAAAAAAAAAGAAAAGCAAAATTAAAAAGAAAAGAAAAAAGTAAAAATTTAAAACATATCTTATATTCCTTACATGATAAATATTATTGATATAATTAAATAAAAAAGAAAAGTTAGGTGATTGTAATTGAAAATTAACTTGAAAACAATGTTAAAACATGCACAAATTAACAAATACGCAATCCCAAGTTTTAACTTTGATAATTTAGAAATGTTAATTGCAATTACTAATGCAGCCGAAAAACAAAAAGCACCAATATGTTTAATGATAACACCTAACACTATTAATTGTATTGATTTAAAATATGTACTTGCTATTACTAACAATGTTATTAATCGTGCAAAAGTACCAATTTTTTTACAACTAGACCACTGTCTTGATCCACACTTTATTAAAACTAAAATTACATCTGATTTTAGTTCAGTTATGTTAAATTACAGCAACTATCCAATTAAAGAAAATATTGAAAAAACTAAAGATATTGTTCATTTTGCTGCTCCTTTGGGTATTGTTGTTGAATCAGAGATTTTTTACAATAATACAAAAGGAGATATTACTAATGATATTAATTTAATTGAACAAGCAATATTATTTAGAAATAAAACTAATATTAATGGTCTTGTATTTACTGCTATCAATAGTCATCATCAAGATAATAGACAAGATTTAAAAATTTCTCTAATTAAAGAAATTGCTATTAAAATGCCTGAAATTTTTTTAGTATTACATGATAATGTTACTATTAATAATGAACAATTAGCTCTAGCAATTAAAGCTGGTATTACTAAAGTTAATATTAGCAGTGATTTAAGAAAGATTTATGTTGAAAGTCTAAAAAAAAGTTTGCAAACTAACTCTAATTTATCTAATATTAATACCTTAATAGAAAATGCAATGATAGCTATTCAGAAATTTGTTGAAGAAAAAATAATTCTCTTAGGAGCAAATAATCGATATAAATTTTAGTTTTTATACTTATAGATTTTATTTCAAAATAAAAAGTGAACAATATTGTTCACTTAAAATAGTTACTATTTTATTTTTTTAAAATATAAATAATTAAGAAAATTGCTCAAAACTTTTTCATTCAAATTTATTATCCTATTTATAATAGGATTTTATTATAAAGTAAAGATTAAAAAAATATATCTTTAATAGTAATAGCAATAAAGATAACTAAAAATAATATAGCTCCAGCAATACTGACAATAATTTTATATTTTTCATTTAATTTTTTTCTTGTTACCGCTTCAACTGCATTTTCAACAAATTTATAACCATCCAATGGCGGAATTGGTAACATATTTAATAAAAATAAATTAGATGATAATAATGCTGCTCAACGAAAATATGTACTTGCTGCTTGTGTTGATGATAAATCAGGATTTAAAAAACTATTAGTTGATTTAACAATACCAACAGGTCCTGATAAATTTTGTCAATGAAAAGTAACTAATTGTCCTAATGCTTGTAAAAGACTGTAACTATCTTTAAAAGTATCAATGATACCATTACTAATAACTTGCCCTGCATTTAAATAATAACTACCTTGACTAACACCAATGAATAGCACCCCTTTTTGTTCTACAGGTTTAAAAGTAACAGTTTTATCGTCTTTATTATCAAAAGTAATTTTGTAATCAGCAATAACTGTACCATTAGTAGTCTTTTTATTATATTTACTTAATCATGTTTGTAAATCATAATATGATTTAATTGATTGTTTAGATTCAATATCACCAGTATTATAAATACTAGTAATAGCATCAGTATCTAAAATTGGTAAACTTGGATTATCTTTATTATATTTTTGAACAGCTTCATATAATGGTCCTGTTGTTGCATAGGTTGGTGGCAAGTTAGGATCATATTTATGTGGATAAATTCCATATCCAATCATTAATAAAATAAAAGCTAATAATAAATTCATTAGTGCACCTGCACTAATGAAAGCTGCTTTTTTACCACGTTGCAAGTTTTCCATCATTCGTTTACTATCAATTACTTCATCTTCTCGTCCTTTAGGAGCATCAGCAATTTCTGAAGCAATAGAAACATAACCACCCAATGGTAATAGTCTTAAAGTATAACGTGTTTCTTTTTTACCTCACTGCAAAAGTTTTGGTCCCATACCAATAGCAAATTCATATACATATGCTCCTGATAATTTAGCAATTACAAAATGAGCAAATTCATGCAAGGTAATTAAAAATAATATTGTAAATAAACCAATTAAAATGGCTAAAAATATATACATAACTTCATCCTTAAATTTTATATATTAAGCAATAGCTGCTAGAGTAATTAGAAAACCAAAAATAACTACTGTTGAAAATGAATCTAAACGATCTAATAATCCTCCATGTCCAGGTAGAATATTTGAAAAATCCTTAACATGATAATTACGTTTCAAATAAGAAAATAATAAATCACCCATTTGACTAGCAATTGAAAGAATAAAACTAGTAGCAAAATAAGCAATATAGATTGGTGCTTTACTATTAACTTCTAAAAAAGGTAAGGGATTATAATTACTTGTTTCTAAAAAAACAGTTACTGTTATCATACTTAAAATAATTGCTGTTATTAAACCAGTAATAGCACCTTCTCAAGTTTTATTTGGTGATACACTTGGTGCCATTTTTGTTTTACCATAAATTATACCACCAATAAAAGCACCAACATCATTAGACATAACAATAATGAATAAAAACAATAATGTTGGTCATCCTAGTTTTGAAAGTTTAATTTCTGATAACATTAAAAAATTAACAGCTTTAACAATAAACACTAAATAAATAATTCAAGTAAAAATAAAAATAACATCACTTAATTGAAAATTTTTACTTCGTCAAGCAATTAAAATAAAAATACAAATGAAAAATAATAAAATTAATAAAGTCATTCAAGTTTCAAATCAATAATGATTATAAATATATGGACCAAAAGTTTCTTTACCAAGCGGAACTCATAAAAGTATGACTCCTGTTAAAATTATAGAAATTTTAAGTACAATTGATCAATTTGATTCTTTTTTTAAATTAATAATTTCTCATAAACAACCAATAAAAATTAAAGTATTAATTATCATAAATGTATAGGCTGATCACTGTGGTTTATTACCAAAAATTGGTTCTAAATAAACTGCCCCAATAAACATTCATAATACACCACAAGCAATTAACATAAAGCTTGTAAGAATACGATTTCGATAGGTTCTAAAAAAATTACTAAGTTTTGCAAAAAAAGAAACTTTAGATTTTATATTTTCTTTATTTATTATCTTTTTTTTCACAATATTTAACCCCTAACTATTTATTGCTTTATTGCTAAATTTTCATTAAATCGGCTTTTTTATTGTTTTCTATTAATACAAGTTCTTTAATTTTACTATCAGTTAAATCTTGAATTGTAGTTTCTGCATGCTTTTCTTGATCTTCTGGTAATTTTATTTTTTTCAGATTTTGAACAGCATCACGTCGACAATTACGGATTTTAACTTTATATTCTTCAGTTTTTTTACTCAAATCTTTAACTAAAGTTTTACGAACGTCTTCTGTTAATTGTGGGAAAATTAAACGTATATTCTCTGCTTCGCTTTTAATTTGTAATTTCAAATCAGCTTTTGTAACAGCTTCTGTAATGTCTTTAATTAAACTACGATCATATGGTTTAATTAATAATTGATGTGCTTCTGCTACTTTAACTTGGGCAATATTACTTAAACTATCAACATCACCATAACATCTAACATTAATTCCTTCTAAGATATTAGGATTAGCTCTTCCGGTGCGAATTTTGTTAATTTCATTTTTATAACGTAAAATTATTTCATTCATCAGATTTGTGGCTTCTAAAATAATAACTTCCATATTTGTTTTCCTCCTAGTTAATAATTTTAAGTTGTTTTTAAATCAAACTATAAAAATTATATAATAATTTTTATTAAAACCAATGGAAAACTATTTAAAAAAATAAAAAACATCATTAATTAATGATGTTTTTTATTAATATCTTTGGATTTTATTTTCATCATTGTTTAAATCAACTAATATAAAAATACCACCAATAATACCTAATGCAGCACCAAAGATAATTCCTAATATTGCTAAAGCAATTTTTTGATCAGTAGTCGCTTCACCTTTACTTACTTTTTTGTATAAAATAAAACCGGGTATTGTTCATAATAAAGGAATTATAAATATTGATTCTAAAATAAAAACAATAAATATTAATATACTTCCTGCTTTTAACATTTTTTTCTCCTTCTTTAATTTTTATAATTAATAATATCACTTAATAAAATTGAAATATACAATTGTGTCCTCACTTAAAGTTTAGTTTTTTAACTTATAAATGTTATCACTTTAATTACTATTAATTTCAAATGTCTAATTATTAATAATTTTCATTTATATTAATAGTAACAAAAAAATATGATAATTAACAACAACTGTCATTATATTTTTTAAAATATTTAATGATTTAAACAGTTGATGGTATACCACAGTCTATTCTAGGTAAAAGATGAACATCACCAAAATATATTGCTAAATAAACTTTTAAATTTCTAAAATTTCCTGTTACTAATGGACCATCAGCAACGCTAGCATGAAACTGGGTACTAACATTTGTATTTAATAGTTGAACTAGAGAATCAAATTGTTTTTGTTTACTTTCTGATTTTATTACTAATTTAAAATCATCAACAGACTCACCTTGTTTAAATCCTTGAGCAGCAGTTAATTTTAAACCATTTTTATCACTAATAAGTTCAGTAATAACTATATTTGAAATGTTTAATCCATCATTTTTAGCAGTATTAATAGTATAAGATTTTACTACACTATCATCATCTTTGCTTATAATATCAATTTGACAAGTACCAGCAAGAACTTTAAAATCAGTTCCTGTATTATTTTCTTCAGTTTTACCTGCTTCAGTACTTGTAACTTTTGCAGATAAGGTAGTAATTTTTTTAATATCATCAGGTAAATATTCTTCATTTTCACTACCACTTGTAATTCCTAATTCTTTCAAAAATGCTGCAGCATCAGCATCTTTTGCTTGATTTGGATTTCTAATTTCGTTTGCGTTTAATAAACTGTTTTTAAAATTAGTCATTATAATTTTTGTGTCATCAGCCTCAATTGAATACTTCTCTTTACCAGTAGTATCATCCTTCTTTAATTCTTGATTAATTAAACTTGTATTTTCATCACTATATCAGCCTAATAATTTTGCATATTTACCATTTAATATTGGTGCTTTTGTTTCAAAGTCACAGGCAACAATTGAACTTGCTGCAGTTGTAGTTAAAGCAGTAGCAGCCATTAATCGTAATAATGTTTTTATATTTTTCATATAATGTTTTCTCTCCTTTTAGATAATTTTCTAAAAAATATAAATTATTTTCTGCTATTTATTATTATTCTTAAATTGAAATTATTTTTATAATTTTAATAAATTAATAAAATTTTTTAAGTGATAAAAAAGAATATAAATTAAAAAAGATTGCAATTGCAATCTTTTAAAATATATTTAAGCTTGTGGAGTTCCAAAATCTAGAGTATTTATAACTTTTACTTCTCCAAATTTTACGGTTAAGTATACTTTTTGATCTGTATACTTAGGTACCACTGTTTGACCTTGATCATCAGAAGTTCAAACTAATGATACTTTATCTTTGCTAAATAAATTAACTAAAGAATTATATAGATTTTTTTCTTTAGAATTAGCAGCTTTTCAAGGTAAAGACTTAAGTACATCTTTGCCTTGTTCAAATCCGTTAGCTTTAGTTAAATCCAATTTTGCTAATTCTACAAGCGTATATACTGCAGCAGGAACACCTAATGCATCTTTCTTAAGAGTATTAATAGTATATTTTTTTACAGATTTGGCATCATCTCCAGTTGCCTTATCCATAATATTAATTTGACAAGTACCAGCTTCAACTTTAAAATCAGTTGTACCAGCAGCTTCAATTTTACCTGCTTCAGTACTTTCAACTTTTGCAGATAAAGCAGTAATCTTTTTAACATCATCAGCTGAATAAAACTTCTTGCTATCAGGTGTAAATCCTAAATCCTTTAAAAAGGCTGCAGCATCATCACTTACTGCTTGAAATTTATCAGAATCAGCACCAGTACCTGCTTTTAATAATTTTTCGTTAAATTTAGTTGCTGTAATTTTTGTATTATCAGCAGCAGGAACAGAAATTGAATAACTTTCTTTACCAGCAGTATCATCCTTTTTTAATTCTTGATTAATTAAACTTGTATTTTCATTACTATATCATCCTAGTAATGTTGCATATTTGCCATTCAATGCTGGCGCTTTTGTTTGAGTTCCACATGCAACAACCGAACTTGCTGCAACTGTTGTTAAAGCAGCAGCACCCATTAGTCGTAGTAATGTTTTCATGTTTCTCATATTGTTTTTCCTCCTTAGATAATTTTTCTGAAAAATATAAACTATTTTCTGCTCTTAATTATACATTCTTTTTTATTTGGTGCTCTTTTTATAATATTTTTCATTATTAAGTGTTATTTTGCTTTTTTTAAGAAAATAATTTCAAAAATGTTAGGATTAAATTGTTCATTAACTGAACATTCTTATTATTTTTTATATATACTCTACAGTACTTCCAAAATTATTGAGTAATATAATGTAAAAAGACCTGAAAATTTTTCAGGTCTTTTTATATTTAAAAATTAAGATAAAAAAACCTAATATTTTAACGCTATTCATAATGAACTTAAAGTATTCATCTATACAAATCAATCTTCAGTTAGTTAACCTCTGTTAATTGATATTTTTTTTACTTTGAAAATATGTTAACATTATTAATGTTAAGATAGTTTTTAATATAAAAGATAAGGAAAAAATAATAAAATGAATGAAAAATATAATGAATTTAAATCATTAATTAATTTTATAAAATTAATTGAAAAAGTTCTTGAACCCAAAGTTAAAAAATATATTTTGCATTATGAAGATATTACAATCCATTCATCATGTTTATGGATATTAAAGAATTTAATAAAAACATTAAATTCTATAGATTTATTATTAAATAAAATTGCAATATCAGATGTTTTTTCTTTAACAAGAAAATTTAAGGATAATATTTTCATTTTCATTTATTTTTTATATGTTGATAGAAAATATGGCAATGACATTAATAACAAGCATTATCATCTTTTTAAAAATTATATGTATGGTGGCATAGATAAAGATGGTCAAAATAAAATAAATAATTTAAATAAAAATGTAAATGTTCAAAAAATATTAGTTTTTTTTGATGAAGAGTTTAAAACTGATATTGAATCAATTGATAATGTATTTTATATATTAAATATTATAAGAAAAGATTTAAAAGATGATCAAAAGTTTTTTTCAACATTTTTACATGGAAATGAAAGTATATATTCAACTAATTATATTTGAGAAATTTTAATTAAGCAAAATCCTAAAAAAAATGAAGAAATTTTAAATAAAATAATATTATTACAAAAATTTTTAATATTATTTGTTCTTTTGTACAATATTTCATATTTTTTAAGTCCTCTTGGAACTAATCCAATGAAACCTTGAGAAAGACCTATTTTATGATATATAAAAGACTCAATAAATTCTATTTTTTCACATGAGGAAAAAGAAAAAATATTAGAGAAAACCTTCTTATTATCTTAGATTTATTAAATATTTAATTTTTTAAAATTTTATTTCAGATTTATTTCATATATATAGCTAACGAAAGTAATGTTTACTCATAAATAATGTAAAATAATAATATGTAATTTAAACAATTCTTGCACTTACAAGTATAATTCAGCAATAATTAAAATAGATTAGGAAGATTAAATTATGCCAAAACCATACAGTGAGGACTTACGAAGAAAAGTAATAGAAGTTTATGAAAGTAAAAACATGAAAATTAAAGAAATTTGTAAAGTGTTCAATATCACTAGAAAGACTTTATTTTTATGAAGAAAAAGAAAGCAAAAAACCGGAAATATAAAACCAATTTTGAATTATCAAAAAGGACATAGCCACAAAATAAAGGATTTAGATGAATTAAAAAATTATTTAGCAGAAAATAAAGATGTTACAGTTCAAAAAGTAATTGAAAAATTTGGTGATATGACAAAAGAAACAGTTTATAACTATTTCAAAAAACTAAATTATACATATAAAAAAAACTTTTCTATATGAACAAAGAGATAAAAATAAACAAGAAGATTTTTTAAAAGAAATAGCGAAAATAATGAATGAAGATTTGGTATATATTGATGAATCTGGAATTGATGATAATGAATTTTATAAATATGGTTGGTCTGAAAAAGGTAAAAGATTATTTGATAATAAACCTGCATATAAAATAAAGAGAATGAGTATAATTGGTGCACTAAATAAAGGTAAATTAAAAGCTCTATGAGCATTTGAAGGACATTGCAATAGTAAAATTTTTGAATCATATGTTAAAAATATACTAATTCCAGTATTAAAGTGTGGACAAATTATAGTTTTAGATAATGCGACGTTTCATAAATCTAAAGCAACAAAACAATTAATTGAAAATGCTGGATGCAAACTATTATTTCTTCCACCATATTCTCCTAATTTAAATCCAATTGAACATTTTTGATTTGCTATAAAACATAATATAAGAAAAATATTACCAAATTATTGACCAAATATTAAAAACGCGATTGATTTTGTTTTTCAAGATATGAGTAAACATTACTTTAGTTAGCTATAAATAATTAATTTTTAACTTAACTTGTAATTAATTACTTTTATTTAGTTAGTAAAATTACTAATACTTAATTTTAAAAGTAGAATATATACGATATTGATATCAATATAAGAACAAATTAGTATTGAAAAGCAATTTAGTTCCCATTGATTTTAAAAAATAGAAACTTTAAAATGAATGTTATATCTTTCAATGATAATAGAACAAAAACAATTACTACTATATAAATAATTATATTTGATCAGTTTAAAACTTGAAAATTACCATTAATATAATGAAAGATATTTATACAATATAATCTACGATAATAAAACTCTATCATTTAATAAATTTCTATTGTTTTCAAATTAATAATATTGTATAATGAACAATGAATTAGAATTATAGCAAGACAGCTACCAGCTGTCTTTATTATTTCTAGTGTAATATATTTTATTTTTTTATTTAAGTATATTTTCATTTTGAAATAAATCTATTTCAAATACTATTAAATAATAAACAACAATGTTTATAAAAAACAAGGAGGAGAAAAAGTGGACAAAGAAATTAGTCAAATCATTTTAAATGCCATAAATGAAATTGCTGAAGAAAAACAAATAGCAAAAGAAGATATCATTGAAGCTTTAAAAGAAGGACTAAAAAAAGCATATGAATATCAAAGTCATCGTGATGATAGTACAAATATCAGAATTGAAATTGATCAAAATAAAGGTACTATTAAAATTTTAAAGGATTTAATTGTTGTTCCAAAAGTTGAAGATCCTGAATTAGAAATTGCACTTTCAACTATTAAAACAAAGAATCCCGGCTTAACAATTGGTGATACATATACGCAAATAATTCCTAGTGATCAATTCTCTCGTTTATCAATTTTTAAAGCTATTCAAGTAGTGAAACAATCAATTCGTGAAGCAGAAAAAACATCAATTTATGATGAATTTATTGATAAAAAAGATCACATATTAATTGGTACTATTGAAAGCGTTGAAGAAACTTATATGTTAATTAAAATTGGTAGAGCCTATGCTTTCTTACCAAAACAAAATCAAATCCCTAGTGAGATTTTACCAAAAAATAAACCAATCGCTAATAATACTTACATCAAATTTTATGTTGAAGATATTATTAAAAATAAAAACTATGGTCAAATTTTAGCATCAAGAACTCACGTTAATTTTTTACGTTGTTTACTAGAATTAGAAGTTCCTGAAATAGCACAAGGTGTAATCGAAGTTAAAGATATTGCTCGTATTCCTGGAATTAGAGCTAAGGTTGCAATTGTTAGTCATGATCCAAGCATTGATGGTATTGGTGCATGTATTGGTCCAAAAGGCGAAAGAACAAAATTAATTACGCAAGAATTAAGTGGCGAAAAAATTGACATTATTGCCTGAAATCCTAATATAAAAGAATATATAATTAACGCTTTAACACCAGCTAAAGTTATTTCAATTGATATTAATGAAGAAGAAAAACAAGCAAATATTATTGTTCCTACTGAACAATTATCATTAGCTATTGGTAAAAATGGTATGGCTGCTAAATTAGTTGCCGGTGTAACTCACTGAAATATTAATATTACTTCATTAGAACAAGCAAATGAAAATAATATTAAATTTACTTGAAATGGTAATATTAAAGAAAGTAAATATGAAAAGTTTATATCTGAATTATTAAAAAAAACACAATGAAAAAATAAAAATCAATAAACAATAAAGTAGGTCGTTATGAATAAAATACCTTTAATTCAACGTAAAAAAATACCAATGCGTAAATGTATAGTTACAAATACTATTTTACCTAAACGTGAATTAATTAGAATTGTTATTAATAAAGAAGGACAATTATTCATTGATAAAACTGGCAAACAAAATGGTCGAGGTGCCTACATCCAACCTAAACTTGAATTAATACCTTTGCTTATTAAAAATAAGGCATTAGAAAGAGCATTAAAAACAAAAATTCCAAATGAATTTTATGAACAACTAATTAATGAAATTAAAAAAAATTGAGATTAATTTTCCCAAGCGAAAGGCGGGATGCAAATGGCAAAAAAACGAATATCTCAACAAACACAAAATATTAATCAACAACTAAAACAAAAAACATCTCAAATTAATGAAAAAGGAGTATTTTTATATAACGAACCTTTAACTATTTCAGAATTTGCTAAAGCATTGCATCATCCAGTAACTGACATTATTAAATACTTCATGAAACAAGGCAAACTATTTAATCAAAATCAAATATTAACTCAAGAATTAATGTTTGAACTTTGTTTGGAATGAAATATTGATTTTGAAAAAGCTAAAGTGGTAACATATGAAAACTTATTAGAAAATATTAATCTCGAAGATGATAAAAAAAATTTAGTAACTCGACCACCTGTTGTTACAATTATGGGCCATGTTGATCATGGAAAAACAACACTATTAGATACTATCCGTAATTCTAAAGTTACTAATCAAGAACACGGTGGTATTACTCAACATATTGGTGCTTATCAAATTAAAACTAATAATAAATTAATTACTTTTATTGATACCCCAGGTCATGAAGCATTTACTGAAATGCGTTCACGTGGTTCTAAAATTACTGATATTGTTGTTCTAGTAGTTGCTGGTGATGATGGTGTGATGCCACAAACTCGTGAAGCAATTGACCATGCAAAAGTAGCTGGTGTTTCAATTATTGTTTTTGTTAATAAAATGGATAAACCAAATGTTAATACTGATCGCATTATGAATGAACTAGCTAATTGTGATTTAACTAGTGAAGAATGAGGTGGCGATACTATTTTTGTTTATGGTAGTGCTTTAAAAAATCAAGGAATTGATGAATTATTAGAAGCCATATTAGTAATTGCTGAATTAAAAGAACTAAATGCTAATCCAAATCGTTTTGCTAATGGAACTGTTATCGAATCTCATCATGATAAAAATGTTGGTTCAATTTGTACTTTATTAATACAAGGTGGAACACTAAAAGTTACTGATATTGTAGTTGCGGGTAGCGTTAAAGGAAAAATTAAACGCCTTATTAATGATACTGGTAAAATAATTACTAAAGCTGGACCTTCAATGCCTGTTCAAGTTTTAGGATTTGAAACAGCCCCTACTCCTGGTGAATCTTTTATTGTTTTTAATGATGATAAATTAGCAAGAAAAGTAGCACTAGTACGACAAACAGAAGAAACAAATAAAATTAGAAATAATCGACAAATTAGTTTAGGTAATTTAACACAAGATGTTGCTACAGGTGAATTAAAACAAATTAATGTTATTTTACGAGCAGATACTCAAGGTTCAGTGCAAGCAATCGTTCAAGCAGTAAATAAAATTAATGTTAATGATATTACTGTTAAGTTTATTAGAGCAACTATTGGTGGTATTAGTGAATCAGATATTAAACTTGCTCAAACTTCAGGAAGTATTATTTATGGTTTCAATGTTCGTCCCAATCATGTTATTCGTGAAGCTGCTAACAATGCCGGTGTTGAAATTAGATTACATAATATCATTTATAAAATAACTGAAGAATTAGAATTGGCTGCTAAAGGTTTATTAGAACCAACTTATGAAGATAAAATTCTTGGTCAAGCACGAGTTATTAAAACTTTTCATTTTTCAAAAGTAGGAACAATTGCTGGTTGTGTTGTCATTAATGGTTTCATTCAACGTAATAGCAAAGTTCATATCATTCGTGATGATGTTGTTATTTATAACGGTGAAATCAGTGGTTTAAAACATGAAAAAAATGATTTAAAAATTGCTAAAAAAGAAACTCAATGCGGTATTACTATTAAAAATTTTAATGACTTAAAAGAAAATGATATTATTGAATCATATTTAGTAGAAGAAGTGGAGACAAAATAGGATGTCTATCATTAAATTTGAACAACAAGAAAGTTTCTTAAAAAAAGAAATTACTAATATATTAAAAAAAGAATCAAAAAATATTCTTTTCAAAGATATCACTATTACTAATGTAAAAATAACAAAAGATAACAGTTATGCTACCATTTATTGAACAGTTTACTTAGATAATTTAGATATTAAAACCATTAGTAATGCTTTAGAAAAAGCGAAAGGTTTTTGTCGAAGCGCACTTGCCAAAACAAGTAATAAATATAAAGTTCCAGAATTACGCTTTAAATATGATAATACCAACACTAGAGTTAAAAACATTGAAGAAATATTAAAAAATATCAAAAATAATAATTCTTCAAATGAATAAAAAGAATTAAAATGAGATTATAAATCTCATTTTAATTTTTTAAATTTAAAATTTTTTTATAGTAATTATTAAATAATTACTATAAAACACTATTTAAAAAAATAAAATTATTAGTATAATAAAAAAGGAATCATCAATAAAATAAGGGAATTATTCAGTAGCTACTAAGTAAGAAAGGAAAGCTACTATTAATGGCACAAAAAATTTATTCAACACCAAATAGTGATGATTTTTATGTTATTCCTGAATTTTTAGAACATCAACAATGTTGAATGGTATGACCAGAAAGAACTGATAATTGAAGATTAGGCGCTAAACCAGCACAAGAAAAAATAAGTAAGAGGCTTTTTAATAATCTGTGTTTCTTTGTTTTACAAAGTTACTAATTCAGATTAATTCTGTCTTCAAATTTTATCATAAAATGAGCAATTGCTGTATGGTGGTTAGCCCTAATTACTGGACCATATTTTGATAGATATTTCTAAATTTTTATTTGTAATATTGGTGGTTTTAAAAATTTAGAATGTATTCTTTCATAATTATAAAACATAACATATTGATTTACATCATTAATAGCTTCATTGATTGTTAAATATTGATTTGAGTCTTTAGGCAATCATTCTTGAGATAAATGTGAAAATCAATTTTCAGATATGACATTACCGCCAATATCATATGGTTGTTTTTTGCTTAAAATTATTTGTTTGTTTTTTGCTCATTTTGTAATTTCTTGACAATAAAATTCGTTGGCGTTATCTGAATGTAAAATAACGTTTTTTATTTGATTTCAAGAAAATTGGTTGTTTATTTTTTCAAGTGCAGGAAGAATTAAATCTTGATATGATTTATTTGAAAATGTATTATAACTAACAACATTATTTGAATAAAAATCAATAATTACAAAAAGATATAGTCAACCTTCTTTGGTGTTTATTTGTTTAGTATCCATTGATCAAATTTGATTTGAAGCGGTTGTACTTTTGTAATCTTTGTTTACTTTATCCATTGTAGGTATTCACTTATTTGGATTTTTTTTGTTTTTAGGATAGTTATTTTTAGTTTGTTTTAATCCTTGAATATTGTGTTTTTTCATAATTTTTCGCATTTGTTTTGTTGATAATTCTATATTTAAAATGATATTTTTCTCTTGTTTTAATCACTCTTTAAAAGCTGAAAAAATTCTTAAATATCCATAAATTCTACCTTTTCTTGTAGAATGAAATTCGATTAAAAGTTGGCATAATTCTTGATATTTATGATTGCAATTAATAATATGATTTTTTTCTTTTTTAATAAGTTTTTGTTTATTTTTTAAAAAGTAATATGTTGATCTGTTTAATTGAAGATATTGACATAAGTTTCTAATTGAATATTGATTTTTGCAATCATCGATAATTTTAATTTTTTCTTTGATATTTAATTTGTTAATTATTAATGCTATTTGTTTAATTTTATCCATTAATAAAAATCCTTTCAGGTCAAAATTAGTGTTCATTATATAACACAATTGTTTTTAGAATACATTCAGATTTTTTAAATTAATGGTCTAGTAAAAAGGGCTAAGTGGCCCCATCCAATATATTATTGTATATCATATAATATTTATATAAATTAATACATATAAGCATTAAGTTTAATATATAATTTTATTAATTTCTTTTTCTGTAATAAACTTATCAATCTTCCCTTGCGCTAAGATTGGGCTACCGCCACCCTTACCATTATATGTTTTTAATATTTTTTGTAAAATATTATTACTTTGATACTGTTTATTATTATGCAATTCTTTACTTGAAGCAACTAATACTAAATATTCTTGATTATTAATTTTATTAATAAAAATAATAATAATATTTTGATATTGATTACGATAATGTTCAATTATTTCTCTTAATGTTTTAATATCTAAATTTTCAAAATTTGCAATTAATAGTTTATAATTATTTTCATTTTTTGGAACTAAAGTTAAATATTTTTTCACTATCTTCTGACGATTTAATTCTTCAAAATTAATTTGTCATTTTTTAAATAAACTATGTAATTCTAGTAATAACATTTTTCCTTTTCTTCAATCAGCAGCTACCACTTTTAAATTATTAATAGCATCATATATTTTTTCAATTTCTTCTTGCATACGGTTATCTTTATTTTTTTGATATTGAATAAATAAACTATTGCTTTGTTCTTTAATCATCATTATTTGTTGTGTTAAGTATTCATTAATAGTTTTTAATGATGTTAAAGCATGAATTCGATAAGAACCAGATCCTTTTGATTCAACATTAGTTATTAATAACTGTTCTACTTCTTGTGAATTATAACAATGAGTACCCCCACAAAGTTCAATTGAAAAATCACCAAACTTAATTACTCGAACTTTTTCTTCATATTTTTCACCAAAAAAAGCTAAAGCTCCAATTTTGATTGCTTCTTCATATGTACAATAAATAATTTCACAAGGATATTTACCTTTAATTCATTTACTTACTTGTTGTTCTATACTTATAATTTGTTCTAAAGTTAACATTTCATAATGACTAAAATCTAATCGTAAATATTGATAATTATTAAAACTTCCAGATTGCATAACATGTAAACCTAATAATTTTTTTAAAGCAGCATGTAATAAATGAGTTCCTGAATGATTTTTTCTTGTATAAAAACGATGTGAACTATTAATTTGTGCTTCAACAATTTCTGTTTGTGTTAATTCACCTTTTACTTCTACTTGATGAATATGCTGTTTTTGTGGTCCTTGTTGTACATCAATAACAGAGGCCGTTCCATTTTCTCCTTTGATAATACCATCATCAGATGCTTGCCCCCCCTTTTCTGCATAAAAAGGTGTTTCATTTAAAATTAAATAACCTTTTTCATTTTTTAAAAATTTTACCTCATGCTCTGATTTAAACATAAAAACAATATTTGTATTTATTTGTTCTTTATCATAACCAACAAAGGTTGAAGGAACTTTTAAATTAGTTAGTAATGAAGATTGAATTGTTAATGCTTGATGATTAATTCTTACTTTTCTTGTATTATCTTTACTGTTATCCAATAACTTTTGAAAACCTTTTAAATCAACAGTCGTATTTTCTTCATTTGCAATCTCTAATGTTAATTCAATAGGATAACCATAGGTATCAAATAATTTAAAAGCCGCAGTTGCATCTACTTTTTTATTATCTTTAATAACTTGTAATAATAATTGTTTTCCTGTTATCAATGTTGTTCAAAATTTTAATTCTTCGCTTTTAATAATATTAGTTACTAAATCGACTTTTTTATGTAATTCTTGATAATGTTGACCCATAACTTTGATAATAATTGAAACTAACTTAAACAAAAATGGTTCATTAATATTAAGTTTTTGTCCATATACAACAGCTCTTCTAATCAATCTTCGTAATACATAACCACGATCTTTATTACTAGGAAAAACACCATCACTAATTGCAAAAACTAAGCAACGAATATGATCAGCAATAATTTTAAATGCAGTATTAATAGTTTTTTGCTTAATCTCTTGTGTAAAATAATTATTAATATCATAACGAAAATTTGTCAATTTTTCACATTCATGAATAATATTTTGAAATAAATCAGTATCAAAGTTAGTTGGCACATCTTGTAAAATTGCTACTAGTCTTTCTAATCCTGCACCAGTATCAATATTTTTTCTTGGTAAATCAGTATAATTATTTTTGCCATCATTATTAAATTGTGAAAAAACAATATTTCAAATTTCAATATAACGATCATTTTCAATATCATCTTTTAATAATTTAATACCAATATTTTTAGGATCATATTTAATACCACGATCATAATAAATTTCAGTATTAGGACCACAAGGACCTTGACCCATATCTCAAAAGTTAGTAGATCTTGTACCTTTAATAATACGTTCTTTTGGTAATTTAATAATATTTAATCATAAATTATATGTTTCTTCATCTTCATTAAAAACTGTTACATATAATAAATTAGCATCTAAATTTAATCACTTTTTACTAGTTAAAAATTCTCATCCTCAAACAATAGCTTCTTTTTTAAAATAATCACCAATTGAAAAATTACCTAACATTTCAAAAAAAGTTTGATGTCTTGCTGTAATACCAATATTTTCAATATCATTAGTTCTAATTGCTTTTTGTGAATTTGCTAATCTTTTAGCAATTGGGGTTTGTCGTCCATCAAAATATGGTTTTAATGTAGCAACTCCAGAATTAATCCACAATAGTGAAGGATCATCATTTGGAACAAGTGATGCACTTTCTAAAATGTGATGATCATAACTTTTAAAAAAATTTAATCAAGTTGTTCTAACTTTATCTGTTGTTCATTTTATTGACATAATAATTTCTCCTCAAAATAATAAAAATTCCTATCAAAATAGGAACGTTTTTTAACGCGGTACCATCCTAATTCACTTACAAAGTAAATGCACTTAATTAATGATTAAAATTGTTAAATTAGGAGCTTCTAATTAATAATGGTTAAGTGCTTACACTATTCACTCTCGCTAAAAACTAATTATTATTAATTATACTTATCTAATTTAGATTAATATAAATATTAATTTCAATTTTAATATTAACCATAAATATTAGTTATTACAAGCAAAAAGATAAAATTATGAAATATTTTTATAAATTAAAAAGAAAAAAAATATTAATTATTAACTTTATAGAATAAAAATTACAAGAAAGATTTTTTCTATTTAATCAAAAATATAATTTAACTGGTATTTTTTTTATTGTATATTCATTTTTTCAGATATAAACTTTAGTTAAGATTTGCTTAGAGTAATTTTTAAAAAATAAAATTTATTATTAAATTATATAAAATTAATTCATTTAATTCAATATTATTTACTATTTAATATAGTAACTAATTTAATATATTAATGCATTTTTTATATTTTTAAATCTATAATTTTGAACAAAAAAATATTTTAAGTAAATCTTGAATATAAAAAATAAAAATGATAATTAATTGAAATTTTACAATTAAATCTAGCATTAAAAATTTTATTAATTTATTAAAATTAATCTTTGTAAGAACAATAACTATTAAATTACTATTCATTTTTTAAAAATGAAATTTTAAACAACTGAATTTATTTATTATTTCAAAAAACAAAAAAATAATTTAATTTCTACTCTAAATTTGTGTTTTATTAACATATTACTATAAAAGGAGTCCAAAAATAAATCAAATTAATAAATAAAAAGGAGACAAATTTTATGTCAAGTAAACTAAATAATAATGAAATAGATAATACAATAAATGAATTTGAAGAAACTGAAGAGGAAGAAAAAGAAGAAGAAAAAGAAGAAGAAAATGTTGACACAGAATTAGAAAAAATTAAACAAGAAAAAGAAGAAATTCAATCTAAATTAAATGAAACACAAATTAAATTAGAAGAAGCTAACAAAGAAATCGAACAACTATTAGAAGAAATTGAAAACAGTAAAGATAGTGAACAACTACAAGAACTAAAAAATAAACTAGAAAATACAGAACTAGAAAAAAAAGCAATTGAAGATAAATTAAATGAAATAGAATCTAAGTTAGAAGAAGCCAATAAAGAAATCGAACAACTAAAAGAAAATAAAACCGAAGATGAATTAAAAAATATTGAAAAAATAGAACAATTAGAAAAAAACTAGCAGAGACAGAACTTGAAAAAAAAGAAATAGAAATTAAATTAGAAGAAACCAATAAAGAAAAAGAAGAAATTCAATCTAAATTAAATGAAACACAAATTAAATTAGAAGAAGCTAACAAAGAAATTGAACAACTAAAAGAAGAAAACAAAAACACTAACGATAATGAAAAAATACAAGAACTAAAAAATAAACTAGAAAAAACTCAAAATGCAAAAGAAGAAATGCAAACTAAATTGAATGAAGCTAGTAAAGAGATCCAAAAACTATTAGAAGAAATTGAAAACACTACCGATAATGATAAACTAGGTGGTTAGCCCTAATTACTGGACCATATTTTGATAGATATTTCTAAATTTTTATTTGTAATATTGGTGGTTTTAAAAATTTAGAATGTATTCTTTCATAATTATAAAACATAACATATTGATTTACATCATTAATAGCTTCATTGATTGTTAAATATTGATTTGAGTCTTTAGGCAATCATTCTTGAGATAAATGTGAAAATCAATTTTCAGATATGACATTACCGCCAATATCATATGGTTGTTTTTTGCTTAAAATTATTTGTTTGTTTTTTGCTCATTTTGTAATTTCTTGACAATAAAATTCGTTGGCGTTATCTGAATGTAAAATAACGTTTTTTATTTGATTTCAAGAAAATTGGTTGTTTATTTTTTCAAGTGCAGGAAGAATTAAATCTTGATATGATTTATTTGAAAATGTATTATAACTAACAACATTATTTGAATAAAAATCAATAATTACAAAAAGATATAGTCAACCTTCTTTGGTGTTTATTTGTTTAGTATCCATTGATCAAATTTGATTTGAAGCGGTTGTACTTTTGTAATCTTTGTTTACTTTATCCATTGTAGGTATTCACTTATTTGGATTTTTTTTGTTTTTAGGATAGTTATTTTTAGTTTGTTTTAATCCTTGAATATTGTGTTTTTTCATAATTTTTCGCATTTGTTTTGTTGATAATTCTATATTTAAAATGATATTTTTCTCTTGTTTTAATCACTCTTTAAAAGCTGAAAAAATTCTTAAATATCGATAAATTCTACCTTTTCTTGTAGAATGAAATTCGATTAAAAGTTGGCATAATTCTTGATATTTATGATTGCAATTAATAATATGATTTTTTTCTTTTTTAATAAGTTTTTGTTTATTTTTTAAAAAGTAATATGTTGATCTGTTTAATTGAAGATATTGACATAAGTTTCTAATTGAATATTGATTTTTGCAATCATCGATAATTTTAATTTTTTCTTTGATATTTAATTTGTTAATTATTAATGCTATTTGTTTAATTTTATCCATTAATAAAAATCCTTTCAGGTCAAAATTAGTGTTCATTATATAACACAATTGTTTTTAGAATACATTCAGATTTTTTAAATTAATGGTCTAGTAAAAAGGGCTAAGTGGCCCTCCAAATTAGAAGAAACTAACAAAGCAAAAGAAGAAATAGAATCTAAGTTAGAAGAAGCCAATAAAGAAATCGAACAACTAAAAGAAGAAATTGAAAACACTACCGATAATGATAAACTACAAGAACTAAAAAATAAACTAGAAGAATTAGAAAAAAAACTAGCAGACACAGAAGTTGCAAAAAAAGAAATAGAAATTAAATTAGAAGAAACTAACAAAGCAAAAGAAGAAATAGAATCTAAGTTAGAAGAAGCTAACAAAGAAATTGAACAACTAAAAGAAGAAAGCAAAAACACTAACGATAATGAAAAAATACAAGAACTAAAAAATAAACTAGAAAATACAGAACTAGAAAAAAAAGCAATTGAAGATAAATTAAATGAAATAGAATCTAAGTTAGAAGAAGCTAACAAAGAAATCGAACAACTAAAAGAAGAAAGCAAAAACACTAACGATAATGAAAAAATACAAGAACTTGAAAATAAACTAGAAGAAACTAACAAAGCAAAAGAAGAAATAGAATCTAAGTTAGAAGAAGCTAACAAAGAAATCGAACAACTAAAAGAAGAAAGCAACAACACTAATGATAATGAAAAAATACAAGAACTTGAAAATAAACTAGAAAATACAGAACTAGAAAAAAAAGCAATTGAAGATAAATTAAATGAAATAGAATCTAAGTTAGAAGAAGCTAACAAAGAAATCGAACAACTAAAAGAAGAAAGCAAAAACACTAACGATAATGAAAAAATACAAGAACTTGAAAATAAACTAGAAGAAACTAACAAAGCAAAAGAAGAAATAGAATCTAAGTTAGAAGAAGCTAACAAAGAAATTGAACAACTAAAAGAAGAAATTGAAAACACTAACGATAATGAAAAAATACAAGAACTAAAAAATAAAATAGAAGAAACTAACAAAGCAAAAGAAGAAATGCAAACTAAGTTGAATGAAGCCAATAAAGAAATTCAAGCATTATTAAACGAAATTGAAAAAATACAAGAACTAAAAAATAAGTTAGAAGAAGCTAACAAAGAAATCGAACAACTAAAAGAACAGATTAATGGTAAAAAAAGTGATGAAGAACTAAAAAATATTAAAAAGAGAGAAGAATTAGAAAAAAAATTATCAAAAAAAGAACTAGAAATTGAAGAAATAAAAACTAATTCAGACACAATAGAAAATATTGAAGATCATATTGAAGAAAAAGAAGCAATTGAAAAACAAATACAAAATATTAAAGATCAAATAAATAAATTAATTGAAGAAGAAAAAAATAGAGTTCATTTAATCAATTGTCAAGATCTATTAAAACAATTAAATGATATAAAAGATTCAATAAAAAATAATTATGAAATGATAGAAAAACTTAATCAAAAAAATAATAATGATAAATCAAAACAAGAGTTTGATGAAACAATACAACAAGAAATTAAACAATTATTACAAATATTAGTGGAAAATGAAAATACTATTAATGAATACCAAAAGAAAATTGAAAACCTTAAAAATAATAAAAATAATTGTGATAAAGAAAATAAAGGAATTGAATTTTATCAAAATTTAATAAATGATAAAAATAATGAAATATTAAAAATTCACGAAAGAATTAATCTATTAAAAAATACTAAAAATTGTAATAATAATGAAAATGACATTAATTGTTGCAAAGAAATTAAAGAAAAACTAGCACAATTGGTTGATATAGAAGATGAAAAAATGAAAAAAATTGATCAAATTTATCAATGACAAAAAAATGAAAATGAAAAAGAAATTTGAAAAGAAATTGATGAACTAGCAAAAACAATTGATGAACTAAAAAAACAAAAAGAAAATATTATTCCTGAAGAAATTAAAGAAAAAATATCAAAAATTGAAAATATAAATAATGAAATTCTTGATAATAATCACCAAATTTGTCTATTAGAAAAAGAACTAAATCAAGATCCAAATAATGAAAGTATAAAAGATTTTATTAAAAATCTAATAGAAATAAATGATAAACTTGCTGATGACAAAAATACAATTATTAATAAAAACAATGAAAACGAAAAAATTATTAGAACCTGTTTAGAATCTTTTAGAAAATAATGTAAAATTACTATATATTTTAAAATAAGAGGTATATATGCATAAAAATTATCCAAGTCATGTTACTAAAGAACAATTTGAGAACATAAAATCAACTTTAGAAAACAGCAAAAAGAAAACAAAACCAAGAAATTTAGATTTATATGAAGTGTTTTGTGCAGTTTTATATGTATTAAAAAGTGGTTGTCAATGAAGAATGTTACCAAAAAATTTTCCAAAATGACAAACTGTATATTATTATTTCCAAATTTGAAGTAAAAACAATGATAAAGAACCTAGTGTATTGCAATTAATTTTAAAAAAAATTAGTTAAAAAGATTCGTATTAAGAATCATCGAAAAGAAAAAACTAGTTTTTGTATAATTGATTCGCAAAGTGTTAAAAATACAGATACTACTGAAAATAAAGGTTATGATGCTGGTAAAAAGATTTCAGGAATAAAACGTCATATTGCAGTTGATACGCAAGGTTTACCACATGCAATTTACATAACTACAGCAGAAAAAACAGATCGTAATAGTGCTATCATAATGATTAAAAGTGAAAAAGAAAATCTTTCTACAGTTCAAAAAATAATAGTAGATGCTGGCTATACTGGTGAAAAATTTGCTTCTGCAATCAAAACAATCATAAATGCAAATGTTGAAGTTGTAAAACGTAATGAATTACATTCTTTTGTAGTACTACCAAAAAGATGAGTTGTAGAACGAAGCTTTGCATGATTAGAAAAATGCAGAAGATTATGAAAAAATTGTGAAAGAAAACTAAATACTAGTTTACAAATGGTTGTTCTTTCCTTTATTTCAATTTTATTAAAAAGATTCTAAACAGGTTCTTACACAATTAAAAGAAATTGAAAAAAAACTAGAACAAAAAACAAATAGAAAAAAAGAATTAGAACAACAATTAACACAGAAATAAAAATATTTAAAATAAGATTTTTAAAGATTAGTATAAGAAAATTTATCAAAAATATAACACAAAAAACTAAAGATAAAACACAAGAAAAACTAATAACTATGAGATTTTATTTACTATTAGAATTAATTAAATATTTAGTTTAATCTTGTGTTTTATCAACTTATTTTTCATAAAGGAGAAAAAACTAATATGAAAGAATTAACTAATGAAAATGAAAAACTAAGTAATGAAAAAATAGAATTACTTAAAAGACAATTAAAAGAACTTGAAAAAAAACTAACAATCAAAGAAATAGAAATTGAAGAAATAAAAAATAATCCAGATACAATAGAAAACATTGATTATCATATTGAAGAAAAAGAAGCTATTGAAAAACAAGTTCAAAATGTTAAACATCAAATAAATAAGTTAATTGAAGAAGAAAAAAATAGAATACGTCTAATTAATTGTCAAAACCTATTAAAACAATTAAATGATATAAAAGATTCAATCAAAATTAACTATGAAATGATAGAAAAAATTAATCAAAAAAATAATAATAAACAAGAACAAGAATTTGATAAAACAATACAATTAGAAATAAAACAACTACTAAAATTATTAGAAGAAACCGAAAATACTATTAATGAATATCAAAAGAAAATTGAAGACCTTAAAAATAATAAAAATAATTGTGATAAAGAAAATAAAGGAATTGAATTTTATCAAAATTTAATAAATGCTAAAAATAATGAAATATTAAAAACTCAAGAAAGAATCAATCTATTAAAAAGCACTAAGAATTGTAATCAAGAAAAAAACAATTGTTGCAAAGAAATAAAAGAAAAACTAGCACAATTAGTTACAAATGAAAATGATAAAATGATAAAAATCGATGAAATCTATCAATGACAAAAAAAGATAAAAGAAAATGAAATTTCTAATCAAATTAATAACATAGATAAAATAATTGAAAATCTAAAAAAAGATAAAAATAACATTATTCCTAAAGAAATTAAAGAAAAAATATCAAAAATTGAAGATATTAATAACAAAATGCTTAATAATAATCATCAAATTTGTCTATTAGAAAAAGAACTAAATCAAGATCCAAATAATGAAAAAATAAAAAATAAAATTAAAAACTTAATTGAAGAAATTGAAAAACTTACTGATGAAAAAAATCAAATTATTAATAATAACAACAAAGAAAAAAAATCATCTCACAATTAAAAGAACTTGAAGAAAAACTAGCACAAGAATTAAAAACAAAACAAGAACTTGAACAACAACTAGAAAATCTAAAAAAAGAAAAAAACGATAGTATAACAATTTATCAAAAAAAACTAGAACAAGAATTAAAAACAAAACAAGAACTTGAACAACAACTAGATAATTGCAAAAACATTAGAAAAGAATTAGAAAATCAATTTAAAGAATGTAAAGTAAAAAGAGAAGAACTTGAACAACAATTAAAAAAGGCAAATGAACAATTAAAAATAAAAGATCAAAAAATTATACAATTAGAAAAAGAGTTAGAAACAATTAAAAAAAATAAAAACGATGAGCCGTGTGATAATAATCAAACTACAAATATTATAGTATCAATTCCAGAAATCAAAAATGGGATTTATTCAATCACAGAAGATAATAATGGTAATGTTTATTGTGTTGGAAAAAGTAATATGGTATTTAAAGTGAAAAAAAATAAAAAAGTAGAAACAATCGGCAAAATAGATTCTGATGGTTTTACTATTAAACATGATGGTTTTGATAATATTTTTATTGGTACTACTAATGGAACAATTTATAAATATAATACAAAAGAAGAAGAATTTACTAAAATAAAACAATTTAATGAAATTATTAATGTAATTGAAGTTGATAATGATCATAATATTTATGTTGGAACTTGAAATAGAAGCACTGGAAAAGATTTATCCGAAACTGGTAGAGTTTATAAGTTAGAAATTGGAAATAATGATTTTTCTGAAATAAAAGGAACATCAGGTGCGGTATGATCATTAGCAATAGATGAAAGCAATAATATTTATGCAGGAACAACACAAGGACTATTCAAAATAAATCAAGAAAATATTTTTATTAAATGTCCAGAAAAGATTCCATATGAAAACCCTAATGTTCATACAATACGTGCAATACTAATAGATAAAGAAGAAAATATTTGAATTGGAACAAGAGAAGGAAAACAGGTAATGTTTAGTAATCTGTGTAACTTACAAAAATAACTATGTTTAATTAGTTCTAGTAAATATAATTAATTTTCTAGAAAGAGTGAGTTACAGATGGCTAAAAAGCAAAATATTAATAACAATGATCCAATATCACAAGCAGTAGATTTATTATTAGAAAATACTGAAGATTTAACAACAGTTTTTAAAGAGGGAGGATTATATAAAGAATTAACAAAAAGATTAGTAGAAAAAATGTTGAATTCTGAGATGCAAAATTATTTAGGATATGATAAGAATCAACATAGTAATAGTGACAATGCTCGTAATGGTATAAGTTCAAAAAAATTAATAAGCCAACAAGGTAAAATTGAAATTGATGTACCAAGAGATCGTAATAGTAATTTTAATCCTGTAATAGTTGCAAAAAGACAAAGAAGATTTGATGGTTTTGATCAACAAGTTCTTTCTTTATATGCAAAAGGTATGACATTATCAGATATTAGAATGCAATTACAAGAGTTATATCATGGTGCTGATATTAGTGAAAGTGTTATTAGTCAAATTACTGATGATGTTATTGATGACGTCAAAGCATGGCAAAATCGACCATTAGATAGTGTTTATCCGATTGTTTATTTTGATTGTATAGTAGTTAAAGTACGACAAGATAAACGGATTATTAATAAATCAGTTTATATAGCTTTAGGAGTTGATTTAGAAGGTAAAAAAGATGTTTTAGGTTTATGAATTAGTGAAAATGAAGGTTCTAAATTTTGATTAGCCAATTTCACAGAAATGAAAAATCGTGGCTTAAATGATATTCTGATTGCTTGTAGTGATAATTTAACAGGCATGTCAGAAGCAATACAATCAGTTTATCCTAAAACCGAACATCAATTATGCATCGTTCATCAAATTAGAAATAGTTTGAAATATGTCTCATATAAGCATAGAAAATCTCTAGTTGCAGATTTAAAACCAATTTATACTGCATGTAGTGAAGAACAAGCAATGCAAGCTTTAGAATCATTTGAAAATAAATGAACTAAACAATATCCACAAATTGCTAAATCTTGATATAAAAATTGAGATAATTTAATGGTTTTTATTAGTTATCCTGCAGAAATAAAAAGGGTAATTTATACCACAAATGCTATTGAATCTGTTAATAGTCAATTACGAAAAGTCATCAGAAATAAAAAAGTTTTTCCTAACGATATGTCAGTTTTTAAAATATTTTATTTAGCAATTGACAATATAACAAAAAAATGAACAATGCCCATTCAAAATTGAAATACAGCAATTGCTCATTTTATGATAAAATTTGAAGACAGAATTAATCTGAATTGGTAATGTTTAGTAATCTGTGTAACTTACAAAAATAACTATGTTTAATTAGTTCTAGTAAATATAATTAATTTTCTAGAAAGAGTGAGTTACAGATGGCTAAAAAGCAAAATATTAATAACAATGATCCAATATCACAAGCAGTAGATTTATTATTAGAAAATACTGAAGATTTAACAACAGTTTTTAAAGAGGGAGGATTATATAAAGAATTAACAAAAAGATTAGTAGAAAAAATGTTGAATTCTGAGATGCAAAATTATTTAGGATATGATAAGAATCAACATAGTAATAGTGACAATGCTCGTAATGGTATAAGTTCAAAAAAATTAATAACCCAACAAGGTAAAATTGAAATTGATGTACCAAGAGATCGTAATAGTAATTTTAATCCTGTAATAGTTGCAAAAAGACAAAGAAGATTTGATGGTTTTGATCAACAAGTTCTTTCTTTATATGCAAAAGGTATGACATTATCAGATATTAGAATGCAATTACAAGAGTTATATCATGGTGCTGATATTAGTGAAAGTGTTATTAGTCAAATTACTGATGATGTTATTGATGACGTCAAAGCATGGCAAAATCGACCATTAGATAGTGTTTATCCGATTGTTTATTTTGATTGTATAGTAGTTAAAGTACGACAAGATAAACGGATTATTAATAAATCAGTTTATATAGCTTTAGGAGTTGATTTAGAAGGTAAAAAAGATGTTTTAGGTTTATGAATTAGTGAAAATGAAGGTTCTAAATTTTGATTAGCCAATTTCACAGAAATGAAAAATCGTGGCTTAAATGATATTCTGATTGCTTGTAGTGATAATTTAACAGGCATGTCAGAAGCAATACAATCAGTTTATCCTAAAACCGAACATCAATTATGCATCGTTCATCAAATTAGAAATAGTTTGAAATATGTCTCATATAAGCATAGAAAATCTCTAGTTGCAGATTTAAAACCAATTTATACTGCATGTAGTGAAGAACAAGCAATGCAAGCTTTAGAATCATTTGAAAATAAATGAACTAAACAATATCCACAAATTGCTAAATCTTGATATAAAAATTGAGATAATTTAATGGTTTTTATTAGTTATCCTGCAGAAATAAAAAGGGTAATTTATACCACAAATGCTATTGAATCTGTTAATAGTCAATTACGAAAAGTCATCAGAAATAAAAAAGTTTTTCCTAACGATATGTCAGTTTTTAAAATATTTTATTTAGCAATTGACAATATAACAAAAAAATGAACAATGCCCATTCAAAATTGAAATACAGCAATTGCTCATTTTATGATAAAATTTGAAGACAGAATTAATCTGAATTAGTAACTTTGTAAAACAAAGAAACACAGATTATTAAAAAGCCTCTCTGAATTAGTAACTTTGTAAAACAAAGAAACACAGATTATTAAAAAGCCTCCTTACATTTCTTAGTTTTTTTTCTAAAATTGCATTTTCTCTTATTAAAATACTAATTTTTTCTTTAAAAAAATCAATTTCTTGTTCCTTGGCTCTTAGCATATTATCTAAAGTTGTAAACTTACTAACATTTTTTTCATTATGTTCATTCTGAACTTTTTTATATTCGTTATTTTCAAAATTTAATTCTTTAATTCTCTCTTCATTTTTTTCTAAAATTTGTTCCAATTCTTTAATCTTAGTCTTATTTTTATCTATTTTTTGCTTTATTTTTTCATATTTTTCGTTCATATCTTGCAAATTTTTTTCCTTACTTTGTAACTCTTTTTTTAATTGTTTAGTTTCATTTCTTAATACTTCATTTTCTGTTCGTAAATTTTTTTCTTTATCAATCATTCTTGCAAGTTCTTGAATATGATTTTTTATCTTATCTCTTTCTGTTGATAATTGCACAACTTTTTTAAAGTTAATTTCAAAATTATTCATTAATTTTTTAGTAATTTTTCTCTTGTAAAAACCAAATGTTAAAATGTTTAATCATTTTCTACTTTTTCTTGCATTTTCTAATGATTTACGTTCAATTACTAAAGCATTAATGTCTTTTTCTAATTTTGATAAGTTATCAATACAACTTTTAAATTCATTATTGAATGAATTTCTAACAAAAATTGAATATTCTAATTTTTCAAGTTCCTCTAATTTACTTGTAAATTGCTTATATAATTCTCTATTAGCACTATTTATATTTTCAAAACTAAATAATGATAATAATAAAGAAATTATAAATACTATTTCTTTATGATCCTTCTTTTCGGCAATTTCTAAAGGAGTATCACCATTTTTATTTTTAATATCTATACTAGTACTAATACCACTTGCTTTAATGAGTAGTTTTACCATTTCAATATCTTGTTTTATAACTGCCAAATGTAAAGGGGTATTACCATCTATATCTTCAATATCTAATCTTGCACCAAGTGAAATCAGCTTTTTAACACTTCTTATTTGCCCTTTTCAAACAGCGATATGTAATAATGTTTCTTTATTTTGATTTTGCATATCTAAGGGAACACCTTTATTAATTAAATAATCAAAATCCCTATCATATCTAATAATATCATTATCAGTACTACTTTGTGAGTTTTTTTCATTTTTTAAAAATTCATTTTTAAGTGCCATTTTATATTTCTCCTAACAAAAAAACTCATTTACCTTAAAATTAAAGTAATGAGTTAAATTAAAACTTATATTAAATAAATAATTTTATTAAAATTAACATATTTTTAAACTTTTGCAATATATTATTATTATTATTATTTTACTAACAAATTATACATTTCAATAATTTCATTAACTTGTATTCAATCTTGAAAAGTAGCTCCTGCATAATGATCATGTCCACCACCAACAAATTGTTGAGCAACAGTATTAACTTTTATATAATTACTACGAAAAATACCAATAATTGGCCCATTAATTTCAGTTTGTGAAAACATCATTCAAATTTTACTATCATTAATATTTGCTAATAAATCAACATGTTCATTAGCAGTAAAAGCAGATACTACTAGTGGTTTTAATAGTTCTGCTTTTAAACAACAAGATATTACTTTATTATTTGAAATATAATTTTTAAATATTAATGATTTTAACTTTAAAGTATCTACTGTTTGTTCATAATATTTATTATAAATACTAGTTAAATTAATATTATAACTACTTAAAAATGATAATACTTGGAAAGTAGTACTATTTACAACTGGATAATGAAAACGATTAGTATCACTAACAATACCAATATAAAGAATTTCTGCAATTGTTTCATCAATTTTTAATTCTAAAATTTTAATTAAAAAAGCAATTATTTCTGATGTTGAACTTGCTTTTTCATCTATTCATTCTAACGAACCATACTTATCACTATTAGGATGATGATCAATTTTAATAATGGAGTGTGCTTGCTCTTTAAATTCACTATTAATTCTAGAAAATGTTGCAGTATCAGTCACAATTACTAAACTATCTGTAATCATATTTACTGTTTCTTGATGTAGATATTGATTTCATCATGAAAAACGTTTTGATTTTTCATTAACACAATAAACTTCTTTCTTGGGAAACATTTTTTTTATTAACAAATATAAAGCAATTGAACTAGCATAAGCATCACCATCAGGATTAATATGTGCTAAACACACTATTTTTTTATGCTCTTTAATTTTTGTTCAAATTTGATCTATAATTTTCATTTTTTCAATCCTTTAATATTTATAATAAATTTTCTAAAGCTTTTACTAGTTTATTAAAATCATTTTGACTTCACACTTTACATCCAGCAGCACTATTATGTCCACCACCAGCAAATTGTTGAGCAACAGTATTAACTTTAATCATATTATCACTTGTTCTTAATTCACATCTAATATGTTGATCTGGATATTCAATACCAACAACCCAAATTGGATGATTAATAACATTATTAAATATATTTACATAAAAAGCCGCTTTATCAGCACTAATATTTAAATAAATTAAATATTTATTACTAATAACCAAATTAATAATACCTTGCGGTGATATTTGATAATTACTATAACAATATTTTAAAAGTTCAACTTCATTACTATTTTTATAATCAAGTTTTTCATAAATAGTAGTAATATTTTGTTTATAGCTTTCTAGTAATTTGCTAGTAATAAGAAAAGTACGACTACTTATTTGTCTTAACATAAATCTTGTAGTATCAGTAATTATTCCAGTTAATAAACACTTAGCAATTAATTCATTACAAATTAAATTATTAGCAAACATAAAATCAGCAATCATTTCACAAGCAGCAGGATAAGTAGTATCTACTCACTGATAATCACCATATTCGTCATTATTGGGATGATGATCAATTTTAATTATTGTTTTGGCCAAATTATAACGTTGATCATCAATTCTTTCTGTATTGGCTGTATCAGTCACTATTACTAATGCATCTTTATACAGATCATCATTAATAACATCCATAGTACCTAAAAATGTTAAGTATTCCACCATTGTTCCAACAGCATAAACATTTTTCTTTGGAAAATTTAAGTTTATTAATTGTTTTAATGCTAATTGCGAACCAATAGCATCACCATCTGGTAAAATATGACGATGTAAAATAATGATATCATTTGCTTTAATAGCAGCAATAATTGACTTTCATACTTCCATATTTAATTCCCCACTTTTATTATTCATGACGTAATTTTACACTTTTTCATAAATTTTTAACAATATTAATATCATTATTAAAATCAACTTTTAAAATCTTTTGATCATTTTTATTTTTTTTAAGTAAAAATCCATATTCTTTTTTTAAATTATCAATTCTTAATTTATTATTATATTGTTCATTTGTATTTAAAGTATTATTTATTTTTTTAAGTTGCATAATTTCATTATTAAGTTTTATTTTTAATAATTTGTAATCTTTTTTTAGTTTTTTAGAAGCAATTTTATATTCTTTTTTTAATGTTTTTATTTTTAAAACGTTATTCTTTGCAGATTTTTTTAAATATTTTTTACGACTTTCAATTAAATTTCTAACTGCTGCAACATATTGTAAATTATGTTCTTTCATTGTTATTATTGAATTATCAGTAGTTAAATTAAAATAGTGACAATAGTTATTTGCATAGGTTTCACTCCATGAAATTCTACTTTTAGATTTAAATTTATAACATTGTTTTATTCATTTTTTAAAACTTGTTCTAAATATAATAACATTTGTATATTTAAATAATGCTTTTAATTCTTCAAATGACATACTAACTGTGTTTTTGTCTAAAACTCGACCATTAATAACATACCAAGGTGATTGATATCTTTTAATAAGTTTATTAAATTTATAAATAAAACGTGGATCCAAACCATTTTTAATTTTATTTCTTAACATATTAATAATCAATTCTAAAATTACAGTTATAAATATCATACCAAATAATAGTGCACCAAATTCATGATAATAAGAACCTGTTCAATATCCACTTAAAACAAAACCAAAGTTACCAGCACCAACAACTCCTAAAATTGCTGCCTCAGTAATATTAATACTAAAACGATAAATTCCTCATGAAACAATATTTGCTGAAACTTGTGGTAATATTCCATAACGGAAACGTTGTAAATAATTTGCACCAGATGCTGTTAATGTTTCTAATATTGTAGTGTCAATATCATTAAATGACTCGCGAATATATTTAGAAAGCATTCCCGTTGTTGCAATAGCTAAGGCAAGAGCACCTGTAAAGGGACCAAGTCCCACTAGAGAAATCAAAATAATAGCATAAATATATGAAGGAATTGGACGAATGATTGTAGCAATCATTCAGAAAAAATTAGCAATGTATTTATTTGTAACTTTATTTGAACTTAACATTCCTAAAATAAAAGCACAAATAAATCCTAAAAAGGTACCAACAATAGCAATCATTATAGTTTCAAATATCAAATATACAACAGAAAAAGGAATAGAATTGCCATTTCAACCAGTAGTTGTAAATAAAGAACTTCAAGAAATATTGAACATATCTTTAATATGTTGTCATGTATCGCTAATTTGAGCATTATTTGCTAAAACAAAATCAATTTGTGAAAAACTGTAAATAAAAAATCCTAAAATAATTATTACAAAAATAATTCTTTTAATATAAGATAACGGTTTTCTTTTATAAACCTCATTCACTGTTAAATTATTTTTAAATTGTTGATGATATTCATTAGCAAGATTTTGTTTTTCTTTTAAAGTTGTCAATTTAGTATTAGTAATCATAACTTGATAATGAATTTTGCTTACTTTATCTAATCTAATTTTTTGTAATAATTGTTGATCAAAAATATATGTATCTTGATTATTTAATTTTGCATTTTTAAAAACTAATTTATCATTTTTAATATTATTTTTTAACTCTTTAACTTTTGTTTTTAATATTACTTTTTTTTGTGTTTTTAAATAGTTTAATTGTTTAATAATATCATTTCTTTCAGAAATATTATTAGTATTTTGTAATTTTAATTTTAATTCTCGATTTTGTTGTTTTCAATCAGATAAAATAATTTGTGTTTTTCAATAAAAAAAATTAGGTAATTTATTTAATAAAATAGTTTTTTTAGTAAATTTCTGTAATTGTTTTTTATCAAGAATTTTATCATTATCATTCATAATTCATTTTTTAGTAATAAAGGATGCTAATTCAATTATAACAATTGTTATAATTAATAAAAATAATAATCATCCAACTTGTGGTCATTGTTTACTATCAATTTTATTTTTAATCATAGAACCAATACCAACTTTTGCTACTAATCCAATAATAGCGCTATAACGAATATTAACTTCTAATGCATATCATCATGTTGAAACAATGTGTTTCATTACTTGTGGAAAAGCGGCCGCTTGAAAACAAGTAAATTTATTAGCGCCAGTTGCTGATAATACTTCATAGGGTCCCATATCAATTTGTTCAATACGATCATAAATCATTTTTGCTGTCATACCAAAAGTAAAAATAATAATTGCAACTGTTACTGTTAACATATTGGGTCCAAAGATACCTACAAATAACAATGAAAAAACAAACGCAGGAATTGTTCTAAAAATTGCTAAAATAGTTTTTAATATACCATTAATTATTTTATTATGAAAAATATTTTTTGAAGCAAAAATAGCTACTGGTAAAGCAATTGTTGTTCCAATAATAGTACCAGCAAAGGTCATAATAAAAGTTTGTCAAATACTTGCAAATGATAAGTACATAAAACTATGAGGTTCAATATCAGGAAAAGGAACAGAATTAAATTCACTAAAATTTAAATTTATAAGTTGTTTAATTCTATCTCCTAAAGTACTAAAACCACTAAAAAACTCATTTCAATCTGGATTAATAAAGTTAAAAGCAATAATTACTAATGTAATAACAACTATTAAAAATGATCAAAAGAAAATCTTTTTCGGAGGACTAGAATGATGATTATTAATAACAAATGGTTTTTTTGAAGTAAGGCCACTTAATTTTCTAATCATTTTTAATATCTACTTTCTCATATTTATTCCCATAAATATTTTTTAAAATTGTTGGTGTAACATCTTTTGAAGAACCATCATATACAATTTGACCATCTTTAATGCCAATAATTCTAGTTGCATACTTTAACGCCAACTCTACATGGTGAATATTAATAATAACTGTTAAATTATTATTAATGTTAATTTTTTTAAAATCCAACATAACTTGATTTGCTAAAATTGGATCAAGAGCTGAAACAGGCTCATCTGCAATAATTAAATCAGGTTGTTGAGTCAAAGTTCTAGCTAACGCTACACGTTGTTGTTGGCCACCAGAAAGATTACCACAACGAACATATGCCTTATCTAAAATATCTAATTGTTCTAAAGCACTTAAGGCAATCATTTTATCTTTTTTAGAAAAAAAACCAAAGAATCGATAAAAAAATGGTAATTTTGCAACTCTAGCATTTAAAGTATTTTTTAATACACTTTGTGTACCAATATTATTATAACTTTGAAAAATCAAACCAATTCTCATTCTTAATCTTCTTAATTTACGACCTATTAATTTATTTACAACAAATTTTTTAGTTTCTTTATTATTATCTAATAATTCAATCGTAATTTTTCCTGAAGAAATAGTATTCATTTTATTTATTGTTCTTAATAATGTGGTTTTACCAGCACCAGAAAGACCAATAACACCTACAAATTCACCAGGGTAAATTTGTAAATTAACATCCTTTAAAGCATGAACACCATTAGGTCAAACTTTATTGACATTTTCAAATTTAATCATTTATTTATAAACTCCTTATTTTTATATATAGCTAACTAAAGTAATGTTTACTCATATCTTGAAAAACAAAATCAATCGCGTTTTTAATATTTGGTCAATAATTTGGTAATATTTTTCTTATATTATGTTTTATAGCAAATCAAAAATGTTCAATTGGATTTAAATTAGGAGAATATGGTGGAAGAAATAATAGTTTGCATCCAGCATTTTCAATTAATTGTTTTGTTGCTTTAGATTTATGAAACGTCGCATTATCTAAAACTATAATTTGTCCACACTTTAATACTGGAATTAGTATATTTTTAACATATGATTCAAAAATTTTACTATTGCAATGTCCTTCAAATGCTCATAGAGCTTTTAATTTACCTTTATTTAGTGCACCAATTATACTCATTCTCTTTATTTTATATGCAGGTTTATTATCAAATAATCTTTTACCTTTTTCAGACCAACCATATTTATAAAATTCATTATCATCAATTCCAGATTCATCAATATATACCAAATCTTCATTCATTATTTTCGCTATTTCTTTTAAAAAATCTTCTTGTTTATTTTTATCTCTTTGTTCATATAGAAAAGTTTTTTTTATATGTATAATTTAGTTTTTTGAAATAGTTATAAACTGTTTCTTTTGTCATATCACCAAATTTTTCAATTACTTTTTGAACTGTAACATCTTTATTTTCTGCTAAATAATTTTTTAATTCATCTAAATCCTTTATTTTGTGGCTATGTCCTTTTTGATAATTCAAAATTGGTTTTATATTTCCGGTTTTTTGCTTTCTTTTTCTTCATAAAAATAAAGTCTTTCTAGTGATATTGAACACTTTACAAATTTCTTTAATTTTCATGTTTTTACTTTCATAAACTTCTATTACTTTTCTTCGTAAGTCCTCACTGTATGGTTTTGGCATAATTTAATCTTCCTAATCTATTTTAATTATTGCTGAATTATACTTGTAAGTGCAAGAATTGTTTAAATTACATATTATTATTTTACATTATTTATGAGTAAACATTACTTTCGTTAGCTATATGTAATAAAAAGAAATAAAGTACTAATCTACTTTATTTCAAAATTTATCATTTATTGACTAGCTTTTATCAAATCAATAGCATCTTTTATTTCGTTAGTTGCTTGATTATACTTATCATTTTGCTCAGTTTCTCAAGTTGCTGCTTGCTCTGGAGTTGCATCTTTACTTGGAGTAATATAGTCAGTGTGTGAATAAACATCAAAAATTTCAGCATTTTTTGGATCATTAATTAACTCTTTAAATGCTTCACGAATTGCAGCAAGTAATTTTTGATCTTTAATTGCTTTTTTAGAATAACTAATTCCATCATTAGGAACACCACTTGTTAAACCAATCATTGTTGTATTTTCATAATCTTTTTTTACTTGTTCTGCATCAGCGCGAATATCAGTATAACCAAAAGTAATATCAGAAGCACCATTAGCAACATTTTGTGCTGCTGCAGTAAAAGATTCAACGCGAGATTGATTTTTTAAAATATCAGCAATTTCTGTTTTTTCAACACCATTATCTAACATTCATTGTACAGGATAAATAACACCTGCTCCTGATGTATTAGATGTTAATAATTGAATTTTGTCTTTTCCTTCGGCTTTAGCATCTTTTATTAACTGTTGAATTTTTGTTTTATAAGTAGTTGCATCATCAAATAAATGGTCAATATCAACTTTACTTTTTTCTCTAACTAAAAAATTGTTATTAACAATAATTTCAGCACGGTAAAATGAGGTTGATTTATGCTCATCAGTTTGATGATAAAGTTTTTTATAAGCATCCTCATGACTTTCTATACCCTTAGCAGCAATCTCATTATAATTTTTAACAATTGACATTTGTTCATTAGTGTCAATAATTCTTTTCTCACTTGTTTTATTATTAGTTTCTGGTCTCATTGCATTTCTTTGTGCAATTACTAATGGCGCTGCATCAGCATAGTTTCCAGGATTAATTGCTCTACCACGATAATCAATGTAAGTACCCATTGGTAAAAATGCTAATGCTGTTTTACCATCCTGTAAAGCTTGTCCAGCTGCTTGATAATCAGTTGTTGTTGTAATCTTAACACTTCGATTAAATTCTGGGTCTAATTCTTTAATTTTATTTTTCAATAAACCTTCTAATGGTTTTACAATATTCATTACTTTAATTGCATCTTTTGAAGGTACAAAAGCAATTTTTAATGAATCATCTGGTGAACACGCGATTAATGGCAAAGCAGCACTACTCGTTAAAGCAAATGTTGCAATGGTAGAAATCAGTTTTTTCATGAAAAATAATTTCCTCCTTGAAATTAAAATAAAATACTACTTTTTTTCACAAAATAGAATTACACGAACATTATAGCATAGAACTTTTAAATAATTTTAAAAACTTTTTTCCTTATCTTATAACTAAAAAGAAAAAATACTATTTTTGAAAAATTATAATATTATTGTAATACTTTTTAAATAATGATAAGAGGCATTAATTTACTATTTATTGTACCTTGTTGACAACTATCACTTACATTTATCTTCTTAACATTTAATCATTCTTGAGTATCTAAAGCATTGGATGGGGCCACTTAGCCCTTTTTACTAGACCATTAATTTAAAAAATCTGAATGTATTCTAAAAACAATTGTGTTATATAATGAACACTAATTTTGACCTGAAAGGATTTTTATTAATGGATAAAATTAAACAAATAGCATTAATAATTAACAAATTAAATATCAAAGAAAAAATTAAAATTATCGATGATTGCAAAAATCAATATTCAATTAGAAACTTATGTCAATATCTTCAATTAAACAGATCAACATATTACTTTTTAAAAAATAAACAAAAACTTATTAAAAAAGAAAAAAATCATATTATTAATTGCAATCATAAATATCAAGAATTATGCCAACTTTTAATCGAATTTCATTCTACAAGAAAAGGTAGAATTTATGGATATTTAAGAATTTTTTCAGCTTTTAAAGAGTGATTAAAACAAGAGAAAAATATCATTTTAAATATAGAATTATCAACAAAACAAATGCGAAAAATTATGAAAAAACACAATATTCAAGGATTAAAACAAACTAAAAATAACTATCCTAAAAACAAAAAAAATCCAAATAAGTGAATACCTACAATGGATAAAGTAAACAAAGATTACAAAAGTACAACCGCTTCAAATCAAATTTGATCAATGGATACTAAACAAATAAACACCAAAGAAGGTTGACTATATCTTTTTGTAATTATTGATTTTTATTCAAATAATGTTGTTAGTTATAATACATTTTCAAATAAATCATATCAAGATTTAATTCTTCCTGCACTTGAAAAAATAAACAACCAATTTTCTTGAAATCAAATAAAAAACGTTATTTTACATTCAGATAACGCCAACGAATTTTATTGTCAAGAAATTACAAAATGAGCAAAAAACAAACAAATAATTTTAAGCAAAAAACAACCATATGATATTGGCGGTAATGTCATATCTGAAAATTGATTTTCACATTTATCTCAAGAATGATTGCCTAAAGACTCAAATCAATATTTAACAATCAATGAAGCTATTAATGATGTAAATCAATATGTTATGTTTTATAATTATGAAAGAATACATTCTAAATTTTTAAAACCACCAATATTACAAATAAAAATTTAGAAATATCTATCAAAATATGGTCCAGTAATTAGGGCTAACCACCTCATCAACAGTAAATAATGTTCGTGCTAATGTCTTACCATCACTTAATAAATAATCAGCATGACTAGTATCATAACTATAATACTTATGATCTATTGTTGATTGATTAGTAATTCAATCATCATCACTTAAGTAACCATATTGATTATTAAATAATGAAGTTGAAATATTATTTATTGATGATTTGTTTGTTAATCTACTGCTAATAACAGTATTATCATTAATACTATTAATAATAGTATTACTTGTTAAAGTTAATGTTGTTAATGTACTTAAAGTTATTAATAATTGTTTCATTTTATATTCTCTTTTCTTTATTAACTCATTAATTGGTAATTAAAATTAAAATTAAAATCAGGGAATGTTAAAGTAGCGCGTTCACTAACAGTTTCACCTTTAAATCTGTCTGATAAATCAAAAATATAAAGTGTATTATCTTTGGTTGGTTGTATTTCATCATTAGTAAATATCAATTTTACATTATTTAAAGCTCAATCTGAACTTACTGAAACATCAGTTTCTAAAAAAATACTTTTTGTTTTAGTAATTAAATCTCAAAAATTAGTTACCTTATCGCTAGTAATATCTTTACTAATATCAGCTGTCATACTACCTTTATTTTTACCATCTAATATATAATTAATAATAAAGTTTCCACCAAAACTATCAGCAATTGGATAATAAGAATTATTAACAATTGTATTTAATAAACTATCTTTATTAGAAATTCATTTATCTAATAATTTGTTTTGTTCATAAAAATGTTGACCTTCCTGTAAAACGTTTGTATCTTTACCATCTTTTAACCAAATACCATCCAAATCAAAAGGTGTTCTTGAAAAATTACCAGCAATACTTTTTTTATTATGACCATGAATAGTAACGTTAATATTATCTAAACTATTTTTTAATTTATAAGTAGAACCGTTATCTTTAATGCTAATTGTAAAATCTTTACCTAATTTATTATTAAAATATTATCACCCACCGCTAAAGTAGTTGTTACATCATAATCTGTTTCATCAATAATAAGTTCAGTATCATGAGTTTTAAAATAATTTTGAACAATAACTTTAATAGTAGTACTAATATTAGTATTAATTAAATCTAAAGTAGTTTGTGTTAATTTAGTGTCAACATTTTTATTATCAATAGTATTATCAACATCAACATTTAATCATTTAGATTTATCATTTTGATGATAGTAAGCATTTTCAATAATATTTTTTAAATCTGTTTCATTACTTAAATCAACGCACTTATTAATTACACTAACTTGTCCTTGATAAGTACCTGCAAAATTTAATTGATTAGCATTTTTTCAAGAACTAGTTATTTTGTAATCAATATTTACTGCATTAGTAAAATCTTGATTTTCTTTATTATCTTTAATAAAAATATTGTAATATTTATCATTAATTTCTTCTGAATTAATTTTTAATTGTTGACTTAATTTTTGTTTAAATTCTGTTTGAATTTTACTAACTAAATTAGCTTTTATATCAGTAATTGGAGTTGCTTCTGGTGTTTTTACTGATATTACTTGTTGTGGAATTATTAATCACAAAGTTGAAAGATCAAAAGCTTTATCATAATAACTGTAATAAATTTGAATGATATTGTTAAACTCATCAAAAATGTAATTAATTGTATACTTACTATTATCATTAGTTAAAAACGGAACATTAGTCATATAATCATAAGCATTATCATTTGTAATCAATAAATGAATAATTTTGTCAATTAAAACATCACTTAAACTACCGTTTAGACTACTTTGAGTAATAAAATAGTGTGCTAAAATATCAGCATCTTGTTCTTTAAAAGAACCATCTGATTCTCTTAGAATCTGTTTAGGATCTTTTTAATAAAATTGAAATAAATGAGAGAACAACCATTTGTAAGCTAGTATTTAATTTTCTTTCACAATTTTTTCATAATCTTCTGCATTTTTCTAATCATGCAAAACTTCGTTCTACAACTCATCTTTTTGGCAATACTACAAAAGAATGTAATTCATTACGTTTGATAACTTCAACATTTGCATTTATGATTGTTTTGATTTTAAAAGCAAATTTTTCACCAGTATAACCAGCATCTACTAGTATTTTTTGAACTTTAGATAAATTTTCTTTTTCATTTTCAATCATTATTATAGCACTGTTACGATCTGTTTTTTCTGCTGTGGTTATGTAAATTGCATGTGGTAAGCCTTGAGAATCAACAGCAATATGACGCTTTATTCCTGAAATTTTTTTTACCAGCATCATAACCTTTATTTTTAGCAGTATCTGTGTTTTTAACACTTTGTGAATCAATTATACAAAAACTAGTTTGTTCTTTTCTACCATTATTGATACGAACTTTTCTAACTAATTTTTTTTAAAATTACTTGTCAAGTGCTAGGTTCTTTATCACTATTTTTACTTCAAATTTGAAAATAATAATATACAGTTTGTCATTTTGGAAAATTTTTTGGTAACATTCTTCATTGACATCCACTTTTTAATACATATAAAACTGCACAAAATACTTCATATAAATCTAAATTTCTTGGTTTTGTTTTCTTTTTGTTATTTTCTAAAATTGATCTTATGTTCTCAAATTGTTCTTTAGTAACATGACTTGGATAATTTTTATGCATATATACCCCTTATCTTAAAATATATAGTCATTTTACGTTATTTTATAAAAGATTCCAAACAGGTTCTTACTGCCTTAGCAATATAATATAGCCCTAAACCTTCACTTAAACTATTATTATTTTCAACATTATTAGCATTTTCTTTTTGTGAAATATCAATATGAGTTTCCACTTCACTTTGTTGAACATATTTTCAATTAATACCGTCACCAGCAAAATAATTAATATCAAGTTGGCTACCACTATAACTGTTAGTTGGATTATTAATAGTAGCAACTTTACGATGAAATATCATTTCTTGTTTAGTATTATTAACGTTAACTTTATCTTTGTCTGGTATCATAGCATCTTTTTTGTAAATTAATTCACCTTTATTATCAACAGTAAATAATGTTCGTGCTAATGTCTTACCATCACTTAATAAATAATCAGCATGATTAGTATCATAACTATAATATTTATTGTCTATTATTGATTGATTAGTAATTCAATCATTATTATTTAAATAACCATATTGATTATTAAATAATGATTTATTTTGATCTATTGGAATGACAGGTAGTATTTTCTTTTTACTAGCAATATTATTTTTTTGAACTACTATCATCATACTATTAAACATTGTATTACTTGCTATTGTTAATGTTGTTACTGTACTTAGAGTTAATAAAAACTGTTTCATTTACAATACCTTCTTTTACTTTTTACCATTTTTAAAATCATAATTAAATTTAATAATAAATAATTAATTTGAAAAAAACATATTTATTTAATTCATAATATTATTAAATGTTATATTATTTAATTTAATATCAGAATATGAAGTTGATCCTAAAAAAGTAGCTGTCATTATATGTCATTTTCAATAAATATTATTATCATCATGTCAAAGTTCTAAATAAATATCAATGGCAGTTCCTACACCTCCTGGGTAATTTGGATCATATGGTGGTCACGTACTAATATTAACTTGAAAAATTGAATTATCAATATCTTTTTGTTGATTAGTTTTTATATTTGTTGTTGTGACTTGAGAATTTAGAGATTTATAGTCTTCTTTACCACTTCCCGTTGAAACTTTTAAATATGAATTAGCATCAAAATTAAAAGTTGGATATTTATTAGTAAAAGTATTTCAATCGCTTGCATAGTCAGTTCATTTTACTATTGTATATGTATTAGAATAATCACTATAATTTGAACTAAATCAATTATATGAGTCATTTCATTTATAATTTAAGTTATTTTCTATATTTGATTTATCAAACTCAGTATAATAAACTTCAATTAAATTATTATCTTTATCAAAAATATAATTAATTGAATAATTTTTATCATTTACGTTCATTGGTGCACTATATATAAAATTAAAAATATTATTATTGCTACTAATTAAATTAATAATAATATTAATTAAATTATCATTAATTTGCCCTTTTAAACTACTTTGTGTCATAAAATATTGACCTATTTTATTAGCAATAGTATTATCAATTAAATTATTTTTTGCTGCTTTTGCAATATAATATAAACCTAATGTTTCACTTAAACTATTGCTATGTTCAACTTTATCAGCACCTGCTTGTTGGGAAATATCAATATGTTTTTCAACGCCACCAAATTGAATATATTGTCAATCAGTATTATCACCACTAAAATATGTGTGAGAATATTCACTTTTACTATATGGATTATATTTATCTTTAACTGTGGTAATTTTTTTATGAGTAATCATTTCTTGTTTAGTAGCATCAACTTCGACTTTATCTTTTGGTGGTATTACAGCATCCTTTTTATAAACTAATTCACCTTTATTATCAACAGTAAATAATGTTCGTGCTGATGTCTTACCATCACTTAATAAATAATCAGCATGACTAGTATCATAACTATAATAGTTATTATCTATTTGATTAGTAATTCAATCACTACTACTTAAATAACCATATTGATTATTGAACACTGAAGATAAAGTATCATTTATTGATGATTTATTTGTTAATAGTTTATTAACGGTAGTGTTAGTAACATCAATAGTATTAATAATACTACTTGTTAAAGTTAATGTTGTTAATGTACTTAATGTTATTAGTAATTGTTTCATGTTACATTCTCCTTTCGTTTTAAGTTTACTAAAAATTATTTTATAAAAAATATCTGACTAATCTATACTAAATATAACACTTTATTAATTTTATTTAAGAAGATTAATAAAATGCTTATTTTAAAAACTAAATTTAGTATGTAAGTACTTAATTTCATTGAGAAATACTTTTAATATAAAATGTATTAATTAAAGAAGGATGTCATATATCTGTACCATAACAGTCAATATGAATTATTATTCCATTAACACCCACATTATTTAAAAATTTTGTTAAATTATCTTTAAATATAGAATTTCAAAAATTTTTAAAAGTTCAATTATCACCAATTTCATGCTTCATATTACTATAATCAAATAAGTTTCCATTAATAAAATACTTATAAATTACATCTCAATTATTTTGATTATTAATTAAATAATATAAATCCTGATAATTAATATAAATATCACCTGTATAATCAACTGAAGCAAAAGGACCAGGACTAACATGAGTTTCAAAATTACTTGTATTACTTTTTTCGTAACTATAATGATTATAATTTAACTCAATAATATTATTATTATGATCAAAAATATAACTAATGACATAACTTGTATCATCATTTGAAAATGGCATATTTAACATAAAATTATAAACGTATTTATTATTAATAATTAAATCAATAATTTTAGTAATTAATTCATTATTAATTTTTCCTTTTAAACTACTTTGTGCTATAAAATATATTCCCAAATTAATAGCAACTGACTGACTAATCTTATTTTCAATTACTGCTTTAGCAATATAATATAAACCTGATGTTTCGCTTAAACTATTGCTATATTCAACTTTATCAGCACCTACTTGTTGTGAAATATCAATATGTTTTTCAATTCCACCAAATTGCAAATATTGTCAATCAGTATTATCACCACTAAAATCAGTAGATGAATACTGACTATTACTATAAGAATTGTAATTTGCTTTAACTGTAGTTATTTTTTTATGACTAATCATTTCTTGCATCGTATTTTCAATATTTAATTTTTGATCAGCAGGAATAATAACATCAGGATTATAAATTAAAGTTCCTTCATTATTTACTAAAAAAACATCTCTTGCATTAGCAAAAGTATAACTTTTTAAAGCTGATGTGTCATAACTATAAAACTTATGATCAGTTATTGATTGATTAGTTATTATATCACTATCATTTAAATAGCCATATTGATTATTAAATAATGAAGTTACAGAATCACTTATTGATGATTTATTTGCTAATAATTTATTAATGGTAGTATTAGTAGCATCAATAGTATTAATAATACTATTACTTGCCAAAGTTAATGTTGTTAATGTACTTAAAGTAATTAATAATTGTTTCATTGTATTTTTCCTTTCTATTTTTAGTATCCTAAAATAATATTTTTTATAAATTAAAATATCTTATTAATCTATAATAATAGATATAACATTTTATAAATTTTATTTCATAATGTTAATAAAAGATGATTGATTTAGTGTAGTTGAGAAAAAAGCACCTTCCGTTGCAAATTTAGAATATTCATATCATCTATAACTAATATAAATATTATGATCATCATGTCAAATTTGTGCATCAGCTTTTATTTCAACATGAGCCCCAAATATTCCTCCATCATGATTAACACTTACTGATCAAAAGTTATGATTAAAATTGTTACTAGTATCAATTTTAGAAGTATCAATGCTTAATTTTGAACCACTATATTGCTCCTTACCATATTGACAATAAACAGAAAAAAATGAATTATCATTAAAAGTTAATGTTGGATATATAGTAATAAAATCTTTTCAGCTAGCAATCTTACCATCTTGCGTAAAATTACTAATAACAGTTGTAGGTCCATAATATCACATACCATAATCATTATTTCCACTATAACTTTCATAAGTTTTAACATTGATATTTGAAACAAGATTATCATTATTTCATTTTGTATAATAAATAGAAATTATATTATTATTACTATCAAAAATATAATTTATTGAATAATTTTTATCATTTATGTTCATTGGTGAACTATATATAAAATTAAAAATATTATTATTACTACTAATTAAATTAATAATTTTACTAGTTAAATCTTTATTAAAATTATCTTTAATAATTGTTTGACTCATAAAATATGTTCCTAAATTAACAGCCACTGCTTTAGTAATTTTATTTTGATATGCTGCTTTTGCAATATAATATAAACCTAATGTTTCACTTAAACTACTACTATGTTCAACTTTATCAGCAGCTACTTGTTGGCAAATATCAATATGTTTTTCAACTCCACCAAATTGAATATATTGTCAATCAGTATTATCACCACTAAAATATTTGTTAGAATATTCACTTTTACTATATGGATTATAAATATTATTAATACTATCAATTTTTTTATGACTAATCATTTCTTGTTTAGTATTATTAACATCAACTTTATCTTTTGCTGGTATTATAGCATCTTTTTTATAAACTAATTCACCTTTATCATTAACAATAAATAATGTTCGTGCTGATGTCTTACCATCACTTAATAAATAATTGGCATGACTAGTATCATAACTATAATATTTATGATCTATTATTGATTGATTAGTTATTATATCACTATCATTTAAATAGCCATATTGATTATTAAATAATGAAGTTACAGAATCAGTTATTGATGATTTATTTGCTAATAATTTATTAATGGTAGTATTAGTATCATCAATAGTATTAATAATACTATTACTTGCCAAAGTTAATGTTGTTAATGTACTTAAAATGATTAATAATTGTTTCATATTACTTTTTCCTTTTTTTAACTTACTAACTGGTAATTAAAATTAAAATTAAAATCAGGGAATGTTAAAGTAGCACGATCACTAATAGTTTTGCCAGCAAACCTTTCTGATAAATCAAGAGTATAAAGTGTATTATCTTTAGTTGGTTGTGTTTCGCTGTCAGTAAATACTAGTTTTACATTATTTAACTCTCAACCCGATTTTGTTGTTACTGCAACATCGGTTTCTAAAAAAATACTTTTTGTTTTAGTAATTAAATCTCAAAAATTATTTGCCTTACCACCTTTAATTTCTTTACTAATATCAACTGACATACCATTTGGTTTTGTCTCACCATCTAATAAATAATTCATAGTGAACTGTCCAGTAAATGCATTCTCAACTGGATGATAAGAATTGTTATTAATTGTATTTAATAAACTATCTTTATTAGTAATTCAATTACCTAATAAATTATCTTGTTCATAAAAATGTTGACCTTCTTGTAAAATATTTGCATCTTGACCATCTTTTAATCAAATACCTTTTAATGCAAAATCTTTTGGCGAAGGATAATTACCAGTAATATTATTTTTATTATGACCATGAACAATAGCTTTAGCACTTAAAGAACCATCTAATTTATAACTATTATCAGCAGCTTTTATTGTTATTTCAATATTTTTACCTAATTTATTATTAAAAATATTATAACCAACTTTTAAATTTGTTGATATTGTATAATCACTATCTTTAATATTAAGATCTGAATAATTTTTTTGGAAATAAGATTGACAAATCTTCTTTACACTCTCAATAATTTGACTATTAACAAATTTAACATCTTCTTCTGATAATTTACTATCGGCATTAATAAAATTACCATTTTTATCTTTTTGATTATCTAAAGTAATTTGAAAGTTTTTATTATCTTTATCATTATTATATTGTGTTTCAATTTCATTAGTTAATTCTTTCATAGTACTTAAATCAGCAATATCATTTTTAACATTTATAGTGCAATTATCTTTTTTTCCTGTAAAGTTTCAAGGATTATTATCTAAAGATGTAATTGAAAATTGAACAGGAACACTTTTAGTAAAGTTTTGTGGTTCTGAACCATTTTGAAATTCAATTTTGTAATAACTAGGTTTAATTTCTTTTTTGGCTACATTTAATGCTTTACTTAAAATTGTTTCAAATTGTTCTTGAATTGTTGGAATTAATCATTTATCTTTTATTGAATCAATAGTAGCATTTTCAGGATTAGTAATATTAATAATTTTATTAAGAAAGTTAACTGGTAAACTAGCAATATTAATTGCAACTTGATTTATAATATTAATATTAATTTCGATATTAACGTTAGTATTTTTAATACCAAAAATTGATGCTTGATCATTAGTTGTTAAATTTAAAACATAACTTTTAGACTCATTAAAATTCTTTGGCAAAGTAAAAGAAGTATTAGTTATCGGCTTTTTATCCTTACCAACAGTAAAGTTAACTGCTGGATTATAATTAGCATTTAAGAAAAAATTAATTGGTAATAAAGTTGAATTATCATTATCAACATCACTTTCAATTTTAGGATCAGTTTTTTGTAAATTATTATCAATACTACTTAAAACATTTGTAAAATCAATATTACCATTATCAGCAGCATTTTCAATAACATTAAAATTAACAATATTTGTTGATTTACCAAAATAAGCAATAGTAGAATCTAAACTAATAGGTCCAGAGTTACGATGATGTTTTTGATAATATTCATCTCATAATTTATTATTAGAATTCGGATTAAATTCAGAATTATTGAAAGCAGCAGTAGTATGTAAGAGTAATATCGTAGTAACTGTTGTAGAACCAAATGCTAATAAATACAACGAAAATAATAAGATTCTTTTCTTCTTATTTTTTTTAACATTAATTGTATATATTGAATTAGATCCTGTTTTTATCTTTTTATGTTTATCCTGATTAACCATATCTTTACTCGGGCTATTACTATTTATTTTATATTTCATTTTAACAATCCTTTCCTAGCATTATTTTTAAAATAATCTAAAGTGAAAAATATAGCTTAACGCTTTAACTTGCTATTTTTAACTAAAATATTAAAATAGGAAAAAATATTAAAATAGTTTAAACCTTAGTTTTAATAAAATAAAACTAAGGTTTAAAGTAAACCAATTAAATTTAGTTTTTATATTTTAATATTAATAATTTTAATAATTATATAAACTTTGCTATACACCTATTAAAATTATAAGGAAAGAAATACTCTGTCCTTAAAAATAATATTACACTTATTATAAAAAAAGACAATATTCTTTTTAAAAAAAGATTGAATATTTTTAATTAAAAAGAACACTAATAGTAAAATAATTTTCAAAATAATTTTTCTTAATTAAGATAAAAATTAAATTAAAAATTCAATGATTAAATTAAATATTCATTGAATTTTTAAATTATGATTAATTTTTTTTAATATTACATTCAACATGCATTGGTTGTAAATTTTCTAAACTATTATTATTTGGATCACCATCAATGTGATCAATATTTCAAGCAAATGCTGAAGTTGGTTGTTCACCTTGATAAGCACCTTTTATCATTGGCAAACAACACCACGGACAAGGAGCTTGCACATTCAATGTTCAAAATTCAGATAATCCTTTAAAATATTTCTCCATTTTTTGAATAGAATAGTTTCATATTTTTTCTTTGTCTTCTTTTTCTCACTTTTTACGACGTGCCACAATGAATTAACCCCTTTCGTATTAAATTATACTATAAGTTACAATATTTTTTTAAACTTAATATTACAATTTATTTTATTAACGTGCTAATAATCTATTATAAGCGGTTTGCATTTGTGGGTCAAAACTACGAGTATATAAACCGTTAAAATATCCTTCATGATGCTTACTTGGATCTAATGGATCAGGTAATTGGCCATTTTTTGGAATATATACATGCTTTCAAATTTCTGCTGAAAAATTAGTACTAACTTCATCCATGGCTGCTTGTAAAGGTGAGGTATAACCAAATTCACTACTTAAATCAACTTGTGTTTGTTTTTGCATTATATAATTAATAAATTTAAAAGCTAAATCTTTATGAGGAGAATCTTTACTAATTACCATATCATCATTTCAAACATTAGTCCCCATATATGGTCTAACAACAAGGTACTTACCATTATAAGAATCAGGATCATCAGCAATTGCAGATAATAAATCACCATTATACATCATTGCTACATCCCACTTATTTTCATTACTAATTTCATCAACAATATCATCATTTAATAATTTTGTATTTTTATTTTTGATAACTGGTTCTAACCAGTCGCTTGCATCTTTAATTTCAATTGGACTATGAGCATTAATATTATCACTAAATTCATTTCCTACTTGATTATATTGACCTGAACCGTTATTTTCTCCTCATTTATTTTTATAGTGTAAATCAGTAAGCGCAGTCATAAATAAGTTATGCATATCATCATTTAAAACGATACGTTTACCTAATTTTGCAGCATCTGTTAAAACACTTCATTGAACATTTGAACCATCAGCTTTAATACCAAGATCACTAAGATTATTTGTATTAGTAGTATTAATTACTAATACAACATCACCTCAAAAATAAGGAATACTATAACTATTTAAACCAAATTCATTTAAAATTCCATCACTATTTTCAACTCGATAATTATTCATTAATTCATATAAATCATGATTAATATCTTCTTTGGGATTAAAATCAATTCTACTATCATACTCAATATCACCTGCAGAATTTTTTGATGCAATTGGAAAAAGTCTATCTTCACTTGCTAATTTAGCCACCATATAATCACTAGGAACCATTACATCATAACTAGTAGTATACAATTTAGCATACAATGATTCATTATCATCAAAAGTTGAATATTTTATTTTAACTTGATATTTATTTTCAAATTCTTTTAAAATATTGGGATTCATATACTCGCCTCAATTAGCAATTGATAAATCATAAACATTAGTATAAATGTAGAAAGCACCCAAACTAATAAAACTTGATAATAAGATGATACTAATCATAATTAATTTTCACGGTCATAGTAAAAAACGATATTTCTCTCTTCTTGATTTTGAGTGTTCTTCTTTTAACTCTTTCTTTTTTTTAATCTTATTCTTTATATGTTCAATTCAAATTGATTCCATCTCAAGTTTTGCTTCAAGTTTAGAAATTTGATTAATAAGTTTCGGGTGATTTTTAATATAATCCTGAATTTTAATAATATCTTGCTCAGTTACAATTTCAAAATTACCATCACTATATAATGATTTACGTTTTCTACCTTTACTCTTAACCTTTTTATAGTTAAAACTATTTAATTGTAAATAATATTTAGTTAACAACTTCTCAGTTTTAATAATTTTTTTATCATGATAAATACCTTTATCAATTTTTTCATTACGTTGTTTAATTTGTTTTTTGCAAAGAACATAAGTATTTCAAGAAATAATAAGTACTGCAATTAATAAAATAATTATTGTTGAAAAAGCATTAATATAAGGCTTAATTCGTTTTAAAGAATAAATAAAAGTTGAAACGTTAGAAGTATTACCGCCAGTAAAATAAGAAATTAAAAAATCATCAAAACTCATAGCAAACGCAATAGCTGCTCCAGCAATAATTGCTGGTTTAATTGTTGGTAATACAATTTTGCGTAACGTATATCAAGGGGTCGCACCTAAATCTTGACTTGCTTCTAATTGTGACATATTTATTGATCTAATTTTTGGTAAAACAGTAATAATAACATAAGGAATATTAAAAGAAATATGAGCGAAAATTAATGTTCCAAGACCAAAACTAAAACCAAATGCCATAAATAATAACATTAAAGAAACAGCAGTAACAATATCAGCATTAACTAAAGGAATATTAGTAATCCCTAAAGTAATATTACGTGTTATTTTTTTTGTTTTACTTAAACCCAAAGCAGCAAACGTACCAATAATAACAGCAACAAAAGTAGAAATAAAAGCAACAATTAATGTTACACTAACCGATTCTCAAAGTTCACTTTGTTGAAATAAATCGTAATAAGGTTGCAATGATCAAGAATTTCAACTACGAACTGAATCGCCACCATTAAAAGAGAATATCATTAAAACTAAAATTGGAGTATAAAATAATAAAAAGATAATAGCTAAATAACTATTTTTAAAAAAAGATCTCATTAATTAATACCTCCTATTTTTTTACCAGTAGCTCAACTACCAATCGCTTTTAAAGTAAAAATAATAATTAAAACAATAATACCTAAAATAACAGAAATAGCAGCACCATAAGCAAAATTAGCACCACGATAAAAATATGATTCAATAATATTTGCAATTAAAATAGTTTTTCCTTCACCAATATATTTAACTACTACTAGTGAAGTCATAGCACTTAACATCATTAAAGTAAAACCAGAAACAATACCAGGCACTGAAAAACGAAAGGTAACTTTTCAAAATGTTTTCATCTTAGAAGCTCCTAAATCTTGACTTGCTTCTAATAAATTGCGATCTGTTTTTTCTAAAGAATTATAAATTGGTAAAATAACGAAAGGCATAAACATATAAACCATTGCTAAAATAATACCAATTGGAGTTCCTAATAAAACATTAGGACCTAAAATACTAAAAATAATTTGTAATCCAATTGTACGTAATAAAATGTTAATTCAAATTGGTAAAGTAACTAAAACTCAAATATTTTTTGAAGCAATTTTTGTTGACATAAAAGCCATAATATAAGCAATGGGATAACCAAAAATAACAGCAATTAAAGTGGCAACAAATGAATAACCAATTGAACGTAATAAAACCATAACATAACTATTTTCTTTAAAAAAATCATTAAAATTACTAAATGTAAAACGAAATATTCAAGCATTATTAGTTGCTTTAATAATTGAATATAAAATTACAATTAATAATGGCAATACAATTAAAATTACCATCACCAATAAATATGGATAAGCAAGCGTAACTCATGATTTAAAACCAAAATTTACTGATTTATCTTTGATTTTATTTTTAATAAAACTTATTTTTTGATTTGTTTTTTTTCAACATAACAATGCTTTTTTCTTTTTTACTCGTTTCATTTTCGATTTATTTTTTGCTACTTCTTGTAAAAAAACATTATTTTTTTTAAGTTTAAACCATTTTTTAAATCTATACTTTTTTTTATTTTGATTATCAATGATTTTTTCTGGATTTGAATTATTAACTAACATATCTTGTGATTTTAAAATTTGTGTTTTAATATTACGTTTAAACAAATTTTTCATTTTACTCTTCAATTTCCTTTCACATAACATGAATATCTTCAACATTTCATTTTAAACCAACACGGTTACCTACTTCAAAATTATCAGTAGTATGAACTATCCATTTGCGTTTATTAGCAATAATTTCAATTTCTCATAATAATCCTTTAAAAGCAATAGTTTTAATAGTTCCATCAAAAAAACCACTACCTGCATTAACTAAATCAATATCTTCTGGTCGAATAACAATATCAATATTACGTTCTTGTTCACCAAAACCAGTATCAGAGCATGCAAATTTTTTACCGTCAAAACGAACACAATAATCATTAACAAATACACCATTTTCAATAACATTCGAGCTACCAACAAACTGTGATGTTCATTTATTTTCAGGCTCATTGTAAATATCTTGTGGTGTCCCAATTTGTTGAATTTGACCTTGATTTAAAACAACTACCCGATCTGACATAATAAATGCTTCTTCTTGATCATGAGTAATAAAGATAAAAGTAATATTAATTTCTTCTTGAATTTTTTTTAATTCTACTTGCATTTGTTGACGTAATTTCAAATCCAAAGCAGCAAAAGGTTCATCTAATAATAAAATTTTAGGATTAAGAACTAATGCTCTAGCTACTGCTACTCTTTGTTTTTGACCACCAGATAAATCATTAACATCTTTATCTTCCATACCATTTAATTTAACCAAATCTAAAGTTTTTTTAACTTCTTTTTTGATTTTTTCACGATCAATTTTTCTTAACTTTAAACCATAAGCAATATTATCAAAAACATTTAAATGTGGAAATAAAGCATAATTTTGAAAAATAGTATTTATTTCTCTTTTATGAATTGGAATTTTAGTTAAATCCTTACCTTTAAACAATAATTGACCATTGTTTGGTTGTTCAAAACCAGCAATAATCCTTAATAATGTTGTTTTACCACAACCACTAGGACCAAGAATGGTAAGAAATTCACCTTCATGAATATTTAAACTAATTCCTTTTAAAACAACTTTACCATCATATTCTTTGGTAATATTACGTAATTCTAAAATATTTACACTCATAATTTCCTCCTTTAAATGGTTTAAAAAATTGGTGGATTTGAAACTCATAAAATAGTTGCAATTGAATTATTGGGATTTTCTAAATAATGTTTTTCATTACCTTTAATATAAAATGCTTCATTAGCTACTGCTTTTACTCTAGTTGCACCATAATGAACAAATACTGTGCCACTTAATACATATCCAAAGATCTGACCTTGAAATGGCGGAATTTTATTTGAATTACCAAATGGTTTTAAAGTTAAAATTACTGGTTCTAATGTTAATTTTTGAGCATTAGGAATAATTCATTTTATTTGATAATCTTCTTCGTCACTAACAGTAACATCTTGTGATTTAAAAACTATTTTTTCTTTAACTTCACCAGCAAAAAAGGTTGATAATGGACAATCAAAAATATCTAAAATACTTTTTAGTGTTTCAATACTAGGTGAAGAAACATCATGCTCTAACTGACTAATAAATCCCTTTGATAAATCACAACGTTTCCCTAACTCTTCCATAGTTAAATTGTGTTTCAATCTTAAAGTTTTTAACTTTCTTCCAATTTTCATATTGATTATTTTCTCCTTTTGTTTATTTATACTAAACTTTAAGTTAAATAATACAAATAAAATTATATAATATTTTTTTAAAAAAACAATTATTTATTTTATTTTTAATAAATAAAATAAATATAAAATTATTAGTGTAAAAATGTGTAATAAAAAGAATATTTTTTTCATTTTTCTACTATAAAATTAAAATAAAATTTATTACTTTAAAATAAAGTAATAAATTTAAAAAATATATTTTATTTTTTTTAGTAAAGAAGAAATTGATGTGTTTTAATAAATTACCTTTTACATTGTTGATGTATTAGAATTGTATACACTTGTTGAAGAATAGAAATTTTCTAAATTTGAATTTATAATTTTTTTTGAACCTTCAAAATCTAATTTTTGCTCTTCTTGTTTTTTATCATCTTTTTTTGCTAACATTTGACTTATTTCAAAACCACCATCGATAGCACCACTAATGGCACCAACAGCAACCAAACCAATAATAGTAGGAGTACCAAGAATAGCAACCCCTCCGGCTGCACAAGTAATAGAGGCTACATTAGTAACAATATTAGCAGCATCACCCCCATCATCACCAGTAACAATAGTAGCAACCGTAGAAGCAACTAAATTAACAGCCGCAACACCAATACCAACAACTTTTGCAGCACCAGTAACAACTCCAATAGTACTACCCGCTGCAATAAGTTCAATGGGAGTAACATTATTTTTTACTTTATTATTTAATTTTTCTCTTTTTTATATAATGGATATATCTTTTAATCTTCCTTATTTGAAATTTAGAATAAAAAACCTATTTACTTTAAAATAAAGTAAATAGGTAAAAAACTTATATTAAGTTTGATGTTATTATAACATAATACATCAGTATATATTAAAATTCATATTATCTTTTTCATATACAATATGTAAAATAACTATAATCAATTATTAAATTAAATTTTATTTTTACATTCTTGACCAGATAAAATTACTTTTAAATTTTCATAAGTAATTTCAATCATATTTTTAACAGCTTCATCAGTATACGATCCAATATGTGGTGTCACAATAACACGTGGATATAATGATAATAATTTATTTGTAATATTATCGGGAGTTGGTTTTCCAGCAAAATCTTTAAAAAAAACTTTGCTTTCATTTTCTAAAACATCCAAACCAGCACCTTTTAAATGACCACTTTTAACTGCATCATAAACTGCTTGTAAATCCATTAATTCACCACGAGCTACATTAATTAAAACTGATCCAGGCTTCATTTTTGCTAAAAAATTCTTGTCAACTAAATGGTAATTTTCTTCTTTAATATATGGACAATGTAATGAAATTAAATCCGATTCTTTAAGTAAAGTTTTTAAATCACAATAAGTTAGAATACTTTTTGCTTGATCACTTTCATAAATATCATATCCTAATACCTTTGCTCCCATTCCATGTCATGCCTTAGCTGCTTGATAACCAATACGACCAGTTCCAATAATTCCTATTGTTGAATTACGAATTTCTTTGGCAAACATAAAATCATCAATTTTAAAATTATGATTTTGTTGATGATTAGCACTATAAAATAAATTTCGAAGTAAGCCGTTTCCCATACTTACTGCTAATTCACTAACAGCATTGGCCGAATAACCAGGTACATATGCCATTTCAAAACCTAATTCATGAGCTTTTTTTAAATCAATATGATTATAACCAACAGTTCTAGTTAATAAATATTTAACGCCATATTCTTTCATTTTTAATAAATTTTGCTCATAACAGTCACAATTAGCACGAACCATTACTGCTTCATGTCCCTTTGCCGTTTCAATATTATCCTTTGTTAAATACTCTTCAATTAACGTTAAATCATATCCATAATTTTTATTTAATGTTTCAAAAAAAAGCTTTTCTGTTTTACGAACACCATAACAAACCATTTTAATTTTTTTTGCCATATTTTTATTCCCTTTCTTTTGTTTATATTTTAACTAAATAACGGTGTTGCGCCAATCGCTGTAGTAATAATTACTCAAAATGGTAATGAAATAATTGAAAATAATGTAGCAATTAATGTTAAATTACTTGTTAACAATGGCTGTTTTTTGTAAGCAATTGAATAGGCAACAATAACTGATGTTGGGGGGGCTGCTAACATAATTACAATAACGCCTAATCCAACAGTATCTAATTTTCATGCTCCGGTTTCTTTTCCAATTGCCGCAACTGCACAAACTAATGCTAATCCAAATAATGGTGCAAAAATAATTTTCATTACCATTCCAAATCATACTTTTTTATCTTGTGCAGCATCTTTAAAATTACCTTTTGCTAAAGTAATTCCAATTGCCAATCATGCTAATGGCGTACATAATGCCTCTAAAGTTTTTGTTACTTTAAACAATGGTGGAAATGTATTATCTAATCGTAATGGTGAAAAATATTGACCACTAGTAATATCATTTTGATCGGGAACAATAGCAATTCCAGGAATTAATTGTGTAACTCAAAAAATAAATCCAACCATAGTTGCAATTAAAATTGGATTTAAAAAAATCTGCTTTACATTCTTTATTAAATTTTCTCTTTTTATTACTTTCATTTCTGATTTAATTTGTGCATATCCATCAGTATTTAGTTTTGTATCAACAATAAAATCAGCACCAGTTTGTCCTTTTGTTACTACTGCTGCTTTAATAGGTTTGCTCATTACAATAAACCCTAATGAATATAAAAATATTCGATATGGAATATTAAAAATATTAGACGGTAAGGTGGCAGCTCCATTATCAAATAGTGCTGTTACTACAGGAATTCCAAAAAATGTTGTTGAAGCAAATACAGTACACATTGCTAATGTATCTTGAATATCCTTATCATATTTAAAATAAAAATATTTAGCAACTATTCCCAGTATCATATAGAATAAAAAACCAACTAGTAAAATTGCAACTTGCGTTTTAACTTGCTCTGTTGTTGTATTTGTCATAAAACCATCAAAAGCTAAAGATGGTAAACCAACAACCATAACAATTTTAATTAAAACTGCTTCTCAGTCTTTTTTAAATGTCCCTCTCTTCGTTAAAAATCAACCTAAAAAAATTACAAATATCGTTGCTAAAATTGCACTTCAAAATCCTCAAGCTTTTAATGTATTTATAACAGCTTGACCAACATCAGCTTGTAAATAAAATTGCATATTTCTTTCTATTTCTCTCTTCTTTAATACTTTCTCCTTTCTCTAAAATCTAAGTATTTTGTAACTACTTATGTGTTATTATATAACTTTCAAATAAAAAATAAAACTAATTTACCAAATTTTCAATATTGTGTATAGAGTAATAAATTTGGTAAATTAAAGTTGTAACATTTTTTTAAAGTTATAGACCCGTTCTTTTCATAGTTCTAGCTGGTGATTTTTGTCTATTATCTTCTTCTGGAATAAATCCATTTACTCTAGTTTCACTAGCTTCTTTTTCTAACTCTTTTAGCTTATTTTTTCATTCTTGAAATTCTGATCATATTTCTTTTGTTTTTTCTTCGGATTCGATTTGATACTTTTCTTTTTTATTTTCAGTAAAAACATCTTTTATTTTTTTTATATGTTTAGGTTCTAGATATTTTGAAAATGCAATATTTTCTTGTCATTTTTCGTTTCATTGATTAATTGATTGGTAATATTTTTTTGAAAACTTATTTCTTTTAAACTTTCGATTTAATTCTTTTTTTAAAGTTTTAAAAGTTTTTGGTTCATTTTTTTCTCTAGTTTGTTGCAAACAATTTAAAATTCTTTTTTCTATTACTTCTTTTGAATTTAAAGATATGTTTTTTAAAAATTGAACTTCTTCTTCTAAATTATTTGTTCTATTTTCTAATTCTTTTATTTTCTGTTCTAATTCAAGTTGATACTTGTCTTTTACATTTGAAAACATTACTGTTCTTAATTTTTTAGCACATTCACATAAAATTTTGTAACAAATACCAGCAACAATACCAGCAATAGTAAAAGGTAATCAACCCATAATAGCACTTGACACAATAAATGTACTAATTATTGGTGTGATAATTATTTTAGCAATAGGAGATGTAGCACCCCACGCAATAAAAAAAATTAAACCATGAAAAATCTTTCATATAAACCTTTTAAAAATTCAATATTTATCTTGTACCTCTTCTATAATATTTTCTTGTTTTTGATTTGTAATAGTTCTTACAAATTCTAAAAATGGTGTTCTAATGATAGTTGTATGTTTAGATTCTTTTTTTATAAGCTCTTCATTATTTTTAATTTCATTTACAAATTGCTTATAACGTAAATGTCTAATTTGTTGAACAATTTCATTATTTTCAAAATAAATTAATAATTCTCAAACTTTTTTTCTTTTATCATCATGTAATCTTAATAAAAAAAAGGTTTTATCTTTTATTTTTACTATTTCATCATAAATAAAATAGTTTTCATTATTTGGTTTTTCGATAATTGTTCTAAATTGAAAACATTTTTTATCTTTTTCATCAAAATGATTTTCAAATTTACATGTTTCACCATGATGTCAATTTTTATGACACCTAATAAAATTTTTAGTAAATCATGTTAAATTTGCTACATTTCTTAATTCTTCTTCAATAATAGTTTTTGTTTGTAAACTCATTTTGATTCCCCCTTATTTAAATAAAAACCCATTATTTTAAAAATAAAAAACAATAGGTTTATTTAGTTTACACTTATTTTTGCTAAAGTTTTAAAATTATGCAATAAACTTTTTAATATTTTTTACAAGTTTGGTAAGTTTAATTTAGATTTAACTGATGATGATTGAGTTTGTAAATCAATTTCACTAATTTCTTTTTTTTCGATGTCATCAAAATCACTATCACATTCTAAATTACTTTCTAATTCATTAATTTTGTATTTTAATCTTTCTGCCAAATTCATATTGGAACTTTCAATATCATTTATTTTAAATCATTTTCCATCAAATAATAATTCATATACTATTGTTTCTTCAGATTTATCATTTGTATTTAATAAACCAGAATAATTAGATTCCTCTTTATTTGGATTTTTCAAAGTAACACTTAATTTATACATACCAAATGATAAACATAGTTCATCAAGGGGTAAAGAAATATTTTTAGTTCAAATTATTTGCTTAGAATCTTTATTAATACAGTTCAATACTACTGATTGTAACCATTCTTTTTCTAATCCTAATAATTGCTTTGAAATAGTTATTTCTGTTGTTAATTCTTTACGAAATACTTGTGTTGCTACTACTCAAAGTATTTTTAACGCAGCCGCTTTTTTATTAGGTGATGTTTTTAACTTTAATCTATCTAAATGACTAATCTTTGTTTGACTTTTTTCTTTATTCATAAATTTTCTCCATTCAAATTAATAATCTTATTTAATTTTATTATATGACCAAGTTCTCCATTAATACCTAATATTTTAACTATTAATAAATTCATTATTTAAATAACATAGTTATTCGAAAATTATTATTTTTATTTATTTTACTGTTTTATTTAACATATCTTTTTATCTTCCTTTTCTCTAAAACTTTAATTTAATAAAAATTCCTAATATAGATAAATTTCTATATTAGGAATTAACTTTATTAAATTAGTAATTAAAATTATAGTTTATTTTTTTAGTCTATCAATAAATATGCTTATTACTAATTTTATTAACACTATAAAATGTAAGTAAATATTATCATCTTAATAAAAAGACTTTCATTTTATTTAAAAAACCAATATTAATAGAATAATATATTAATATTATTCATTTTTCCAGTCCAATTAATTACACGACACTATCTTAATTTTTAATTTGATATAATTATAAAAAGAGTAAGTATATTAAAAATAGATTGGGGTATTTTTATGATAGAGGAAATAAATTCTAGTTCAGTGAAAGAACCAAAAATTTATCGTATTGGTCTATATAGCAAATTAACAATTCTTATTAATGGCCTTCTAATTACTACGAGTTTAATGATAGGTTGGGCTTTATGAGCAACTATTGGTCGAGATGCAATTGATAACTATATTAAATGATTCAATAATCCACAACAACCTAATTCTAATTTACAAATTAGTTTCAATATAATAAGTATTATTGTTTTCATAGTCTCTGGTTTATCTTTAGCATTAGTAGTCGTACCTTTTATTTTTTTAAAAACTAAAAATAGTGTATCAGCACTTTTTTGTTTAATAAGTTTTATTTTTTCAGCAATATTTGTTATCTTTCTTATTGTATTTTTTATTTTTAGATTTAAAACTTTTACTTTCTTAGCTAATAAAAAAGACGGCGAAATAATAAATACAACTGGTAACTTTCTAATAGCTTTTTTACCATGAATGTTGGCTGAACTATTTGCAATACTTTTATTAATCCACAGTCTCTGATTAATTATTAATATTACCTCTAAATACAAATCAAATACACTATTAATGCCTATTGCTAAACCAAAAGCAAAACAAGAAACAGTAATAGCAAAACAAGAAGTTGATGATACGATAACGCTTCCTAACGTCGTACCAATACCAGTACCTCAAAATAATGAAGAACAACAAGTAGCAAACCAAGAAACTAACAATACTGTTCTTAAGCAAGATCTAACACAAGAAAAAATAATCACTAACCCTTCAACAGCAACTGTCCATTATACTAATCATGAACTATCACAAACACCAACGCAAGGTGCTTATCATGCCGAAACTGTTTCACCAACACCAGGTACTCTTACTAATCTTAAATCCGAATCTATTACAAATGAAGAAGAAATAAATGATAATATCGAAAATGCAACAATATATTCAGAACCAACAGTTGAAAAAACAAGTGTAGAAGATACAACAATATATTCAAAATCACCAACAACAGAAAGTAATATTAATAGCGAAACTAATTACCAACCAAAAAATCAAGGTGGTTTTGATGTTAAAGACAGTAGTTATTCTGAATCTGAAATATCTAATTTTAATGAACAAGCAACAACAATAACTGTTGAAGAAACACAACCAATAATAGAGAAAACAAACACAAACACAAAAAAAGAAACAATCGAAGTGCAAAAAGTTACTACTCACCATTGAACATTAGAACAAATTGAAGCTGTTTGAGAAAAAGCGGAAATAATTGATGGTGTTAGTGATAAATTATATCGTAAAGATTATGGTGGTGCTTGAATGTTTCGTGATTCATTTACCACTGATTATAGCGCAGCAGATAACTTAGAAACTTACTCTTGAACTATTGTTCTACATCGTCCTACTAGTCAACAAGGAACAACTGAATTATATAATCTAGATCCAATGAATATTGTTAATGCAAAAAGTAAAGGTGAAAATTACCCTTCTTGAAAAACTAAAATTTCTTCAAAAGGAAATAAAAATATTGCAAAAGAACAACATTGAAAAGCACGAACATAAATATAATAAAAAAGATTTATTTTAAAATAAATCTTTTTTATTATATTTAATATTTAATATTTAATAGTAATTTAAAATAAATATAGTATCATTTATTTATGAATACACAAACTATCATTGAACATTTATATATAGAAATACCTAATTTTAAACATGAAGTAAATACTAACTATTCTTATTTTATAGAAAGCATTAAAAAAGAATTAACAAAAATAATAAATAAATACCAATTAAAGTTAAAAACAATTTATCTTGCTAACAAAAATAAGTCAGTTTTACCAATTAATTTTTTAGAACAACTATTAATAATACTTAAACCATTAACAACCACTATCAAAGAATACAACTTTGAATGTACTATTAATAATACCAATTTCACAACTCTACAATTATTTTCCAAATTTCAAATTAATCGTTTAATTTGAAAAATAATTAGTTTTCAAAATCAATTAAATAACAAATTTAATTGTCAACAAAGTATAAAAATTATTAATGATGCTATTAACTTAAAAATTAATAATTTCTCAATTGATTTAAAATATAATCTTCCTCATCAAACAGTAATTGATGTTAATAATGATTTACAAATATGTATGCAATTAAAAACACCTCATATTAGCTATGATAGTTATAATCACAAACAAAATCTTACTATTAAAAGATACATTAATAATTTCTTAAAAAAGCACAAATATGATAACTATGAATACTATAGTTATAGTAAAAATACTAATAATCAATCAAAATATATTATTGCATATTGTTTATTAGAAAACTATTATGGAATTGGTCCAAATGCTGTTTCATATATTAAAACAGAAGATAAAGCAATAATAATTACTAATAGCAATAACATTAATAATAACAATCAAAAAAATAGTATTTTATCAACAAATGAAATTTTAATCCAAAAATTAATACAAGGTTTATTACTAAAAAAGGGAATAAAATTTAACAAAAATGATAATATTCTAGAGCAGCCACTGATTAGTAAATTAATCAAAAATAAACAAATAAAAATAAAAAATAATCATTTATCTTGCACAAATAGTTCCTGATTATTGTTAAATGATTTAATAGTTGATATTATAACTAATACTACTATTTAAATTTATATATCAAGGAGTGAATAAATATGGAATTCAATGAAAAATTGCTAAAAGAAAAATATTTTCCGCAAGCATTAACAAAAATAAAAGAAATTGTTAAAATTCAATCATATGCTCAACCACCCACAACAGCAGCACCTTATGGGCCTGGTGTTAAGGAAGTATTAGATTATGCTATTAATTTAGGACAAGAATTAGGTTTTAAAACTTATCGTGATAAAAACAATAAGTATGGATATTTAGAATATGGTGATGGTAAAGAAATATTTGCCATGTTAGGTCATCTTGATGTTGTACCACCAGGTAATTTAGAAGAATGAAAAATTCCACCTTTTTCGCCAGAAATTATTAATGATATTTTATATGGACGAGGTGTATTAGATGATAAAGGTCCAACAATTATTATTCTATACTGTTTAAAATATTTAAAAGATCATGGCTATCAACCAAATCGTCGAATTAGAGTTATCTTTGGTTTAACTGAAGAAACAACATGAGATTCAATTAACACATATATGAAGCAAGAAGGTACTCCAACTTTTGGTTTTACTCCTGATGGTATGTTTCCGCTAGTATATGCTGAAAAAGGAATTATTAACTTAGATATTATTGGTACAGGTCATAAATCCATTGTTATTAATGCAGGTGATGCTTACAATGTCACTTGTTCTACTAGTAATATTAATGGTGTTGATATTGAATCATTTGTTAAAATTGGGAAAAATAAGAAATATCGAATTGAAAATAATAATCAACAAATTACCATTCATGGTAAACCAGCACATGGGTCACGACCAGATGAAGGAATTAATGCAGGATTAAGAAGTTTATTAATTTTAAATGAACTTAAAGTTGAACATAATCTAATTAAATTTGTTGGTGATATTTTACAAGAAGATACTGCTTTAACAAAATATTTTGGTGATTTAGATGATGAATCTGGAAGTTTTACTATTAATGTTGGCATTGTTGAAATTAATAGCAAAAGTTCAAAATTAGGATGTAATATCCGTATTCCAGTTAAAACTGATTTACAAGAAATTTTAAATAGATTAATAAAAATATTAAAACCTTATAATTTAACAATAAAACAACAACATTATGATAAACCATTATATATGCCACAAGAATCAACAATTGTTATTAAATTAATGGAAATTTATCAAGAAGTTACTGGTGATAAAAAAGCAAAACCAATTGCAATTGGTGGTGGAACTTATGCTAGAGCAATGCCAAATTGTGTAGCATTTGGTGCGATATTTGATCATACTAACTCAACTGAACATCAATATAATGAATGTATTAAAGTTGACGAATTATGAAAATCAATGTTAATTTATGTACGTGCTATTAGTACACTGGGAAGTTTAGAAATTGGTAAATTATATAAAAAGTTAGAATAGTTTATTCTAACTTTTTATATTTTCATTCAAATAAATTTTATGCAATTGAAAGAGTTCTAGGACAACCAACAAAAGCAGGACCATTAATACTATTAATAACACTTACCAATTCATCATTAAAGTTATTACTTAATTGTCGTTCATCACTACTATTAATACTCATATAATTACTATTAGTTACTATTTCCTCTAATTCATTATTTGGAGTAGACGTAAAAAATTTCTGTCATTGTTTTTTAGCATATTTATTTAATACTTTATTACCAATAGTATCATTGATAATTAAACCAAACATAATAGCAAACATTGGAACTTGAAAAAATGTAGATTCAAATTCTGGTAATCTATCAGCAGTATACATAACAGCTGCAGTTTTAATTGCATTATCTATTATAGTTGCTATTACCATTGCTGTTAAATAACCACCACTTTTTAAAAGACTCATACATTTTGATTGTTGAGAAAGTAATGATTCTAACTCATCATTTTCATTATTATTATTTAAACAGTTAAAATATCTTTTGAAAGCAAACCACATATGTGTTTTTGTTAAATATTCTATACCCTTATCTATTAAGATAGAAGTATAACATAAAACTTCTGCTCGTATAATTGTTGATAAAATGAGGTTTTTTAATAATCTGTGTTTCTTTGTTTTACAAAGTTACTAATTCAGATTAATTCTGTCTTCAAATTTTATCATAAAATGAGCAATTGCTGTATTTCAATTTTGAATGGGCATTGTTCATTTTTTTGTTATATTGTCAATTGCTAAATAAAATATTTTAAAAACTGACATATTGTTAGGAAAAACTTTTTTATTTCTGATGACTTTTCGTAATTGACTATTAACAGATTCAATAGCATTTGTGGTATAAATTACCCTTTTTATTTCTGCAGGATAACTAATAAAAACCATTAAATTATCTCAATTTTTATATCAAGATTTAGCAATTTGTGGATATTGTTTAGTTCATTTATTTTCAAATGATTCTAAAGCTTGCATTGCTTGTTCTTCACTACATGCAGTATAAATTGGTTTTAAATCTGCAACTAGAGATTTTCTATGCTTATATGAGACATATTTCAAACTATTTCTAATTTGATGAACGATGCATAATTGATGTTCGGTTTTAGGATAAACTGATTGTATTGCTTCTGACATGCCTGTTAAATTATCACTACAAGCAATCAGAATATCATTTAAGCCACGATTTTTCATTTCTGTGAAATTGGCTAATCAAAATTTAGAACCTTCATTTTCACTAATTCATAAACCTAAAACATCTTTTTTACCTTCTAAATCAACTCCTAAAGCTATATAAACTGATTTATTAATAATCCGTTTATCTTGTCGTACTTTAACTACTATACAATCAAAATAAACAATCGGATAAACACTATCTAATGGTCGATTTTGCCATGCTTTGACGTCATCAATAACATCATCAGTAATTTGACTAATAACACTTTCACTAATATCAGCACCATGATATAACTCTTGTAATTGCATTCTAATATCTGATAATGTCATACCTTTTGCATATAAAGAAAGAACTTGTTGATCAAAACCATCAAATCTTCTTTGTCTTTTTGCAACTATTACAGGATTAAAATTACTATTACGATCTCTTGGTACATCAATTTCAATTTTACCTTGTTGGGTTATTAATTTTTTTGAACTTATACCATTACGAGCATTGTCACTATTACTATGTTGATTCTTATCATATCCTAAATAATTTTGCATCTCAGAATTCAACATTTTTTCTACTAATCTTTTTGTTAATTCTTTATATAATCCTCCCTCTTTAAAAACTGTTGTTAAATCTTCAGTATTTTCTAATAATAAATCTACTGCTTGTGATATTGGATCATTGTTATTAATATTTTGCTTTTTAGCCATCTGTAACTCACTCTTTCTAGAAAATTAATTATATTTACTAGAACTAATTAAACATAGTTATTTTTGTAAGTTACACAGATTACTAAACATTACCGATAAATATTTGGGCCATAAATAATTTTACTTCAATATTCAGCTAAACTAGTTAAAGAACCAACTGAATACATACTAGAAGCCGTAATCATAAAATGATTCGAAATTTAATATCCAGCTTTTGCTATTAGCATTTTTCCAAAGATAGCTGTTTTTGAAAGACATGAATAACCTTCTTCAACACCAATTTCGGGATATAAAGATAAAAGCGGACTCATTTCTTGATCAGCAGTTCTATTAAATATTGTTCTTCCCTCTTGTCAAATTTTTTCTGCGCCCCATTTTCATAAATTCATTGCTTGTGTACTAATTACCAATTGTACTGGAGTTACTCCAAAATCAACTAAATTATTTAAAGGATTTACTTTATTTCAATCAAATGTTCCAATACTAGTAACTGCTACCTGAAATACTCGTTGTACAGTTTTCAAACCAACTGCTGCTGTTAATAAACTAGCTGTTCCAATTATTTTTTTAGTATCTGATCATATTAAACTACTTCAACTATTATTAATAGTATTTGCTTCTATATTGGTATCTATAGCTAACTAAAGTAATGTTTACTCATATCTTGAAAAACAAAATCAATCGCGTTTTTAATATTTGGTCAATAATTTGGTAATATTTTTCTTATATTATGTTTTATAGCAAATCAAAAATGTTCAATTGGATTTAAATTAGGAGAATATGGTGGAAGAAATAATAGTTTGCATCCAGCATTTTCAATTAATTGTTTTGTTGCTTTAGATTTATGAAACGTCGCATTATCTAAAACTATAATTTGTCCACACTTTAATACTGGAATTAGTATATTTTTAACATATGATTCAAAAATTTTACTATTGCAATGTCCTTCAAATGCTCATAGAGCTTTTAATTTACCTTTATTTAGTGCACCAATTATACTCATTCTCTTTATTTTATATGCAGGTTTATTATCAAATAATCTTTTACCTTTTTCAGACCAACCATATTTATAAAATTCATTATCATCAATTCCAGATTCATCAATATATACCAAATCTTCATTCATTATTTTCGCTATTTCTTTTAAAAAATCTTCTTGTTTATTTTTATCTCTTTGTTCATATAGAAAAGTTTTTTTTATATGTATAATTTAGTTTTTTGAAATAGTTATAAACTGTTTCTTTTGTCATATCACCAAATTTTTCAATTACTTTTTGAACTGTAACATCTTTATTTTCTGCTAAATAATTTTTTAATTCATCTAAATCCTTTATTTTGTGGCTATGTCCTTTTTGATAATTCAAAATTGGTTTTATATTTCCGGTTTTTTGCTTTCTTTTTCTTCATAAAAATAAAGTCTTTCTAGTGATATTGAACACTTTACAAATTTCTTTAATTTTCATGTTTTTACTTTCATAAACTTCTATTACTTTTCTTCGTAAGTCCTCACTGTATGGTTTTGGCATAATTTAATCTTCCTAATCTATTTTAATTATTGCTGAATTATACTTGTAAGTGCAAGAATTGTTTAAATTACATATTATTATTTTACATTATTTATGAGTAAACATTACTTTAGTTAGCTATATATCATTATTTATTAATAACTCTTCTTCTTGTGGCATTTTTTCTCTTCTCTCTATTTCTTTATTAAAACATAAAAAACACATTAGTAACAAACTTTACAAAAGTGGTTATAAACCATATTTTGTTAAATTGCTTTTATGTGTTTTAACATTAGTATAAAGGATTATCACTTAATAATCAATATATAAATTCAATAATTTAAAAATATTTATTTGGGTATTTATTATATATTTGTTACAATTATTAAGCATTTATGAAAAGTATTAAGGAGTAAAAAATGACAGAAAAAAAACGCATTGTTGTTGGTATGAGTGGTGGTGTTGATTCATCAGTAACAGCAGCACTTTTACAAGCAGAAGGCCATGAAGTTATTGGTCTTTTTATGCGTAATTGAGATTCACTTTTAAATAATGATTTACAAGGTAACAATAATCAAGATATTTGTCCACAAGAACAAGATTATCTTGATGCTTTAGCTGTTTGCCAAAAATTAAATATTAAATTAGAAAGAATTGATTTTGTTAAGGAATATTGAGATAATGTTTTTACTTATTTTCTTGAAGAATTTAAAAAAAGTCGTACTCCTAATCCCGATATTCTATGTAACAAATATATTAAATTCGATGCTTTTTTAAAATATGCACAAAAAAATTTAAAAGCAGATTATATTGCAATGGGGCACTATGCACGAATTAACTACAATCCAATTACTAAACAATATCAGTTATTAAAAGGAATTGATGATAATAAAGATCAAAGTTATTTTTTATGTCAATTAACACAAAAACAATTAAAATATAGTTTATTTCCTTTAGGTAATAAAACTAAAACTGAAGTTAGGGAATTAGCAAAAAAATATAATTTACCAACAGCAACAAAAAAAGATTCTACTGGCATATGTTTTATTGGTAATCGTAATTTTCAAACATTTTTAACAAATTATTTACCAGCTAATCCTGGCAAAATTGTTGATATTAATACCAAAACTACTATTGGTAATCACAATGGTGTTTACTACTATACACTTGGTCAAAGAAAAGGTATTAATCTTTCAGGAATGAAAGTTCCATATTTTGTTGTTGAAAAAGATGTTACTAATAATATCCTTTATGTTGCTAATGATAATGAAAATAAATGACTAATGAATAGCAGTTGTACTGTTAAATCATTGAATTGAATTAATAATAGTACATTAAAAAACTCTTTAAAATGTAATGCAAAATTTCGCTATCGTCAATCTGATATTGCTGTTATTATTAATTTTATTAATAATGATGAAATTAAGGTTGAATTTTCAGAAAAGATACGCGCTATTACGCCCGGTCAAACCGCTGTTTTTTATGATGGTGATATTTGTCTTGGTGGTGGAGTTATTGACCAAATATTTCGCTAATCAATTATTAAAAAACTAATATAAATAATAAAATTTTTAATTACATATTTTTTTATAATTTTCAAGATTCAAAAATTACTATTAAACTATTTTTTTAGTTTTTAGATACTTTTATTGCATTTTCTTTTTTACGTTTTTAAAATATAAAATAACCTATTATTATAAAAGTTATAGAAAAAAACAAAAAGGAGATTTTTAATGAAAAAAATATTAACAATATTAACTACCTTAGCATGGTGGTTAGCCCTAATTACTGGACCATATTTTGATAGATATTTCTAAATTTTTATTTGTAATATTGGTGGTTTTAAAAATTTAGAATGTATTCTTTCATAATTATAAAACATAACATATTGATTTACATCATTAATAGCTTCATTGATTGTTAAATATTGATTTGAGTCTTTAGGCAATCATTCTTGAGATAAATGTGAAAATCAATTTTCAGATATGACATTACCGCCAATATCATATGGTTGTTTTTTGCTTAAAATTATTTGTTTGTTTTTTGCTCATTTTGTAATTTCTTGACAATAAAATTCGTTGGCGTTATCTGAATGTAAAATAACGTTTTTTATTTGATTTCAAGAAAATTGGTTGTTTATTTTTTCAAGTGCAGGAAGAATTAAATCTTGATATGATTTATTTGAAAATGTATTATAACTAACAACATTATTTGAATAAAAATCAATAATTACAAAAAGATATAGTCAACCTTCTTTGGTGTTTATTTGTTTAGTATCCATTGATCAAATTTGATTTGAAGCGGTTGTACTTTTGTAATCTTTGTTTACTTTATCCATTGTAGGTATTCACTTATTTGGATTTTTTTTGTTTTTAGGATAGTTATTTTTAGTTTGTTTTAATCCTTGAATATTGTGTTTTTTCATAATTTTTCGCATTTGTTTTGTTGATAATTCTATATTTAAAATGATATTTTTCTCTTGTTTTAATCACTCTTTAAAAGCTGAAAAAATTCTTAAATATCCATAAATTCTACCTTTTCTTGTAGAATGAAATTCGATTAAAAGTTGGCATAATTCTTGATATTTATGATTGCAATTAATAATATGATTTTTTTCTTTTTTAATAAGTTTTTGTTTATTTTTTAAAAAGTAATATGTTGATCTGTTTAATTGAAGATATTGACATAAGTTTCTAATTGAATATTGATTTTTGCAATCATCGATAATTTTAATTTTTTCTTTGATATTTAATTTGTTAATTATTAATGCTATTTGTTTAATTTTATCCATTAATAAAAATCCTTTCAGGTCAAAATTAGTGTTCATTATATAACACAATTGTTTTTAGAATACATTCAGATTTTTTAAATTAATGGTCTAGTAAAAAGGGCTAAGTGGCCCATTCCACAAACATTCAATGATGAAAATCAATTTGAAGTAACATATCGTTTTGCTGCTCACGATTGAATAATTATAAAAATTAGTTATGATATTTTTTTGAATATGGAACAAATATATAATGATGAAAATCAAAGTAATTTTCAAAAATTATTTTATAACATTATTATCGATTTTACTAAAAAAGATGAGACTGGGTTTGCTGGTGGTATTTTAGAATCAGATTATACTACAGCAATTTCAATAATAATTGAACATTTTGAAGAAATTAATCAATTTTTTAAAACTTTATCACAAGGCCAAGGTATAAAAATTATTACAAATAGAATTGGATCATGAGATAAAAATGATAATATGGGAATATTTAATCAGTAAAACCTAATTATAATTAAGTAATATTTAGTTTTTATTTTGATATTTTTTTCTAAAATTATTTTGAAAAAAATATTAATTTAAAATTCGTGGTTTAGATTGAAAAGTATTACTAATACCATTATTACTACTATTACTATCAACAGTATTATTTATAATTGGCTTAATACGCATATCAAATATAGTAATAGCAACATTTTTAATACTAATAAAAAATTGCTTTAAAAAATCTAATTGTTCAAATGTAAAATTTAGTTCTTGATTAGTAATCAAATCATTAATTTTTTTAATATCATAATTATTTTCATAATATACAGCAAAATTATCACATTGATTTTGTTTGATCAACATAAAAAAAGAATCAATAGTATTATTATCCAACTCTTCAATTGGTAATGCTTTTAAAATTTTAGGTTCAGTATCATTATAAGTTGTTGTTACTTTATATAAAATTTTTAAATCATTATCAATTTTATATTTTTCTAATTTATAATTTTTTAATTGATTGTTATCATTAACATAATATGATTTGTTTGCCATTTGATTACCACCTTTAAATAAAATAAATCCTTTTTCAATTTAAATAAATGAAAAGAGATTTAAAAAATCAAGTATTAGTTCTTATTTAATTTTACAACTAAATTATTTAGAAATAAAGTAAATCTATAATAAAATATATTATTTTATTATAGATTTAAATTTAATTTATATTAATTAGAAAATTTATTATTTGCCTGGAGTTCCAACAGCCATTTTTTTTCAAGAATAACACTATAAAAATGTAACTGTAAAAATGCGGGTTCACCATCATTAAAAGTTTTTATTTCTTCTGTGCCGGTAGGTGAACTAAAAAAATGAGTTGTAAAAGATGTATTTAATACTTTAAGTAAAGACTCAAACTTTGTTTTGTTTAATTCATCAGTAAACTCTAATTTAAAACCAGAAGTTGGCTGATCGGCCTTGAATCCTTGATCAGCAGTTAGTTTTAAATCAGTTAAAGGTTCTTTTATAATATTACTTGTTATTACCTTTGAAACATTTAAATTTGCTGCCTTTATATTAATATTATAAGATTTAACAAGCTTAGCAGCAGTTTTGCTACTCATAATATCAATTTGACAAATACCATCCGCTACTTTAAAGTCAGTTGTGTCAGCAACTGATATTTCACCTGGAGCAGCAGTTTTAATTGTTACAATTAAATTGGTAATAGCATCAACATCGGATTCTGAATAATCATTATCTTGATTACCAGATGTAAATCCCAATTCCCTTAAAAAGGTTGCAGCATCAGCATCTTTTGCTTTCCATTTACCATCAGTAGAACCTTCAACTAATAACTTTTCTTTAAACAAATTATCTTTAATAAGATTAGTAGAGTCAGCAGTGATAATACAAGTTCCAAGATTATCAAAATTTATTACTTCATCAATTATACTTGTATTTTCATCACTATATCATCCTAATATTCTGCATATTTCCCATTTAATTGCGGATTATTAGGAATATTTGAACCATTATTACCGCACGCAACAACTGAAGGAGTTGCTCCTACTGTTAATGCAAGGGCACCCATTAATCTTAATATATTTTTCATATTCACATATACCTCCAATAATATTCTTTAAACTTATTATAATAACTATAAATCAATAACTTAGTTACTTTTTTTAATATAACATCGTATAATAAGTTCTCCAATATTTATTATATACTATATGTTTATAATGTTTAAAAATATGAAAAATAAACATTTTTTAAAAATAAATTACTCCTTTTAAATTAAAAGGAGTAATTTATTTTTATTTTATAAAATTATGCAACTGTTAATGTAGTTTTTACAGTAGTAGGATCAAAATTAACATCACCTGTTTTATAACTTATTTCTAATTTTTTACCTTCTGCTCATGTTCCTTCAGCATCAGTCGATTCCATTTGCGCAGAAATTTTTAAGCCAGTTAACGTATTTAAAGCCATAAATTGTTTTCCATTATCTGTTTTATCAACAATACTTATTGCTGCTCCTTGTTTAGCACCTGGTGGAATATTTCCATCTTTTACAAATAAAATATTTGAATTTGTAACAACATCAGTATCTACTATTTCAATTTTACCAGCTATTGCAGCAAGACCAGCAGCAATAACACCTTTTGTTTTATCAGCTTTTAACTTAATGCCATAAACATCACCAAGTGCCTCTTCACCTTTTTTAAATTGGAAGTTAAAAGTACCACCAGTAATAGCATAATCTTTACTATCATCCATTTTAGCTAATTCTGCTTTAATATTAGTAACTTCAGCAGTTATTGCGTCTAATACAGCTTTATCAAAAACTCCATCAGCAAAAGTAGTTCCCTCTTTTGGTTTAACTTTTAATACATTAGTAATAAAATCAAAACATGATTGATTTGCCGCTTTATCTCCCTCTCCTAATAATTTACTAGCTTTAATTGCTGATGCTTCAGCAACAACTCAACTAACATTATCCTTGACAGTTGTATCAAGTGAAGCTGTTTGTACACCTTCTCCTTTTTCATCTGTTAACCCTAATTGTTTTGATACTTCTACGTTCATGGCTACACCAGCTTTATCACCACAAGCAACAACTGAAGTAGTAGCTGCTGTTGTTAATGTTAATGCACCCATTAATCTTAATATATTTTTCATATTCATATATAGTACCTCCAATAATATGACTTTTGAACTACAAATACAATAACCACAATTTAGAATTACTTCTAAACATAATATTGAAATGAATCCAATTAACATTATACATCATATTTTACTTTCTACCATCAATATACTTTATAATAATATAAAAAAATATTCATTATTAACACCTTTAATATTACTATAAAAATTTATCAAAAATAATAAATACTAAAAATGTATTAGTTATAATAACCAATACATTTTTAAACTTTTTTTATTCTTCGTCTTCACGCCATTCGCCTTCTGACATCAATAATTCTTTACGTACATTTTTAGCAATTGTATAATTAGGGTTTTTATCATCACCATTAATTAAAACATTACGTACTAAATAATTTTCAATTTCATTTTGTAGATTTTTTGCAACAAAAGGTCAATCATCTTTCACTCTAAATTCGCTATCCAATTCTTCTTGTAATTTAGGATTTGTAAGCATTCTTTTTCTTTGCATTGGCTTATAATAAGCAAAGTATCAAATTAGAGCAAACGCAATGCTAGCAATTAAATAAATTAATTGTAAAACATTAGAAGTTATATCAGATATTCCTTTTGTAGTATCAGTTCCACCTTTACCAATAAGACTTGCACCCGAAATTAAACCATTGATTAAAGATCTTAATCATTCTTCAAATTGTCAAACTAAGAAAAGTGTTGCTGCAAGTCAAATAATAATTTCAAAAATATTTTTTTTCAATTTCTTTTCTATAGACAGTTTAATTGCAATGGAAAGTACAAAAACATAAATAATAACCATAATAATACCGGCTTCAGCAGTTAATGTTCCATAATTAACAATCGAACTTAAAACTAATTGTCCATCCTTATAAACAGGATGCAACGTATCAACTATTACTCCAATAATATCAGGTAAAATTAATCATACAAAAGCTGAAGAAAAAGTAATAACTAAATTTAATCTAGAAGCTTTAAATGGAATGTTATCTTTTGATAATTCTTTATATTTAGGTGAAATATACCCCTCAACAGATAATGGTTCTAAAATAGCACCACTATATAAAGCATTTTGCATTCCAGCATTAGACTTTAATGAAATAGTACAAATTAACATTACAAGGATACCAATTATTCCTAATCATTGTGCATGAGCTTTATCACCTAAAATTTTAAAAATACTTAAGTTGGGATTATCTGAAAAATTACCAGCAACAGCACCAATCATAAGGATTGTTACTGCCATATAAAAAATAGTAGATAAAATCATAACAATAACTAATGAACGACTAATATTTTTTTCAGGATTTCTAACATTTTTACCAATTGTTGAATAGGTTTCAAATCCTAAAAAGAAAAAGAAACACATGGCAAAAGCTTGTGAAAAGTTATTAGCAGTTAATTGTTGATGAGAAGTAGTCATATCTCAATTTGAAGTTCCTGCCATCACAAATAATATAATAGTTGCTATGATTAATAAAAAAGTTGTTCCTCATTTTAAATAACTAGAAATATTCACAAATTTTTTAAATGCAGCCATTCCTAAAAATAATACACAAGAAGCTAAACCATAAATTAGAATTCCAATCAAATCTAATCCTAAATGTTGTCATACTCCTCAATTAGCATATAAAAAAGAAGATGGATCAGTAAAGTTAATTCTAATCATTGATACAATTTGTGAACTAACTATAACAGGTAAAGTAGCATACTGTAAAAAAGAAATTAATCAACCTCAGAAGCGACCATAACTACTTCTAACATAAATATAAGCAGCACCATTATTACCCGGATGTACTCTTGAAAGTCTTGAGAAAGCTCAAGCACAAGTTCCTGCAATTAATCCTTCTACTAAAAAAATTCAAATCATATGAGAACCTAAATTTAAACTATCTTTATTAATTAAAATTGCAAAGTTAGCAGTAAAAGTAATTCCAACAGTATAATTAAAACCAAACCAGACTAATTCTGATAAAGTTAATTTATGATTTGTCCTTTCTTTTTTCTTAAAAAGTTTTAACATAATATTCTCCTTTCAATTATAATAATTATATACCTTTAAAGTGATTTCATTAATTAATGAAATAGTCAATAAAATCAAAAAAATAAAAAAATATATGTAATTTATAATAACTAATTTTATTTTAAAATACTACTAATATTTAATTAAATTTTCAAATAATACTAATAAAAAAATAACATTTTTTTAAAAACTATTATTATAATAATGTTACTTAAATAAAAATACTACTTTTTTAATAAGTTATTTTAAAAAATAAGCTTAAACATCTTTTATTCTACATGATAAATAGTGTATTATATAATAATACTTTTAAAAAAATAAAGAAGGAGGTATTAATCATATATGGGAATTACCAAAAAGAAAAAATTTCGTTTATTTCCATTTAAAATGCCAACAGCAATTACAGTCTTATTCTTTATTATTGCTCTAATTATTATTATTTCTTGGATTCCAGGAACAACAGGTAAATGATTAGAAGATGAATCAAAGCCTGTAAGCACTGATAACCCCTGACAAGACGGTGGGCCATTAGGTATCATGGACTTATTTTTGGCTCCAATTAAAAGTTTCATTGGTAGCAGTGATATTATTGTTTTTGTTTTAGTAATTGGTGGATATATTGGCATAGTCATGAAATCAGGTGCACTAGATGCAGGAATTGGTCGTTTAGTTAAACGTCTAAACGGAAAAGAAATTTGAATTATTCCTTCAATTATGACTATCCTATCGATTGGTGGAACAGTTGAAGGAATGTGTGAAGAAACTATTCCTTACTATTTAATTATTATTCCAGCAATGTTAGCTGCTGGTTTTGATGTTGTTACAGCTGTATTAATGATTTTATTGGGTGCTGGTGTTGGTGTTATGTTTTCAACACTTAATCCCTTTGCTATTGCCACAGCTTCACAAGCTAGTGGTTTAAATCCGGGTGATGGAATCATCTGACGTTTAATTTGTTGATTTTTAGCAACTATCGGTACTATTGCTTTTGTTATGTGATATGCAATCCGTGTTAAACGTAATCCTGAAAAATCAGTTGTTTTTCACTTACATAGTGAGCATCATGAAGAATTTATTAATAAAGAAGAAATACCTGAATTTACTAAACGTCGTAAAATTATTTTAGCACTATTTGGATTAACATTTTTAATTATGGTGCTTTGTATTATTCCATGAGGTAAAATTACAGGAACAACTATTTTTGATGATTTTCACAATACATTAATTAAATATTTTCCATATTTCACAAGTCAAATTAATGCATTTGGTGACTGAAATATTGAAATGTTAGCTTTCTTATTTTTCTTTGTTTCAATTATCATTGCAGCAATTGATTGAAAAGGCGAAGAACAATATGTTCGTAATTTTATTAGTGGTTCTTCAGAATTATTAGGTGTTGCTTTAATAATTGCTGTTGCTGGTGGAATTGGCTGATCATTACAACATTCAGGAATGCAACATGTTGTTGTTGGTCAATTGCAAAGTATTGATAAATTGCCAAGATTTGCTATTGTTATTATTGGTTTTTTTGCTTTTCTTTTGATTGCCTTTGTTATTCCTTCAACATCAGGATTTGCAAAAGCTGTTTTCCCTATTGTTTCAAAAATAGTAATTCCTTTAGGATTAGGTTCAGGAATGATTACTACTTTTGTTATGGCTAGTGGTTGAATTAATTTATTTGCACCAAGTGCAGGTGTAATGATGGCAGGACTTGCCATTGCTAAAGTTCCCCTAACAAGTTTTTATCGAGCAATCTGACCATATACTATTGGTATTACTGTCTTTGCCTTAATAATGTTAAGTATTGGAACTTTATTACCTCAATCAATATTTTAGTAAAATTTAAAGCACTATGTTAATTAAAACTTTTCTCTAATTAGAGAAAAGTTTTTTAATTTTTATTTCATTTTTATAAAATTAAACATCGTTTGGGAAAACATTCACTTTCACGATTTGTTTGCGTTTGTTCATTATTTAGTAGACTTAATTGATCATCTGCTAATTCTGAAATTTCTACAACTTCATCTTCTGGTAAAAAAATTTGTTCTAATATTTTATTAATATTATTTCAATCATTTACAAAATTTTCACCCATTTTACTGTCTCTAATTATTTTTCTAGTAGCAGGATCATATTCTGTTGATTGATAAGAATTTAACAACATTTCTTCAACAAAAGCAGAAACTTTATAAATAATTAATAATTTTTGGTTAATATTATCATCACTTTTTTCTTTCTGTAATTGCTGTTTATACTTACTTAATTCATCTCATAATGATTTAATATTTTCCTTTTTTGCTTCTATTTTTCTAAAAATTTCTATAATTTCTTTATAATCAACTTTTATTTCAGATAGTAAAAATTTTAAATTCATATTTTTCCCCTTTCAAAATAAAAAACCTACTTGCTTAAAACTTAAACAATAGGTCAAAAACTTATATTTTTTTATTTATAGAAATATTATACTTTATTATTTTTATTTTTTTCAGATATTACTTTATAACAATAAATACTAATATAATTTTAATTTTTAATTAAAATCTTAAATATTTTTAATATATTTTGATTATATTAAAAATTAAAATTATAAGTGTTTTTTATTTAATTTTACTATTAATAATTTATAAATACACTCTTAAAGATGTAAAAAAACCATAAAATTTTTTTTATGTATTATAATAGTGTTAGTGAGTTATTTAAAATAATATGTTTTACATAAGATTATTGAAGATAATTTCTCACATCTATTCTAGATTTAACTGAGGAGATTAAGAGAAAAATGAGGAATATGAGAACATTATTAAAGTTATTAGGTGCTAGTGTCATAACAACAGTACCAGTAACTACTGTTATAGCTTGTGGTAACAACAAAGAAGATCAGGTAAAAATATTACTAGATCAAGTATCAATAAATTTAGGTTTAACAAATGATGAAGGAAACGGTTTAAAAACTATTAGACTTGATTGAGAAAAAGATACATCCTTTTTCTTAATTGATAATTCCGATATTTTGGTTACTAAATTATTAGAAAAAGAGGCAACTACTGGTCAAGCCAAAGCTAAAGATAAAGACAGTTTCTATTTTTTAAAATCTGTTTTACAACAGAAATTAACATCAGGAACAACACCTGAAGATGGTACTTTTGATGCAGCGGAAGTTGCTAAAATTAAAAATAAAATATCTAATATAAAAGTTTCTACTAGTAAATTTGTAGAACCAAATGATGATGAAAAACTTGTAGTTGGTGATGGGACATATAATTTACAATTCTTTAAAGAAGATGGTAAAACAAATTTAGGGGATAAATATACAGTAAAAGTAATGACTGGAACTGATGCTTTATTTAATATTTTTGCAAGTGATAGTCCTGCTAAGTTAAGTTATAATGAATTTGTTTATGAAGGAAGTTCTATTGAGTATTTCCAAGCGGGTTATAAATTAGAAGAAACTGTTAATAAATGATTAAAAGATAAAACAGAAGTACCATTAATAAGCAAAAGCAGAACTGAAAAAGCTATTAAATTTAATAACTTTGAACAATTAGTTGGTTGAAAAGCAAAATTTAATGTTATAAGTTTTGAAAGAAGGGGAGCATTCCCTCGTCCAAATAATTTAACAGACGGAGATGAACTAACACTTTCTATTGCTTTAGTAAAAAACCAAGAAACTATTTCTTTAAAGTCAACAATAATAATAAGAATAAACAATTAATAGTAAAATAATAATGATATGATTAGTATAAATCATTATTCAACTTTTCTAAAATATATTAATTAAGGTAATACTAGACTAGTATTACCTTATTTTTTACTTCAAAATAATATATAGCTAACGAAAGTAATGTTTACTCATAAATAATGTAAAATAATAATATGTAATTTAAACAATTCTTGCACTTACAAGTATAATTCAGCAATAATTAAAATAGATTAGGAAGATTAAATTATGCCAAAACCATACAGTGAGGACTTACGAAGAAAAGTAATAGAAGTTTATGAAAGTAAAAACATGAAAATTAAAGAAATTTGTAAAGTGTTCAATATCACTAGAAAGACTTTATTTTTATGAAGAAAAAGAAAGCAAAAAACCGGAAATATAAAACCAATTTTGAATTATCAAAAAGGACATAGCCACAAAATAAAGGATTTAGATGAATTAAAAAATTATTTAGCAGAAAATAAAGATGTTACAGTTCAAAAAGTAATTGAAAAATTTGGTGATATGACAAAAGAAACAGTTTATAACTATTTCAAAAAACTAAATTATACATATAAAAAAAACTTTTCTATATGAACAAAGAGATAAAAATAAACAAGAAGATTTTTTAAAAGAAATAGCGAAAATAATGAATGAAGATTTGGTATATATTGATGAATCTGGAATTGATGATAATGAATTTTATAAATATGGTTGGTCTGAAAAAGGTAAAAGATTATTTGATAATAAACCTGCATATAAAATAAAGAGAATGAGTATAATTGGTGCACTAAATAAAGGTAAATTAAAAGCTCTATGAGCATTTGAAGGACATTGCAATAGTAAAATTTTTGAATCATATGTTAAAAATATACTAATTCCAGTATTAAAGTGTGGACAAATTATAGTTTTAGATAATGCGACGTTTCATAAATCTAAAGCAACAAAACAATTAATTGAAAATGCTGGATGCAAACTATTATTTCTTCCACCATATTCTCCTAATTTAAATCCAATTGAACATTTTTGATTTGCTATAAAACATAATATAAGAAAAATATTACCAAATTATTGACCAAATATTAAAAACGCGATTGATTTTGTTTTTCAAGATATGAGTAAACATTACTTTAGTTAGCTATATATTATTTTAATTCTTCGCTATTAACTTTCATTGCCGAAATTTGTTTTAATTGAAATTGTTCATGCACTACTGCTTCAAATTCTAAAACAACACCTACTTTAAACTTAAGAAAAGCATCATTAACATATTTTTTATTATTAAAAATTAAAACTGCCAATTGTTCAAAAGCATAATTTAAAATTTTATCAGAATTTGGCTCTAAAGAAAGATAACAAAATATTTGTTCATTTCTTAAATATTGCGATATCTCAAAACTATTATTTAATTTATCTAATTGTTTTCATAAACATGGTGTTAAAATAATTGGGAGCATACCGATGTTGTCAATAATATTCAAATTTGTCTTAAAATTATAAAGTTAGACGAGAATAATTTTGACTTCAATATGCAATTGTATTGTAATTTTAACACTTGTAAAATATTAGTCAACAATAATACTTACTTTGTCATTATTTAGTGATAATTTCCTATTAGTTATCGAGTGAAAATTTCCCAAAAAGTGAGGTTAAATATACTTGGTGATAAATATGGAAAGAAGCATGACTATGAAAGAAAAATATAAATATAAAATTATAAATGACATTATTATTAATAAATTATCTAAACATCAGGCCAAGAATAAACTTAACCTAACTATTAGAAGAATTAACCAATTAATTAAAATTTTCAATAGAGAAGGTAAAGTTGGTTTTATTCATAAATCTAGAAATAAAATTTCTAATAAAGTAACAAAAATTGAAATCAAAAATAAAATTATAAACTTATATAAAACAAAATATTATAATTTTAATTTTCAACATTTTCATGAAAAAATAATTAGTGAAGAAAAAATTAAAATTTCATATAGCACACTTTATACTATATTAATCAAAGAAAAAATTATTTCACCAAAAAGACATAAAAATAAAAAAAATAACTTACATCCAACTAGAAATCGTAGAACAAATTTTGGTGAATTAATTCAAATGGATGCAAGTAATCATCATTGATTTGGTAATGATAAACCAAAAGCATTTTTACATGCTGCAATTGATGATGCTACAGGAAATATTGTTGGACTATGATTTGATCATCAAGAAACATTAGATGGTTATTATAATGTTTTTTATCAAATTTTAACTAAATATGGCATACCAAAAACATTTTATACTGATAACAGAACAGTTTTTGGATATAAGAAAAAAATTGATGCAGGAAATATAAATACAGAAAATGATACTTATACTCAATTTCAAAAGTGCTGTAATGATTTAGGTGTTGAAATAATTAGAACTTCAATTCCACAAGCTAAAGGTAGAATCGAACGCTTATTTGGAACGCTTCAAAGTCGATTAATTAGTGAACTTAGACTTAATAAAATTAAAAATTTAAAAGAAGCTAATCAATTTCTTAAAATATACATAAGTATTTTTAATAAACAATTCGGTTTTCCTATTGATGATAATAAATCTGCTATGATTAAAGCTCCTATACAAGAAGAAATAAATATTTATCTTTCAAGATTTTCTAAAAGAAAAACAGATAGTGGTTCAACTATAACATACTATGGTAAAAAGTATTTTTCTTATAAAAATAATAAAGTTCAATATATACAACCCAGAACTGACGTAATTGTACTTAAATCGTTTATTAATGAGTTATATCTTAGTTATAATAATCAAATATATCAACTAAAAGAAATACCACTAAAGCCAATTATCAAAGAAGATTTGATAAAAACTAAAAAAGTTTATATACCAAATAAAGACCATCCTTGAAGATATGGTTATTAATAATACATAATTAAAATTAGGCAAAAAATAGAATTCTATAAGAGATTTTATTTTTTGAATACTAAATCATATAAATTTTTAAATCATTTGTATATGAGCAAATTTGGTGTCTTAAAATTAATTTTAAATATATAAAGATATTACAATTGTAATATCTCGTTTTTAAATTTGTGGCAAGCTTGGTTTATATCCGCTTGTTGAAGATTGAACTTGTAAATCTGTTGAATTTATTTCTGAAATATTTAAATTTGATTCCATTTTGTTATTTAGATTTAATTTTCCATAAATTGCTAAACTTAAGACATCATTACACATATCTAAAATAGTTTTATTAATAAATTTAGCAAAACTTTTTTCTTCTGCAATAGAACCATCACCACTTCCCTTATAAGTTGCATTCAAATCTAAATTCGTATTTGTCAAATCAATTCCATATAAATATCATTCTTTGGTGCTGATTTTGTTTGCATAATGTTTTCCTAAATAGTAAATTTTGTCTTTTTTGTTAGTAACATTAATGCCAGTTTCTTCTCACATTTCATCAATAACTGTTTGATAATGAGTCTTATTTTCAACTCCACCAGTTATAGTGCTATATTCACCTATTTGCTTATTTTTAAATAATGGATTGTATTCTTTATTTAATAAATAATGATATTCATTATCTTTTAAAACATAGGGCAAAATGGCAACTCCTTTATTATTATTTCAAGGTTCTTCAACACCACAGTAAAAGTCTTCTTTAATTAATTTTACAAAAGTAGTTCCTCCATTTGTACATGTACCATTAAAAAATTCTAAATTTTCTAAACCACCATTAACATGTCTTTTTTTATTATACTTTTTATGACGATGTTTATGATTAAAAATTTCAGGTTGTTTTAAATTAATTGGTAGTTGTTGTAAATTAGTTAATGATTCTTGTAAAGTTATTGAGTTAGTTAATGATTTTATTGGCATAGATTGTACTTTTTGTTTTTCATTATGAAATAAAGGAATACTTAATATTCATAATTTAAATAAATAACTTGGATTAAAATATTTCATTTTAATACCTCTTTCAAAATAAGAATTAATAAAAATATATCTAAAATTATATATTGATTTTAACATTTTTTTTAATTTTGTAGAAAAATAGTGATATTGATAAAATTTAATTTTAATTAATGATTTTGGGAAATTTTTACTCGATATTGACAATACAATCTTTAATTTGTCATTATTTAGTGATAATTTCCCATTGATTATCGAGTAAAAATTTCCCAAAAGTAAAGTTATTTTATACTACCAAATGTTTAATTTAAAACATCTCTAATGAGAGATGTTTATTTTTTGAATACAAAACCATATAAATTTTTAAATCGTTTGTATATAAGCAAATTAGATATCTTAAAATTGATTTTAAATATAAAAGATATTGTAATTACAATATCTTATTTTTTACATTTTTGGTGAGCTTGGTTTAGTGCTACTTGTTAAATATTTAATATTTTTTGATATTTTATTTTCTATTTGGTTAATTTCCAACGCCATTTTTTAAGATTTAAAAGTTTTTTGTCTAAATGTTTTAATCTTTCATTAATTTGTTTATTTTCAACTATAAGATTGTTATTTTTTTTATTTAAATAATTTACTTTTTGATTTATATTTTCTATAAATAAATTGTCATTTCTTTTTTTCGATTTATTAATTTCATCTTTAAAATAATCAAAGGCTTCAATACCAATTTCATTTTTATTAGTATTTATTCTTTTTAATTCAATACTATCTTGTTTTTGTTCTTTATTTTCTAAAAACATTGTTTCTCATTCTGGATTCATTTTCTTTTTGATAATAAGTTCAGTCCTTAATAATTTAAATTTTTACTGAGTTTAATTTAGTACTACTTGTTGAAAGTTGATTTTGCAAATCTATAGAATTTATTTCATTTTTACAATTCAATGAAAAAGTTTCGTTTGATTTTAGAAATTTAGGATTAAAAATGTTTCCTGTTATTAAACAAGGTTTATTTGAAAATAAATTCATCTGTTTTAGTATTTCACTTTTATTAATTAAAAATTTTCTTTCTTGTTTTTTATTTTGAAAAATAGGTGATTGATTAATATAATTTGCACCTAAATTAACAAATTTTTGTTTTTCATCACTTAATCTATCTTTTCACATAAGGCCAAATAACTCTTTAAGAGCTTCTTTATCAAGACCATCAAATTCTGGTTCTCCCTTATCGTTACACTTAAATTTAGACTTTTCTATAAAATCAATCATTTTTTTAGTTTCTATTAGTTCTTTAAATATTACTTTATAAGTATTTTTATACATTTGTCGAAATATAATTTTATTCATAAAATCTTCCTCTCAAATAAAAAAACTCATTTATTTTAAAATAAAATAATGAGTTAAAAACTTATATTAAGTTTAATTAAATTATACAAAAAAAGTTCCTATATGAAAACAAGGAACTAAAATTTTTAAGCATTATTTGAAATTTGTATTTATTTAACACTGTAATTTTCCAAAATAATTTAATTTTTTAATAAATATTTTTGGGAAATTTTCACTCGATATTGACACAATAATACTTACTTTTACAATTCAAAAATCCTTATTAATAGTTACTTTAATAAATTTTATTTTATTTTTAGTTATTTTTAAATTTAAGTTTTTATTTTATAATAACTGGATGGCGGTATTTATTTGATAGCATTTAAAATTAACCATTTTTGTATACATATCAATATTATAAGTTCTATCGCCAATCATATGCTTTAAAATTTGTTTAATATTAGTTTCAGTAAAGCAACCAATATTTTCAACTAGTGCTTGGTTTAATACGCCATCTTTGGCATTAATAAAATAACCAACTTTTAATTTTTTATATTGCAAAGTTAGTAATTGTAAAAAATCAATTAATTCATAATATTGACCTTTTGCAAATAAATTTATTGCATTTTCATAGTGTAATTTAGCAATTTTATTTTTTCTTCTACCTGCCATTATACCAAGAAATAAAACATGAAAAGCATGAAATTTATCCAAAATAAATTTAGCATTTAAAATTGTAGCAGTTTTTCTAATTCATTTTGCACTATCTCCACAAACTATTAAATTTGCTTGGTCAAAGTTTTCAAAATATAAATTACCATATTTTTGAATAAATTTAGCTGTTTTTTCTGCACCAATTTCTGTTTTTGATACTCTTATTTTACAAACTGCTCTTTTATTAATTAATTTTCCATTTTTCTTTTTACCAGTACAAAATACTAATAATCTCATAGAACATTTTTTACAATTTTTAGTATTATGTTTTTCATTAAATTTAAATTTTCTATGCCCATCATCAATATTTATATATAAAGTTTGATTTGGTTGCAATACTATTTTAGGGATATTAATTTTTGGTAATTGAAATTTTTGATATGTTCTACAAACTGTACTAGTACTTATTAAATCCTCAATAAAAGTATCACAAACATCACGATACTTTTTTCCATCAGCAAAAAATTTTAAAATTTGTTTAATAACATTAGGTGCAAGTTTACTATATTTTTTAACACCAAGATAATTATCTAGCAGTGAAACAAATTCCTTTTTTTGTGTTTTTGGGTTATAATATATACAAATACGTCGTTTATAAGTTAATAAACCTTTTTTGCTTTTAATTTTCGTTGTCTAAATCTATATGATTTATATTCAGATTTATTACATTCATTTCATAGTTGTTCATCTATTTTTGCAAATAATTCTTCTGTTTGTTTTAAACTTAATTCATCTTGATTAAAATCGTGTTTGTCTCAATCAAAATGATTAGGAAATGGTAATTTTATCATTTTTAATTTTCCTTTCTTTTAAATAATTTAATTTTAACTTATATATGTTAATAAGAAGTAAATATGGCTTTTATTAGTAGTTATGCACAACTAAATAAAAAATATAATCTTAATTTTAGTGATAATAATTATGGTTTTAGTTGAGATATTTTTAAAACATTTGTTGGTGATGAATGAGCAGAATATTTTACTACTAATTGTTTTTATCGTTTTATACCAACAGCACGGGGAACAAGAAAAACTTGAAATTGTTTAGCATTTGATTTATTTATATGTTGTAATTTTAGTGATAGTAGTGTTCAAGAAGTAAGACGATATGAAAATACTCATAGTGAAACTACAATTGGTGCTTTAATGAATGTTTGTCAAGTTTTATTAGATATAGCTAACGAAAGTAATGTTTACTCATAAATAATGTAAAATAATAATATGTAATTTAAACAATTCTTGCACTTACAAGTATAATTCAGCAATAATTAAAATAGATTAGGAAGATTAAATTATGCCAAAACCATACAGTGAGGACTTACGAAGAAAAGTAATAGAAGTTTATGAAAGTAAAAACATGAAAATTAAAGAAATTTGTAAAGTGTTCAATATCACTAGAAAGACTTTATTTTTATGAAGAAAAAGAAAGCAAAAAACCGGAAATATAAAACCAATTTTGAATTATCAAAAAGGACATAGCCACAAAATAAAGGATTTAGATGAATTAAAAAATTATTTAGCAGAAAATAAAGATGTTACAGTTCAAAAAGTAATTGAAAAATTTGGTGATATGACAAAAGAAACAGTTTATAACTATTTCAAAAAACTAAATTATACATATAAAAAAAACTTTTCTATATGAACAAAGAGATAAAAATAAACAAGAAGATTTTTTAAAAGAAATAGCGAAAATAATGAATGAAGATTTGGTATATATTGATGAATCTGGAATTGATGATAATGAATTTTATAAATATGGTTGGTCTGAAAAAGGTAAAAGATTATTTGATAATAAACCTGCATATAAAATAAAGAGAATGAGTATAATTGGTGCACTAAATAAAGGTAAATTAAAAGCTCTATGAGCATTTGAAGGACATTGCAATAGTAAAATTTTTGAATCATATGTTAAAAATATACTAATTCCAGTATTAAAGTGTGGACAAATTATAGTTTTAGATAATGCGACGTTTCATAAATCTAAAGCAACAAAACAATTAATTGAAAATGCTGGATGCAAACTATTATTTCTTCCACCATATTCTCCTAATTTAAATCCAATTGAACATTTTTGATTTGCTATAAAACATAATATAAGAAAAATATTACCAAATTATTGACCAAATATTAAAAACGCGATTGATTTTGTTTTTCAAGATATGAGTAAACATTACTTTAGTTAGCTATACATATAATATTAATTTATTACCTAATAATCCACATGGAATTAAATGAAAAATTACTAAGGACGGTGGATGTATTATTTTTCCTAGTAATCAACAAATTGACTTTATTGGTTATGCTAATGGTAATAAGATTTTTGGAAAAGAAGCTGGTGGTTCAAGTTTTTTAGGTTCAAGAACAGATGAAATTATTATGGCAGAAGAAAAGGAAACATTAACTGAAAAACAATTAACATATCGATATGAACGTTTACAAAACTCTATGTTTAGAAGTAATCGTATTAAAGTATCAAAAGAACCTATTAAAGAATGAAGTTGAACTTTTATTGATAAAAATATATATAGTCCTAATTTTGGGAAAAAGACTACTCGTTATTTTTATAAAAGTTTCTTTATTACTTTTACATGTAATCCTTATGATAAGTATCATCCATTTTATTTAAAATACTGTACACCATTTTTACCATTAAATGATAAAATAAAGAAAAATCTTGAACAAATTGGCAAAGTTTATTATGAAAATAAAGATATATTTAGTGGTTTAGGTTTATTTGTTTTAAGATTTACTATTAAATTGTTTTGAGATAAATTACCTGAAATTCAACAAAAAACGTTATTAGAAATGGAAAAAAGTAATCCAGATGAATATAATACTGTTTTTTATGGTTTTGAATTTTTAGATAGTGATGCAACAATTTTTCCATTTCAAAAAGTAGTAAAATATTGAAAAAAATATGATTTAAAACAATTTTATAATGAAGAAAAAGAAATGTATAAATTTGATTTTTATAGTGTTGGTATTGATTGAGCTACGGGGCCAAAAGACCATACTGTATTTATGATAGTTGGTTTTAAAGAATATAATAATACTGGTTATTATGATGCTTATATTATTTGTGAATTAGTAGTTACACCAAATGATTTTATTAATGAAAATGAAAAAATTAATGCTTATGTTAATGAAATTTTAGGACTAATGGATAATTTTGAAAATTTTGAACAAGCAATTTATTTTTATGATGATAAAGCAAGAACAGCAATGGATTGATTAAATCAAAAATTAATAGATGAACATAATACTATTTTAATAACACAAACTGCTATTAAACATGCTTCAAATTTAAATCAAGAAGCCGGATTAACTAATAGAGTAGTATGAATGAGAAATATTATGAGTTATGGAAACTTTTATGCTAATAAAGATGATTTACCAAAAACTACTCAATGTTTAGAAGAGTTACGTTATGATGAAACAAAAACTAACATTCCAGACAAAAATATGTATCAAGACCCTTATGATGCGTTGTTTTATGCCTTGTATCCATATAAAAATGTAATTAGGGGTAAAAATAATGCTAGTGTGAAAAAAAGTATCTTCACATTTGCTATATAATAAACAATTTCAATATAATTAATAGTATAGGTATCACAAAATAAACGCCTTGTATTTAGGCGTTATTTTTCTTTTTAAAGCATACTGTCAATATCGAGTAAAAATTTCCCAAAATCATTAATTAAAATTAAATTTTATCAATATCACTATTTTTCTACAAAATTAAAAAAAATGTTAAAATCAATATATAATTTTAGATATATTTTTATTAATTCTTATTTTGAAAGAGGTATTAAAATGAAATATTTTAATCCAAGTTATTTATTTAAATTATGAATATTAAGTATTCCTTTATTTCATAATGAAAAACAAAAAGTACAATCTATGCCAATAAAATCATTAACTAACTCAATAACTTTACAAGAATCATTAACTAATTTACAACAACTACCAATTAATTTAAAACAACCTGAAATTTTTAATCATAAACATCGTCATAAAAAGTATAATAAAAAAAGACATGTTAATGGTGGTTTAGAAAATTTAGAATTTTTTAATGGTACATGTACAAATGGAGGAACTACTTTTGTAAAATTAATTAAAGAAGACTTTTACTGTGGTGTTGAAGAACCTTGAAATAATAATAAAGGAGTTGCCATTTTGCCCTATGTTTTAAAAGATAATGAATATCATTATTTATTAAATAAAGAATACAATCCATTATTTAAAAATAAGCAAATAGGTGAATATAGCACTATAACTGGTGGAGTTGAAAATAAGACTCATTATCAAACAGTTATTGATGAAATGTGAGAAGAAACTGGCATTAATGTTACTAACAAAAAAGACAAAATTTACTATTTAGGAAAACATTATGCAAACAAAATCAGCACCAAAGAATGATATTTATATGGAATTGATTTGACAAATACGAATTTAGATTTGAATGCAACTTATAAGGGAAGTGGTGATGGTTCTATTGCAGAAGAAAAAAGTTTTGCTAAATTTATTAATAAAACTATTTTAGATATGTGTAATGATGTCTTAAGTTTAGCAATTTATGGAAAATTAAATCTAAATAACAAAATGGAATCAAATTTAAATATTTCAGAAATAAATTCAACAGATTTACAAGTTCAATCTTCAACAAGCGGATATAAACCAAGCTTGCCACAAATTTAAAAACGAGATATTACAATTGTAATATCTTTATATATTTAAAATTAATTTTAAGACACCAAATTTGCTCATATACAAATGATTTAAAAATTTATATGATTTAGTATTCAAAAAATAAAATCTCTTATAGAATTCTATTTTTTGCCTAATTTTAATTATGTATTATTAATAACCATATCTTCAAGGATGGTCTTTATTTGGTATATAAACTTTTTTAGTTTTTATCAAATCTTCTTTGATAATTGGCTTTAGTGGTATTTCTTTTAGTTGATATATTTGATTATTATAACTAAGATATAACTCATTAATAAACGATTTAAGTACAATTACGTCAGTTCTGGGTTGTATATATTGAACTTTATTATTTTTATAAGAAAAATACTTTTTACCATAGTATGTTATAGTTGAACCACTATCTGTTTTTCTTTTAGAAAATCTTGAAAGATAAATATTTATTTCTTCTTGTATAGGAGCTTTAATCATAGCAGATTTATTATCATCAATAGGAAAACCGAATTGTTTATTAAAAATACTTATGTATATTTTAAGAAATTGATTAGCTTCTTTTAAATTTTTAATTTTATTAAGTCTAAGTTCACTAATTAATCGACTTTGAAGCGTTCCAAATAAGCGTTCGATTCTACCTTTAGCTTGTGGAATTGAAGTTCTAATTATTTCAACACCTAAATCATTACAGCACTTTTGAAATTGAGTATAAGTATCATTTTCTGTATTTATATTTCCTGCATCAATTTTTTTCTTATATCCAAAAACTGTTCTGTTATCAGTATAAAATGTTTTTGGTATGCCATATTTAGTTAAAATTTGATAAAAAACATTATAATAACCATCTAATGTTTCTTGATGATCAAATCATAGTCCAACAATATTTCCTGTAGCATCATCAATTGCAGCATGTAAAAATGCTTTTGGTTTATCATTACCAAATCAATGATGATTACTTGCATCCATTTGAATTAATTCACCAAAATTTGTTCTACGATTTCTAGTTGGATGTAAGTTATTTTTTTTATTTTTATGTCTTTTTGGTGAAATAATTTTTTCTTTGATTAATATAGTATAAAGTGTGCTATATGAAATTTTAATTTTTTCTTCACTAATTATTTTTTCATGAAAATGTTGAAAATTAAAATTATAATATTTTGTTTTATATAAGTTTATAATTTTATTTTTGATTTCAATTTTTGTTACTTTATTAGAAATTTTATTTCTAGATTTATGAATAAAACCAACTTTACCTTCTCTATTGAAAATTTTAATTAATTGGTTAATTCTTCTAATAGTTAGGTTAAGTTTATTCTTGGCCTGATGTTTAGATAATTTATTAATAATAATGTCATTTATAATTTTATATTTATATTTTTCTTTCATAGTCATGCTTCTTTCCATATTTATCACCAAGTATATTTAACCTCACTTTTTGGGAAATTTTCACTCGATAACTAATAGGAAATTATCACTAAATAATGACACTTTTTAAAGCATACTTGTAAAAATAATCAAAAATAGTAAAATTTAGAGGTAAAATCAAGGAAAAAAAGAGTAATTTAAGATGAAAACATGAATAAAAACAAATTTAAGTAAAATAACATTAGCATTAGCACTAACTGGTGCAGTAAGTGGAGTAACTGGTTTAATAATTGGTTCAATAGCACATAATAAAACTAATGATTTGCAATATTATTTAGATTATGATGGTAATGTCCACTGGGGGGGCTTGTACGACGATATGAGAAAGAAAAACAGATGATATTCATAAGATAACTTTATATTTATCTATTAATCCTTCTTATCCTAATGTTGATATAAAATGAGATGGAATTTATCCAGATGGATATTTCAATAAAAAAATCTAAATTTCTAAATTTATGTAAGAAATATTTTCATTATACTTATCAAACAAACTAATATTAGTTAAATTTATGTTTTGTTTATCAGTAATTAAAATTAAATCATAATTACCAGAACCAAATAAACCACTAATTTCAATCCGATTTAAGTTATTAATCGGATTTTCAATTTGTAATTCAAATTCATTATCATTATCAATTTGCGATATTTCTTTATAAAATTCTAATTTAGAAAATAATTGAGATTTATTTGAGCCATATAAATTTAAAGCATTTTCAATTTTTGCTTTATCAATAATTGCTTTTGTAAAATACTTACCATATTCACCATTACCAAGTGTTCAATCAGCAGGAATTAATGAAGGTATATTATTACTTTCAAGTTCATTAGTTATAGATAGTCAGTTAAATTGGTTATCATCTAGTTTAAATAATTCGTTTTGACTAATATCATTATTTTTTAGTTTAATATTATTAATATCTGTAAAATCAAAATATTCAGATTTTAATACTACTTTTACATCCTTAAATTCTCAAACATCAGTTGGATTTGTATGAATTGGATTTGATTTTAATTCAAAATAATAAGGCAATAAAAGTTTACAATCATCATTCAAACCTTTATTAATTGAAATAATAGAATAAATATATTTTGAAAGCATATTTATTATTTTTTTTAAAATTTGTACTTGTTGTAATTTTACATAATTCGGGTAATCTAATTCCCATTGTTTAAATAAATTTGTAATAACTTCTTCTGGTTTTTGTCCTTCAAATTTAGCACGTAATTCCGCTATTTTTGTATTTAAAGTATCTGGTTTAAAACCATCAAAATTTCTATTATAAGTATATGTGTAAGTTAGCATATCTAATAATACTTTTTGTAAACTATCAATTGGTGGTCTATCTTTTATTTCTAATTCAACATCATGAAATTTATTAGTTGTAGAAATAAATAGATTATTGTTACCTACTAAAAATCATGACTCTAATTTTGTATCTTTTAATTCTAGTTCATCAGATAATGGTCATACTTTTGAATTTTTAGTAACATCATAACCTATTTTAGCATTAGTTACTCTTGCATTATTAATAATTTCTTTTCTTGTTTCAGTACCACCACCAATAGCAATTAAATCTAAAATTGATTTTTCTTTTCCTATAAATTGTTTTGCTAAATTTCAAGGTAATATTTGTTCACTAAATCATTGTTGTAATATTCTAACTTTTGGTTGAGTTTCAATAGGCATTGATAACAGCGGAAATGCTATCTTATCTTTGACAAATAACTTTGGGTATACTTCCATATTGTCAACTTCACCAAGTACCTTTATATTGCCAAAAATCATGCTTCTAGGAGCTTTAATTTTTAAACCAGTTACTTTTGTATCTTTATCTAATGGTTTTTGTAATTTAATAATGATTGGATAACCATCTCTTGTTTTAAAATCTTTAATTTTAATAATAGTAATACTTTTAGTACTTCTAGTTTTTGGATTTTGATAAGGTTGAGAATAATTATTAATGATATATAAATTATCAATATTATTTTCACTTAAAGGTTCATTAATTGAAACTGCATATAATTTAAATTGATTTAATAAATTTATTTCTTGAAATATTAAATTTTTAATATCAGTCATACTATATTCAATTGTATTATCATTAATATTTGTGCTAGCTCTTTGATTTAATTGCATAGTAAAGTCTGATGTTTCAGCAGCAGTAGTTTTTAATACCTTATCAATATCAATAAAACCTATTTTAATAGTATTTGCTGAAAATTTTAAAGTATTATTTTCATTATTTTTAAATAAACGTTCAATTTCATAAATATATAAAGTTCTTAGTTTAAATTCATCATATGCTCTTTTAAGCTCAGGGTCACCTTTGCTACTCATAAGATTAGTAAAGTCATAAGGAATATTATCAATTAAATAATCATTTTCTACTTCTGCTTGATTAAGTTTAGTTTGTTTCTGTGGAAACTTCGTTTGTGGTTTGTTGTTGTTTTCCATTGTTCTCTCCTATTAATTGGTTATTTTCGGGATTAAATAATTTTAATTTAACTATTAAATTATTAATTTCTTGGTCATCATTAATATTAAATGTTTTACTATTTAATAAATCTTTATCTAAACGTACTAATATTTGAATAAATTTAAGAATATCAATATTAAATTGTCATAATTTTTGTTCAATATAATTAATGGTTGAAATATTTACTGCTGTACTTTCGGGTACTGATTGTTGTGCAGATTTCTTTTGACTTGGTATATGAATACCACAACGTTTAAATATTTCATTAACATTTCAATCATATATATCAGTTAAGTTTTTACCTTTAAAGTTGCTATTTGTCATATTGATATTTTCGTTTTGTTCATTATTATCTCCACCACTTTTAAATATGTAGTTTTTAGTAACCAAAGTTCTTACTGCTTCTTCTAATGCTGATTGAACATTACCATAAGTTTGACTAAATATAAATTTAGGTGAATTTAAAATGGTATCTAAAACAATTTGTTCATAAATAACATCTAATGCTTTAATTTTATCCATTACTTTATCACAATCTGCTAACTCATTTGCTTTATTTCGCATAATTGCTATTGGTATATAGTTAATATTTAGTGTTTGTTCTTGTGCTAAATTAGGGTTATTACTATATGTTCTAAAATCTAATGGAAATTGTTTTTTATTATCACTAATACTATAAATTGCACGATTAATAGTTACTTGTTCATTATTTAATGTATAAACTTCAAATAATCTTACAATTTGTGCATTTTGTTGATAACTATCATAAAAAATAGTACATTGAATTAATTTACCAGTAATATCATAAACTCTTTGTTGGATATCTACTACTTGAAAATATAAATCATCATTAGCAATAAAAATTAAATAACCACTAATTCCTAATTTACTTAATTTAAAAATAGAATTTCAATTTTTTCTATAAAACTCTTGTTTAATTAAATATTGTTTAATAGTTTCATTATTAATATCTAATGGAGCATTATATAAATTAGCATTATTTTCTGCTACAAAATCAGTAAAATAAGTTTCATGATTAAAATCATTAAAACCAAAATAATTTAAAATGGAAGCATGTGTACTTTTATTTTTATTATTTAAAAATTTTACTTTTTCATTTTGATTATCACTAATATTACTTTTTTCTTTTCTCTTAAATGGATTTAACATAATATTCACCACCTTTCTAAAATATTTGATTAATTTTTAATACAATTTTTACTATAATAAATATAATTAAACCTGCTGTTGCAGAAGATAATAAAACTCCAATTAAACCTAAAATAATTTTTATAATTTTAAAAAACATAATATTATTCCTGTAATTCTTCTAATTTTCATACATTACCTTTTAAATTACCTTTTACAGTATAAATAGTAATCAATTTTGCATGTTGAACTGATAAAATTACTATATTAGCACTATCATTAAAGGTTTGTATTTGTACACCAGCAATTTTTTTATCAGTTATAATAAATTCTTGAATAGTATAAACTGGATTATATATACTTCAAGAATAATAAACTCTATAATGTTTATTCTCTTGAAAATCATAAGTAATTTGTCAATTATCTCATTTATTTTTTTCTCTTGTTCCTACTTCTTTTCAATTTGAACCACTTGGAATTGGTGTTGGATTATTTTTTAATTCAATATCTCAAATATTTTCTTCTATTTCATTAGTTTCTAAACTTTTTGAACTAATTTTAATTGGTTTATCTATATTAATTACACTTGGTGAAGTAATATCTAATGTATTACTAGTAATTTGATAAGTATTTTCTTTTAATTCTTCAAAACTAAATATAGCACCACCATCAATTTCACATTTAATAAATAAACTTCATTTATTAGTAGATTTAGTATAATCAGCCTTAAGAATTAAAGAAGCATCTTTATTATCAATTTTACCAATTAAAAGAGTTCATGTACCAGTTCCAACTGCTTTTGCTGATTTAAACAATAACATTAATGGATAACCATTTTGCTCAGGTGCATTTCTGTGTCATGTTATAAATACACGATATGTTTTATTAAGGTCAATATTAAAATTATCTCATGTTCTATTATCAACTTTCTTTCCTATTACAACTCAATTTTCTTTATCTTGTTTTTTATCAATATTATTTTTATTTTGATTAATAGCATCAACAATAGTTTTATGTTCAGTTTCTAAAGTAGGAATTTCTTGACCAATAGCATTCATAGAAAAAGCAATTGGAAATAATGCTTTTGTATCTTCTAATTTTTTATTTACTTCTTCTTTTTTATAATAATCAGATAAATCAGCTTTACCACCAGTAGTACTAATAGTATTAGTTTTTTCATCAATCTTAATATTTTCACCAGCAATTAATTTATTTTGTTTTTTATCTAATAAATTATTAGTTTCTAGTTTTGTATAATAATCACGTTCAATACTTTCTTCTGCTATAAATTCAATTGGTGTTCCAGTACCTTGATATTGATATATATTATGAATTATTGGTGTATACTTTTTTGTACTATTAGTAGCAATAAACTTTATTAAATCAACATCATATAATAATGTTACTTTATCAATATTAACATCAATATTTTCAATTATTATTTGCTTTTGTTCTATTTGGCCATTAGTAATTCTTATATTAGATTTAGTTAATTTATTATTACTTATAATAAGTTGTTTACTATCGATAAAATAATATGTTCAATCAGTAATATATCATGTATCTGTTTTAATATTTTCATTTTTAATTTTTTTTCATAAGGGACTAGTTTCAATATTAAATCAATTATTTTTAACATCATTAATATTTTGGTTTGTTTTAATTAATTCACTATTTAATTTGGTAATTTCATTTTCATTTGTAGTAATTCGTTTTGTTGTTTAGCAGAAAAATCACAAGTTGGTGCATGTGTATAATCACCAATTTGTGGATTATTTTGTAATGCTTCGGGTGGTAATGTTCCAATTTCATCTGGTCAATCTAAAATCATTGTTTCAGTTTCTTTATCATAATCAGTTGCAACATAACCTTTATTAACAAATTTACTAACAGGACCTCTATATATTTCATTTTCATTATCATCAACTAAATCATCATATAATTTAATTTGTTTTGATAATGTAAATTCTTTTTGTTGTTCAATTAATTCATCAACTTGATTTCTAGTATAAAATGCTTTTAAGTCAATTTTTTCAATATCTATTTCATCATCATTATAACTTGAAAATATTTGTTTTAATTCTGTTAATCTTGCTCATATTTTCATTCTACTAGGTGCTAAATCTCAAACATTAATCGTAGGAATACTATTTGCACTAAATTGACTACCATTATTAAATTGAATAGTAGCATCAACATTAAATTCAATTGGTGTACGATTAAATACTCAATGTTCAACCATTACATAAACCATATCTCTTAATGTTTCTTTAATTAATTCATCTTTAAAACTATCAAAAGGAAATTTAGATAAAATAAAATCAAGATAAGCATTAATATCATTTTGAGCACGAATAGCAAAAGTTTTAAATCAATCATTAACATTAGGTCATGTCTGTATATATTGCTGTGGGGTTTCTGTAATTTTTCCAGTTAATGGATATCAGTTATTATAATTTTCAAGACTGACATCAGTTCAAAGTTTATTAATCATAATTTATCATTCCTTAAAAAATGCTTTTTTATAATGCTTAGTTTTTATTTTAGTTTTTCTATGTGATATATGGATAATTTCTTTTTGTAACTTTTTTTTACCTTTTTCTACAACTTGACTATATGCAAATTTTTCTAAATGATGCAATAATCCTGTTCCAAATAAAGTATTAATTGAAAATTTTAAACCAACAATTTTAAATGATTTATTAATATTTTCAATAGGATTATTAATAACATTTACTACTTTATGATAAGTTCTAATAGTTCTAAATATTTCTCTATATACTTTAAAACTATCTCTAATTACTTGTTGTACCACTGGTGGAGCAAATGCTATTGCTTTTAATCATTTATTATGATTAACACCATAACCAATGTATCAACCACTATATCAACGATATCAATGGAATGGATGTATTTGAGTAACAAAAGTTTCTTCTTTAAGAATACTATCAACAACTGTAATTGGTTTATATTTAGGATTGCGATGATAAATAGTAATTGCACATTTATCTAATGATAAAGGTTGAATTTTGCAACCCATAAATACTGGGGAATTTAATGGAATTAATTGTGCATGTTTAATTGCTCTTTTTTCTACACTAGTAAATAAATCAGTTGCTTTTTCTTTTAATTTTTTAATTTTCTCAAATGCTTGTTTTTCTAACTTTTCAAATTTTTCTTGTAATTTATATATACTTTCTCGTATTTTTTCAAAATATGGTGTATTTTTTCAAAATTTATTTAAACCTTTTTTTAAGTAAAATCTAATATCAAAATATTTAAAAGTTTGATTTGCTTTTAAAACAAGTTGATGAATAATACTATTTTTAAAATTAAATTTAATAGCATTGGCACGAATTTTTTGTAAATCCAAAATTAAAGTTTTTCCATATCTATTTTCTGTATGTATTGTATGAACTAAATTTAATCAATCATGTTGATTCATTTTTAATACTTCTTTTAATTCAGTATTATATTTTTTTAAAAAATTATTTGCTTTTTCAATATCTTTAATCTTAAATTTAGGAGTTAATTGTGGACTTAATTTTATTAATGTATTTTGTAATAATAAGTAATCTTTTAACTCTTGTGCTTCTAATTTTTGAAAATTATTCTTATATTGTCTTTCAGCAACATAACCTAAATCTCGTAATACTGTTTCACGATTAGGAGTAAAACTATAATTCATTAAATAACGTTTATTACCAATAATTTTATCTGTTAAAATTTCTTTTCCACTTATTTGACTAATAATTTCTTGTAAATTTTTTGCTTCTTTAACACCTATTTGTTCTAATGTTTTAGTTTTTTGTGCTAGTTTAATAAATTTAGTAGTACGATAACCACGACTAATTTTATTTAGTCCAGCAAATGCAGGTAATACATTAAAGAAAGTATTTAATTTTGTTACATTTCCTTTTAAATAATCATAAACTTGATTAATAGTAAAATCAGTTAAAAATTCTACACCAACAGCACTAATACTAGCAATTAAATCACTTGCACCTAATCCAAGTGCAAAAGTTTCACTTAATCCACCAGTAAAAGGAGCAAGCGCTACTGCTATTACTTGTACACCAATCATTTCTAAAATTTCTCATCAAAAACTTTTATTTTCTTGTTGTTTACTTATTCTAGTATGTTTTGGTTTATTTATGTTTAAAAGTATTGCTGTACTAGTTGTACCAATTGGCATGGTATTAATTTCCTTTATTTAAGAGTTATTTTAATTGGATTTGTTGTTCCTTTATAATTTAAGTCATTAACATTTGCAGTAATAGTTATATATAAGTCACCTGCTTTTTGTTTTTGATTACTTACATTAGTTTTTCCTTGTGCGTCACTAAAATATTTAATAGTTGGATTTGTTAAATTTGGATTTAATGATTTAAGTTCATTAGTACTTTTTATTTGTGTATTTAATTCACTATTATTGTTATTAACATTTGCAGTAATATCAGTTGTTAAATTTGTAATTTTAGTTTTTAAATCAGTTTTATCAGTATTAATAATTCCACATGCCATTCAACGTGATGTTGTTTCATTATTAGAAATATAAGGTATGGCTTGACCTGTAACTTCTCCACCAACTAAATACATTCTTCCAACTTTACCATCTGCCACTTCTTGAACATAAATAACTGTTCTTTCTAACATATATCTTTTCATTGCTCTTGGTGTTGCTAAAACAAATGACATAATTTCATCATCAGTTTTATCATTTTTAAAAGTCATATAGTCATCCATTACAATTTGACATAAAACACCTTTAATATATAAATCATTACCATTTAATCTTAATTGTTGTGCAATTTCATTATCAGTAATTAAACCTTTATTATCTGCCAAATAAACTATACTATCATAAAGAGAATTAGTAATAAAGAATCTACAATTTGCAATATTTCTATATTGAAATAATGTATTTCATGCCCCCAACATTGCTTCTACATATTTAATTGCTTGTGCTTTTGGTTCTGTTGATTTTTCAATCATAAATTTAATTGCATATTTTGCAATTACATTAGTATTGTTATTAGCTAAATAATCTGCTAAATCATTAGCAACTTCATATTGCATACTTTGTAATAAATTTTGACCATTTTCTGCTAATAAATCTTTTGCTGCAATTGTTTCGCCAGCAACGGCTTCTTCTGTAATTTCTTTAATAATTTTATCTGTATCAGCATATCCAACATCTATTCTTTTACTTTTATCATTTCATTGAAGAACTTTAACTTTTGGGTCTTTTGGTTTTTTAACTATAAATTCAATTCTTGTTGAATTAACCATTTCGATAGGAAAAAAACTTGCCCACGGACTATTTGATTGTTTAAAAAATTCTATAAATTCTGGTGCTTCTACTAATTTTTCGGTATTATCTAAATTTTGTTTGAATGGTACTGCCATTTTTTATTTTCCTTCCTTATAATTTATTTTTATTTTTATAATCCAATAATGTACTTTTTATTGAATTTGGTTGATTTGTTATTATTGTTTGTGGTTTGCCACCTGTATTAATTGTTTCTTTAAATACTGGTTGTTCTTTAATCATTTTTTTAATAATTTCTTCAATTTTTGAATTTTCTAAATTATTAGTTTTAAATTTTAAATAATCATAAAATTCATTTTTAACTTGATATTTTTTAAATATATTAATTATTTCTTTTTCTTTTATTTCTTGATTAAGTTTATTTAACTTGTTTTCTGCTTCATTAACTTTATTTTCTATTTCTTGTGAAGAAGCATTGTTTTCAGTTAAAGGTTCAGTTGTTTGTTGAACATTATTTTCATTTTCTAACATTTAACATTCTCCTAATCTTATCCCAATAATCAATCTTTAACTAATTGTGGCATTTCACTTATTAGTTTTTTATAATCATTAACAGCATTTTCCAATATTTCAATATCAGAAAATTTAAAACAATTATCAATATGTAAATCAAAATCTCTATCAATACTGATATCTTGTTTTCTATATTTTTCATTAAATTCAATTTTTGTCATATTATTTTTCTCCTTTATTAATTTTTTCGTTTAATTTTGCTAATTTTTTTTGATGTTTGATAATTTTGTTATTTGCTCTAACATGTTTTGGAGTTGTGATAAATCTTTTTAATAAAACAATAATTTCTCTGCAAATTAATGTTCCAACACTTGTTCCAATAATTATTAATTCATGTAAAAATTCTTTCATTTGAATATTTTCCTTTCAATTATTTATTTTCCTATTTCATTTTTTAAAATAAATTCAATAAGATTATCAATTTTTTTATTTATTTTTTCCATTAATTCCTGTTGTTTTGGAGTGGGAATAACTTCATATCTATTAACTAATTTATTTCTTAAATCTAATGTTTCGTTTAATCTTTCATAACCAAATTTAAGCGTTGTTTCTTTTTCTTTTATAATTTTTAAATCTTTTTCTATATCTTTATTCATACTTTTCACTCCCTTTATAAACTCATATGATTGTAATCTCAATTTAATGAAGCATTATCATTATTTAATGGTATAGCTAACTAAAGTAATGTTTACTCATATCTTGAAAAACAAAATCAATCGCGTTTTTAATATTTGGTCAATAATTTGGTAATATTTTTCTTATATTATGTTTTATAGCAAATCAAAAATGTTCAATTGGATTTAAATTAGGAGAATATGGTGGAAGAAATAATAGTTTGCATCCAGCATTTTCAATTAATTGTTTTGTTGCTTTAGATTTATGAAACGTCGCATTATCTAAAACTATAATTTGTCCACACTTTAATACTGGAATTAGTATATTTTTAACATATGATTCAAAAATTTTACTATTGCAATGTCCTTCAAATGCTCATAGAGCTTTTAATTTACCTTTATTTAGTGCACCAATTATACTCATTCTCTTTATTTTATATGCAGGTTTATTATCAAATAATCTTTTACCTTTTTCAGACCAACCATATTTATAAAATTCATTATCATCAATTCCAGATTCATCAATATATACCAAATCTTCATTCATTATTTTCGCTATTTCTTTTAAAAAATCTTCTTGTTTATTTTTATCTCTTTGTTCATATAGAAAAGTTTTTTTTATATGTATAATTTAGTTTTTTGAAATAGTTATAAACTGTTTCTTTTGTCATATCACCAAATTTTTCAATTACTTTTTGAACTGTAACATCTTTATTTTCTGCTAAATAATTTTTTAATTCATCTAAATCCTTTATTTTGTGGCTATGTCCTTTTTGATAATTCAAAATTGATTTTATATTTCCGGTTTTTTGCTTTCTTTTTCTTCATAAAAATAAAGTCTTTCTAGTGATATTGAACACTTTACAAATTTCTTTAATTTTCATGTTTTTACTTTCATAAACTTCTATTACTTTTCTTCGTAAGTCCTCACTGTATGGTTTTGGCATAATTTAATCTTCCTAATCTATTTTAATTATTGCTGAATTATACTTGTAAGTGCAAGAATTGTTTAAATTACATATTATTATTTTACATTATTTATGAGTAAACATTACTTTCGTTAGCTATATATCACATTTAATTTTTGATTACAATTAAATATCTCAAATTAAATATAATCGTTACCAGTGCCATCGCCAGACCACACCAGTAACTAGATAATTGTATAATAAATTAGTATTTAAATGAATTAAAATATTTAAAAAACTAAATATTTATTTATGTTCAGTTTCATTTTTATTTTCAAATTCTGACTTTGCAACTGGTTTATTGTTATTTTCACATGAACCAGTTTTACATTTTCTATTTTTAAATTTTTCTTTTAATTTATTAAACATTTGTTTTTACCTCAGTTTCTTTTTGAATAATTGCTGATTTAATTGTTTGTTTATAGATAGATTTTGGTTGAAACTTTGGTAATTTATTAGGATTAGTAATTCCTGAATAGTTTGCAAAGTTATCATGTTCTGTTACTTTGTCTACATTTCATTTTGATAAATCTTGATCAAAATCATTTGCTCTAGTAAACATACCTGTCATATTTGTTACATTAGAAACATTTCAATTTGATATATCTTGATTAAATGAAATAGCATAATAAAACATTCCTTTCATATTTGTTACATTAGAAACATTTCAATTTGATATATCTTGATTAAATGATGAAGCTGTTTCAAACATACCTGTCATATTTGTTACATTTGAAGTATTTCAATTTGATATATCTTGATTAAATGATGAAGCTGTTTCAAACATACCTGTCATATTTGTTACATTTGAAGTATTTCAATTTGATATATCTTGATTAAATTTTCTTGCTCTATAAAACATACAATACATATTTGTTACATTTGAAGTATTTCAATTTGATATATCTTGATTAAATGATGAAGCTGTTTTAAACATATCTTCTAAAGAAGTTATTTCTGTTGGTAATTGATCAGGTACTTTTTCAATTGTTTTTGGCATTTTGACAACTTGAATTGCTTCTTGCTCATTTTTATAAAATCCAATTTGAATAACTTCTTTAGTATCTATATCTGATAAATCTCTTTCGCTAGTTGTTATTTGTTTATCATTCATGTCAATATAAATTGTATTTTGTTGTGTTTTAATTGTTATTATTTTTGTTTCTGAATTAACCAAAAAATAAATTGCAATAACTCCGCCAATTAAAAAAATAGATAATAAAAAGATAATAAAAAATTTTTTTTTATTTTTTTTTAAAAGCATATAAGCATTCATCGGTCTTTTAACTTTATTTGACATATATTTACCCCCTAATATTTTTTCTTACTATAATTTTACTTTAATTTTATATTATTTCTTTAATAAGTTCTTCATATGCTTGTTTTTGGCGTCAATAGTAAGGATTTTCTCAAATTGAACATAATTTATTTTCAACGGCTTTGAATATTTCTGATTCTTTAAGTTTTTTAGCAGGCACTACTAATTGAAAATATGAAACTTTATTATTTTTACAACAAGATAGTCTTTTGGCAAGTTATACATGAATAAATCATATTGCTAAAATAACTGATATTGAAATGACTTGTGATACTTTTGCAACAAGTTTTCCAATTCCTGATATGCCTTTAACTGATAAACAAGGATTTTTACTTGCAGAAACTAATTCTGGAAAACCAGTAATTTGAGATTTATTTAAAAAAAATTCTCAACGCATAAATCATAATATGGTTATTTTGGGAGAAAGTGGAAGTGGTAAATCATTTACTACTAAAAAAATTCTTTTAAATCAAGCATATAAAAATAATCGAAAAATATTTATTTTAGACCCTGAACGTGAATTTAGTAATTTAACTAATTACTTAAACGGAGAAGTTGTTAATGGTTCAGGGGCTAAAGGTAATATTATAAATCCACTAGAAATTTATAAATTAGACAATAGTCATGATAATGCAGATACATTTAATAGTCAACTATCATTATTAGAATCATTTTTTGTTATGTTATATCCAAATTTAAATGATGATGACATAACTACAAACTTATTAATAGAATTGATTAAAGAAGTATATTTTCAAAACCATATTTTACCAAGTACTGATTTTGAAAAAATAAAAGCAACAGATTATCCAATATTTACTGATTTATATAATTTGATTTGTCAAAAAATTAAAGATGAAAAATCATCAGCAAATATTTTAAAGTTAGATAATTTAAAATCTAAGTTAACAGCTTTAACACAAGGTACCTATGCTAAATATTGAAATGGCCATACTAAATTTCAATGAAGCAAAGCAAATATAGTTTGTTTTGATTTAAGAGAACTTTTTGAAAATAGTAATAAAAAAATAATTAATTTACAAATGATGTTGATTTTACGAATGCTAGGAATTGAACTTTCAGCAGTTCAGTCATACAACGAAAATAAACAAGAAAAAGATTGAAAGAGAATTATTATTGCTGTTGATGAAGCACATTTACTAGCTAACGAAAATAATAGTGTTGCACTAGACTTTTTATTTCACACAATGAAAAGAATTAGAAAATGCAAAAGCTCATTAATTATTGCAACACAAAATATTGCGGATTTTACTGGCAGTGAAAATGTCAAAAAGAAATTTACTGGCATTATCAATAATGTTCAATATACCTTAGTTGGTGGCATGCAACCAAATGACTTAAATAATTTGAATGATATGTATAAACAATCAGGTGGACTTAGTGAAGCTATTAAAACTTACATTGCAAAAGCAAGCCAAGGTAAATTTTGATTTAAAATCTCAAAACAAGAACAACTGCCCATTCAAGTTTTACAAATTGATGATGAAGCGGAAATTGTTGGACATACATAAAAATTGAAAGGAGAAAGTAAATATGAAATTATTTGAAAAATTATTTTTAAATCCAATAAGTAAAGTAATTGAAATTTTATTATTATTTATATTTTTATTTCCGTTTTGAGCATTGTTGATGATAAATAGTAATTTTAAAAAGAATACAAAGCATTAAAACTAAAACAAAAAATTTCAAGGAGTGAAAATAATGCAAAAAAATAAAATAAATTTTTGTACATTAACTGGTGATAATTGTTCGTGATGTGAAAAGAAAGTTTATGATTATGAACAAAACATCATAAAAATACATTGTCATGATGATTATGATAATAGTGTTATTACAAATGAAAATAATGAAATTGAAATTTATGAAATGTTTCATCAAAAATGTTGAGATGAAAAAATAAATTTTAAACGCACTAAACCAAAAAGCAAAAAATATAAAAAAATAATTTTTAAAAATGAACAAGACAAGTGAAACCAATTTAAAGCAAAACTTATTAAAGAAAAATCTTTGCAGTTTTTATATGATGAACTCGATTTGTGATGTAGTAATGATTATCAAGATAAAAAAGAAAAAAAGTCTCATAACTAATGATTGATTAATAGTTTTATATTCAAAATCAAAACATCGCTAAAAACAGCAAATATAAGCGATTTAAAGGCATATACCTAAAAAGGAGTAAAAAATGATGATAAATTGAATAAAAGACAAGTGACAAGAAAATATTTTTCATAAAATTTGAATTTTTGCAGTGATATGAATTTTGATATTTTTTGCATTATGAATGACAGTAGCTTTCATTTGTGCAATATTATATGCTTGAAATTATTATCCAAGTGTCAATTTCAAAAATTGAATTTCAAGTATATTTACAAATTGAGTTACAGAAACTTCATTTGGTGTTAGTTTTTTAATTTTTATGGGGTGTCTATTTTATTATTTTTATATAAATTTTGAAAAATGAAATCCCAAAAATTCAAAGTTAAAAAATGAAACAAAATCTCAAGTAAAAGAATTTAAAAAATTAGGCTCTACAAATTTAATAAATCTAAATAAAAAAGTTGGTTTAGTTAAATCAAAATTAAATCAACACACTTTACTAATTGGAGCAACTGGTTCGGGTAAAACTACAACAGCATTATCAATAATAAATCAACTTGTATATAAATTAAACCAAACTGTGATCATAATTGATGGAAAAGGTGACAGTGACTTAATAAACAAAGTTAAAGGCTATTGATAATAATGCTTTTATTTGAACAATAAATGGTAATAATCAATATAATCCTTTTGCTTCAAAAAATCATATTGTTTTAGCAGATAAAATAATGTCACTATTTGATTTTAGTGAACCTCATTACCAAGCAGTTGCACATCGTTATATTTTACTTTTAATAAATTCATTAATGGAAAATAATATACAAATAACATTAGAAAACATTATTAATTATTTTTCATTATCAAAACTTGGAACCATTATTGATATCAATAATCAAGAAAATTTAGAGTTATTTTCAAGTTTTAAATTAAATGATATTAAAGGGCTTTACTATCGATTAAGTGTTTATAATGAACAATTAAAAAAAAGCATTGGTATAGAAAATAACTTAACAAAAATTGTTAAAAATCATAAAGTTATTTTGTTTTCTTTAAATTCATTATCATACCCCGAGCTTGCAAGTAACATAGGTAAATTACTAGTTCAAGATTTAAAAGAATTTGCTTCTATAAAACCACAAAATCAGAATATTAATTTGCTTTTAGATGAATTTAATGTTTTTGCAAGTGATAGCATTATCAATTTAATTAATAAAACTCGAAGTTTTAACTATCAATGTTTTCTATGTTTTCAAGTTACAGATGATTTATCAACAGACAAGAAAAAACTTTTAAATACTATTTTTGGAAATGTTGGAAATATAATTGCTCATAAAGTAAGTGATGTTGAAAGTCCTGAATATATAGCAAAAGTTTTTGGAACAAGAACAGTAGAAAAAATTACTAAGCAATATGATATCAAAAATAAAAAAAGTTCAAAGGGTTCAATTCGCGAAGTTGAAGAATATATTGTTCATCCAAATGATTTAAAACGTCTGAAAACTGGTCAAGCATATTGCAAGTTATTATTAACAAATGCAAATCAATTTATAAAGAAAATTGAAATAAAAAATTATGAAAAAGAAAAATAAAAAATAATAACTTTAATATAACAAATTATTAATAAATAAATAATAACTTAATATTATATCTTTTAATTGATTTTCTCCCACCCTTTAAAGGATTTATCAACCTTTATAACATCTGACCACTCTCTCCCAACGTAACCTTATGAAAGAGAGTGGTCAGATGTTACGGGTGGGAGAGAAAAAAAGACTTTTTCTTTTTAAAAAAGAAAAAGTCCGCGTTTGAAAAACGCTTCCCAAAAAGAAAACTTTTGCAAAAAGTTATCACATTAACCATTAAGGAGTTGAAGCAAAATGGAACAAGTAAAAATCCTTAACATTATAAATCATTGAGGATATCTAAACACAGAACAAATTGCCTTATTATTAAATAAAAATATAAATACTACTAGAACTTTATTAAAATCTTTAACAGTTAAAAAGTTAATTAGAATTGATAATTTAACAAGAAAAAATTATTATATGCTATCAAGTCTAGGAAATCAAAAACTAGGACAAAGTTATAAACCAATTAAAATCAATTACAACGAACTTGTCCATCAAGATTTACTCATCAAATGACTATCACAACAAAATGACATAATTTCCTATCAAACTGAAAAAGAACTTAAAGCAGAGGGTCATTTAATAAAAGATGTTTGAGGAAATACTAAAAGCAAACAAGGTTACCCTGACTTACTAGTTCATTATGAAAACAAAGAAATGATTATTGAATTTGAACGAACACGAAAATCAAAAGATAAATTCAAATTAAAGTTAAATAACTTACGTAGTTATTTATTACAAAACATTCACATCAAATGACTTGTTCCAAATGAAAATATGAAAAAATTCGTTGATGAACAAATAAAAGAATATAACTGAAAATTAGAACAACATCACATAGAAATATTCAAAAATATCGATATTTCATAACTCAATTTTGGTTAAAACTTAACTAATTGTAAAATACACAAAATTTGATAACATGTAGTTGTTATCCAATATATAAGTTTTAACCCATTTACTTTATTTTTAAAAGTAAATGGGTTTTAATGTTTAAGAGGAGATATTAAAATGGCAACAATAGATAAAACTAAATCACACACATATGATTTTTTATCAAAAAAAGGTTGAAAAATATTCAAAATTTATTATAAAAGATAATTATAAGAATAAATTTAATAATTAAAGGAAGTAAAAATAAATTATGTTAAATAAAAATATCAATAAAACATTATTGAATTCTAAATTTATAAAAGTAGAAATAAAAGATGGTTTTTTTTGTGTTCAAGAGCCTTGATGTAATAATGAAGGTGTTGGTATCTTACCTTATGTTTTAAAAGATAATGAATATTATTTTTTACAACTTCATAATGAAAATAACCCAGCTCACAAAAAAGATAGAGTTAGTGAGTATAGTACTATCACTGGTGGACTTGAAAATCAGCAATTTTATACAACTATTTTAAATGAAATGTTTGAAGAAACTGGCATTGATATTAGCGAAAATGTAATAATTGACAGATTTAATTATAGTTTTGCAAATAAATCAAGTGATAAAAAATGATTTTTATATGCAATTGATTTGACTAATTTAAATTTAGATATCACCAAAACTTATTATGGAAAAAGTGGCGATGGAACTGAATTTGAAAAAGGAATTCATGCTAAGTTTGTTAATAGTTTTACATTATCGGGTTCTATTGATAATATATCTAGTAGTATTTGAGGAAAATGAGATTTAATTAGAAGATACAAAGAAAAAGAAAATAAAATTTTTTTTAAAAATGTTATAGATCCAAAAAAAATAAAACAGGGTTTTAACAAAAAAATAGATTTAAGAGAACTTTTTAATAAAGAATATTTTGATAATAAAAATTGATTTGGATTTCCTTTACATTATGCAATAGATAATGGATATTTCGAAATAACTAAATGATTACTTGAAAATGGTGCTGATATTAATATTAAAGATGAAAATGGATGCACACCTTTACAAATTGCTATAGCAAGTCCTAATAATAATGTCAATTTTATTAAATTTTTACTTGAAAAAGGTGCTGATATTAATATTGAAGATGAAAATGATGACAATTTGTTAGATATTGCAATTAAAAACGATAAAATTGAAGTAGTAAAATTATTATTAATTCAGCCAAATATTGATATAGATATTAAAAATCATTATATTCAAGAACTTTTATTTTATTCTGCAAATAATGGACATCTTAATTCTTTTAATGTATTACTTGAAAATGGTGCTGATATTAATATTAAAGATGAAAATGGATGCACACCTTTACAAAATGCATTAAAAAAAGGACATTTTAATTATAAAATAATTAACTTATTACTTGAAAATGATGTTGATATTAATATTAAAGATGAAAATGGATGCACACCTTTACATTATGCTATAATTGCAAATTATGATATAAATTTAATTAATTTACTAATTGAAAAAGGCACTGATATTAATATTGAAGATGAAAATGGATGTACTGCTTTACATTATGCATTAAAAAATCAACATACTAATTGAGAAGTAATTAATTTATTACTTGAAAATGATGCAAATCCAAATATTAAAGATATATTTGGAATAAATGCTTTGCATATTGCAATAAAAAAAAGGGATATTAAAATGATTAATTTACTAATTGAATATGGTGCTGATGTGAATGCACAAGATAATGAAGCGTTTACTCCTTTACATTATGCATTAAAAAATCAACATACTAATTGAGAAATAATTAATTTACTAATTGAAAAAAGTACTAATATTAATGCACAAGATGAAAATGGATGTACTCCTTTACATTATGCATTAAAAAATCAACATACTAATTGAGAAATAATTAATTTACTAATTGAAAAAAGTACTAATATTAATGCACAAGATGAAAATGGATGTACTGCTTTACATTATGCTATAATTGCAAATTATGATATAAATTTAATTAATTTACTAATTAAAAAAGGCACTAATATTAATATTGAAGATGAAAATGGATGTACTGCTTTACATTATGCATTAAAAAATCAACATACTAATTGAAAAATAATTAACTTATTCTCCGAAAATGGTGCTGATATTAATATTAAAGATGAAAATGGATGCACACCTTTACAAATTACATTAAAAAATAATTGAGAAATTGTTAATTTACTAATTGAAAAAAGTACTAATATTAATGCACAAATTCCATTACAAAATGAAGGAAAAAAATCATTAAATGAACAATATAATAATTTAGAATTATTAGCAAATATTGCATGTACAATAGAAAAAGTAAATGAAATTAAAATTAATAATTTTGAAAATAAAAATTATAAAAAACATAAACCAAGTTGACCAAAGATGTAAAAGATATAAAGATATTGCAATTTCAAATAGGCAGAAAATAGAAATTATTGCCAATAATAAATGTTAGAACCTGTTCAAAATCTTTTTTTCATGTTCAAAAATATTAACAAGATAAAGACAAATTATTTAAAAAACACTTATAAAATGTTTTGAATAGTAAAAATCAAAAAATAAAATACATTTAATCATGTTATTTTTAACATAAATTAAAACTAAAAAATTGTATTTATAATCTTTCAAAAGATTTTAAACAGGTTCTAAGGTAATGTTTAGTAATAAATATTATCCATGATGACGATTTTTTAATTTAGAATTTCTTAATAATTCAATTTCATTTCTAAGTTCCTGAATTTCTTCATGCAATTGGTGTAAATTCAACTCTTTATCAAAAATTTCTTTATACTCCATTTCAATAATTTTTTGAAAGAAAACACTATCAGAATTAATAAAAACTTTTTGACCACGTTCAAACCATAAACTTTGAATTAAATTAAAAGAAATAGTAATGTGATATATCGCTCGTACATAACCAATCTTATTATTTACAGTAATTTTGTAATAATTATTTTTATTAGGCTGAGTGGATAATAATTGCACTTTTACATGGCTTGGATATGATTTAATAACTATTGCTGGACGATACTTTTGCTTACCGGTTTCTTTATCAATATCATTAGGAATTTGTACTTTAATACCCATACCTTTTCTTAATTTTCATCAAATTCAATAATGATTTTTCATATATTTTTTCCTAACTATTTTTATTATAAAATTTCATAATCCCGTAAAATTTTAATTGTATGCTTTATTTATTATAAAATATGATATAATTATTACATAGTACAGGTAATGCTGTGCAAGGGAGTATATCTCCCCACCCGCTTAATCATTTTTGATTAAGCGTTTTTTTTATTTCTATTTATAATATTTCATTAATAAATTATTCCTATATTTATTATTTAATGTAAATAATAAAAATTTATTCAAATACTACTGAAATTTTTAATTTTAAAATTATAAAGTTATTAATTCATTTTTCTCAAATTCTTCAACTAATAATTCAATGACTTCTGCAAAACTACGATTAGTACTTTTTGCTAATTTTTTAATTTTTTTTACATAATCTGATTTTATATAAATTGTTTTATATTCTTTTTTCATTTTTTCTTTTTTTTGAAATTTAATAGAAAAATCATTGATATCGCTTTGAACTTCAATATTATTTTTAATTAATTTTTCAACTTTATTTTTAGATTTAACATCCACATTTTTAATTATATCTATGCTAGGGATAGTACCTTCTGCATCATAATTAAAAAGTAAATTAGAATTATTTGCATTTTTCATTAAATTATCTCCTTATCTTTTAATTCATTAAATAAAGTATTATAAATATGATTTTCAATCTTTCCTAGTAAAATCGAAGGAATTCCTGTGAATTCTGATTTTTTAAGAACTTGTTTACGTGGAATTTTTGTTTTTAAAATTTTATTTTTAAAACTACTATTAGTAATATATTCAGTAAAATCTTTTGAAATTTTGTAATGATCAAAATTATTTAAAACAATAGTATTAATATTATTTTTTATTCCTAAATCTTCACAAATAGCACTTCAATTTGAAAATAACATACTTATAGCATCCAAACTAAAAATTGAATTATCACTAATTAAAATTATTTCATCACTTATTAATAAAGCATTTCTATTGATTAAATTTAGACTAGGACTTGTATCAATAATTATATAATAGACTTCTTGCAAAACTGTGATTATTATCATAGTTTTTAAATTTAAAATTTTATTTTAATAACACTTTTAATATTTATTAAAAATTATTATTCAAAATATGTCTTATTTTTTCTTCATTAAAATAGAACAAAAATTATTATTTAAAATAACAAAATTTAAAATATTAAATTTTTGAAGATTTTTAATTTAAAAGTTGTAAATTATAAATTGAAGCTATTAAATTAAATCTTAAAGCAAATCTTTTTCTTCTATTTCGATATTTTTCACTAATAATTTTAAATTTTTTCAGTATAGCAAAAATATTTTCTATAACAACTCTCATTTTTGAAATTTGTTTATTATTTTTCTTTTCTTCTCTAGTTAAAGGAATTTTCTTTGATTTTCTTTTTGGAATTAAAACATTAGGATGTATATTTTGTATTCCTTGATATCCCAAATCCACTAAAATAGTTGTTTGTGATAAAAATTTAACTTTTGAATCTTTTAAAATTTTAAAATCATGGTTTTTACCACAAGAAAAATAAGAACTTATAATTTTTTTACTATCTTGTTCAATTATAATTTGTGTTTTTATTGTGTGTTTTTTCTTTTTTCCTGAATAATATTTCTTTTGTCTTTTTTTGGGCGTTGGATAGCGCTTTCAGTAACATCAATAATAGCTGTTTTATCTTTAAAATTATTATTTAACAATGATTTTGCTCCATTAAGTTGCTGAAAATCAGGATGTTTTATTAAAGTATTTTCTATTCACTTGATATTTCTATAACAATTACTTTCACTAATTCCATAACTTTTAGCAATATGAAAATATGTTCGGTATTCACGTCAATATTCTAACGTCATTAATAATCTATTTTCTAAAGTTAATTTATTAGGTGTACCACCATTTTTAAACTTTTTTAATTCTTCTTTTTTTAAAATTTCTATCATTTTTTTAAAAACAATCTCATTTATACCAGTTAATCTTAATAGTTCTGCATTTTTAATAGCTTTTAATTTATCAAACATCATAAATTACCTATCTTTTTTTAATTTTAATTATATTTTAAAAATGAAAATTTTAATAGATAAGTCTCGCAAGAAGTCTAATCATATTTTTCAAAAAAATCTAAATTTTTAATAAATGTTCTTTGTAAAATTGAATCCACTGCCGAACGTCCAATTAATTCTTTTTCAAGAGTTGTCATTGAAATATTAGTTGGAATAATGTCAATATTTATGTCTTTATAATTTCAAGAAACTATTATTTCATCATTTAAAATTTTAATATTTTGTAAAAATAATTTTTTAGATTTAGATTCTTGTGTTGAAATTTTAAAATATCTACTTAAATTTCCTTGAGGATCTAAATCAATAAGTAAAACCTTTTGTTTTTTTAAAGATAAAACAGTTGAAAGATTAAAAACAAAATTAGTTTTACCAACCCCACCTTTAAGAGCTGCTACTGTAATAATTTTCATAAAGACTATACCTCCTTAAACTATAATTATATTATATATTATAATTTAAAATTAAACTTAATTTATAAAATATAATTAAAAATAAATTTATTTTGTAATATATTTTCTAATTTAATTTATAATAAATATTAAAATATAAAAATTCTAGAATTTTTTTCTAGAATTTAAACGTGAATTAGATTAGACTTCTTGCAAAATTAATTTAATGATTGTCAAAATCCTGCATAATTTTTTTAATTTCATCATCACTTAAAATTGATTGTTCAATATTTTGATTTTTTTTAATTTTACTAGTAAAAAATGACAAAGATTTTTCTTTCTTTATTTGTTCTTTTTTAGTTAGTACTTTTTCAAGTTCAGGATTTTGAGCATTAAATTTTTCTAAATCTAAATGCGTATTTAAAATAATTCTGCTATATTTTCGTCCAACTTTTATCAACTCATAAGTAAAAATAATATCAGTTTTTTCTAAGTCTTTTTTTACTGGTTCTAAAATTCTAGTTTTTAACATATTAATTTGTTTAAAATAACTACTTTTTAAATTTAAATTTAAAATCTTAGCAAGTTTTTCATAATCTCATTCATGATTAAAATTTGGTGTTATTTTAGTTTTAGCGTTCATATACAAATAACTACGTAAATATTCATATAAACGCATTGAATATTTACTTGTAACAGTTTTTGTATAAGGTAAATAAATATTTGTATAATCTTTTTTTAAATCAATATAATGTTTTTTAATTAAATCTTGTACAACTTTAAATTCAAGTATTCCTTGGTTCTTAAATCAAGTGCCTCTTTCAAAAAGATTTATAAAACTATATTCTTCTTTATTTTCATCTTGTAATCAAAATTTTAAACTAGTAATATTATCGATTTCTTTTTCAATAATCGTCATTTCCTTTTTTTTATGAATAACTTTTTCATATAAATTTGTATTATTAATATTATGAAAAATACAAAAATCATTTAAATTTACCTTAATAACTCCATTAAAATTGGTATTGAATTTAATTGAAGAAATAGCAAAATTAAATAATCTTTGAGTTAATAAACCTGATGTATCATTTGTAATTGTTCTTACAATTACATTAGATTTTTTAATAAACTTGTTTTTTTCTTTACTTAATTCTATTGCCATAATTTACCCCTTACACATATTTCATGACTAGAATGATTATAACATATTCATATAGGTATATGTTGTAATTCATATGTTTTTATCTATAACTAATATAGATAATTTTACATCCTATAATATATAATAAGTATTAATAATATATAATAAATTGTCAAAAAATATATTTTCTCATTAAAAAAATATATTAAAAATATATATTTTACATATAAAAGTGTTAAATAATATGTTTTTTTATATTTTTATATATAGCTAACGAAAGTAATGTTTACTCATAAATAATGTAAAATAATAATATGTAATTTAAACAATTCTTGCACTTACAAGTATAATTCAGCAATAATTAAAATAGATTAGGAAGATTAAATTATGCCAAAACCATACAGTGAGGACTTACGAAGAAAAGTAATAGAAGTTTATGAAAGTAAAAACATGAAAATTAAAGAAATTTGTAAAGTGTTCAATATCACTAGAAAGACTTTATTTTTATGAAGAAAAAGAAAGCAAAAAACCGGAAATATAAAACCAATTTTGAATTATCAAAAAGGACATAGCCACAAAATAAAGGATTTAGATGAATTAAAAAATTATTTAGCAGAAAATAAAGATGTTACAGTTCAAAAAGTAATTGAAAAATTTGGTGATATGACAAAAGAAACAGTTTATAACTATTTCAAAAAACTAAATTATACATATAAAAAAAACTTTTCTATATGAACAAAGAGATAAAAATAAACAAGAAGATTTTTTAAAAGAAATAGCGAAAATAATGAATGAAGATTTGGTATATATTGATGAATCTGGAATTGATGATAATGAATTTTATAAATATGGTTGGTCTGAAAAAGGTAAAAGATTATTTGATAATAAACCTGCATATAAAATAAAGAGAATGAGTATAATTGGTGCACTAAATAAAGGTAAATTAAAAGCTCTATGAGCATTTGAAGGACATTGCAATAGTAAAATTTTTGAATCATATGTTAAAAATATACTAATTCCAGTATTAAAGTGTGGACAAATTATAGTTTTAGATAATGCGACGTTTCATAAATCTAAAGCAACAAAACAATTAATTGAAAATGCTGGATGCAAACTATTATTTCTTCCACCATATTCTCCTAATTTAAATCCAATTGAACATTTTTGATTTGCTATAAAACATAATATAAGAAAAATATTACCAAATTATTGACCAAATATTAAAAACGCGATTGATTTTGTTTTTCAAGATATGAGTAAACATTACTTTAGTTAGCTATATATTTAAATTACAACATATACCTATATGAATATATTGTAATAATTTACATTTTTTTGTGATTTACAATTCACAAATTAATATATTTATTGTACAATTATCTAGTTACTAGTGCGGTCATTAGTCTGGTTGGTACTAGTAACGATTTTATTTAATTTAAAGATTATAATTGCAATCTTAAATTAAATATGATAAATTTAAATTATAAAATTGAATAGTAAATATAGGTACAACCAGACTAAAATATGACCTATCTAATTTTTTTTATCTTTATTTTAAATAAATAATATTTAAAAATAAACGAGTTGTAACCTATGCTGTTACAATTTTTTATTTCTAAATTTTATTTGAAAGGAAGATATTTTTATGAATAAAGAATATTTAAAAATTATTAAAGATGAATTTATGTATGGAGTAGAAGAGCCTTGATGTAATAACAAAGGAGTTGCTATTTTACCCTATGTTTTAAAAAATAACGAATATCATTATTTATTAACTAAAGAATATAACCCATTATTTAACAATAAACAGATTAGCAAATACAGTACTATCACTGGTGGACTAGAAAATAATAACCATTATCAAACAGTTATTAATGAGATGATTGAAGAAACTGGTATCAATGTTAAAAACAAAAAAGTAAATATTAACTACTTAGGTAAACATTATGCAAATAAGTCGAGTACAAAATTGTGATTTTTCTATGGTATAGATTTAACAAATCTAAATTTAGATCTAACTGCTACTTACAAAGGTACTGGTGATAATACCATTGGTGAAAAAGAAATTAGTGCAAGATTTGTTAATTCAAAGCAATTAAATAAATCTAATGACGCTTTAAGTCTAGCTACACATAGCAAATTAACTTTAAAAAATCTTATTAGCTTTGATAACAGCATAAATCAGAAATTAGATATGATTTTACAAATTTTAAATGAACAAAAAAGTAGTAATAATAATTCTGATCAAAGTTCATGAAAAGATTAGGAGTTGAAAAAATATGCAATTAACAAATAAAGAACAAAAACTTCTATCCACGTATCAAAATTGATTAAAGAAAAATAATTTAAGTGGTAATTGTAATGCTTATTTTATTTCTAAAACTTCAATGTTGGTGTTTCAAGTGTGAAATTTAGAAAAAATTATAAGCGAAACAATTTGACTAAAAACAGATAAAGAAAAATGACAGTTTTATATTAAAAATTTAGGTGAAAAATTTAATAAATATTTTTCTTTAAAAGAAATTTTAGAAATTGAAAAAGATTTTGTAATAAAAACTTTTAAAGAAAAGTCAAGTTTGTAAACAACATGTAACAATGTATAATAATATAGTGTTTGAATAATTAAAAGCGTTGAATTTAAGAATATGAATACAAAACCATTCATATTCTTAACATCACTAAAAATAGCAAATATGAGCCAAATAAAGGTATATACCTAAAAAGGAGTAAAAGAAAAAATGGCAGCAGAAGTATTTTTTGAACCAGAAAATGAAGAGTTTAACCTTTATATTGATAATAAAGAAGTCAAGCGTGGTGGTAAATTTAAAAAAATTAAGTGAAAAAATGAACAATTAGAATTATTCAAAAGATTTAAAGAAATTAAACAAAATATTTGAATTCAAATATATGATGTTTATTTAGATAAATCAGAAAATGTTATTGGTCTTGGTTTTAGAATTACTCCTGAAGCCAGTTTTTATCATGAATATCCAGACATAGATTTTGATATAAATGGTTTCATTCTTGGTGATTTAGAAGAAGAATTAAAAGATATAAAAGCTAGTAGTCAAAAATGATACAAATTAGTTAATAATTTTTATAAAGTTTTAATAAATTTACAAAAAGAACAAAAAGTAATGGTTAATAACAAATCAAAAATACATTAAAAGGAGAATAAAAAAAATGAACAAAGTTATATTAATAGGCAGACTTGCTCGTGATTTAAAATTATATAAAACTCAAAGTGAAAAACCTTTTACTTTTTTTACTATTGCAGTTAATAATATTTCAAATCAAGCTGATTTTATTTCATGTGTTGCTTGAAATAAAGTTGCTGAAAAAATGTGTGAATATTTAGGAAAAGGGTCTTTGATTTCGATATCAGGAAGACTGTCAGTAAGAAAAATAATCAATCAAGATAGAAAAGAACAATATATTACTGAAGTAGTTGCAGAAAATGTTACTTTTTTAGATTATCGTAAGAAAGAAAATAATTTAAATAATTCTAATATAGATAATTCACTAATAGAAACTGATAAGAAAATTGATTTAGATAGCGCTTTTAAAAATGTTAATTACACTTTAAATAATTCAGGCATTGAAAATTTATATGAAAATAACGATTTGGATTTTAATGAAGAAGTTATTGTTTGAGATAATTAATTGTGTTAAATAATTATAAATTAAAGGAGAACAAATAAAATGAAATACTTATTAAGTATGCTTGCAGTTTCTACTTTGGTAGGTATCTATGTTAAAATTTCATAGCTGTGTTGTTTAGAGTAAGCTTCAATGATGTTGATTTGATTTTCGATTCAATTGACAAGTGTTTGTGAATTTGTAATTCAGTGAATTTTACCACCATCAACAAGTCATTGACGTATATTAATTAATTTTGTTTTAAAGCGTTCTGGTGATTTTCTAGTTAATTCAAGTTCTATATAAATTTCAGTATTATCATTTTTAGTAATAATTAAATCAGGATAAGCATTAAGATTTCCATTTTCTATTTTTAGTTCACGTTCAGTTTTATAAGAAAGTATGTCAGTTTGTTTACAAAGTCATTTAATCATTAAGTCTTGGTGAGCAAGTTGGTTTAAATTTAGTTTTGATTTGTTATTTTCTTTTCCTAAATGGCTTTGTGCTTTACTTGTTAAAGTAAAATAATTTTTCTTTGGTAATGTATCTATATTAAGCATTTTTAATTTTAATAGCTTCTTTTTTTGAGTTTCAATTGTTTGAATATTTTTATTTAATAACAAAGCAATTTGTTCTGCATTTAAATATCCCCAACGGTTTATAATAAATAGTATTTTTTCTAATTCACCCATTGTTTTGTACTCCTTTTAGATAAATGACTTTATTTGGCTCATATTTGCTGTTTTTAGCGATGTTTTGATTTTGCAATATTTTTTTCTTTATTCTTGTAATCATTTTCTATATTCAGGAATTTTAAAATTCTTATTGCTAAATTGTAAAGGTAAGTGCAACTAAATTATTTTTCTATCCAAATATTCGATTGGTGAAAGATAGTTTAGTATTTTTCTTGGTCTTTGGTTTAAAGAAAATATAAATTTATGAACTTCATTTTTAGTAGTTTTTGAAAAATTAAATTTTTTAGGAAATTTTTCTCTAATTAAACCATTAGTATTTTCATTAGTACCTCTTTGTCAAGGTGAATATGGATTGGCAAAATAAATTTTCACATCTAAATTTTTTTCAAGTTGTTGTCAATTAGCAAATTCTTTACCACGATCAAAAGTAATGGTTTTAACAATATTTTTAGGAAGAATTGATAAATAATGGCTAATATTTTTGTTAATAACTTTAGTAGTTCTGTTTTTAACTAATATTGCTAAAGTAAATCGCGATACTCTTTCAACTAAAGTTATTAAACATGATTTACTTTTGCCTCGTGATGATACTATAGTATCTCCTTCTCAATGACCAAGTGTTATACGATCATTAATATTAAGATCTCTTTCTTTAATTGATTTGCCATTGAATTTGCCACGATTTTCTTGAGATTTGCGTTTTTTGCCTTTTCTTCTTAAATTTTTACTAGTAACTTGATCAAGCAATCCAGAATAAATTCAATTGTAAATTGTTTTAAAACTAATAACTCATTGTTTATGAAAATTTTTAATTCTGCCATAAATTTATTCAGGTGATCAGCCTAATAATAGTTTTTGTTGCACATATTTTACTAAATCTTTATTTTTAAACTTATGAAAAAAAATATGTGATTGTTTTCTATTTTCAGCTTTATTTTGTGCAATCAATGAAAAATAATTACTATTATCTTGATTTCTATTAATTTCTCGAATAATAGTACTAATACTTCTGTTAAGATTTTTAGCTATTTCACTAATTTTAACTTTAAATTTTAATTGATTCTCAATATAAATTCTTTCATCTATGCCAATATGTTTATAACTCATATAAAAACTCCTTACTTTTTTTATAAAATAAATTTAGCATTATGAAATTTTTATATGAGAATTTTTTTGCAATTTTATTTACTTGCACTTACAAGTATAATTCAGCTTTGATATTTAATTTGTTAATTATTAATGCTATTTGTTTAATTTTATCCATTAATAAAAATCCTTTCAGGTCAAAATTAGTGTTCATTATATAACACAATTGTTTTTAGAATACATTCAGATTTTTTAAATTAATGGTCTAGTAAAAAGGGCTAAGTGGCAAGTGGCCCATCCACATTAGTATGATTAGCAATTGGTAAATGTTGTTCATGATTTATAAGATTGGTAATATTTTTATCTCATTGCGTTGTGTTTTGTCATTCATTCTTTTCTTTTAAATTATTTATATCAAAAATTTCTCTTCTTTTTCTATAATTAGGAATTGCAATTTGAGTTTCAACTTCCTCATTATTATATAATCTAATACCATTTCCAATTTTTATATGACAATCAAAATTTGCATAACTTGTTCATCATTCACAATTTTGTAATGCATATACTTTTAAAAAATAATTTTCATTTTCTCAATATCAAGTAAGACCAAATCTTTGATTAACTGTAATTTTAGCGAGTCCACTTTCATCATCGAATGATTGTAAATATTGTTCTTTGTTTTTTGGAAGCTCACCTTTTGTATTTTCAATAATATCATGAAATTTATTATTTTTGTCTTGTAATTTTTGTTTAATAGTTGTTCCTTTTAATTTATGAACAGTTCCTCAATTTGCGTTACAATTATTTGTATAAACTCAATCTCCTCAATTTACCATTGTTCCTCAACAATTATTATCAATATCGCCCAAAAATTCTATTTTTTCATAGTTTAAAGAAGAAATTGAACCTAAATTTAAAATTTGATATTCTGTTTTGTTAACATTATTTAATGTTGGAGTAAGTGTATATATTTGATTTTCTTTATTTTTATAATAATATATTTTTAATTCTTTGTTTAAATCACAACTTTCCATAATTGTTTTTTCATAACTTCAATCTTTAAATTTTAAATTATATATTTCACATTTTTCATTAGTTACATAAGCACTATTCTCATTATTAATGATAATATTTTTTACATTATTTATAGTTGACATTCTTTTTATAACATTACCATTTTGATTAATTGTATAAAAACCGCTATCTGTTCCAATAAACAAATCACCTTTTTTAATTGATCAATTTTTAATACTATCATTTTCTATAATTTTTATTGTATTTACTTTTCCCTGAATTTTGTCAATTTCTGGTTTTAACTCACAAAATTTTTGATGTCAAAAATTTTTATTTATTTTTCGCGGTTGTCTTCTAACACAATTATTTAAATTTTGGTTTAAATTTATTGCAAAAAAATATAATAAAATCCTAGTATTAATTACTTCAAAAAGATTTGTCATTTCATTTGTTGATATAGGAAAAGTTCAATCAGCAAATTCATCATCGCTTCTTCGAAGTAGTTCTGCTCAGTCTCTAATTCTATCTATTATGTTTTGAAAATTACTATTTTCATGGTTCAAAAGTCTTGTTTCACTACCTCAACTAATTAACATATTATAAATACGGTTTTGGTGGTTAAATCCTATAGTAATATATCTTTCACTATCACTTAAATTTTCTCTTATTATAGACCTAATTTGACTAAATCTCATTGCTTCTGAAGTTACTAAAATAACATTACATAAAGATCTAGCTAAGTTACCTAATGATGGTTCTAGATTAGCGTTTATATTTTCAGTTAATCTATAAAAAGAATTATAAATGTCTTGTCAAGTAATATTAGTATTTTGAGTTGGCATCATATATAGCTAACGAAAGTAATGTTTACTCATAAATAATGTAAAATAATAATATGTAATTTAAACAATTCTTGCACTTACAAGTATAATTCAGCAATAATTAAAATAGATTAGGAAGATTAAATTATGCCAAAACCATACAGTGAGGACTTACGAAGAAAAGTAATAGAAGTTTATGAAAGTAAAAACATGAAAATTAAAGAAATTTGTAAAGTGTTCAATATCACTAGAAAGACTTTATTTTTATGAAGAAAAAGAAAGCAAAAAACCGGAAATATAAAACCAATTTTGAATTATCAAAAAGGACATAGCCACAAAATAAAGGATTTAGATGAATTAAAAAATTATTTAGCAGAAAATAAAGATGTTACAGTTCAAAAAGTAATTGAAAAATTTGGTGATATGACAAAAGAAACAGTTTATAACTATTTCAAAAAACTAAATTATACATATAAAAAAAACTTTTCTATATGAACAAAGAGATAAAAATAAACAAGAAGATTTTTTAAAAGAAATAGCGAAAATAATGAATGAAGATTTGGTATATATTGATGAATCTGGAATTGATGATAATGAATTTTATAAATATGGTTGGTCTGAAAAAGGTAAAAGATTATTTGATAATAAACCTGCATATAAAATAAAGAGAATGAGTATAATTGGTGCACTAAATAAAGGTAAATTAAAAGCTCTATGAGCATTTGAAGGACATTGCAATAGTAAAATTTTTGAATCATATGTTAAAAATATACTAATTCCAGTATTAAAGTGTGGACAAATTATAGTTTTAGATAATGCGACGTTTCATAAATCTAAAGCAACAAAACAATTAATTGAAAATGCTGGATGCAAACTATTATTTCTTCCACCATATTCTCCTAATTTAAATCCAATTGAACATTTTTGATTTGCTATAAAACATAATATAAGAAAAATATTACCAAATTATTGACCAAATATTAAAAACGCGATTGATTTTGTTTTTCAAGATATGAGTAAACATTACTTTAGTTAGCTATATCTATAATCAGGGCCAATATTATTAAGTCTAATATTATCAAATCCAATCATTTGAGTAAAATGAGGAACTAAACCTTGTCGAACATTTAGTGGTTGTCTACTTTGATTAATATTATCAAAATTAAAATAATAATAATTATAAGTACGTGTACTAGAATCTTGAAATGTGAATCCTTCTAAATATAAATTATCTGTTCTTAAGATTAATTCTATACTTGAAGATATCATTCTAGTTATCACAAGATTTACTCTAAGTCTAATATAACCATAGTCCGAATTTCGGTTTAAAATTAAAATTTGTTGGTGATTTTGTTGTCGATTTGGATCTGCTAGTACAATTATTAGTATATTTTTTTCTATTAATTCATCAATGATTTGTTGAAAACTATTTTCATATTCAGAAAAATCACTTGAAATTCTTAATTCATTAATTGGTATATAATAATTATCTTTTTTTGGAATTGGTTGTCTTTTATGTCTATTTCTGCTTTTTTCATGATAATGCTTATGAGTTCTTATTTCTAGTTCTTGACTTCCTAGTGAATATAAATATGTTTGATAAAATGGGTCAATATTTTGACTTGTTTGACTTAAATTATATGGTTGATAATTAGTAGTTGAGTTTGTAAAACTTATTTCTTGGTTTATTGATTCTAAATTTGTAGTATTTTTGTTAACTCAATCTTTAATCTTTTGATTATTATCAATTGACTTAGCATTAATACCTTTTGTTTTATCATTAAATAATGGTGCAGATAATACTCATAATTTAAATCAATAACTTGGATTAAAATATTTCATAATCATTGTTCTCCTTTGAAAGTAAATATTTTTATATTTACTTTCAAAACAAAGCAATCAGTTTAAAAATTTATAAATTTTTTATTTTATCAATCTTTAACCATCTGTTAAGATTTTAAAACTTTATAAAAAAAATACAACAAAAAGCTTTGGCAAAAAATAAGACTATTCGGTCTTATTTTTTATATATAGCTAACGAAAGTAATGTTTACCCATAAATAATGTAAAATAATAATATGTAATTTAAACAATTCTTGCACTTACAAGTATAATTCAGCAATAATTAAAATAGATTAGGAAGATTAAATTATGCCAAAACCATACAGTGAGGACTTACGAAGAAAAGTAATAGAAGTTTATGAAAGTAAAAACATGAAAATTAAAGAAATTTGTAAAGTGTTCAATATCACTAGAAAGACTTTATTTTTATGAAGAAAAAGAAAGCAAAAAACCGGAAATATAAAACCAATTTTGAATTATCAAAAAGGACATAGCCACAAAATAAAGGATTTAGATGAATTAAAAAATTATTTAGCAGAAAATAAAGATGTTACAGTTCAAAAAGTAATTGAAAAATTTGGTGATATGACAAAAGAAACAGTTTATAACTATTTCAAAAAACTAAATTATACATATAAAAAAAACTTTTCTATATGAACAAAGAGATAAAAATAAACAAGAAGATTTTTTAAAAGAAATAGCGAAAATAATGAATGAAGATTTGGTATATATTGATGAATCTGGAATTGATGATAATGAATTTTATAAATATGGTTGGTCTGAAAAAGGTAAAAGATTATTTGATAATAAACCTGCATATAAAATAAAGAGAATGAGTATAATTGGTGCACTAAATAAAGGTAAATTAAAAGCTCTATGAGCATTTGAAGGACATTGCAATAGTAAAATTTTTGAATCATATGTTAAAAATATACTAATTCCAGTATTAAAGTGTGGACAAATTATAGTTTTAGATAATGCGACGTTTCATAAATCTAAAGCAACAAAACAATTAATTGAAAATGCTGGATGCAAACGGTAATGTTTAGTAATCTGTGTAACTTACAAAAATAACTATGTTTAATTAGTTCTAGTAAATATAATTAATTTTCTAGAAAGAGTGAGTTACAGATGGCTAAAAAGCAAAATATTAATAACAATGATCCAATATCACAAGCAGTAGATTTATTATTAGAAAATACTGAAGATTTAACAACAGTTTTTAAAGAGGGAGGATTATATAAAGAATTAACAAAAAGATTAGTAGAAAAAATGTTGAATTCTGAGATGCAAAATTATTTAGGATATGATAAGAATCAACATAGTAATAGTGACAATGCTCGTAATGGTATAAGTTCAAAAAAATTAATAACCCAACAAGGTAAAATTGAAATTGATGTACCAAGAGATCGTAATAGTAATTTTAATCCTGTAATAGTTGCAAAAAGACAAAGAAGATTTGATGGTTTTGATCAACAAGTTCTTTCTTTATATGCAAAAGGTATGACATTATCAGATATTAGAATGCAATTACAAGAGTTATATCATGGTGCTGATATTAGTGAAAGTGTTATTAGTCAAATTACTGATGATGTTATTGATGACGTCAAAGCATGGCAAAATCGACCATTAGATAGTGTTTATCCGATTGTTTATTTTGATTGTATAGTAGTTAAAGTACGACAAGATAAACGGATTATTAATAAATCAGTTTATATAGCTTTAGGAGTTGATTTAGAAGGTAAAAAAGATGTTTTAGGTTTATGAATTAGTGAAAATGAAGGTTCTAAATTTTGATTAGCCAATTTCACAGAAATGAAAAATCGTGGCTTAAATGATATTCTGATTGCTTGTAGTGATAATTTAACAGGCATGTCAGAAGCAATACAATCAGTTTATCCTAAAACCGAACATCAATTATGCATCGTTCATCAAATTAGAAATAGTTTGAAATATGTCTCATATAAGCATAGAAAATCTCTAGTTGCAGATTTAAAACCAATTTATACTGCATGTAGTGAAGAACAAGCAATGCAAGCTTTAGAATCATTTGAAAATAAATGAACTAAACAATATCCACAAATTGCTAAATCTTGATATAAAAATTGAGATAATTTAATGGTTTTTATTAGTTATCCTGCAGAAATAAAAAGGGTAATTTATACCACAAATGCTATTGAATCTGTTAATAGTCAATTACGAAAAGTCATCAGAAATAAAAAAGTTTTTCCTAACGATATGTCAGTTTTTAAAATATTTTATTTAGCAATTGACAATATAACAAAAAAATGAACAATGCCCATTCAAAATTGAAATACAGCAATTGCTCATTTTATGATAAAATTTGAAGACAGAATTAATCTGAATTAGTAACTTTGTAAAACAAAGAAACACAGATTATTAAAAAGCCTCATGCAAACTATTATTTCTTCCACCATATTCTCCTAATTTAAATCCAATTGAACATTTTTGATTTGCTATAAAACATAATATAAGAAAAATATTACCAAATTATTGACCAAATATTAAAAACGCGATTGATTTTGTTTTTCAAGATATGAGTAAACATTAGTTTAGTTAGCTATACTTCGCTCATATTATCACTACCGTATTGACTGGTTGTTTCACTATTAATTGAAAATCTATTATCATTTATTAATCTTGAAACTTCATTTGTAAATGCTGTTTCTTGCATTTCTTCAATATGATTAGTAGTTTCCATAGGTAGTAAATTATGAATAATTTCAGAAGCACCAGCAACTATTGTTGGCACTGCATAAGCATTATTAAAATCATTATTTATACCCATTGCTACACCACTTGAAATTAAACATCCACCAGTAGCCATATTACAAATCTTTCTTATTGCTTCAAATTTATTAGGTATTAATTCAGTTAATCCACTAATAAGATTTGAAATACCATAAGCATTTAAACTAATATATGTATCTCAATCCATTAGTGATTGATTTTCTTGTTTATTTAATAATAATCATGGTGGACCTTCTGTTGTAGTTGTAGTAGTTATTGGAGTTGGTGTTGTTGGAATAATAGGATTAATATTATTTTCTGTTCATTTACTATAATTGGCTAATCCAATTGTTCCTAAACCTAGTAATATTTTTTTAGAACCTGTTTAGAATCTTTTTAATAAAATTGAAATAAAGGAAAGAACAACCATTTGTAAACTAGTATTTAGTTTTCTTTCACAATTTTTTCATAATCTTCTGCATTTTTCTAATCATGCAAAGCTTCGTTCTACAACTCATCTTTTTGGTAGTACTACAAAAGAATGTAATTCATTACGTTTTACAACTTCAACATTTGCATTTATGATTGTTTTGATTGCAGAAGCAAATTTTTCACCAGTATAGCCAGCATCTACTATTATTTTTTGAACTGTAGAAAGATTTTCTTTTTCACTTTTAATCATTATGATAGCACTATTACGATCTGTTTTTTCTGCTGTAGTTATGTAAATTGCATGTGGTAAACCTTGCGTATCAACTGCAATATGACGTTTTATTCCTGAAATCTTTTTACCAGCATCATAACCTTTATTTTCAGTAGTATCTGTATTTTTAACACTTTGCGAATCAATTATACAAAAACTAGTTTTTTCTTTTCGATGATTCTTAATACGAATCTTTTTAACTAATTTTTTTTAAAATTAATTGCAATACACTAGGTTCTTTATCATTGTTTTTACTTCAAATTTGGAAATAATAATATACAGTTTGTCATTTTGGAAAATTTTTTGGTAACATTCTTCATTGACAACCACTTTTTAATACATATAAAACTGCACAAAACACTTCATATAAATCTAAATTTCTTGGTTTTGTTTTCTTTTTGCTGTTTTCTAAAGTTGATTTTATGTTCTCAAATTGTTCTTTAGTAACATGACTTGGATAATTTTTATGCATATATACCTCTTATTTTAAAATATATAGTAATTTTACATTATTTTCTAAAAGATTCTAAACAGGTTCTTAGAACTATTAATTAATTTAGTTTTAGTATTTGGTCTTTGATTTAAATTTCATATATCTAAACCTAATTTTTTACCAAATAATAAACTATTAATTGAACCTAATACTGGATTACCTATTACTTGACCATAATAAGCACTTGTACCAATCATTGCACAAATTGGACTTATTCCAGTTCTAATTAATTTAGTTAAAGTATAATTATTTGTTTCCATGTTTATTCTCCTTTTATTTCTAATAATTTTTCTAAAACATAATTAGTTTTATCAAAATCTCTAATAAGTCATTTTTTTGTTTCTGAATGATTATTAGTACAAATAATTAATCTTTCTATCATATTAATTAATTCTTTTTTATCTGCTTTATCAAAAATGACTTGTAAAATTTCATCTAACATAATTTAATCTCCTTTATTTGCTTTTAACATTTCTCTTACAATATCTAATAAAGTATTTACTTGATAAGCATATAATTCAAATTCATGAATTCTAATTTTAATTTTTTCTTTATAATCCATTTTATTCTCCTTTAATTTTCTAATTTTTTAATGGTTACTTTAATTCAACCTTGATAAACATCATTATCACCAACTATTAATGCAACATTACCTTCCGGGTCAGAAACAATTATGTGTTTTGATTTAACATTTGGGTATTGTCTTAAAATAATTGCTCTAATATCATTACTTGTATGAATTGCTTTGGGAAATGGTGATAATATTTCAATTTCATCTTTATTTTCAAACAAAGTAGGTAATATTATCATTAGTCAAATTCTCCATATTCTAATTCTTCATTTCATTCACCTTCTTCAGCAAAACAATCAGTACATATATTATCATCATATTTTTGTGTATATCATGAATTACTAAATTGATAATCACATCTTTTACAATATTCAATTAATTTTTCTTTATATTCATTAATATATTTTTGAGCCATTTTTCTTCTTATTTTTTCAACTTTAATCATATGTTCTTCACAAAAATATCTTATTTGAACATTATCTTTATCTAATTTTGTTGATAAATTAGTACAATTTGTTATATGTTTACCTAGAGTATTAACTTCACTAAAACAACATGGTATTTGTTCTTTATTCATTATTATCAACTCAACTTTCATTTAATCATAAAAATATTTCATGTAAAACTAATATTGAATCTGCTTTATCTTTATACTTAAACATTAAATCTGTTATATATTTACGTAATACACTTTTATTAACTCTATTTTCTTTTTTCATTATCTAATACCCTTTCTATGTTCTCTTACATGTTCAATATTTTCTTCATCACCAATCATTATTTCTCCACAAAAAACACATTTATACTTTGTTCAATATCCCATTATTTATTCTCCTTAATTTCAATTTGATTAGCAATTTCATTTAATATTTTTAATACTTTATATTCATTTTTTAAATCTTTAATTATATAAATTAAAAATATTATTAATGTTATACTGGTTATTAATATTGGTACTATTAATAAAATTTTTCATAATATCATTTTTTACTCTTTTCATTTTTTAAATCATTTAACATTAATTGAACAAAATGCACGATTTATATTCATATTTCAATTATTAAAGATTTCACCAGTTACTAAAATTTCATCATTTTTGTTTAATAAAATACATCGATTATAAAGTTTTGGGTTGTTAAAAATTAAAGTAACATAGTTTAATCCATTTCATTGACCACGAACACTATAATATAATCCTTTATTACCTTTTTCGTAATATTTTGCTTCAATAGTGTTACTAAGTTTTACTGTTAATTTGACATAATTGGCTTTCTCTTTCATTTTTATAATTCCTTAAATAATATTGAATATGTTTATATGCATCTTGTTCATGTTTTGTAAATTTTATATTTCCTTTATAATTTTCTATTTTGGTTTTATTTTTTGGTTCACTTTCTAAATAATCTCATTCCATAATATCTTCTGCTAATACCATTAAAGCACCAATAATTTTAGGAGTTGCTAATGGATTAGTTAATAATTGTTTTGAATTTAAAAAGAAATTTTCTACAATAACTAGTATTTTTTTATTATTAGAATGTTTTTTAATTAATAAAAAGTATTCTTTATACAAATTTTTGCTTTCTAAAACAGTTTTTGTTTTAAATGTTTCATTAAAGATAATATTATTCATTTCATTTGAATATATAACGATTCCATTACTACCAATACCAGCAGGGTCAATACCAATAATTAAGTCATATTGCATTAATTAAGTTAACCTCTAATAACTGTTTTAATAATTTCTAAATCACAATTACATCAACAATATTTACATTCTTCAATAAATTCTTTATGACCACAAACTAAATTATCTTTTTGTAAACTATCAATAAGTTTAATTAATCCTACTCTATATTCAATATCATCACTATCCGTTATGCAAATCGTTCCTCTTTTAGTTAAATATTCTTTATCCATACTTATACCTCCTACTTAACCTAATATTTAAAATACAGTCATAACAAATTGCTTTATTATTTTTGTCTCTTAAAAAGTTTTGTCTTGTTTTTATATCATTAGTATTAAAGAATAAATAATCTAATTTATGTTGTTTACATGTTCAACAAAAATACTTTTTCATAATAGTTCTTTCTAATATATTCTTTATGCTACAAGCAACAGAATATATATTTTTATTTTTATATTATTAATACTATTAGTTTTATTCATTCCAGCAATTCTGGGCTCAAAAATAAATTGTGAAATTTTAAAAAACATTGAGGCATTCGATTCAATATTTATTTAATTTGTGTTAAACAAATTAATATTTTAATTGAACCGGCACCGCTCAATTTTTTTTACAAGTTTGAAATTTATTTTCTCGCCCAAAAAAATTTTCAAAAAAAAATAAAAAATAAAACCAACACTTGCTCACTGGGGAGTGGCAAGGTTGGTTAAATAAAGAATAGAATTAATACAATAGGTCCCTACAACAGGTCTATATATACTAGTTTCCAATTCGCTCCCACCCCAAGAATTACCATTAAATGGTTAGTATATTTTATTAGGTATCACTCCACTTTTTATTTATCCATGCAAGTCCACATGCTCTAGCTACTATTTTTAACAACTGTGTTGTAGTTCACTTTTTTAGTTCCCTAACACGTGTTGATAATAGCGTTAAAGAGGTTTATTAAAAATTTTAAAATTTTACAATTACAAAAAAAAGACAAGATTTTTATTCTCGTCTTTTGTCATTTATTTTTAATTCAAGGGTAAAAAAAGAAAGGAGCTATTTTTAAAACTTTTTAGTTACCGACATCTTCGACACGCTCCCAAATAATTTTAGCAATACCATTAGCACTATACTTAATACCATCTCTTTCGTAAGAAAAACCATTATTAAAAATAATGGTGTTCATTCCCAATTCTTTATAATTAATAGTATATTCGGTTATTAACTCTGCAAAAATATTCTCATTACCTACTCAATCAGCGCTAAATTCTAGATTTTTATTAACAGTAATAATAAGAGCATTTGTTATTTTTTTACTTCATTGTAAAAATAGTTCTCATTGTTCAAGAATAACAAAAACTATTTCATCAATCAAAGTATATGGCATTGAAGATTCTTCTGCTAAAGCTGAAATTTTAGAAACAATATTACTACTTAAAAAATTAGATAATAATCTTACCTTATCACTTATTTGTAAATTTTTATTTTTCTTGTAAATTTTAATAATACGTTTACATGTACTTTTTTTCAAAACTAATTTAGCAGTACCGCGACGTTGATTTGAAAAATATACAAATGCTAGTAAATTATAACCGAATCTCTTTGTCATTATAATTCCCCTGACTATCTTAAATTATAAATTAAAAACTATTTTACTTTAAATTAATATAGTTTAATTATAACAGAACTAGAAAATTTAATAAACATATAAGTTTATTTCAAAAAAATTAAATTAAAAATCTCAATAAGATTTGTCCATAATTATTAAGAAAAGCAATAATAAAAAATAAATAGTAAAAATAAATAGTATTATTTCATATTTTTAGATATAATTATTCTAATTTAATAAATGTATATACCTAATATAGCTATTTTTCTATATTAGGATTTTTATTAAATTAAATATCCAAATAAAAAAGGAAAAATAAAATGTTAAAAAAAATATATAAAGAAATATTTTCAACTATGTTAGTAATTGATAATAAAGATAATAAATTTTGTTTTAAAATAAATATAATTAAAACTTCTAATAAAATTAGAGAAAAATACAATATTAAAAAAGAAATAATCAATGACTTATTGGTAATGTTTAGTAATCTGTGTAACTTACAAAAATAACTATGTTTAATTAGTTCTAGTAAATATAATTAATTTTCTAGAAAGAGTGAGTTACAGATGGCTAAAAAGCAAAATATTAATAACAATGATCCAATATCACAAGCAGTAGATTTATTATTAGAAAATACTGAAGATTTAACAACAGTTTTTAAAGAGGGAGGATTATATAAAGAATTAACAAAAAGATTAGTAGAAAAAATGTTGAATTCTGAGATGCAAAATTATTTAGGATATGATAAGAATCAACATAGTAATAGTGACAATGCTCGTAATGGTATAAGTTCAAAAAAATTAATAACCCAACAAGGTAAAATTGAAATTGATGTACCAAGAGATCGTAATAGTAATTTTAATCCTGTAATAGTTGCAAAAAGACAAAGAAGATTTGATGGTTTTGATCAACAAGTTCTTTCTTTATATGCAAAAGGTATGACATTATCAGATATTAGAATGCAATTACAAGAGTTATATCATGGTGCTGATATTAGTGAAAGTGTTATTAGTTAAATTACTGATGATGTTATTGATGACGTCAAAGCATGGCAAAATCGACCATTAGATAGTGTTTATCCGATTGTTTATTTTGATTGTATAGTAGTTAAAGTACGACAAGATAAACGGATTATTAATAAATCAGTTTATATAGCTTTAGGAGTTGATTTAGAAGGTAAAAAAGATGTTTTAGGTTTATGAATTAGTGAAAATGAAGGTTCTAAATTTTGATTAGCCAATTTCATAGAAATGAAAAATCGTGGCTTAAATGATATTCTGATTGCTTGTAGTGATAATTTAACAGGCATGTCAGAAGCAATACAATCAGTTTATCCTAAAACCGAACATCAATTATGCATCGTTCATCAAATTAGAAATAGTTTGAAATATGTCTCATATAAGCATAGAAAATCTCTAGTTGCAGATTTAAAACCAATTTATACTGCATGTAGTGAAGAACAAGCAATGCAAGCTTTAGAATCATTTGAAAATAAATGAACTAAACAATATCCACAAATTGCTAAATCTTGATATAAAAATTGAGATAATTTAATGGTTTTTATTAGTTATCCTGCAGAAATAAAAAGGGTAATTTATACCACAAATGCTATTGAATCTGTTAATAGTCAATTACGAAAAGTCATCAGAAATAAAAAAGTTTTTCCTAACGATATGTCAGTTTTTAAAATATTTTATTTAGCAATTGACAATATAACAAAAAAATGAACAATGCCCATTCAAAATTGAAATACAGCAATTGCTCATTTTATGATAAAATTTGAAGACAGAATTAATCTGAATTAGTAACTTTGTAAAACAAAGAAACACAGATTATTAAAAAGCCTCGACTTATTATTACCATATAAAAATGTTACTAGTTATTCTACTGAATTATTTCCACTACACTATTTATTAGAAAATATTAGCAAAGGCATTATTAACAATAATGCCTTTCAAAAAATATTAAATAAAAATATAATAAATAAAATAGAAAAAATCTATAAAAAATATCAAGATTTTGACCATGATTTTCAAAAAAGATTCTTTTATTTAGAAGTTGCCTATAATATTACAACACCTACAAGCCAATTAGAAAAGAATTTACAAAAACATGGACTTCAATCATTTAAAAATATTTTGATAAATCAAGGAACTAAACCAATTAAAGAAATTTTTAATATTCAAAATAATAAAATATTAGCAACAGATATAAATAAATTAGATAATAACTTATTACCAGTAAATAATTGTAATAATAAAAGTTTCTCTATTATATAATTCCGCTATATTTTTTAACGGGCGCACAACTAATACGATGAATATCACAAATACCATAATTTTGTAATGCTATCTGATGATTTTTTGTATAATACCCTTTATGATTTTTAAACCCATAATTAGGATATTGAGTATCATAATCAATCATAATTTTATCTCTTACTACTTTAGCAATAATCGAAGCGCTAGCAATATTAAGTGATTTTTGATCACCTTTAACTATTGCTTCAACTTTTCCTAGAAAATTAGGAAATTGCGGTTTTTCAAAATCAACTAAACACACATCAGGTACTATTTTTAATTTATTAAATGCTTCTATCATTGCTAAAATACTAGTCTGCTTAGGATTATGAATATTAACAAATTGATGACTTTTAATACTAACAGCAACTGTTAGTGCATTATCAATTATAATTTGATACATTGCTATTCGTTGTTTTGCTGATAATTGTTTTGAATCTTTAATTAAAGGATGATTAAAGTTTGGTTTAAGAATAACGCTTGCAACAACAATTGGTCCTGCAATAGCTCCCCTTCCCACTTCATCAAAACCAGCAATTAATGTTCCTGATGAATAATTATCAATTTCGTATCGTAAACTACTTTTCATGTTTTAAAATCTTAGAACCTGTTTGGAATCTTTTTAATAAAATTATGCTAAAACAAGGAATAATCATTTATAAATACTTATTTAATTTTCATTTTATTTTCTTTTTTAATTTCTGGTTAAAAATATTTTATAATTTAATCAGTTGTCAACTAAAAATTTATTTTTTTACTATAAAATAAAATTTATAATATTAATTTAATTAAAAATTAGTCAAAAAAGATTCCAAACAGGTTCTTAGGTGGTATTTCAAATGAAATTAATCCTAGTTTCCCTACTTGTAAATCATTAATAAATAAATTCATGGCACGATGAGTATTATCTTCATCATTAGCCAATTTTAAATGATATTTTTGTGCTAATTTCTTAAAATAAAGAAATAATGTTTCATCATTAATATTTTTAATTTCAAAATTAATATTATAATATTTTACTAATCTTTCATAATAATTCTCAAGTAAAAATGTTAAAGCAAAATTAGCCATTTCTTCTAAAAATAAATGTTTAACAGGAATTGCTTTAATTAAAGCTAAAATCATTACTACTTTTTGATCATTCATTTTTGGTGGTAAAATACCAGGACTATCTAACAAATCAATCGTTGGATTTAATTTAATTCATTGTTGACCTCTAGTAACACCAGGTATATTAGCAGTTTGTGTTACTTTACGTTGTAATAAATTATTGATAAATGTTGATTTACCCGTATTTGGTAATCCCATAATTAATACCTTAATTTTTGGATTAACAATACCTTTTGCCAATTCTTTTTCCATTTGTGGTTCCATTAATTTAGTAATTAAATTTAACAACTGCGGTTTCATTTTTGTAGTTAATGATTTTGCCAATAAAACAGAAAAACCTTGACTTTCAAAAAAAGTAACTCATTCTTTAGTAAAATTATCATCTGCTAAATCAACTTTGTTAAGAACAATAATTCTTATTTTTTTCTCTAATAAACGATCTAATAAAGTACTTTTTGTTGCTAATGGTGCTCGTGCATCTAAAACTTCAATTGCAACATCAATAATTGGTAACTTAGTTTCAATTGCTTTAATGGCTTTCATCATATGACCAGGGAATCAATGAATTTGATTATGGGTACTTTCATTAGGCATTTTTTTAACTCCTTTAATACATTTTATTATTATTTTATATCAATTTAGAAAACCACCATTGATTTTAATAACGGTGGTTTAATTATTATTTAACGGGTTTTACTGTTTTAATTTCTTTAATTCTAGCAGCTTTACCGCTTAATTTACGTAAGTAGAAAATACGTGCTCTTCTTACTTTACCCTTACGAATAACGTTAATTTTATCAATTAATGGTGAATGTAAAGCAAATGTTTTTTCGACACCTTTACCACCAACAGTTTTACGAACAATAACATTTTGCGTAATTCCTGAACCTTTGCGAGCAATAACTACTCCTTCAAACATTTGAATATGTTCTTTTTTTTCTTCTTTAATTTTAGAAAAAACTTGGATTGTATCTCCAGATTTAAAATTAGGAAGATTATGATTTAGTTGACTTTCGCTAACTAATTTAATAATTGCATTTTGCATGTTTTATTTCTCCTTTCGTTTATTTTTTTTAACTGAAGATTTATATTCTTCAATTATTATTTTATCTTTTGCAGATAATTGATATTTTTTAAATAAATCAATTCTTTTTTTATAAGTATTAATTAATGCTTGTTGATGACGATATTCTGCTATCTTTTCATGGTGACCACCAATTAAAACTTCTGGAACTTTCATACCTAGTACTTCTTCTGGTCTTGTATATGTTGGATAATCCAATAATGAGTTATTAAAAGAATCATTAAGATGAGATTGATGTTGAATAACATTAGGAATTAACCTAGTAATACAATCAATAATAACCATTGCTGGTAATTCACCACCAGTTAATACATAATCACCAATTGAAATCTCTTCATCAATATAAGACATAATGCGTTCATCAATACCTTCGTAATGACCACAAACTAAAATATAATTAATATTTTTTTGACTATATTTATAAGCTAATTGTTGATTTCATTGTTGACCTTGTGGACTAAGTAAAATTGTTTTAGCCTCAGGATATTTAAGTTTTACGCTATTAATAGCATTAATTACTGGCATTGCTTGTAAAACCATACCATTGCCACCACCATAAGGAGCATCATCAACTTGTTGGTGTTTATTATTAGCAAAACTTCTAATATCAATAATATCAATGCTAATTTGTTTTTTAGTAATAGCTCGTTTGATGATTGATGTTTGCATAAAATCATTAAAAGCATTGGGAAATAAAGTTATAATTGTGAATTGGTTTTTAGTCATTATTAATTAATCCTTCAATAATATTAAAATAAACTTTTTGTTCTTCTTTATTAATTTTATTAATAAATACTTTATTATTAGGAATAAAAAAGGTTTTTTTATTAGTCATTTTTATTTCTCATAAACCTTGATGATTATTATCTAAGAAAGCAATAACTTTTCCTAAAAAAGCATTATTATTAGCATCAAATGCTTCATAATTTAGAATATCTTCATAAAATCAAGGTAAGTTGTCATTAATTATTTCTTCAGTATTAATAACTAAATTTTTATTTTTCATACCTTCTACTAACTCAATAGTATTATAATTTTCAAATGTTAATAATAAAAACTGCTTATGATTTCTTACTCTTGAAATAATTAAAGGTGTTAGTTGTTTAGTTTCTTCTAAATAAACTGTTGTTTTTTCTTTTCATGAAAATTTATTACCATAATAATTACATAAAACCTTAACTTCACCAATAAGACCATGAGTATTAACAATAGTACCTAACTCTAAATATTTCATCTTAAAACTCATTAATTACTAATTTAATAGTATTGTTTTCTAAATATGCTTTGCTTTCAATAATTGTTGATAATGCACGAATAGTATTTCCTTTTTTACCAATCAATACTGATATTAATGATTTTGGTACCATTAATATTAAATCATAGTGATTTTTTTCTACTAATTCGCGAATCTCAACTTCACAAATTTTATCAAGTAAAATTGGTTCAATTAAACGTTCTAACAATGTTACATACATATTAATTAATCACTTGTAGCATATTTTAATATTAAGTAGCGGGTGCTTCTTCTTTTTTAATAGAATCAGTAGTAGCAGTTTTTTTATTTTTTACAGTAACTTTTTTTGTTATTTTTTTAGGTTTGCTACTTTTTCTCTCTTGTCTTAAATTATGAAATTTAGTCATAATTCCTTCTGCTGATAATAAACTACGAACAGTTTCTGTTGGTTGAGCACCATTTGATAAAAATTTTAATGCTTTTACTTCATCAATAGTTACTTGTTTTTCTTTGCTTGTTGGATTATAAGTACCTAATTTATCAATATATCTACCATTAAGTTTTGTTCTTGCATCAATCGCAACAATTCTGTAACTAGGTTGCACTGATTTACTTTTTCCTGTTGGTATTAAGCGTAATTTAACCATAAATTACCTCCTTCTATTAATTTGTGGCAAATAAACCTTTTTAATAATATCTTATTCACATAATGATGTCAAGTTAAAATACTTAACAGATAAAAAGATTTTAAAATAATAATTTCTTTAGTTTTACTAAGTTACATATTTTTTCTAAATAAATAAGTTTTTCTATTAAAAACACTTACTGATGTAAGTATTTAAATAATTTATTTATTAATATTTAATTATTAAAATTAACAATTATTTTAATAACTATATTTATCTATTTACATTTTTGGCAAAATTGGTTTACTAAAAATACTGGTTGATTGAGAACTTACATCATCATCATTAATAAATGGATTTAATTTTTCTGGATAAGAAGATTCTTCACTATCGCTACTTGCATTTGAATCAAAACCACTATCTTGTGAACAAAATGAACTTCTTTTTTTACTTAGTACTTCAATTGCTTCCTCTGCAATTTCACATTCAGGTTCATTATTAGCTTTTTCACTGAGCATTTTTTTAAATTCTTCTTCTAAAATGTCAACTTCTGCAAGAACACTAGTTATTTCAAACATATTTTTCTTTAGTTTTTCAATCAAAATAGTAGTTTTTTCTTGTTTTAGTTTTTCATTTTCTAATTCTTTCCCTTTTATCAATTCTTCATTATTAATTTTATAATTTTCTAATTCTTCTTGTTGAACTGTTATTTTTTTATTTCAATCTCAAAAACCAAAAGTAATAATTTTTAAAAAATTATTTTTTCATTTAGTAATTTTTTTATTATTTAAACTTGCAATAATAATACTATATTTATTATTGACTACTAAATAATTATCAATAGTCTGTTGATTTTGATCTAAAATTTTGGCAATTTGTTCTATTTCATATTTATAATTTTCCTGATATTTTTTCTTAGTTTTTATTATTTCTTCTTTTAAAAAAATAAAAAAATTGTTATATTTTTGTTCTTCTTCTATAGTTATATTAAATAATGAAAAAATATTGTCTAATTTTTCAATTAATTCATTATATATTTCTATATTTTCTCTTATTTCATGATAATAATATTGTTGCATCAAATCTATACTATTAATATTATTTGTATTTAAAGTTTTTATAAACTTATTTATATTAACTAAATCATTTATCATTCTTCTTTACCTCTTATTTTTTTTATTAATAAACCCATTTACTTAAAAAAAGCAATGGGTTAAAAACTTATATTAAACTTAATAATTATATTGTACATATTATTTTTTGTTTTACAAAATTTATTTATTTTTCATAAAATTAGTTTTTTTTACTCTTATTAAAGTCAAAATACTATAATTTTAATAATCTATTTTATAATTAATTTATAGTAAAAAATGCTTTTAATTAATAATTATCGCTAATACTAAAGTTTTTTATTACAATTAATAATAATTTCCAAAAAGAAGAAGTTTCAAATATTATGTGTTAGAATAAGAATACAAGATTCACACTATCACATCTTGTCCCATAAGTGTTTAACTAAGTTTTTGATTATAAAATTAATATTTAAAAAATTAGAAAAAATATAAAAGTTTATAAAAAACTTGCATAACAAATTATACTTATTTAAAAATTATTAGACTCCCTTGTATAAAGAATTTGAGATAAAATATGAGCATTACTTCAATTTTAAAGTATATGTTGATGTTATATAAATATAATAATAGTAACCTACTTTAAAATCATTAAATAATTTTAAAAATAACATTTTAGAATTTAAAGTTAATAATATTTTTTAACTTATTTAAAAAATTATTAAAATTGGTAATTTTTACTAAAATTTAAAAAAGTCATTTATAATGATAGGAGATTAAAAGAGATAACTGAATTTTAAAATATATTTTAATTAAAAGTTATCAAATTATAAAAGAAAGTTAGGTGCCAAATAATGTTAATTAATATAACAACTAATAATTGCATCATTAAAATAGAGGTTTTTTATTTCAATGTTTCATTGATGCAAACTTAACTATTGAACAAAAAAATACATTTGATTATCTAATGATTTAAAAAATTTTTAAATATTTTTTCAAGTGATTTAAAAATCTAAAGTTAATAGTCATTTTTTAACTTGTTTAAAAAAAATTATTAAAATTGATAATTTTTACTAAAATTTAAAAAAGTCATTTATAATGATAGAATATTAAAGAAGATAGTTGACCTTAAAACACTTTTTAATTAAATTATTAAAACTACAAAAAAGAAAGTTAGGTGCCAAATAATGTTAATTAACAAAACAGCTGATGAGTGTATAATTGAAACTGGCGGTGCTTTATTCCAATGTTTCGTTGATACAAATTTAACTGTTGATCAAAAAAAAATGTGTATAAATTGAATTGTTTTATTTTTAAACTATCAAGATGCAGTTATTCTTTGTGATGAAGAAAAAATTAATAGTTTACAAAAAGAACTTTCAGAAACATTCACAACAGATTATTATAAAAATGCTTTAAAAGAATTTAATAATGCAAATCTTATATATAAAAAAACTATACTTACCAATTTTAAAAACGTATGTTTGGAAAATACTTCACAAGATATTATTAATATTATCACTCAATTCCATCAGTCATTTATTAAAACAATAGATGAACATAAAAAATCACTTACCTTTTTGAATTTAAATAAAATATATGAAAATCTTTTATTATTATTTTTTATAATTCACTACCATTTAGGCTATCAATTTAAACAAGAATTAATTCCAATCATTAGAAGTTTCACTAATATGATTAAAATTCCTATTTATATTGAACAAAATGATAGTCATGTTAAAATGTTATTAATGAAAAAAATTTTGCAAGATAATGAACAATTATTTGAAGATCTCGAATTAATTCAATTGAGAAATTTTATTCATAGTTTAGATGATATATTTGCTAATGGTCTTAATATTAGTAGTGCTATTGAAAAATTAATATTAACTAGACCACATAAAATAAAACATTCAATGAATATGTTATTTAAAAAACACGGTATTAAACTACAAGAAATACTTTGAAAAAATAATAAAGAAAGTAATCCTACCATTGGTAATATGATTATGCACTTATTTGCTTATGAAACATATTATGTGCAAAGAAATCACAACTATGAAACATATGAACAACTAGTATTAAATAATGTTTTAACAGATCCTCTTTTTCAAAAAATATTTATTGAATATAAAACAAAAAATCAAATTAATAAGGTTATTTAAAAATAATGATTACTTTAATTTTTTACTTAGAAAATTAAAGTAATTTTTTTACACTTTTTTTATTTATAGATCATATATAAATATTTTTAAATATCATTATAAAATTAACTTGTCACTACTATTGGTTTTTTATCCAAAGTGACATAATTAACATTTTTTATCTCGAAAGGAACAATAATAAAATGTCAACAAATAAATATGATTTTGATATTGAAAAAGATAAAAATTGAGAACAAGCAGTAAAATGTAAAGAAAATATTTTTATTAAATGCCGAACAGAAAAAAATACTATTATATGCAAATTATTAGAAGATAAAGATAAAACAGAAATGCAACAAAATAAAGTAAAAACATTTCAAACACTATTTAAAAAAAGAACGTCAGAAAATAATAATTTATGTAATGAAAATTTAGAAAATATACAATTTGAACAAATAACTACATGAAATAAAGAGGCTTTTTAATAATCTGTGTTTCTTTGTTTTACAAAGTTACTAATTCAGATTAATTCTGTCTTCAAATTTTATCATAAAATGAGCAATTGCTGTATTTCAATTTTGAATGGGCATTGTTCATTTTTTTGTTATATTGTCAATTGCTAAATAAAATATTTTAAAAACTGACATATCGTTAGGAAAAACTTTTTTATTTCTGATGACTTTTCGTAATTGACTATTAACAGATTCAATAGCATTTGTGGTATAAATTACCCTTTTTATTTCTGCAGGATAACTAATAAAAACCATTAAATTATCTCAATTTTTATATCAAGATTTAGCAATTTGTGGATATTGTTTAGTTCATTTATTTTCAAATGATTCTAAAGCTTGCATTGCTTGTTCTTCACTACATGCAGTATAAATTGGTTTTAAATCTGCAACTAGAGATTTTCTATGCTTATATGAGACATATTTCAAACTATTTCTAATTTGATGAACAATGCATAATTGATGTTCGGTTTTAGGATAAACTAATTGTATTGCTTCTGACATGCCTGTTAAATTATCACTACAAGCAATCAGAATATCATTTAAGCCACGATTTTTCATTTCTGTGAAATTGGCTAATCAAAATTTAGAACCTTCATTTTCACTAATTCATAAACCTAAAACATCTTTTTTACCTTCTAAATCAACTCCTAAAGCTATATAAACTGATTTATTAATAATCCGTTTATCTTGTCGTACTTTAACTACTATACAATCAAAATAAACAATCGGATAAACACTATCTAATGGTCGATTTTGCCATGCTTTGACGTCATCAATAACATCATCAGTAATTTGACTAATAACACTTTCACTAATATCAGCACCATGATATAACTCTTGTAATTGCATTCTAATATCTGATAATGTCATACCTTTTGCATATAAAGAAAGAACTTGTTGATCAAAACCATCAAATCTTCTTTGTCTTTTTGCAACTATTACAGGATTAAAATTACTATTACGATCTCTTGCTACATCAATTTCAATTTTACCTTGTTGGGTTATTAATTTTTTTGAACTTATACCATTACGAGCATTGTCACTATTACTATGTTGATTCTTATCATATCCTAAATAATTTTGCATCTCAGAATTCAACATTTTTTCTACTAATCTTTTTGTTAATTCTTTATATAATCCTCCCTCTTTAAAAACTGTTGTTAAATCTTCAGTATTTTCTAAGAACCTGTTTAGAATCTTTTAGAAAATAATGTAAAATTACTATATATTTTAAAATAAGAGGTATATATGCATAAAAATTATCCAAGTCATGTTACTAAAGAACAATTTGAGAACATAAAATCAACTTTAGAAAACAGCAAAAAGAAAACAAAACCAAGAAATTTAGATTTATATGAAGTGTTTTGTGCAGTTTTATATGTATTAAAAAGTGGTTGTCAATGAAGAATGTTACCAAAAAATTTTCCAAAATGACAAACTGTATATTATTATTTCCAAATTTGAAGTAAAAACAATGATAAAGAACCTAGTGTATTGCAATTAATTTTAAAAAAAATTAGTTAAAAAGATTCGTATTAAGAATCATCGAAAAGAAAAAACTAGTTTTTGTATAATTGATTCGCAAAGTGTTAAAAATACAGATACTACTGAAAATAAAGGTTATGATGCTGGTAAAAAGATTTCAGGAATAAAACGTCATATTGCAGTTGATACGCAAGGTTTACCACATGCAATTTACATAACTACAGCAGAAAAAACAGATCGTAATAGTGCTATCATAATGATTAAAAGTGAAAAAGAAAATCTTTCTACAGTTCAAAAAATAATAGTAGATGCTGGCTATACTGGTGAAAAATTTGCTTCTGCAATCAAAACAATCATAAATGCAAATGTTGAAGTTGTAAAACGTAATGAATTACATTCTTTTGTAGTACTACCAAAAAGATGAGTTGTAGAACGAAGCTTTGCATGATTAGAAAAATGCAGAAGATTATGAAAAAATTGTGAAAGAAAACTAAATACTAGTTTACAAATGGTTGTTCTTTCCTTTATTTCAATTTTATTAAAAAGATTCTAAACAGGTTCTAAGAACCTGTTTGGAATCTTTTATAAAATAACGTAAAATGACTATATATTTTAAGATAAGGGGTATATATGCATAAAAATTATCCAAGTCATGTTACTAAAGAACAATTTGAGAACATAAGATCAATTTTAGAAAATAACAAAAAGAAAACAAAACCAAGAAATTTAGATTTATATGAAGTATTTTGTGCAGTTTTATATGTATTAAAAAGTGGATGTCAATGAAGAATGTTACCAAAAAATTTTCCAAAATGACAAACTGTATATTATTATTTTCAAATTTGAAGTAAAAATAGTGATAAAGAACCTAGCACTTGACAAGTAATTTTAAAAAAAATTAGTTAGAAAAGTTCGTATCAATAATGGTAGAAAAGAACAAACTAGTTTTTGTATAATTGATTCACAAAGTGTTAAAAACACAGATACTGCTAAAAATAAAGGTTATGATGCTGGTAAAAAAATTTCAGGAATAAAGCGTCATATTGCTGTTGATTCTCAAGGCTTACCAGATGCAATTTACATAACCACAGCAGAAAAAACAGATCGTAACAGTGCTATAATAATGATTGAAAATGAAAAAGAAAATTTATCTAAAGTTCAAAAAATACTAGTAGATGCTGGTTATACTGGTGAAAAATTTGCTTTTAAAATCAAAACAATCATAAATGCAAATGTTGAAGTTATCAAACGTAATGAATTACATTCTTTTGTAGTATTGCCAAAAAGATGAGTTGTAGAACGAAGTTTTGCATGATTAGAAAAATGCAGAAGATTATGAAAAAATTGTGAAAGAAAATTAAATACTAGCTTACAAATGGTTGTTCTCTCATTTATTTCAATTTTATTAAAAAGATCCTAAACAGATTCTAAGATTTTATAAAACTTAAAAGTTAAAAATATTACTTTTAGTGAGTATTATTTTATAATAAAGTATAAACTTATTAAAGTTTATAAAAAATATTTTTAAAATTTTAAAAAAGAGGTTAATGAATAATGTTAAAAATTTTTATTTCATATCATCATTTAAGAGAACAAAAAGCAAAGGATGAATTATCAGAATTAATTTCGCAATGTTATGGAGAATATTTTGAAGTGAAAGACGTATCTGTAAAACTAGGTGATATTGATCCGCAATTGCCTCCTAAAAAGATATTTAAAACTATTAGAGAAGAGTATTTAAAAGATTCAGATATTACTGTAGTTATTTTAGGAAAACATACAAAATGTAGAAAACATATTGATTGAGAAATTGCATCTTCATTATCAATATATGGTAGCCTCCATCGAAGGGGAAAAAATGGTTTATTAATACTTTTAACTGATGATTTTATTAAGAAAGCAAAAAAAAATTGTGATTTTAATGATAATGATTACAAAACTTTAATTAATGAACAAAATTCTACTCCAAGAATTTATGAAAATGTAATAAATAACTATGCAATCGTTGAAAGTTTTTCAAATGTAGTTTCAAATCCTTTAAAGTTAAAAAAATTACTTGATAAATGTCAAGATAAAGTTAAAACTGAAAAATTGAAAGAAAACTTTGATCTTTTCAAAGAAATAAATTTATTTGAAGAAAATATAGAAGATTGTCCAAAAAAATCTAAAAATAAACTAAATTGTTATTTTTCACAAAAACATAAATCAAAAAAATTATTTTTTGAAAAAGTTAAAACTGAAGTTAATAATAACGAACATTATTTTGAAAAACTTTTTAGTTGTGAAAATCTTTTAAAAGATTTTCAATATTATTATTAAGGTTAAAAATTAAAAAATATACTTTTTTATCAATTATTTAAGAAAATTTTATGTAATCAGAATGTTGTTTTAAATAATATTTTTAATTAGAAAAAAATAAATAATTGAATACCAATAAGAATACAGATGTATATTAGTAGTTAATTATAAATATCAAAAATATATAAAATTAAAAAGGTTTTAATTTTTTTAGTAAATAAAACTAAAAAAACTTTATTTTAGTAGTATAATAAAAATACTTACTTAGTTAAGGGTAAGTAAATATTCATTGCGGTTGGCACCTAACAGTGAATAGGAGTTACCATTATTGGTAACTCTTTTATTTTAAATAATTATTATATACCTCAAAATTTAATAATATTTAAATTATTTATATAATATGAAAATAAAAAATATTGTAAAAATTTCTAAAATTTGGTAAAAGATAAGTGTAAAACTAAATATAGTTTTTAACCCATTGCTTTGTTTGTAAGTAAATGGGTTTTATTTTACTAAGAAGGTGTATAAAATGCGTGATAATGATAAAAGAAAATCAACAACATTTCAGCGAATAATGGAAAATAATCCAGAAAATATTTTTGCTCAAACCGATGGTTCTATAAAAAAAAGACATGGAGGTTTAGCAATAAAATCTTCTAGAAGTGAAAATAGTTTAAATGAAGCAAATAATGATAGTAATGTTTTAAATAAATATAAATATAATTGTCTTAGAACCTGTTTGGAATCTTTTATAAAATAACGTAAAATGACTATATATTTTAAGATAAGGGGTATATATGCATAAAAATTATCCAAGTCATGTTACTAAAGAACAATATGAGAACATAAGATCAATTTTAGAAAATAACAAAAAGAAAACAAAACCAAGAAATTTAGATTTATATGAAGTATTTTGTGCAGTTTTATATGTATTAAAAAGTGGATGTCAATGAAGAATGTTACCAAAAAATTTTCCAAAATGACAAACTGTATATTATTATTTTCAAATTTGAAGTAAAAATAGTGATAAAGAACCTAGCACTTGACAAGTAATTTTAAAAAAAATTAGTTAGAAAAGTTCGTATCAATAATGGTAGAAAAGAACAAACTAGTTTTTGTATAATTGATTCACAAAGTGTTAAAAACACAGATACTGCTAAAAATAAAGGTTATGATGCTGGTAAAAAAATTTCAGGAATAAAGCGTCATATTGCTGTTGATTCTCAAGGCTTACCAGATGCAATTTACATAACCACAGCAGAAAAAAACAGATCGTAACAGTGCTATAATAATGATTGAAAATGAAAAAGAAAATTTATCTAAAGTTCAAAAAATACTAGTAGATGCTGGTTATACTGGTGAAAAATTTGCTTTTAAAATCAAAACAATCATAAATGCAAATGTTGAAGTTATCAAACGTAATGAATTACATTCTTTTGTAGTATTGCCAAAAAGATGAGTTGTAGAACGAAGTTTTGCATGATTAGAAAAATGCAGAAGATTATGAAAAAATTGTGAAAGAAAATTAAATACTAGCTTACAAATGGTTGTTCTCTCATTTATTTCAATTTTATTAAAAAGATCCTAAACAGATTCTAAGATTTTATAAAACTTAAAAGTTAAAAATATTACTTTTAGTGAGTATTATTTTATAATAAAGTATAAACTTATTAAAGTTTATAAAAAATATTTTTAAAATTTTAAAAAAGAGGTTAATGAATAATGTTAAAAATTTTTATTTCATATCATCATTTAAGAGAACAAAAAGCAAAGGATGAATTATCAGAATTAATTTCGCAATGTTATGGAGAATATTTTGAAGTGAAAGACGTATCTGTAAAACTAGGTGATATTGATCCGCAATTGCCTCCTAAAAAGATATTTAAAACTATTAGAGAAGAGTATTTAAAAGATTCAGATATTACTGTAGTTATTTTAGGAAAACGGTGGTTAGCCCTAATTACTGGACCATATTTTGATAGATATTTCTAAATTTTTATTTGTAATATTGGTGGTTTTAAAAATTTAGAATGTATTCTTTCATAATTATAAAACATAACATATTGATTTACATCATTAATAGCTTCATTGATTGTTAAATATTGATTTGAGTCTTTAGGCAATCATTCTTGAGATAAATGTGAAAATCAATTTTCAGATATGACATTACCGCCAATATCATATGGTTGTTTTTTGCTTAAAATTATTTGTTTGTTTTTTGCTCATTTTGTAATTTCTTGACAATAAAATTCGTTGGCGTTATCTGAATGTAAAATAACGTTTTTTATTTGATTTCAAGAAAATTGGTTGTTTATTTTTTCAAGTGCAGGAAGAATTAAATCTTGATATGATTTATTTGAAAATGTATTATAACTAACAACATTATTTGAATAAAAATCAATAATTACAAAAAGATATAGTCAACCTTCTTTGGTGTTTATTTGTTTAGTATCCATTGATCAAATTTGATTTGAAGCGGTTGTACTTTTGTAATCTTTGTTTACTTTATCCATTGTAGGTATTCACTTATTTGGATTTTTTTTGTTTTTAGGATAGTTATTTTTAGTTTGTTTTAATCCTTGAATATTGTGTTTTTTCATAATTTTTCGCATTTGTTTTGTTGATAATTCTATATTTAAAATGATATTTTTCTCTTGTTTTAATCACTCTTTAAAAGCTGAAAAAATTCTTAAATATCCATAAATTCTACCTTTTCTTGTAGAATGAAATTCGATTAAAAGTTGGCATAATTCTTGATATTTATGATTGCAATTAATAATATGATTTTTTTCTTTTTTAATAAGTTTTTGTTTATTTTTTAAAAAGTAATATGTTGATCTGTTTAATTGAAGATATTGACATAAGTTTCTAATTGAATATTGATTTTTGCAATCATCGATAATTTTAATTTTTTCTTTGATATTTAATTTGTTAATTATTAATGCTATTTGTTTAATTTTATCCATTAATAAAAATCCTTTCAGGTCAAAATTAGTGTTCATTATATAACACAATTGTTTTTAGAATACATTCAGATTTTTTAAATTAATGGTCTAGTAAAAAGGGCTAAGTGGCAACATACAAAATGTAGAAAACATATTGATTGAGAAATTGCATCTTCATTATCAATATATGGTAGCCTCCATCGAAGGGGAAAAAATGGTTTATTAATACTTTTAACTGATGATTTTATTAAGAAAGCAAAAAAAAATTGTGATTTTAATGATAATGATTACAAAACTTTAATTAATGAACAAAATTCTACTCCAAGAATTTATGAAAATGTAATAAATAACTATGCAATCGTTGAAAGTTTTTCAAATGTAGTTTCAAATCCTTTAAAGTTAAAAAAATTACTTGATAAATGTCAAGATAAAGTTAAAACTGAAAAATTGAAAGAAAACTTTGATCTTTTCAAAGAAATAAATTTATTTGAAGAAAATATAGAAGATTGTCCAAAAAAATCTAAAAATAAACTAAATTGTTATTTTTCACAAAAACATAAATCAAAAAAATTATTTTTTGAAAAAGTTAAAACTGAAAAATTGAAAGAAAACGTTGAACTTTTCAAAGAAATAAATTTATTTGAAGAAAATGTAGAAAATTGTCCAAAAAAATCTAAAAATAAACTAAATTGTTATTTTTCACAAAAACATAAATCAAAAAAATTATTTTTTGAAAAAGTTAAAACTGAAAAATTGAAAGAAAACGTTGAACTTTTCAAAGAAATAAATTTATTTGAAGAAAATGTAGAAAATTGTCCAAAAAAATCTAAAAATAAACTAAATTGTTATTTTTCACAAAAACATAAATCAAAAAAATGATTTTTTGAAAAAGTTAAAACTGAAGTTAATAATAACGAACATTATTTTGAAAAACTTTTTAGTTGTGAAAATCTTTTAAAAGATTTTCAATATTATTATTAAGGTTAAAAATTAAAAAATATACTTTTTTATCAATTATTTAAGAAAATTTTATGTAATCAGAATGTTGTTTTAAATAATATTTTTAATTAGAAAAAAATAAATAATTGAATACCAATAAGAATACAGATGTATATTAGTAGTTAATTATAAATATCAAAAATATATAAAATTAAAAAGGTTTTAATTTTTTTAGTAAATAAAACTAAAAAAACTTTATTTTAGTAGTATAATAAAAATACTTACTTAGTTAAGGGTAAGTAAATATTCATTGCGGTTGGCACCTAACAGTGAATAGGAGTTACCATTATTGGTAACTCTTTTATTTTAAATAATTATTATATACCTCAAAATTTAATAATATTTAAATTATTTATATAATATGAAAATAAAAAATATTGTAAAAATTTCTAAAATTTGGTAAAAAATAAGTGTAAAACTAAATATAGTTTTTAACCCATTGCTTTGTTTGTAAGTAAATAGGTTTTATTTTACTAAGAAGGTGTATAAAATGCGTGATAATGATAAAAGAAAATCAACAACATTTCAGCGAATAATGGAAAATAATCCAGAAAATATTTTTGCTCAAACCGATGGTTCTATAAAAAAAAGACATGGAGGTTTAGCAATAAAATCTTCTAGAAGTGAAAATAGTTTAAATGAAGCAAATAATGATAGTAATGTTTTAAATAAATATAAATATAATTGTCTTAGAACCTGTTTGGAATCTTTTATAAAATAACGTAAAATGACTATATATTTTAAGATAAGGGGTATATATGCATAAAAATTATCCAAGTCATGTTACTAAAGAACAATTTGAGAACATAAGATCAATTTTAGAAAATAACAAAAAGAAAACAAAACCAAGAAATTTAGATTTATATGAAGTATTTTGTGCAGTTTTATATGTATTAAAAAGTGAATGTCAATGAAGAATGTTACCAAAAAATTTTCCAAAATGACAAACTGTATATTATTATTTTCAAATTTGAAGTAAAAATAGTGATAAAGAACCTAGCACTTGACAAGTAATTTTAAAAAAAATTAGTTAGAAAAGTTCGTATCAATAATGGTAGAAAAGAACAAACTAGTTTTTGTATAATTGATTCACAAAGTGTTAAAAACACAGATACTGCTAAAAATAAAGGTTATGATGCTGGTAAAAAAATTTCAGGAATAAAGCGTCATATTGCTGTTGATTCTCAAGGCTTACCACATGCAATTTACATAACCACAGCAGAAAAAAAAGATCGTAACAGTGCTATAATAATGATTGAAAATGAAAAAGAAAATTTATCTAAAGTTCAAAAAATACTAGTAGATGCTGGTTATACTAGTGAAAAATTTGCTTTTAAAATCAAAACAATCATAAATGCAAATGTTCAAGTTATCAAACGTAATGAATTACATTCTTTTGTAGTATTACCAAAAAGATGAGTTGTAGAACGAAGTTTTGCATGATTAGAAAAATGCAGAAGATTATGAAAAAATTGTGAAAGAAAATTAAATACTAGCTTACAAATGGTTGTTCTCTCATTTATTTCAATTTTATTAAAAAGATCCTAAACAGATTCTAATAATAAATCTACTGCTTGTGATATTGGATCATTGTTATTAATATTGGATGGGGCCACTTAGCCCTTTTTACTAGACCATTAATTTAAAAAATCTGAATGTATTCTAAAAACAATTGTGTTATATAATGAACACTAATTTTGACCTGAAAGGATTTTTATTAATGGATAAAATTAAACAAATAGCATTAATAATTAACAAATTAAATATCAAAGAAAAAATTAAAATTATCGATGATTGCAAAAATCAATATTCAATTAGAAACTTATGTCAATATCTTCAATTAAACAGATCAACATATTACTTTTTAAAAAATAAACAAAAACTTATTAAAAAAGAAAAAAATCATATTATTAATTGCAATCATAAATATCAAGAATTATGCCAACTTTTAATCGAATTTCATTCTACAAGAAAAGGTAGAATTTATGGATATTTAAGAATTTTTTCAGCTTTTAAAGAGTGATTAAAACAAGAGAAAAATATCATTTTAAATATAGAATTATCAACAAAACAAATGCGAAAAATTATGAAAAAACACAATATTCAAGGATTAAAACAAACTAAAAATAACTATCCTAAAAACAAAAAAAATCCAAATAAGTGAATACCTACAATGGATAAAGTAAACAAAGATTACAAAAGTACAACCGCTTCAAATCAAATTTGATCAATGGATACTAAACAAATAAACACCAAAGAAGGTTGACTATATCTTTTTGTAATTATTGATTTTTATTCAAATAATGTTGTTAGTTATAATACATTTTCAAATAAATCATATCAAGATTTAATTCTTCCTGCACTTGAAAAAATAAACAACCAATTTTCTTGAAATCAAATAAAAAACGTTATTTTACATTCAGATAACGCCAACGAATTTTATTGTCAAGAAATTACAAAATGAGCAAAAAACAAACAAATAATTTTAAGCAAAAAACAACCATATGATATTGGCGGTAATGTCATATCTGAAAATTGATTTTCACATTTATCTCAAGAATGATTGCCTAAAGACTCAAATCAATATTTAACAATCAATGAAGCTATTAATGATGTAAATCAATATGTTATGTTTTATAATTATGAAAGAATACATTCTAAATTTTTAAAACCACCAATATTACAAATAAAAATTTAGAAATATCTATCAAAATATGGTCCAGTAATTAGGGCTAACCACCTTTTAAAGCAAGCAGCACTAATAATAGGCAGAAAATAGAAATTATTGTCAAAAATAAAGCTAAATATAAAATTCGCACAATGTGTCGTTTTTTAAAAATATCTAAATCAACATATTATTTTAATTTAAAGAAAAAAGAAAATAAAATCAAAAATAATATTTATGATGAAGCTGTTATTAGTGCTTTTAAAGAAAATAAAGAAGTTTATGGTACTAGAAAATTAAAAAAAATTCTAGAAAACCAAGAAATTTATTTATCGCGCAGAAAAATTAAAAAAATTATGAATGAACATAATTTAATATCAAAATATACTAAATTATCATTCAAAAATCATAATAACAAAGTTAACGATAGTCAAATAACTAATCTTGTTAATAGAAAATTTAAGAATAGGATTAAAAATGAAGTTATTGTTAGTGATTTAACTTATGTACAAGTTAATGGTAGGTGAAACTATATTTGCCTATTAATAGACCTATTTAACCGCGAAATTATCGGACATAGTGTTGGAGTTAAAAAAGATGCATCATTAGTACATCAAGCATTTATGCAATCAAATCGCTGTTTAAAAGATATTCAAATATTTCATAGTGATCGCGGTAATGAATTTAACAATAAAATTATTGATAAACTTTTACTAGCATTCAACATTAACCGTTCTTTAAGTAAAAAAGGTTGTCCTTATGATAATGCTGTTGCTGAAGCAACTTTTAAAACTTTTAAAACCGAATTTATTAATGATAAAAATTTTACATCATTAATCCAATTAAAATTAGAATTATTTGATTACATCAATTGATATAACAATATAAGAATTCACAGCACTTTAAACTACTTAACTCCAGTTAAATATCAACAACAAATGTCTACCAAAAAATAGTCCTAAAAAGTGTTGCCATTCCAATATTTTGCTTTTTAGCCATCTGTAACTCACTCTTTCTAGAAAATTAATTATATTTACTAGAACTAATTAAACATAGTTATTTTTGTAAGTTACACAGATTACTAAACATTACCGAAATAAATATTTACAAAAAGAAATTAACAGTAATACCACTAATTATTTTTTTGATAAAAAAAGAAGAAGCAATACTTTTTAATCAATATTATATTAATTTTACAATAAAAATGTACCTTTAAATTTTTAGGTACATTTTTATTATTTTCTATTTTTTATTAACTTTGTATCATTCTAATTCTAAATCTTGTGCAACATCCATAACTACTTCTGACATTGTTGGATGTGGATGACAAGAAGAGGCTAATTCAACAATAGTACCTTCCGTTTGCATAATATTAACAAATTCAGCAATTATATCAGTAGCCGTTGAACATAAAATATGAGCACCTAGGATTTCTCCATATTTTTTATCAATAATTATTTTAACAAAACCATCAGTCTCACCATCAGCCAATGCCTTACCATTAATAGTAAATGGTATTTTCTTCATCAAATATTCTTTACCTAAAGATTTACATTCAGTTTCAGTTAAACCAACACTTGCCACTTCAGGGAATGAATAAATACAACTAGGCATTTTATTATAATCTACTTCTTGCTCTTTCAATGGCTGATTATCAGCATCCGTTCTACCTTCTTTAACTAAAATATTATTAAGTGCTGCTAATCCTTGTGTTGACGCAACGTGAGCAAGCATTCTTTGACCATTAGCATCTCCAATTACATATATATTATTAATAACATTATTGTTAGCATCTAAAGCTTCCAATTTATTATTTACGGCAAATGCTTGATTAGGCTTAATTTGAATTCCCAAATTAGTAAAACCTTCAGTAATTGGCGTTCTTCCAGTACTTAATAAACAATAGTCGCTAGTTACTGTTAATGGTTTTTTATGTTCTTTATCGGTTGCAGCATAATAAGTTAAAGTTTTATCCTTTAATTCATTAACACTATGACCAGTAATAATATTAACACCATTTTTTTCAAGAATTTTAGTTAAAGTTGTACTAATATCTTCATCTAGTAATGCTAAAATACGATCTAAATATTCAATAATAGTAACTTTAGTACCAAGTGTATTAAATAAACAAGCAAATTCAATTCCAATAACACCACCACCAATAATAGTTAGTGTTTTTGGAACTTCTTTTAAAGAAAGAATTTCAGTCGAAGTTAATAATGTTTGGTTTGTTTTTAAATCTTTTTCACTTAAACCTTGTGGACCATTAGGATTATCAAACATTTTTACTTTTGAACCAGTAGCAATTATCATATATTTAGTAGTATATTTCTTTTCTTTACCGTCTTTAGCTTTCACTAAAATCGTATTTTTATCAATAGCACTTCCAGTTCCTAATAATTGTTCAACTTTATTAGATTTCATTAAAAAGCCAACACCACCAGTTAAACCTTTAACAACACCAGCTTTACGATCTTGCATTACTTTTCAATTAATTTCAATATTTTTTTTATCTTTAATAGCAACACCATATTTATCAGCATTTTCAATATAATGAAAAACTTTTGCGCCCTTTAGTAACGTCTTAGTAGGAATACATCCAACATTTAAACAGACTCCACCTCAGTTATCTTTTTCAACAATTGCAGTTTTTAAACCCATCTTTGCTGCTCGAGCCGCTGTTACATAACCACCAGGACCTGCCCCGATAATTATTAAATCAAAATCATAGTTAGACATCTTTTACATTTTCTCCTTAAGCTAAAATTAATGTTGGATTTTCTAATAACTCTTTAAGTCGAGAAAGGAAATAACCAGCAGGTGCACCATCAATAACACGATGATCAATTGAAAATGATAATGGAAAGAACTTATGTTCAACAATTTTACCATCAGCAATAATTAGTTTTTTTTGCATCATTCCTAGACCCAGAATTGCTACTTCTGGATAATTAATAACTGGTGTTCCCATTTCAATTCCTGCTGAACCAAAATTAGTAATAGTAAATGATCCACCTTGCATTTCATCACCTTTTAATAGCCCTTTACGAGCTTTATCACCCAATGAATTAACTTGTCTTGCTATTTCAAATAATGAAAGTTGATCAGCATTTTTAATAACAGGAACTACTAAACCCTTTTCAGTATCAGCTGCCATACCAATGTTATAATATTTTTTAACAAGAATTTCATTATTAGCCATGTTCAAAGTTGAATTAAGTAATTTAAATTGTTCTTCTTTTAACGCTTTAGCAACAGCCTTTACAAAGAATGGCATAAATGTTAATTTAGCACTACCATCTGGATCTTTTTCCGCTGGTTCTTTTAAAGTTGCACGTAATTGTACTAAGTTTTCAGCATCAACATTAATCATTAAACTAACATGTGGTGCTGTATAAACTGATAATGACATTTGATTAGCAACAGCCTTACGAATTCCTGATAATGGTAAATGTTCAACATTACCAAAACTTTCGATTTTAGTAACATTAATACCTTGTGAACTAATAGTTGTAGCAGAAACTGAAGATATTGAATTAATAGGTGTTGTTGATGCAGTAGCACTAGTTGTTGTACCACCATTCTTGGCATTTAATAAATCATCTTTTAAAATTCTACCACGAGGACCAGTTCCTTTAATTGTTCCCATATCAACACCTAAGTCACGAGCCATTCTACGTGCTAATGGTGTTGCTAATACTTTACCCGTTTGTTGAATAGGTTGCACATTTTGTTTTGGTAATTCAACTGGTGATACTGTAGATGTACTAGCAACTGATTCAGATTTTGGTGAAGAATTTGTTGATGAAGGACTTTTATTATCACTAATTGTCCCACCAAACTCAACAATAACAGCACCTGACTTAATACTATCTCCTTCTTTAACAAGAATCTTAGAAACTTTACCATCTGCTTCGGCTTTAATACTATCTGAAGCTTTATCTGCTTCGATATCAACAACATTATCACCTTTTTTTACATTATCTCCAACTTTAACATGAATTTGAGTTACAGTAACTTCATCGATTCCATCCATATCTTTAAACTTCAATTCCATCTTTTCACTTTCCTTTCTTTAAACAACTAACTAAACTGGATAATTCATCATTAGTTTAACTTTTTCCATAATTTTATCTGGACTAATTATAAATCATTTTTCACCTTTAGACAGTGGAACAGTAATATCATAACCCGTTAATCTTGTTGGAGGACATTCTAAATATTCAAAACACTTTTCATTAACAACGGTAATAATTTCTGAGGCAACTGAAAATGAACGAACCGCTTCTGAAACAACTAATAATCTTCCTGTTTTTTTAACAGAATTAACAACTGTTTCTTCATCTCATGGTTGTAATGTTTGTAAATCAATTAATTCAATTTTAAAATTTTCTTTTTCTTCTAAAATTTTAACAGCAGCTTCACAATCATAAACTTTTGAACCATAAGTTACAATCGTTAAATCAGGTTTTTCTTCAGCCTTATATTCTTTAAGAACTTTAGCTTTACCAAGAACAGCCACTTCATAAGCATCACTAACTTCTTCTCTAACATCATATGTATAATTATTGCTAGTATAACTATTGAAATAAGTTCCTAAACATTCTAAAACAATAACAGGATCTGGACTTTCAATTGCTGCCAATAATAATTTTTTAGTATCATTAGGTTTTGAAGTCATAACTACTTTTAAACCTGGAATATGACAAAATAAAGCTTCAATTGCTTCTGAATGATGCTCCAAAGCACCATTATTACCATTATTTCAATCATATGAAGGCATACGTACTACCATTGGACAAGTGAATCTACCACGAGAACGATTTCTCATTCGTGCAGCATGACATAACAATTGTTGAAAAGCAGGGAAAGCAAATCCTGAAAATTGCATTTCAATAATTGGATTTAAACCATTAATTGCCATTCCAACGGCACTACCAGCAATAACTGCTTCAGCAATTGGTGCATCAAAACAACGATTAACGCCAAATTTTGCTTGTAAACCTTTAGTTGCTCGAAAAACACCACCAACATTACCGGCATCTTCACCATAAACAACAACATTAGGATTTTTTTTCATTGCTAATTCTAAGGCTAAAGTAATAGCTTGCACATTATTTCTTTTCATAATTATTTTTTCTCTCCTTCATTGAAGAAAGCTTTTGCTTCTGCTTTTTGTTCTATTAATTGTGGTGTTAATTTTTCATATGTATAATCAAATATTTCATCAATTGAAACACTTTCATTTTTTAATGCTCAAGTAATTGCATCATTAAACTTTTTAGTAATTTGTTTATCTAATTCTGCTTGTTTGTTGTCATCTCAAAGTTTAATTGATTTTAAATATTCTCTAATACGATCGATTGGATCTTTTTTTAATCATTCTTGTTCAATTTTATAATCTTCAGCAGAAAAATAATCTTTTTTAATATCAAAAGCAGAATGCGCATTTTGACGATAAGTAACAGCTTCAATTAATGAAGGACCATTACCTTTTTTTGCTCTTTCAATTGCTTCTTGTGTAGCATAATAAACAGCAAAAAAATCATTACCATCAACACGAATATTAGGTACACCAAATGCTGTTCCTTTTTGTGCAAAAGTTGGACTCATTGTTGCTTTAGCAGTTGGTGTATCTAATGATCACTGATTATTTTCAACAAAGAAAACAACAGCTAATTTATGGATAGCAGCAAAATTAATTGCTTCAGAAAACTCACCTTCAGAAGTACCACCATCACCAATCGTAGTAATAACAATTCCTTTATCTTTTTTATATTTTTCAGCAAAAGCAATACCTGTTGCATGTGAATATTGAGTAGCAATTGGAATATTAACTGGTAAAATATTAACATCTTTCGGCATTTGACTTCCCATTTCATTTCCTAATCAATATTGAATTACTTTTTCAACTGGATATCCAGCAGTAATTCATGCTGCATTATTACGATAAGCTGGTACTAATCAATCAATACCTGGTCGTAAGCAACTAGCATAAGCAACTTCAACACCTTCTTGACCTTTTGAAGATAAAAAGTTAATAACTTTTCCGATTACTTTTGGAATTCCATTTACTAATTTAACTTGTCCTTTTTCATCTTTTTCATAGTTTAATTCCATTTGCATTTGTTCTTGTATTCGTGAAAAACACATGTTTTCATATGCTTTTAATAAAACCTTACTATCAAATTTTTTTAAATAATCAACAAAATTAGGATTAATTACTCCTTTTTCATTTAATATTTGAAAAATTTCTTTTTGGGAATTATCAAATTTCTCAACTCACATTTAAATTTTCCTCCTAAATATTTTAGTTAATTGCAGTTACACTTTTAATTATACTAATTTTTAAAATAATGAATGAACATACCTTTTCATTATACTACTAATAATTGTTGGTTCAAGATAATTTGTACTAAAATATTAATTTATCTCCGGTTTTATTAATATACTATTTTTTTTATTTCCTATTATCATGTAAAAATGAAAAATATATTCTAACAATAAACAAAACAGAAAAAATAATTTAAATCATAATATCATTGTTTATTTATTTTTTACAACATAAAGTCCTAATAAAATTAGGACTTTATAATAAAATTTATAATCATAAAACATTATCAAGATAATAAATATACAATAAAAATATTTTTATTTAATGTAAGATAAATATTCTTCATATCCTTCTGTAATCATTTCTGATAACGGAATAAAACGTAAAGCTGCTGAATTAATACAATAGCGTAAACCGCCTTCTTTTTGTGGACCATCCTTAAAAACATGCCCTAAATGAATATCAGTTTTTTTAGAACGTACTTCAGTACGCTGCAACATTAGGTTAGTATTATCTTCCTTTTTAAGGATAACTATTTCACTAATTGGTCTTGTAAAACTTGGTCAGCCATGACCAAAATTACATTTATCTGATGATGCAAATAATGGTTCACCTGATAAAATATCGACATAAATTCCCTTTTCCTTATTATCTCAATATTTATTTTTAAAAGGAAGTTCCGTTACTGAATTTATAATGACCTCATATTGTAAAGTAGTTAACTCATTAATAGTTTTAATTTTTCATTTTTGTTTCATATTTTTATTACCTTTTTCTAAACAAAATATTAATTTTTAGTTGAATAATTATTTTCTAACTTTCTTAACTCATCCCTAGTATCTTTAGGTAAACTTTCACCATAATCCATAAGTTTAACCATTTCCTTAAAAGCAGCTTTAGGAATAGCTAATTTTTCAATATCTTTTTTAGTAATATGTAAATTAATTTTATCAATTTGCATAGTTTTTATTTTTCTAACAAAATCAGGTTCGGCTACAAAAACAGAAGATAATCCTATCATATCTCCATATTCTAAGGCTTCTAAACATTTATCAGGACTATTTATACCACCACTAACAATAACAGGAATACGTTGATTAATGTGTTGATAAACAACTTTATTCACTAATTGATTAAAATATTCCCCCTGAGATTGAACTTTATATTTATATATATTTCTTCCCCAACTAGCTAGTGCTAAATAATCAATTTTAATGTTTATTAATACTTGATCCATGAATTGTAAAAAATCTTCAATTGGATAACCTATTTCTTGACCTCTAGTTTCTTCAGCTGTAGCTCGATATCCTAAAATAAAATTTTCACTAGCATGCTTATTAATTGTTTCTCTTACTGCTTGTAAAATTTCTAATCCCAAACGTGAACGATTTTCTAAATTTTGATTACCATAAATGTCATTTCTTTGATTACTAATTACTGAAAAAAAAGCTTGAATTAAAAGTTTTTGTGCTGAAGAAATTTCGACACCATCAAAACCAGCTTCAATAGCCCTTAAGGTAGCTTTTTGATAATCTTTAATTAATTCTTTGATTTGCTTAATACTCAGTTCTTGAACTTCATGTGGAAAAGGATACATAAAAGATTGCTTAGAAGGTCCAACTACATAACCTAAACGATTTAAACTAATTATAGAAAAACGACCTGAATGTGCTAACTGTAAAATAGCTTTTGCACCTTTTGATTTCATAGCATTAGCAACTTGTTTTAATGAATCAATATGTTCATCATTAGCAGCAGAAAAACCAAATTCAAAAATTTGTCCCTCTAAATTAATATAAGCAGCACTAGATATCGCTAAGTATGCACTATGAGCTCTTTTAAGAGCATAATCAATATCTTCTTTACTAGCAAAACCATCATAACTAGAAACATTTAAGGTAATTGGTGAAAGCACAAACCGATTATCAAAAACAAAATTTTTAATTTTGATTGGTGAAAATAACTTAGAATATTTTTTATTCATGTTAACTCAAAATTAATTCTAAAAATTGGTCATTATCTATTTTCTTTAAAAAATATGAAGAAATATCCAATTCTTGTAATTTTATTTTTAAATCTTGTTTAATCATTTTAGTACCTTCAAGACCTTTCTCAAAAATAGTTAAATCTTTTGTAGCAAAAAAATCACCACTAATTTTGCAACTTTTAATTTTACCATTATCAATTATTAATGAAATATTCATTGTTCCAATTTCTAAACGTGCTTCACGATTATATTGATAGCGAGGACTTAAACCATAAACCCATTCTCAATTCTTATACTTTTGATCAACTAACTTGTCAATTTCTAGTCATTGCTCATTTGATAAAACGTATCGTTCAACATCTGCTATTTTTTCTACATTCATCAATCGTTTAATAATTTCATCTTTAAACTCAAAAATAGTTAATTTTTTGAATTGTTCATTAAGGTGATTTTTTAATTTATCTACTCTTTGATTAATTGATTTAATTCCTTTTGATTCAATTTTTTTACGACTTGGTTTAAGTGCCAAGATCATAGCATCCAAATCAATATCATAAAGTAATGAATAACCACCATAAATAATATTATCTTCTTTTAACATAGCTGCTCCAGAAACTTTTTTACCATTAATTGCCAAATCATTTTTTCCACTTTGCATGATATTTTTAATCCCCATATCTTTAAGCACTTTTATAATTGGCTTATAGAATTCTTGGTAATTAGCATAAATCGAATTAGTATTAGAATTTAATGGAATTAAAAAACAAAAATTTACTGAATTTGAATCAATAAAAATAGCTCCTCCTCCAGTATCACGACGCACAACTGGAATATTATTTTTATCCAAATATTCTTTATTAACTTCAACCTCTGGATTTTGAAAATATCCCAATTGAATATGAGGATCACAAATAAAAGGAAATATTATCGTTTTGTTTTTTACTTTTAAATTATGTAGTGCTCATACTTGAATCGCTAAAGCATAAGCTCCATCTTTGATATATTTACCATTTCTTATAGGTTCAATTAAAATCATAATATTCCTCCAATTTTATTAAATTTGTAAATCAATTTTAATTATCTTCAAGTTCTAAAAATTCTTTTTCAACTACATCTGTTAATTTCAAAATTCAATTATCTTTAGACTTTTTTGAATTGAAAAGAGTTGGATTTTCAATTGCTCTTTGATTATATTCCAAAACCTTTCCTGTTAGTGGACTGCGCGCATGCAAAATAGCTTTTGAAGCCTCTACTGTTAATACTAAATCATTTTTATTAACTACATCATTTTCTGTATTATATTTAACATAACACGCCATACCCATATCATCTTGTAATTTGGGTGTAGGACTAATTATGTATATATTATCTCTTTTTTCTATTATTAAACAATTTGCATTTTTTTTCATTTTTACCCCCTAAAATAAAATAAGAAATGTTCAATGAATAAATTAAGACTATAGTAATTTTTCTTAACTCTATCTAATTATTATTCATTTCATATTTATTTATAAATTTTTTTATCTCATTAATATAAGTTTGATGAGCATTTGGCAAAGTTTCAACATGACCAATATTTTCTAAAAATAAATAATTATAATTTTTATTATTACCTTTAATTTGAAAATTATGAATAACATTAGCCATGAAAAATGGGACAAAATCATCTTTTTTACCATGAATTAATAAGGTAGGAACTTTAAATCCTGTTTTTAGTTTTTTTAATAAATCATATTCTAAAATATTTGTATTTGTAAATTTTTGATATCTTTTAGATATACCATTACTAATTAATCATCAAGGTTTTTTATAACGATATTGCATGACGTAACGAAATTGAACAAGTAGATTAGAGAATCCACAATCAGTAATTGCTCAATTAATTGAACTGATTGGTGCATAATTCAACAAATAATAATTAATTGTTGATGCGCCCATACTATTACCAATTAAACCAATTGTTTCAACTTGATAATTAGTCTTTAATCAATTAATTAAACAATTAACATCTTGCGCACAAGTAAGACCAGTATCACTATATTGACCATAATTTTTACCATGAGCAACACTATCAAATGTTAAAATATTATATCCTTCTTCATAAAATCAAGACACTAACCTTAAAGCTAAATATTTATTTTAAGTTCAACCATGAAAACCAATAACTCATTTGTTGCTTTTATTTTTTTGAATAACAGCTAAACAACTAATATCTTCATTATTATTATTTTTAATAACAAATTCTTGATAATTTTCTTTTTTTCAATCAATTGGATAACCATATTTATTAAGTTCTTTAATCTTACAATCATAATAATGATAATCAAAACTATTAATATCAACTAATTGATCATCATTAATTTTAACATTTCCTTCTTTTTGATAAGTAAAACAAAATTTAAAAAATTGTTTTTGATATTTTTTTGAATAAAAATAAACAAAAGGAAATAATAAAATAACTAATAAAATTTTGCTAAAAGAATAACAAAATTTTTGATAACCATTCATTAAAATTTCGTCACTAACAGAATCATTTATTACCTTCATTTCCCAGTCTCTCCTATCTAACAAATTTGTATCAAATCCATATTTGATTAAAAAAATAACTAGTTTTATTTTTTATATACTGTGTCCTTTTTTTGTTACAATCTAATTTTCCTTAAAAAATATTTTTTTTCAAGATCTATTTTTAAATTTATAAAAATAATATATTATTCAATATTTAAATACACTTATTGAATATTTAAAAATTAAAAAATAAGAATATATTTTGTTTAATTGCTTATTTTCTAGTACCATGTAAAAAAGAAAAATATGATCCAACAGCAAACAAACCAATAAATGTTAGGCAAGAAAATACTGGTTGATAAATATTGGTGAATGATAGTTTATAATCAACTGAAGGAACAATCTGAAAAAAATTATAATAATTTTTATCACTTTGACTATAAAAAATAAAATTAATTCAAGTTATATATTTTTGTGGTACAAAATATCCAATAATAATGGTTGGTGTTGAAATTGTATATGTCATATCAATAAAAAAGTCACCAAATAAAATAGAAGTTAAAAAAATAATTATATTAATTATTTGAATTATATAAGGATTTTTTATAGAACCAGAAATTAATAAAGCCAAGAAAAAAATAACAATAATATTTAGACTAATACTAAATATAAGACCAAATCATTGTGAAAAAGTTTTCATTGCTAATATTCATACTGTCATGATATTAGTTCCTTGTAACTGATCAAGAAAAAATAAATATCCAAGTAATATAAATACTGTACAAAAAGAAATAACAAAAATAACAATTAATAAACTTAAAATAAATGCAATCTTATTGATACCAAAATTGTGTAATTGTTTTAAAAAAACTGATTCGCGTCATTGACAAATAATATGTCCAATTAAAAAAATATTAAATAATATTGGTAATAAAATATAACTAGAAACTATAATATAACGATTATATTTAATAATTGACTGTGATGTTAAAAAATAAACTAAACTAAGTAAAATAACAGGCATTATTAAAAAGTAAATATAAGTTCTAAATGTTTTTAAAATCGTTTTAAACATATAACTTATACAATGACTAAAAATTACTATACTATTTTTATTTTTCATATTTCACCTTTAAATTTCTATATTAAACACAAATGATTGTTGAGAAATAACATTATTGTTATAAACTGGTTTAATCATTAATTTTAACTGATTATGAATAGATTTTAAATTTTTTAAAAAATAATAGTTTTGACTAGTTTCGCCAATACGATATCATTTTTTTTCATCAAAATAATAAATAGCATAATAACTTAAATTTTCAATATTAACAGCATCTCATTGAAAACGAGCATTGTATAATATTTGATTATTAACTGTTCGATTAATTACATATTCTGATTTTGGATTTGAAATTACTGTATTTTCTTTGATTTGATTATTAGTTGTTGGACTATTTATTTCAAATTCACCAACATTAAACTTAAAATTATTATTAGTTGCTTTAATTTGTAATCCTAATTTAGAAATACGATTAAAAGTATTAATACCACCAATTTTCTTTAAATCTAAAGTAATTTTAACTCAACCACCTTGTAACTTTTCTTCATTATTTGGTGAAAAAGTTTGACGGTTTGCTATTAACGATTTTTGATCAGTAGTAGTAACTAAAAAATTAACTTTAGCATTATTATCACCATTAGTATTATAAATAAAGCTAATTTGATGGTCATTTTTAATTAAATTAGTTCCCATAATATCTCAATCATAAACTTTATTTGTATTTCAATCGCCATTAACTATACTACCTTCTTCATTAAAACCCGAACCAATAGCAATTGAATTTCCTTTTTCATACACTTGATCATAATCATAAAAACCAGAAATTTTAGAGATATCTAATGGTTATTCTGGATGAGCATCATCATAAATTTTTCATTGATAAGTTGGTAAAATATCAGTTAATCTACGATTTGTTCATGGATAATCATTAGCAACAATACTATTACCATTTTGATCATGATTAACAAATTTAATACCACTACCCATTGAAAAATTAGTTTTCTTATTTAAAATTTGATTATCATCAAATAAAGTAGTTCGTTCTTTAACTAAATCACCAATGCCATAACTTGATGAGTTATAACCATTATTAGTTAAATAATTATAAATAGTATCTTTTACAAATGGATTTGGTTTTCCTTTAGTAACTGCAGTTTTTATTCTAGGATCCGATATAAATGCTGCCTCTTGATAATTATCACTTGCATTTCAACCTTGATAATCATTTGCATTATTATTTGCTTGCATACCAATATTATTATTTCTAATAAAAGTATTTGTTCCTGAAAATTGAATATTATTAAATAAATTTGTTGTTTGTGTCGCAAATAAATAAGCTCTAGTATCATTAACATTATGATTTGGATGGGGCCACTTAGCCCTTTTTACTAGACCATTAATTTAAAAAATCTGAATGTATTCTAAAAACAATTGTGTTATATAATGAACACTAATTTTGACCTGAAAGGATTTTTATTAATGGATAAAATTAAACAAATAGCATTAATAATTAACAAATTAAATATCAAAGAAAAAATTAAAATTATCGATGATTGCAAAAATCAATATTCAATTAGAAACTTATGTCAATATCTTCAATTAAACAGATCAACATATTACTTTTTAAAAAATAAACAAAAACTTATTAAAAAAGAAAAAAATCATATTATTAATTGCAATCATAAATATCAAGAATTATGCCAACTTTTAATCGAATTTCATTCTACAAGAAAAGGTAGAATTTATGGATATTTAAGAATTTTTTCAGCTTTTAAAGAGTGATTAAAACAAGAGAAAAATATCATTTTAAATATAGAATTATCAACAAAACAAATGCGAAAAATTATGAAAAAACACAATATTCAAGGATTAAAACAAACTAAAAATAACTATCCTAAAAACAAAAAAAATCCAAATAAGTGAATACCTACAATGGATAAAGTAAACAAAGATTACAAAAGTACAACCGCTTCAAATCAAATTTGATCAATGGATACTAAACAAATAAACACCAAAGAAGGTTGACTATATCTTTTTGTAATTATTGATTTTTATTCAAATAATGTTGTTAGTTATAATACATTTTCAAATAAATCATATCAAGATTTAATTCTTCCTGCACTTGAAAAAATAAACAACCAATTTTCTTGAAATCAAATAAAAAACGTTATTTTACATTCAGATAACGCCAACGAATTTTATTGTCAAGAAATTACAAAATGAGCAAAAAACAAACAAATAATTTTAAGCAAAAAACAACCATATGATATTGGCGGTAATGTCATATCTGAAAATTGATTTTCACATTTATCTCAAGAATGATTGCCTAAAGACTCAAATCAATATTTAACAATCAATGAAGCTATTAATGATGTAAATCAATATGTTATGTTTTATAATTATGAAAGAATACATTCTAAATTTTTAAAACCACCAATATTACAAATAAAAATTTAGAAATATCTATCAAAATATGGTCCAGTAATTAGGGCTAACCACCGTCAATTTAATGGTGTATTTTCAAATGGATTTTTTGTCCCCACTATTGTATTATCAAAAGTACGATGTTTTCGTGTTGAAAATCCTAGTTGATTATAATTAATATTTTCATCTTGGTTACTTGAGTTGTATGTTGCTACAAATTGACGTTTCTGTAAAGGTACTGTTGCTCGATTATACTTTGCATCATAGTCTTTTTGTGGATTCCAATCTAAAATTGAATTCATTCTTAAATATTTTCGAGCTGAAGAAGTTATTCCAAAATCAGAAGCATAATTACCATTAGGCATAAAACCTTTATTTAAAGGAATGCCAGTCACTGCTTGTTTTTTAATGTTTTGTGTTCATTGAAAACCAGTATTAAATTTTGAATAATTTAAATAATGACCAGTATTGCTTGGTTTAACATTTCCCAAATCATTAATATTACCAATATTATTAATAATATTTTGCGAGTTAGTATTATCAAAATTAATACCATCTCCATAATCTGAATTTGTTCAGTCAAAATTTGGTAAACCATTTAAATAATCACTACCATCTAAACTACCAATATTACAAGTAACTACTAAACTAGCAGGAGCAGAAATTAAACTAAAAACACCAAAAAGTAATAATATTTTTTTCATCAATTTTTATCCTTTCATTCCTCAATTAAAAAATCTTTTTGATAAATAGGAAAACAACATAGTAAATATCAAGATTCCAATTAATGTTTGCCAAATACTAGTAAAAACAACAAATGATATTTCATTATAATTTTGAATAATTTGACTTATTCCTAGTGAATCTAAAAATTGATATGAAGTAATCAACATATTAAACCAAATAAAATATTTAGTTGGACATAAATAACCAATAACAATAAATATTAAATTATTGTTAGTTACTGTTGGTTGAATTAAAACATCCGAAAAAATAATGAAAAATATGGTAAAAATAGCAAGCATTACAAATGATAAATTAAACTTAGGAAAAAATGTTGTAATAAATATGTTAGCAACTGTTAAAAAAATGTTAATAATATCATAGCAAATATATAGAAAATTCAAATAAATCATCTAATATTAGAAAGTAAATTTAGATGAAAATTAAATATTGAAATTAAAGAATAAATATTATAACAAATAATATTAATACTTACTGATAATGATACCATTATTAAATTTGATAAAAAAATTGTTAAAATAATATAATATTCATTAATACCAATTATTTTTATTCTTTTTAAAAAGTTTTTCTTTCGCCATTCAATCATAAATATTCCTAAATAAAAAGATGAAATAAAAACTGATATTGATAAAAAATTTAACAAAATGGGGGGTAAAATTTGATAATAACTATAATTATTTCATAATCACGATGATAATGCAGAAATTAAAAAACCTAATAAAAATACAAAAATATAAGTTCTAGGATTTCCAAAAATTACTTTTGAAATTAAAGAAAAAAGTCTTGAAAATTTAGAAACAGTACTTTGTTTGAATAATTCTTTAGTTACCATTAACTTCATTTTGATAATACTCCACCATCATTTTACGTAAACTACCATATTTTTTTATAATTGCATCAATACTTTGGTCTTGATAAATTTCACCATTTTTTAAAATTACTACCCGATCACAAAGTAATTCAACTTCTTCTGGTGTGTGAAACAATTAATAAATTAATTTTTTTAATTTCTTTTCATGACTTAATAAAATTAACAAGTTTAATTTGCATTTTTAAATCTAAACCTGTAACTAACTCATCTAAAATTAAAATTTCAGGATCATTTAAAATTGATAAAAAACAATTAAATCTTTGTCTTTGACCACCCGAAAGTAAAGAAATTTCTTTTTTCAAAATATCATTTAACTCAAAAACATCAATTAATCCTTTGCCTTCTTCACTTTTAATATATTTTTTATTTTTATAAAATTTAATTAAATCAATAATTCGTGTACCAACTGGTCAATAACCTTATTGAAATTGAACACCAATTTTCCAACTAACCTTTTTACCAACATCATCAAGAAATAATACTTTACCTGATGTTGGTTTTAAAACTTGTGAAATAATTTCAACCAAAGTAGTTTTACCAGAACCATTAGCACCTAAAATAGCAAGTGATTGTGAAGCAGGTATCTCTAAATTAATATTTTTTAAAACCTGATTTTTACCATAATTTTTACTTATATTTTCTAGAATAATCATTTTTATTTTCCTTGTAAATTATTATTTAAAATTTCTTCATATAATTGATTAAACATTTTTTTCATATCAGAATCCAAAATTAATAGTGGCTTTACTGTTTTGTCACTGGGTGGTTTATTTCACATATATTCACCTTTATTATTTCGTTCCACATATTTATCAAAAGTGTAAAAATCAATATCAATTGATTTTTCAATTGTTCTACCTAAATCTTGAATTCAAATTTTTACTCATTGAAAATAAAAACCAGCTTCAAAATACTTCATAACTCATAAGTTTAAATATTCATTTGCATTAATATAATTACTACTTGGATCATTAATTTTATTAATAGTAAACTCAATAAAATATGTTCGCAATGTTAAGGCCATGTATATTTGCATTGATTGTGAATGAATAATTTTATTATTAATATAATCATTAATATCTGCTGTTGGTATACCAATTTCATCATAGCCAGGTTTACCAGCATTTTTACTTGCTGAATCACGGTATTTATCAAATTCAGCAAGATAAAAATTATTAAAACCATTAACAATATTATCATTAGTTTTACCTACTTTATCAATAGCATCTTGATATAAAAATTGTCAAACATTTAATTGATTTCTATCTTTTTTTGGTCAACCACGTGTTGGATAAAGAATATCATTTATACTATTTGTTTGATCAAAACTATTATTTACTAAAAATGTAATAACATTGCTAATTGGTGTTATAAAAATAAACATTATAAATAAAATCCATAAATATTTCTTCATATTTCCTCTTTAATATTAGTTATAAAAGTAAGGATATCATAAATAAGAATTTTATTCATTATTTTATGATACTTTTTATGATTTCTTCAGCAAGAAAATTTTCACCAAAAATTTCGTTAATATTAGCATTTTCAATGATATTAGTAATAGTTGCTACATTATATTTTTGTTTTTCTAGTTTTTTTTCTAAACTAGTAGTACCTGCTGACCCTAGGAAATCACCATATATTTTAATATTTTCAATAATTCCTGCCTTAACATTCATTCAAACGTGAATAGTTCCTTTACTAGGAAAAAGTGTTTTATGTTTTAAATCAAAATCTGGAGATTTACCATAAACTCAATCTCAAGTTCGATATTTAGTATTTGCTAATGATTCAATATCAGCAATCATTTTTTCAGAAAATTCCATAATCTTTGTATTTTTTGTACTTTTTAATTGTTCAATAATTAAATTTTGAAATTCTTCAATTGTTATTGGTGGATTTAATAATGGTAAAATATTTGTTACTCGTGCTTGTACTGATTTAATACCTTTTGATTTTAATTTATCCAAATCAGGTTTTAATACTTTTGGTAACATTTGCATATCAACATTAAAAAGAATAGTACCATGATGTAAAATTCGATTTTTATATGTATATTGGGCATTACCCGATATTTTTTTATCATCAACTAAAATATCATTTTTACCACTAAATTGAGTATTTAAACCTAGATTTTGTAAAACATTAACTATTGGTTTTGTAAAAAGACCATAATTACGAGCATTATCTTTATTTTTATCAAGAATAAAAGTAAAATTTAAATTTCCTAAATCTTGATAAACAGCTCCACCACCAGATAATCTTCGTACAACATTAACTTTTTTTGTTCTCACATATTCATTATTAATTTCTTCAATTGTATTTTGGTTTCTACCAACAACAATAGTATTATTATTTTGTCATAATAATAAGATTTCATCATTTATATAAGGATTAGTAATCAAATATTCTTCGGCTGCTAAATTAAAATATGGGTCTTTGCTATTATTAATATAATAAATCATTATTAATTTAATCTCCTTTATCTTCGGTTTTAAAATTTGTTCATTTATTAACAAATTTTAAAGTAGTTTTGCAATATGTATCATAATCGGTAGTGACGGCTCTTATATGTTTAGCAGATGGCATAATTAATAATTCACTTATTGTTTCTTCTTCATAATTTATTTTCTCTTCATACATTTTTTGTGCCATTGTTGCTGGTACAGTTTCATCATCATTACCATGAATAAATAATACAGGAATTGAAGAACAATATTTTAATTTATTAATAGGATCAATACTATTAATATTAAATTTATCTTTTAACCTAAAGAAAAATTTAACACCATAATAAAATCAAAATCAATGAAGGTTAAAGTATTGTTTACCCATAATTTTAATAATATGACTAAAACTATCAAATCCACAATCAGAAATTGCACATTTAACACCAAATTTACCAGTATCAAATCGAGATATTGTTTCCAAAACAGTACTGGCACCCATACTATTACCAATTAAAGTAATATTAGGAGGTTGTTTAAAATCTGTTTCTGCTAAATAATTATTAAGACTTAAAATAACAGCATATAAATCATCTGCTTCTTTATTACCAAAAGTAATTGCATCATGGATATTATTACTACCATGACCTCTTGTATCATAAGTAACAATACTATATCCCTGTTCATAAAAATGTTTAACTAAATATAAAATGCTATAGCGATTTTGTTGTCAACCATGAGTTGCAATTATTCATTTATGATTTTTATTAGATTGATGATTATTAATGAAAAAAGCTGATAACAAGCGATTATCATAAGTAGTTATCGTCATATCTTGTGCTTCCATCATATCCCAATTACTATCATCAATCATTAGTTGTAGAGAATTTTGTAATTCCATATCTCGATTATAAAAACTCAAAGTATTGAGATCAATTTTAGCAAAATTTGGATTAGTACTTCGTCCAATTCGTTGAAAATTTTCCATAACATTTCGCATAATCAAACCAATAAAAAAATTAGTAATTAAAAAAGGAATAATCCATAACGGAAAAGTAAATATCAAAATAATTTTTAATCATCAAGCAATTTTATATTTACTTTCTTTAACTGGTAAAGTCATTCTTGCTCTAAGTTTTAAATATTTTTCATTACTAACCATTATATTTTATTCCTCTCAAAATTAATTTGATAAGGCAATCTATTTTTTCTTACCTTTTAAATATGGATCTGGATATGTAACATCTTCTTTTGTTAAAATTCCTGTTGCTAAAAGTGCTGCCGCAGTAACAAAGTTATAAGGCTTATTAAAGTGTGGTAAGAAATACATATCAATTAATGAAATTTCATCAATAGTAACCTTTTTCAATATTGCTAATGAAAACATTGCAATTGTTTCTGTATGATCATGAGTTGAACCAATTTCAGCTCCAACAATACGACGAGAACTCTTTTCTCATATAATTTTAATTTTTACTTCATGATTTTCACTCATAAAAGGTGGAAACACTGTATCTTGATAAAAATATGCTTCTACATTATTAGATCCTAAAATTGCTTTTGCAGAAACTTCTGATAAACCAGTAGCACACAGTTTTCAACCAAAAACAGCAATTGCATTTGTTCCTTGAACACCAGGAAAGGCGATTCTTGTTTTAGGATCTGTTTTTGCAACATTTAATCCAGCAATTAAACCACTACGTACAGCATTAGTTGCTAAGGCAATATTAACATTTTTATTTCAAGCATTTGAACGAATATTAATACAATCACCAATTGCATAAACATTAGGATCTGAAGTTTGAAAATATTCATTAACTTCAATTGCACCACGAGGATCTAAGTTAAGTTGAACTTTACCATTCTCATCTTTCAAGATAGCAGTATTTGGTAAGAAACCAACAGCCATAATTACTAAATCAGCTTTATATGTTCCTTTATTAGTTTTTACTTCACTCACTTTATCATCTTTAATAATAAATTCTTGTAAAGTTTCTCCTAATTGTAATTTTACTCCTACTTTTTTCATATCTGCTTCAACATCATTTGTAAATTCTTCATCATAATAACGAGGCATAATACGATTTTCAAAATCAATTAAAGTAACTTCTTTTTTATCTTTATAAAAAGCTTCTACTAATTCAATACCAATATAACCTGCACCAATTACTACTACTTTTTTTACTTCTGGTTTACTCAAATCAGAAATAATTTCTTGAGCATGTTGATATAGTTTTGATAAATGAATGCCATTTGTTAATTTAACACCATTTAAAGTATCTTTAACAACTACGCCATCTTTATGAGCAATTAAACCAGGAATTTCTTTACCACCTGGATTTAAGATTGGTCATGAACCAATTCCTAATACTAACTTATCATAACTTTCAGTAAATACTTCATTAGTATCTAAATTTTTAATAGTAACAATTTTGGCTTTACTATCATATTTAATCATTTCATGTTTTTCTTTAATTTTAACACCTAATGCTCTTAACTTTTCAATTGTGGCATAAAATAATCCTTTTGGATCAGTAAATTCTTTACCAACTCAAAGCGCAATTCCACATCCTAAAAATGAAATATTATCATTACGATCATATGCTACTACTTCACTATTTGGATTAGACCTCATAATTGCCTTTAGTGCTGTTGTTCCGGCATGATTAACACCTATAACAACTATCTTTTGTTTTCTTTCCATGCTAAAATCCTCTCTTACTTATTACTTTTTTTTCAATTTCTTTTATTGTGTAATCACAAATACAAATATATATTATTTTATCACTTTTTATTTAATAGTTACAACTCTTTCTTTCGGTAGACAATATACCATTCATTTTAAAAACCTAAAATTGCAATTGGTCAATTTCCATCATGATAATTATCTTTATTACTTTCTTCTTTTCAATCACGACAAGTAACCCTACTACGACTTGATGATGACTTCTTAGTTAATTTATTAATTTCATTTATCATATTTTTATCAAAATTTTTATATTGATTTTCCTCACTAATTTTATGATTATTTTTTTCTTTAATGTATTTAAATTCCATACTTTTTTCTCCTTGAATCTTTAAAGTATTTATTTTTAATTAAAATTTGATAATTATTAAGTATTTTCACTTAATTTAAACATTATATATCAAAATAAAAAACCTTAATATATTTTTTTATTTTTTAAATATTTTTTAATAAATTATATGTATCTTGACAAATCATTAATTCTTCATTTGTTCTAATTTTAAAAATAGGAACTTCTGATTGTTTATCACTAATTTCTAAGTAATCATTATACTTATCATTATTTTTATTAGTTACTAATTTTAAAGTAAACACTTTAATTTCCTCAATAACTAATTGACGAATAATTGCAGAATTTTCACCAATACCTGCAGTAAATACTAATGCATCAATATTACTATCTAAATCATTACCATATTGAACAATATAATTAGCAATTCTTTGCACAAACATTTTTATTGCTAATTGTGATTGTAAATGATACTTATGGTTTTTATCATTACTACTTGCAAGAACATCACGTAAATCAGAAGAATGTCCACTAATTCCTAATAAACCCGAACTTTTATTTAAATCATTAGTAACGGTTTCAATAGTTGCTTCTGCTTTAACATTACACATATAACCATGAATAGAAGGGTCAATGATACCACTTCTAGAACCCATAATTAAACCATCTAACGGTGTTAATCCCATGCTAGTATTAAAACTTTTACCATTTTTAATAGCACAAATACTAGCACCATTACCTAAATGACAAATAATAGCATTAATCTTATCTTTTGGTTTATTTAAAATATTAGTTAATTTATCTAAAATATAACGATAACTAGTACCATGAAATCCATATCTTCTTACCTCATATGTTTTATATCAATCATATGGAACTGAGTAAAGATATTTTTCTTCAGGAATAGTACTATGAAATGAAGTATCAAATACTGCCACATGTTTAGCATGTGGAACTAATTTTTGAAAAGATGATAATCCTTTTAAAGCTGGTGGATTATGTAATGGTGCTAAAGGAATACATGCTTTGATACCAGCAATGACTTTCTCATCAATAACAATTGAGTTATTAAATTTTTGACCACCGTGAACCATACGATGACCAATTCGTTTAATATCATCAAAATTATTAATGACCTTATACTCAATTAATGCATCAATTACTGTTTGCGCTCCTATAACATGATCAGCAATATCTTTTGTTACTTCATGTTTAATAAAGTTATCACCATTAGCAATTTCAATAATAAAATTACTATTTTTAATAGCTATCCTTTCAACTAAGCCTTTACAAAGAATAGTAAAATGAGGTTGTTTATCATTATTAATAGCATTAAAAAGTTGAAATTTAATAGAACTACTTCCGGCATTAATAACTAAAATTTTATTTTGTTCTGACATATTTGTTTTATCTCCTTATTAATTTTTAATTAATGTTTGAATAGCAGTGATCAATGCTGTGTAATAAATGTCATCAATAGTAGCACCACGAGAAAGATCATTAACTGGCTGATTTAAACCCAAAACAATAGGACCAATAGCTTTATAATCACCTAATCTTTGGGCAATTTTATAACCAATATTAGCAGCATCTAAAGTTGGGAAAATAAATGCATTACAATGATTTTTAATTGTTAATTCTGGGAATTTTTTATTTCGCACTTCTTGATCTCAAGCAGCATCAAATTGAATTGGTCCTGCTACTTGCACGTTTTTTAATTTTAATTGTTGAACAAAGTTAGTAGCATTACGTACTTTATCAACACTTTCACCACTACCACTAGTATTAGTAGAATAAGATAACATTGCTAATTTAATTGGATTAAATTCTAAAAGTTCACCAAAGTGAATTGTAGATTTTGCAATATCTGCTAGTTGTTCAGCTGTTGGATTTAAATTAATTGAACCATCACTAAATAAAAATATTTCTTCATTTTTATTCATAATAAATGTACTTGAAACAGTTTTAGTACCTGCTTTTGGTCCAATAATTTGCAAAGCTGGACGTAAAATATCAGCAGTAGTAAAAGTAATACCACCAACAAAACCATTAACCTCTTTATTATTTAATAACATCATTCCATAGTAATTACGACTTAATACCAATTTATTAGCTGCTGCTAAAGTTAAACCCTTTGCTTTTCTTAATTCATATAATTGATTAGTAAAATTTGTTACTTGATTTTCTTCAATAGATAATGTTTTAATATTAGAATTTTTAATATTACTAGGAATTTCTTTATCATTATTAAATAATAAAACTGGTGTAATAAAATTTTTAACAGGTGAATTATCATTAATAATTTTTAAAGCTACTGCCTGTACTTTTTCATTATCTCCTTCTGGAAATAAAATTCTGATTGGTGTTTTGCTTTTTTGTAAAATAGATAAAATAAAATCTAATAGTTTCATATTATCTTCTCTCCTTTAATTTGTTAATTTTGATTGCTAATAATAGTTGCAATTGCTTTATTTTGTACTGCTTTAATGATATTGTTTTCAACCTTAATATCAAATACCATAATTTTCAAGTTAGCTTCCATGCACATCGTTGAAGCAGTTAAATCCATTACTTTTAATTGTTTATTAGTAATATCTTGATATGATAAATGTGAATAACGAATAGCATTTTTGTTAATGTTTGGATCTTTATCATAAACACCATCAACGCCATTTTTTGCCATTAATAATATATCCGCATTAATTTCAGTAGCACGAAGTGCTGCTGCAGTATCCGTTGTAAAGTATGGTGAACCAGTACCACCAGCAAAAATACAAACATAGCCTTTTTCAAAACTACTAATAGCTTTTTTGTAATAAAAAGGTTCAGCAACTTGATTAATCTCTAATGATGTTTGCACAATAACTTTTACGTTAAGCGCTTTTAACTTTGATTCAATTACCAAAGCATTCATAATAGTCGCTAACATTCCCATATAATCAGCATTAATTCTTTTTAAACCAATCTTTTCTCCTTGTTTAGCACCACGTCAAATATTACCACCGCCAATTACTAAACCAACTTCTACTTTTGCCTTAACTAGGGTTTGAATTTGTTGACAAACATTATCAATACTTTCATTATTATATAATTCATTACTACCATCACCTAAAGCTTCACCACTAATTTTTAATAATATTCGTTTATATTTAAATTGTTCCATTTTTGATCATCCTCCTTAAATTTAATATTATAAAAAGCCACAGATTGCTTTGTGGCTTCTTATTTATTTACTGTTATCACTAGATAATGAATCATTATTTGCGCTTTCAGCAACAGTTTCTAATTCAACGTTAGCAATAACTTTTTGTGCTAAATGATCTTTAACAAAAAGTTGTGCTTGTGGAGTAATAATTGTTAAACGTTTTTTAATTTTTTTAATACCCTGTTCATAAACAATTTTTAAAACATTTTTCTTTTGTTCCAATGCAACAATTTTACTAGTATTAACGCTTTGTCCAAAGAAATAAATATTATGTTCATCAACTGCGATACCAAAATCAAAACTAAAAATATATGCTAATCCTAACATGATAACTAAAAATATATATTCTACTATTAATAAAGTTAAAAAAGCAGGATCAGATTTAATATATTCTGGTTCAAATGTTCAAACTTGCATTCCAATTGGAACAATCGAGATAACTAAACCAATTACACCAACTATTAATGTTGCTACTAATAATTTTAAATTCAAAAATTTAATAGTTGTTTTTGGTTTATTAAAACTATATCATCCTCAACCAAGAATAACTAATAATAATATAAACATTACTAATGCAATATAATATATAATTTGAAAATTCACTTTATTTACCTCCTAAATGTTTATTTGGCAGAACTATCAATTTTTTCACCTAATTGATAACGTATCATAGCTATAATTGTAGCATGATTTTTAGTTAAATACTCTTTAACCTTAATTGTATTATCTTTAATATAAAGTTGATCAACAATAGTTAATTCAGATAATACTTTTTCAAAACGACCTCTTATAATATTTTCAAGAATATTATCAGGACGTTTTTTTGCTTTCAATTTTTCTTCTTCTTTTGTTTTTTCACTAATAATTGATAATTCTTTATCACGAACTGTTGCAGGTATGTGATCAATATCAATGTATTTAGCATCTGCTGATACTAATTGCATAGCAACATTATTTGGAATATCACTTTCCTTATCAACACCTTTGATAATAACTAAACCACTATATTTACCACCACCATGGACATATGAACCAAAAACTTCATCACTATTTTTACTTAAATATTGAAAACGATTTAAAACAATATTTTCACCTAATTTAGCGATAGCAAATCTTATCTCATCATTTAAACTTTCACTACTTCCATCAGCTTTTAACATTAAAGCTTCTTCAATAGTTTTAGGTTGATGTTTTAAAATTGTTTCTAAAATTTTAGTAAATAAATCATTAAAATCTTCTAAATCAGCAACTTGTTCAGTTTGACAATTTAATTCACCAATAATTGCATTATTACCACTAATAACAACTTTAGTAACCCCTTCAGTAGCTTTATTAATACTTTTTTTCTCTGCTTTTGCTAAACCTTTAATTTTTAATAGGGAAAGTGCTGCTTCAAAAATATTATTTTTTTCCATCAAAGCTTCTTTACAATCAGTAATTGGTAAATCGGTTGTATCTCTTAATTTTTTCAATAATTTAACATCTACTTTAACTTCTGACATATAAACTATTCTCCTTTATTCTTTATTTTTTTCAATTACATTTTCAGTTTTATTTTCATCAAGACTAATAGTTTCTTCTACTACTATTTCTTTTTTATCAATAACTGGTTTTACACTTTGTCCTTCATTAATAGCTTCAGCAATTTTCTTTGTAATTAAAGTAATTGATTTTGTAGCATCATCATTACCAGGAATAATATAATCAATATTATCTGGATTTGAATTACTATCACAAATCGCAATAATTTTGATACCAAGTTTAACTGCTTCTTCGACAGCAATTTTATTAGTAATAGTATCAGTAACAAAAATAGCTTCTGGTAATTTATACATATTTCTAATACCACCAAGGTTACGTTCTAAACGTGCTTTTTCTTTAATTACTAACATTTGCTCTTTTTTTGTTAAAAGTTTAATTTCTCCACTTTTTTCTTTATTTTCAATATCAATTAACTTTTTAATACTTGATTTAATAGTTTTAAAATTAGTTAAATTACCACCTAATCAACGTTCTGTTACATAAGGTGAATTACAACTAATTGCAAGTTCTTGCACAGCTTCTTTGGCTTGTTTTTTTGTACCTACAAATAAAACTTTACCACCATTTTCACTAGTTTCTTTAACAAAGTGACAAGCTTCATCTAATTTACGCATTGATTTTTGTAAATCAATAATATGAATACCATTTCTTTGACCAAAAATATATTTACGCATCTTTGGATCTCATCTTTTAGTTTGGTGACCAAACTGAACTCCTGCTTCAAGGAGTTGTTCACGTGTTACAACTGACATATTGTCTCCTTCTAATTTGTTTTTCTTCCATTTATTTCTAACATTGGCCACTTTTTAATTAAAAAGCACTAGGCAATGAATTCACAAATGTGTTGCTTATTTTCATTAAATTAAGCCTGTATATTGTAGCATATTTTTTATATTTTAAACAAATTATTTTTAAACATGGGCGCATAAAGTTGATGGATAGTTTTATAAATAATAAGAACGATAGAAATATCGTTCTTATTTATTATTAGCACCTTTAAATATCTAATAACACGCTGTGACCATGTTAGGAGAAAGTTAATAATAAATCAAAATCTATATTTATAAAACTTAATACAAGTGTCATAGAAGTCAAATAGCGAGTACGAAAGGTAAATACTTCTATATCACTATAAAAGAGATATTAACCTTGAACAAGTTAAATATTTACGCTGATTGGTTCAAACGGGAAATGATTATATGTGAGATTAATTTCAAATCATCATATCTTAACTGTCGGGATGTCCGAAAAACTATAATTCCTTAATTAAAAATGGTTCACAAGGGGCGGATGAGTGAAAGAAATAATTATAGTGCTACTTTTCTAAGGAACATACTATGTAAAATTAGGAGAATATAAAAATGTTAAATAAAACTAATTATTCTTGAAAAGAATTAGAACAATGAAGTAATTATTTAGATAATTTAAAACAACCAGTAATAGATTGAATTGATTTAGATAATAAATTACAAAATTTATATGATTTTATAAGTAAAGGAAGTATGACTAATGAATAAAAAATATTATCGTTGTAATCAAAATATTTATAAAAATGCATGACAAACTTTTGATAATAATTGAAATAATTGAACAATTATTAATTCTCATTTAATGATTAATAAAAATAAATTAATTGCTATTCATTTAGATAATCGTGTGAAAGGTAATGGTATTTTAGAATGAACACAATAATTAAATGTACAAAACATAAAGAATTATTTATTTGATTTAGTAATATTGAAAATTTAACTTATTGTAATTCTTGTATTAATGAAATGATTGAAGAAGATATTAGATTAACTTCTACTAATTGAGATAGTTTATATGTTAGTTATATTAATGAATTACAACTTGATTCTTATTAAGGAGTAAATAATGGCTATTAATTATTTAAAAAAAATTACTCATGATATTAGATGTGAAATAAATAATTGTAAATCATGACCTACATGATATTCAAAAATAACTGAATTATATTTATGTAGATTTCATAAAAAAGAAGAACAAAAGGAGTATGAAAATGAAAACAAAAAGATATAGAACTCCTAAAGATATTAATAAAGTATTAAAACATAGATTTAATGTATATTTAACTGAAAATGAATTTAAAAAAGTAAAAGAATTTTGTGAAATTAAAAATATAAAAATATCTGCTTTAGTTAGAAAATTACTTAATAATGTCATTGATTTTTAAAAAAGATACACATCAATATTTTTTAAATAATAAAGAATTATTTTCAGTTTCTAAAATACTTGATAATTATTTAGGTTCAAATTATGACAAAATTCCAAAAGCAAAATTAGAAAAAGCAATTATTAGAGGTAATTGTGTACATAAAGTAGCAGAATTATATTTTAAATATAAAAATAATCAAAATGTAGTAAATGAAATAAAAACAAAAATTAAAAATAAATCAGTATTTACTGAAAAAATACTTGAATATTGTTTTACATTATTAGATTTTTTAGAACAAAAATTTAAAAAAGATAAAGAATATTATATTAGTGAACAAATGTATTATGCAGATATTGTTGCTGGAACACCAGATTTAATATTTAAAACTGAATTAGATTTATATTCAATTATTGATTTTAAAACTTATAAAGTAATGACAAAAGAATTAAAAGAAAAAGCAACATTACAATTAACTGCATATTATTGATTATTAAAACAAAATGGATTTAAGTTAACTAATACACATTATATTATTTGAATTAATGAAAATAAATTACAAACAATATCAATAAAAATTACTAAAGAAAAATTACATGAATGAGAAATGGCTATGTTTTTATGAAAGGAAAATTGAAATGGCATCAATAATATTACCTAAAAGTATTAATTCTAATAAAATACAACAATTTAAACAATATTATGAATTAACAAAATTAAATGATAAAAAATTATCTACATTAAATCCACAATCATTAATAAATACATTAGCAACTATATATGAATTAGATTTAAGTAATAATCCAATTAAAAAAGAAATTGCATTAATTCCATATGGTAATGATTTACAAGTACAAATACAAGAAGATGGTTTTTTAACTTTATTACAACGTAGTAATTTAGTAATTGATTTTCAAAGAGAAATTATAACTAATAAACATATTTTTAATAAAGAAAATAAAAAATGAGAATTAGACCCAAGTAAAATTTTTGAAGAAAAACAAATTATTGGTTATTATGGTTTTATTTCAATTAAAAATATTAATGGTAAAATAATTAATTTTTATAAAGGTATGACAATTAAAGAATGTTTAGAATGAAAACAAAAATATAGTAAAGCAAATAATAATAGTCCTTGAAATACTAGTTTTAATGCTATGGCTTTAAAAACAGTTATTAAAGCAATAATTAGAGATATTAATAAAGACCCTAGTATTAAATTAGAAAATCAACAATTATTAGATAGAGCAATGCAAATTGACCAATCATCAGTAATTAATGAAGAAGAAATATCTTATATTGATAATCCAAATAATGATAATCAAAAAGTAAAATTAAAAGATTTAGATAATGATAATAAAACATTTAATGATGAAAAACAAACACTAAATTTAAAAAATGAAAAAGTTAAAGATAATATTGAATCATTATTAGGTATTGGTAATACACAATATACAGTTCCAACTAATTTTAATTTTGAAGAACAACAAAATATTATTGATAATTTGGAATTAGATTAATGGATATTATAGTTAAAGAAAAAATAATTAAATGTAAAAATTGTAATCAAAAAATAATAATAAAGAAAATAAAAAGGAAAAAATAATATGTTATGATGAGAAATTTTATTAATAATAATATCACTTTTAATAACAAGTATAACTATTTTAATATTTTTAATATTTATAATAATTGATTTAAAGAATGATTATAAAATTTTTAAATCATTAAATGTAATTGCTAAAGATTTAGAGAAAAAAGATAAAAATAAGGAGAATAAATAATGGAAAATAAACATAATGAAAAATGTGGATTTGAATTAAATAATCAATGTAAATGTGTATTTCCACCACAAGAACCAATACCATGTTGTTTTAGTGAAGTTAATGAACTTGGTAAACATATAACAAATTGTACTAATTTACCAACAAAATTAGATAAAGATAATGTTCAAATAAGATATTTTTGTGAAGAACATATGATTAAAGTTGAAAATATAAGAAGAAAAATGGCTCAAAAATATATTAATGAATATAAAGAAAAATTAATAAAATTTATAAAAATTTTTGAAAAAGATTATATAAAAGGTACATCATGAATATTTACACATAAATTATTAGAATTTATTGAAATAGGAAAATTTGATAATGAATAATATAAAATCCCTTTTTAATAATTGATTTAAAGAATGATTATAAAATTTTTAAATCATTAAATTTAATTGCTAAAGATTTAGAGAAAAAAGAAAGATAAAAATAAGGAGAATAAATAATGGGATATTGAACAAAGTATAAATGTGTTTTTTGTGGAGAAATAATGATTGGTGATGAAGAAAATATTGAACATGTAAGAGAACATAGAAAGGGTATTAGATAATGAAAAAAGTTGAAATTAATAAAGAAAAATTATGGAATGGCAACACTTTTTAGGACTATTTTTTGGTAGACATTTGTTGTTGATATTTAACTGGAGTTAAGTAGTTTAAAGTGCTGTGAATTCTTATATTGTTATATCAATTGATGTAATCAAATAATTCTAATTTTAATTGGATTAATGATGTAAAATTTTTATCATTAATAAATTCGGTTTTAAAAGTTTTAAAAGTTGCTTCAGCAACAGCATTATCATAAGGACAACCTTTTTTACTTAAAGAACGGTTAATGTTGAATGCTAGTAAAAGTTTATCAATAATTTTATTGTTAAATTCATTACCGCGATCACTATGAAATATTTGAATATCTTTTAAACAGCGATTTGATTGCATAAATGCTTGATGTACTAATGATGCATCTTTTTTAACTCCAACACTATGTCCGATAATTTCGCGGTTAAATAGGTCTATTAATAGGCAAATATAGTTTCGGTAATGTTTAGTAATCTGTGTAACTTACAAAAATAACTATGTTTAATTAGTTCTAGTAAATATAATTAATTTTCTAGAAAGAGTGAGTTACAGATGGCTAAAAAGCAAAATATTAATAACAATGATCCAATATCACAAGCAGTAGATTTATTATTAGAAAATACTGAAGATTTAACAACAGTTTTTAAAGAGGGAGGATTATATAAAGAATTAACAAAAAGATTAGTAGAAAAAATGTTGAATTCTGAGATGCAAAATTATTTAGGATATGATAAGAATCAACATAGTAATAGTGACAATGCTCGTAATGGTATAAGTTCAAAAAAATTAATAACCCAACAAGGTAAAATTGAAATTGATGTACCAAGAGATCGTAATAGTAATTTTAATCCTGTAATAGTTGCAAAAAGACAAAGAAGATTTGATGGTTTTGATCAACAAGTTCTTTCTTTATATGCAAAAGGTATGACATTATCAGATATTAGAATGCAATTACAAGAGTTATATCATGGTGCTGATATTAGTGAAAGTGTTATTAGTCAAATTACTGATGATGTTATTGATGACGTCAAAGCATGGCAAAATCGACCATTAGATAGTGTTTATCCGATTGTTTATTTTGATTGTATAGTAGTTAAAGTACGACAAGATAAACGGATTATTAATAAATCAGTTTATATAGCTTTAGGAGTTGATTTAGAAGGTAAAAAAGATGTTTTAGGTTTATGAATTAGTGAAAATGAAGGTTCTAAATTTTGATTAGCCAATTTCACAGAAATGAAAAATCGTGGCTTAAATGATATTCTGATTGCTTGTAGTGATAATTTAACAGGCATGTCAGAAGCAATACAATCAGTTTATCCTAAAACCGAACATCAATTATGCATCGTTCATCAAATTAGAAATAGTTTGAAATATGTCTCATATAAGCATAGAAAATCTCTAGTTGCAGATTTAAAACCAATTTATACTGCATGTAGTGAAGAACAAGCAATGCAAGCTTTAGAATCATTTGAAAATAAATGAACTAAACAATATCCACAAATTGCTAAATCTTGATATAAAAATTGAGATAATTTAATGGTTTTTATTAGTTATCCTGCAGAAATAAAAAGGGTAATTTATACCACAAATGCTATTGAATCTGTTAATAGTCAATTACGAAAAGTCATCAGAAATAAAAAAGTTTTTCCTAACGATATGTCAGTTTTTAAAATATTTTATTTAGCAATTGACAATATAACAAAAAAATGAACAATGCCCATTCAAAATTGAAATACAGCAATTGCTCATTTTATGATAAAATTTGAAGACAGAATTAATCTGAATTAGTAACTTTGTAAAACAAAGAAACACAGATTATTAAAAAGCCTCATAGTTTCACCTACCATTAACTTGTACATAAGTTAAATCACTAACAATAACTTCATTTTTAATCCTATTCTTAAATTTTCTATTAACAAGATTAGTTATTTGACTATCGTTAACTTTGTTATTATGATTTTTGAATGATAATTTAGTATATTTTGATATTAAATTATGTTCATTCATAATTTTTTTAATTTTTCTGCGCGATAAATAAATTTCTTGGTTTTCTAGAATTTTTTTTAATCTTCTAGTACCATAAACTTCTTTATTTTCTTTAAAAGCACTAATAACAGCTTCATCATAAATATTATTTTTGATTTTATTTTCTTTTTTCTTTAAATTAAAATAATATGTTGATTTAGATATTTTTAAAAAACGACACATTGTGCGAATTTTATATTTAGCTTTATTTTTGACGGTGGTTAGCCCTAATTACTGGACCATATTTTGATAGATATTTCTAAATTTTTATTTGTAATATTGGTGGTTTTAAAAATTTAGAATGTATTCTTTCATAATTATAAAACATAACATATTGATTTACATCATTAATAGCTTCATTGATTGTTAAATATTGATTTGAGTCTTTAGGCAATCATTCTTGAGATAAATGTGAAAATCAATTTTCAGATATGACATTACCGCCAATATCATATGGTTGTTTTTTGCTTAAAATTATTTGTTTGTTTTTTGCTCATTTTGTAATTTCTTGACAATAAAATTCGTTGGCGTTATCTGAATGTAAAATAACGTTTTTTATTTGATTTCAAGAAAATTGGTTGTTTATTTTTTCAAGTGCAGGAAGAATTAAATCTTGATATGATTTATTTGAAAATGTATTATAACTAACAACATTATTTGAATAAAAATCAATAATTACAAAAAGATATAGTCAACCTTCTTTGGTGTTTATTTGTTTAGTATCCATTGATCAAATTTGATTTGAAGCGGTTGTACTTTTGTAATCTTTGTTTACTTTATCCATTGTAGGTATTCACTTATTTGGATTTTTTTTGTTTTTAGGATAGTTATTTTTAGTTTGTTTTAATCCTTGAATATTGTGTTTTTTCATAATTTTTCGCATTTGTTTTGTTGATAATTCTATATTTAAAATGATATTTTTCTCTTGTTTTAATCACTCTTTAAAAGCTGAAAAAATTCTTAAATATCCATAAATTCTACCTTTTCTTGTAGAATGAAATTCGATTAAAAGTTGGCATAATTCTTGATATTTATGATTGCAATTAATAATATGATTTTTTTCTTTTTTAATAAGTTTTTGTTTATTTTTTAAAAAGTAATATGTTGATCTGTTTAATTGAAGATATTGACATAAGTTTCTAATTGAATATTGATTTTTGCAATCATCGATAATTTTAATTTTTTCTTTGATATTTAATTTGTTAATTATTAATGCTATTTGTTTAATTTTATCCATTAATAAAAATCCTTTCAGGTCAAAATTAGTGTTCATTATATAACACAATTGTTTTTAGAATACATTCAGATTTTTTAAATTAATGGTCTAGTAAAAAGGGCTAAGTGGCCCCATCCATCTTGGTATAATGGCTGGAAGAAGAAAAAATAAAATTGCTAAATTACATTATGAAAATGCAATAAATTTATTTGCCAAAGGTCAATATTATGAATTAATTGATTTTTTACAATCATTAACTTTGCAATATAAAAAATTAAAAGTTGGTTATTTTATTAATGCAAAAGATGGTGTATTAAATCAAGCATTAGTTGAAAATATTGGTTGCTTTACTGAAACTAATATTAAACAAATTTTAAAGCATATGATTGGTGATAGAACTTATAATATTGATATGTATACAAAAATGGTTAATTTTAAATGCTATCAAATAAATACTGCCATCCAGTTATTATAAATTAAAATTAAAGATTTTAAAAAACTAAAAATAAAATAAAACTTATTAAAGTAACTATTAATAAGAATTTTTGAATTATAAAAGTAAGTATTATTGTTGACTAATATTTTACAAGTGTTAAAATTACAATACAATTGCATATTGAAGTCAAAATTATTCTCGTCTAACTTTATAATTTTAAGACAAATTTGAATATTATTGACAACATCGGTATGCTCCCAAATATTTTAATAAGAACGTACTTATTTTCATCACTATATTTTTTTTACTAATTGTAAAATGAAATTAATTTTTATTATATGTATTATGTTTTAAATTTATTGAATTAAACTCATTTTTCAACCATTAACAACTATATAGTCTTTTAAAATTTTATCTTTTAAAAAAACCTTTTTATTTTTACTATTAAAACTTATGTTTCTTTTAATAACTTTAGAATTGATTATAGAAATATCAGAAACTAATAATTTTGAATTACTACTATTAGTAGTAGTATTTAACAACAAAGTATAGTTTTCTTCATTTTCGGCAAGTAATAAAAATATACTTCATAATTGTTTTAAAAAAACTAAAATATTAATTTTATTTTCATTATTAATGAAGATAGCTTTAATACCTTGATAATTAAAAATAAATAAAGTTAACTTAATTATTTGCGTAATACTAAAAGTAAAAAAACATTTAAAAAGATTTAAAAATAAACGAAAAACTAAAATATATATAAAAATAAAAGGAATAACAGAAAAAATATTAATAGCATTTAATAAATTCAATGTTTGATTAGGAATAGCAACTAAATTGAAAAATAAATTTATAAAAAGAAACAAAAAACTAATAAATTGTAAAGTATATTTTTTTTCCATATTATTATTAATTCCTAAAAAGAAACTAAAAATAAAAAAATAAAAAGTTAAAAGTGTAAAAATAGAAATGAAATAATTTAACATCATAAAATTTTGAAAACGATAAACTTGAGTAACTTGTAAACTATTATTAAAAACAATATTGTATGGTAAAACTTGCGTTAATAAAAACATTAATAATAATAAATAAAAAATCTTTTGATAACTAATATTACCAAAAACATGTTTTCTTTGAAAATTTAATATTTTATAATTAATAACTAATTTATTTTTAATAATTTTAAAAAATAAATATGCAAACAAAAAAATTCATAATAAAAACATTAAAAAAGAAAAATTTGAAAAAATTTGAAAAAAAATATTCATATTACTTTACTACTTTCTTTAATATTTATTAAGAACTTACTTAATGAGTTAGATTATACCAAAATATAATTTTTCTTAAATAAAAAATGAAATAAATAATAAAAGAATTAAATCTAATTAATATAAATTTTAATTTTAAATAAAATACCCTTTCTTTAAACAAATCATAAATGTTTATTCAAAACAATTTATTTGTCTAAAGAAAGGGGTAAATAACTAATTTAAATATATTTTCAAAAATAAATTTAATTTTATAAATCAATTTTAATATCTTGACGATCGCTATCTGATGCAAGAAAGTAATCTTTTGAAACTAAATTTAATGTTGATGCTACAACATTACTTGGAAAGGTTTTAATTTTACTATTGAACACCTTAACATTAGCATTATAAAATCTTCTAGCAGCAGCAATATTATCTTCACAATCTTTGGCACCTGATTGTAATTGTAAAACAGTAGTATTTGCTTTTAAATCAGGATAATTTTCTAATAAAGCATTAAATTTTCCAAAAGCTGCATTAAGTCCACTATCTGCTTTTGAAAGATCACTCATTGTTTCCATTTTTCCACTTCGTAAAGATACAACATCTGTTAATGTACTTTTTTCAAATTTCATATAACCTTTAGTAGCATCTACTAATTTTGTTAATAAATCAAAACGACGCTTTAATTGCACATCAATATCAGAAGCAGTTTCTTCAATTGATTGTTGTAATCTTAGAAAATTATTACGAGAAACAATAAATAAAATTATTGGAAATATTAAAACAAAAGATAAATAAACCATAATTTTTCCAAATAGTGACGGTTGGGCAGTAAATGATTCATTGCTTGGTTTAATTGTTGACATAATTTTCTCCTTTCTTATCAATATCTAATAACAAACTATGTTTAATAACTAGTCCATTCTTGGTAAGTTAAATATTATTTACACACTAAACCATAATAATTTTACTATATTTTTAAATTTAAGTAATGTATTTTTTTAAGTTTTTATTTAAACTTATAATATTTTTTATTTAAATTTATACTAAAATAATTACCTTTGCCAATAATAATATGATCAACTAAGGTAATATTAAAAACCTGAAAATTTTTTTTAATTTCTTCGGTGATATATAAATCAGATAGTGAGGGTTCACTATTACCACTAGGATGATTATGAATACAAATTACTTTACTTGATTTATGAATAAATGCCAGATGCAACATATCTTTAACATCAATTTTCATAGTATCATTAGTACCCTTATATAATAAATTTTGATGAATTAATTTATTTTGATTATTTAATAATAATAAATAAAAATGTTCTTGCGTTAAATTTTGATAATATGCATTAACTAAATTAAAAACATCTTCGGGAATAATAATTTTAAAATATTTTTTTTGACTTTCAATAGTTCTTATTCTTTTTACTATTTCTAAACAACTTAAAATTTCTAAAGCCTTACTAACACCAATACCTTTAATACTCATCAAAGATTTAATAGTTACTTTATTTAAATTTTCAAGACCATTAAAATTAGTAATTATTTCTTGCGCTAAAAATAATACATTTTTTTCTTTAGTTCCTGTTCGCAAAATAATTGCTAATAATTCATTATCACTAAGAGCGTCAAAGCCATATTTAATGGCTTTTTCTCTTGGTTTTTTTGTATTATTAAGTTCTTTAAAATTCATAAAAAGGTGGTATTAAATGTGTTAATTTTTCTTGAAATTTATTAAATTCATCTTTAATTTTTGTTAAATCTTTACTATCATCTTTAGAACTATCTCATTTACTTTCAATACCACCTGGTAACTTAATACTTCCTGAAACACTATTTCATAAATTTTTAATAACAGGAATTGCTATCCCTGCTAACATGGCACCCATTAAAAATTGAGCAAAACCACCACTAACTGCCTGACACTCTTGATCAGTCATTGGTTCTAAATCTTCTAAAATCATATTTATCAACCCCCTAAAACTTATTTTTATTTAAAAAATAGTTTTTTCCTTTTTAAATTTTATAAGTTTAAAAAAAAGTAATAGGATTTTCTAAATTATATTTAAAAATTTTAACTTTTGTTGATAATTTTTGTTCCATATAATGACCAACCAAAATAACATTAATTTTTCTATCTTTAGCTTCCATAATATAGTTTCATTTCATTTCTCCAGTAATTAATAAATCAATATTGTTAGATAAATTACTAATAATATCACCACCAGCACCAGCAGATAAAGCAACAGTCACTATATTGTTATCACTCAATTTATTATTAACCAATTGTATATTTGCAACATTAAAATATTTTTTTAAGTTATTAATTAATTCTTTTAATGGCATTTGTCTATCAAATTTACCAACTATTGCTAACTTTTCTTCATTAATAAAATGAATATTTTTAATTTTTAATTCTTTAGCCATCAACATATTCATACCTACTAATGATATATCAAAATTAGTATGTAATGAATATACATTAATATCTGCTATTAGTATTTTACTATATAATTCTTTTTTTCAATTTGAAATATTAGATTGATTAATATCTTTGGCAAAAACTAATGGATGATGAGAAATTATTAAATCAATATTATTATTAATGGCCTCAGTTAAAACTTCATTAGTAACATCCAAACAAACTAAAATTTTATTAATATTGGTCTTTGTTTTTGATTTAATTTGTATTCCTGAAAAATCTCATTCACAAACATCTTTTAAAGGAAAATATGTTTCTAAAACATTAATTATATTATTGATAGTTAACATTTTAACTATTATCCTTTATAAAATTCTTTAATATGTTTAGATTTAGACGGATGTTTTAATTTTCTAATTGCCTTTGCTTCTATTTGTCTAATTCTTTCTCTTGTAACAATAAATTCTTTACCAACTTCTTCTAGAGTTTTTGGAGAATCGTACTTAGTAATATGACGATGAACAACCTTATCACTTAACAATTCTGTTTTATCTAAACTAGTATCATAGTGTAACTGTAAATTATTAACTACTGTTTTTAATTCAGTAATTTCTTTTTCATCTTCACAAAGTTCTAATAATCTTCTTAATTTTGTTGGTAAAATTCCAAAACGCATTCTAATAACTTTTTCTTCTCGTTTTGTTAATACTTCAGCAAAAACACGATCCAATTGTTCTCTTAATCAATGTCTTTCAGCATATTCATCGGGAGATAGCATATTTTTATCTTTAATAAAATCACCAAAATGTGTATCATCTTCTTCACCAATTGGTTTTTCTAAAGATACTGGTTCAATAGCAAGTTTTTTAATTTCACGAACACGATCGGCTGTCATGTTTTGTCCCATTTTATTGGCAATTTCCTCATGAGTAGGATCACGACCTAATTCTTGTGTTAAGTTTCTTTCAATTCTTGTTAACTTATTAATTCTTTCAACCATATGAACAGGTACACGAACCATTTTACCTTGATCAGCTAAACTTCGTGTAATTGATTGTCTAATTCATCAAGTAGCATAAGTTGAAAATTTAAAACCACGGCGATAATCAAATTTATCAACTGCTTTAATAAGACCAATATTACCTTCTTCAATTAAATCAGCAAAATCTAAACCACGATTTAAATGTTTTCTAGCAACAGAAACTACTAATTTTAAATTTGATTTAATTAATTGCTCACGACCATATGTTCTTTCCTCAACATCTTTTGATTCTAACATTTTAGCATATTTAATTTCCTCACCTTGACTCAATATTTGACTTGTTTCCAAAATATTAAAATAAGACTTAATTCCATCTTTTCTTCTTGTATCATTAGAGATCCCCATTGTATTTTTAAAACTCAAATCACTAACTAAAATATCAATATCTAAATCATCAGGTAATTGTTCATCATCAATATCGGTAAAATTAGCATCATCTTCAACTTCATCCATCAAAATATCAGTAAAGACTACTCCTTCTTTTTCTAACCGATCAAAAATTTCCTCAATCGTATCATCATCTAATTTTAAATGTGCAAACTCTTTAATGACATCTTCTTGTTTTAATTCTTTTGTTTGACTCTTTTCTAATTTTTTAATTAAATTACTTTCTACTTCCTCTAAAGTTAAAAGTTTTTTCAATTTCGTTTTTTGTTGTATAACAGCCATATTTTCACCTTATCCTTAATTTATCATCATACTTATTTTTTCTTTATTTTATTTTTTAATACTGATATTTCTTTTAATAACAATATTTGTTTTTCAATATTTTTTTCAGATTTCAATTTATCATTGATCATTTTTATTTCATAATCAATTAGTTGATTATTAATAATTTTTAAGTAATCATTAATAATTTGAGGTTTTAAATCAAACTTTTTATTTTTATATTTATCAAGAAGTTTTTCTAAAATATTTAAAAGTGAATTACCTTTAAGTTCTTCTAAAATTAAATCAAAATTAATTGCTTCTATTTGATTATTTTGATATTTTTGACTAATTAAAAAGTATAAATTCATAAAATCTTGATTTGGAAAAATAAATTTTTCTTTTTCTAAAATTAAATAAACATTTTTTGATAACATTACTAAAAAAATAAGTTGTTCTTGTGCTTCAAAAAAAATATTTTTTACTTCTATTTTAGATTTATTTTTGATACTAAAAGTTGTAGTTACTAAATTATTATCAATATTTAAAATTTGTATTAAGTCTTCAGTGGATAAATTAGTTATTTTTGCTAACATATTTAAGTAAAACTTTTTAGTAATAACATCATTGATTTTTGTTCAAATTGGAACTAATGATTTTAAAAATTCATTAAGTTCATAACTATCTTTTTTAATGTTATATTTAGTTAATGATAAATTAATTGCAAATTCAAAAGGATGAATGGTTTTTTTTATTATTTCATAAAATTTTTGAGGAAATTTATTTATTAATTCATCAGGATCAAATTTAGTATCATTATTGATAATTTGTACTTTAAAATTATTTGATAATAAAACACTAGCTATTTTTAAAGATGCTATTTTTCCTGGTAAATCACCATCTAAAAAAATAATAATATTAATAGTAATTTTTTTTAAAAGTAAAATATGTTCTTTTGTTAAATTTGTTCCCATTAAAGCAACAACATTTTTAATATTTTGATTATTTAGAGCAATAACATCCATAAAACCTTCAGTCAAATAAATAACTTCATTTTTTTTAATATAATTTTTAACATTATTAAAGTTATATAAAATTTTACTTTTCTTAAAAAAATCTGTTTCTGGACTATTAATATATTTATAACTTTTATCTTCTCTATTATAATTTCTTGCAGAAAAACCAACACAATCTCCATCTTCATCTTTAATAGCAAACATAATTCGATTTGAAAAGGTAGGAAGAAGTTGATCCTTATTATTAATTTTCATAAGTCCTAATTTTACAAATTCAATATTATCTTTATAACCTTGTGCATTAAGATAATCTATTAATTCATTATTAATAGGTGCATAACCAATATTAAAATATTTAATATTTTCAGTAGTAATATTACGATTTTGTAAATATTTCATTGCTTCTTGACCAATATCAGTTAGTAACTGATAACTAAAAAAATTCATTGCAATATTATTTAAAATTTTTAGTGGATTTTTTTTAGTTTCAACATTAAATTCAGATAAATTAATATCAAACTCTTTTAAATTTAAATTAACATTATCTGCTGCTTCTTTAAGAGCATTAATAAAATTAATATTTTTATATTTTTGTAAAAAAATAAAAACGTTTCCTTGTTCACCACAAGAAAAACATTTATAAATTTGTTTTTCTTGTGAAATTGATAATGAAGGAGTAGAGTCTTCGTGAAAAGGACAGATAGCTCAAAAATTATTGCCTTTACGGATCAAATTTAAATATTTACCCATAACTTCAACAATATTAATTTTTGCTTTAACTTCATTAATTTTTTTATTAAACTCGATATCCATATTTTTTCACACAATTCTAACAAATAATGTCTAATTTGTCATATAAATATTCTTTAAGTTGATCAACTTTAACTATAACTTGATTTGTAGTATCACGATCTCTAATTGTAACAGTACCTTTAGTTTTTGTGTCATAATCAATTGTTACACAATACATAGTACCAATACCATCTTGATAACGATAAGATTTACCAACACTTGATGATGCTTCATAAATTACTCTTAATTGTGTTTTATTTAACATTTCAAAAATTTCATATGCCTCTTTACCCAATTTTGTTTTATTTAAAGACATAACAGCTACTTGATAAGGGCAAATACTCTTATTTAATTTTAACACTAACCGTTCTTTATCGTCTTTTAAAACTTCTTTTGTAAATGCTTCACAAACTAAAGCTAATAAAAGCCTTTCAACACCAATTGAAGGTTCAATAACTGAAGGAATAACCATTCTTTTTACTGTAACATTAGGATCTTGAATTTCAAAATTTACACCAGAATTCTCACTATGTTTTGTTAAATCATAATTCCCGCGATTAGCTATACCACATAATTCACTCATACCAAAAGGAAAATTATATTCAATATCAGTAGTTGCTAATGCATAATGTGCTAGTTGATTTTGTTCATGATTTTTAAATTTTATATTTTTTGAATTCAATAAACCTACTAGAGAGAGAAATTCTTTACATTGATCAACTCAATAATTAAATCAAGTGTTATCATTTTTATTCTTTGGAATAAAGAAAAATTCTAATTCCATTTGTTCAAATTCTCTAGTACGAAAAATAAAATTACTAGGAGTTATCTCATTTCTAAAACTTTTACCAATTTGACCAATACCAAATGGTACTTTTTTATTATAACTATTTCTTACATTATTAAAATTTATAAATATTCCTTGTGCAGTTTCAGGTCTTAAATAAATTTTATTTTTATCTTCTTTTAAAACACCTTGATATGTTTCAAACATTAATTGAAATTGTCTAACTTTAGTTCAATCTTCATTATTGCATTTAATACATTTAATATGATTTTGATTAATATATGTTTCTAATTTTTCATTACTTCAATTATCACAATTAATACTAGGAAAATAATGATTAATTAAATTATCAACTCGAAATCGAGACTTACATTTTTTACAATCAATTAATGGATCACTAAAATTACTCAAATGCCCTGAAGCTTCTCAAACTTTAGATTTCATAATAATTGAACTATCTAACCCAACATTGTATGGATTTTTTTCGACAAAAAAAACTCATCAACTTTTCTTAATATTATTTTTAAGTGCTACACCAAGCGGACCATAATCTCAACTATTAGCAAGACCTGAATAAATTTCTGATCCTTGAAAAATAAAACCATTTTCTTTTAAATGAGTAATTATTTCCTTCATTGACTTATCATTGATAATTTTATTAATCATTGCCCCTCCATTAATCATAAAAATTTTCTTAAATATCTTAAATAATACATAAAATCTCTAAAAAGAATAATCTTGTTAATAATATGTTCATAGATAGGTTTTGTCAACCTATTATAAGTGTTATATATTATTAAAAAAAATATAACAACTAATTATTAAAATATTTATGTAATTATTAATTTATTATTATATTTTTGACAGTGGTTTTCTAAAATATTAAGAATTTTATTAAGTTCTTCTTTTTCAACTTTTCATTTATTAATATCTTGATAATTTAATAAATAAAGTTGATATATTTTTTTAAACAAAACAATGTCAAAATTAATTATAGCTAATTCTAAAGAACAATTTTTACAAAAAATACCACCCAAATCATAATTAATTAAATGCAAATTAGTTATTTGATTACAATTAATACAATTAGTAAAGTTAAACTGAATTCCTTGAAATATTAAACTATGAAATAAGAAAAAAACATAAACTTTCTTAAAGTTACTATTTATCATTAACTGTTCATATAAATTAAATAAAAAAGAAAAGATATTTTTATTATTAATACTAATTTTTTCTAAATAATTAATAATTATCTTGTTAAAACTTTTAATCAATTGATAACTTTTTTCATTTATAAAACTATTAAAACTTTTTATTTTTTTATATGTTATACATAAGTTTGAACAATCATAATTTTGATTAAAGATAAAAATTCAACAATCTAAAAGACTATATTTATTTAAATTGATTTTTATTTCTAGTAAAGAAACTATTTTAACACCATAATTTGATGTTAAAATGGTAACATTATTTATTGATTTAATGTAGTTAATGTTTAAAATCAAACCAGTATCAATATTAAACATATTTTAACTATAACCTAACTCTTTTAATTTTCTAGGATTATTTCTTCAATCAGGTATTACTTTTACAAAAGTTTTTAATATAATATGAGAATCAAAAATACTTTCTAAATCTGTTCTAGCTCTTATTCCAATTTCTTTAATCATACTACCTCCTTTACCAATAATAATTCCTTTTTGTGAGTCGCGTTCAACAACAATAACAGCATTAATATCAGTAATATTAGTATTTGGATTATAATTAATACTTTCAATTAATACTGCTACACTATAAGGAATTTCTTCTTCTGTTAAATTTAAAATTTTTTCACGAATAATTTCCTTAATTAAAGTATTATCTGAAACATCATCGTTATTTTCAATTAAATAATTCTTTTCACCAATTGGTAAATACTCATATAGTTTTTTCAATAATATATCTAAGTTCATTTCTTTTATAGCAGAAATTGGAATTATTTCTTTAAATGGTAATAAATCTTTTCACTCATTAATTTTATCCATTAATTTTTCTTTTGTTACTAAATCAACCTTAGTTAATAAAAGTAGAATAGTTGTATTTACCCTTTCTGATAATAATTTAATAATATGTTTATCGCTATTTCCAATGTATTCATTACATGGCGCTAATAAACAAATAATGTTAGTTTCTTTAGTGGCACGGTTAGCATCGCGATTCATCATTCGTCCAAGTTGGTTATTATGTTTATGAATGCCGGGAGTATCAAAAAATATGATTTGCATATCATCACTATTATAAATACCTTGAATTTGATTTCTGGTTGTTTGTGGTTTATTAGATACAATTGCCTTTTTTTCTTGAAGAATGGTATTTAATAAAGTTGATTTTCCAACATTACTTCTACCAATAAAACTAACAAAACCTGATTTAAAATTATTAGTCATAAATTAATTCCCTTTCAATGAACTTGGTTTAAACGCTAAAGGTAATAAGTCTTTTACTAATATTTTACAAATTATTTTAGTATCATTATTTTCATTTTTATTACTAATATAAACAGGGCATGTTTCTGGCATAATTTCAATCATAAATTGACGACACATACCACAAGGAAAACCAACCGTTTCACTATCAGTAATTAAAAATAGACTAATAATATCTTCTTTTTTATAACCTTGAGCAATAACTTGTGACAAAGCTGCTCTTTCAGCACAAATACCTACTGAGTATGCAGCATTTTCAACATTTACTCCTAACACTTCTTTACTATTTTTCAAAATTACTATTGCAGCAACTCTAAATAAAGAATAAGGCGCATAAGCATTTTTTTGTATTACTTTTGCTTTTTTCAATAATACTAATAAATCTATATCTTGTTCCATTATACCACTCCTTATTTTCTAGTAATACCAAGAATATTTAAAATTTCATCTTGTAAATCAAACATAACCTTTTCTTCTACACTATTTTGATGATCATATCCTAATGTATGAAGTAATCCATGAATAAAAAGAAATGATAATTCTCTAATTAAACTATGACCATATTCTTGTGCTTGCGCTACTGCCTTTGAATAACAAATATAAACATCGCCTAAATCTCTAATATCAATATTAATATTTGGAAAATCATCATCATTATTTCCAAATGATAAAACATCAGGAACATAATCTTTATGACGATACATTTTATTTAATTCAATACTAGTCTGTTCGTCATTAAAAATAACAGCAATACACCATGTAATTTTCTGTTTTAACTTAATAGCTACTGCATTTAAAATATTTTCTGATAAAATATTAAAATTTTTAATGTCATAGTTATGATCATTGTAAATATTTACAATATTAATTTTTGCTGGCATTTATCTACCTAACTTCTTTTTGATTAAATTATATCAATATTTACATTTATGTTGTAATATTATTTCAAATAAATGTTAACAAACTTTCTTTACCAATAATTATTAATACCATTTGATTTAAATATGTATTAGAATTAATGTTTTCTTCAATTAAAAGTTGATTATTATCATTTCATTTTGGAAAAAAAATTGTTAAGTAACATTTATTAATAGAGAAAAAAATAGTAATTTGATTAAAACTATTAAACTTTAAACATTCTTCTCTTTTAAAATCTAATAAATAAGCAAAGTGTCCCTTATTTTCATATCTTGTCTCACTTATAAAAATAGTTTGACCATTAACAGCATAAACATGAGGAATATTAATAATTTTTAAACCTAATAAGAGTCCTAAAAAAAGAAAAATTGAACTACTTCCTAATAAATAAGTACTTTTTCTAAAAAAAATCATTACTCATTACCATCTATACTTTTATAATTATTTAAATCAATTACATTTTTAAATAATTTTACTAGTGTTAAATCATGACCTGCATAAATAATAATTATTTTTTTATAATGATTCAATAATAAAGTTATTAACTTTATTTTTAAATCATTATTGATGTTACTCAAAATTTCATCTAATAAAATTACTTTTCAATCATAAAAAAATAAACTTAAGAAAATAATTATTTGTTTTTGACCTTGACTAAGATTAGCCCCATATTCTTGACAATAATAAAATGTTGTTAAACCTAAACTGCCCAAGAGATCATTAAATCCTAATTTTTGAAAATTTATTAATTTTTCTTTTGTAATATTAAATGATAAAATATTTTCTAAAACTGTACCGTTATGAATAATAGAATTTGAATGCAAATAAATACATTTTTTTTGTCAAAATTCATATGAAATATTATCTAATCCAATTTCATTATTAATTAAAATCTTACCTTTAAAAGGCACATATTTCTGAATTAATAATGATAGTAAGGTTGTTTTACCAATGCCAGAAGGACCAATAATAATATTACTTTGTTTTAATATTAAATTTAAATTACTAAAAACTACTTTATTTCTAAGAACCTGTTTAGAATCTTTTAGAAAATAATGTAAAATTACTATATATTTTAAAATAAGAGGTATATATGCATAAAAATTATCCAAGTCATGTTACTAAAGAACAATTTGAGAACATAAAATCAACTTTAGAAAACAGCAAAAAGAAAACAAAACCAAGAAATTTAGATTTATATGAAGTGTTTTGTGCAGTTTTATATGTATTAAAAAGTGGTTGTCAATGAAGAATGTTACCAAAAAATTTTCCAAAATGACAAACTGTATATTATTATTTCCAAATTTGAAGTAAAAACAATGATAAAGAACCTAGTGTATTGCAATTAATTTTAAAAAAAATTAGTTAAAAAGATTCGTATTAAGAATCATCGAAAAGAAAAAACTAGTTTTTGTATAATTGATTCGCAAAGTGTTAAAAATACAGATACTACTGAAAATAAAGGTTATGATGCTGGTAAAAAGATTTCAGGAATAAAACGTCATATTGCAGTTGATACGCAAGGTTTACCACATGCAATTTACATAACTACAGCAGAAAAAACAGATCGTAATAGTGCTATCATAATGATTAAAAGTGAAAAAGAAAATCTTTCTACAGTTCAAAAAATAATAGTAGATGCTGGCTATACTGGTGAAAAATTTGCTTTTAAAATCAAAACAATCATAAATGCAAATGTTGAAGTTGTAAAACGTAATGAATTACATTCTTTTGTAGTATTGCCAAAAAGATGAGTTGTAGAACGAAGTTTTGCATGATTAGAAAAATGCAGAAGATTATGAAAAAATTGTGAAAGAAAACTAAATACTAGTTTACAAATGGTTGTTCTTTCCTTTATTTCAATTTTATTAAAAAGATTCTAAACAGGTTCTAAGAACCTGTTTAGAATCTTTTAGAAAATAATGTAAAATTACTATATATTTTAAAATAAGAGGTATATATGCATAAAAATTATCCAAGTCATGTTACTAAAGAACAATTTGAGAACATAAAATCAACTTTAGAAAACAGCAAAAAGAAAACAAAACCAAGAAATTTAGATTTATATGAAGCGTTTTGTGCAGTTTTATATGTATTAAAAAGTGGTTGTCAATGAAGAATGTTACCAAAAAATTTTCCAAAATGACAAACTGTATATTATTATTTCCAAATTTGAAGTAAAAACAATGATAAAGAACCTAGTGTATTACAATTAATTTTAAAAAAAATTAGTTAAAAAAGTTCGAATCAACAATAATCGCAAAGAACAAACCAGTTTTTGTATAATTGATTCACAAAGTGTTAAAAACACAGATACTGCTAAAAATAAAGGTTATAATGCTGGTAAAAAAATTTCAGGAATAAAGCGTCATATTGCTGTTGATTCTCAAGGCTTACCACATGCAATTTACATAACCACAGCAGAAAAAACAGATCGTAACAGTGCTATAATAATGATTGAAAATGAAAATGAAAATTTATCTAAAGTTCAAAAAATACTAGTAGATGCTGGTTATACTGGTGAAAAATTTGCTTTTAAAATCAAAACAATCATAAATGCAAATGTTGAAGTTATCAAACGTAATGAATTACATTCTTTTGTAGTATTGCCAAAAAGATGAGTTGTAGAACGAAGTTTTGCATGATTAGAAAAATGCAGAAGATTATGAAAAAATTGTGAAAGAAAATTGAGGCTTTTTAATAATCTGTGTTTCTTTGTTTTACAAAGTTACTAATTCAGATTAATTCTGTCTTCAAATTTTATCATAAAATGAGCAATTGCTGTATTTCAATTTTGAATGGGCATTGTTCATTTTTTTGTTATATTGTCAATTGCTAAATAAAATATTTTAAAAACTGACATATCGTTAGGAAAAACTTTTTTATTTCTGATGACTTTTCGTAATTGACTAATAACACTTTCACTAATATCAGCACCATGATATAACTCTTGTAATTGCATTCTAATATCTGATAATGTCATACCTTTTGCATATAAAGAAAGAACTTGTTGATCAAAACCATCAAATCTTCTTTGTCTTTTTGCAACTATTACAGGATTAAAATTACTATTACGATCTCTTGGTACATCAATTTCAATTTTACCTTGTTGGCTTATTAATTTTTTTGAACTTATACCATTACGAGCATTGTCACTATTACTATGTTGATTCTTATCATATCCTAAATAATTTTGCATCTCAGAATTCAACATTTTTTCTACTAATCTTTTTGTTAATTCTTTATATAATCCTCCCTCTTTAAAAACTGTTGTTAAATCTTCAGTATTTTCTAATAATAAATCTACTGCTTGTGATATTGGATCATTGTTATTAATATTTTGCTTTTTAGCCATCTGTAACTCACTCTTTCTAGAAAATTAATTATATTTACTAGAACTAATTAAACATAGTTATTTTTGTAAGTTACACAGATTACTAAACATTACCTTATTATTGTTGACTAATATTTTTCAAGTGTTAAGATTAACATACAATTGCATATTGAAGTCAAAATTATTCTCGTCTAACTTTATAATTTTAAGACAAATTTGAATATTATTGACAACATCGGTACGCTCCCTTTTTTCTATCATTTCAAAATTCTGTGGGTATTGCTTTTCTTAAAATACCAGTTGCTGCTCTTTTTTGTTCTTCGGCATCATATTTATAATTAATTTTAACTATAAAATTTAATTCTTCTTTTACTTTACTATTTTTTGTTGGTTTAATTTTTATTTTTAATTCTTTTCCTTGTACAATATCATTAGTATTTAAATTTTCAAATTCAATTTTGTAATCTTCATTAATAACAGCGCTAGGATAAAGATTTTTTATTTTATTAGCAATCATTTCTCTAAGAACCTGTTTGGAATCTTTTTTGACTAATTTTTAATTAAATTAATATTATAAATGTTATTTTATAGTAAAAAAATAAATTTTTAGTTGACAACTGATTAAATTATAAAATATTTTTAACCAGAAATTAAAAAAGAAAATAAAATGAAAATTAAATAAGTATTTATAAATGATTATTCCTTGTTTTAGCATAATTTTATTAAAAAGATTCCAAACAGGTTCTAAGAGCAATAGATATGGTATTTGATGTATGAACTAATCTATGTCAAAAAATGGAAATTAAAAATAATATAAAAGCGATTGTTTTATCTAATTTTGATCATTATAAAATTTCAAAAGATTTTAAAAAACATTTAGAATATAGTAATTTTAAAAATTTTGTTTTAAAACAAGAGATAAGAAAAAAGCAAAAATTTAAAAACAGTGAAATAACTGGAAAACCAGCAATAAAATTAATATCAAAATTAGAAAATCCATATTTTAATATTGTAAATGAACTAGAAGAAAAAGGAGTTTTATAACATGGAAAATAATAATATTTTTAATAATAGTAAATTAAAAACTGTTGGTAAAGAAATTGCTAACGAAATCACCAATAGTGATGTAAAAAACATAGGTGGTTTTAAAATTAATACTAATCAGTTAAAAGTAAGAAAAGTACAATTATCATTATCTATAAATCATGAAAAAGTTGAAAAACTAAAAATAATTGCTAGAAAAAATGGTATATCAGTAAGTAATTTAATTGAACAAATTATTGACCAATTAAAATAAATAATTATTTACTTATGTACAATAAATAAGTAAATAATTATCCATGATTACGATTTTTCAACTTTAAAGTTTGCATACAAATTTTCTTTTTCAATTCCTGAATTTCCTTGTCTTGTTCTTGAACTTTGTTTTCTAATTCTTTAATTTTAGTTTCTAAATCTTTATTTTCTTTTTCTTTTAAATTTAATTCTTTATCAAAGATTTCTTTATATTCCATTTCAATAATTTTTTGAAAGAAAACACTATTAGGATTTATATATACTATTTTCCCCTTTTCAAATCATAAACTTTGAATTAAATTAAAAGAGACAGTTACATAATATATAGGTCTTACATATGCAATTTTATTATTTGCAATTATTTTGTAATAATCATCTTTATTAGGTTGAGTTGATAATAATTGCACTTTTACATGGCTTGGATAAGACTTAATAACTATTGCTGGATGATACTTTTGCTTACCCGTTTCTTTATCAATATCATTAATAATTTTTACACGAATTCCTGTACCTTTTTTAAGTTTTCATCAATATTTTTGTTCCATATTTTTTCAACTTTCAAATTTGACATATTTATAAAATGATTATATAATTAATTTGTTAGTACGGGTAATGCTGTGCAAGGGAGTATATCTCCCAAATCTCCTAGTTAGAAATAGCTAGGTGTTTTTTTATATTTAATTCAACTTTACTTGTTTTTTAGCAAATTCTCCTTTTTTAATTCTTTTAATTAAATCTTTATAAACATGAATTTCAGCTTCATTACAAATTAATATGTTGATTGTATTTGTAATGAAATTTTCATCTGGTCTTTTTTTATTTTGTTGTTTTTCAATTGCTAATTCCAAAGCAATTGCAATTTCTTCATTATCTTTTATTTGACTTTTTAATTTTTTAATCATTAACTCTTTATCAATCATTATCTTATAACACCTGTTTACTTTCTTTTAACATTTTCTAAAATATCATCTGATAATAAAGATTTTACAAATTTTTCTGTTAAAAAAATATCTTTTTTATTTTTATAATTATCTGGAATTAGCAATTGGTGTAACTCATTCATTTCATGTATAGCTAACTAAAGTAATGTTTACTCATATCTTGAAAAACAAAATCAATCGCGTTTTTAATATTTGGTCAATAATTTGGTAATATTTTTCTTATATTATGTTTTATAGCAAATCAAAAATGTTCAATTGGATTTAAATTAGGAGAATATGGTGGAAGAAATAATAGTTTGCATCCAGCATTTTCAATTAATTGTTTTGTTGCTTTAGATTTATGAAACGTCGCATTATCTAAAACTATAATTTGTCCACACTTTAATACTGGAATTAGTATATTTTTAACATATGATTCAAAAATTTTACTATTGCAATGTCCTTCAAATGCTCATAGAGCTTTTAATTTACCTTTATTTAGTGCACCAATTATACTCATTCTCTTTATTTTATATGCAGGTTTATTATCAAATAATCTTTTACCTTTTTCAGACCAACCATATTTATAAAATTCATTATCATCAATTCCAGATTCATCAATATATACCAAATCTTCATTCATTATTTTCGCTATTTCTTTTAAAAAATCTTCTTGTTTATTTTTATCTCTTTGTTCATATAGAAAAGTTTTTTTTATATGTATAATTTAGTTTTTTGAAATAGTTATAAACTGTTTCTTTTGTCATATCACCAAATTTTTCAATTACTTTTTGAACTGTAACATCTTTATTTTCTGCTAAATAATTTTTTAATTCATCTAAATCCTTTATTTTGTGGCTATGTCCTTTTTGATAATTCAAAATTGGTTTTATATTTCCGGTTTTTTGCTTTCTTTTTCTTCATAAAAATAAAGTCTTTCTAGTGATATTGAACACTTTACAAATTTCTTTAATTTTCATGTTTTTACTTTCATAAACTTCTATTACTTTTCTTCGTAAGTCCTCACTGTATGGTTTTGGCATAATTTAATCTTCCTAATCTATTTTAATTATTGCTGAATTATACTTGTAAGTGCAAGAATTGTTTAAATTACATATTATTATTTTACATTATTTATGAGTAAACATTACTTTCGTTAGCTATATATGTTTTGAAAAGAAATTATTTATGCGAATATCAAAAATATGCTTACGTTCATTAGAATTTATGGGAACTATACTGTACTCAAATTTATTTTGTATTATTTCATTTAAAGCTTCTTCAATTGCTTTAGATCTATCCATTTTAAGTTCATAATAAATTCTAACTTGATTTTCGCCAGTTGAAAAGATTTCCTTTTGTATTTTTTCCATATGGAATAAAGTAATCAAAGGAAAAATTCCTGCATTTCTAATATTGTTAATATTTTCAGCCTTTGTTAACTCAGTATAACCTTTTTCAGTCATATCTGCAATATATATATTCTCTTTTAAATTAGGAATTAAAAAAGGAGAATGAGATGTTAACAAAATAAATAAACCATTTTTACTTGTAAAGTTAGTTTTTAAATATTTAGCTAATTCATACTGCAATATTATATGCAAACTTTTGTCTGGCTCATCAACTAATAAAATAACTCTTCCAAATTTATTTTTTTCTCAGTTCTTTACAACTTCTAACATTATAACTAGTCATAAAAATGCTTTAAATCCAGAACTTTGATATTTGGTTACTGATGTAGCATAATGTCTTTTTTCATCTGCTCTTATAACAATTTGAAATTGTTGATCATCAATTATTATTTCTGGAATAACATTAATAGTAAAATTTTTAAAAATTTTTTTAAAAGATTCTTTAGCTCTTCTTGTAATATTGTCTTTAATACTTCTAATCAAAGTTCTATTAGAAGCAGATATTGATAAATCTATTATTTGTTCAATTTCAATAATAGTATTTTGACCAAGCATGTTTAAAATCTTTTTAAATGTAGGATCTAAAGTTTCAGAATTTTTAACAGTTTGTATTGGATATTCAAATAATATATTGTTGTCTTTTTCTAGATTACTAGAAAATAAAATATTTGGTCTTTGCTTAAAAATATCCTCTATTTGAACTCATGTATCAATTGCTGTACAAAGTAAATTTTTTAGTTCTTTAGTAAGTCCTTTTTTAGTTGAATTATTTATTTCTAATTTTGTTTCTTCAATACTTAAATTAAATTTTCAATATTTATAATTTTTTTCTAATTCTTCACTAAAGATACTGGTTGGTCAATATTCTTTAAATTGAGAAACTATTGGATGGGGGTGGTTAGCCCTAATTACTGGACCATATTTTGATAGATATTTCTAAATTTTTATTTGTAATATTGGTGGTTTTAAAAATTTAGAATGTATTCTTTCATAATTATAAAACATAACATATTGATTTACATCATTAATAGCTTCATTGATTGTTAAATATTGATTTGAGTCTTTAGGCAATCATTCTTGAGATAAATGTGAAAATCAATTTTCAGATATGACATTACCGCCAATATCATATGGTTGTTTTTTGCTTAAAATTATTTGTTTGTTTTTTGCTCATTTTGTAATTTCTTGACAATAAAATTCGTTGGCGTTATCTGAATGTAAAATAACGTTTTTTATTTGATTTCAAGAAAATTGGTTGTTTATTTTTTCAAGTGCAGGAAGAATTAAATCTTGATATGATTTATTTGAAAATGTATTATAACTAACAACATTATTTGAATAAAAATCAATAATTACAAAAAGATATAGTCAACCTTCTTTGGTGTTTATTTGTTTAGTATCCATTGATCAAATTTGATTTGAAGCGGTTGTACTTTTGTAATCTTTGTTTACTTTATCCATTGTAGGTATTCACTTATTTGGATTTTTTTTGTTTTTAGGATAGTTATTTTTAGTTTGTTTTAATCCTTGAATATTGTGTTTTTTCATAATTTTTCGCATTTGTTTTGTTGATAATTCTATATTTAAAATGATATTTTTCTCTTGTTTTAATCACTCTTTAAAAGCTGAAAAAATTCTTAAATATCCATAAATTCTACCTTTTCTTGTAGAATGAAATTCGATTAAAAGTTGGCATAATTCTTGATATTTATGATTGCAATTAATAATATGATTTTTTTCTTTTTTAATAAGTTTTTGTTTATTTTTTAAAAAGTAATATGTTGATCTGTTTAATTGAAGATATTGACATAAGTTTCTAATTGAATATTGATTTTTGCAATCATCGATAATTTTAATTTTTTCTTTGATATTTAATTTGTTAATTATTAATGCTATTTGTTTAATTTTATCCATTAATAAAAATCCTTTCAGGTCAAAATTAGTGTTCATTATATAACACAATTGTTTTTAGAATACATTCAGATTTTTTAAATTAATGGTCTAGTAAAAAGGGCTAAGTGGCCCATTCCATTATAATTACTAGCCAATTGTTTTAATTCTAAAAGATTAATTCCCAATTTTGTTAAAAATATATCTTTTTTTATGTCATTAATTAATAACTTCTTCTTAAAATAAAACCTATATATCATAGCAAGACATGCCAAACCACAATCATTTTCTGTTTCTTGTTGAACAAAAAGATATTTCATATAAAAAATCACCGCCAATAATAATTAACAGTGATTACCATTTTTTCCTTTTTATTACTTACGATGTTTTTTCTTTTTAGCAGCAGCGCTTTGTTTTTCGCGTTTTTCATCACGCGCAGAAAGAAAATGTTTATGTCTTTTTTCTGCTCTTTTAGTTTCTTGGGCCTTTTTACTAAATCCTTTTAAAAGACGTTGAAACTCTTGTTCACTACTTGTTCGTTCTTCGTTTTCTTTGTTGTCTGATGATGGTGATTTTTTCACTGAATGCATTCATGTCAGCTCCTATTTTTTATTTTACTTTAACAATTATATTAGTAAATTAAAAAATTATCAATATTTTTATACAATATTAAACTTTTTATTTTAAAAAAAATTAAAAGTAAGATTATCTTTTAAAATTTCACACTTACTAACTATTATTTAATAATACTTAATGATTTTATCATATTTTAAATGTTTATGTTTTTAATAAATAAAACAAAAAAATTATTTATAAAATAAATCTAAATGAACGATTTGATACTAAAAATGGAATAAAATTTAAATCTTCTTTAGAAAGTTTGCCAACAACGTTACGAATACCATCATTTTTAATTTTATTTGTAATAATATGTAATTCACCACGATAATTTTGTGCTTTATTATTAAGAATAACAACATCACCTTTTTCTAATCATTGATTAGTATTGTTAGCAGGGATATCTAATTCTTGATATATAACTCGAGAAATAACACTACGAATTATATCACGTGCTAAATCAGATCTAACTTTATGAATATTTTTGTCAAAAAGAATCTGTTGTTCACTATCAGTAATATTAGAATTTAACTCAATTTTTAACGATAAATTTTTATAATCAATTTCATTTATCATTTTCAAATCATATTCTGTTAAAAACTGGTTAGCAATAATTATCATATCAATGCATAAAGCAATATAATGACGAATTTGTGTTACCAATGGTCAATCACGATGCAGTTCTAATGTTGGTAAATTATCATTATATTTTCAAGGTCCAATTTTATCTTTTCCTAATAATGTAACAAAGCTGGCAAATGGAATTTTATTAACAACGCTTTCAGATTGATTTAAACAAAAAAAGTCAATATCAGCAGCGGTATATCTTTGTGGATAAAAATTATAACAACTAATAAGGTTATTAACATTAGCTTTATAAAATAATATTAAGTAGTTGATATCATTAACAACATATGAACCATTAATAAATATTTTAAAATTTAAACGATTTTGACTTAATTTTGCTTGATGCTTAATATCAATTCCTTCGTTGCAACGAATACCCGATAAACCATACATTTTAAAAAACTTTATGAAATCAAGTCGTTTATTAAGATTCAGATTAAATTCATTAATAAATTCAATATTAATATCTGCAAAAACATGCATATTATACTTTTTAGCAATTTGTGTTAATACTACTAATTTTTTTAAATTTTCATAATCTGTTTTTTTAAAACTAATTAAAGTTGTAAAAATAGTTTTAATATTATTCTTGGCTAATAATTCGGTATAATTTTTAATTTCTTCTAAATTTGCTAAATGTAAATAAACTGCAGCACCAATTTTTTCCATTTACTTCCTCCTTTACTTTTTATATATTAATTTTATCATTTTGTAACTTAATAATTTTTAATTTTTACAATAAATAATGTAAAGGATTCTTAGTTTGATAAAATAACTACTTCTACATAAAATAAGAAAATTGACTACGCTAATCTTAATTTTAATACAACTTATACATTAATAAATCTACTACTTATATTTATTCGTGTTAAATATTAACTTTATAAATATAATTATTTTTTATGCTAATATTTATTTATAATTTAATAAAAGTTGATTCCTAATATAGAAATTTATCTATATTAGGTTTTTTATTAAATTAAAATTAAAGAAAGGAAAAAGATTAAAAGATATGCCTTTAAATTATATAGAAAAAAAACTATTTCAAAAGGAATGAGAAAAAAGAAAAAAAGAAGCATTAAAAAATATTAACAAAAAAATACCAGATGAATATTTATTAAAAATATTTGAAACTATAATCTTAGATAATGATACAAAAGTTAACGAGGAAAATCCTCAACAATCTCAAGAATTCGAAACGTTGGAAGAAAAACCATTACAAGATAATGATAATAAACAAGAATCAAAAAACTGAACACAATTTAAAACAGAATATCCAAATATTGCACAAATAATAAAAAATAGCAAAAATACTGGCATTAAGGTATTAATATCTTTAATTAAATTTTTTGAAATTAATAATGACCCACTTGGAATTACAGAATACATACTAATTTTAAATGAAGAACGTAAAAAAGAAAAAATGAACATTAAAGAAATTGAAGAAAAAATAAAAAATATTTGAAAAGAAATCCAAAAATTAAAAAAAGAACTATTTGTAGATGAACAATCATCATTATGATCTTGTTCTTCTGAATCAAAAGAAGAAAAAAACACTAGAGACATTGAACTTGAACTAATAAGAATAGGGAGGTTCGAAGTATCACAAGCACAAATGGAGCAATATTCACCAGAAGTAAAACAAATTATAAACGATTCAAAACAACTCTTAAAAGAATATGATGATGAAGTAAATAAACCAATTACATTATAAATAATTTCTGTAATTACTTAATAAAAAGTAAATTTTTAGTGCTTATTAAGCAAAAACAAACATTTATACTTTTTTTATCTTATTTAATTATTATTTTTGATATACTATAAGTGTGTATGACTATATAAATTAAAAAAAGAGGATAAAATGAAACAAAAACAGATTCAAAAAACAAATGATAAAAATGATCAAAAAGTAAAAAACTATCGAAACAAGTGATATTCAAATTGAAAATAATTTGAATTCAAAAGAAAATGATGAACAAACTGAAAATTATAAATACGAATTAAAAAAACTTAAATTTTATTTTATAATTAAATTATTAACAATAATATTTGCATTTTTATTGCCAGTAGTTTTATATTTAGGTTTTGGGAGATTGTCAAAAATCCGGAATAAATTAAATCTTATAGTCTTATTATCTTTTAGACAAGAAATAATTTGGATTTTTATGAAATTGTATTTAAATAATATAATTTTTTTTAAAATATTGCAACTAAAATACTTATAATTAAGTTAACTAAGTGTTAAAATTATGAAATAAAGTTAAGGAGATTTTAAAGATGAAAATAAGAACACTTAAAAAATTACAGTTAATAACTGTATTACTATTTATTTTAAGCATTTTAACTTTAATTATAGGATTAATATTAATAGATTTTAGTCACTTTAATCTTTTTTATTTTGATAAAAATTTAAATTGTATTAATGGATTTAAAATATTAAAACATTTTCAATTAAGTTTTATCATAGAGCATTCTGCAAAATATTTTTATAATCTTGGAACTCATCATATTAAAGAAAATTATTATGAATGAACTGAATTACGAAGTGGAATTTTTTTGGTTTTAATTTTAGTTCCAATTTTATTTTTTATAACTATGTTATTTATTTTTTTCATTATTGGTTTAAAAATAAAAATAAAAAATAATAATTTTTGAGATGCTATTCAAAATTGCGAAATAATCAATAATTACTATATTCATTAAATTATGTTTCTAAATTTATTTTGTTACATTTAAAAATAACCATTTTAATGTAAATACTAATATTATATGTTCTATTACCAAGCATTTCTTTTAAAACATGTCAAATATTAGTTTCAGTAAAGCAACCTATATTTCACTTTGCACCTTGATTTTCAATACCTTGTTTATTATTTTTAAAATACTGTTTTTTTAATTTTTTATGATTATCTAATTCTTTATATAAATAGTTAATTAATTCATCATATTGACCATTATTAATTAAATTTTTACAGTGATTATATTCTTCTAAATATTTTTCTTTATTTCCAGCCATTATTCCAAGATATAATGTTCTAATTAAATGAAATTTATCTAAAACAAACTGTGCACCTAAATAATCAGCAACTTCTCTAATTCATCCTGCACTATCACCACAAATAATAATTTTTGCTTGTTCAATATTTTCATAAAATTTTTGACAATGTTCTTTAACAAATTCAGCAGTTTTTTTAACTCCAATTGGAGTTCTTGTTTTTCTTATAATTGCTTTTACTCTTTTATTTTGTACTTTATGATTAATATTATCTGTATATGTTACTATTAATCTCATAGAGTGTTTTGTACCTTTACGTTTAAAATCTCAAAATTTTCGATGTCCATCATCAATTGCTACAAAAATAGGTTGATTTTTTTCCAATTTTACTTTTACTGGATTTGCTTCATTTATTTCTAAATTTTTAAAAACTCTATGAACGCTACTAACACTAATACCTGCCTTTTTACAAATTGCACAAATATCACGATATCTTTTTCCATCAGCAAAATTTTCAATAATAGTATCTTCGATATCTTCACCAATTCTTTTATATTTTGGAAGTTCCATTTTTTCATCAACTAAACAAACACGAACTAATTTTTGTAATTTTTCATCAAAATATTCATAAATTCTTCTTTTATAAGTTACTAATCCATACATTGTTTTTCTTGTTCGATATTGAAAATCAACAATTTTATATTTCTTTTTATCTCTTGTATTTTTTATTCTTCAATCTCACTTTTCTCATTTCTTTGTTATATGTTCTAAAATTAATTTATCAATTTTAGGATATTGTTCTTTATAAGTTCATTTGTAATTAAAATTCACATTTACTTCTCCTAACTATTTTAAAAAAATCTAAATTTATTGTAAATATTTTTAAAAAATTAATTTACTTGTTTATTATATACATATATAAGTGTAATTTAAAATTAAATCAAAAATATTTAAAAAACCACTTTCATATTTAAAATATAATAAACAAGTAAAATATAATTAATAGTATAGGTATCACAAAATAACGCCTTTAATTTAGGCGTTATTTTGCATTTAAAAGCATACTTGTAAAAATAATCAAAAATAGTACAATTTAAAAGTAAAATTAAGGAAAAAGGAGAGTCTATGAAAAAAATAATTAAATGTTTTATAAAAAAATGTCAGAATGACATAATATCTGTTACTAATGAGCCTACTGTTTTTTGTAGTGAACATGATATTAAGTTTTCAAATTTTCTTGATGACCAATTAATTTCAGATGAAATAGTAGAAGAATGAAAAGAAAATCCTGAATTATATGAACAGTTTATTGATGTAGTAACAATACAATTTATTTATCAAGAAAATGAAAAAAATAAAAAGTATAATTCCAAAAAAAAGTTAAATAAATTTTAAAAAAGGAGAAATTTATTATGAAAACATGAATAAAAACAAATTTTCAAAAAATAGCATTATCATTTGCCGTAATAACTGGTTCTATTGGTTTAATATTAGGTTCAGTTACATATTATCAAAATAATGAATTACCAAAATATTTAGACCATTATTATGAAGAACATAGGGGGGGCAACTATTTGGGAACATAAAAGAAATGATGAATATAAAATAGATTTATATTTTGGAATTAATCCAAAAAATCAAGATGATATAAAATGAGATGGTAAGTAATTTAAATTTCTAAATTTATATAAGAAATATTTTCGTTATATTTATCAAATAAATTAATATTATTTAATTCTATTTCTTGTTTATCTGTAATTAAAATTAAATCATAATTTCCAGTACTAAATATGCCACTAATTTCAATCCGATTTAAGTTATTAATCGGATTTTCAATTTGTAGTTCAAATTCACTATTATTATCAATTTTTAAAATTTCTTTATAAAATTCCAATTTAGAAAATAATTGGGATTTATTTGAACCATATAAATTTAATGCATTTTCAATTTTGATTTTTCCAATAATTGCTCTTGTAAAATATTTTCCATATTCACCATTACCTAATGTTCAATCAGCAGGAATTAAAGAAGGTATATTATTACTTTCTAATTCATTTGTAATAGATAATCAGTTAAATTGATTATCATCAAGTTTAAATAACTCATTTTGGCTAATATCATTGTTTTTTAATTTAATATTATTAATATCTGTAAAATCAAAATAATTAGATTTTAATATTACTTTTGCATCTTTAAATTGTCAAATTTCATCTTTATTAGGGTGTATTGGATTTGATTTTAGTTCAAAATAATAAGGCAACAATATTTTATTATCATCATTTAAACCTTTATTAATAGACATATTAGAATAAATATTATTTGATAACATAATTATTATTTGTTTTAATATTTGTACTTGTGGTAAACTGATATAATTTGGATAATCTAGTTTTCACTGTTTAAACAAATTGCTAATTACTTCATCTGGTTTTTGATTTTCAAATTTTGCTCGCAATATATCCATTTTATTTGGAGGAGTTACTAAAGATGCACCATCAAAATTACGATTATAATTATATGTATAAGTTAACATATCTAATAATAATTGTTGTAGACTGTCAATTGGTGGTTTATCATTTATTTCAATTTCAATATCATTAAAGTTCTGTGATAATTCAATAACAATATTTCTACTTAGATATGGTGGGTTTGGTTCTCGATGACTATATAATAAATATTGTTCATTCTTTTTCATTTCAAAATCAGCTAATTTTTTCGGTATTGGTGATGGTCCATCATATTTACCAATTTTTGCATATGTTATTTTTGCATTATTAATAATTTCTTTTCTTGTTTCAGTTCCTCCACCAATAGCAATTAAATCTAAAACTGATTTTTCTTGTCCTATAAATTGTTTTGCTAAATTTCAAGGTAAGATTTGTTCACTAAATCATTGTTGTAATATTCTAACTTTTGGTTGAGTTTCAATAGGCATTGATAATAGTGGAAATGCTATCTTATCTTTAACAAACAACTTTGGGTATACTTCCATATTATCAACTTCGCCAAGTACCTTTATATTGCCAAAAATCATGCTTCTAGGGGCTTTAATTTTTAAACCAATTACTTTGGTATCTTTATCTAATGGTTTTTGTAATTTAATAATAATTGGATAACCATCTCTTGTTTTAAAATCTTTAATTTTAATAATAGTTATACTTTTAGTACTTCTTGTTTTTGGATTTTGATAAGGTTGAGAATAGTTATTAATGATATATAAATTATCAATATTATTTTCACTTAAAGGTTCATTAATTGAAACTGCATATAATTTAAATTGATTTAATAAATTTATTTCTTGAAATATTAAATTTTTAATATCAGTCATACTATATTCAATTGTATTATCATTAATGTTAGTACTTGCTCTTTGATTTAATTGCATAGTAAAGTCTGATGTTTCAGCAGCAGTAGTTTTTAATACTTTATCAATATCAATAAAACCAATTTTAATAGTATTTGCTGAAAATTTTAAACTATTATTTTCATTATTTTTAAATAAACGTTCAATTTCATAAATATAAATTGTTCTTTTTTTAAATTCATCGTATGCTCTATTAATATCGGGGTCACTAGTTGCTCTCATCATATTAGTAAAGTCATAAGGAATATTATCAATTAAATAATCATTTTCTACTTCTGCTTGATTAAGTTTAGTTTGTTTCTGTGGAAATTTCGTTTGTGGTTTGTTGTTGTTTTCCATTGTTTTCTCCTATTAATTGGTTATTTTCGGGATTAAATAATTTTAATCTCACTGTTAAATTATTAATTTCTTGTTCATCATTAATATTAAATGTTTTACTATTTAATAAGTCTTTATCTAAACGTACTAATATTTGAATAAATTTAAGAATATCAATATTAAATTGTCATAATTTTTGTTCAATATAGTTAATAGTTGAAATATTTACTGCTGTACTTTCGGGAACTGATTGTTGTGCAGATTTCTTTTGACTTGGTATATGAATACCACAACGTTTAAATATTTCATTAACATTTCAATCGTATATATCAGTTAAATTTTTACCTTTAAAATTACTATTTGTCATATTGATATTTTCGTTTTGTTCATTATTATCTCCACCGCTTTTAAATATGTAGTTTTTAGTAACCAAAGTTCTTACTGCATCTTCTATTAAAGATTGAACATTACCATAAGTTTGACTAAATATAAATTTAGGTGAATTTAAAATGGTATCTAAAACAATTTGTTCATAAATAACATCTAATGCTTTAATTTTATCCATTACTTTATTACAATCTGCTAATTCATTTGCTTTATTTCTCATAATTGCTATTGGTATATAGTTAATATTTAGTGTTTGTTCTTGTGCTAAATTAGGGTTATTAATGAATGATTTAAAATCTAGTGGAAATTGTTTTTTACTATCATTAACACTATAAATTGCACGATTAATAGTTACTTGTTCATTATTTAATGTATAAACTTCAAATAATCTTACAATTTGTGCATTTTGTTCATAACTATCATAAAAAATAGTACATTGAATTAATTTACCAGTAATATCATAAACTCTTTGTTGTATATCAACTACTTGAAAATATAAATCATCATTAGCAATAAAAATTAAATAACCACTAATCCCTAATTTACTTAACTTAAAAATAGAATTTCAATTTTTTCTATAAAATTCTTGTTGAATTAAATATTGTTTAATAGTTTCATTATTAATATCTAATGGAGCATTATATAAATTAGCATTATTTTCTGCTACAAAATCAGTAAAATATGTTTCATGATTAAAATTATTAAAACCAAAATAACTTAAAATAGAAGCATGCGTACTTTTACCTTTTAAAAAAGTTAATTTAGTTTTTTCTTCATTATTAGTACTTTTATCTTTTCTTAAAAATCTACTTAACATAATATTCACCACCTTTTTTTAAAATATTTGATTAATTTTTAATATAAATTTTACAATAATAAATATAATTAAACCTGCTGTTGCTGATGATAAAATAACTCCAATTAAACCTAAAATAATTTTTATAATTTTAAAAAACATAATATTATTCCTGTAATTCTTCTAATTTTTTAAAAATATAATCTCTACCCATACCCCACATTATTCTATTGTTATAAATATTAATTTCAGTTTGTTGGTTATTGTTATTATTTGCTATTCATAAACTACTTTTTACAACGCTTGTATCTAATTGATAATAAAAATTAATTATTTGTCAACTATAATTTTTATTATTTTCTTTAGTTGTATAATCACCATAACTTATATATATTCTATAATGTGTTTTATCTTTAAATATATATTTTATATAATTTTGATTATTATTATTTTTATCTATTATAACTTCTCCTACTTCTTTTCATTGTGGAATACGTGGTGTTGGAGGTTCTATATATTCAATAGACTTCTTGCAAAACTGTGATTATTATCATAGTTTTTAAATTTAAAATTTTATTTTAATAACACTTTTAATATTTATTAAAAATTATTATTCAAAATATGTCTTATTTTTTCTTCATTAAAATAGAACAAAAATTATTATTTAAAATAACAAAATTTAAAATATTAAATTTTTGAAGATTTTTAATTTAAAAGTTGTAAATTATAAATTGAAGCTATTAAATTAAATCTTAAAGCAAATCTTTTTCTTCTATTTCGATATTTTTCACTAATAATTTTAAATTTTTTCAGTATAGCAAAAATATTTTCTATAACAACTCTCATTTTTGAAATTTGTTTATTATTTTTCTTTTCTTCTCTAGTTAAAGGAATTTTCTTTGATTTTCTTTTTGGAATTAAAACATTAGGATGTATATTTTGTATTCCTTGATATCCCAAATCCACTAAAATAGTTGTTTGTGATAAAAATTTAACTTTTGAATCTTTTAAAATTTTAAAATCATGGTTTTTACCACAAGAAAAATAAGAACTTATAATTTTTTTACTATCTTGTTCAATTATAATTTGTGTTTTTATTGTGTGTTTTTTCTTTTTTCCTGAATAATATTTCTTTTGTCTTTTTTTGGGCGTTGGATAGCGCTTTCAGTAACATCAATAATAGCTGTTTTATCTTTAAAATTATTATTTAACAATGATTTTGCTCCATTAAGTTGCTGAAAATCAGGATGTTTTATTAAAGTATTTTCTATTCACTTGATATTTCTATAACAATTACTTTCACTAATTCCATAACTTTTAGCAATATGAAAATATGTTCGGTATTCACGTCAATATTCTAACGTCATTAATAATCTATTTTCTAAAGTTAATTTATTAGGTGTACCACCATTTTTAAACTTTTTTAATTCTTCTTTTTTTAAAATTTCTATCATTTTTTTAAAAACAATCTCATTTATACCAGTTAATCTTAATAGTTCTGCATTTTTAATAGCTTTTAATTTATCAAACATCATAAATTACCTATCTTTTTTTAATTTTAATTATATTTTAAAAATGAAAATTTTAATAGATAAGTCTCGCAAGAAGTCTAATATCTCAATTATTTTCTTCTATTTCATTTGTTTCTAAACTTTTTGAATTAATTTTTATAGGTTTATCTATATTAATTACACTTGGTGAAGTAATATTTAATGTATTACTAGTAATTTGATAAGTATTTTCTTTTAATTCTTCAAAACTAAATATAGCACCACCATCAATTTCACATTTAATAAATAAACTTCATTTATTAGTAGATTTAGTATAATCAGCCTTAAGAATTAAAGAAGCATCTTTATTATCAATTTTACCAATTAAAAGAGTTCATGTACCAGTTCCAACTGCTTTTGCTGATTTAAACAATAACATTAATGGATAACCATTTTGCTCAGGTGCATTTCTGTGTCATGTTATAAATACACGATATGTTTTATTAAGGTCAATATTAAAATTATCTCATGTTCTATTATCAACTTTCTTTCCTATTACAACTCAATTTTCTTTATCTTGTTTTTTATCAATATTATTTTTATTTTGATTAATAGCACCAGCAACAGTTTTATTAGTAGTTTCTAAATTAGGAATTTCTTTACTAACAGCATTTATTTGAAAAGCAATTGGAAATTGTGATTTTGTATCTTCTATTTTTTTATCTACTTCTTCTTTTTTATAATAATCAGATAAATCTGCTTTACCACCAGTAGCACTAATAGTATTAGTTTTTTCATCAATCTTAATATTTTCACCAGCAATTAATTTATTTTGTTTTTTATCTAATAAATTATTAGTTTCTATTTTTGTATAATAATCACGTTCAGTACTTTCTTCTGCTATAAATTCAGTTGGCGTATCTATTCCTTGATATTGATATATTTCTTTTATATCACCAATTAAATTAATTTTTCCACGTTCAGGATAAGAATTACCTCCACCACTAAATTTTTTATTTCTATTGTCATAGTAAATAGTTCCAATATTTAAAATATTTTTATTTGAGATTTGTTCTTTATAAGTCATGGAATCAACATTTAACAATTCAAATTCATTAAAAACATTATTTAAATAAATTTTAATTACTTTATAAAATTTCATAAAGTCATTTTCTGTTGAATATTGATAACTGATTTTAATAAAATATCATTTAAATGTTTCTATATTATTATTTTCAACTTTTTTTCATAGGGGACTAGTTTCGATATTAAATCAATTATTTTTAACATCATTAATATTTTCGTTTGCTTTAATTAATTCAGTATTTAATTTTGTAATTTCATTTTCATTAGTAGTAATTCGTTTTTGTTGTTTAGCAGAAAAATCACAAGTTGGTGCATGTGTATAATCACCAATTTGTGGATTATTTTGTAATGCTTCGGGTGGTAATGTACCAATTTCATCAGGTCAATCTAAAATCATTGTTTCAGATTCTTTATCATAATCTGTTGCAACATAACCTTTATTTATAAATTTTGTAACAGGACCTCTATATATTTCATTTTCATTATCATCAACTAAATCATCATACAATTTCATTTGTTTTGATAATGTAAATTCTTTTTGTTCTTTAATTAATTTATCAATTTGATTTCTAGTATAAAATGCTTTTAAGTCAATTTTTTCAACATCTATTTCATCATCATTATAACTTGAAAATATTTGTTTTAATTCTGTTAATCTTGCTCATATTTTCATTCTACTAGGTGCTAAATCTCAAACATTAATTGTAGGAGTACTATTTGCACTAAATTGAGTACCATTATTAAATTGAATAGTAGCATCAACATTAAATTCAATTGGTGTACGATTAAATACTCAATGTTCAACCATTACATAAACCATATCTCTTAATGTTTCTTTAATTAATTCATCTTTAAAACTATCAAAAGGAAATTTAGATAAAATAAAATCAAGATAAGCATTAATATCATTTTGAGCACGAATAGCAAAAGTTGTAAATCAATCATTAACATTTGGTCATGTTTTTATATATTGCTGTGGTGTTTCTGTAATTTTTCCAGTTAATGGATATCAGTTATTATAATTTTCTAGACTGACACCAGTTCAAAGTTTATTAATCATAATTTATCATTCCTTAAAAAATGCTTGTTTATAATGATGAGTATGTTTTTTTGTTTTTTTATGTGTTATATGCTCAATTTCTTTTTGTATTTTATTTTTACCTTTTTTTAATTTTTTCTTACTTTTTGCTATAACTTGACTATATGCAAATTTTTCTAAATGATGTAATAATCCTGTACCAAATAAAGTATTAACTGAAAATTTTAAACCAACATTTTTAAATGATTTGTTAATATTTTCAATAGGATTATTAATAACATTTACTACTTTATGATAAGTTCTAATAGTTCTAAATATTTCTCTATATACTTTAAAACTATCTCTAATTACTTGTTGCACCACTGGTGGAGCAAATGCTATTGCTTTTAATCATTTATTACGATTAATACCATAACCAATGTATCAACCACTATATCAACGATATCAATGAAATGGATGTATTTGAGTAACAAAAGTTTTTGCTTTAAGAATACTATCAACAACTGTAATTGGTTTATATTTAGGATTGCGATGATAAATAGTAATTGCACATTTATCTAATGACAAAGGTTGAATTTTACAACCCATAAATACTGGTGAATTTAATGGAATTAATTGTGCATGTTTAATTGCTCTTTTTTCTGCACTAGTAAATAAATCAGTTGCTTTTTCTTTTAATTTATTAATTTTTTCAAATGCTTGTTTTTCTAACTTTTCAAATTTTTCTTGTAATTTATATATACTTTCTCTTATTTTTTCAAAATATGGTGTATCTTTTCAAAATTTATTTAAACCTTTTTTTAAATAAAATCTAATATCAAAATATTTAAAACTTTGATTTGCTTTTAAAACAAGTTGATGAATAACATTATTTTTAAAATTAAATTTAATAGAATTAGCACGAATTTTTTGTAAATCTAAAATTAAAGTTTTTCCATATCTATTTTCTGTATGTATTGTATGAACTAAATTTAATCAATCATGTTGGTTCATAGATAGTACTTTTTTTAAATCAGTATTATATTTTTTTAAAAAGTTATTTGCTTTTTCAATATCTTTGATTTTAAATTTTGGAGTTAATTGTGGACTTAATTTTATTAATGTATTTTGTAATAATAAATAATCTTTTAATTCTTGTGCTTCTAATTTTTGAAAATTATTTTTATATTGTCTTTCAGCAACATAACCTAAATCTCGTAATACTGTTTCACGATTAGGAGTAAAACTATAATTCATTAAATAACGTTTATTACCAATAATTTTATCTGTTAAAATTTCTTTTCCACTTACTTGACTAATAATTTCTTGTAAGTTTTTTGCTTCTTTAATTCCAACTTGTTCTAATGTTTTAGTTTCTTGTGCTAGTTTAATAAATTTAGTTGTACGATAACCACGACTAATTTTATTAAGTCCAGCAAATGCAGGTAGTATATTAAAGAAAGTATTTCATTTTGTTACATTTCCTTTTAAATAATCATAAACTTGATTAATAGTAAAATCAGTTGTAGCATAAATACCAAAATTAATGGCACTTGCAATAAAATCACTTGCACCTAATCCAAGTGCTACGCTTTCACTTAATCCACCAGTAAAAGGAGCAAGTGCTACTGCTATAACTTGTACACCAATCATTTCTAAAATTTCTCATCAAAAACTTTTATTTTCTTGTTGGTTACTTGTTCTAGTATGTTTTGGTTTATTTATGTTTAAAAGTATTGCTGTACTAGTTGTACCAATTGGCATGATATTAATTTCCTTTATTTAAGAGTTATTTTAATTGGATTTGTTGAACCTTTATAATTTAAATCATTAACATTTGCAGTAATAGTTATATATAAGTCACCCGCTTTTTGTTTTTGATTACTTACATTAGTTTTTCCTTGTGCATCACTAAAATATTTAATAGTTGGATTTGTTAAATTTGGATTTAATGATTTAAGTTCATTAGTACTTTTTATTTGTGTATTTAATTCACTATTATTGTTATTAACATTTGCACTAATATCAGTTGTTAAAACTGTAATTTTAGTTTTTAAATCAGTTTTTTCTGTTTTAATAATTCCACATAACATTCATCTTGATGTTGTTTCATTATTAGAAATATATGGGATTGCTTCTCCAACAACTTCACCAGCAGGTGGTTAGCCCTAATTACTGGACCATATTTTGATAGATATTTCTAAATTTTTATTTGTAATATTGGTGGTTTTAAAAATTTAGAATGTATTCTTTCATAATTATAAAACATAACATATTGATTTACATCATTAATAGCTTCATTGATTGTTAAATATTGATTTGAGTCTTTAGGCAATCATTCTTGAGATAAATGTGAAAATCAATTTTCAGATATGACATTACCGCCAATATCATATGGTTGTTTTTTGCTTAAAATTATTTGTTTGTTTTTTGCTCATTTTGTAATTTCTTGACAATAAAATTCGTTGGCGTTATCTGAATGTAAAATAACGTTTTTTATTTGATTTCAAGAAAATTGGTTGTTTATTTTTTCAAGTGCAGGAAGAATTAAATCTTGATATGATTTATTTGAAAATGTATTATAACTAACAACATTATTTGAATAAAAATCAATAATTACAAAAAGATATAGTCAACCTTCTTTGGTGTTTATTTGTTTAGTATCCATTGATCAAATTTGATTTGAAGCGGTTGTACTTTTGTAATCTTTGTTTACTTTATCCATTGTAGGTATTCACTTATTTGGATTTTTTTTGTTTTTAGGATAGTTATTTTTAGTTTGTTTTAATCCTTGAATATTGTGTTTTTTCATAATTTTTCGCATTTGTTTTGTTGATAATTCTATATTTAAAATGATATTTTTCTCTTGTTTTAATCACTCTTTAAAAGCTGAAAAAATTCTTAAATATCCATAAATTCTACCTTTTCTTGTAGAATGAAATTCGATTAAAAGTTGGCATAATTCTTGATATTTATGATTGCAATTAATAATATGATTTTTTTCTTTTTTAATAAGTTTTTGTTTATTTTTTAAAAAGTAATATGTTGATCTGTTTAATTGAAGATATTGACATAAGTTTCTAATTGAATATTGATTTTTGCAATCATCGATAATTTTAATTTTTTCTTTGATATTTAATTTGTTAATTATTAATGCTATTTGTTTAATTTTATCCATTAATAAAAATCCTTTCAGGTCAAAATTAGTGTTCATTATATAACACAATTGTTTTTAGAATACATTCAGATTTTTTAAATTAATGGTCTAGTAAAAAGGGCTAAGTGGCCCCAAACTTTATATGCTCTTCCTGCTTTATCATCTTTAATAAAATCTACATAAATAACTGTATTTTCTATCATGTATCTTTTCATTGCTCTTGGTGTTGCTAAAATAAAGGTCATTAATTGTTGTTCATTTTTATCATTAGTAAAAATCATATAGTCATCAAGAACGATTTCACATAATACGCCTTTTACATATAAATTATTTCCATTTAAACGTAATTGTTGTGCCAACTGATTATCGGTAATTAAACCTTTATTATCTGCTAAATAAACTAAACTATCATAAAGACCATTAGTAATAAAAAATTTACTATTTGCAATATTTCTAAATTGAAACAAAGTATTTCAAGCAGATAACATCGATTTTAAATAACCTACTGGTGTTGTATCTTCAATATCGATTTTAGTAGCAAATTTTGCAATTGCTTGTGTATCATGAATTGCCAATTTATCTGCTAAATCATTTGCAACTTCATATTGCATACTATCTAATAAATTTTGACCATTATTTGCTTTTAAATCTACATCTGTAATAATTTCTCCTGCAAGATATTTTTTAGTTATTTTTTTACTAATTTTATCTGTATCAACATATGGTAATTCATATCTTTTACTTTTATCATCTCAAGCAATAATTTTAACTTCTGGTTTTTTTGGTTTTTTAACAATAAACTCAATATTTACTGAGTCAACAATTTCAGTAGGGAAAAAGTTTGCCCATGGACTATTTGAAATTTTAAAAAACTCTATAAATTCTGGTGCTTCTACTAATCTCTCTGTATTGTCTAAATTTTGATTAAATGGTACTGACATTTTATTTCTTCCTTTCGTTTATAAATAATTTTTCTTTTTATAATTAATTAAAAAATTTTCTTTATCATTTGGTTTATTATTAATAATTATTTGTTTATTGCCACCTGTATTAATTGTTTCTTTAAATACTGGTTGTTCTTTAATCATTTTTTTAATAGTTTCTTCAATTTTTGAATTTTCTAAATTATTAGTTTTAAATTTTAAATAATCATAAAATTCAGTTTTAACTTGATATTTTTTAAATATATTAATCATTTCTTTTTCTTTAATTTCTTGATTAAGTTTATTTAACTTATTTTCTGCTTCATTAACTTTATTTTCTATTTCTTGTGAAGAAGCATTGTTTTCAGTTAAAGGTTCAGTTGTTTGTTGAACATTATTTTCATTTTCTAACATTTAACATTCTCCTAATCTTATCCCAATAATCAATCTTTAACTAATTGTGGCATTTCACTTATTAGTTTTTTATAATCATTAACAGCATTTTCCAATATTTCAATATCAGAAAATTTAAAACAATTATCAATATGTAAATCAAAATCTCTATCAATACTGATATCTTGTTTTCTATATTTTTCATTAAATTCAATTTTTGTCATATTATTTTTCTCCTTTATTAATTTTTTCGTTTAATTTTGCTAATTTTTTTTGATGTTTGATAATTTTGTTATTTGCTCTAACATGTTTTGGAGTTGTGATAAATCTTTTTAATAAAACAATAATTTCTCTGCAAATTAATGTTCCAACACTTGTTCCGATAATTATTAATTCATGTAAAAATTCTTTCATTTCAATATTTTCCTTTCAACTATTTATTTTCCATTTCACTTTCACTTTTTAAAATAAATCTAATAAGATTATCAATTTTTTTATTTAATTTGTTACTTAATTCTTGTTGGTTTGAAGTTGCAATACCATCATATCTATTAACTAATTTATTTCTTAAATCTAATGCTTCATTTAATCTTTCATAACCAAATTTAAGCATTTCTCTTTTCTCTTTTATAATTTTTAAATCTTTTTCCATATCTTTATTCATAAATTATTCACCTCCTTTATAAACTCATGTGATTATAATCTCAATTTAATGAAGCATTATCGTGATTTAATGCTACTTCGCTCATATTATCACTACCATATTGACTGGTTGTTTCACTATTAATTGTGAATCTATTATCATTTACTAATCTTGCAGTTTCATCATTAAATGATGTTTCTTGCATTTCTTCATTATGATGTGTAGTTTCCATAGGTAGTAAATTATGGATTATTTCACTTGCACCAGCAATTATGGTAGGTACTGCATAAGCGTTATTAAAATCATTATTAATACCCATAGCAACTCCACTTGAAATTAAACATCCACCAGTAGCCATATTACAAATCTTTCTTATTGTTTCAAATTTATTAGGTATTAACTCAGTTAATCCACTAATAAGATTTGAAATACCATAAGCATTTAAACTAATATATGTATCTCAATCCATTAATGACTGATTTTCTTGTTTATTTAATAGTAATCATGGAGGACCCTCAGTTGTAGTTGTAGTAGTTATTGGCATTGGTGTTGTTGGAATAATTGGACTAATATTATTTTCTGTTCATTTACTATAATTTGCTAAACCAATTGTTCCTAAACCAAGTAAGATTTTTTTACTACTATTAATTAATTTAGTTTTAGTATTTGGTCTTTGATTTAAATTTCATATATCTAAACCTAATTTTTTACCAAATAATAAACTATTAATTGAACCTAATAATGGATTTGCAATTACTTGACCATAATAAGCACTTGTACCAATCATTGCACAAATTGGACTTATACCAGTTCTAATTAATTTAGTTAAAGTATAATTTGATTGTGTATTTTCGTTTGGCATTTTATTCTCCTTTATTTGCTTTTAACATTTCTCTTACAATATCTAATAAAGTATTTACTTGATAAGCATATAATTCAAATTCATGAATTCTAATTTTAATTTTTTCTTTATAACCCATTTTAATCTCCTTTAATTTGTTTTATATCATTTAATAGTTCTATAAATTTTTTCATCTCTTTTGAATAATAATCAATGCTTAAATAATTATCACTTCAATTAAAAATTATATGTGTATCTGAATTTAAAAATTCAACATTATTAATAAATCATAATTTTTCATCTACATTTCATTTAACTAAAAATTCGCGTTTAGTCATCTTTATTCTCCTTTTTTTTAATTGTTACTTTAATTCAACCTTGATAAACATCATTATCACCAACTATTAATGCAACATTACTTTCTGGGTCAGAAACAATTATATGTTTTGATTTAACATTTGGGTATTGTCTTAAAATAATTGCTCTAATATCATTACTTGTATGAATTGCTTTGGGAAATGGTGATAATATTTCAATTTCATCTTTATTTTCAAACAAAGTAGGTAATATAATCATTAATCAAAGTCTCCATTTTCTATTAGTTTATTTAAGATAAATAATGTTACATCCGTTCTCCGTGCTGGCTCTAATTCAATTAAATCATTAATATATTTAATTAATTTTTCTTTATTCATAATTTAACCTTTCTTTTCTAACTCTTTTATTTTGTTTTTGTTTACATAAGTTATTACATTTATGAGCAAAAACTCTACCATAACCACATTTATTATTCTTTTTAATTTTTATAATCATTATTTTTAAATGTTTCTTCTTTTTCATCAAAATACAATTTAGTGTTTGCTTCTATTCACTTCTCAAAAGAATTTAACTTTAATTTATTCATTATCAAAGTCTCCCTCATTAATATAAATCTGAAGATTAAATAAACCACTTTCTTTTCCTATTTTAAATAAATTACTAGAATCAGATTCTTTATTTTCTTTTCGAGTTGTTATAATAAAATTAATTAATTTTTCTTTATATTCATTAATTACATCTTTTTTAAATTCTTCTCTTATTTTTTTTATATTATTTAAATGTTCTTCTGTTATTTCTTGATTACGTTTTTTATTATATTCATTAATAATTTCTTGGTCTTTATAAGAAAATAGTTTTTCTTTATTCATTATTTATTCTCCTTATTTTTAATTTGATTAGAAATTTCACTTAATATTTTTAATACTTTATATTCATTTTTTAATTCTTTAATAATAAATATTAAAATTATTATTAGTGTTATACTTGTTATTAATATTGGTACTATTAATAAAATTTTTCATAATATCATTTTTTACTCTTTTCATTTTTTAAATCATTTAAAATTAATTGAACAAAATGCACGATTTTTTTGAATATTTAAAGTATTAAAGATTTCACCAGTTACTATAATTTCATCGTTTTTGTTTAATAAAATACAGCGTCTATAAAGTTTTGGGTTGTTAAAAATTAAAGTAACATAGTTTAAACCATTTCATTGACCACGAACACTATAATATAATTCTTTATTACCTTTTTCGTAATATTTTGCTTCAATAGTGTTACTAAGTTTTACTGTTAATTTGACATAATTTGCTTTATCTTTCATTTTTATAATTCCTTAAATAATATTGAATATGCTTATATGCATCTTGTTCATGTTTTGTAAATTTTATATTTCCTTTATAATTTTCTATTTTAGTTTTATTTTTTGGTTCACTTTCTAAATAATCTCAGTTCATAACATCTTCTACTAATACCATTAAAGCGCCAATAATTTTAGGAGTTGCTAATGGATTAGTTAATAATTGTTTTGAATTTAAAAAGAAATTTTCAACAATCACTAATATTTTTTTATTAATAAATTGTTTTTTAATTAATTTAAAATATTCTTTATATATATTTTTACTTTCTAAAACTGTTTTAGTTTTGAATGTTTCATTAAAAACAATATTATTAGTTTCATTTGAATATATAACAATTCCATTATTACCAATTCCTGCTGGGTCAATACCAATAATTAAGTCATATTGCATTATTAATCAAAGTCTCCATTTTTAATTCTTTTAATTAATTCATCAATACCTTTTATATTTGGGTCTCTATTTGAAGATAATAAAAATTGTTTTCCATTATAAGCATTTGCTCTATTATTAATTAAATATTTAATTAATTTTTCTTTATATTCATTAATTACTTCTTTTTTAAAAACTTCTCTTAATTTTTCTATATTATTTAAATGTTCTTCTGTTATTTCTTGATTACGTTTTTTATTATATTTATTAATAATTTCTTGGTCTTTAACAGCAAATGGTTTTTCTTTATCCATATTTATACCTCCTACTTAACCTAATATTTAAAATACAGTCATAACAAATTGCTTTACTATTTTTATCTCTTAAAAAATATTTTCTTGTTTTTATATCATCAGTATTAAAGAATAAATAATCTAATTTATTTTGTTTACATGTTCAACAAAAATACTTTTTCATTATGAGTTGAAATTTCCTTATATGAAGTAACTATGTAATTAATTGGTAAATCATCTTTATTATATGGATTATTTATTTTAAAACCTTTTCTGTTTTCTTCTCACGTAATGTTATATTTAAAACAAGGATTAGTAATTTTAGTTTTGTTATCTGTTATTTCACCCATAAATCAACTATTATGCTGTTCATAAAATGTTAATGGTTCAAGTTTTATATCATTAATATAATATTCTTTTGGAATAGTTGGTTTATTAACAGTTATTTTTTGGTCTTTAATATATGGTTCTAATAATTTTATTAATTCATTACCGCTTAATTCTCTTTTAATATTTTCTAAATTAAAAACTCAATATGTATATTTATCATCAGCAATAAAACTATTATTTTTAACCATTCATTTTGGACATTGTAATTTATATTCACCATAATCAATAAGAATAGATTGTGGTTTATCTTTAATAATTTGTTCTTTTTTAAATTCTATTTGCATAATAATCCTTTCCTAATATGTTCTGTTGCTTCTAGCATAAAGAACATATAATTTGATTTTTAGATTATTAATAATACTACTATTCGTTTTATTCATTCCATGAAAACTGGGCTCAAAAATAAATTGTGAAATTTTAAAAAACATTGAGGCATTCGATTCAATATTTATTTAATTTGTGTTAAACAAATTAATACTTTAATTGAACCGGCACCGCTCAATTTTTTTTACAAGTTTGAAATTTATTTTCTCGCCCAAAAAAAATTTTTCAAAAAAAATAAAAAATAAAACCAACACTTGCTCACTGAGGAGTGGCAAGGTTGGTTAAATAAATAATAGAATTAATATAATAGGTCCCTACAACAGGTCTATATATACTAGTTTCCAATTCGCTCCCACCCCAAGAATTACCATTACTGGTTAGTATATTTTATTAGGTATCACTCCACTTTTTATTTATCCATGCAAGTCCACATGCTAGCTACTATTTTTAACAACTGTGTTGTAGTTCACTTTTTTAGTTCCCTAACACGTGTTGATAATAGTGCTAAAGACGGTTATTAAAAAATTTTAAAATTTTACAATTACACAAAAAAAGACAAGATTATTTCTTGTCTTTTTCCTTTGAGAATAATTTTTATTTTATCTTATAAAATCTATATTTTTTAAAATACGTCGAATATAAATTTAAATTTAAGGGTAAAAGAGAATTTAATTTGTCTATCATCATTTTTAAATGGTAATTTTGGAAATAAGTTACTAATGTAATAATTAATTATTTCGTAAATTTGACAAGGGCGCATCACTTTAACCCTTAGATTAATAAATGGATAACAAAGAACGATATAACTATCGTTCTTTTTTTGTTAAAAGATTAAAACTTCATAAAACTGTCGTAGAAGTCAAATGGTGAGTACTTTATGTAAATACTTCTATATCAGGATAAAAGCGTGCATTTAAGATGTAAATAGAATTGTTAAGTGAATTTAATTGAGATTAATTTGTAAAAGCAAAAGGAAGCACTTAACCAACAACCCCTGTTTTATCTATATTTTAAATCACTACACCGTAAGGGGGGTTATATATAAATACATACCTCATTAACAATATCATAACACAATAAAAAAAATAAAGGAGAAAAATAAATATGAAATATGTTTACTTATTAAAATATGAAGTTAATTATACTGGTCAAATAAAATATAAGGCTTTTTCAACTGTAGAAAATGCTACTAACTTTCATAGAAATTATAAACATCATTTAATTAAAGATGCTTATATTGAAAAATATGAAATATTAGTAATGGAATTAGACATAAATTTAAATAATAAGGAATTAAATAAAAAACTTAATTAAATTAATGAAAGGTAAAAATATTTATGGAATGTAGAGAATATAGAATGGTTGGTTCTTGTGATAGATGTAGAAAACAATCTTCAATTGGTAATAGATTATGTAATAAATGTTTTTGATTATTAATAGGTAGAAATAAATATGAGTAAATTAATTTTTAAAAAAGAAACTCATCAATATTTTTTAGATGATAAAGAATTAATATCAGTTTCTAGAATTATTGATAATTATTTAGGATTTGGATATAGTCATATCTCAGCAGAAATATTAAAAAATGCTTCAGTTCGTGGTAAATGAGTTCATAAACTTAATGAATTATATTTACAAAATATTAATCAAGAAAATATTATTAATAATTTATTAAAAAAATTAAAACCAATAACAAATTCAATAAATTATTCTTATTGTAAAAAATCACTTATGTTTTTAAAAGAAAAATTTAAAGATAAAAATAATTATGAATTTATTATAGAAAAACCTATTAATGATAGTTTAATTGCTGGAACACCAGATTTAGTTTATTTAGATAAAAAAGAAAATAAATATTATTTAGTTGATTATAAAACATATGCTTGTATTGATGAAGATAAATTAAAAAGAATTAAATTACAATTAAGTGCTTATTTTTGAATATTATTTAAAAGTAATATAGATATATCGACTAAAACCTATATATATTTAACAAATAAAAATATTCAAAAAGAAATTGAAATTGAAATAACAGATGAATGATTAAAAGCAAAAATAAATTATTTTAAAGGAGAAAATCAAAATGGAATATAAACTAGAATATTGTAAAAATAAAAAATGTAATTTTAATGAATTATTAACGAAAAGTATTAATGCCAGAATTGAATATTTAGAATATCAAATTGAAGAAATTAATTTAAGTCAAATAAATGTATGAGAATTAGATGTTTTAAGAGGTCAAATTAAAGAACTAAATATTTTAAAAACTAATATTAAAGAATGATTAAGAAGAAATAAAAATGATTAATGAAAAATCAATTAAAGAAAAAACTATTTATTCTTGTAATTCAATTGAATTTGAAAAATTACCTAAAAAATTAGATAGTAATCTAAATAATTGAATTGAGATTAATAGTCATTTAGTTATTAATCCTAGTAAAAATATTGAAGTACATTTAGATAATAGATTTAAAGGAGTTAAAAGATGAAAGTAGAAAAGACTAAAAAATTACCAATATGAGCAAAGATATTATTATCACCAATAGCAATATTGTTTATTCCATTATTAATAATTGGTTTTATATTTACTTTCATTGGTGGAATATTAACTTTTATTAGTGGATTTATAAATTGTTTAATATTTGGAAAAATTACAATTACAAAGGAAGCAACTTATGGATAAATCAATTTTAATTTTATTAAAACATTTAGGAAAAATTAATAAAAAATTAGATGAAATTTTAGAATTATTAAATAAAAAAGGAGAAGAAAATAATGAGTAATGATTTAACTAATAATAAAAATTCATTAACTATTGAACAATGATTTAATAAAAAAAATCAAGGTAATATTGATAATAAAGAAATACAAAGATTTAAAAGTAATGCTTTAGCAATTAAAAATCAATTAGGTTTATCAAAAACTAGTTTAACTACAATATTAGAAGCATGTTATCAAGCGACATTATTACAATTACCTTTAGAAAAGAATTTTGGTTATTGTTGAGTTGTACCTTTTAATCGTAAATATAAAGATGAAAAAGGTGATTGAATAACTGTTAAAGAAGCACAGTTTCAAATGGGATATAAAGGTTATATTCAATTAGCGCAAAGAAGTCAACAATATAAAAAAATTAATGTTATTGAAGTTAGAGAAGGAGAATTAAAAAAGATTGATTATTTAAAAGATGAAATAAAATTTAAATTTATTGAAAATCCTATTGAAAGATTAAAATCAAAAATAGTAGGTTATTGTGCTTATTTTAAATTAAAAAATGGTTTTGAAAAAAATTTATATTGAACAAGTGAACAGATAATAGAACATTTTAATAAATATAGTGAAACATATAAAAAAAATAAAAAATTTATTGTTAGTGATTTTGATAGTATGGCTAAAAAAACTGTATTAACTCAATTATTAAGAAAATGGGGAATTATGTCAGTTGACATGCAAACTGCTTATGAAAATGACCAAGCAATTATTACTGAAAATGAAAAAATATATATTGATAATCCAAATAATCATATTATTGATATTATTGATTCAAATCCTAAGTTTAAAGAATATCATGATACTATTGATGCTATTACTAATTCAACTGATAATACTGACTTAAATTCTACTTTATCTAAAATAAAAGAATTAGAAAAAGAAGAAGAAATAATAGAAAATTTTGAAGTTTAATAAGGAGAAATAACTAATGATTACTACCGAATTTATGAATATGATATTAAAAAATGAATATAGACTGAAATTAATTACTTGATTAAATAAACAACTTAGTATTTGCTTATGTGATTCTTTAAAAGAAGCCGGCAAACTTACTGCTTATTATAAAGTACTTGAATTTATAGAAAAGGAAGAATAAATAATGGGATATTGAACAAAGTATAAATGTGTTTTTTGTGGAGAAATAATGATTGGTGATGAAGAAAATATTGAACATGTAAGAGAACATAGAAAGGGTATTAGATAATGAAAAAAGTTGAAATTAATAAAGAAAAATTAATTAAATATTTAAATAATCATTCATGTTTACATATGGAATTAATAATTGAATATTTAGAAAAAGGTTACTTTGATAATGAATAAATGTGAACATGAACAATGTCAAGAAATTGAAGAATTAATAGTTAGATTAAAATTAGGAGACTTTGATAATGAAGAAAAGAGATAATGAAATTTGAGAAGCAATTTGTAATAAACAAGAACTAATAAATTGTATATTTAAAGAAATTTTATCAATTAATAAAGAACTAACTGAAATTAGAAAAGAAATAATTGAAATTAAAGAAAATAATTAATATTTAGGCATTTGACATATACTTTTTACCCGCTCCTTTCTTTATTTTATTTAATATGTCAATGTAAGTCCTAATTAAAATTTTATATCTATACAGAATGAAACTATAGAATTATTACAAATTTGGATAACATTATAATTCTATAGTCCACCGTTTACTACGGTGCTGATGAGTTCATAAAAGGATGTGAAATAATGAGAAACATTAGAACTGAATGATTTTATAATGAAAAAAGTCCTAAAGAGATAAAATGTCCAACAGTTGGACTATTAAAAAATAAAGAAGATGCTTTATGTTATTTATTAGCATTAAATTTATATCCAAAATTATATCCACAATATATTTATTATTCATGAATATTAGAAAATAATCAAACTGGATATTTAATTATTTGTGGTAATAATAGAGATACTATTGGAAATATGCAATTTAAATTTATAAAAGGAGAATAAAATGCCAAACGAAAATACACAATCAAATTATACTTTAACTAAATTAATTAGAACTGGTATAAGTCCAATTTGTGCAATAATTGGTACAAGTGCTTATTATGGTCAAGTAATAGGTAATCCAGTATTAGGTTCAATTAATAGTTTATTATTTGGTAAAAAATTAGGTTTAGATATATGAAATTTAAATCAAAGACCAAATACTAAAACTAAATTAATTAATAGTAGTAAAAAAATATTACTAGGTTTAGGAACAATTGGTTTAGCAAATTATGCAAAATTTACTAATGTAGATATTAATCCAAATCCAACAGAAAGTCCAATAACAACTACTACTGTTGACCCTTTTCCACCAGATTTATTATTTGTAGTAAATAATAACCCTAATAATTTAATGGATTGAGATACATATTTTAGTTTAAATGCTTATGGTATATCAAATCTTATTAGTGGATTAACTGAATTAATACCTAATAAATTTGAAGCAATAAGAAAGATTTGTAATATGGCTACTGGTGGATGTTTAATATCAAGTGGTGTAGCAATGGGTATTAATAATGATTTTAATAATGCTTATGCAGTACCTACAATTGTTGCTGGTGCAAGTGAAATTATCCATAATTTATTACCTATGGAAACTACACATCATAATGAAGAAATGCAAGAAACATCATTTAATGATGAAACTACAAGATTAATTAATGACAATAGATTTACTATTAATAGTGAAACTGCAAGTCAATATTATGGTAGTGATAATATGAGCGAAGTACCATTAAATCATGATAATGCTTCATTAAATTGAGATTATAATCATATGAGTTTATAAATAAGTAAAAATGCCTTTAATAGGCATTTTTTTAATTAATAAATACTTTTTACTTCTTGTTGTTTATTAATAGAATTTAATTTACTTTGTAATTTATTAATTTTATTTTGTTTTTTAAGTTGTTTTTTATTAGGGTCTGTTAAAGATTTACCAAAAGCAACGAATGCTTTTCCTAATTTAATTAAAACATAACCTCCATTAATACATAAATTAGCAACTATAATAATTGTTGTAGTATCCATATTAATCACCACCTTTCTTAAAATATTTGATTAATTTTTAATATGATTTTTAAAATGATAAATATAATTAAACCTGCTGTTGCTGATGATAAAATTACTCCTATTAAACCTAAAATAATTTTTATAATTTTAAAAAACATAATATTATTCCTGTAATTCTTCTAATTTTCATACATTACCTTTTAATTTACCTTTTCCAGTATAAATAGTAATCCATTTTGCATGTTGAACTGATAAAATTACTATATTAGCACTATCATTAAAGGTTTGTATTTGTACACCAGCAATTTTTTTATTAGTTATAATAAATTCTTGAATAGTATAAACTGGATTATATATATTTCAAGAATAATAAACTCTATAATGTTTATTCTCTTGAAAATCATAAGTAATTTGTCAATTATCTAATTTATTTTTTTCTCTTGTTCCTACTTCTTTTCATTGTGGAATATTTGGAGTTGGTGTTGGAGGATTATTTTTTAATTCAATATCTCAATTATTTTCTTCTATTTCATTTGTTTCTAAACTTTTTGAATTAATTTTTATAGGTTTATCTATATTAATTACACTTGGTGAAGTAATATTTAATGTATTACTAGTAATTTGATAAGTATTTTCTTTTAATTCTTCAAAACTAAATATAGCACCACCATCAATTTCACATTTAATAAATAAACTTCATTTATTAGTAGATTTAGTATAATCAGCATTAAGAATTAAAGAAGCATCTTTATTATCAATTTTACCAATTAAAAGAGTTCATGTACCAGTTCCAACTGCTTTTGCTGATTTAAACAATAACATTAATGGATAACCATTTTGTTCAGGTGCATTTCTGTGTCATGTTATAAATACACGATATGTTTTATTAAGGTCAATATTAAAATTATCTCATGTTCTATTATCAACTTTCTTTCCTATTACAACTCAATTTTCTTTATCTTGCTTTTTATCTATTTTATCATCTATATATTTTTTATTTGGAATATCTAAATCATCAGTTACAACTGGTTCATTTCTATAAATTAAAGTTTTACCTCCAACATTAGTTTTAATAACTTCATTAACTAATCTTGTAGTACTATTTTTATCATCTTTATTATTAAATATTCTATTTTCATCAACTGAACTACCACCAGTAGCACTAATAGTATTAGTTTTTTCATCAATCTTAATATTTTCACCAGCAGTTAATTTATCTTGTTTTTTATCAACATATTCTTTATTGGTTGCATCACTTAAAAATGTAGGTGTACCAACATCAATAAGTCTTCTTCCATTAGCATCAATACCTTTATTATCTTTGGATTTAATAAAATTAGGATTATCTTTATCAACTTCTCATAATGAATCAATATTACTATCAACATGAATTTTTAATTTAGGAATAGTATCACTAATATCATCTATTTTTATACCAACTCCTGCAGTAATTCCTTCTTTTCGTAAAAAAGTTTTATTACCAGAATCTCAAGTTATAACTCTATTATCACTTTCATCAAAAATATTAGGTGTATTAAAATTATCTGTATTACATGAAATACTATTATTTATTGCTTTTCTTGGTGTATGTAAATTTGCTTGTTGTAATAAATTATATACTTCCATTAATACATAATCTGGTTCACTTGGAGGACTAATACTACTTGATAAACCATTACCACTAATAGATACACTACTTCTTATAAATGCCATTCCATCAGTTAAATAATATATAGTCATTCTTGCTGTTGCTCTTTTAACTAATTGTTGTTGTGTTTCATTAAGATTTTTAAATCCTATGACTTCAATTTGATTACCAGTAATAGTATTAATTCTTTCACTTGATATAGCAATTGCCATAATAGTAAAATCAGTTTTAGTATTATCAGTAGTAGTTTGGTCAGCATCTGGTATAAAACCATATATAGTTTTTAAATCATCTTTTGTAATATAATTTAAATTTACATTTCAATCAATATTATTTTTGTTTTCCATAATCTTTATACCTTCCATATCCTTGTACTGCTTGTGATTTATTAACTGTACTAATAACTGATTTATTAGGTTTAGTTACTGCTATATTTAATTGATTAACATTTTTTCTAACAGTAGCATTCATTTCTTTTCTAGTTTTATTAACTCCACCTAAATATTCTCTTATAAAAACACTATTAGCACCAGTACCATAAGCACCCATAGACTTACACATATCAATTCAAGTTTCTCTTGAAACATTAAAATAATCATATGATTTACTTAAATTAGTTCTATATGTTAATGTAGCAATGCCATAAGTACCAGATTGTGCTTGTATTACTGGAGTTCATATACCACCCGCTAATGCACTACTTGAAAGATTTACATAAATTCCAATCATAGAATCATAATCTTGCTCAGTTAAAGAATTAATAATAATTTCTTTACCTTTATCCATTAATGACTTACCATTTAAATATTGTTTTTGAATATGTTGTAATTTAGCAATATTATTATTAGTAATATGTGTCATTATTTTTTTATGAATTACTGGTAAATTTGTTAATTTTTGTAAAACTTGTTGAAATTCAGATAATTCTTTTTGTGATTTACCTTGACCTAATACTTTTGACATTAATTGATTTTTTAATATTCCTGCTGGATTTTTTAAAAAACTATTAAATAAATTATTATTTTTTTTAAATTTTTCTATTAATTCAGCAGTTTGAATATCACTAACAGCAGTTTCTAATATTATTCTTAAAAGTAAGATAATAGGCATTTAAATTACTTCTTTGTAAAAGTTACTTGTAAAGAACCATCATATAAAGTTTTACCTTCAACATTAGCACTTGTTGCTGTTAAATCTGAAAAATTAGCATTACCTTTTCTATAATTAGGGTTTTTAGCAATAACTGCTTTTTCTACTTCATCTGCAGTTGGTGTTGCTCCCGCCATATCAATTTTTCCTAATTTAGTTCTTTCAATTGCTGTTGCAATATCTACATTTGAACTAACTGTAAATCCTTTAACTAAATCTGGACGTAATGCTTTACCTTCTGAAACTAAAAACTTATGAAAATTTTTAACATTTGAATTTGTTTGTAATAAATAAGTATTATCTAAACCACGATTAAATGGAAATGCTAATGCTTCTTTATGAACTAATACAGCATCACAACCTCTAAAATCAAATGCTTCTTGTTTATCAATAGTATTACCAGCCGGATAATTTCTACCTAATCATGGACATTCTACAATTTTAATTCCACCAATTTCTACAATTTTACCATCTTTTAATGCTTGACTTGCACTATCACTACCTAATGTAGTTGTTGCTAATAATATTAATGGTTTAAAAAAACTAGATACTCATAATGTATAATCTTCTTCATCAGTACCAATATATTCATCATTAATTCTTGATTTTAATGTTGCTAATGTATTTGAAATTTTTAATCATAATAATAATCTATAATCATCTACTTTTGGAGTTTGTGGTAATGCAATTTTAATAATGTCATTATCTTGTGCTGTTTTAACTGCTAATTGCATTAATTTAGCAACTAAATATACTTCTACTGATTTTGCTTTTGCATCAATTCAATCACTAGCAAGACTATCAGCAATAGTAATACCACCATTTTCAAATTTTGCTCCCATTCTTTTTAAGTCAAGAGTTTCAATTTCATAACCAATTTGTTTGCTTTTATTTAATAAAATTTGTTCTGTTCTAAGTGCAGTTACATCATTAGCACCAGCACCAGCAGTATAATCTTCTGTAAGATTTCTTTTAGTAACATTATAAACAGCAGTACCAGCATCTAATTGTTCTCTATTTTCTACTGTTGCATTAATTAATGCTACTCTCTTTGATAATAAAACTTTTAAATTTTTAATATATTTTACAGATAAATCCGCTTTACCACTAGGTGTACTAGGGTCATTAATTGTTGTTGATTGTGTTGTAATAATTGCCATATTTTTAACCTACCATTCCTATTTTTCTAGTATCTACTTCATCTTCTTTAAATTTATCTTTTACATCTAAAGAATTACTAATATTTGTATCTTTTTTATTATTAAATAAATGTGGAAAATCTTTATTTAAATTTGATAATTCTTCATCAATATCTTCTTTATCTCCAAGATATCTTTTTAATAAATTTACATTTTCTTGTGATAAATCATATTTTTTATAACTTTCTAAATGTCTAATTTCTCTATCTTTATCAGTTTTTTCTTTATATAAAGTATTATATTTTTCTTCTAATTCTTTATATTTATCTTCTAAAGTTGGTTCTTTAGATTCTTCATTTTCTGGTTCTTTTTTGTCTTCAGATTCAGATTCTTTTTTGGTATTTTCTTCTGATTTTATTTCTTCTTCCTTAGTTTCTTCTTGTTCATCTTTTTCTTCCATAGTATTACCTTCTTTCATTTCATTTTCATTTAACATAATTACCACCACCTTTCTAAGTTGAACTTTTTGGATTAATTACCAATGATGTAGTTTGAAGATTTCAATTTTCTTCAAATTTTTCATAAAATGGAGCGACTGTTTGATTGGTCAATGGAGTTGTAATAATAAATTGATATTGAATTGATATTCAATCATCACTATCACCTTTAAATGCCATTATTTTAAATCAAATTGAATTTAATATTTTAACACCACTACTTGGATTGTCATTTGTTGATATTAAATTATTGATATATATATTTTTTAATCTTTCAGTATTAGTTAAAGAAGCAATTTGGTCAAATTTATTATCTTTAAAAATATTATTAATATTAAATGTTCAATTATTATTCATATCTATGTGATTACCAGAATTATTATTATAAATAATATCATTATCTTGAAAACTTGCATTTAAACCTTGACCATCAGTGATATTACCAATCTCATTTAATTTAATAGTAATAGGTGTAAATCAGTTTTTAGAATTAGTATAATTTAATCCCAAATATTTATTTGAGTATATTGCATTCATATTAAAATTAAAATTAAATGTTATACTTTCATAATCATCTTTAAATTTCTCAATGTTCTCATATCCGTAATCTTTAACATTAATATCTATATAGTTTAAAAATTTACCGGTTTCTTGATTTTCTCTTCAATTTGGTTTCATTTTATAGTAATGTAAATCTTTACTTGATAATGGTTCAGAAATATTATTATTAATTCCATATTGACTTTGATTACTTAAATCAATAAATATAGGATGCGCTCTCTCTATTATTGGGGGTGGTTGTATTGCTTGAGGATAATTAAATGGTTTGTCAAATTTAAAAGTATTATTTGCTAAAATAAATGTATTTTGAATTAATCTACTATTATTACTTGCTTTACCTACTGTTTGATAAGTACCACTTCAAATACTAAAATTATCATTAACAGCACCATCTCTATTATCTGGCATTGAATAAAATGTTATTTTAAAATTACTTTTTCCTACAACTTTAATATCAATCATATCAATTGCTCATTTTACTATATTAGTATTAGTAAAATTTGGTGGTTGTAATAATGATGTATCAATATCATCTTTTGCTAATAAATTAACTAAATTTTTATTTTTAATATCTAATTGGCCTAAATTTACTGTTTCTTGTACAGTATTATCATTAAATGATTGATTATTAATATCAAATCTTGCCATTGATAATTTATCAGTTAAATTAAATGTAAATGATGTCATATGACTTGCTGTACCTAATACAGATTGAATAGTATCTGGAGTATCATTTCTAAATACATCTAATGGAATTAATGCTGGATTAGTACTTTGTGAACTATATAATAATGTTGTATAAAAATTATATAATTCAGCAGATATTAAACCATTTATATAAGGAAATTGAGGTATTAATAAATTACTTGATAATTTAGCACCAATATCTAAACCACCAACAAATACATTCATAAATGAACCAAATACTGGAATAGTATTAAGATTAATTTTAATTGTTTCTCTTGGAGTTAAAGGAATTTCACTAATAGGATTATAAATAAAATAATGTAAAGCATTAATAGTATTTAATTGCTTAAATTTATTATTATTCATATTATAATGAGTATTACCAATAAATTTTTTATTATTTTTATTATAATATTGAAAATATGGATTACCAGCAGTTGCATAATTATAATCTTCAATTTCAGCACCATTTAAAAAATTATTATCTCAATAATTTACTAATCTATTTGATACATCAACTTTATTAGTATTTTTAGTTTTTTCAACATTAGTTCTTAAATGTCCCTCATAATGCTTCGTTGCACCATCATCATAATTTGGTGAAATTACTTTTTGTCAATCTTGATAACTATCCATTGTACTTTCACCACGTACAGTTAAAACATAATTAGTTTCTGGTAATGCTTGAAAACTTACTGGGTCATAAGTTGAACATTGATATTGTCATGGAAATAATAATTTAGTTGGATATTGTCTATATTTATGTTCTTTAGTATTATCTGAAATATCAATATCTCTACCTCATAATGCTATTGAAATAGGTTTTACTGAACCATAAAAAGATACTTGACAATGAGTAACTGGTAATGGAGTTAAATAATTACCATCCAAAACAATATTATTATTTTCATCTAATGCTGGTAATGCAACTGGGTCGCCAGGTGCACCTAATTGTACATATTGATTAATAGCTAATCCACTTGTTGCTAATTTATCATTTAAACTACTAAAAGTACATTGAATATATGCTAATTCTTTATTTTCATTATTATAAGTTTTACTAGCAACTTCTAGAATATATCACTGTCTATCAACTTTAATTGATTTATCAGTATTTATAACTTTATTAATTTCTGGAATCATATATAACTTATATAAATTTGCAACAATATTATTAATAAAATTAAAATTCTTTTTTTCATTTGGAATATTAATAACTACATTTTTAATTGCTTGTTCTTGAATAAAAGCATTATTTGCTGGTGTAGCACTATAAGTAATACCTAATTGGTCACTTAATATATTTCCATAAAATACATCACCAATTTGTAATTGTTTATATGCTAAATCTGGATTATCTTTATCTTGAATAGGATAATAAGAATGGTCTCAAACTGCTTGTATTGCTTCTCTACCAGTGAATATCTTACTAAAACTAGTATAATCATTAGGAATACTAGTTGGTGGTTTATAACCACCATTTGTTGAATTTATAGCACCTAAAATAATAGTAAAAGGACATACACGAAATTGTAAATCTTTATTTTGTGTAAAATCTTTTTCAATTTCACCTGTACTTTTTCAAACTGTTTTAATTAATTGATGATTTATTTTCGGTATCATTTTTAGTTTCTCCTAAAAAAGTATTATTAAATTCAATTTCTTCTTTTTGATATTTTCTATTTTCTTCAATAATTTGTTGTGCTTCTTCTTCACTAACACCATATCTTTTAACAATAATTCTTTTAATATTAGTAATTCCTAATCTTAATTCAACTTCATCAATTTCAAGTGATTTTAATCTATCTGTAATAGTATTTTCTTTAATTTCAAATGTTCATTTAGATTTATCACCATCTAATCCCATTAAAATAAAACATCTTTGAAATATTTCATTTCAATCACTTTGATTTAAAGTTCTTTTAATTCTTGTAGTTTCCATATCTCTACTATTTGTAATTAATACTTCTGCTTCTGTTTTTTGACTTGTAGTATCATTTACTGGACTATATCCACTACCTTCAAACGCTTTATCAATAATAAATTGTATAAAATCTGCATATTTATCTAATACTGGATTACCTTGTATTATGGCAATTGGTGGTGTACCACTAGTACTTCCCGGACTTCTTAAATTTGCTTGTAATACAAAATCACCAAATAATTCATTCATATCAATTGCAGTTGTAGTTTGATTTATTTCTTGTTGAGTAATATCTGCAAATACTCTTGAACGATTATATTTAAGTTCTTTTCAAATAATTTCAAAGGTATGATTTAATAATTTTTGTAAGCCTTTACAAGCAGTCATATCTGGATAATAATCACCAATAACTCCACCAAAGAAATTCTTTTTAGGTAAATTTTGCATAAATTTAACTGGTATAATACCTAAATTATGATTTTCTATTAATGGTAATTTTAAATCTTCACTTATTTTTTCTTGTAAACCATCTAAAGTAACTGTATCACTAGTAAAATATCTAATAATTTGATTTGGAGTATATGTTGTTTTAACATAAATACTTTGGTCATCATATTGTACTCTTGACCATGTTGATGCACTATATTCAGTTTCTAATACTCTAGCTACTCTTGATTGAGCATATGGTTGAGCAAAATTTAATGCTATTCTTCCAGTTTTACTTCTATCAATTTGCACAATACTATAACCATAACCAGATTTAATATGACAATCTTGATAAAATAATGAATCTAAATTATTTCATTCTTTTAATTTTTCAATAGCATTTTTATATTCTGGATGTTCACTTGTTAAAGTATAACCATTACCTCATAATAATTTACTTGCATGATTTGCTATTATTTCTTGAAGATTTATCATACATCACTTAGCAGTTAATATTTCAGTATTATGATTATTCATATGTTACTTCCTTTCAAAATAAGGATTTATATTTGCACTTAAATTTCTAATATATGGTTCTATAGCATAATCAAAAGCATCACGTAAATGGTCGTTACCCGGCAAAGGTATTTGTTTAATACTTTTTTCATCTCATATTGCTAATCTAAATTCATCTAATAATTCTTGTGCATTCATACTTATATTTAAGCGTTCTGAAGCCATTAAAGCCACATTCTTACCTATTCTAAACTCTAACCTTAATTTCACACAATCTTTAAAATAAAGCCATAAATTAACGTTATATTTAATTGCTGTATCATTTAACATTTCAATAAATGTATAATTACTAAAATCACAATATACTGTTAAACCATATTCATATAACAAATTATTTTCTTTTGCTAATTTAATATAAAACTCTACTACTAATCTTGCTAATTGTTTATTATCATAACGTACTAATTTATTTTCTATTTTTAAACAATCAATAACATTAACAAATTTAAAATTATAATCAAATCCTATTAATAAACATGCCATAGCATCATCTTTAAACCCATAATCTAATCCAGCACTAAATCTATAACTTGGTTGTATTACTCTACTAATTTTAGGAAGTAAATGTGAATATATTCCACCAGATTCATAACCTACTAAACCATGACTTCTTACTCTTGCAGATATCGGGTCAAGAGTTTCAATTTCTAATAATTGTTGTTTATCACTATCTTTTAAATGATTATTTAATTTTCAATTTTGATAATGATAAATAGTATTATCAATAATAGTAAATTGTTCATATTCATTAATAATTTGCTTTTCATTTTGTGGACATGCTGTTACTGTTTTCTTAATAAATTCATTTAAAATACTTCAAGGATTACAACTCTCAATTTCTAATAATTGATTAGCTCCACGAATAGCATCTTTTAAATCTTGATAATCATTTTCAGTAATTTCATATCTTTCATCACTTCATATAATTACATAATCATATAAATAATTACTTGCTAATCCAGTTAATTTAACATTACTATTATCTTGTGCATGTAAATATTTACAAGTTATTTTACTACCATTAAATTCAATAGTTTTTTTAGTTTCACTAATAATAAAATTAATACTAGGATATGTTGCTCTAATAATTTGTTTTAATTCTTGTCAACTATCATTTAATTGTTTTGACATATTACGAATTAAATAAGCATGAATATTAATATTATCTAACATTAATAAAATACCAAGAAATTCAATATCACTAAATGTTTTACCAGATTTACGACTACCTAATTGTTTAATTTTAGTAATATTTAAAGGTTGTTTTAAATACATTCTTTTAGCAATATCTAATAAATAACCAAAATTATTTAACATTTATTCTTACCTTTATTTTCTAAACTAATTGCTATAGGGGCGACGTTATCACTGTTCTTTATATCAATTTTAGTTGATAAATGATATTTATTAACATATGCTCTTTCTAAATATCATGATGAAGTATTAGCATTAGAAGTTAAATATCTTTGTAAATTTAAGTGTTCAATTTGAGAATGCGCTCAATTAATTTGTTGTAAAAAAGTATTTCTCTTTTTTTGTTTTCAAGTCCTAATAGTACTTTCTGTTATATCTAAATAAATTAACATACCTAACTTAGTAGGAACTTCTTTATTATCATTACAATGAGTAAAATAATTTACTAATTCTTGTTTTAAGACTTTTGCATCATTAAAAATTGTTCTTATTTTTATTTTTTCTTCTTGCACATAAAAATCTCCTTTCATATGCTTTAAAAACACAAAAATTATGATATAATTAATATAATCTTTAAGTTAACTTTGGCTCAATAACTTATTAATTTTATTAATTACTTCATATATTTTTTTATTTAATTTTTATAATATAATTATAACAAAAAATAGCATTTATATGCTATTTTTAAAATTTTTTTAAGCAATTAGTACATATAGTTTCTGGATTATCTTTTACTTTAAAACAAATTCCACAAACTTTTTTTTTCTGTTCATCATTTAAAATATTATAAATCCCCAATTCTTTTGTTTTTTCTTCTTCTTTTTTAGTACTAAAGTTTTTATTATTTCATAAAATTGCTCATCCAAGAATTAAACCAAATATATTTAAAGTAATAAATAATATTACTACTCCCATAGCATTATTTTTAAGACAATATTTAATTCCAAAACGTATTAATATAATTCAAATAACTGCTCCTATTATTCCAAAAGATATTCATAATCCTAAATCCATTTTTACTTTCATTTTCCTTTTCTATTTATATTTTTCTTTATTGTACATTATTTTATTAAAAAAGAAAAGATAACTAATAAAAGTTATCTTTTAAACGTAAATAGAATTTGCAGTTTATTTTATCGTTCTTTAATATTATACTCTAAAACCAAACATTTTTCAACAATAATTTAGTAAATTTGTTAGAATAGTTAGGAAAAAAAATAAATAGAAAGGTGTTAAAAAATGTTTAGTTTTAAAGAATTTCTAAAATCTGAAATCACTAATATTTTAGCAAAATATTTTCAAAAAATCCATGATTATGATGAGTATTTTTTTCTAAATAGAGATAAAAATCAATATAAAGTTGCTTGAACATGTAATAGAACAGTAAATACTCCAATTGGAATGGATACTTTTAAACAAAGAGTTTATTGAGATGAAATTAATCAAAAATATCATTATCCAATTTATGAAGAATTTGGTATTAAAAAAAGAGCAAGAATTACTAATGATTTATATTTTGCAATATTAGATAATTTAATTGAAAATTTAATAAGTAAAAAAGGTTATTTTAATATTCAATCAGAATTTAAATATACTTCTTTTTCTAAAAATCTTATTTCAAGAATTTTTAAAAATGTAAAAATTGAAAAATTTATACCAGAACAAAAATTTAAAGTATTAGATAATGAAAAATTAAATATATGTGCAGATGATGCTTATATAACTTGTTGAGATGAAAATGGTTTAAAACAACAATATTGTTGTAGACTTTTAACTTATAATTTAGGAAGAAAAGAAATTTATTCATATAGAAATAAATTAGAAAAGAAAATAACTTCATTTATGTTATTTAAAACTAATAATGCTCCAAAACAAGAAGAATTACATAATTTTACAATGCAAACTATTAATAATTATTATGATATTAAATTAAATATATTTGCTATTAATTGAGAATATAATAATTATAATTTAGTAGTTGCTGGTGATGGTGCATTATGAATTAGAGCAATGGCTAGTTGATTGGGTTGTTATTATATTTTAGATAAATATCATGCTTATAGTTATTTATGAAAATCTTTTGTTAATGTTCGTGGTAAACATCAAAAGAAAGCACTTGATTGAACAAATTATTTAGATGTAACAACTACTTTTTCAAATGGTAGTTATAATCAATTAATTACTATTTTAGAAAATAATCATAATAAAGTTACTAAAAAAACTTATAATTATTTTAAAAATAATGAACAAGGAATTATTAATCAAAATGCTTCATGAAATATAGGATGTAGTGCTGAAAGTGATGTATATCATTTTTTAAAATCTTTAACTAATGGAGCAAAAATATATAATTATCAAACATTAAATAATATGTTAATAGCAAAAGCAAATTATTTAAATACTAGAAGTTATCTTAATAGTACTTAATAAGTTAAAACTTAATATTTTTTATTTCTAATTTTAAGATTAGGATTTTTGTGTTATTTAAATGTAATTTTGAAATTATATATTTTAATATTTTTAAAATATATGTTATAATTTAATTAACAAATCATAGAATTTGCAGTTATATTGTTAATGTTAGTCAAAATTCTAAGGGTTAATCTCATACGTCCTTTGAGGGCGCATCACTTTAACCCTTAGATTAATAAATGGATAACAAAGAACGATATAACTATCGTTCTTTTTTTGTTAAAAGATTAAAACTTCATAAAACTGTCGTAGAAGTCAAATGGTGAGTACTTTATGTAAATACTTCTATATCAGGATAAAAGCGTGCATTTAAGATGTAAATAGAATTGTTAAGTGAATTTAATTGAGATTAATTTGTAAAAGCAAAAGGAAGCACTTAACCAACAACCCCTGTTTTATCTATATTTTAAATCACTACACCGTAAGGGGGGTTATATATAAATACATACCTCATTAACAATATCATAACACAATAAAAAAAATAAAGGAGAAAAATAAATATGAAATATGTTTACTTATTAAAATATGAAGTTAATTATACTGGTCAAATAAAATATAAGGCTTTTTCAACTGTAGAAAATGCTACTAACTTTCATAGAAATTATAAACATCATTTAATTAAAGATGCTTATATTGAAAAATATGAAATATTAGTAATGGAATTAGACATAAATTTAAATAATAAGGAATTAAATAAAAAACTTAATTAAATTAATGAAAGGTAAAAATATTTATGGAATGTAGAGAATATAGAATGGTTGGTTCTTGTGATAGATGTAGAAAACAATCTTCAATTGGTAATAGATTATGTAATAAATGTTTTTGATTATTAATAGGTAGAAATAAATATGAGTAAATTAATTTTTAAAAAAGAAACTCATCAATATTTTTTAGATGATAAAGAATTAATATCAGTTTCTAGAATTATTGATAATTATTTAGGATTTGGATATAGTCATATCTCAGCAGAAATATTAAAAAATGCTTCAGTTCGTGGTAAATGAGTTCATAAACTTAATGAATTATATTTACAAAATATTAATCAAGAAAATATTATTAATAATTTATTAAAAAAATTAAAACCAATAACAAATTCAATAAATTATTCTTATTGTAAAAAATCACTTATGTTTTTAAAAGAAAAATTTAAAGATAAAAATAATTATGAATTTATTATAGAAAAACCTATTAATGATAGTTTAATTGCTGGAACACCAGATTTAGTTTATTTAGATAAAAAAGAAAATAAATATTATTTAGTTGATTATAAAACATATGCTTGTATTGATGAAGATAAATTAAAAAGAATTAAATTACAATTAAGTGCTTATTTTTGAATATTATTTAAAAGTAATATAGATATATCGACTAAAACCTATATATATTTAACAAATAAAAATATTCAAAAAGAAATTGAAATTGAAATAACAGATGAATGATTAAAAGCAAAAATAAATTATTTTAAAGGAGAAAATCAAAATGGAATATAAACTAGAATATTGTAAAAATAAAAAATGTAATTTTAATGAATTATTAACGAAAAGTATTAATGCCAGAATTGAATATTTAGAATATCAAATTGAAGAAATTAATTTAAGTCAAATAAATGTATGAGAATTAGATGTTTTAAGAGGTCAAATTAAAGAACTAAATATTTTAAAAACTAATATTAAAGAATGATTAAGAAGAAATAAAAATGATTAATGAAAAATCAATTAAAGAAAAAACTATTTATTCTTGTAATTCAATTGAATTTGAAAAATTACCTAAAAAATTAGATAGTAATCTAAATAATTGAATTGAGATTAATAGTCATTTAGTTATTAATCCTAGTAAAAATATTGAAGTACATTTAGATAATAGATTTAAAGGAGTTAAAAGATGAAAGTAGAAAAGACTAAAAAATTACCAATATGAGCAAAGATATTATTATCACCAATAGCAATATTGTTTATTCCATTATTAATAATTGGTTTTATATTTACTTTCATTGGTGGAATATTAACTTTTATTAGTGGATTTATAAATTGTTTAATATTTGGAAAAATTACAATTACAAAGGAAGCAACTTATGGATAAATCAATTTTAATTTTATTAAAACATTTAGGAAAAATTAATAAAAAATTAGATGAAATTTTAGAATTATTAAATAAAAAAGGAGAAGAAAATAATGAGTAATGATTTAACTAATAATAAAAATTCATTAACTATTGAACAATGATTTAATAAAAAAAATCAAGGTAATATTGATAATAAAGAAATACAAAGATTTAAAAGTAATGCTTTAGCAATTAAAAATCAATTAGGTTTATCAAAAACTAGTTTAACTACAATATTAGAAGCATGTTATCAAGCGACATTATTACAATTACCTTTAGAAAAGAATTTTGGTTATTGTTGAGTTGTACCTTTTAATCGTAAATATAAAGATGAAAAAGGTGATTGAATAACTGTTAAAGAAGCACAGTTTCAAATGGGATATAAAGGTTATATTCAATTAGCGCAAAGAAGTCAACAATATAAAAAAATTAATGTTATTGAAGTTAGAGAAGGAGAATTAAAAAAGATTGATTATTTAAAAGATGAAATAAAATTTAAATTTATTGAAAATCCTATTGAAAGATTAAAATCAAAAATAGTAGGTTATTGTGCTTATTTTAAATTAAAAAATGGTTTTGAAAAAAATTTATATTGAACAAGTGAACAGATAATAGAACATTTTAATAAATATAGTGAAACATATAAAAAAAATAAAAAATTTATTGTTAGTGATTTTGATAGTATGGCTAAAAAAACTGTATTAACTCAATTATTAAGAAAATGGGGAATTATGTCAGTTGACATGCAAACTGCTTATGAAAATGACCAAGCAATTATTACTGAAAATGAAAAAATATATATTGATAATCCAAATAATCATATTATTGATATTATTGATTCAAATCCTAAGTTTAAAGAATATCATGATACTATTGATGCTATTACTAATTCAACTGATAATACTGACTTAAATTCTACTTTATCTAAAATAAAAGAATTAGAAAAAGAAGAAGAAATAATAGAAAATTTTGAAGTTTAATAAGGAGAAATAACTAATGATTACTACCGAATTTATGAATATGATATTAAAAAATGAATATAGACTGAAATTAATTACTTGATTAAATAAACAACTTAGTATTTGCTTATGTGATTCTTTAAAAGAAGCCGGCAAACTTACTGCTTATTATAAAGTACTTGAATTTATAGAAAAGGAAGAATAAATAATGGGATATTGAACAAAGTATAAATGTGTTTTTTGTGGAGAAATAATGATTGGTGATGAAGAAAATATTGAACATGTAAGAGAACATAGAAAGGGTATTAGATAATGAAAAAAGTTGAAATTAATAAAGAAAAATTAATTAAATATTTAAATAATCATTCATGTTTACATATGGAATTAATAATTGAATATTTAGAAAAAGGTTACTTTGATAATGAATAAATGTGAACATGAACAATGTCAAGAAATTGAAGAATTAATAGTTAGATTAAAATTAGGAGACTTTGATAATGAAGAAAAGAGATAATGAAATTTGAGAAGCAATTTGTAATAAACAAGAACTAATAAATTGTATATTTAAAGAAATTTTATCAATTAATAAAGAACTAACTGAAATTAGAAAAGAAATAATTGAAATTAAAGAAAATAATTAATATTTAGGCATTTGACATATACTTTTTACCCGCTCCTTTCTTTATTTTATTTAATATGTCAATGTAAGTCCTAATTAAAATTTTATATCTATACAGAATGAAACTATAGAATTATTACAAATTTGGATAACATTATAATTCTATAGTCCACCGTTTACTACGGTGCTGATGAGTTCATAAAAGGATGTGAAATAATGAGAAACATTAGAACTGAATGATTTTATAATGAAAAAAGTCCTAAAGAGATAAAATGTCCAACAGTTGGACTATTAAAAAATAAAGAAGATGCTTTATGTTATTTATTAGCATTAAATTTATATCCAAAATTATATCCACAATATATTTATTATTCATGAATATTAGAAAATAATCAAACTGGATATTTAATTATTTGTGGTAATAATAGAGATACTATTGGAAATATGCAATTTAAATTTATAAAAGGAGAATAAAATGCCAAACGAAAATACACAATCAAATTATACTTTAACTAAATTAATTAGAACTGGTATAAGTCCAATTTGTGCAATAATTGGTACAAGTGCTTATTATGGTCAAGTAATAGGTAATCCAGTATTAGGTTCAATTAATAGTTTATTATTTGGTAAAAAATTAGGTTTAGATATATGAAATTTAAATCAAAGACCAAATACTAAAACTAAATTAATTAATAGTAGTAAAAAAATATTACTAGGTTTAGGAACAATTGGTTTAGCAAATTATGCAAAATTTACTAATGTAGATATTAATCCAAATCCAACAGAAAGTCCAATAACAACTACTACTGTTGACCCTTTTCCACCAGATTTATTATTTGTAGTAAATAATAACCCTAATAATTTAATGGATTGAGATACATATTTTAGTTTAAATGCTTATGGTATATCAAATCTTATTAGTGGATTAACTGAATTAATACCTAATAAATTTGAAGCAATAAGAAAGATTTGTAATATGGCTACTGGTGGATGTTTAATATCAAGTGGTGTAGCAATGGGTATTAATAATGATTTTAATAATGCTTATGCAGTACCTACAATTGTTGCTGGTGCAAGTGAAATTATCCATAATTTATTACCTATGGAAACTACACATCATAATGAAGAAATGCAAGAAACATCATTTAATGATGAAACTACAAGATTAATTAATGACAATAGATTTACTATTAATAGTGAAACTGCAAGTCAATATTATGGTAGTGATAATATGAGCGAAGTACCATTAAATCATGATAATGCTTCATTAAATTGAGATTATAATCATATGAGTTTATAAATAAGTAAAAATGCCTTTAATAGGCATTTTTTTAATTAATAAATACTTTTTACTTCTTGTTGTTTATTAATAGAATTTAATTTACTTTGTAATTTATTAATTTTATTTTGTTTTTTAAGTTGTTTTTTATTAGGGTCTGTTAAAGATTTACCAAAAGCAACGAATGCTTTTCCTAATTTAATTAAAACATAACCTCCATTAATACATAAATTAGCAACTATAATAATTGTTGTAGTATCCATATTAATCACCACCTTTCTTAAAATATTTGATTAATTTTTAATATGATTTTTAAAATGATAAATATAATTAAACCTGCTGTTGCTGATGATAAAATTACTCCTATTAAACCTAAAATAATTTTTATAATTTTAAAAAACATAATATTATTCCTGTAATTCTTCTAATTTTCATACATTACCTTTTAATTTACCTTTTCCAGTATAAATAGTAATCCATTTTGCATGTTGAACTGATAAAATTACTATATTAGCACTATCATTAAAGGTTTGTATTTGTACACCAGCAATTTTTTTATTAGTTATAATAAATTCTTGAATAGTATAAACTGGATTATATATATTTCAAGAATAATAAACTCTATAATGTTTATTCTCTTGAAAATCATAAGTAATTTGTCAATTATCTAATTTATTTTTTTCTCTTGTTCCTACTTCTTTTCATTGTGGAATATTTGGAGTTGGTGTTGGAGGATTATTTTTTAATTCAATATCTCAATTATTTTCTTCTATTTCATTTGTTTCTAAACTTTTTGAATTAATTTTTATAGGTTTATCTATATTAATTACACTTGGTGAAGTAATATTTAATGTATTACTAGTAATTTGATAAGTATTTTCTTTTAATTCTTCAAAACTAAATATAGCACCACCATCAATTTCACATTTAATAAATAAACTTCATTTATTAGTAGATTTAGTATAATCAGCATTAAGAATTAAAGAAGCATCTTTATTATCAATTTTACCAATTAAAAGAGTTCATGTACCAGTTCCAACTGCTTTTGCTGATTTAAACAATAACATTAATGGATAACCATTTTGTTCAGGTGCATTTCTGTGTCATGTTATAAATACACGATATGTTTTATTAAGGTCAATATTAAAATTATCTCATGTTCTATTATCAACTTTCTTTCCTATTACAACTCAATTTTCTTTATCTTGCTTTTTATCTATTTTATCATCTATATATTTTTTATTTGGAATATCTAAATCATCAGTTACAACTGGTTCATTTCTATAAATTAAAGTTTTACCTCCAACATTAGTTTTAATAACTTCATTAACTAATCTTGTAGTACTATTTTTATCATCTTTATTATTAAATATTCTATTTTCATCAACTGAACTACCACCAGTAGCACTAATAGTATTAGTTTTTTCATCAATCTTAATATTTTCACCAGCAGTTAATTTATCTTGTTTTTTATCAACATATTCTTTATTGGTTGCATCACTTAAAAATGTAGGTGTACCAACATCAATAAGTCTTCTTCCATTAGCATCAATACCTTTATTATCTTTGGATTTAATAAAATTAGGATTATCTTTATCAACTTCTCATAATGAATCAATATTACTATCAACATGAATTTTTAATTTAGGAATAGTATCACTAATATCATCTATTTTTATACCAACTCCTGCAGTAATTCCTTCTTTTCGTAAAAAAGTTTTATTACCAGAATCTCAAGTTATAACTCTATTATCACTTTCATCAAAAATATTAGGTGTATTAAAATTATCTGTATTACATGAAATACTATTATTTATTGCTTTTCTTGGTGTATGTAAATTTGCTTGTTGTAATAAATTATATACTTCCATTAATACATAATCTGGTTCACTTGGAGGACTAATACTACTTGATAAACCATTACCACTAATAGATACACTACTTCTTATAAATGCCATTCCATCAGTTAAATAATATATAGTCATTCTTGCTGTTGCTCTTTTAACTAATTGTTGTTGTGTTTCATTAAGATTTTTAAATCCTATGACTTCAATTTGATTACCAGTAATAGTATTAATTCTTTCACTTGATATAGCAATTGCCATAATAGTAAAATCAGTTTTAGTATTATCAGTAGTAGTTTGGTCAGCATCTGGTATAAAACCATATATAGTTTTTAAATCATCTTTTGTAATATAATTTAAATTTACATTTCAATCAATATTATTTTTGTTTTCCATAATCTTTATACCTTCCATATCCTTGTACTGCTTGTGATTTATTAACTGTACTAATAACTGATTTATTAGGTTTAGTTACTGCTATATTTAATTGATTAACATTTTTTCTAACAGTAGCATTCATTTCTTTTCTAGTTTTATTAACTCCACCTAAATATTCTCTTATAAAAACACTATTAGCACCAGTACCATAAGCACCCATAGACTTACACATATCAATTCAAGTTTCTCTTGAAACATTAAAATAATCATATGATTTACTTAAATTAGTTCTATATGTTAATGTAGCAATGCCATAAGTACCAGATTGTGCTTGTATTACTGGAGTTCATATACCACCCGCTAATGCACTACTTGAAAGATTTACATAAATTCCAATCATAGAATCATAATCTTGCTCAGTTAAAGAATTAATAATAATTTCTTTACCTTTATCCATTAATGACTTACCATTTAAATATTGTTTTTGAATATGTTGTAATTTAGCAATATTATTATTAGTAATATGTGTCATTATTTTTTTATGAATTACTGGTAAATTTGTTAATTTTTGTAAAACTTGTTGAAATTCAGATAATTCTTTTTGTGATTTACCTTGACCTAATACTTTTGACATTAATTGATTTTTTAATATTCCTGCTGGATTTTTTAAAAAACTATTAAATAAATTATTATTTTTTTTAAATTTTTCTATTAATTCAGCAGTTTGAATATCACTAACAGCAGTTTCTAATATTATTCTTAAAAGTAAGATAATAGGCATTTAAATTACTTCTTTGTAAAAGTTACTTGTAAAGAACCATCATATAAAGTTTTACCTTCAACATTAGCACTTGTTGCTGTTAAATCTGAAAAATTAGCATTACCTTTTCTATAATTAGGGTTTTTAGCAATAACTGCTTTTTCTACTTCATCTGCAGTTGGTGTTGCTCCCGCCATATCAATTTTTCCTAATTTAGTTCTTTCAATTGCTGTTGCAATATCTACATTTGAACTAACTGTAAATCCTTTAACTAAATCTGGACGTAATGCTTTACCTTCTGAAACTAAAAACTTATGAAAATTTTTAACATTTGAATTTGTTTGTAATAAATAAGTATTATCTAAACCACGATTAAATGGAAATGCTAATGCTTCTTTATGAACTAATACAGCATCACAACCTCTAAAATCAAATGCTTCTTGTTTATCAATAGTATTACCAGCCGGATAATTTCTACCTAATCATGGACATTCTACAATTTTAATTCCACCAATTTCTACAATTTTACCATCTTTTAATGCTTGACTTGCACTATCACTACCTAATGTAGTTGTTGCTAATAATATTAATGGTTTAAAAAAACTAGATACTCATAATGTATAATCTTCTTCATCAGTACCAATATATTCATCATTAATTCTTGATTTTAATGTTGCTAATGTATTTGAAATTTTTAATCATAATAATAATCTATAATCATCTACTTTTGGAGTTTGTGGTAATGCAATTTTAATAATGTCATTATCTTGTGCTGTTTTAACTGCTAATTGCATTAATTTAGCAACTAAATATACTTCTACTGATTTTGCTTTTGCATCAATTCAATCACTAGCAAGACTATCAGCAATAGTAATACCACCATTTTCAAATTTTGCTCCCATTCTTTTTAAGTCAAGAGTTTCAATTTCATAACCAATTTGTTTGCTTTTATTTAATAAAATTTGTTCTGTTCTAAGTGCAGTTACATCATTAGCACCAGCACCAGCAGTATAATCTTCTGTAAGATTTCTTTTAGTAACATTATAAACAGCAGTACCAGCATCTAATTGTTCTCTATTTTCTACTGTTGCATTAATTAATGCTACTCTCTTTGATAATAAAACTTTTAAATTTTTAATATATTTTACAGATAAATCCGCTTTACCACTAGGTGTACTAGGGTCATTAATTGTTGTTGATTGTGTTGTAATAATTGCCATATTTTTAACCTACCATTCCTATTTTTCTAGTATCTACTTCATCTTCTTTAAATTTATCTTTTACATCTAAAGAATTACTAATATTTGTATCTTTTTTATTATTAAATAAATGTGGAAAATCTTTATTTAAATTTGATAATTCTTCATCAATATCTTCTTTATCTCCAAGATATCTTTTTAATAAATTTACATTTTCTTGTGATAAATCATATTTTTTATAACTTTCTAAATGTCTAATTTCTCTATCTTTATCAGTTTTTTCTTTATATAAAGTATTATATTTTTCTTCTAATTCTTTATATTTATCTTCTAAAGTTGGTTCTTTAGATTCTTCATTTTCTGGTTCTTTTTTGTCTTCAGATTCAGATTCTTTTTTGGTATTTTCTTCTGATTTTATTTCTTCTTCCTTAGTTTCTTCTTGTTCATCTTTTTCTTCCATAGTATTACCTTCTTTCATTTCATTTTCATTTAACATAATTACCACCACCTTTCTAAGTTGAACTTTTTGGATTAATTACCAATGATGTAGTTTGAAGATTTCAATTTTCTTCAAATTTTTCATAAAATGGAGCGACTGTTTGATTGGTCAATGGAGTTGTAATAATAAATTGATATTGAATTGATATTCAATCATCACTATCACCTTTAAATGCCATTATTTTAAATCAAATTGAATTTAATATTTTAACACCACTACTTGGATTGTCATTTGTTGATATTAAATTATTGATATATATATTTTTTAATCTTTCAGTATTAGTTAAAGAAGCAATTTGGTCAAATTTATTATCTTTAAAAATATTATTAATATTAAATGTTCAATTATTATTCATATCTATGTGATTACCAGAATTATTATTATAAATAATATCATTATCTTGAAAACTTGCATTTAAACCTTGACCATCAGTGATATTACCAATCTCATTTAATTTAATAGTAATAGGTGTAAATCAGTTTTTAGAATTAGTATAATTTAATCCCAAATATTTATTTGAGTATATTGCATTCATATTAAAATTAAAATTAAATGTTATACTTTCATAATCATCTTTAAATTTCTCAATGTTCTCATATCCGTAATCTTTAACATTAATATCTATATAGTTTAAAAATTTACCGGTTTCTTGATTTTCTCTTCAATTTGGTTTCATTTTATAGTAATGTAAATCTTTACTTGATAATGGTTCAGAAATATTATTATTAATTCCATATTGACTTTGATTACTTAAATCAATAAATATAGGATGCGCTCTCTCTATTATTGGGGGTGGTTGTATTGCTTGAGGATAATTAAATGGTTTGTCAAATTTAAAAGTATTATTTGCTAAAATAAATGTATTTTGAATTAATCTACTATTATTACTTGCTTTACCTACTGTTTGATAAGTACCACTTCAAATACTAAAATTATCATTAACAGCACCATCTCTATTATCTGGCATTGAATAAAATGTTATTTTAAAATTACTTTTTCCTACAACTTTAATATCAATCATATCAATTGCTCATTTTACTATATTAGTATTAGTAAAATTTGGTGGTTGTAATAATGATGTATCAATATCATCTTTTGCTAATAAATTAACTAAATTTTTATTTTTAATATCTAATTGGCCTAAATTTACTGTTTCTTGTACAGTATTATCATTAAATGATTGATTATTAATATCAAATCTTGCCATTGATAATTTATCAGTTAAATTAAATGTAAATGATGTCATATGACTTGCTGTACCTAATACAGATTGAATAGTATCTGGAGTATCATTTCTAAATACATCTAATGGAATTAATGCTGGATTAGTACTTTGTGAACTATATAATAATGTTGTATAAAAATTATATAATTCAGCAGATATTAAACCATTTATATAAGGAAATTGAGGTATTAATAAATTACTTGATAATTTAGCACCAATATCTAAACCACCAACAAATACATTCATAAATGAACCAAATACTGGAATAGTATTAAGATTAATTTTAATTGTTTCTCTTGGAGTTAAAGGAATTTCACTAATAGGATTATAAATAAAATAATGTAAAGCATTAATAGTATTTAATTGCTTAAATTTATTATTATTCATATTATAATGAGTATTACCAATAAATTTTTTATTATTTTTATTATAATATTGAAAATATGGATTACCAGCAGTTGCATAATTATAATCTTCAATTTCAGCACCATTTAAAAAATTATTATCTCAATAATTTACTAATCTATTTGATACATCAACTTTATTAGTATTTTTAGTTTTTTCAACATTAGTTCTTAAATGTCCCTCATAATGCTTCGTTGCACCATCATCATAATTTGGTGAAATTACTTTTTGTCAATCTTGATAACTATCCATTGTACTTTCACCACGTACAGTTAAAACATAATTAGTTTCTGGTAATGCTTGAAAACTTACTGGGTCATAAGTTGAACATTGATATTGTCATGGAAATAATAATTTAGTTGGATATTGTCTATATTTATGTTCTTTAGTATTATCTGAAATATCAATATCTCTACCTCATAATGCTATTGAAATAGGTTTTACTGAACCATAAAAAGATACTTGACAATGAGTAACTGGTAATGGAGTTAAATAATTACCATCCAAAACAATATTATTATTTTCATCTAATGCTGGTAATGCAACTGGGTCGCCAGGTGCACCTAATTGTACATATTGATTAATAGCTAATCCACTTGTTGCTAATTTATCATTTAAACTACTAAAAGTACATTGAATATATGCTAATTCTTTATTTTCATTATTATAAGTTTTACTAGCAACTTCTAGAATATATCACTGTCTATCAACTTTAATTGATTTATCAGTATTTATAACTTTATTAATTTCTGGAATCATATATAACTTATATAAATTTGCAACAATATTATTAATAAAATTAAAATTCTTTTTTTCATTTGGAATATTAATAACTACATTTTTAATTGCTTGTTCTTGAATAAAAGCATTATTTGCTGGTGTAGCACTATAAGTAATACCTAATTGGTCACTTAATATATTTCCATAAAATACATCACCAATTTGTAATTGTTTATATGCTAAATCTGGATTATCTTTATCTTGAATAGGATAATAAGAATGGTCTCAAACTGCTTGTATTGCTTCTCTACCAGTGAATATCTTACTAAAACTAGTATAATCATTAGGAATACTAGTTGGTGGTTTATAACCACCATTTGTTGAATTTATAGCACCTAAAATAATAGTAAAAGGACATACACGAAATTGTAAATCTTTATTTTGTGTAAAATCTTTTTCAATTTCACCTGTACTTTTTCAAACTGTTTTAATTAATTGATGATTTATTTTCGGTATCATTTTTAGTTTCTCCTAAAAAAGTATTATTAAATTCAATTTCTTCTTTTTGATATTTTCTATTTTCTTCAATAATTTGTTGTGCTTCTTCTTCACTAACACCATATCTTTTAACAATAATTCTTTTAATATTAGTAATTCCTAATCTTAATTCAACTTCATCAATTTCAAGTGATTTTAATCTATCTGTAATAGTATTTTCTTTAATTTCAAATGTTCATTTAGATTTATCACCATCTAATCCCATTAAAATAAAACATCTTTGAAATATTTCATTTCAATCACTTTGATTTAAAGTTCTTTTAATTCTTGTAGTTTCCATATCTCTACTATTTGTAATTAATACTTCTGCTTCTGTTTTTTGACTTGTAGTATCATTTACTGGACTATATCCACTACCTTCAAACGCTTTATCAATAATAAATTGTATAAAATCTGCATATTTATCTAATACTGGATTACCTTGTATTATGGCAATTGGTGGTGTACCACTAGTACTTCCCGGACTTCTTAAATTTGCTTGTAATACAAAATCACCAAATAATTCATTCATATCAATTGCAGTTGTAGTTTGATTTATTTCTTGTTGAGTAATATCTGCAAATACTCTTGAACGATTATATTTAAGTTCTTTTCAAATAATTTCAAAGGTATGATTTAATAATTTTTGTAAGCCTTTACAAGCAGTCATATCTGGATAATAATCACCAATAACTCCACCAAAGAAATTCTTTTTAGGTAAATTTTGCATAAATTTAACTGGTATAATACCTAAATTATGATTTTCTATTAATGGTAATTTTAAATCTTCACTTATTTTTTCTTGTAAACCATCTAAAGTAACTGTATCACTAGTAAAATATCTAATAATTTGATTTGGAGTATATGTTGTTTTAACATAAATACTTTGGTCATCATATTGTACTCTTGACCATGTTGATGCACTATATTCAGTTTCTAATACTCTAGCTACTCTTGATTGAGCATATGGTTGAGCAAAATTTAATGCTATTCTTCCAGTTTTACTTCTATCAATTTGCACAATACTATAACCATAACCAGATTTAATATGACAATCTTGATAAAATAATGAATCTAAATTATTTCATTCTTTTAATTTTTCAATAGCATTTTTATATTCTGGATGTTCACTTGTTAAAGTATAACCATTACCTCATAATAATTTACTTGCATGATTTGCTATTATTTCTTGAAGATTTATCATACATCACTTAGCAGTTAATATTTCAGTATTATGATTATTCATATGTTACTTCCTTTCAAAATAAGGATTTATATTTGCACTTAAATTTCTAATATATGGTTCTATAGCATAATCAAAAGCATCACGTAAATGGTCGTTACCCGGCAAAGGTATTTGTTTAATACTTTTTTCATCTCATATTGCTAATCTAAATTCATCTAATAATTCTTGTGCATTCATACTTATATTTAAGCGTTCTGAAGCCATTAAAGCCACATTCTTACCTATTCTAAACTCTAACCTTAATTTCACACAATCTTTAAAATAAAGCCATAAATTAACGTTATATTTAATTGCTGTATCATTTAACATTTCAATAAATGTATAATTACTAAAATCACAATATACTGTTAAACCATATTCATATAACAAATTATTTTCTTTTGCTAATTTAATATAAAACTCTACTACTAATCTTGCTAATTGTTTATTATCATAACGTACTAATTTATTTTCTATTTTTAAACAATCAATAACATTAACAAATTTAAAATTATAATCAAATCCTATTAATAAACATGCCATAGCATCATCTTTAAACCCATAATCTAATCCAGCACTAAATCTATAACTTGGTTGTATTACTCTACTAATTTTAGGAAGTAAATGTGAATATATTCCACCAGATTCATAACCTACTAAACCATGACTTCTTACTCTTGCAGATATCGGGTCAAGAGTTTCAATTTCTAATAATTGTTGTTTATCACTATCTTTTAAATGATTATTTAATTTTCAATTTTGATAATGATAAATAGTATTATCAATAATAGTAAATTGTTCATATTCATTAATAATTTGCTTTTCATTTTGTGGACATGCTGTTACTGTTTTCTTAATAAATTCATTTAAAATACTTCAAGGATTACAACTCTCAATTTCTAATAATTGATTAGCTCCACGAATAGCATCTTTTAAATCTTGATAATCATTTTCAGTAATTTCATATCTTTCATCACTTCATATAATTACATAATCATATAAATAATTACTTGCTAATCCAGTTAATTTAACATTACTATTATCTTGTGCATGTAAATATTTACAAGTTATTTTACTACCATTAAATTCAATAGTTTTTTTAGTTTCACTAATAATAAAATTAATACTAGGATATGTTGCTCTAATAATTTGTTTTAATTCTTGTCAACTATCATTTAATTGTTTTGACATATTACGAATTAAATAAGCATGAATATTAATATTATCTAACATTAATAAAATACCAAGAAATTCAATATCACTAAATGTTTTACCAGATTTACGACTACCTAATTGTTTAATTTTAGTAATATTTAAAGGTTGTTTTAAATACATTCTTTTAGCAATATCTAATAAATAACCAAAATTATTTAACATTTATTCTTACCTTTATTTTCTAAACTAATTGCTATAGGGGCGACGTTATCACTGTTCTTTATATCAATTTTAGTTGATAAATGATATTTATTAACATATGCTCTTTCTAAATATCATGATGAAGTATTAGCATTAGAAGTTAAATATCTTTGTAAATTTAAGTGTTCAATTTGAGAATGCGCTCAATTAATTTGTTGTAAAAAAGTATTTCTCTTTTTTTGTTTTCAAGTCCTAATAGTACTTTCTGTTATATCTAAATAAATTAACATACCTAACTTAGTAGGAACTTCTTTATTATCATTACAATGAGTAAAATAATTTACTAATTCTTGTTTTAAGACTTTTGCATCATTAAAAATTGTTCTTATTTTTATTTTTTCTTCTTGCACATAAAAATCTCCTTTCATATGCTTTAAAAACACAAAAATTATGATATAATTAATATAATCTTTAAGTTAACTTTGGCTCAATAACTTATTAATTTTATTAATTACTTCATATATTTTTTTATTTAATTTTTATAATATAATTATAACAAAAAATAGCATTTATATGCTATTTTTAAAATTTTTTTAAGCAATTAGTACATATAGTTTCTGGATTATCTTTTACTTTAAAACAAATTCCACAAACTTTTTTTTTCTGTTCATCATTTAAAATATTATAAATCCCCAATTCTTTTGTTTTTTCTTCTTCTTTTTTAGTACTAAAGTTTTTATTATTTCATAAAATTGCTCATCCAAGAATTAAACCAAATATATTTAAAGTAATAAATAATATTACTACTCCCATAGCATTATTTTTAAGACAATATTTAATTCCAAAACGTATTAATATAATTCAAATAACTGCTCCTATTATTCCAAAAGATATTCATAATCCTAAATCCATTTTTACTTTCATTTTCCTTTTCTATTTATATTTTTCTTTATTGTACATTATTTTATTAAAAAAGAAAAGATAACTAATAAAAGTTATCTTTTAAACGTAAATAGAATTTGCAGTTTATTTTATCGTTCTTTAATATTATACTCTAAAACCAAACATTTTTCAACAATAATTTAGTAAATTTGTTAGAATAGTTAGGAAAAAAAATAAATAGAAAGGTGTTAAAAAATGTTTAGTTTTAAAGAATTTCTAAAATCTGAAATCACTAATATTTTAGCAAAATATTTTCAAAAAATCCATGATTATGATGAGTATTTTTTTCTAAATAGAGATAAAAATCAATATAAAGTTGCTTGAACATGTAATAGAACAGTAAATACTCCAATTGGAATGGATACTTTTAAACAAAGAGTTTATTGAGATGAAATTAATCAAAAATATCATTATCCAATTTATGAAGAATTTGGTATTAAAAAAAGAGCAAGAATTACTAATGATTTATATTTTGCAATATTAGATAATTTAATTGAAAATTTAATAAGTAAAAAAGGTTATTTTAATATTCAATCAGAATTTAAATATACTTCTTTTTCTAAAAATCTTATTTCAAGAATTTTTAAAAATGTAAAAATTGAAAAATTTATACCAGAACAAAAATTTAAAGTATTAGATAATGAAAAATTAAATATATGTGCAGATGATGCTTATATAACTTGTTGAGATGAAAATGGTTTAAAACAACAATATTGTTGTAGACTTTTAACTTATAATTTAGGAAGAAAAGAAATTTATTCATATAGAAATAAATTAGAAAAGAAAATAACTTCATTTATGTTATTTAAAACTAATAATGCTCCAAAACAAGAAGAATTACATAATTTTACAATGCAAACTATTAATAATTATTATGATATTAAATTAAATATATTTGCTATTAATTGAGAATATAATAATTATAATTTAGTAGTTGCTGGTGATGGTGCATTATGAATTAGAGCAATGGCTAGTTGATTGGGTTGTTATTATATTTTAGATAAATATCATGCTTATAGTTATTTATGAAAATCTTTTGTTAATGTTCGTGGTAAACATCAAAAGAAAGCACTTGATTGAACAAATTATTTAGATGTAACAACTACTTTTTCAAATGGTAGTTATAATCAATTAATTACTATTTTAGAAAATAATCATAATAAAGTTACTAAAAAAACTTATAATTATTTTAAAAATAATGAACAAGGAATTATTAATCAAAATGCTTCATGAAATATAGGATGTAGTGCTGAAAGTGATGTATATCATTTTTTAAAATCTTTAACTAATGGAGCAAAAATATATAATTATCAAACATTAAATAATATGTTAATAGCAAAAGCAAATTATTTAAATACTAGAAGTTATCTTAATAGTACTTAATAAGTTAAAACTTAATATTTTTTATTTCTAATTTTAAGATTAGGATTTTTGTGTTATTTAAATGTAATTTTGAAATTATATATTTTAATATTTTTAAAATATATGTTATAATTTAATTAACAAATCATAGAATTTGCAGTTATATTGTTAATGTTAGTCAAAATTCTAAGGGTTAATCTCATACGTCCTTTGACAACCGTCCAAAATTTTACATCATTAATCCAATTAAAATTAGAATTATTTGATTACATCAATTGATATAACAATATAAGAATTCACAGCACTTTAAACTACTTAACTCCAGTTAAATATCAACAACAAATGTCTACCAAAAAATAGTCCTAAAAAGTGTTGCCATTCCATCCAGTTAAATATCAACAACAAATGTCTACCAAAAAATAGTCCTAAAAAGTGTTGGCATTCCAAATAATTTCTTCGGGAAATAACTCTTTTAATAAATCAAGTCGTTTTAATTCTGTAATATTTAAATCTTTTTTTTCATTATACTCTGATTTCATTTTTTTCCTACTTTCTTCAAGTTTCATTAATTCTAAATAAAATAAACCATTGTCATTTAAAAAATGACAATGGTTTATTTTACACTAGTAATTAATTGATATCATTATAATATACTTATTAAATTAAATCTACTAAAATTTAATAATTTTTCTATACTAAGTATGGATTATCCTTTGATTATCTTCCTTAACACAATCATGAATTTTAACATCATAACTATCAAATAAATTTTCATAATCAACATTAAATGGCACTAGTAATTGGTTTTTACTAGAAAAACGAATAATTAATAAGTGCAAATAATGATGATCATTATTGGCATTTAAAGTTTGTTCATAATAAGCGAACCGTTCTTTATACTTAAATTGAATTGCTAATACTTTAAAATTATGTGATAAATAATTACGAACATCTTTAATATACTCTAACTGTTCTAATAAAATTTTACTATCATTAAATTCTTTGATACCAAAATAATGAGCAATCTTAGCGATACTTTTATCATTTAAAGTTTGTAATAATTTCATTGTTCATTCAAATGACATAACTTCTATTAAACTGCGTATTGTTCGTGATTTTAAAACACCACTTCTATTATATTTATTATAACCAGCACGAATCAAACGTAAAGCTGTTTTCATTTGAGCTAGGTGTTCTGGATTAAGAAAAGTAGCATTATCTAAATTTTGAACATTATCATTAAAAAATTGATGAAATAAAGCATTTTTTAAAGAATTTTCAATCATTAAAATATGTTTTAAATACAATAAACGTAAATCAATGTTTAATAATAATAAATCTTTAAGTTGATGTTGAGGATAATTACGCTTTAATAATTCTAAATATTTTTCTTCAACAATATTTTCTGCAAATCATTCTTTATTTAATAACATGTAATTCACTCCTTAAATAAACTAACCTCTAATTTTATAAATACCAACACGAATAGAAGAATTTTCAGATTCTTTTGTTTCACTTTTAATATCTACTTCTTTTTTTCTTCGTAACAACTCTTGTTCAATAAAGTCATCAACGTTCATATTGGTACTTTGATAAGTAGCAGTTCAATCAAATGTTTTATTAGTAAAGTTATTTTTGGGTTTATTACTATCTTTAAAAAATTCTTGTACTTCTTGATTCATAAATGCTTTTTGCTTACGTTTACGTGAAAATAAATTAGTAAAGAATTTCTTAAAATTAAAAATTGATCAAAACTGACGAAAATTAATAGTCATTGCTAAACCAAAAATTAAAATTGATGAATACAATAATGAATAACCGATAACTCGTAATACAAAACTATAATCTGTGAAATTATATGTTGGTGGATATTTGTCAAAGAAATAAAGGCATCCAAATAATGTTACTGCTAAAATTGGAATAATTAAAACTAAAGTATTTTGAATAATAAAACGTAAATCACTATTATACGTCAAATGTTTTCAAACATAAACTCAGATTGAAATTAAACGATAAACCCAAGCAATACAACTTGATAAAAGAATCATATATAAACTTAATGATAAATATTGATAACTTTGATGTTTTCAACCTAAATTTGATAGTATTCAACCCAAAATAACACCTAAAACAAGATTTATTATTGATTGAATATATGAACCTCAAATTGTTTCTTTGTATTTTACAGTAGCATTTACAATAACTTTTCCTGGTTCGGTTGCCACTTGAATTGTATTTTTTAAAGATAAAAGTAAAATAAATCATGGTTGTGACAAAAATAAATTAATAAAAAGATTTTTTGAAGAATCAAAATTACCATCAGAATTATTAATATTTGTAATACTTAAAGCAGACACTAAATATTGAGTAATAATAAATTGATTAATAAATAAAAAACCAGCAATCATATAAGCATATAACTCAAATTTAGTATACACAGTTCATCTAATTCGTCCACTTTTGGCAATTCAATATCCAAAAACTTCGCGAAAAGAACTAATTAAAATTAAAGCAATTGAGCGCATTGTTGTGGCAATAATAATATAAATAGTGTAAATTGATGTTGTTGTCAGTGATAAAAATAAAGTAATTAAAATAATATCAATGTTAGAAATAATCATGTCAGGTAAACGATTCAGGGCTACTCATCATGATTGTTTTAGCATCCTTTTTTGTTGTGTTCATTTTTTATGTTGTAATCATGGATATTCAATTTTAATAACGATAAAAGTAACAAATGCTTTTAATACACCACAAACAAAATAAGCAAAAAAAGGAATATACATATCTATTGGTTTACCATCAGATTTTCTAATAACTAATAACGTCATTAGTAAAATATACATAATAATCTCTGAAAAAATAAAAATTAAACGATTTAAATAACCTTTTTGATCAGCTTGAATTAAATTTTGATAAGCACCACTAAAATAAAAAAAGATTAATTCACGTGATCCTAAAGAAATAATAATAAGTGCTACTTGTCAAAAAGGAATTTCCATATCTAAACCAATTTCTGGTAAATGAATACTAGCTAATCCTAAAATAAAACCAGCACTGACAAGAATAATTAAATATATTCTTCCTGAATGATGATAATTTTTTCTTGTCGTATTAATAATATCGTTGACGGTTTCATAATCATCATTTTGTAAAGGACGATATAAAGAAAAAATGGTAATTAAACCAAGTCCTCCTTCTGTCAAACTAAGGTAAGTCAAAAAAGAAATAATAACACGAATTAAACCATTAATTTTTTCACCGTATGCTAAACCAGTAACATAAAGAAAAGTTAACTGTAAAATAGAGATAACAATTGTCACGATAACACCAACAATTGTATTAAAAATACCTTTTTTAGTTGTCATTACTTCACCCAATCTATATAAATAAAACTAATTTTGTTTTTTACTTAAATATGTTAACAACCCAAAATTAAAAGTTCAATATTATTAATCACTATTAAAAATAAAAAAAATAGCAAAAAAATAAAAATGTATTCTATATATTAGTATAGATTAATTTTATCATTTTTCTTTTTTAATCTGTTTAATTAAATCTGTTTTTAAATCTTTTATTATAAAATTTTGATCATTCAAATAAGTAAATGGTTCTTCTAAATCATTAAATGATAAATAATAAGCAAATAATGCAATTTTATTAGGAGTAACTATTGTTGACCCATACTTAGTGTCACCAACAATTGGTAAATTTAAAAATTGTAAAGTACTACGAATTTGATGTTTTCTACCAGTAACTAATTGACACTCAACTAAAGTAAAGTCTTTAGTATTAAATATTGGTGTAAAGATGGTGCTACAACTTTTACTTTGTTCACTTGGTTCAATTGAAAATTTCATTTTCATTGTTAACTCATCATGAGTAATATAACCAGAAATATTTAAATTTTTAGTTAATTGGCCAGAACAAATAGCCAAATATTTTTTAATAATTTGACTATTTTTGGTAGCATTATGAAATGCATTTTGTGTCATTTTATTTTTCGGATAAATAATTAAACCCTTAGTTAGTTTATCTAAACGATACTGATGACTAATATTAAATGTTTGCTCACGTTTCTTCTTCGGGTATTTTTGTTGTAAATAATATTTTACCATGTTATCTAAGCAAGAACCATATGGTTGATGGACAACAATATTATGATCTTTATTAACAATTAAAAAATTATCATCTTCATAAAACAATTCAATTGGTGCTTCTTTAGTAATTTTTTCTGGTTTATAGTTAACAACTAAATTACTTTCATAAATGACTACTAAATCATTTTCTTGTAAGCGATATTTAAAATCAGTAGTAGTTTTATTATTAACTCTGATTTTTTTTGTTCTAAATAAACGATAAATTTTTGACAGTGGTAGTGTTTTAAATACTTTTTTTAAATAATTAATTAAAGTTTGATCAGCATCATTGGCAGTAATTGTTAGGGTAGTCATAATTTCTCCTTTTAATTTTTATTAATAAAACCAGAAATAGTTGCAATTAGATTAGAAAAAGCATGTAAACCAATAGTATATGTAGTATTACCGCGTGTCATTATAAATAATAAGGGTAATATAATACTAAATCCTAAATAACCAATAATATTATTTCAATCACCACTATCCATAACATGCATTGATGGGAAATAAATTAATGAAGCAGCATATGCTAACCAACGATAACGAACAATGGTAAAAGTACCATGACGATATGATATTTCTTCATTAATTGGAGCAATAAAAATAGTACTAAGAACTAAAACAAAAATGCCATATGGACTATTCATTAATAAGTTTAAAACATCTTGATTTTTTGAAGTATTATTACTTGTTAACATATTAAATTCACTAAATTTAGGAATTATGTTGAAAATAATATTTAAAATAGTACCAATAACAGCAAAAATGGTAACTCAAGTTATTAAATCTAATTTTGCTTCTTTTAAAGTAGTAATAATTCTCTCACGTAATGATCTAGAAAATATTAATACTAAAATTGATCCTAACAATTGAAATAATTGTTGAATTAAAAATGTAGTAGCAAGCGAAGTTACATCATCATCTTTACCACTAATAACTTTTGTTGCAATAAAAAATAAAAGAACAAATACTACACTAATAAAACCAAATACACTATGACTATAAGCAGCCCACCCACCTTTTTTAATCATAGTTTCTCAATCAATACCAAGTGAAACAACTAACCCAAAAATTGGCAATAAACTAAAAATAAAAAGACTAAGAAATGAACTTTGACTAGTATCTTTTACAGCATAAGTTTTGATTAAACTATAAAGAATTGGAATTATAATAAAAGATATAAGATAAATTATTGTTAGAGTTCAACTGGCTGTTTTGAAATTAAAGTTATTGGTGTCATCACAACTAAGTGATTTTGAAGTAAATTTATCAATAAATGACTGTTTTTGTTCATTTTTTTCTAAATTATTACTATTAATGTTATCAGTTTGGTTTACATTAATTCTACGTATGATATCATTGTTGTGAGAAACATTAATTTGATTAGATTTTTTATTAAACATGTATAAGTACTGCACGAAAACTTTCACCCTTTGTTAGTAAAATTAGTATTTAATATTAATTTTTAGTATAACATATAGTGAGAAATCTTGTAATATAATAAACTTGTAATTTTACATTAATTTATTATAATGTAATGTAATATTTATATGTGAAGAGTTTAAAAAGAAAAGGAGGATAGAAAAGAATGCCTAAATACAAGATTAATATTATCGATTTACCATATAATTATGATGCTTTAGAACCTTATATTTCACAAGAAACAATGAAACATCATTATGAAGAACTTCATAAGAAATATTTAACTTCTTTAAAATTAGTGATGGATAAACATCCGAAAGTTTTTTCTGATTATAATCTTGAAACTAAAGGGGAACTAAATCGTTTATTAAGTAATTATTGTAAATTAGAAGATATATGTGAGGATAAAGAAACTTGTAATGTAAAAAAATTACAAAGTAGCATTCGACAATTTGGTGGGGGAGTAATTAATCATAATCTTTTCTTTTCACTATTGGGGAAAAATAAAGGTTTTAATGAAAAATCAGCTATTGGTAAAGCAATAATTAATCGCTTTGAATCTTATGAAAAATTTGAAGCTGCTTTAACAAAAACTGCCATAGATATTTTTGGAAGTGGTTGAGCATGATTAGTAATTGACAATAATGGTACATTAAGACTATACAAAACTTTTAATCAAGACAATCCATGATTCTTGAATATGTATCCATTGATCGCTATTGATGTATGAGAACATGCACATTATCTACAATATAAAAACGAACAAGAGAAATACTTACAAGCATTATTAAAAGTTATCAATTGAGAACAAGTAAATAACAATTATCAAGAGTATTTAAATGAAAAAACTAAAAAATAAGTAAAAAAGAACTCAATTGAGTTCTTTTTTTATAATATTATTAATATTAATCTAATCTAAATTATTTTTTAGAAGAATTTTTCGAAGAAATAGCAGCAATTCTAGTTTTTTCAATTTCTGCTTTTTTTTCTATTTTAATTTTTTCAACATGCTTTTTAAAACCACATCGATTACAATTCAATTGAATATTTTTTGCTTCTAAAAATTCGGCAATTAAAATAACCCTACCACATCGATGACAAGCAAAAGCATTTTCTGGCTTTTGTGCTAAACGAACAGATGCATATGTATCTTTCATAACTTACTCCTAACTCATATAAAATTAAAGTAATTATTTTTAGTTTTAATACTATACTTAAAACTTATCAAAGGTTAATATTAAAAAATGTGTCTAGTTATATAAAAAAAACTTTAAGTCAAAATAAACTTAACAGGAGTTTAAAAACTAAATACTTAATTAGCCATTATTTTTTAATACTAATTTTATTATAATCATTTTTTTAAAAAAATGTATATTATTATTTATTTATTTTATTTACATTACTAAATTATACTTTTATAAAACAATATTACAATTAAAGTAATAATTCATTTATAATTAATTATGTCTTATTAACAAACCAATTAGGGGAGAAAGTAATATGAGTAACAAAAATAATGATATTAAAAATGAAATAATACAATTAAGAAACCAAATTAAACAATGAAATTATGAATATCATGTTTTAGATAAACCTACTGTTAGTGACGAACTTTATGATAGCGCCTATCATAGATTAATAAAATTAGAAGAACAATATCCCCAATTTAATAGTAATGATTCTCCAACTAAAACTGTTGGTAATAAACCACTTAATTCTTTAACAAAAATTTTTCACCAACAACCAATGCTAAGTTTGGGTAATGCCTTTAACTATGAAGATTTACTAAAATTTGATCAACAAATTAAAAAAACATTATCAGAAAATAACATTGAATATGTTTGTGAGCTAAAAATTGATGGTCTATCAATTTCTATAACTTATGAAAAAGGAAAAATAAAAACTGCTGCTACCAGAGGTGATGGTCTTGCTGGTGAAGACATTACCAATAATATTTTGACAATTAAAACAATACCAAAAACAATACCAATTAATTCTAAATTAGAAGTAAGAGGAGAAATATATTTAAGTAAAGAAGAATTTAATCGCATTAATGAAAAACAACAACAACAAAACTTACCACTCTTTGCTAATCCTCGCAATGCTGCAGCCGGTACTATTCGCCAACTTGATATTAATATTGTTAATTCAAGAAAATTAGATGGTTTTCTTTACTATTATATTAATGCTACTAATGATAATATTAAAACCCATGAACAAGCATTATTTACCTTACAAAAATATGGTTTCAAAATTAATGAACAATGACAGTTATGTAAAAATATTGAAGAAGTATGAACTTATATTCAGAAATATGAAAAGTTAAGAAATACATTACCATATGAAATTGATGGTATTGTCATTAAAATTAATGATCTAACCAGTTATGATATGTTAGGAAGAACTAATAAGGCGCCAAAATGAGCAATAGCTTATAAATTTCCTGCTGTTACTAGTGTTACTAAGCTTTTAGATATATTTCCAACTGTTGGTAGAACAGGAAAAATAACCTATAATGCTAGATTACAACCAGTGATAATTGCTGGTACTACCGTTACTTTTGCCACACTTCATAATGGTGATTATATTATTAATCGTGATTTACGTATTAATGATTTAGTAAGTGTTAAAAAAGCGGGTGATATTATTCCAGAAGTAATTGCCCCAATTATTAGTAATCGTCAAATAAACAATATTATTTTTAAAAAAGCTATCCATTGTCCAGTGTGTAAAACAAAATTGGAACAAGTTCCGCCAGAAGTTGATCAATTTTGCATTAATAGTGATTGTCCATCACGAATTCTTAAATCATTAATGCACTTCTGTTCAAGAAATGCTATGGATATTATTGGTTTAAATGAAAAAATATTATTACGTTTTTTAGATTTAAAATGAATTAAAACTATTAGTGATATTTACAATTTAGTTAATTTACGAAAAGAAATACTATCATTACCACGTTTTGGTGAAAAATCTTTCACTAATCTTGCTAATTCAATTATTCTATCAAAACAAAATTCCTTAGAAAGACTTTTATTCGGTTTGGGAATTCGTCATGTTGGCCAAAAAACAGCAATTATTCTTGCAAAAAAATATTTAACTTTAAATAACTTAATGGAAGCAACCTTTGATGATCTAGCTAATACTAATGAAATTGGTCCAACAATTGCTACTAGTGTTATTGATTATTTCCTTAATCCTACTAATCAACAACTAATTACTAACTTGCAAAACTTTAAACTTAACTTTAATTATTTACAAAAAAACCAATCACAAGTATTGAATGGTAAAACTTTTGTCTTAACAGGAACTTTAACTAAAAGTCGTAACGAATTCATTCAATTATTAAATAACTATGGTGCTAAAATTACCAATACTATTAGTAATAATACTTCTTATTTAATTGTTGGAGAAAATCCAGGAAATAAATTAGCACAAGCACGCAAACTTAATGTTAAAATTATTAATGAAGAGCAATTACAAAATTTATTGAAAGAGGTAGCAAAAAATGGATAAAATTGAAAAGAAAATGACAACAAAAATGCTACATGAATTTGCTAACGAACTTATGTTCAATTTAAGCGAAGAACAATGTGAAAATCTTTTACTAGAATTTAAAGCTATTGAAAAACAAATGGAAATTGTGACAAATATTAATACAAATGATATTGAACCTTTAAATTACCCATTTCCTATTATTAATAATTTATTACGTTCCGATAATGTTGGAACTCATTTAACATCTAAAACTGTTTTAAATATTGCTCCAGAAGTTGAAAATAATTACATTAGTATTAATCAGGTGATTAATCATGAAAATTAATTACCACCAACTTTCAATTCGTCAACTTCATGAACTATTAAAAACAAAAATACTTACTCCAGATCAATTAACTAAATTAGTATACAAACGATTAGAACAATTCAAAAAATTAAATGCTGTTGTTACTTCACTGGAACAAAATGCCATTAAACAAACAAAATCAATTACTGAACAAGAAATTAATGATAATTTATTAGCAGCAATTCCATTTGTAATGAAAGATAATATTGCTACTATTAATTTCTTAACAACAGGTTCATCAAAAATTCTTGCTAATTTTATTCCTAATTATGACAGTACTGTTAATATGTTATTAACAAATAATAAAGCCATTAATATAGCTAAAACTGCTCTTGATGAACTAGGAATGGGTGGAGATGGTTTATATGCAGCTACCGGTCATGTCTTAAACCCTTGGAATTTAAAACATATCACTGGTGGTAGTTCTAGTGGCAGTGCAGCTTTAGTCGCTGCTGGAATTGTACCATTTGCTTTAGGAACAGATACTGGTGATTCAATACGTAAACCTGCCGCTTATTGTGGTATTGTTGGTTTTAAACCAACATATGGTTTAATTTCAAGAAATGGTGTTTTTCCTTATGCTCCAAGTTTAGACACAGTTGGTATATTTACTAATCATGTCGAAGATATTGCCATTGTCTTGAATAGTATTGCTTTATTTGATGAACAAGACTTTACTAGTGTTCAAAGTAAAGAAAAAGATTATACTCAAAACTTAAATCAAAATATAGAAGGTAAAAATATTGCTATTTTAAATTATAATGATTATCAGTGAAATGATATAGTTAAATCTAGTTTTGATGAAGCAATAAAGCATTTAACTGATGGTGGTGCAAAAGTTCAACAAATTGAATTTAATAAAGAATTATTACAATCTTTATTACCAGTCTATATGATTATTTCTTTTGCTGAAGCAACTAGTTGCCACGCAAATCTAACTGGTATTAATTTTGGTGTTCGTAAAAATGGTAAAAATTATCAAGAAGTTATGACAAATTCACGAACATTTGGTTTCGGTGATATGGTAAAACGCAGATACATTATTGGTGCATATGCTTTATCTGAAAATCATCAAGAAGAATTATTTAACAAAGCTAAAAAAGTAAGAAGATTAATTGTTGAACATTTAAATACTATCTTTAAAAAATATGATGCTTTCATTATTATGCCAAATATTAATCCAGCTCCAAAAATTAAAGATGTATTAGAACAGAAAAAAGTTATTAAAAGTGAACATGATTATTTAGAAGACTTACTACTACTTTCTAATTTAAATGGTGGACCAAGCATTAATATTCCGTTAACTACTGTTAATGGTTTACCGATTGGTTTTAATATTAATGGTGCACCTTTTAATGATCAAGTTATATTGAATATTGCTTCATTTTTAAGTAAAAAAATTAATTTTAATAATAAACTACTAGGTGATGATCATGAATAATAAATATGATGTTGTAATGGGTATTGAAATCCACTGTGAATTAAAAACTAAAACTAAATGTTTTTCCAACGCCGCCAATACTTTTGGTCAAAAACCAAATACTCAAATTAATGCCATTGATTGCGGATATCCAGGAACATTACCAACAGTTAATCAAGCTGTTATTATAATGGCAATTCAAACATGTACTGCTTTAAAAATGAATATTGATCCACTCTTACGTTTTGATCGAAAAAGTTATTTTTATCCCGATTTACCTAAAGGTTATCAAATCACACAATTTTTTCATCCAATTGGCACAAATGGTGAATTACCAATAGTTGTAAATAATGAAGAATTTATTGTTAGTTTTGAACGCTTACATATTGAAGAAGATACAGCAAAACAAATTCATAATAATAAAAAAACATTATTAGACTATAATCGAGCGGGAATTCCCTTATTGGAAATTGTTACTAAACCAATTTTTAACACAAGTGAACAAGTAGTAGCATATATTAATACTCTACGTCAATTATTAATTCATTTACAAGTTAGTGATGCTAAAATGAATGAAGGCTCATTACGATGTGATATTAATATATCGTTAAAACCACATGGTAGTGATATTTTAGGTACCAAAGTTGAAATTAAAAACTTAAATTCTACACATAATATTACTTTAGCAATAAATGATGAAATTAATCGTCAAACTAATATTTTAAATAAAAAACAAAAAATTAATCTTGAAACTAGAAGATTTGATGAAAAAACTAATAAAACCGTTAGCATGCGTAGCAAAGAAAATAAAATTGATTATAAATATTTTCCTGAACCAAATATTTTTCCAATTCAACTAGACGAAAAATGAATCAAAATGATTGCTAAAAATCTTCCTGAATTGCCTAAAGAAATAATGGAAAGATTAAAAAAACAATACAATCTACCAACAAAAGATATTAATTTATTAATTGACAAAGTAGAAATATTAACTATTTTTGAACAAACAGTTGCCATTAATAATTTAGCATTACCTACCTTTAATTATTTAGTAGGTCCTGTGCAAGCTTATTGTAATACTAATAACACTACTATTAAAAACAGCGAACTTACTGCTAATAATCTATCACAATTAGTTAGTCTAGTTTATGAGCAAAAAATTAATGATAAACAAAGTAAACAGTTATTAAATGCAATTATGATTAATAGTGAAAAAAGCCCTACCGATCTTATTAGAACATTAGGTATTACTTTAGTAAGTGATAGTAATGATTTAGAAAAAATATTAATCACAATTTTAAAAGCAAATGAAAACATGATTACTATTTATAAAGTCAATCCAGAAAAAGCAATGAAATTTTTTATGGGTCAATTAATGAAACTAACTAAAGGACAAGCAAATCCACAAGTTTCTAAAGAAATATTAAAAAAATTGATTGAAAACTATAATTAGTTTCAATCAATTTTTAATTATGAATTTTTATATTATACTTTGAATATTTTTATTATCAATTTTATATACTAATATTTTATTTAAAATCTATATTTTCAATTAAATTTCCTTTAATTACTAAATCATCATTTGTCTTATTAACAATTAATGAATATTTTAATAAAATATTTATTTTTATTCTTTTAAGTAACTTTCTTAATTTTAATTAAAATTACTTGTTGGTCTTAAAAATTGTAATGACATTGTTAAATTATTAACTAATGTTTTATTTGTCAATTCTGGTTTATTTAATTGGATAGTTATTGTTTGATTATTAATATTTCTTTGATTCAAATTTGATTCATTATTTTTTTGTTGTAATTGTTGTATCTTTTCATGTAATTCATTATTTTTTTGTTGTAATGTTTTGGAGGGGCCACTTAGCCCTTTTTACTAGACCATTAATTTAAAAAATCTGAATGTATTCTAAAAACAATTGTGTTATATAATGAACACTAATTTTGACCTGAAAGGATTTTTATTAATGGATAAAATTAAACAAATAGCATTAATAATTAACAAATTAAATATCAAAGAAAAAATTAAAATTATCGATGATTGCAAAAATCAATATTCAATTAGAAACTTATGTCAATATCTTCAATTAAACAGATCAACATATTACTTTTTAAAAAATAAACAAAAACTTATTAAAAAAGAAAAAAATCATATTATTAATTGCAATCATAAATATCAAGAATTATGCCAACTTTTAATCGAATTTCATTCTACAAGAAAAGGTAGAATTTATGGATATTTAAGAATTTTTTCAGCTTTTAAAGAGTGATTAAAACAAGAGAAAAATATCATTTTAAATATAGAATTATCAACAAAACAAATGCGAAAAATTATGAAAAAACACAATATTCAAGGATTAAAACAAACTAAAAATAACTATCCTAAAAACAAAAAAAATCCAAATAAGTGAATACCTACAATGGATAAAGTAAACAAAGATTACAAAAGTACAACCGCTTCAAATCAAATTTGATCAATGGATACTAAACAAATAAACACCAAAGAAGGTTGACTATATCTTTTTGTAATTATTGATTTTTATTCAAATAATGTTGTTAGTTATAATACATTTTCAAATAAATCATATCAAGATTTAATTCTTCCTGCACTTGAAAAAATAAACAACCAATTTTCTTGAAATCAAATAAAAAACGTTATTTTACATTCAGATAACGCCAACGAATTTTATTGTCAAGAAATTACAAAATGAGCAAAAAACAAACAAATAATTTTAAGCAAAAAACAACCATATGATATTGGCGGTAATGTCATATCTGAAAATTGATTTTCACATTTATCTCAAGAATGATTGCCTAAAGACTCAAATCAATATTTAACAATCAATGAAGCTATTAATGATGTAAATCAATATGTTATGTTTTATAATTATGAAAGAATACATTCTAAATTTTTAAAACCACCAATATTACAAATAAAAATTTAGAAATATCTATCAAAATATGGTCCAGTAATTAGGGCTAACCACCCCATTCCAATTTACTTAAATATGTTATATTATACTAAATTATAAACTAATTCTTAAAATATTGGTATTTTAAATTTAAAACTAATATTTAATAGAAATGACTATAGTATAGTATAATAATAAAAGAAAATGTTATTTTAGGAGTTTTTTGATGCTATCTAAGGTTAATTATCGTAGTGTAAAAAATATTTTTAAAATTATTTTTGTTGGTAAAACTCGTCCCCGACAAATGTTTAATTTATATTTTTTCACTTTATTAGTTGGAACAATACTTTTAATGACACCAATTGCCACAACAAAAGGACAATGAAACTTTTTGCCTGCCCTTTTTACTGCTAGTAGTGCGTTTTCTGATACTGGTTTAACAGTAAAAAGCACTGCTAATGACTTTACTTTCTTTGGGCAATTTATTATTTTAATTTTAATTAAATTTGGTGGTATTGGTTTAATTACAGTTAAACTAGCAATATTATCCTTATTTGTATTTAATCGACATACTAGTTTAAGAGAAAGATTACTAATGCAAGGTGAACGTGGCTCTAATAAATTAGGAACGACTATTGATGTATTAAAAATTGGGATTATTGTTATGACAATTACTGAATTTTTGGGAGCAATTGTTTTATTTTTATATTTTTATTTTGTGTCTATCTCAGGAATAGAATATGGTCTAAACAATAATACAGGTTACTATAATCACATACTATTAGCATTATGATCGGGAATTTTCCACTCGATTTCTGCTGTTAATAATGCTGGTTTTGATATAGTTGGTATAACTTCATTAGAACCTTTTCAGAGTGATTATTTTGTGCAGTGAATTTTTATTATTGAATTTGTAATTGGTGGTATTGGTTTTCCTGTTTATTATGATTTATATCATTGAATTAAAAATAAAACTCATGGTAAAAAATTTAGATTTAGTTTATTTACTAAACTAACATTAATAACATATTTTTTAGTTGCGATATTGGGTGTTAGTAGTGTTATGTTTATTGAATATTTTTCACGTAATGTCATAACTCCATCAAGGCAAGAGCCCATTTTTAAAAATTTATCGACATCTGATGCAATTATGGCTGTTTTTTTTTAATACAATGTCAAGAAGAAATGCTGGATACTATACAGTTGACTTAAATAAATTTCACCTTGCCTCACAAATGATCCAATCATTAATGATGTGAATTGGTTCTTCACCAGCAAGTACTGCCGGAGGAATTAGAACGACAACTTTAGCAATCATTCTTTTAACAATTTTTAATATTGCCCGTGGCCGTAATGATGTTTTTGTATTCAAGCGTAAAATTCCTAATCAAACTGTTCGTATGTCATTTATAGTCGGCACACTTGGTTTTATTTTAGTTTTTGTATCAGTAATGATTATCACAATTGAAAATGTTTTTATAACAGATAATTCTGATATGACCTTTGCACAAGTAATTTTTGATGTTTCAAGTGCTTTTGGAACAACAGGACTTTCATTATTTGATAATTCGAAATTAGGTATTTTTAGTCAACTTAGTTTAATTTTTGTCATGTTTGTGGGACAATTAGGAGTATCAACTACTGTTCTTGCTTGAAGTGATCGTAAATCAAAACCAACGATAAGTAGAGTTGAAGAAAACGTATTAATTGGATAAATTAAGAAACGGTGAACACATATGATAAAAATTTTAGATGGTAAAATAATTGCCCAGCAAATTAAAGCAAAAATTAAAGCACAAGTAACAACTATTACTAATCGTAAACCTAAACTAGCAGTAATAATTATTGGTGAAGATTTAGCATCACAAATGTACGTACGAACTAAAATTAAAGCATGTCAAGAATGTGGTATTGATGGACAAGTATTTTCACTAACAACAGTAGTAACACAAAAAGAAATAATTAATAAAATTGAACAATTAAATAGTGATAATAATATTGATGGAATTTTAGTACAATTACCACTACCAAAACATTTAGATACATTAGCAATTATTAATAGCATTACTATTAATAAAGATGTTGATGGTTTAACAAATATTAATGCCGGAAGATTATTACAAGGTGATAAAAAAGCAATGTTGCCTTGTACAGTAAAAGGTATTTTAAAATTACTAAATCACTATCAAATTCCCATTTCTAAACAAAATATTACTATCATTAACGATAGTAATATTGTTGGTAAACCATTGGCTTTATCATTAACTAATATGGGAGCAACTGTTAGCATTGTTCATAAATTAACTAAAGACTTAACTCTTTATACTAAAGAAGCTGATATCATTTGTAGTGCTACTGGTGTCTATAATATTATTAATAGTAGTCAAGTTAAACGTGATGTTGTTATTATTGATGTAGCAATTAATTATCAAGGTAAAGAAAAAAAAGTTGTTGGTGATATTAATTTTGAAACAATGAAAAATACCGCTTCAGCAATTACTCCTGTGCCTGGTGGTGTTGGACCAATGACTATTGCCATGTTATTAGAAAATTTAATGATTTGCTATCAATTAAATAATAAATATAATTAAATTGGAGAATCAATTGTTAAAGAAAAATTGGATTAAAAAAAGATTAAATAATATTGAAAAAAATAATTTAGAATTATTAAAATTTAAGTTTTTAAAAGAAACTATTTCAACAAATAGTGTTTATTTTGATAGTCCTTTACATTTTTTAAAACCAGAAAATTATTCAGATTAGCAAATACATAATGAAAATAATACTATTATTTTTAAAATAGAAGTTAATACACAAAAATTATATGATGATTGAATAAAAGGAATGAATAATTTTGCTTGAGATTATATTTTAAGTAAAAAATATATAAATATTAACACTGAATATAATTTAAAAACTAATGAGTTTATTAATAAAATTAATCAAAACTTATTTCTTTTAAAAAATAATTTAATATCAAAAAATAATATTTACGTTGTAAAAGTTTGAACCTCAAAAATAGAAAAAAATAATTTCAATATTTCTTCCTTTGAAAAAGATTGAGAAGAATTTAACGATGTTGGATATTGATGAACAGATAAAGATACTTTAAATAAAGAAGTTTCTTTAAATGAAAAATTACGTTTTACTTTTAGAAATTCATCAGATTCTTTAATAAAAGAACTATTATTTAAAGGAAATCATGAAATTACAATAAAATATGTTGAAACTGAAACTGAAATTACTACTAAAGGTTATAAATATAAAAATTCTAATTGATGAAAAAGAAATTGATCATGATTTATTTCAATATTTATTTCAATTTTAGCCTTTTTATTTACAATCATATTTAACTTTTTAAATTAATATAAAACATTAAAGTTCTAAATCAAAAAATAAATCATATTGTATGCAAAAATTATAAAATTTGTTAGAACCTGTTTGGAATCTTTTATAAAATAACGTAAAATGACTATATATTTTAAGATAAGGGGTATATATGCATAAAAATTATCCAAGTCATGTTACTAAAGAACAATTTGAGAACATAAGATCAATTTTAGAAAATAACAAAAAGAAAACAAAACCAAGAAATTTAGATTTATATGAAGTATTTTGTGCAGTTTTATATGTATTAAAAAGTGGATGTCAATGAAGAATGTTACCAAAAAATTTTCCAAAATGACAAACTGTATATTATTATTTTCAAATTTGAAGTAAAAATAGTGATAAAGAACCTAGCACTTGACAAGTAATTTTAAAAAAAATTAGTTAGAAAAGTTCGTATCAATAATGGTAGAAAAGAACAAACTAGTTTTTGTATAATTGATTCACAAAGTGTTAAAAGCACAGATACTGCTAAAAATAAAGGTTATGATGCTGGTAAAAAAATTTCAGGAATAAAGCGTCATATTGCTGTTGATTCTCAAGGCTTACCACATGCAATTTACATAACCACAGCAGAAAAAACAGATCGTAACAGTGCTATAATAATGATTGAAAATGAAAAAGAAAATTTATCTAAAGTTCAAAAAATACTAGTAGATGCTGGTTATACTGGTGAAAAATTTGCTTTTAAAATCAAAACAATCATAAATGCAAATGTTGAAGTTATCAAACGTAATGAATTACATTCTTTTGTAGTATTGCCAAAAAGATGAGTTGTAGAACGAAGTTTTGCATGATTAGAAAAATGCAGAAGATTATGAAAAAATTGTGAAAGAAAATTAAATACTAGCTTACAAATGGTTGTTCTCTCATTTATTTCAATTTTATTAAAAAGATCCTAAACAGATTCTTATAAAAATAATCATAAACTAAACTTATAGTTTTAACTCATTACTTTATTTTTAAAGTATGTGGGTTTTTTATTTTTTTAAAAGAAAGAGTACAAAAATTATGAAATATTTTAATCCAAACTATTGATTTAAACTATGATTATTAATCACACCAGTTTTTAATAATCAACTACAAAATACTAATGCTAAAACAATTTATAATAAAGAAACTATTAAAGATTGAAAACCTAAAAATATATCTATTGCAGATTGTACACAATCTAATGATCAAGACATTACTTGTATTCATGAAGCAGGACATACAACAATTATTTTGGAGGGGCCACTTGCCACTTAGCCCTTTTTACTAGACCATTAATTTAAAAAATCTGAATGTATTCTAAAAACAATTGTGTTATATAATGAACACTAATTTTGACCTGAAAGGATTTTTATTAATGGATAAAATTAAACAAATAGCATTAATAATTAACAAATTAAATATCAAAGAAAAAATTAAAATTATCGATGATTGCAAAAATCAATATTCAATTAGAAACTTATGTCAATATCTTCAATTAAACAGATCAACATATTACTTTTTAAAAAATAAACAAAAACTTATTAAAAAAGAAAAAAATCATATTATTAATTGCAATCATAAATATCAAGAATTATGCCAACTTTTAATCGAATTTCATTCTACAAGAAAAGGTAGAATTTATGGATATTTAAGAATTTTTTCAGCTTTTAAAGAGTGATTAAAACAAGAGAAAAATATCATTTTAAATATAGAATTATCAACAAAACAAATGCGAAAAATTATGAAAAAACACAATATTCAAGGATTAAAACAAACTAAAAATAACTATCCTAAAAACAAAAAAAATCCAAATAAGTGAATACCTACAATGGATAAAGTAAACAAAGATTACAAAAGTACAACCGCTTCAAATCAAATTTGATCAATGGATACTAAACAAATAAACACCAAAGAAGGTTGACTATATCTTTTTGTAATTATTGATTTTTATTCAAATAATGTTGTTAGTTATAATACATTTTCAAATAAATCATATCAAGATTTAATTCTTCCTGCACTTGAAAAAATAAACAACCAATTTTCTTGAAATCAAATAAAAAACGTTATTTTACATTCAGATAACGCCAACGAATTTTATTGTCAAGAAATTACAAAATGAGCAAAAAACAAACAAATAATTTTAAGCAAAAAACAACCATATGATATTGGCGGTAATGTCATATCTGAAAATTGATTTTCACATTTATCTCAAGAATGATTGCCTAAAGACTCAAATCAATATTTAACAATCAATGAAGCTATTAATGATGTAAATCAATATGTTATGTTTTATAATTATGAAAGAATACATTCTAAATTTTTAAAACCACCAATATTACAAATAAAAATTTAGAAATATCTATCAAAATATGGTCCAGTAATTAGGGCTAACCACCCTTAGCCCTTTTTACTAGACCATTAATTTAAAAAATCTGAATGTATTCTAAAAACAATTGTGTTATATAATGAACACTAATTTTGACCTGAAAGGATTTTTATTAATGGATAAAATTAAACAAATAGCATTAATAATTAACAAATTAAATATCAAAGAAAAAATTAAAATTATCGATGATTGCAAAAATCAATATTCAATTAGAAACTTATGTCAATATCTTCAATTAAACAGATCAACATATTACTTTTTAAAAAATAAACAAAAACTTATTAAAAAAGAAAAAAATCATATTATTAATTGCAATCATAAAGAGGCTTTTTAATAATCTGTGTTTCTTTGTTTTACAAAGTTACTAATTCAGATTAATTCTGTCTTCAAATTTTATCATAAAATGAGCAATTGCTGTATTTCAATTTTGAATGGGCATTGTTCATTTTTTTGTTATATTGTCAATTGCTAAATAAAATATTTTAAAAACTGACATATCGTTAGGAAAAACTTTTTTATTTCTGATGACTTTTCGTAATTGACTATTAACAGATTCAATAGCATTTGTGGTATAAATTACCCTTTTTATTTCTGCAGGATAACTAATAAAAACCATTAAATTATCTCAATTTTTATATCAAGATTTAGCAATTTGTGGATATTGTTTAGTTCATTTATTTTCAAATGATTCTAAAGCTTGCATTGCTTGTTCTTCACTACATGCAGTATAAATTGGTTTTAAATCTGCAACTAGAGATTTTCTATGCTTATATGAGACATATTTCAAACTATTTCTAATTTGATGAACGATGCATAATTGATGTTCGGTTTTAGGATAAACTGATTGTATTGCTTCTGACATGCCTGTTAAATTATCACTACAAGCAATCAGAATATCATTTAAGCCACGATTTTTCATTTCTGTGAAATTGGCTAATCAAAATTTAGAACCTTCATTTTCACTAATTCATAAACCTAAAACATCTTTTTTACCTTCTAAATCAACTCCTAAAGCTATATAAACTGATTTATTAATAATCCGTTTATCTTGTCGTACTTTAACTACTATACAATCAAAATAAACAATCGGATAAACACTATCTAATGGTCGATTTTGCCATGCTTTGACGTCATCAATAACATCATCAGTAATTTGACTAATAACACTTTCACTAATATCAGCACCATGATATAACTCTTGTAATTGCATTCTAATATCTGATAATGTCATACCTTTTGCATATAAAGAAAGAACTTGTTGATCAAAACCATCAAATCTTCTTTGTCTTTTTGCAACTATTACAGGATTAAAATTACTATTACGATCTCTTGGTACATCAATTTCAATTTTACCTTGTTGGCTTATTAATTTTTTTGAACTTATACCATTACGAGCATTGTCACTATTACTATGTTGATTCTTATCATATCCTAAATAATTTTGCATCTCAGAATTCAACATTTTTTCTACTAATCTTTTTGTTAATTCTTTATATAATCCTCCCTCTTTAAAAACTGTTGTTAAATCTTCAGTATTTTCTAATAATAAATCTACTGCTTGTGATATTGGATCATTGTTATTAATATTTTGCTTTTTAGCCATCTGTAACTCACTCTTTCTAGAAAATTAATTATATTTACTAGAACTAATTAAACATAGTTATTTTTGTAAGTTACACAGATTACTAAACATTACCATCATAAATATCAAGAATTATGCCAACTTTTAATCGAATTTCATTCTACAAGAAAAGGTAGAATTTATGGATATTTAAGAATTTTTTCAGCTTTTAAAGAGTGATTAAAACAAGAGAAAAATATCATTTTAAATATAGAATTATCAACAAAACAACGGACGTATTTCAAATGTGGATATAATTTAATTTTCTTTAAATAAAAGATAAAATAAATTATTAATTGTTGATATAATTATATCATATTATTTTTAATAAATAAAGTATTTTAGTGTTTTATTTTTATTAAAATAATTTAAAAATTCCTAACTACTTAGGTTTAGATTTATTAAATTTTATAAATTTAAACAAATACTTTTAATTTATTAATTCTTGCTTGTTTTAATTTTAATAAATTAAAAAATGCTTCTTTTGAATAAATTTTTGCATTATTATTAGATATAGATTTTATTAAATGATAAACATCACTTTCAGCACTACAACCTATATTTCAAATAGCATTTTGATTTCTAATACCTTCTTTATTATTTTTAAAATATTCATATATTTTTTCATCAGCATTATTTTCTTTTAAATAATCTAATAATTTATAATAACAACCATTTAAAAATAATTCATAATATGCATAACTTAATTTTTTATTATTTTCTTTTGTTCTTTTACCTTTTCCTACAATAAATACTTGTTTTAATTTTTGTAATGGATGTCATTTATCTACAGCATAATCAATTTTTAAATAATTAGCAGTAGATTTAAGATAAGTTGCACCATCACCAGTTAATTTTAAATTTTCATTAGTATAACCAATAAAAATATTATCTAAATTAGTTATTATTGATTTACCAAATTCTTTTTTAGTAATTCTTTGACCTTTTCTAGTTGAAATAACAAAAATATATTTATTTTCTAAAACATGTCTATTATCAGTAGATTTTTCTAAATCAAAACCTAAACTAATACTTACCGTTCTGTGTCTAAATTTTCTTTTTTGCTTATTATCAATTAAATTATTATATGATTCATCTGATTGTATATAAATATAATCAGATGGTAATATTTGTCTTTTTTCTTTTGGTAATTCTTGAACAAATATAATAGTTTCTTTTAATCTTCTACAAATAGTTGATAAAGATATATTTATTTTTAAATTATGTTTAATTATAGGATATGTAATATTATTTAAATCTGCATTAATTATTATTAATTTATTAACTCAATTTGTATAATTTTTATATTTATCAATATCAATATATATTCTTGTTGGAGTTATAATTTCATTTGTTAATTTATTTTTATATGTTCTTAATGGTAAATAAGATATTCCAAATTCACTTTTTATTAAATGTTTTCTACGTTTTATTAATTTATATTTATTTCTATCATATTCATTTAAAAATCAATTATTATCATATTTTAATATTTTATTATCATAATCTAATAACATTTGTTTTTCATGATTAATTTTATGTTGATAGTTGTCAAGTTTTTCAGATAGTAAAATCATAATGCTTTTGCCTTTCTAAATACATGACTTTGAGTATAACAATAATTAACTCGTGAGTGTTGTAAAATGATTTAGTTAAAATGTTATAATTAATAGACTTCTTGCAAAACTGTGATTATTATCATAGTTTTTAAATTTAAAATTTTATTTTAATAACACTTTTAATATTTATTAAAAATTATTATTCAAAATATGTCTTATTTTTTCTTCATTAAAATAGAACAAAAATTATTATTTAAAATAACAAAATTTAAAATATTAAATTTTTGAAGATTTTTAATTTAAAAGTTGTAAATTATAAATTGAAGCTATTAAATTAAATCTTAAAGCAAATCTTTTTCTTCTATTTCGATATTTTTCACTAATAATTTTAAATTTTTTCAGTATAGCAAAAATATTTTCTATAACAACTCTCATTTTTGAAATTTGTTTATTATTTTTCTTTTCTTCTCTAGTTAAAGGAATTTTCTTTGATTTTCTTTTTGGAATTAAAACATTAGGATGTATATTTTGTATTCCTTGATATCCCAAATCCACTAAAATAGTTGTTTGTGATAAAAATTTAACTTTTGAATCTTTTAAAATTTTAAAATCATGGTTTTTACCACAAGAAAAATAAGAACTTATAATTTTTTTACTATCTTGTTCAATTATAATTTGTGTTTTTATTGTGTGTTTTTTCTTTTTTCCTGAATAATATTTCTTTTGTCTTTTTTTGGGCGTTGGATAGCGCTTTCAGTAACATCAATAATAGCTGTTTTATCTTTAAAATTATTATTTAACAATGATTTTGCTCCATTAAGTTGCTGAAAATCAGGATGTTTTATTAAAGTATTTTCTATTCACTTGATATTTCTATAACAATTACTTTCACTAATTCCATAACTTTTAGCAATATGAAAATATGTTCGGTATTCACGTCAATATTCTAACGTCATTAATAATCTATTTTCTAAAGTTAATTTATTAGGTGTACCACCATTTTTAAACTTTTTTAATTCTTCTTTTTTTAAAATTTCTATCATTTTTTTAAAAACAATCTCATTTATACCAGTTAATCTTAATAGTTCTGCATTTTTAATAGCTTTTAATTTATCAAACATCATAAATTACCTATCTTTTTTTAATTTTAATTATATTTTAAAAATGAAAATTTTAATAGATAAGTCTCGCAAGAAGTCTAATATATAAATATTGAATATAGGTGATATAATATGCCAAAACAAAGAAAAGAATTAGGTAATTATAAAGAAAAGATACAAGAATATTTAAGAGAAAATAAAGATAATTTAAAAAAATGTACTAAACAAGAATTAAATTATATTTTAAATGTGGATAATAAATATATATTTGATTGCCGAAGAAGGTCGACAAAATGACAAAAAGATTTTATTAAAGAATATGATAAAGCATGTCTTAAAATAGGAATAGCAAGATTAAAAAATGTTACACAAGTACCTCAATATGAATGAGCTTATTTAAGAACAAATCATAGAGAGATGTTTGATGATTTAATAGATAATCAAGATATAGAAACAAATAATAGTAATATTATTATTAATATTTGTGAACCTAGAAAAATAGAAAATAATGATTAAAAACCTATAATAAATATAGGTTTTTTTCTTTATTTTAAAGGGGAAAAATGATATAATTTACATAAGGAAACAGTAGCCATTCTGTGAGAATAGGAGTTAAATATGGAAAGCTTTAACTGAGATAAAAATAAAAATTATAATAGTGAAGAATTAGAAAGTTTATTAGAACAACACCGAAATTTTGTTTATAAAACTACTAAGACTGAATTAGAACCTAAATTAAGTGAATATGAAATAAAAATAAAAGAATATGAAAATAAAGTTAATGAATATCAAGAAAAAGAATTGTTTAATGGTTTTAATGATAAACAATTAAAAATAGTTAAATCATTAATTAATACTGAATATAAAGACCTTGATAAACATTCTGCTTTAAATAAAATAAAAGAAGATTATGCAGAAATATTTAATAATAATTTACATAATAAAGAAATTAAAAAACAAGAAATTATTAAAAATGAAGAATCTAAACAAGAGTTTTTTAATCCAAAAACACTTTTTGAATTAGATAATAATATTACATCTAAAAATGAAGAATTATTAAAAAATACAGAAGTTGTTGGTGCAAAAACTAAACAAGAAATGATTAAATTTTTAGAATTTTTATTTAGTAAATAATTAAATATTTCTCAAAAGGAGAGATATTATGGCTATTCCACAAGTTCCAACTGGTTTAATTACTGGTGGTAATAATGGAAATAAAGCAATGTTAACTGCTATGGAAGCACAAGTAAAAGGTATACTTTATAATGATGAAAGTATGATGTTTTTAAAAGCAAGTGCAGTTGCAGAACAAATAAGTGAAATACCTGGAGCAGTAGAAGCATATTATCGTATTGCTGAACGTTTACGTTGAGGTTCAAAATATGATGTTATGACTGGTACAAATAAACAATGAACAACATTAAGAACAACTAGTGTTATTTTAGACCAAATATTAGTTATTGATTGAAGAACTGAAGATTTTGATATGAATAGATTTATGTCAAGTCCAATTCCATTAAAAGCAAATATGTTATCAATATGAGCAGAAAGTGCATTAAGAAATTATTTATTTATTCAAGAATGTATTTTTTTACAAGGTATTAAAGATTATTGTATTGCTAAATCACAAGTAATTCCTATTAATATGTTAGAAATGACAGAAGATACAGCAAAATCAGCATTTTATCAAATTGGTGATAAAATGAATGAATTATTAGGAAATATAACTGAAACTGAAATTGGTACAAATGTAAGTGATTTTATTGGTGCATTAGGATTTACTCCAATGTTACAATTAACAAAAGCATATTTAAGATTAAATTATGGTCAAATTGCAGCAGATACTGTAGCAAGTGGTCAATTATATAAACAATCAGTATTTGGTATGTTTTTATATAAACATATGTTTTTAAATAAAGATATGGTTAAAGATACTAAAACTGGTTTACATTTAGAAAAAACATTTGATTTAAAAAAAGTATTAGGAGTTTTTGTGCATAGAAATGCATTTGCACAACCTAATAGTTTTCAAAAAATAGTAAATTTAATTGATAATAATACATTAAATCAAAAAACATTAGGTAAAGCACTTTATGGTATAACAACAGCAATTCGTGGTTGATTATCATTTATTATTATGGAAAAAATGCCAACTGCTGATGAAATTAAAGAAGCACAAAAACGTTGTTGAACTAATTGAATTAAATTAACTCCAGCAGAAAGAGAAAAATCACCAGTAACATTTAAAATTGCTGATTTTGATGATTTTAGAATTAGTTTAAATGATTTAATTTATTTTAAAAATTTAGGAAAAATAACTATGACAGGAATAACTCCTACTAATGATGAATTAGAAACTGCAATAATAAATGCTGGTAATAATGGTTATGAAAAAGGTAAAGCAACATTTAGTAATATTACATCAACAAGTGCTACTATGACTGGTAATGATAAAGATTATATTGAAGAAATAGAATTAAAATTTTCTAAAAAATAATTATGGAATATATTTATAAATATTTTAATGAAAAAGCACATATTACTATTTATTCACCAAAGCCAGAAGATTTAACTACAAGTAATGATATTAGAGCAATTTTATTAGATGAATATCCTAAATTAAGAAATGATTATTTTATAGTAAGTGATGTACATGATAGTTATGCAATATGTGTTGGAAATAATATACATTGTGAAGGTAAAGTAATAATTAAAATAGAAAAACAAACTAATGTAAAAGGAGTTAATGAAAATGCCAAATGACACCATTGTACAATCAAATAATTATACTTTATTAAAAATAATTCGTTCTTCAATTAGTCCATTATCAGCAATGATAGGTATAAGTGCTTATTATGGTCAAGTAATATATAATCCAGTATTAGGTTCATTTAATAGTTTATTATTTGGTAAAAAATTAGGTTTAGATATATGAAATTTAAATCAAAGACCAACAACTAAAAGTAAATTAATTAATAGTAGTAAAAAAATCTTATTAGGTTTAGGAACAATTGGTTTAGCAAATTATGCTAAATTTACTAATACAAATATTAATCCGAATCCAACTCCTAATCCATTTCCAAATACAACACCAATTAATCCTTTTCCAGATGATTTATTATTTAGTAATAATAGGACTGATAATCATTTAATGGATTGAGATACATATATTAGTTTAAATGCTTATGGTATTTCAAATTTATTAGTGGATTAACTGAGTTAATACCTAATAAATTTGAAACAATAAGAAAGATTTGTAATATGGCTACTGGTGGATGTTTAATATCAAGTGGTGTAGCAATGGGTATAAATAATGATTTTAATAATGCTTATGCAATTCCTACTATTGTTGCTGGTGCAAGTGAAATAATCCATAATTTACTACCTATGGAAACTACAAATCATATTCAAGAAATGCAAGAAACACCATTTAATAATGAAACTGCAAGATTAATTAATGATAATAGATTTACTATTAATACTGAAACATCTAGTCAATATGGTAGTGATAATATGAGCGAAGTACCATTAAATCATGATAATGCTTCATTAAATTGAGATTATAATCATATGAGTTTATAATGTTACCTTTAATTATTGAATGAATATATTATGCATTAGCAAGTAATGATATTAAATTAGCATTAATAAATGCTTTAAAAACTTATTATAAAAATCAATCATTAAAAGCAATATTTGATAGTGAAAATATTAGTGAAAAAGAAATACATCAACCATATAGTGTTTTTAATCCAAATATACTTAAAAAATTAACAAGTATATTAAAACCAAGTGAATTATCTATATTACAAAATGAAATTAATAAATTTAAAAATCCAATAAATAGTTTTAAAAAATCTATTATGCCAACAGAAATTAGAACTGTTAAAAATTATGTTAATAAATTTAATAATTTATTTAAAGAAAATGAAGAAGAAATACCAGAAAATTCATGAGAAGTATTATCAAGTTCATGATTTAAAAAAGGAAGATTTATTGTTGATAATAAAAATTTAAAAATTGGAACTTTAACAACATTATTTCAAAGTGATAATGATAAAAGACAAATATGATATGGTCCATATACTTATCCAACATTTCCACAAGAAATATGAATATTAATGACACAAGCTAAAGGTAAAAATGGTTCTGGTGCTGGAACTATATTTTGAAAATTTTGAAATAGAAAATGATTACCAAGTCAATTAAGAAAATATGTTAAAAGTGAATTAGCAAAAAAAGGTAAATATTATGGTTCACAAGATACTAGTGTAATTTATCCTAATAATATTAATGTACAAAAAACTATGAATTTTATTAATAGATTAGAAAAAGGTTTTTTTAAATTAAAAGAATATAAAACTTTATCTAAAAATGAAATAGGAAGTAATCAATGAAGATATGAAAGAAAACAATTATTAAAAAATTCTTTACATACAAATAAATATATAAAAATTAAAAGAAATTCTAATTTTTATAAAACATGAAAGTAGGTGATAATTATTATTGAATTAGATAAACCAATTAAACCAATTGGTATATGAAATACTATTAATCCAATATCAAAAGATAATAAAGAATATAAAAGATTAAATAAGATTTGATTTAATAAAAATAGTACTCATATAGATAAAATTAAAATTTTAATATCAAATATTTTAAAAATAACTAGTCATAGTCTTGGTATGTTTATAACATTATTTTTTACAATAACACCTTGATTAATACCGAAAATACCAATAGAAATGGGAATTGGAAGTTATACAAGTCAATATAATTTTACTTGACCTGACCATTTAATATTAACGTTATTTCCTATGTTTGGTCATATTGGATTAAATCTTATTACTAAATTAGGTAATTATGGAAAATTAATTAAATATTTATTAATAACTATACCAATTATTATTACAAGTCCATATTTAATATATCAATATAAACATATTAGAAAACATAAAAAAGAATGTCATTTATGTAAACAACATTCAAATAAAATACAATTGGAGGAATAAAAAATGAATTTATCAAAAGAATTAATAACAGCAGTATTAAGTGGAGCAATAACTACCGGAATTATAGTTACTATTGTTTTACTTTTCTTATCTAAATTTATTAAAAAATCAAAACAAAACAAAATATCAAAAGAATTAAAAAGAGATAAAGAAATTCAATTTATTATTGAAAATATTAAGCAAATAAATTCTCAATTACAATTAGAAACAACATCAGTTGCAAAATTACTTGATAGTTTTAATAATGATATTGAAAAAGATGAAGTATTTAAAAATACTATTATTAGTCAAAGAGCAAAACGTAAAGAATTATCAGAAAAAGATAAGAAAAAAGCAACTAAAGTTGGAATTTAAAGGGTTTAAATACCCTTTATTTTACATTAAGGAGTAAATTATTATGGCTATTAAAGACCCATTAATGTTTATAACAATTGAAGAATTTAAAAATTGAAAAGGTTTTAATAAATCATTATTTGATGAAGTTACAACACCAGATAGTGAAATTAGATATGCAATAGAAATTGCAAGTAGTAATATTGATTTTTTAAGTGGTTTTACTATTTCAAAAAAATGACCAGAAATAAATCCAACAAAATTTACAGATAATATTCAAACTGCAACTACTCATTATGTTAATTTTTTATTAGGTAAAGGTGTTGAATATGCACGTGGTCAAGCAAGTATTGGTCAAGGTGGTATTACTTATTCACAAAATAATCCAGAAGACCCTTATTATATTGTTCCACAAGTATTTAATTATTTAAAAGAAATAAATGAATATCCAATTATGCAAGGTTTTAATCTTAATGTTTCTTCAAAACAAAATTGATTTAAAAAATTTATGGGTAATGGTGGTGAACAAAATCCATGAGAAATTTATGTACAATTTACTAATATTAAAAGTAGTGATGATAGAACTAAAATTACTATTACTCATCCAAAAAATATTATGGGTTCAGTAGTTGATATTGATACTAGGGGTATTAAATCATTTGATAATTTAACAACACTTGAATTATTTACTAAATATTTTAGTAATGATACTATGAAATTAGTTGATGGTAAAGAAGGTCAAGAAAAGAAAGTTATTAGTGCTACTGGTGGTAATTCATTATGAGAAATTAATATAGATAATCCTAATTTTATTAAATCCAAAGATGATAAAGGTATTAGTGCTAATGATAAAAGAATTATTGATGTTGGTACACCTACATTTTTAACTGATGCTACAAATAAAGTATATGTAGATGATTTATTAGATAAAAAACAAGATAAAATAGATAATTTACAAGATAAGATATTTAATAATAAAGATGATAAAGATAGTACTAGAAGATTAGTTAATGAAATTATTAAAACTAATGTTGGTGGTAAAACTTTAATTTATAGAAATAATCCAGTTATAACTGATGATTTAGATATTCCAAATAAAAAATATATAGATGATAAAATAGATAAAAAGCAAGATAAAGAAAATTGAGTTGTAATAGGAAAGAAAGTTGATAATAGAACATGAGATAATTTTAATATTGACCTTAATAAAACATATCGTGTATTTATAACATGACACAGAAATGCACCTGAGCAAAATGGTTATCCATTAATGTTATTGTTTAAATCAGCAAAAGCAGTTGGAACTGGTACATGAACTCTTTTAATTGGTAAAATTGATAATAAAGATGCTTCTTTAATTCTTAAGGCTGATTATACTAAATCTACTAATAAATGAAGTTTATTTATTAAATGTGAAATTGATGGTGGTGCTATATTTAGTTTTGAAGAATTAAAAGAAAATACTTATCAAATTACTAGTAATACATTAAATATTACTTCACCAAGTGTAATTAATATAGATAAACCTATAAAAATTAATTCAAAAAGTTTAGAAACAAATGAAATAGAAGAAAATAATTGAGATATTGAATTAAAAAATAATCCTCCAACACCAAGTCCAACTATTCCACAATGAAAAGAAGTAGGAACAAGAGAAAAAAATAAATTAGATAATTGACAAATTACTTATGATTTTCAAGAGAATAAACATTATAGAATTTATTATTCTTGAAGTATATATAATCCAGTTTATACTATTCAAGAATTTATTATAACTAATAAAAAAATTGCTGGTGTACAAATACAAACCTTTAATGATAGTGCTAATATAGTAATTTTATCAGTTCAACATGCAAAATTGATTACTATTTATACTGGAAAAGGTAATTTAAAAGGTAATGTATGAAAATTAGAAGAATTACAGGAATAAAATTATGAATAAAGAATTTACTTATTTACATGAAATTAGTTATTGATTATTAAATAAAAGTGATTTTACTCATAGTGAATATAATTTAAGTGGTAGTAGATATTCAAGTAAAACATATAGTATTGCAGAAGAATTAGCAATATTAATTGCTATTTCAATTAAAGTAAATAAATCAATTGCTATATATTGTTTTAGAAAATTAAATAAAGATATTAATGAATTAACAAAAGAAATTGATGAAGCATTAATTAATATTGGTTTTGATTATAAAGATTTTAATTTAAAATATCCTAATAAACAAGCAGATTTTCGTTTTAAAGGTAGTAAATCATTTATTAGAGTTATGGGTGTATATAGTAATTCAAATGATAGAATACCACTTAAAGGGCTTTCTCGTAGTGAAATAAAAGGTTTTGATTTAGCAATTGAATGATGTGAAGAAGCAAATGAATTTAGTCAAGCAGAATTTCAAGCAATAACATTTGCATTAGGTAATGCTAAAAAAACTATTAAAATTAGAAGTTGTAATCCAGATAATATTTATCAATATTTTATTACTTATATGAATGAACGTGTACCTTTTAATTTAGAAATTATGAAATGTAATAATGAACAAATAAAATCAATAGAAGAAAATCAAATGTTTAAATTATTTCATTATTCAAATTGAAAAGTAAATTCTCATAATTTAAAACAAGATAAGATTAATAATCTTGAAGAATTAAAAATATTAGACCCTATAAAAGCACAAAGTTGATATTATGGAGTTCCTAGTGTTTTACAAGGGGCTATATTTGCAAGATATTTAGATAAAGTAAATACTGAATTAGATTTTCAAGTTTCTAAAATAACTGGTGGATTAGATATAGGTATGGCAACAAGTAGTAGTGGTCATCCAACTGCTACTTCATTATGATTTATTGGTGAAAATCATAATGGAAGAAGAGCACATAAAGTAAGTGAATTTTATCATAGTAATGTTACAATGAAATTTAAAAATACTTATGAATTAGCAAATAGTATTATTGATTATTATTTAATTGAAGCACAAAAATATTTTGCTATGTTTAAAGGTTTTATTTGTTATGTTGATTATGGTAATGGTGGTCAAGCATTTATTGATGTTTTAAATGTAGAAAAAAATAAAAGAAATATGAATTGATTAAATTTTGAACCAGTAGATAAATCAGTAATGTATTTAAAAGATAGAATTGATTTTACTACTACTGGATTAATTAAAAATATATTAAGTTATGATTGAAATAATTGTCCAGAAACTAAAAGACAATATAGTTTAATTCAATGATTATCTAAATCTAAAATAGAAAATTCAAATAATGAACCTAAAATGTTAGATTTATATGATGATACTTGAGATAGTGATTGTTATGCATTAATGAATGATATGAAATGATTAATTGAACAAATAAATAATGAATTATTAATTAATAAAACTAAATTTGAATTTGGTAAACAATATAGTTTTATTAATAATAAGGAGTGATAATATGAATTATAGTCCAACAGAATATTTTAGTATACATGAAGATAATTGAGAATTAGATATACCTAGAATTATTGCAAATAAAAGTACAATGTTATGATTAGGTAAAGGTTTATTATTTAAAAGTGAAGATAAAGATTTATTAAATTTTTTAAATAAATTAAAAGATAAAGATAAATGAAATGAAAAATTATATCAATTTGGTATTCAAAATTCATTATTAGGTAAATGTTTTTTAATATGAATGTTAACTAAAAATGGTGAATTAAGTTTAACTTTACCAAGTCCAAGTTTTATGTCACGTGTTGCTAAATTTAATGAACAAGAACAATCAGCAGAATTATTTTTTATGAATGAACAAAGTGATAATGGTAGTTTAACATGAGTAACAATAGAAAATTCAAAAGTAAAAGTTGAAATATTTAATGGTAATAGAGAAATTTTATTAGGTAGTACAAAATCAAAAATTAAACCAGAAAGTCAATTAAAACAAAAATATGAATTAAAAAATCCATTTGGTTATTTACCAATTGTTGAAATTACAAATTTACCACAAATTCATTTTTATGGTAATAGTACACAAATGAATGCATATCCAGATTGTGCACCAGTATGAAATTTAATATGAGATTTACAACATATTATTAAACAAAAAAGAAAAGAAAGAATATTAAATTTAACTAGATTTTATGGAATTATTGATAATGAAAAATTTAAAGCTTTAAATTTAAGTGATGATTTTCAATCAATTATTAAAGATGCATTTTTAAATATTACTACTGCAAATTATGTAAAAGGTGGTAATGGTGGAGTTGATATTGTACAAGGTAATCCAAAATTTGGTGAATATTGACTTGATTATAATGGTACAGCAAAACAAATATTTAATGGTGCTGGTTATGATTATGATGAATTTAATGGTATTAATTATGAAAATAAAACTAAAACATTAATGAATAATAAATTTGATATGCAAACAACAGAAGTTAAAATAACACATTATTCAACTTATTTATATAGAATGTTTGATATGTTAGTAACTTCTTCTAAAGATGAAAATGGAAAAGTATATTGAAATGGTAAAGGTGAAAGACCTTATAGTTTTGAATTTATACCAATTGCTATGGTTGACCAATTAGTACAAGATGAATTAATTAATAGTAGATTAAATAATGGAACAATGTCAATAGTTGAAGCAATTAGTTTATATGAAAATATTGATACATTAATGGCAAAACAAAAATTAGAACATATTATTAATGAAAATAAATTTTTAAATAAAAATTTAGGAGATAATACAAATGATAATGAACAACGCAGTAAGAATTCAATTAATGAAACAAGCACATCTAGCATTAAAGCAAACTCAACAATTAATAAAGAGATGTAGTTATTGAAAAATATTTCCATTTGTTATAAATAATGGAGCAATTCCTTTAACTGAAACGAGTTATAAACCTATTAATAGTAAAATAAGTGATTTTGGACAATATGAATTAATATTAACTGGTACTACTCCAGTTGTATGTATTTGAAAAAATAGTACAAAAATATATCAAAAAAATAAAGGTAAAATTAATGAAGAAACACATAAAGTTAATGGTCAAGATGAATTTTATACAAAACAATATAAAATAGGTGATTATTGAAATGCTTATTTAATTGATGATACAAGTGGTGTTGATTTTAGTAATTTACCAAATAATCAAATATTTAAAACAGTACAAACAAAAAGACAATATACTTTAGTAATGTTTGAAGAACATATTACAATTGATGATTATTTACAATTTTTTTGTGTATTTAATGATGAAAATGAAAATATTGGTGGTAATAGTGGTAAAAATCAAGATAGACAATTATTATATATTTCAAATGTAACAAATTATTATAGTCCTTATAATGGTGCATTTAGTATGCAAGTATTAACTTTTAGTAGTTTAAATGATAGAGTAGTTGCAAGTGGTCAAAATACACTTGATTTTGTACAATATGCAAGTCCTGGTAGTGGTTATGCTTTCCCTACTATTCAACAAGGAAAAGTAACATTAAATCGTACTTTAATGCGTGATATAGGAGTAAGATATAGTCATAGACAAAGTTATGGATTAGAATTATTATCAAGTTGTTATTATTATGGAAGACCAATAATTCAAGGTCAAGAACCAATACAACAAAATAATGAAGAAATATTTGAAAGTAAAATATTTGCTTCAAGAAGATTATTTATTGCTGGTAATAATGATTATAGTACTACTGAAGTTAAAAATAATGGTGGTTTACTTGCTGGTATTAATGACCAAATAACTACAAGTAGTCACCCAGAAACTACATTTTATAATATAATGGATGCAAGACCAACTGGATATACTAATTATGATAATTGACAAAAATTTTTAGAAGCAAAAAGATTTGATATGTTAGCAGAAAAAGATTTTAAAGGATTATTAGCATGTAATAAAAATTTAGCAATTAATAGTAATGGTAAATCAATTGGAGAAGCAAAATTCTTTTGAGATTCAGAATGAAATATAAATAATTTAACTGGCAATTATAATGTTGATATGTCAAGTAATTTTAAATATAAAGACCCAGATACTAATTTAATTATAGGAAGTCCAACTGTTGATTATAGTAAAATATCACAAAAATATATGTCAGCAATATTAAATTTTAATAGTGTAGTATTTTCTCCATTAATACAAATGCCTTATGATTCAAATCAATGATTACCAGTAGCATATAGTTCTTAGAACCTGTTTAGAATCTTTTAGAAAATAATGTAAAATTACTATATATTTTAAAATAAGAGGTATATATGCATAAAAATTATCCAAGTCATGTTACTAAAGAACAATTTGAGAACATAAAATCAACTTTAGAAAACAGCAAAAAGAAAACAAAACCAAGAAATTTAGATTTATATGAAGTGTTTTGTGCAGTTTTATATGTATTAAAAAGTGGTTGTCAATGAAGAATGTTACCAAAAAATTTTCCAAAATGACAAACTGTATATTATTATTTCCAAATTTGAAGTAAAAACAATGATAAAGAACCTAGTGTATTGCAATTAATTTTAAAAAAAATTAGTTAAAAAGATTCGTATTAAGAATCATCGAAAAGAAAAAACTAGTTTTTGTATAATTGATTCGCAAAGTGTTAAAAATACAGATACTACTGAAAATAAAGGTTATGATGCTGGTAAAAAGATTTCAGGAATAAAACGTCATATTGCAGTTGATACGCAAGGTTTACCACATGCAATTTACATAACTACAGCAGAAAAAACAGATCGTAATAGTGCTATCATAATGATTAAAAGTGAAAAAGAAAATCTTTCTACAGTTCAAAAAATAATAGTAGATGCTGGCTATACTGGTGAAAAATTTGCTTTTAAAATCAAAACAATCATAAATGCAAATGTTGAAGTTGTAAAACGTAATGAATTACATTCTTTTGTAGTATTGCCAAAAAGATGAGTTGTAGAACGAAGTTTTGCATGATTAGAAAAATGCAGAAGATTATGAAAAAATTGTGAAAGAAAACTAAATACTAGTTTACAAATGGTTGTTCTTTCCTTTATTTCAATTTTATTAAAAAGATTCTAAACAGGTTTTTATCCTTTAATTGGTAAAATGTTAAATGCTTTAACTTTAGGTATTCCAATTGGTTGAATTAAAACTCAAAATTATCAACAATATAAAAAAATGGCATTTTTTAATGGATTTATGTCTGCTTTTTTTGCTTCAAATTTATCAAGTATTATTGGTAATAATGATAATAATTGATTTATACCTTTAAATGTATTTAGTAATTCAAGTGAATTTGCATTAGGTAAAATGTTAGGTTCACATGTTAGTACAACTGCTATGACTATGAAATTAAGTGATAGAATAAGTGTTTATCCATGAGATGCTAAAACTGGACAAAAATTAACAGTAAAAGAACAAATATCAACTGTTGATTTATCACAAAAGAAAAATAATAAAGTTTATATTTTAGCAGAAGATACAGAATTTTTAGATATAGCAAGTCCATTTACAAATGAAGATACTGAATGTCAATGAAATCCTACAAGTAATGGTATTGCTGATGGTTCTAATTATGCTTATATTATTACTGATATAATAAGTCAAAGTTTACATCAAGGTGAAGAAAGACATACATTTTATAGTGATAATCCTTTTACTTATCAAGGTGATTATAATGAAATATCAATTGCTCAGTTTAGATATAATAATAATGGTGCTTTAACTGGAAATACTTTTAATTGAACAACACAATATAAATTAAATCATGATGAATATGAAGAAAGTGAAGAAACAACATTCAGTTATCCAGCAAATATATTACCACCCGACCCACTAAATATAGCAAAATCAATAATTATTAATCCAGAAAATTTTAATATAAATAATAATGGAATAGATATATCTTTAATTAGTTTTAATAGTTCTCATAATCCTTATGATAATACTAATGAATGATTTAATAATAATAAAATTAAAACTAATGACTTTATTTTAAATTTAACATCAAAATTAGACCCAACATTATTAATTTATAATTTTAATGATTTAAAAAGATATTATAAAAGTTTAACTATTTATTATGAATATAATTTTGAAACAATTGAAAATAAACATAATGAACAGGCAATAAATTTTAATACAACAGAAAGTTTTAACCCGTCAAAAGAAGTAAAAAATACAAGTATAACTATTGATTTAAAAGATTTAATATTTTCAAATTCACAAGAAAAAAATGTTAAAGATTGAAAATTGGTTCCTAATGTTCAACCATATTCTGCATTTGGATATGCTTATAATTCAAAATTATTATCTAATTATAATCTTGCTGGTTATACATTTACATTAACTGAAAGTTATTATGGTATAAAAGAAGAATTAACTACAGATAGTGCATGTGGAATTAATATATTAAACATAAGTTCCAATAATACTTTAATATGAAAGTTTAATATATACGTAAATCTTGGAAAAATAGAATCAATTTATGGAGATGCAGTTGGTCAAAAGGTTGGATATGCTAAAAGATATATTTCAAGTTCAAATTTAAAAATTACTAAATTGATACTTAATAATAGATAATTTGATATTCTTTGTTATAATTTTATTATTATTTACAAAGGAGTTAAAAATGGATTTACCTAGTATGATTGCTTTACTAATTGCTATAATATTACCGATAATAACTGCATTTATTTATTTTGGATTAAAGTTAAGTTTTAAAAATAATACATATGGTGTTTTATTACTTTTTATTGCATTAAATGTTTTTGGTTTAATTTTAGGATACTGTATTATTTCGAATTTAAGATATAAAGAAAAAAAACATTATATGATAAGATAAATAAATATTTAGATAAACAAGAAAAAGAAAAAGATTCAAAAAATGTATAATAATGAAATTAATAACGATACTTTAATGTTTATGGTTATAGGTTTACCTATAATAGTTATAGTAATAGGAGTTATTATATATTGTATAGCTATTTCAATTGATAACAGTTCTAGACTAGATACAGTTAATAGTGCTATTGAACAAGAAATAAAAGATTTTTTGTTCAAAAAAAATGATATAAATTATATTTTTAAAAATAGTAATTTATATCAACAAATGAAAAATGAGATAAAAACTGCAATAATAGATTTAAGACATAATAAATATACTCTTAATAAAGCATATATAAATAGGTCTGAGAATAAAATTAAGCAAATACATCGTATTATTAATAAGTACTATAGATTAGACAAAAAAACTATTATTGAAATTAATAATAATGTAGAAACTAACGACGATATTATTTTAATAGAAAATAAAGAAATTGATAATGACTAATCAAAATAATATTTCCCCACAATCTTAAATATTAATGTATAATATGAATTTACTTACATTAGTGTAAGTTATAGATATCAATTTATTTCATTTCTATTCTATAATTAGGTTGGCACCTAATTAAAAAGTTACCAATAAGGTAACTTTTTTTATATAAAATGTTATAAGCTGGGCTAACCCACTGAGTTCATTACTTTTAAAATGAAGACTTATAACATTATGTTTATATTATATCATATTTTCTATATTAAATATAGCTAATTTAGTTATATTATTCATCTTCATCATCATCAATTTCTATTTGAGAATTATGATGATGACATTGTTTACATTTTTCTTTTATATTTCACATTTTTACATTTATTTCATAATCATTTATTAATTCTTTAAATTCTTCAATATTATATTTATCAATATGTAATTGTTTAAAATTTAAAGTAAAATCTCCTTCAACTGAAAAATGCCCAACACTTACATCATATTTTTTTTCTTTTTTTCATTTATTTAAAAATTCATCTATTGTACAATTTATCATTATCATTATTTACTCCTTATTTTTTATTTCTTTTACTTTATTTTTAAATTGTTTTTTATGAAAATAACACATATTAAAAAATTGAACAGCACTATCTTCAATATTTACAGTTTTTAAAGTAACTAATACTTTACTATTACAATCTTTAACAATACATTTAAGTAATACTTTTTCTTGTTTTTGTTTTTGCATTATTTTACTTCCTTATTTGTTTTTATCAGTTCTCTTATAACATCTAATAAGGAATCTACTACATAAGAATTTAATTCAAATTCATAATTTCTAATTTTAATTTTTTCTTTTTGCATTATTTATTCTCCTTTTCTTCATCACACATATCACATTCTCCAAAATAATAATTTTGTACTTTATAATATATATAATGTTTACATGGTTTTAAATCATCTTTACTCATTATTTATTCTCCTTATTTAAATAATATCAACCAATTAATAAACTATCTGCTTCATCATGATTTGATATTTTTATATTTCAATTTTGTTGTCTAATTAAACCACCAACTATATATAATGATTTTTCTTTATTTCACTTTTTATCTTTAAATAAATCATCTTCTTCATATCTTAATTCTTTTAAATATCAATTTTGTCATTCTTTAGGACTTATTAACATATCTTTTGTTAATAATTTATTAAATTGTCCAGCAATAAAACCACGAAGATGGTCTTGTGTTTCAGAACCTTTCATATTAGGAAAACCACTTTCTATAATTAAATCTAATTCATCATTATTTGCATTTATAGCTCAATAAAAACTTCTTTTTCCCTTATAATTTTTAAAACTATAACTTTTAACAAATATTGGTTTTCAAATTATTATAAAATTATTACTTATATTTTCTTTTTCTCATAATGTAAATCCAGTATTTTTTATACTTGGGTCAATTGAAAGTAAATAATTATTCATCATCTTCATCATCATTTCCTTCTAATTCTTCATTTCATTCACCTTCTTCAGCAAAACAATCAGTACATATATTATCATCATATTTTTGTGTATATCATGAATTACTAAATTGATAATCACATCTTTTACAATATTCAATTAATTTTTCTTTATATTCATTAATATATTTTTGAGCCATTTTTCTTCTTATATTTTCAACTTTAATCATATGTTCTTCACAAAAATATCTTACTTGTACATTATCTTTATCTAATTTTGTTGGTAAATTAGTGCAATTTGTTATATGTTTACCTAGAGTATTAACTTCACTAAAACAACATGGTATTGGTTCTTGTGGTGGAAATACACTTTTACCTTGATGATTTAATTCAAATCCACATTTTTCATTATTTTCTTTATTAATTTCAACTTTTTTCATTATCTAATACCCTTTCTATGTTCTCTTACATGTTCAATATTTTCTTCATCACCAATCATTATTTCTCCACAAAAAACACATTTATACTTTGTTTAATATCCCATTATTTATTCTCCTTATTTTTATTTAAATTCATAATTAATATTTCTAAACAATTCATACATCAATAATTAGTTAATCAAATTCTTTTATTACAATATTTACATTTATTCATAATTTCTATACTCATTTTTATTATTATTTTTTAAATTTTTAAATCTTTCACGAATTTCTTTAAATTTATCAAATAAAGTTTTTAAATAATTTTCACCCATTAATATTAAAAAATCTTTATTATTACTTGGATTTAATCTTTCCATATCTTCTCTGATACATTCATCAAATAAAACTGTATTTGTAATCATATATTTTTCAAAATAATCTAATTGTTTTTCACTTGGTTCTCATTTTTCATTTTGTATTTTTACATTATTATTAATATAATTATTTTGTTGTTTATTATTTTGTATTAAATTAACATTATCATTATCTGGGTCAAGTTCATCTTCACTTAATAACAATAAATTCATTAAAAATATCTATAAGCATAAGTTTCTGCACTACCTTTTGCTTTTGCTACATCTTTATTTTTAGCACATGCTAATATATCAAAATATTTAATTTCTTTATCATTATCTAAATCAATAATTGTATATCTTTTAAAATAAGTTATTTCTACTTCTTTAGTCTCTAAATAATTTATTTTTCTATCAGTTGTTAATATATCTTCATGTGTAATAACAATATTTAATTCTTTACATAATAATTTAACTTTATTAAAAATATCACTTAATAATCAATATTTATAATTACCATGAGTATTAAAACCATTTTTAGGTGTACTACCAATTTCTAATTGTAATTTAAGTATTTTTTTATATAAATTATTATTCATTTTTATCACTCTTTCTATTTATTGCATTTTTAATTAAATCCCTTACAAAATTATTAATTGTAATTTCTTTTTTTACACAAAGTTTTTTTAATTCATAATGGTCACTTTTAGTAAGTCTAATAATAATTTGTTTAATAATTAAATCTTCTGGTTTCTTTTTAGGAGCTGCTGTCATATTTATTCATCTCCTTTAACCTTTAAAAATTCTTTTATAATCAATAATTGCTTGTTCTAATTTGTTTACATCTTCATAAATAAAATAATCATTATAAATTTTTAAATCACCATCATCATCAATTGTAATTTCTCAATTTTCATATTTACTATTAAATTCTTCTTGTAATTCTTCAAATTTTTCTATTAATTTTTTTGCATTTTCTAATTCTAATCTATTCATATTTACACTCCTTTAAAATTTTCTAATTGTAATTCATTAATATAATATTCATATAAAGAATCTCAATTATTTGATGTTAAAAACATATCGTTTTCAATCATTTCATCAATACATTTATTACAATAATATGTATTTTCAATTTCACTAAATCATATATATTTTTCATTATGTATATTACATTTCATTTTTTTCACCAATTAATTTATAAAAACATTTATTACAAGTTCTATTTGCAAATGATGAATTTTTATGACAAATATCACATGAACCAAATATTTTTTCAATTTCTTCATATTTTAAATATATTCTTTTATCTTCTTTTAAATTCAACATAAATTAATTCTCTCTTTCTATAATTTTTAATATTTCTTGTATTTCAATATATTTTTTATTTTTAAGTAATTTTTCATTACATAAATTTTTAATTAATTCTATTTTTTCAACATTTAATAACATATTAATTTCCTTTAATACTTTAAATAAAATATTTTTTCATTATGAGTATTTATATCTTTCATTGGTGTAACAATATAATTTATTACTAAATCATTATCTTTATATGGATTATTTATTTTAAAACTTTTCATATCTTTTTCTCATGTAATGTTATATTTAAAACATTCTTGATTTTTATCATTTGTAAAAATATAATAACCATTATATTGTTCATAAAATTCACAAGATATTAATTTATTTTCATTTGTAGTAATATCTGAAATATTTTTTATATATTTTAAAATTTCACTACCTTTAATACTTTCAATATCTTTTGTAATTGATTTTTTACCTAATTTATAATTAAAATCTTCAATTATTTTTAATGTTATTTTTTTATTATTTTGATTAATAATAGTATCTTTAATTGGAAATCATGTTTCATATTCACCAATTTCTAATAACATACCTTTAGTTGTTTCTCTTACTTTATTTTTAATATCTAAATTAACATTAATCATTACGAATCCTTTCTATGTATAAGCCTTATCACCTACAGTGATAAAAGGCTTATATACTACTAACTAAATACTTCTACTACTATACGTATAGGCTTATTGCTACTGTAGGTAGCAAAAGCCTTGGAGGGTAGGGGTTCTAGGGGAAGGGAACCAAAAAATATCAAGTTTTAAAAGAGCAACACAAAAATTACTATTAGTTATATCTGCACTATAGCCTTTAATAATTTTTATTTAGTTATGTAATAATTAATTACTTTAATAAAGTACAGATTTATCAAAATAATTAATTATAATTGTTCAACAATTAAAAATGAGAGTTTTATCTCTCATTTAATTTCTTATTAAACCGTATCCAAGTTTGCAATGCGCCCCAAAACAAATGCGAAAAATTATGAAAAAACACAATATTCAAGGATTAAAACAAACTAAAAATAACTATCCTAAAAACAAAAAAAATCCAAATAAGTGAATACCTACAATGGATAAAGTAAACAAAGATTACAAAAGTACAACCGCTTCAAATCAAATTTGATCAATGGATACTAAACAAATAAACACCAAAGAAGGTTGACTATATCTTTTTGTAATTATTGATTTTTATTCAAATAATGTTGTTAGTTATAATACATTTTCAAATAAATCATATCAAGATTTAATTCTTCCTGCACTTGAAAAAATAAACAACCAATTTTCTTGAAATCAAATAAAAAACGTTATTTTACATTCAGATAACGCCAACGAATTTTATTGTCAAGAAATTACAAAATGAGCAAAAAACAAACAAATAATTTTAAGCAAAAAACAACCATATGATATTGGCGGTAATGTCATATCTGAAAATTGATTTTCACATTTATCTCAAGAATGATTGCCTAAAGACTCAAATCAATATTTAACAATCAATGAAGCTATTAATGATGTAAATCAATATGTTATGTTTTATAATTATGAAAGAATACATTCTAAATTTTTAAAACCACCAATATTACAAATAAAAATTTAGAAATATCTATCAAAATATGGTCCAGTAATTAGGGCTAACCACCAGTGGCCCATTCCAAAATACCCTGATTTACAGATTGACAAATTCCATATTTTAATGAAAAACAAATACAAGCATTTACACGCACACAAATTGAGTTATTTACAGAAGAACAAATTAAAAATTCACCACAACTTTTATTAAGAAAAGAAGAAATTAAAAGTTTTAATTCAAAAGAAATAAATAAATATAATTTAAATAATGAAACTTTAAGTAGTGAAATTAAGAATAATTCAAGAAAATTATAAAATTTATTTTATATAAATTCTTATTGTTTCTAATAAGATATTTTATTTTTTCTTTTATTAATTTGAACTTAAATTTTAGATTCATATTTTTTATAATATTCTAGGCAAATCAATTCTAAAAAAATTATATAATTTTTCTCATGCAATATTACGTTGACTTTCTTCAGTATCTATTCACTGATCAAAGGCTTCGGCAAATAAATCAAGATGTGATTCTCGGCCATATTCACTTCTCACAATACCATATGCTAAAAGTTTTTGATAAATTGGATCGTTAATTTTTGTACCATTTGCTAATGATGAAATCATATAATTAGTTTCATCAGTTATTTCTCCTTTTTCTAGATTATCTTTTAATAAATAAGATGAATTAAAATAATTATTTCATCATTTTTTAGGATCATTATCTGCAAGTGAATTTATTCTTTGTTTTCCTTGAAAATTTAAACGAATAAAAGAGCCTAAAGCATGACCATATTCATGAACAATTGTTCTAATAATACTTTTTGAAGCTTTATAACCACTAACATATTGCCAATATTGAGTTCTTTTACTAAGAGAATTTGGATTTATTGCCATAACTTGAACTAATGAATAATTTTGAAATTGTGAATCATAAACATAACCAGATTTAACAAAACCAAATAAGCCATTTTTATTAATTTTAGCCACTCGATATAAAAGTTTAAGAACATTTTTTTTACCATAAATTTGTGCAAATATATTATAAAATCGAACTAATTTATCTTTTATCTCTGCTTTTTCATTAGCATTTATTGTAGATGAATTAATTAATGTATCCCAATTAACATTTGTATAAGTTTTGCCAAGATTAGTAGTATTAATTTGATTTTGTAAATCAGAAAAATCTGTAAAATTACTCTTATTATTTGCTAACAAGTTAAATTCATTAATCGATTCTTTTTTTGCCTGATATTGAATTTTTTCTTCTAAATTAGTAACAAAGTTTAGTTTTTTACTAGTTTTATTAAATCAATTTTGCGGATTTTTTAAATATCATTGTTTTAAACTGGCAGCATCTTCACCTTCAATAAAATTTATGCGATCACTTACTACTTTATTAATTCTCTTATTGATATCAGGAACAATATAATTACCAGAAATATCTTGCTCATTTTCATCAGCTAAATCATAATCATTATTAGTACAACCTCACCTACAAGCAATAACATTTATTGTTGTTGCACTAACCAAAATATAATTTAAAAAAAATCTAATTATTTTTCTCATAACTTTATCTCCTGAATCTATATTTAAATAATTAGGGATTTATATTAATTTAATTATGCTATCATGAAATATTTAACTTATAATAAGGTATTTCTGTATAACTTTCTGATACTTTTGTTGAAAAAGCAAATATTTTTGATCCTGGTTTAGGAGTTATTTTTGCAGTTTTTAATTTTTTATTAAAACTCTCAATAAGAAATTCATTATATAAAATATCTTTATACTTATCAGCAATTTTTTTACCAAGTGTCTTTACTACAACATCATAAAATAATTTATTTTTATTATTTTCTGTATATAATCCTTCTAACTTAATGTCAATTTCTTCATCATTTTTTGGTTGTTTACCTTGGTAGTTAATAAAAAATCGATTATTTTCTGTTGGTAATGGTAAAAAGTTTGCTTTAAATGATGAATAATTCATAATATTTTCAATTGCAAAACTAAATTCAATCTTTCCTTCATTATTAAAATTGGGAAAACTTAACTCATATATTTTTAATGCTGAACTAGTTAAAGCAGATGTAATCTCATTTTCATAAAATTTTATTAATTTATTACGATTTCCCAAATATTCCATAACTGTTGCAAATCTCCCAAATTGACTTGTTGGATGTAAGAATGTGCTTTTTTCATACATATCAGTATTAAAATAAATTTTTCCAAGATTTTGTTCATAAAAAATATCCGAAAATTCTACTGGCTTATTTAAAATATCTATTTTCCCTTGAAAGTGACTATTACTTTTTGCTATTAAAGAAATATTTTTATTATCTTGATTAATTAGTATATCTAAATCATTATTAGAAAACTTAGTACCATTCATAATATTAATTGCTTCTAAAATTAAATCTTTATCAACTATTCCGTTTTTTTCAAAACTTTTACTATAAGGCAATGCTTTTTTAGTTATTATTTGACTAATATCATTACTTAGTCAAAGCAAATTAACCTCTTTAACTAAAAAAGGTAAATCTGTTGTATCTGGCATATAACGAATAATAGCCTTTGTCATTCCATCTAACATATCAATATCAATATTATCAGTATTCATTTTTTCTTTTCTTAATTCACTTTTCAAACTAAATGAATTAGGAATTATAGTATAAGTTTCTTTAATACTATTATTTATTTTGCTTAGATTCGTACTTAATACATTTCCAAAAGTTCCTACAGTTGTTCCAAATGTTAAAAAACTTAATGTTGCTAATAATAACTTCATAAATTAAAACCCCTTTATATTAATAATGTAATTCTACATGATTTCTATGTTTACTTCTTTCTAATTAATTTTATCATTAATAGTATTCATTATTACAAATAATACTTAAGTTATTATTATATTTAATTTAAAAAAATGATTAATAAATCATATACATTGCCGTAATCAAGAAAAAAATAAAAAAAACTTTATTAGTTATTGCAAATTATACTTTTCTTCAATATAATAATTAAGGTTTAGTAAATGCCCGGTTAGCTCAGCGGCAGAGCATTCGACTGTTAATCGAAGTGTCATAGGTTCAAATCCTATACTGGGCGCCATTATTCTAAACTCTTGTTTTCTACGGCTCGTTGGTGAATTGGTAAACACATAGGATTTTCATTCCTACATTACGGGTTCGATCCCCGTACGAGTCACCATTAATTAATATTTAGACTGCAAGTATTATAATTACTTGTTTTTTATTCCCCTAGATGTCTCGTTAGCTCAATTGGCAGAGCATCAGACTCTTAATCTGAGGGTTGTAGGTTCGAGGCCTATACGGGACACCAAAAATGCGGAATTGGCGAAACTGGCAGACGCACCAGATTTAGGCTCTGGCGCCGAAAGGCATGAGGGTTCAAGTCCCTTGTTCCGCACCATACATTATTTTATTAACCTTTATGTTTTTCATTAAAGGTTTTTTCTTTTTTGAAATTTTTATTATATAAAAATTAAAATAAAATATTATATTTAAAATATAATATTTTATTTTAATTTAAGAAATTTTATTCTATGGAAATATATAGTATTTTATTATTTTATCTTTATAATATTAATAAAATAATAGAAAAAAGAAAGCAGGAAATGATTGATGGTAAAAATAATTTTTACTGATGTAGATGGTACTTTATTTGATAGTGGCAGTGCCTTAAGTGAAATTAATCTTAATGCTTGTTTAAAAGCTCAAAAAAATAATATTAAAGTTGTAATTAATACAGGTAGATATGGTGAAAATGCTATTCGTGTTGGTAAAATGATTAATGCTGAAAAATATGATGGTTATATTATTGGTAATGATGGCGCTGAAATTTGATCATATACTAAACAAAAATGAATTTATTTACAACAATTAAATTCAGAAACAACAATTAAACTTTATGAATGATTAACCAAATATAATAAACAAATGATTTTACATTTTAATAGTATTGATACTTTGTATGTTAACCATGCGGCTAATAGTTGAAGTACATGAGTTGAAAATCTGCAAATTAAAATTATTAAGTTAACTAATAGTACTGATATTAAAATGCCAATTTCAAAAGTAATGGTTATTTTAGAAAAATATTGAAAGGCTAATGAAATTACAAAATTCATTAATAATTTTGAAACTAACTTTCCGGATTTAACAATTGTTCAATATCATACAAATGTTTTTTCAATTGGTAATAAAAACATTAATAAAGGTTCAGCACTACAATGATTATGTAATCATTTAAATATTGACACTAAAGATGCATTAACGATTGGTGATGGATTTAATGATTTACCAATGTTTGAAGTATCTGGTCATCCAATAGTAATGGAAAATGCTAATATTGCTTTAAAACCATATGGTAAAACTATTGCTCCAAATAATGATGAACATGGAGTTGGATATATTATTAATAATTATGTTTTTAAAAAATAAAAACTTAATATTTTTAAAAATATACTCTTATAGTTTATTAACACACTAATAATTAAAATATATTATAATAATAATAATATAAGAAAAGTGAAAGGAGAAGGAAAATATGGCAGCAAAAAACCTACTGTTTTTAATATTTTTATGAAAGCTACATTGCCAAAAGTTAAAGCAGAACACCCAGAATTAAAACACACTGAGGCTTTTGGAAAAGCAGCAGCATTATGAGCTAATGCTAAAGAAAATCCTAAAAAAAAATAGATAGATAGATAATTCCTTAAAAGAGTCAGATTTTAAATCTGACTCTTTTAAATATAAAAAAATATTAAAATTTTAAAAAAACACTAAAATTGCTATACAAATCAACAATGATAAAGTATAATCAAAATACTTACCTAGTAGGGTTATAGAGAAAGGTAAGTTTTAATTGAGGCTTTTTAATAATCTGTGTTTCTTTGTTTTACAAAGTTACTAATTCAGATTAATTCTGTCTTCAAATTTTATCATAAAATGAGCAATTGCTGTATTTCAATTTTGAATGGGCATTGTTCATTTTTTTGTTATATTGTCAATTGCTAAATAAAATATTTTAAAAACTGACATATCGTTAGGAAAAACTTTTTTATTTCTGATGACTTTTCGTAATTGACTATTAACAGATTCAATAGCATTTGTGGTATAAATTACCCTTTTTATTTCTGCAGGATAACTAATAAAAACCATTAAATTATCTCAATTTTTATATCAAGATTTAGCAATTTGTGGATATTGTTTAGTTCATTTATTTTCGGTAATGTTTAGTAATCTGTGTAACTTACAAAAATAACTATGTTTAATTAGTTCTAGTAAATATAATTAATTTTCTAGAAAGAGTGAGTTACAGATGGCTAAAAAGCAAAATATTAATAACAATGATCCAATATCACAAGCAGTAGATTTATTATTAGAAAATACTGGATGGGGCCACTTAGCCCTTTTTACTAGACCATTAATTTAAAAAATCTGAATGTATTCTAAAAACAATTGTGTTATATAATGAACACTAATTTTGACCTGAAAGGATTTTTATTAATGGATAAAATTAAACAAATAGCATTAATAATTAACAAATTAAATATCAAAGAAAAAATTAAAATTATCGATGATTGCAAAAATCAATATTCAATTAGAAACTTATGTCAATATCTTCAATTAAACAGATCAACATATTACTTTTTAAAAAATAAACAAAAACTTATTAAAAAAGAAAAAAATCATATTATTAATTGCAATCATAAATATCAAGAATTATGCCAACTTTTAATCGAATTTCATTCTACAAGAAAAGGTAGAATTTATGGATATTTAAGAATTTTTTCAGCTTTTAAAGAGTGATTAAAACAAGAGAAAAATATCATTTTAAATATAGAATTATCAACAAAACAAATGCGAAAAATTATGAAAAAACACAATATTCAAGGATTAAAACAAACTAAAAATAACTATCCTAAAAACAAAAAAAATCCAAATAAGTGAATACCTACAATGGATAAAGTAAACAAAGATTACAAAAGTACAACCGCTTCAAATCAAATTTGATCAATGGATACTAAACAAATAAACACCAAAGAAGGTTGACTATATCTTTTTGTAATTATTGATTTTTATTCAAATAATGTTGTTAGTTATAATACATTTTCAAATAAATCATATCAAGATTTAATTCTTCCTGCACTTGAAAAAATAAACAACCAATTTTCTTGAAATCAAATAAAAAACGTTATTTTACATTCAGATAACGCCAACGAATTTTATTGTCAAGAAATTACAAAATGAGCAAAAAACAAACAAATAATTTTAAGCAAAAAACAACCATATGATATTGGCGGTAATGTCATATCTGAAAATTGATTTTCACATTTATCTCAAGAATGATTGCCTAAAGACTCAAATCAATATTTAACAATCAATGAAGCTATTAATGATGTAAATCAATATGTTATGTTTTATAATTATGAAAGAATACATTCTAAATTTTTAAAACCACCAATATTACAAATAAAAATTTAGAAATATCTATCAAAATATGGTCCAGTAATTAGGGCTAACCACCCTAGAAGATTAAAAAAAATTCTAGAAAACCAAGAAATTTATTTATCGCGCAGAAAAATTAAAAAAATTATGAATGAACATAATTTAATATCAAAATATACTAAATTATCATTCAAAAATCATAATAACAAAGTTAACGATAGTCAAATAACTAATCTTGTTAATAGAAAATTTAAGAATAGGATTAAAAATGAAGTTATTGTTAGTGATTTAACTTATGTACAAGTTAATGGTAGGTGAAACTATATTTGCCTATTAATAGACCTATTTAACCGCGAAATTATCGGACATAGTGTTGGAGTTAAAAAAGATGCATCATTAGTACATCAAGCATTTATGCAATCAAATCGCTGTTTAAAAGATATTCAAATATTTCATAGTGATCGCGGTAATGAATTTAACAATAAAATTATTGATAAACTTTTACTAGCATTCAACATTAACCGTTCTTTAAGTAAAAAAGGTTGTCCTTATGATAATGCTGTTGCTGAAGCAACTTTTAAAACTTTTAAAACCGAATTTATTAATGATAAAAATTTTACATCATTAATCCAATTAAAATTAGAATTATTTGATTACATCAATTGATATAACAATATAAGAATTCACAGCACTTTAAACTACTTAACTCCAGTTAAATATCAACAACAAATGTCTACCAAAAAATAGTCCTAAAAAGTGTTGCCATTCCAATACTGAAGATTTAACAACAGTTTTTAAAGAGGGAGGATTATATAAAGAATTAACAAAAAGATTAGTAGAAAAAATGTTGAATTCTGAGATGCAAAATTATTTAGGATATGATAAGAATCAACATAGTAATAGTGACAATGCTCGTAATGGTATAAGTTCAAAAAAATTAATAACCCAACAAGGTAAAATTGAAATTGATGTACCAAGAGATCGTAATAGTAATTTTAATCCTGTAATAGTTGCAAAAAGACAAAGAAGATTTGATGGTTTTGATCAACAAGTTCTTTCTTTATATGCAAAAGGTATGACATTATCAGATATTAGAATGCAATTACAAGAGTTATATCATGGTGCTGATATTAGTGAAAGTGTTATTAGTCAAATTACTGATGATGTTATTGATGACGTCAAAGCATGGCAAAATCGACCATTAGATAGTGTTTATCCGATTGTTTATTTTGATTGTATAGTAGTTAAAGTACGACAAGATAAACGGATTATTAATAAATCAGTTTATATAGCTTTAGGAGTTGATTTAGAAGGTAAAAAAGATGTTTTAGGTTTATGAATTAGTGAAAATGAAGGTTCTAAATTTTGATTAGTCAATTTCACAGAAATGAAAAATCGTGGCTTAAATGATATTCTGATTGCTTGTAGTGATAATTTAACAGGCATGTCAGAAGCAATACAATCAGTTTATCCTAAAACCGAACATCAATTATGCATCGTTCATCAAATTAGAAATAGTTTGAAATATGTCTCATATAAGCATAGAAAATCTCTAGTTGCAGATTTAAAACCAATTTATACTGCATGTAGTGAAGAACAAGCAATGCAAGCTTTAGAATCATTTGAAAATAAATGAACTAAACAATATCCACAAATTGCTAAATCTTGATATAAAAATTGAGATAATTTAATGGTTTTTATTAGTTATCCTGCAGAAATAAAAAGGGTAATTTATACCACAAATGCTATTGAATCTGTTAATAGTCAATTACGAAAAGTCATCAGAAATAAAAAAGTTTTTCCTAACGATATGTCAGTTTTTAAAATATTTTATTTAGCAATTGACAATATAACAAAAAAATGAACAATGCCCATTCAAAATTGAAATACAGCAATTGCTCATTTTATGATAAAATTTGAAGACAGAATTAATCTGAATTAGTAACTTTGTAAAACAAAGAAACACAGATTATTAAAAAGCCTCTTATTTTCAAATGATTCTAAAGCTTGCATTGCTTGTTCTTCACTACATGCAGTATAAATTGGTTTTAAATCTGCAACTAGAGATTTTCTATGCTTATATGAGACATATTTCAAACTATTTCTAATTTGATGAACGATGCATAATTGATGTTCGGTTTTAGGATAAACTGATTGTATTGCTTCTGACATGCCTGTTAAATTATCACTACAAGCAATCAGAATATCATTTAAGCCACGATTTTTCATTTCTGTGAAATTGACTAATCAAAATTTAGAACCTTCATTTTCACTAATTCATAAACCTAAAACATCTTTTTTACCTTCTAAATCAACTCCTAAAGCTATATAAACTGATTTATTAATAATCCGTTTATCTTGTCGTACTTTAACTACTATACAATCAAAATAAACAATCGGATAAACACTATCTAATGGTCGATTTTGCCATGCTTTGACGTCATCAATAACATCATCAGTAATTTGACTAATAACACTTTCACTAATATCAGCACCATGATATAACTCTTGTAATTGCATTCTAATATCTGATAATGTCATACCTTTTGCATATAAAGAAAGAACTTGTTGATCAAAACCATCAAATCTTCTTTGTCTTTTTGCAACTATTACAGGATTAAAATTACTATTACGATCTCTTGGTACATCAATTTCAATTTTACCTTGTTGGGTTATTAATTTTTTTGAACTTATACCATTACGAGCATTGTCACTATTACTATGTTGATTCTTATCATATCCTAAATAATTTTGCATCTCAGAATTCAACATTTTTTCTACTAATCTTTTTGTTAATTCTTTATATAATCCTCCCTCTTTAAAAACTGTTGTTAAATCTTCAGTATTTTCTAATAATAAATCTACTGCTTGTGATATTGGATCATTGTTATTAATATTTTGCTTTTTAGCCATCTGTAACTCACTCTTTCTAGAAAATTAATTATATTTACTAGAACTAATTAAACATAGTTATTTTTGTAAGTTACACAGATTACTAAACATTACCTTTTAATTTTTAAAAATATAAAAAAAGTTACCTTAATTGGTAACTTTTTTTATATTTTTGATAAATTTCATTTATTTTGACTTGTTGAAGGTTTATCAATATCTTCTAAATTAATTGTTTCTCAATCATTATTTTCTCTTTCTTTTACTAATAGAGAAAGTTTGTTCTTATAATCATCAATTATCAGTTGATTAATTCTAATCAACTTTTCATCAGGGTTTGGTTCAACATTATTTTTTTCTTCTATAATACGTATCATTTCCTGTAAAATAGATATCTTTTGATCAAGCTCTGCTCTTTTTTCTTCATTTTGTCTAGCCATTTAAATTTCCCCTTTCAAAAAAATAAAGTACTTTTTTATTTATTATTAATTTATATATTATCTAATATTTATATTTTCTTCATTTAAAAATTAATGAATTTCCAACAACAGTTATATCAGAAAGAGCCATCGCAATTGCAGCCAACGGTGGAATAATAAATCCGGCAGCAGCTAATGGAATAATGATAATATTATAACTAAATGCTCAAATAAAATTCATTCAAATATTATTTTTAGTTTTTTTAGTTAAAACAATAGCCTTATAAACAATACTAATATCATTATCAAGAATAGTAATATCACCAATTTTTTTAGCAATATCACTACCAGATCCCATTGCAATTGCTAAATCAGATTGTTCTAAGGCAATAACATCATTAATACCATCACCAACAAACGCTACTTTTTTCCCTTTTGCTTGTAAATCAGCAACAATTTGTGATTTACCTTGTGGTGTAACATTAGCAAAGTATGTTTCTATCCCAACGCGATTAGCAATAGCAAGTGTTTGTGATTCATTATCACCACTAATTAAAATAACCTCAATTCCCTGTTTTTTAACTTTTTCAATTGTTAATAATGCATTTGTTTGTAATTCATCTTCTAAAATAAAAATATTAGTAACAACTTTATTAATTGCCAATGCCAATACTTTCTGGCTAGGAGTAACTGTTTCAAAATCAAATGTTTTTAGAAATGGACTAAATGGCATTTTTGCTTTTTGTAAATTTTCAAGTGATGAAATTTGTAATTCTTCAGTTTGATATTTTGCTTTAATACCAAAACCAATTTGTTCTTTAACTTCGGTAATTGTCAATGATTGTCCAACATTATTAGTATTAGCATATAAAGAAAAAGCTAAAGCCAAAGGATGTGTTGAATGTTTTTCCATAGCAATTGCCTTATTAACATGTTTTTCTTGACCATAAATTTTAGTAATAACCAAATTACCAGTAGTTAATGTTCCTGTTTTATCAAAACAAATGGTATCAATCTTAGTAATTTTTTCAAAAGCACTAGCCTTATTATAAATGATTCCTATTTTTGCTGCTTTATTAATTCCAACAGCAACTGCTAATGGTGTTGCAATCCCTAATGCACAAGGACAAGCAATTATTAAAGTTGCAATTGCAATTTCTAATGATTCTTGCACACCATTACCTACTGCAAAATAACGAATAAGAAAAACTAAAATGGCAATTAAAATAACAGTTGGTGTAAATCACCCAGAAATTTTATCAGCCAATTTTTGTAATTTTGGTTTCTGAGATTGTGCATCTTCAACTGCCTTAATAATACTTGCTAATACTGTGTCTTTACCAATTTTAGTTGCTTTCATCCTAAAACTATCACCAACATTATTAGTTCCACCAATTAAATTTTGGTTAACTTGTTTCGTAATAACTTGCGATTCACCAGTTAACATTGATTCATTAATAAATGCTTCTTCACTAATTAATTGACCATCAGTAGGAATATTTTCACCTTTTCGAATAATTAAAATATCATTTAATTGTACATCTTCAATATTAATAAAAGTTTCTGTTTTGGTATTATAATCATATTTTAAGATTGATTTTGGTTTTAATGACATTAAACTTTCTAAGCCACTAGTAGCCCTTTTCTGTGCAACAGCACTAATTAAATCACCAAGTAAAACAATCATAATAATTGAAGCACTAACTTCAAAATATAAGTGTTCGGTTTTATTAATTATCATTAAATAAATAGAAAAAATAAATGCCGTTGTTGTTCCTAGTGCTACTAAAGTATGCATACCAGGTCATTTTTGTTTAATTAATTCTCGATAAATACCAATATAAAATTTACGACCAAAATAAAATTGAATTGGAAGTGCTAGTGCAAGTTGGACATAAGGATTACGTAAACTATCAAAAAATGAAGTATTAGGTATCATAATTAATAATAATGGTAGTAACAATATTCAACCAATAATAAGTTCAATTAAATCACGTAATTTAACATTATGTTGATGATTATGATGTTGTTCTGACATATGAGATTGATGTTGTTCACTACTATGACTATGACTACTATGATGACTATGACTACTATGATCATCTGTAATATCTTTCATATCAACTTGGTGACTCGTTTTTATATCTTTAATCTCAGTTTCAAACTTACAAATTTCATATCCTAAATGATGCATTGCTTTTTTAATTTTTTTTCATTTCAAAACTTAGGATCATAACTAAATTGTGCTTTTTTAGTAGCAAAATTGATACTAACAGTAATACCATCTTCTTTGGTAAAATGTCTTTTGATGACACTAGCACAAGAGGTACATGAAACATCTGACAGTACTGCTCTACTAATAACAAAATTATCATTTATATCACTTGTATTATTCATATTAACTTCATCTCCTCAAATTTTAATATTTTAATCTTTTTTATTATTTTTTAACACACAATATATACAAAAATAAATTATACACATTTTAATGTTAAAAAATATTAAAAACACTAAATCCCCAATAACATGATTGGCGATTTATTACCTTAAAAAGTAATATATTTATATTATAACATAGACTATCTTAAATCTAAAAATTAATTATAAACTGGCGATTTTCTTTGATTCTATTTTTACTTCAATTTGTGAATCTATATTATTTATAGCGGTTTTTTTATCTGCAAACTTATCATTGTCAACTTCAATTTGTCTTCTTTGTTTTTCATCAAATTTTTTTGCTGCATCTATGCCAAAAGTAATAGCACCACCAACAGCACCAACAGGAATACAAACAAGTAATATTACAGCATTGACAATCCCACCAACAGCACCAGCACTAGCAGCAGTTATCATATCAGTTTCTAATTGTTCTTCAGAACGGTCACTAACAACACTAACACCACCCGCAACAGTAGCAGTAACTAAAGCGCTCATTTGAGCAATAGGATTAATATATAAGGCACCACCAGCAGCAGCAACAACACCTTTAGTGACTTTTATAATTTTTGCGGTTGTTCGATGTTTTGTTTTAAACTCTTTTCATTTTGTAGGTTTTTGTTCTACATTTTCTTCTGATTTTGCTTCAAGATTTTGTAAAATTTCATTTTTTATAGGCATTTCTTTTAATCTTCCTTTCAAATAAAAACTCATTTATTTTTATCAAAATAATGAGTTAAAAACTTATATTAAATTTAATTATTATTATATTCTATTCTATACTGAATATTGATATTTTTAATAATTACAAACTATCATATACAATTTATAAATATACTGGTTTATAATCAATATAAATAAATATAGCTAACTAAAGTAATGTTTACTCATATCTTGAAAAACAAAATCAATCGCGTTTTTAATATTTGGTCAATAATTTGGTAATATTTTTCTTATATTATGTTTTATAGCAAATCAAAAATGTTCAATTGGATTTAAATTAGGAGAATATGGTGGAAGAAATAATAGTTTGCATCCAGCATTTTCAATTAATTGTTTTGTTGCTTTAGATTTATGAAACGTCGCATTATCTAAAACTATAATTTGTCCACACTTTAATACTGGAATTAGTATATTTTTAACATATGATTCAAAAATTTTACTATTGCAATGTCCTTCAAATGCTCATAGAGCTTTTAATTTACCTTTATTTAGTGCACCAATTATACTCATTCTCTTTATTTTATATGCAGGTTTATTATCAAATAATCTTTTACCTTTTTCAGACCAACCATATTTATAAAATTCATTATCATCAATTCCAGATTCATCAATATATACCAAATCTTCATTCATTATTTTCGCTATTTCTTTTAAAAAATCTTCTTGTTTATTTTTATCTCTTTGTTCATATAGAAAAGTTTTTTTTATATGTATAATTTAGTTTTTTGAAATAGTTATAAACTGTTTCTTTTGTCATATCACCAAATTTTTCAATTACTTTTTGAACTGTAACATCTTTATTTTCTGCTAAATAATTTTTTAATTCATCTAAATCCTTTATTTTGTGGCTATGTCCTTTTTGATAATTCAAAATTGGTTTTATATTTCCGGTTTTTTGCTTTCTTTTTCTTCATAAAAATAAAGTCTTTCTAGTGATATTGAACACTTTACAAATTTCTTTAATTTTCATGTTTTTACTTTCATAAACTTCTATTACTTTTCTTCGTAAGTCCTCACTGTATGGTTTTGGCATAATTTAATCTTCCTAATCTATTTTAATTATTGCTGAATTATACTTGTAAGTGCAAGAATTGTTTAAATTACATATTATTATTTTACATTATTTATGAGTAAACATTACTTTCGTTAGCTATAGATAAGAATATATACATATTAAACAACTTTTATCTTTTTTTATAGCAACAAATATTATACTATTAAGTTTCTACTTCAACTTCATCAGTATTAACATCATCTGCTAATTTACTAATTACTAAATCAATTCCTTGTTTACTAATACTAGAAAATAAAATAATAGGAGTATTAGTGCTAAGTTTTAAAGTTGATAATATTAATTTTTTATTTTTTACTAATTGACTATTTTTAACTTTATCAACTTTAGTAGCAATTAAATGAATTTTTAAATGATAATGTTGTAAATATTCCAACATATCAATATCATCTTTACTGGGTGCATGTCTTAAATCTAATAATAAAAAAACTGCTTTTAAATTTTTTCGTGACTGAAAATATTCATCCATCATTGTCGCAAATTGGATTTTTTTTTCATTTGATACTTTAGCAAAACCATAGCCAGGAACATCAACAAAGCGACAAATATTATTATTAATTGTAAAAAAATTTAGCATTTGTGTTTTACCAGGTGTTTGTGAAACTCTAGCTAACTTACCATTATTACAAATTGTATTTAAAAATGTTGATTTACCAACATTACTGCGACCAACAAAACAAAATTCAGGAATTTCATCCTGCGGCCATTGTTCTTCTTTAATAGCACTAGTTAAAAATTGTGCTTGCTTAATTCGTTCCATTTTTTACCTCTTATTCAAAAATATATTATAGTCAATAATTAAAATTTAAACTAATTATTATTTATTATTTTAATTTTTATTAATATTAATAAAATTAGTAAAATGAATATTATCTAATGGTCATATACAAAAACCAAAAAATAATGCAGCCAAAATGATACCACCAACAATAATACAAATAGCAAGTCATTTTATAATTTTAAATAATAACATAAAACTAATAATAGCAATAGCTATTATAATAATACCAACTATTACAAATGTATTCATGTTTACCTCCTATTATTTTAATTATTAAAGTAACACGTAACATTAATTAATAATAACATAAAATAAATTTGAATATTTTATAGTAATCATCTTTTTCCTAAAATTATATAAATTAAAAAAAGTTATCTTTTTAAAGAGAAACATGTTAAAATGTCAAAGGATAAAGGAGAGTGATATCATGACTGACAGCGATTCCATTTATAATAATAAAAATAATACTAATTTAAAAATTAGTAATTTTAAAAGTGTACTTTTAAATAAAGATTCAGTCAAATATTCTCCTAGTATTTTTACTAAAAAAATATTTTTTTAGCGTGTTAATAAATTTCTAAATCCTTATTTAAAAGTCTTAAAATAAGAAAAATAAGGAGGTAAAGAAATTATGAAGATTTTTTTAAACAAAATTTATTTTAAATTACAATTTAGTTTTAAAAAACCATTAGTTTACACAAATGGTGATTATATTAAACAAATTGCACAATTTAACCAAAAACAATTACTAAAAAATTTAGATTTACATAATTTTGGTCTTAAAACAGACCAAATTGAAATAAGAAGAAAAAAATATGGTATTAATACTTTAAAAAATACAAAATTTAATTGAATTTTAGAATTTTTAAAAGCATATTTTGGACCATTCAATATAATTTTAGCAATTATTACTATCTATAATTTATTCTCATATTTTACAACAAATGATACTTCAATTTATTCATTGGTTGCCGCTATTATTGTTGGAACTATGATTTTATTAAGCGGAACCCTAATTTACATTCAATCAATACGAGCTTTTTTTATTACTAAACATTTAACAATTTTGGTCAAAAATACAACTACTGTTATTCGTAATATAAACATTAATCAAATTACTAAAGAAAACTCAATTAAAATAATTAAACAAGCACAAGAAATAAATGTTAATGAATTGTTACCTGGTGATTTAATTTATTTATCAGCTGGTGATTTAATTCCTGCTGATTTAAAAATTTTATTAAGCAACGATTTATTTATTAATCAATCATCATTAACAGGAGAATCACTACCTACTGAAAAACACGCTATTAACGATCCTGCATATCAAAACTTATTTGATTTACAAAATATTTGTTTTATGGGAACAAGTGTTGTTTCTGGAAGTGCAATTGCTATTGTTATAGCAACAGCTACTAACACTTACTTCGCTACTATTGCTGATACAATAAATAAACAACGTCCATTAAGCAGTTTTTCCAAAGGAATTAAACGCGTTACTTTAATGTTAATTTGCTTTATGCTAGTAATGGTACCCATTGTGTTAATTATCAATGGCCTTTTAAAAAACGATTGACCTGCAGCATTTATTTTTTCAATTTCGGTTGCTGTTGGTTTGACTCCTGAAATGCTACCAATGATTGTTACCTCTAATCTAGCACGAGGTGCTAGTAAAATGAGTAAACAAAAAGTAGTTGTTAAACAACTAGCTGCTATTCAAAATTTAGGTGCAATTGATATTTTATGTACTGATAAAACAGGAACTTTAACTAATGATAATATTGAAGTAGTCAACCATATAACATTGGACAATAAAACAAATAATGATTTAATTAAGTTTATTTATTTAAATAGTTATTTTCAAACAGGAATAAAAAATCCAATGGATAATTCAATACTTGAATTTGGAGAAAAAAATAAATTAAAAAATATAAGTAATTATTATCAAAAAATTGATGAAATTCCTTTTGATTTTAATCGTCGTAAATTAACAGTTGTTTTAGAAGATAAATTAAATAATAAAAAATTAATTTGTAAAGGTGCAATTGAAGAAGTTATTAATACATGTAATCGTATAGTTTATCAAGATAAAGTAATACCATTAAATTCTGATTTAATGAAAATGATTAATAAAAAAATAACAAAATTAAATGAACAAGGATTACGTGTCTTAGGTGTCTCATATGAAGATACAAATCTTACTAATAATAAATATAATGAAACAAACGAAAAAAATTTAATTTTTCTTGGTTTTGTAACTTTTCTTGATACACCAAAACCTACAGCAACAAAAATGATCAAATTGCTAAAAACACATGGTGTTGATCTTAAAATATTAACTGGTGATAATGAATTAGTAACAAGAGCAATTTGTAATCGTGTTAATCTAGAAATTAAAGGATTAATTTCTGGTGAACAATTAACTGGCCTAACTGAATATGAATTAAAAAGAATTGTTGAAAATAATAATATTTTTGTTAAACTAAACCCATTACAAAAGGCAAAGATTATTCAAACTTTAAAAAGTAATGATCACGTCGTTGGTTTCATGGGTGATGGTATTAATGATGCTTTAGTATTAAGAAATGCTGATGTTGGAATTTCTGTTGATAATGCTACTGATATTGCAAAAGAAGCATCAGATATCATTTTATTAGAAAAATCATTATTAGTTTTAGAAAAAGGGATTATTGAAGGTCGTCGCATTTTTGGTAATATTTTAAAATATATTAAAATTACGATTGCTTCTAACTTTGGTAATGTCTTTAGTGTGCTAGTAGCATCAGCATGATTTGCTTTTGCACCAATGTCACCAGTACAATTATTATTTCAAAATTTATTATATGATATTTCACAATTTACTATTGCCTTTGATCGTGTTGATCCATCATTTTTATTAAAACCACAACGCTGAAATCCAAAAGGAATGTTACCATTTGCTTTTATTAATGGACCTATAAGTAGCATTTTTGATATCTCTACTTTTGCAATTTTAGGATTTGGATTTGGTGTCTTTGCTAATACTTCTGCAGAAAATATTAATATGTTCAACTCAGGATGATTTATTGAAGGTTTATTAACGCAAACATTAATAGTACAAATGTTTAGAACTGAAAAAATTCCTTTTATTCAAAGTCGTGGTACTTGACCAGTAAATATAATGGCAATTGTTATTTGTACCATTGGATTAAGTTTACCTTATACTTACATTGGTCATCAAATGAATATGGTAGGACCACCGCCAGTCTATATTCCAATTGTTTTAGGAATAATCATGACTTATTGTGTGCTAAGTCAATTAATAAAAATGGGATATATTAAAGTATTTAAAAAATGATTATAACAGCTAATTAATCTTAAAGTTTGCAATTTTAAATAGCAATTATCTATATTTACTATAGAAATAAATCTTATGCTATAATTTTTTCAAACTTAATATAAGTTTTTACCTATTTATTTTAGTTTTAAAATAAATAGGTTTTTTAATTTGATAGGAGAAAAAAATGTCTAATTTAAAAGAAATATCTAAATTAAATACAACTATAAATATTAATAAAAATGAAAAATTAATTAAAGCCGCTAAACATGATGATTTAGAATTAACCCAAACTTTATTAAAAAATAACGCTGATGTTAATTATGTAGATGAACATCGTAATAGTCCATTAACAATATCTGCTGAACATGGTAATTTAAAAATTGTTCAAACTTTATTAAAAAATAACGCTAATATTAACCATATAAATGATTTTGGTGATGATGCTTTAAGAATGGCTGCTAAAAATGGACACACAGAAGTAGTTAACACTTTATTAGCAACAAATAGTAAGATTATTAATCACAAAAATTGAATTAGTAATACTGCTCTAATATCAGCAGCACAAAATGGGCATGTAAATACAATTAAAACTTTATTAAAAAATGGTGCTTATATTAATGATACAAATATATTTGGTGATACTGCTCTAATATGAGCTACTGAAAACGGACACACAGAAACAGTTAAAGTTTTAATAACAAAAGATAATGACGTTAATAATCATGTAAACAACCTTGGTGACTCTGCTTTAATAATAGCCGCCAGAAAAGGTTATTTGGAAATAGTTAAAATTTTACTAGCATATGGTGCTAACATTAATAATGTAGATAAAAACAAAAATAGTGCTCTAATATGAGCAGCCAAAGAAGGACACCTAGATGTAGTTAACACTTTAATAAAAAATGAAATTGACCTTAATCATACAAATAACTTTAATGATAGTGCTCTAATATGAGCAGCTGAAAATGGTTATACAAAAATTGTTAACACTTTACTAGCACATGGTGCTAATATTAATCATAAAGATACAAATGATGATACTGCTCTAATATGTGCCGCCAGAAACAGACACACAAAAATAGTTGATACTTTATTAACAAAAAATAGTGATATTATTAATTATATAAATGACTTTGGTGATACTGCTTTAACAATATCCACCGAAAATCGACACATAGCAATAATTAATAATTTATTAAAACATAATGCTGATGTTAATTATATAGACAAAAATAAAAACACGTTTTTAATATTAGCTATTGAAAACGGACACACAAAAATAGTTATCAATTTCCTAAAAACAAAAAATGTTGATATTAATCACATAGATGGTAATGGTGATAGTGCTTTAATAATAGCAACCAGAAACGGATACACAGAAATAGTTGATACTTAAATTAAAATAAACTCTGATGTAATTCTACATAGAACTAAATTTAATAATACTGCTTTAATAATAGCTGCTAAAAATGGACACTTAGATATAGTTAAAATTTTAATAAAAAATGATATTAACATTAATCATGAAAATAATATTGGTGAAAATGCCTTAATATGAGCTTCCAGAAACAGACACACAAAAATAGTTGATACTTTATTAACAAAAAATAGTGATATTATTAATCATATAACTAAATTTGGTAATAATGCTCTAATATGAGCTGCCAAAGAAGGACACCTAGATGTAGTTAACACTTTAATAAAAAATGGAATTGACCTTAATCATATTAATTACTTTGGTGATAATGCTCTAATATGAGCTGCCAAAGAAGGACACCTAGATGTAGTTAACACTTTAATAAAAAATGGTGTAGATATTAGTCATTTAGATGCTAATGGTGATAGTGCTTTAACATGAGCTACTAGAAATGGACATTTAGAAATACAAAAAATAATTAATGAATCAAATTCTTGAAAAGAACAAATAAATTCTACAGATTTACAAAATCATCTTTTACCAAATAAATGTGATAAATCAAATTCTTTAAAAATATAATTTTTAAAAATAGAAATATAAAAATTAAAAAATAATAATATTTTTTTCTATTTTTTCATGATAAAATTCTAAATAACACAAAAATAAATTTAAAAGAAAAAGGAACAAAACTATGAATAAAAAAACAATATACTATAGTTTATTAATAATTCCTATTTCTTTATTTGTATTATTACTTACTTTATTTTTAACAAATATTTGAAAACCCTCAATTGTTGCTATTATTTTTATTACTATTTTGTTAATAATAGTAGCAATTTTTACATGATATCTTATAAAAAATAGTTATTCACAATTTGATAAAGAACATATCCATAATTTTGAAGATAATTTTAAACAACGATTTTGAAAACTAGGAATAATTGGTTTTATTGCTGATTTTTGTGACACAATTCGTATTGGTTCATTTGCAGTAAGTATTATTTTATTAAAATTAACAAAACAGGTACGTAATGATAAAAAAATTTTAGGAATTATGAATGTTGGTCATAGTATTCCTACTTGCTTAGAAGCAATTATTTTTATTGCTTTAATTCAAGTAGCATGACCAACACTAGTTTCATTAATTTCTGCTGCAACATTAGGTGCCTATTTAGGCGCCATTATCGCAAATAAAATTAAACTTAGTTGATCACAATTATTTATTGGTGTTCTATTATTTATTGTTTCAATTATCATGCTTTTAGGTCAAAAACAAATTGGAATTATGCCAACAGCGGGTAATAATAATAGTCTTGATATTTGATGAAAATATTTGGTTGGTATTAGTATATTCTTTATCCTTGGTGCTTTCATGGCATTAGGCATTAGTATTTATGCTCCAGCAATGGCAACTACTTATTTATTAGGTCTTAACGCTGAATGTGCTTTTCCAATTATGATGGGATCTGCAGCTTTTTTAATGCCAGTTGCTGGTACACGTTTTATTAAAGATAAAAACTATGAAATTAAACCACCAATTGCTTTCACACTAGGTGGATCAATTGGTGTTATTTGTGCTTACTTAAGTGTATTTTTATTATTACAAAATAGTCTTGGCTTAAATAAAGAACAATTTATTAATATCCTACTATGATTAATTATCGTAATAATTTGATATACATCTTCTTCACTAATAATTACATCAGTAAAAAATTTACGTAATTATAAAAAACAAAAATCACATCAGAAATTAATTATTGACTCTTAAACATAATAAAAGGTTGTTAACTAACAACCTTTTATTATTACTACTTAAATTTTATTATTGCTAAAATCATCAATTCCTTTTTTAATAATATTAAATACTTGCTTTGATAATACATCAGTAGATAATTTAATAAATTCACTTGGTTCAATTGCCTTATGAAAAATAAGATGAATATCTTTTTTGCCCTTATATTTTCGATCAAAAATTTGATAAGAATTAATAATAGTAACAGGAATAATTGGTACATAAGATTGATATGCCATATTAAAAGCACCTGCTTTAAATTCTTGCATTTCTTGTTGATGACTTCTTGTTCCTTCTGGAAAAATCATCATTGTACGCGGAATTCTAATTAATTCCTTTGCTTCTTGAAAAGTCGTAATGGCTGTGCGTGGATTATTACGATCAATAAATAAAACATCAATTAAAAAAATAAATCTTCGTGCCAAATGTCTTTTTTTTAATTCTTCTTTTGCAATAAAACCTAAAGGTGCATATAAACTATAATCATTTACCGATAATACTAATAATGGATCAAAATTTGATTGATGATTGGCAACCATTACACAACCTTTTCTTTTTGGTCAATTTTCAATGTTATGAACGGTTAATTTAATATTATATAATCATTTAATATAACGCACACGTTTTTTCAATCAAATATATCGTTTTGCTTCAGAAACTAAACTTGGGTCTTTTAATACCTTTCTTGTCATTGAACCTGATTTACTATAAGTTTGTAATAAATAAGGTCAAGTTAAAATTGCTTTTCAAATGTTCATTATTATTTTTTTTCCTTTCTTTGATACACATTCGCTACAAATTCTGCAAATTCTGTTGTTTTGATTAATTTAAAATCAGAAAAATTACTAACAGGAAATAAAAGATCACCATTATATAAATTTTTAATGACTGAAACATATAAATAATCAGCATAATCTCATGCCTGCTTATAAATTTCAGCACCACCAATAATACAAATATCTCTTTTTTTATTACCTTGATATTGTTTTAAATATGAAATAATATCATTTGTGAAAGTAATATTATTATCATTTAGAAATTGTTGATAACGTTCTTGATGATTAGTAACAACTATATTGTAACGATTTTTTAGTGGTTTGCCAATACTTTCAAAAGTTTTTGAACCCATTAATACATTTTTATTTAAAGTAATGCTCTGAAAATATTGCATTTCTTCTTTAATTTTTCAGGGCAATTTATTATTAAAACCAATTACCTTTTCTTTGGTCATTGCTCAAACTAAAATTACCATTATACTGCAACCTGACCTCTAATCAACGGATATGGATCATATTGTTCTAATTTAAAATCTTCAAATTTAAAATTAAATAAATTAGTAATATTTTTATTAATAACTAAAATTGGCAATGATTTTGGTTTTCTACTTAATTGTTCATTAATTTGTGAAAAATGATTACTATAAATATGAGCATCACCTAAAGTATGAATAAATTCTCCTAGCTGATAGCCACATATTTGTGCTAACATTATTGTTAATAATGCATAAGAAGCAATATTAAAAGGAACTCCTAAAAAAATATCTGCACTACGTTGATATAATTGACAAGATAATTTTTTATCATCAGAAACGTAAAATTGAATTAAAGTATGACATGGTGGTAGTGCCATATTTTTAATTTCTGCAGGATTTCATGCTGATAAAATGTGTCTTCGTGAAAAAGGATTGTTTTTTAAATTTTCTATTAACTCCTGCAATTGATCAACACCATTAAAATTACGTCATTGTCTACCATAAACAGGTCCTAAATCACCAAATTCAAGAGCAAATTGATGATCAGTTTTAATTTTTTCAACAAATTCTTCTAAAGTTTCATTTTGATATTTTTTACTTTCCATAAATTTCTTATAAGGTCACTCATTTCAAATTCTAACATTATTTTTAACTAAATATTCAATATTAGTATCACCAGCAATAAATCATAATAACTCATGAACAATAGAAGCAAAATGAACTTTTTTTGTAGTTAATATGGGAAAACCTTTTTGTAAATCAAAACGCATTTGATAACCAAAAGTAGAAACAGTACCAGTGCCTGTTCTATCAGCTTTTTTATATCCTTTTTCTAAAACATATTGACATAAATCTAAATATTGTTTCATAATCATTACCTCTTTCATAAATCAAATTAAATCAATTATATTTTAACAAAAAATATTTTTTTATCTAAGTTTTAATTTTAGTTCCTTACTATATCTTGTCATAAAAAGAGTCTCCTTACTAAGTTAAAACATTGTTTTTTGCAACTTAGGGGCGACCCTTTCCTATTTAACCGTGAAATTATTGGAGATATAGTGTAGGTACTAAAAAGATGCATCATTGGTACATAAAGCATTTATGCAATCAAATCGCTGTTTAAAAGATATTCAAATATTTCATACTGATCGCGGTAATGAGTTTAATAATAAAACTATTAATAAACTTTTACTAGCATTCAACATTACCCGCTCTTTAAGCAAAAAAGGCTGTCCTTATGACAATGCTGTTGCTAAGGCAAATTTTAAAACTTTCAAAACCGAATTTATTAATAACAAATTTTTACATCATTTATCCAATTAAAACTACAATTATTTGATTATATCATTTGATATAACAACATAAGAATTCATAGCACTCTAAACTACTTAACTCCAATTAATTATCAAAAACAAATGTCTACCAAAAAATAGTCCTAAAAAAGGTTGCCATTCCATACAGTTTTTATTTAAAAAATGGATTTATATTTAATGATAGAAAAGAATTGGATAATTTTAATTTACCTTATCCGCCACTTGCCACTTAGCCCTTTTTACTAGACCATTAATTTAAAAAATCTGAATGTATTCTAAAAACAATTGTGTTATATAATGAACACTAATTTTGACCTGAAAGGATTTTTATTAATGGATAAAATTAAACAAATAGCATTAATAATTAACAAATTAAATATCAAAGAAAAAATTAAAATTATCGATGATTGCAAAAATCAATATTCAATTAGAAACTTATGTCAATATCTTCAATTAAACAGATCAACATATTACTTTTTAAAAAATAAACAAAAACTTATTAAAAAAGAAAAAAATCATATTATTAATTGCAATCATAAATATCAAGAATTATGCCAACTTTTAATCGAATTTCATTCTACAAGAAAAGGTAGAATTTATGGATATTTAAGAATTTTTTCAGCTTTTAAAGAGTGATTAAAACAAGAGAAAAATATCATTTTAAATATAGAATTATCAACAAAACAAATGCGAAAAATTATGAAAAAACACAATATTCAAGGATTAAAACAAACTAAAAATAACTATCCTAAAAACAAAAAAAATCCAAATAAGTGAATACCTACAATGGATAAAGTAAACAAAGATTACAAAAGTACAACCGCTTCAAATCAAATTTGATCAATGGATACTAAACAAATAAACACCAAAGAAGGTTGACTATATCTTTTTGTAATTATTGATTTTTATTCAAATAATGTTGTTAGTTATAATACATTTTCAAATAAATCATATCAAGATTTAATTCTTCCTGCACTTGAAAAAATAAACAACCAATTTTCTTGAAATCAAATAAAAAACGTTATTTTACATTCAGATAACGCCAACGAATTTTATTGTCAAGAAATTACAAAATGAGCAAAAAACAAACAAATAATTTTAAGCAAAAAACAACCATATGATATTGGCGGTAATGTCATATCTGAAAATTGATTTTCACATTTATCTCAAGAATGATTGCCTAAAGACTCAAATCAATATTTAACAATCAATGAAGCTATTAATGATGTAAATCAATATGTTATGTTTTATAATTATGAAAGAATACATTCTAAATTTTTAAAACCACCAATATTACAAATAAAAATTTAGAAATATCTATCAAAATATGGTCCAGTAATTAGGGCTAACCACCATTTTAAATTCACTAATATCTAAAGCAATTTTTTCTAATGGTTTATTAAAAATAAAACTAATGCTATCATCAGATTGTTTTAGTAAATTAGGTGCTATAAATCAAATATAAATTATCTTTCTACTAAATTTATTTTCTTGGCTTAATGTTGTGGCAGATTTACCAGCAAAATATTGTTCTATTATTTTTAATTTTAGTTCCTTACTATATCTTGTCATAAAAAGAGTCTCCTTACTAACTTAGAACCTGTTTAGAATCTTTTAGAAAATAATGTAAAATTACTATATATTTTAAAATAAGAGGTATATATGCATAAAAATTATCCAAGTCATGTTACTAAAGAACAATTTGAGAACATAAAATCAACTTTAGAAAACAGCAAAAAGAAAACAAAACCAAGAAATTTAGATTTATATGAAGTGTTTTGTGCAGTTTTATATGTATTAAAAAGTGGTTGTCAATGAAGAATGTTACCAAAAAATTTTCCAAAATGACAAACTGTATATTATTATTTCCAAATTTGAAGTAAAAACAATGATAAAGAACCTAGTGTATTGCAATTAATTTTAAAAAAAATTGGGAGCGTGTCGAAGATGTCGATAACTAAAAAGTTTTAAAAATAGCTCCTTTCTTTTTTTACCCTTGAATTAAAAATAAATGACAAAAGACGAGAATAAAAATCTTGTCTTTTTTTTGTAATTGTAAAATTTTAAAATTTTTATTATTAACATTCTTTAAATATCTACTACACGCAGTGACCAAGTAGGAGAAAGTTAATAATTAATAACCGTCTTTAACGCTATTATCAACACGTGTTAGGGAACTAAAAAAGTGAACTACAACACAGTTGTTAAAAATAGTAGCTAGCATGTGGACTTGCATGGATAAATAAAAAGTGGAGTGATACCTAATAAAATATACTAACCAGAAATGGTAATTCTTGGGGTGGGAGCGAATTGGAAACTAGTATATATAGACCTGTTGTAGGGACCTATTGTATTAATTCTATTCTTTATTTAACCAACCTTGCCACTCCCCAGTGAGCAAGTGTTGGTTTTATTTTTTATTTTTTTTGAAAAATTTTTTTGGGCGAGAAAATAAATTTCAAACTTGTAAAAAAAATTGAGCGGTGCCGGTTCAATTAAAATATTAATTTGTTTAACACAAATTAAATAAATATTGAATCGAATGCCTCGATTTCTTTTTAAAATTTCATAATTTATTTTTGAGCCCAGAATTGCTGGAATGAATAAAACTAATAGTATTAATAATATAAAAATAAAAATATATATTCTGTTGCTTGTAGCATAAAGAATATATTAGAAAGAACTATTATGAAAAAGTATTTTTGTTGAACATGTAAACAACATAAATTAGATTATTTATTCTTTAATACTAATGATATAAAAACAAGAAAAAACTTTTTAAGAGACAAAAACGGTAAAGCAATTTGTTATGACTGTATCTTAAATGTTAAGTTAAGTAGGGGGTATAAATAATGAATAAAGAAAAACCATTTGCTGTTAAAGACCAAGAAATTATTAATGAATATAATAAAAAAAGTAGTAAAGAAATAACAGAAGAACATTTAAATAATATAGAAAAATTAAGAGAAGTTTTTAAAAAAGAAGTAATTAATGAATATAAAGAAAAATTAATTAAATATTTAATTAATAATAGAGCAAATGCTTATAATGGAAAACAATTTTTATTATCTTCAAATAGAGACCCAAATATAAAAGGTATTGATGAATTAATTAAAAGAATTAAAAATGGAGACTTTGATTAATAATGCAATATGACTTAATTATTGGAATTGACCCTGCTGGAATTGGTAATAATGGAATGGTTATATATTCAAGTGAAACTAATAATATTGTTTTTAATGAAACATTTAATACATTAACTGTTTTATGAACTAAAAATATGTATAAAGAAAAATTGCAATTAATTAAAGAAAAATTTATTGATAAAAAAATATTAGTTATTGTAGAAAATTTCTTTTTAAGTTCAAAACAATTATTAACTAATCCATTAGCAACCCCTAAAATTATTGGTGCATTAATGGTATTAGTACAAGATGTTATGAATTGAGATTATCTAGAAAGTGAACCAAAAAATAAAACTAAAATAGAAAATTATAAAGGAAATATAAAATTAACAAAACATGAACAAGATGCTTATAAACATATTCAATATTATTTAAAAAATCATAAAAAAATATTAATTTTTGATAATTATTTAAGGAAATTATAAAAATGAAAGATAAAACAAATTATGTCAAATTAACAGTAAAACTTAGTAACACTATTGAAGCAAAATATTACGAAAAAGGTAATAAAGAATTATATTATAGTGTTCGTGGTCAATGAAATGGATTAAACTATGTTACTTTAATTTTTAATAAACCAAAACTTTATAGACGCTGTATTTTATTAAACAAAAACGATGAAATTATAGTAACTGGTGAAATCTTTAATACTTTAAATATTAAAAAAAATCGTGCATTTTGTTCAATTAATGTTAAATGATTTAAAAAATGAAAAGAGTAAAAAATGATATTATGAAAAATTTTATTAATAGTACCAATATTAATAACAAGCATAACACTAATAATATTTTTAATATTTATTATTAAAGAATTAAAAAATGAATATAAAGTTTTAAAATTATTAAATTCAATTGCAAAAAATTTAGAAAAAAAATAATCAAATAAGGAGAATAAATAATGAATAGATGTACATGAACTGAAACAATAACATTTGAAAAATTTATTCATGAACCATATTATGATGAAATTAAAAATGAACAAAGACAAAGACAATGTGAAAATATGACAGATGAGCAATTTGATGAATATGGAAGAGCATATTGTAAAGAACATAGAATTAAAGTTGATGAAATTAATAAATCAAGACATAAAAATTGTATTAATAAAGAAAAATTAATTAATTTTATTATAACAACTCTAAAAGAAAATAAAGAATCTAATTCTAGTAATTTATTTAAAATAGGAAAAGAAAGTGTTTTATTTAATCTTCAGATTTATATTAATGAGGGAGACTTTGATAATGAATAAAGAAAAATTACTTAAATATATGAAAGATATAATTAAATGAACTAAAAAAATTAATTATACAAACTATGATTTTGACAAAAATATTTTAAATTTATTAATTGAAAAAATAGAAAAAGGTGAATTTGACTAATGATAATATTGCCTACTTTATTTGAAAATAAAGATGAAATTGAAATATTATCACCATTTCCAAAAGCAATTCATACAAGTAATGATATTAGAGCAATTATTTTAAGACAATACCCAAATGTTAAATCAAAACACATAATTGTTTCTGACCCCGAAAGTAATGTTGCATTAATAGTTGGTGATAATGATGTTTATCAAGGTTGAATTAAAGTAACAATTAAAAAATTAGAAAATTAAAGGAGATTAAATATGACTAAACGCGAATTTTTAATTAAATGAAATGTAGATGAAAAATTATTTTTTATTGATAATGTTGAATTTTTACATTCAGATACACATATAATTTTTAATTGAAATGATGATTATTGAAGCATTGATTATCATTCAAAAGAGATGAAAAAATTTATAGAACTATTAAATGATTTAAAACAAATTAAAGGAGAATAAATAAATGCAGAAGGAAAAAATTAAAATTAGAAATTATGAATTTGAATTAAATTCTTATGTAGTAGATTCCTTATTAGATGTTATAAGAGAACTGATAAAAACAAATTAAAGGAGAATAGAAAATGCCAATATTCAAATTAGACTTAATAAATAAAAAATTTGAAAAATGAGATGAAAATGACCAAAAATGGGAAAAAATTAAAAACAAGGAGACTAAAAATGGAAACAAATAATTATACTTTAACTAAATTAATTAGAACTGGAATAAGTCCAATTTGTGCAATGATTGGTACAAGTGCTTATTATGGTCAAGTAATGAACAATTCACTATTAGGTTCAATTAATAGTTTATTATTTGGTAAAAAATTAGGTTTAGATATTTGAAATTTAAATCAAAGACCAAATACTAAAACTAAGTTAATTAATAGTAGTAAAAAAATATTATTAGGTTTAGGAACAATTGGTTTAGCAAATTATAGTAAATGAACAGAAAGTAATATTAGTCCTATTATTCCAACAACACCAATTCCAATAACTACTACAACTACAACAGAAGGTCCTCCATGATTACTATTAAATAAACAAGAAAATCAGTCATTAATGGACTGAGATACATATATTAGTTTAAATGCTTATGGTATTTCAAATCTTATTAGTGGATTAACTGAGTTAATACCTAATAAATTTGAAACAATAAGAAAGATTTGTAATATGGCAACTGGTGGATGTTTAATATCAAGTGGTGTAGCAATGGGAATTAATAATGATTTTAATAATGCTTATGCAGTACCTACTATTATTGCTGGTGCAAGTGAAATAATCCATAATTTACTACCTATGGAAACTACAAATCATATTCAAGAAATGCAAGAAACATCATTTAATGATGAAACTGCAAGATTAGTAAATGATAATAGATTCACAATTAATAGTGAAACAACTAGTCAATACGGTAGTGATAATATGAGCGAAGTAGCATTAAATCACGATAATGCTTCATTAAATTGAGATTATAATCACATGAGTTTATAAAGGAGGTGAGTAATTTATGAATAAAGATATGGAAAAAGATTTAAAAATTATAAAAGAGAAAAGAGAAACGCTTAAATTTGGTTATGAAAGATTAAATGAAGCATTAGATTTAAGAAATAAATTAGTTAATAGATATGATGGTATTGCAACTTCAAACCAACAAGAATTAAGTAACAAATTAAATAAAAAAATTGATAATCTTATTAGATTTATTTTAAAAAGTGAAAGTGAAATGGAAAATAAATAGTTGAAAGGAAAATTTGAAATGAAAGAATTTTTACATGAATTAATAATTATCGGAACAAGTGTTGGAACATTAATTTGCAGAGAAATTATTGTTTTATTAAAAAGATTTATCACAACTCCAAAACATGTTAGAGCAAATAACAAAATTATAAAACATCAAAAAAAATTAGCAAAATTAAACGAAAAAATTAATAAAGGAGAAAAATAATATGACAAAAATTGAATTTAATGAAAAATATAGAAAAGATAATATCAAAATTGATAGAGATTTTGATTTAGATATAGGAAATTGTTTTAAATTTTCTGATATTGATATATTAGAAAATGCTGTTAATGATTATAAAAAACTAATAAGTGAAATGCCACAATTAGTTAAAGATTGATTATTGGGATAAGATTAGGAGAATGTTAAATGTTAGAAAATGAAAATAATGTTCAACAAACAACTGAACCTTTAATTGAAAACAATGCTTCTTCACAAGAAATAGAAAATAAAGTTAATGAAGCAGAAAATAAGTTAAATAAACTTAATCAAGAAATTAAAGAAAAAGAAATTATTAATATATTTAAAAAATATCAAGTTAAAACTGAATTTTATGATTATTTAAAATTTAAAACTAATAATTTAGAAAATTCAAAAATTGAAGAAACTATTAAAAAAATGATTAAAGAACAACCAGTATTTAAAGAAATAATTAATACAGGTGGCAATAAACAAATAATTATTAATAATAAAACAAATGATAAAGAAAATTTTTTAATTAATTATAAAAAGAAAAATTATTTATAAACGAAAGGAAGAAATAAAATGTCAGTACCATTTAATCAAAATTTAGACAATACAGAGAGATTAGTAGAAGCACCAGAATTTATAGAGTTTTTTAAAATTTCAAATAGTCCATGGGCAAACTTTTTCCCTACTGAAATTGTTGACTCAGTAAATATTGAGTTTATTGTTAAAAAACCAAAAAAACCAGAAGTGAAAATTATTGCTTGAGATGATAAAAGTAAAAGATATGAATTACCATATGTTGATACAGATAAAATTAGTAAAAAAATAACTAAAAAATATCTTGCAGGAGAAATTATTGCAGATGTAGATTTAAATGCAAATAATGGACAAAATTTATTAGATAGTATGCAATATGAAGTTGCAAATGATTTAGCAGATAAATTAGCAATTGATGATACACAAGCAATTGCAAAATCTGCTACTAAAATAGATATTGAAGATACAACACCAATAGGATATTTAAAATCAATGTTATCTGCTTGAAATACTTTATTTCAATTTAGAAACATTGCAAATAGTAAATTTTTTATTACTAATGGTCTTTATGATAGTTTAGTTTATTTAGCAGATAATAAAGGTTTAATTACCGATAATCAGTTAGCTCAACAATTACGTTTAAATGGAAATAATTTATATGTAAAGGGTGTATTATGTGAAATCGTTCTTGATGATTATATGATTTTTACTAATGATAAAAATGAACAACAATTAATGACTTTTGTTTTAGCAACACCAAGAGCAATGAAAAGATATATGTTAGAAAGAACAGTTATTTATGTAGATTTTATTAAAGATGATAAAGCAGGAAGAGCATATAAAGTTGCTGGTGAAGTTGTTGGAGAATCAATACCTTATATTTCCAATAATGAAACAACATCAAGATGAATGTTATGCGGAATTATTAAAACAGATAAAACTGATTTAAAAACTAAAATTACAAGTTTAACAACTGATATTACTGCAAATGTTAATAACAATAATAGTGAATTAAATACACAAATAAAAAGTACTAATGAACTTAAATCATTAAATCCTAATTTAACAAATCCAACTATTAAATATTTTAGTGATGCACAAGGAAAAACTAATGTAAGTAATCAAAAACAAAAAGCAGGTGACTTATATATAACTATTACTGCAAATGTTAATGACTTAAATTATAAAGGAACAACAAATCCAATTAAAATAACTCTTAAATAAAGGACATTAATATCATGCCAATCGGTACAACTAATACAGCAATACTTTTAAACATAAATAAATCAAAACATACTAGAACAAGTAAACAACAAGAAAATAAAAGTTTTTGATGAGAAATTTTAGAAATGATTGGTGTACAAGTAATAGCAGTAGCACTTGCTCCTTTTACTGGTGGATTAAGTGAAAGCGTAGCACTTGGGTTAGGTGCAAGTGATTTAGTTGCTAGTATTAGTGCTGTTGGTGTAGAATTTTTAACTGATTTTACTATTAATCAAGTTTATGATTATTTAAAAGGAAATGTAACACCATTAAATACTTTCTTTAATATACTACCTGCATTTGCTGGACTTAATAAAATTAGTCGTGGTTATCGTACAACTAAATTTATTAAGTTAGCACAAAAAACTAAAACATTAGAACAAATTGGTGTTAAAGAAGCAAAAAACTTACAAGAAATTATTAGTCAAGTAAGTGGAAAAGAAATTTTAACAGATAAAATTATTGGTAATAAACGTTATTTAATGAATTATAGTTTTGCTCCTAATCGTGAAACAATAATACAAAATTTAGGATTTGTTGCTGAAAGAGAATATAAAAATAATTTTCAAAAATTAGAAGCAGAAGAATTAAAAGATTATTTATTATTACAAAATACATTAATAAAATTAAGTCCTCAATTAACTCCAAAATTTAAAATTAAAGATATTGAAAAAGCAAATAACTTTTTAAAAAAATATAATACTGATTTAAAAAAAGTACTATTTATGAACCAACATGATTGATTAAATTTAGTTCATACAATACATGCAGAAAATAGATATGGAAAAACTTTAATCTTAGATTTACAAAAAATTCGTGCTAATGCTATTAAATTTAATTTTAAAAAAAGTTCAATCCATAAGTTTGTTTTAAATGCAAATAAATTTTTTAAATATTTTGATATTAGATTTTATTTTAAAAAAGGTTTAAATAAATTTTGAAAAAATACACCATATTTTGAAAAATTACGAGAAAGTATATATAAATTACAAGAAAAATTTGAAAAGTTAGAAAAACAAGCATATGAAAAAATTAATAAATTAAAAGAAAAAGCAACTGATTTATTTAGTAGTGCAGAAAAAAGAGCAATTCGACATGCACAATTAATTCCATTAAATTCACCAGTATTTATGGGTTGTAAAATTCAACCTTTGTCATTAGATAAATGTGCAATTACTATTTATCATCGTAATCCTAAATATAAACCAATTACAGTTGTTGATAGTATTCTTAAGGCAGAAACTTTTGTTACTCAAATACATCCATTCCATTGATATCGTTGATATAGTGGTTGATACATTGGTTATGGAGTTAATCAAAATAAATGATTAAAAGCAATAGCATTTGCTCCACCGGTTGTTCAACAAATAATTAGAGATAGTTTTAAAGTATATAGAGAAATATTTAGAATCGTAAGAACTTATCATAAAGTAGCAAATGTTATTAATAATCCTATTGAAAATATTAATAAATCATTTAAAAGTGTTGGTTTAAAATTTTCAGTAAATACTGTATTTGGTACTGGATTATTACATCATTTAGAAAAATTTGCATATAGTCAAGTTGTAAAAAAAGGTAAAAAGAAATTACAAAAAGAAATTATACATATATCACATAGAAAAACTAAAACAAAAACTAAACATTATAAAAAAGCATTTTTTAAGGAATGATAAAATATGATTAATAAACTTTGAACTGGTGTCAGTCTAGAAAATTATAATAACTGATATCCATTAACTGGAAAAATTACAGAAACACCACAGCAATATATACAAACATGACCAAATGTTAATGATTGATTTAAAACTTTTGCTATTCGTGCTCAAAATGATATTAATGCTTATCTTGGTTTTATTTTATCTAAATTTCCTTTTGATAGTTTTAAAGATGAATTAATTAAAGAAACATTAAGAGATATGGTTTTTGTAACCGCTGAACATTGAGTATTTAATCGTACACCAATTGAATTTAATGTTGATGCTACTATTCAGTTTAATAATGGTAGTCAATTTAGTGCAAATAGTATTCCTACAATTAATGTTTGAGATTTAGCACCAAGTAGAATGAAAATATTGGCAAGACTAACAGAATTAAAACAAATATTATCAAATTATAATGATGATGAAATAGATATTGAAAAAATTGATTTAAAAGCATTTTATACTAGAAATCAAGTTGATGAATTAATTAATGAACAAAAAGAATTTACATTATCAAAACAAATTAAATTATATGATGATTTAGTTGATGATAATGAAAATGAAATATATAGAGGTCCTGTTAGTAAATTTATTAATAAAGGTTATGTTGCAACAGATTACGATAAAGAAACTGAAACAATGACTTTAGATTGACCTGATGAAATTGGTACATTACCACCAGAAGCATTACAAAATAATCCACAAATTGGTGATTATACACATGCACCAACTTGTGATTTTTCTGCTAAACAACAAAAACGAATTACTACTAATGAAAATGAAATTACCAAATTAAATAGTGAATTAATTAAAGCAAACGAAAATATTAATGATGTTAAAAATAATTGATTTAATATTGAAACTAGTCCTTTATGAAAAAAAGTTAAAAATGAAAATATTAAAATAGATACATGATATATTATTGATTGAACATATTATTTTGTCGATAGTAATCAACTTATTATAAGTAATAATAAATTAACTAAATCTAATATAAGAATTACTAATATTCAAATAGAACAAAAACAAATAATAATTGAAAATATTGATGTAAATATTGACAAAGTAACATTATTATATGATGTTGATTTAATAAAGTTTATTGCTACTAATAGTAAAAAAAAGTATACACCAATAATTCATAATATATATCAATATCAAGGAACTGGTACACCAACTGAATTTATAGCAGAAGAAAGTACTGAACGTGATTATTATACAAAACTAGAAACTAATAATTTATTAAATAAAAAACAAAATAAATTAATTGCTGGTGAAAATATTAAAATTGATGAAAAAACTAATACTATTAGTGCTACGGGTGGTAGTGGTGAATCATTATGAGAAGTAAACCCTAATTCATCTAATATTATTCAACCAAAAGACAAAAGAATTATTACTTCAAATAATACTAGAATTGTTGATATAGCAGACCCTACACAACCACAAGATGCTGTAAATAAAAGATATGTTGATGAAAAACATGATAAAAAACAAGATAAATTATTATTAATAAATGAAAATATAACATATGGGGAATTAAAATATAATAAATTACCAACTGGTCAATTTGGTGATGATTTAGGAATACCACCTAATAAAGTTATTAAACAATGAATTAGTGAAAGTGTAAATAAAAAACAAGATAAAATAGATAATTTACAAGATAAGATATTTAATAATAAAGATGATAAAGATAGTACTAGAAGATTAGTTAATGAAATTATTAAAACTAATGTTGGTGGTAAAACTTTAATTTATAGAAATAATCCAGTTATAACTGATGATTTAGATATTCCAAATAAAAAATATATAGATGATAAAATAGATAAAAAGCAAGATAAAGAAAATTGAGTTGTAATAGGAAAGAAAGTTGATAATAGAACATGAGATAATTTTAATATTGACCTTAATAAAACATATCGTGTATTTATAACATGACACAGAAATGCACCTGAGCAAAATGGTTATCCATTAATGTTATTGTTTAAATCAGCAAAAGCAGTTGGAACTGGTACATGAACTCTTTTAATTGGTAAAATTGATAATAAAGATGCTTCTTTAATTCTTAATGCTGATTATACTAAATCTAATAAGTGAAGTTTATTTATTAAATGTGAAATTGATGGTGGTGCTATATTTAGTTTTGAAGAATTAAAAGAAAATACTTATCAAATTACTAGTAATACATTAAATATTATTGCACCTGAAAAAATTGATATAGAAAAACCTTTAAAAATTAATTCTAATTCTTTAAATATAAATGAATTAGCAGAAAATACTTTTGATATTGAATTAAAAAATAATCCAACACCATATATTCCACAATGAAAAGAAGTAGGAACAAGAGAAAAAAATAAATGAGATAATTGACAAATTACTTATGATTTTCAAGAGAATAAACATTATAGAGTTTATTATTCTTGAAGTATATATAATCCAGTTTATACTATTCAAGAATTTATTATAACGGATAACAAAATTGCTGGTGTACAAATACAAACATTTAATGATAGTGCTAATATAGTAATTTTATCAGTTCAACATGCAAAATGGATTACTATTTATACTGGAAAAGGTAATTTAAAAGGTAATGTATGAAAATTAGAAGAATTACAGGAATAATATTATGTTTTTTAAAATTATAAAAATTATTTTAGGTTTAATAGGAGTAATTCTATCGTCAGCAACAGCGGGTTTAATTATATTTATCATTGTAAAAATCATATTAAAAATTAATCAAATATTTTAAAGAAGGTGGTGAATATTATGTTAAATCCATTTAAGAGAAAAGAAAAAAGTAATATTAGTGATAATCAAAATGAAAAAGTAAAATTTTTAAATAATAAAAATAAAAGTACACATGCTTCCATTTTAAATTATTTTGGTTTTAATGATTTTAATCATGAAACTTATTTTACTGATTTTGTAGCAGAAAATAATGCTAATTTATATAATGCTCCATTAGATATTAATAATGAAACTATTAAACAATATTTAATTAAACAAGAGTTTTATAGAAAAAATTGAAATTCTATTTTTAAATTAAGTAAATTAGGAATTAGTGGTTATTTAATTTTTATTGCTAATGATGATTTATATTTTCAAGTAGTAGATATCCAACAAAGAGTTTATGATATTACTGGTAAATTAATTCAATGTACTATTTTTTATGATAGTTATCAACAAAATGCACAAATTGTAAGATTATTTGAAGTTTATACATTAAATAATGAACAAGTAACTATTAATCGTGCAATTTATAGTATTAGTGATAATAAAAAACAATTTCCATTAGATTTTAGAACATATAGTAATAATCCTAATTTAGCACAAGAACAAACACTAAATATTAACTATATACCAATAGCAATTATGCGAAATAAAGCAAATGAGTTAGCAGATTGTGATAAAGTAATGGATAAAATTAAAGCATTAGATGTTATTTATGAACAAATTGTTTTAGATACCATTTTAAATTCACCTAAATTTATATTTAGTCAAACTTATGGTAATGTTCAATCAGCATTAGAAGAAGCAGTAAGAACTTTGGTTACTAAAAACTACATATTTAAAAGTGGTGGAGATAATAATGAACAAAACGAAAATATCAATATGACAAATAGCAACTTTAAAGGTAAAAACTTAACTGATATATATGATTGAAATGTTAATGAAATATTTAAACGTTGTGGTATTCATATACCAAGTCAAAAGAAATCTGCACAACAATCAGTACCCGAAAGTACAGCAGTAAATATTTCAACCATTAATTATATTGAACAAAAATTATGACAATTTAATATTGATATTCTTAAATTTATTCAAATATTAGTACGTTTAGATAAAGATTTATTAAATAGTAAAACATTTAATATTAATGATGACCAAGAAATTAATAATTTAATAGTTAAATTAAAATTATTTAATCCCGAAAATAACCAATTAATAGGAGAGAACAATGGAAAACAACAACAAACCACAAACGAAGTTTCCACAGAAACAAACTAAACTTAATCAAGCAGAAGTAGAAAATGATTATTTAATTGATAATATTCCTTATGACTTTACTAATCTTATGAGTAGCAAAGGTGACCCTGAGCTTAAAAGAGCATATGATGAATTTAAACTAAGAACTTTATATATTTATGAAATTGAACGTTTATTTAAAAATAATGAAAATAATACTTTAAAATTTTCAGCAAATACTATTAAAATAGGTTTTATTGATATTGATAAGGTATTAAAAACTACTGCTGCTGAAACATCAGACTTTACTATGCAATTAAATCAAAGAGCTAGCACAAATATTAATGATAATACAATTGAATATAGTATGACTGATATTAAAAATTTAATATTTCAAGAAATAAATTTATTAAATCAATTTAAATTATATGCAGTTTCAATTAATGAACCTTTAAGTGAAAATAATATTGATAATTTATATATCATTAATAATTATTCTCAACCTTATCAAAATCCAAAAACTAGAAGTACTAAAAGTATTACTATTATTAAAATTAAAGATTTTAAAACAAGAGATGGTTATCCAATCATTATTAAATTACAAAAACCATTAGATAAAGATACAAAAGTAACTGGTTTAAAAATTAAAGCTCCTAGAAGCATGATTTTTGGCAATATAAAGGTACTTGGTGAAGTTGACAATATGGAAGTATACCCAAAGTTATTTGTCAAAGATAAGATAGCATTTCCGCTATTATCAATGCCTATTGAAACTCAACCAAAAGTTAGAATACTAGAACAATGATTTAGTGAACAAATATTACCTTGAAATTTAGCAAAACAATTTATAGGCCAAGAAAAATCAGTATTAGATTTAATTGCTATTGGTGGAGGTAAAGAAACAAGAAAAGAAATTATCAAAAATGCAAGAGTTACACACGCTTGATTAGGATATTTTTTAAGTTCTTACTCTTTTGGAGAATGACCATTAAAAGAAAAGAAAGAACTTAAAGATAAAGAAGTATGGAAATTTCATAGTGGTCCAATTGGAAATGAATATACAAGTATTGCTACATATGATAAATTTGATGATATTGAAGTTGAAATAAGTGACAAACCACCAATTGATAGTTTACAACAATTATTATTAGATATGCTAAGTTATACCTATAATTATAATAGAAATTTTGAAGGTGCTAAATATAATGATAAAACTGGTAAGCCCGATAATGATATAGCAAAATTAAGAGCAAAATTTGAAGGACAAAAACCTGATGAAGTAATAACTAATTTGTTTAAACAATGAGAATTAGATTATCCAAATTATATAAATTTATTACAAGTTAAAATATTTAAACAAATATTTATAATGTTATCAAAATATATTTATTCAAGTATGTCAATTAATAAAGGTTTAAATGATGATAATAAAATTTTATTACCTTATTTTTTCAAATTAAAATCAAAACCAATACATCAAAATGAAGATAAAATTTGAGAGTATAAAGATATAAAAGTTATATTACAATCTTCATATTTTGATTTGACCGATATTAATAATATCAAATTAAAAAATAATGATATTAGTCAAAATGAATTATTTAAACTTGATGATAATCAATTTAATTGATTATCAATTACAAACGAATTAGAAAGTAATAATATACCTTCATTAATTCCTGCTGATTGAACATTAGCTAATGGTGAATATGGAAAATACTTTACAAGAACAATTATTAGTAATAATAAAATTGAAAATGCTTTAAATTTATATGGTTCAAATAAATCTCGACTATTTTCTAAATTAGAATTTTATAAAGAAATTTTAAAAATTGATAATAATATTGAATTTGAATTACAAATTGAAAATCCCATTAATAATTTAAATCGGATTGAAATTAGTGGGATATTTGGTGCTGGTAATTATAATTTAATTTTAATAACAGATAAACAAGAAATAAACTTACAAAATATTAATTTATTTGATAAATATAATGAAAACATTTCTTATATAAATTTAGAGATATAATTATTCAAAATAATTATCTGTATAAGTACCATCTCATTTTATATCTTCATCATGATGTTTAACTTTAGCAAAATATAATTCAGTTTTATTAGGACTATCCCATTTATTTCATCAAATAGTTGTTGTTCCTAATACTACTTCTCCATTTGGTTCTAAATAGGATTTAACATTAGTACCTATATTATGAGTAAGCACCCCCCCATGATTAATCCTATTGTTCCAGTTGTAGCACCAGTTAGTGCTAATGCTAATGTAATTTTACTTAAATTTGTTTTTATTCATGTTTTCATATTAAATTTCTCCTTTTTTCCTTGATTTTACTTTTAAATTATACTGTTTTTCATCATTTTTACAAATATACTTTTAAATGCAAAATAACGCCTAAATTAAAGGCGTTTATTTTGTGTGACCTATAATATTAATTATAGGTCACTTGTTTATTATATTGCAAATGTGAAGATACTTTTTTTCACAGTAGCATTATTTTTACCCCTAATTACATTTTTATATGGATACAGTGCATAAAACAAAGCATCATATGGGTCTTGGTACATATTTTTGTCTGGAATGTTAGTTTTTGTTTCATCATAACGTAATTCTTCTAAACATTGAGTAGTTTTTGGTAAATCATCTTTATTTGCATAAAAGTTTCCATAACTCATAATATTTCTCATTCAAACTACTCTATTAGTTAATCCTGCTTCTTGATTTAAATTTGAAGCATGTTTAATAGCAGTTTGTGTTATTAAAATAATATTATGTTCATCTATTAATTTTTGATTTAATCAATCCATTGCTGTTCTTGCTTTATCATCATAAAAATAAATTGCTTGTTCAAAATTTTCAAAATTATCCATTAATCCTAAAATTTCATTAACATAAGCATTAATTTTTTCATTTTCATTAATAAAATCATTTGGAGTAACTACTAATTCACAAATAACATAAGCGTCATAATATCCAGTATTATTATATTCTTTAAAACCAATTATCATAAATACAGTATGGTCTTTTGGTCCCGTAGCTCAATCAATACCAACACTATAAAAATCAAATTTATACATATCTTTTTCTTGATTATAAAATTGTTTTAAATCATATTTTTTTCAATATTTTACTACTTTTTGAAATGGAAAAATTGTTGCATCACTATCTAAAAATTCAAAACCATAAAAAACAGTATTAAATTCATCAGGATTACTTTTTTTCATTTCTAATAATGTTCTTTTTTGAATATCTGGTAATTTATTTCAAAATGGTTGAATAGTAAATCTTAAAACAAATAAACCTAAACCACTAAACATATCTTGATTTTCATAATAAATTTTGCCAACTTTTTTAAGATTTTTAATTATTTCATCATTTAATGGTAAAAATGGCGTACAGTATTTTAAATAAAATGGATGATATTTATCATAAGGATTACATGTAAAAGTAATAAAGAAACTTTTATAAAAATAACGAGTAATTAATTTTCCAAAAGTAGGACTATATATATTTTTATCAATAAAAGTTCAACTTCATTCTTTAATAGGTTCATTTGATACTTTAATACGATTACTTCTAAACATAGAGTTTTGTAAACGTTCATATCGATATGTTAATTCTTTATCAGTTAATGTTTCTTTTTCTTCTGCCATAATAATTTCATCTGTTCTTGAACCTAAAAAACTTGAACCACCGGCTTCTTTTCCAAAAATTTTATTACCATTAGCATAACCAATAAAGTCAATTTGTTGATTATTAGGAAAAATAATACATCCACCATCCTTAGTTATTTTTCATTTAATACCATGTGGATTATTAGGTAATAAATTAAGATTATATGTATCTAATAAAACTTGACAAACATTCATTAAAGCGCCAATTGTAGTTTCACTATGAGTATTTTCATAGCGTCTTACTTCTTGAACACTACTATCACTAAAATTACAACATATAAATAAATCAAATGCTAAGCAGTTTCAAGTTTTTCTTGTTCCACGTGCTGTTGGTATAAAACGATAAAAACAATTAGTAGTAAAATATTCTGCTCATTCATCACCAACAAATGCTTTAAAAATATCTCAACTAAAACCATAATTATTATCACTAAAATTAAGATTATATTTTTTATTTAATTGTGCATAACTAGTGATAAAAGCCATATTTACTCCTTAATTAACATATATAAGTTAAAATTAAATTATTTAAAAAAGAAAGGAACATTAAAAATTTTTATATTACCATTCCCTAATCATTTTGATTGAGACAAACACTATTTTAATCAAGATGAATTAAATTTACAACAAACAGAAGAATTATTTGCAAAAATAGATGATTATTTATGAAGTATATGTGATAAATCTGAATATAAATCATATAGATTTAGAAAAAGAAAATTAAAAACAAAAAAAGGTTTATTAAATTATAAACGACGTATTTGTATACATTATAACCCAAAAACACAAAAAAAGGAATTTGTTTCATTGCTAGATAACTATCTTGGTGTTAAAAAGTATAGTAAATTAGCACCAGATGTTATTAAACAAATTTTAAAATATTTTGCTGATGATAAAAAATATCGTGATGTTTGTGATACTTTTATTGAAGATTTAATAAGTAATAGTACAGTTTGTAGAACATATCAAAAATTTGAATTACCAAAAGCAAATATCCCTAAAATACTATTGCAACCAAATCAAACTTTATATATATAGCTAACTAAAGTAATGTTTACTCATATCTTGAAAAACAAAATCAATCGCGTTTTTAATATTTGGTCAATAATTTGGTAATATTTTTCTTATATTATGTTTTATAGCAAATCAAAAATGTTCAATTGGATTTAAATTAGGAGAATATGGTGGAAGAAATAATAGTTTGCATCCAGCATTTTCAATTAATTGTTTTGTTGCTTTAGATTTATGAAACGTCGCATTATCTAAAACTATAATTTGTCCACACTTTAATACTGGAATTAGTATATTTTTAACATATGATTCAAAAATTTTACTATTGCAATGTCCTTCAAATGCTCATAGAGCTTTTAATTTACCTTTATTTAGTGCACCAATTATACTCATTCTCTTTATTTTATATGCAGGTTTATTATCAAATAATCTTTTACCTTTTTCAGACCAACCATATTTATAAAATTCATTATCATCAATTCCAGATTCATCAATATATACCAAATCTTCATTCATTATTTTCGCTATTTCTTTTAAAAAATCTTCTTGTTTATTTTTATCTCTTTGTTCATATAGAAAAGTTTTTTTTATATGTATAATTTAGTTTTTTGAAATAGTTATAAACTGTTTCTTTTGTCATATCACCAAATTTTTCAATTACTTTTTGAACTGTAACATCTTTATTTTCTGCTAAATAATTTTTTAATTCATCTAAATCCTTTATTTTGTGGCTATGTCCTTTTTGATAATTCAAAATTGGTTTTATATTTCCGGTTTTTTGCTTTCTTTTTCTTCATAAAAATAAAGTCTTTCTAGTGATATTGAACACTTTACAAATTTCTTTAATTTTCATGTTTTTACTTTCATAAACTTCTATTACTTTTCTTCGTAAGTCCTCACTGTATGGTTTTGGCATAATTTAATCTTCCTAATCTATTTTAATTATTGCTGAATTATACTTGTAAGTGCAAGAATTGTTTAAATTACATATTATTATTTTACATTATTTATGAGTAAACATTACTTTCGTTAGCTATAAATATTGATGATGGACATAGAAAATTTAAGTTTAATGAAAAACACAATACTAAAAATTGTAAAAAATGTTCTATGAGATTATTAGTATTTTGTACTGGTAAAAAGAAAAATGGAAAATTAATTAATAAAAGAGCAGTTTGTAAAATAAGAGTATCAAAAACAGAAATTGGCGCAGAAAAAACAGCTAAATTTATTCAAAAATATGGTCATTTATATTTTGAAAACTTTGACCAAGCAAATTTAATAGTTTGTGGCGATAGTGCAAAATGAATTAGAAAAACTGCTATAATTTTAAATGCTAAATTTATTTTAGATAAATTCCATGCTTTTCATGTTTTATTTCTTGGGATAATGGCAGGAAGAAAAAAAGATAAAATTGCTAATTTACACTATCAAAATGCAATAAATTTATTTGCAAAAGGTCAATATTATGAATTAATTGAATTTTTACAGTTATTAACTTTAAAATATAAAAAATTAAAAGTTGGTTATTTTATTAATGCCAAAGATGGTGTATTAAACCAAGCATTAGTTGAAAATATTGGTTGCTTTACTGAAACTAATATTAAACAAATTTTAAAGCATATGATTGGTGATAGAACTTATAACATTGATATGTATACAAAAATGGTTAATTTTAAATGCTATCAAATAAACACAGCAGTACAATTATTATAAAATAAAAATCCCTAATTAAGGGATTTGCCTAAGAGACCACGTACTTTACATACGCTTAGTAATCATAACGGTATACGGTTTATCTTAAAGGACTTTATTACATTATAACATATTAAAAACTTATTAAAGTAAACTTTAATAAGAATTTTTGACTTATAAAAGTAAGTATTATTGTGTCAATATCGAGTAAAAATTTCCCAAAATCATTAATTAAAATTAAATTTTATCAATATCACTATTTTTCTACAAAATTAAAAAAAATGTTAAAATCAATATATAATTTTAGATATATTTTTATTAATTCTTATTTTGAAAGAGGTATTAAAATGAAATATTTTAATCCAAGTTATTTATTTAAATTATGAATATTAAGTATTCCTTTATTTCATAATGAAAAACAAAAAGTACAATCTATGCCAATAAAATCATTAACTAACTCAATAACTTTACAAGAATCATTAACTAATTTACAACAACTACCAATTAATTTAAAACAACCTGAAATTTTTAATCATAAACATCGTCATAAAAAGTATAATAAAAAAAGACATGTTAATGGTGGTTTAGAAAATTTAGAATTTTTTAATGGTACATGTACAAATGGAGGAACTACTTTTGTAAAATTAATTAAAGAAGACTTTTACTGTGGTGTTGAAGAACCTTGAAATAATAATAAAGGAGTTGCCATTTTGCCCTATGTTTTAAAAGATAATGAATATCATTATTTATTAAATAAAGAATACAATCCATTATTTAAAAATAAGCAAATAGGTGAATATAGCACTATAACTGGTGGAGTTGAAAATAAGACTCATTATCAAACAGTTATTGATGAAATGTGAGAAGAAACTGGCATTAATGTTACTAACAAAAAAGACAAAATTTACTATTTAGGAAAACATTATGCAAACAAAATCAGCACCAAAGAATGATATTTATATGGAATTGATTTGACAAATACGAATTTAGATTTGAATGCAACTTATAAGGGAAGTGGTGATGGTTCTATTGCAGAAGAAAAAAGTTTTGCTAAATTTATTAATAAAACTATTTTAGATATGTGTAATGATGTCTTAAGTTTAGCAATTTATGGAAAATTAAATCTAAATAACAAAATGGAATCAAATTTAAATATTTCAGAAATAAATTCAACAGATTTACAAGTTCAATCTTCAACAAGCGGATATAAACCAAGCTTGCCACAAATTTAAAAACGAGATATTACAATTGTAATATCTTTATATATTTAAAATTAATTTTAAGACACCAAATTTGCTCATATACAAATGATTTAAAAATTTATATGATTTAGTATTCAAAAAATAAAATCTCTTATAGAATTCTATTTTTTGCCTAATTTTAATTATGTATTATTAATAACCATATCTTCAAGGATGGTCTTTATTTGGTATATAAACTTTTTTAGTTTTTATCAAATCTTCTTTGATAATTGGCTTTAGTGGTATTTCTTTTAGTTGATATATTTGATTATTATAACTAAGATATAACTCATTAATAAACGATTTAAGTACAATTACGTCAGTTCTGGGTTGTATATATTGAACTTTATTATTTTTATAAGAAAAATACTTTTTACCATAGTATGTTATAGTTGAACCACTATCTGTTTTTCTTTTAGAAAATCTTGAAAGATAAATATTTATTTCTTCTTGTATAGGAGCTTTAATCATAGCAGATTTATTATCATCAATAGGAAAACCGAATTGTTTATTAAAAATACTTATGTATATTTTAAGAAATTGATTAGCTTCTTTTAAATTTTTAATTTTATTAAGTCTAAGTTCACTAATTAATCGACTTTGAAGCGTTCCAAATAAGCGTTCGATTCTACCTTTAGCTTGTGGAATTGAAGTTCTAATTATTTCAACACCTAAATCATTACAGCACTTTTGAAATTGAGTATAAGTATCATTTTCTGTATTTATATTTCCTGCATCAATTTTTTTCTTATATCCAAAAACTGTTCTGTTATCAGTATAAAATGTTTTTGGTATGCCATATTTAGTTAAAATTTGATAAAAAACATTATAATAACCATCTAATGTTTCTTGATGATCAAATCATAGTCCAACAATATTTCCTGTAGCATCATCAATTGCAGCATGTAAAAATGCTTTTGGTTTATCATTACCAAATCAATGATGATTACTTGCATCCATTTGAATTAATTCACCAAAATTTGTTCTACGATTTCTAGTTGGATGTAAGTTATTTTTTTTATTTTTATGTCTTTTTGGTGAAATAATTTTTTCTTTGATTAATATAGTATAAAGTGTGCTATATGAAATTTTAATTTTTTCTTCACTAATTATTTTTTCATGAAAATGTTGAAAATTAAAATTATAATATTTTGTTTTATATAAGTTTATAATTTTATTTTTGATTTCAATTTTTGTTACTTTATTAGAAATTTTATTTCTAGATTTATGAATAAAACCAACTTTACCTTCTCTATTGAAAATTTTAATTAATTGGTTAATTCTTCTAATAGTTAGGTTAAGTTTATTCTTGGCCTGATGTTTAGATAATTTATTAATAATAATGTCATTTATAATTTTATATTTATATTTTTCTTTCATAGTCATGCTTCTTTCCATATTTATCACCAAGTATATTTAACCTCACTTTTTGGGAAATTTTCACTCGATAACTAATAGGAAATTATCACTAAATAATGACAAAGTAAGTATTATTGTTGACTAATATTTTTCAAGTGTTAAGATTAACATACAATTGCATATTGAATTCAAAATTATTCTCGTCTAACTTTATAATTTTAAGACAAATTTGAATATTATTGACAACATCGGTACGCTCCCAAAAAATTAGTTAAAAAGATTCGTATTAAGAATCATCGAAAAGAAAAAACTAGTTTTTGTATAATTGATTCGCAAAGTGTTAAAAATACAGATACTACTGAAAATAAAGGTTATGATGCTGGTAAAAAGATTTCAGGAATAAAACGTCATATTGCAGTTGATACGCAAGGTTTACCACATGCAATTTACATAACTACAGCAGAAAAAACAGATCGTAATAGTGCTATCATAATGATTAAAAGTGAAAAAGAAAATCTTTCTACAGTTCAAAAAATAATAGTAGATGCTGGCTATACTGGTGAAAAATTTGCTTCTGCAATCAAAACAATCATAAATGCAAATGTTGAAGTTGTAAAACGTAATGAATTACATTCTTTTGTAGTACTACCAAAAAGATGAGTTGTAGAACGAAGCTTTGCATGATTAGAAAAATGCAGAAGATTATGAAAAAATTGTGAAAGAAAACTAAATACTAGTTTACAAATGGTTGTTCTTTCCTTTATTTCAATTTTATTAAAAAGATTCTAAACAGGTTCTTAAAGCATTGTTTTTTGCAACTTAGGGGTGACCCTTTCACATATTCAAAAATTTGTAAAATACACTTAATAAATATTTATTTTTTATTATGTATATGTATAATTAAGATTAAATATCAATATCATATTTCATGTTATTTGAAAGGAAAATTAAATTGAGTCAAAATGAAGTATTTAGTTGAATAGGTGTTATTTCTGGTTCTAGCTTACTTATTTCTTTTATATTACTTTTAATGTTTTTATTAATAAAATTTTTATTAAATTATAAACAAAAAAACAAAGTTAAAAGAATACTTTCTTCAAATGATTTTAGTCAAATCATAGGAACGAAAAAAGAATTAAAAATAAAACTAAGAAAATATTTTAAAGAAATATTTATTAGAGATGTTGATATAAATTTATTTAAAAAATTTCTAAAATCAGAAAGTGGAGTTAATAAAAAACCAACAAAAATTGCCTGAAATTTTTTTATAATTTTGACAAGTTCAATATTAGTAAATAAATCCGAAGGAAGAGTTTCTGAAGCAATTAAAAGTATTAAAAATACTTTTGATGAAAGTAAACAAATATTATTAACTTCCGATAACAATAACTTAGTAACAGATGTAATTTTAAAAATTATGAATTTAAAAATCAGACCAATCTTAATTGCTAGTAGATCACTAACAAAAATAGACACTAATGGTAATTTCATCATTAATGATGAAAATTTAAGCAAAAAAGAAATCGAAGATTTTTGAAAACAAATTGATAAAGTTAGAAAAGATTTAATAGAAAACAAATATTTATATTTTATTTCAATACTTTCACTTTCAACTGCAACTAATGAACAACTCAAAAAATTATTAAACTACACAAATCAGTATAAAATACATAAAAAAGAAGCATTATAACAATAATTTTTTTAAAAAATTCTTATATTATGTTGCTTTTTAATAGATTTTTTAAATTATATATGTATATAATTAAAATGGAATATTATTATTAATATCATAATAATTTTCAACAAATATTAATAAGAATCTAAAATAAAATTAATAACTAACAGAAAACAAGTAACTATTTAATTAAAAAATTATAATACTAAATCTTTTTATTTTTTTAAACTAATACCCCAAATTATAAATATAAAAGTTATGTATTTTTTATACTATTATGTTTAACATTTTATGGATAAAACTAAGGAAAAGCAAATTGACTACAACTAAAATATTTAATTGAATAGCTTATATTTCAAGTATCGCTTTACTTATTTTTTTCATATTACTTTTAATGTTTTTACTAATAAAATTTTTATTAAATTATAAACAAAAAAACAAAGTTAAAAGAATACTTTCTTCAAATGATTTTAGTCAAATCATAGGAACGAAAAAAGAATTAAAAATAAAACTAAGAAAATATTTTAAAGAAATATTTATTAGAGATGTTGATATAAATTTATTTAAAAAATTTCTAAAATCAGAAAGTGGAGTTAATAAAAAACCAACAAAAATTGCCTGAAATTTTTTTATAATTTTGACAAGTTCAATATTAGTAAATAAATCCGAAGGAAGAGTTTCTGAAGCAATTAAAAGTATTAAAAATACTTTTGATGAAAGTAAACAAATATTATTAACTTCCGATAACAATAACTTAGTAACAGATGTAATTTTTAAAATTATTAATTTAAAAATCAGACCAATCTTAATTGCTAGTAGATCACTAACAAAAATAGACACTAATGGTAATTTCATCATTAATGATGAAAATTTAAGCAAAAAAGAAATCGAAGATTTTTGAAAACAAATTGATAAAGTTAGAAAAGATTTAATAGAAAACAAATACTTATATTTTATTTCAATACTTTCACTTTCAACTGCAACTAATGAACAAATCAAAAAATTATTAAACTACACAGATTAAAATATTAAATGTTTAAATAAAATATAAGTAAAAAACAAATTTAAATTTTTAAAACAATATCTTTAAAATTACCTATTAAGACTTATGTTTTATAATCAAAAAAATTATAAAACATAATTTTTAATAATGTTAAAAAAAAGGAGTTAAACAGTGAGAAAAATTTTTATTTCATATCATCATCTAAGAGAACAAGAAGAAAAAAACCAATTAGCAGAGTTAATTAAAAAGTATGCTAATTATTTAAATATAAAAGACATGTCTGTAGAAATAGGGGATATTGATACCACATGATCAAATAATAAAATCGCTAAAACTATTAGAGAAAATCATTTAAAAGATACAACTATTACTATTCTTATTCTAGGAATACATACAAAATGTAGACAACATATTGACTGAGAAATTGAAGCTTCATTAAATAAATATGGAAGTTTAAATAGAAGAAAGAAGATAAATAGTTTTATAATACTTTTAACTGCTGATTTTATTAAAAAAGCAAAAACAAATTGTAATTTTAATAACACTTGTGATTATTCTTCTTTAATCACCCAAGAAAATGCTGGTCAAAGAATATATGAAACCGTAATAAATAAACATGCAATTATTGCTACTTATGATGAAATCTTTTCAGATATAATAATTCTTAAAAATTTACTTGATAAAGTTCAATCTAATCATAAAAAAGAAGAAATGTTTTATCAAAATGTTATCAGCCCTAGTTTTTTAAAACCAACTGTTTTAAAAGATAATACTAAAGATACTGTTTTTAATGAAAAAAAAGAAATAGATAATGCAATATTATCTTCAAATAAAGATAATGGTTTTAAAGAAGAAGATAGTGATATTGAAATACTTTCTGAATCAGACGAAGAAATAGATAATGCAAAATTAACTTCAAGTCAAGATAGTGGTTTTAACGAAGATGATGATAGTGATAGTGTAGTAGCTTCTAAATCAGAGGAAAAAATAGATAATGCAAAATTAACTTCAAATAAAGATAATGATTTTAACAAAGATGATGATAGTAATATTGTAGTAGCTTCTAAATCAGAGGAAAAAATAAATAATGTAATATTAACTTCAAGTCAAGATAGTGAAATTAACAATCAATTACTACAAGAAATTACAATGGACTTTACTAAAGATGATAATAAAAGTAATCTTTTAAGAAAATTATCTTTAAAACATAATAGTAAAGATAGTGGAATTGGTAGTGAACGACAAGAAATAAGTATACTGAAAGACGAAAATTTTAAAAGAATACATCTCCATAAAAAAGATAATTCAGAAGAATGTGAAGCAAAAGAAAAATCTGAAAAAACAATGCAAGAGTTTAATAAAAAAACAAAAAAATTTATAAATTCTGGTAAAATTAATTATACACAAGAATGTCCAGAAATATATTTATCGTATCTTTAAAACATACAACGGTAATGTTTAGTAATCTGTGTAACTTACAAAAATAACTATGTTTAATTAGTTCTAGTAAATATAATTAATTTTCTAGAAAGAGTGAGTTACAGATGGCTAAAAAGCAAAATATTAATAACAATGATCCAATATCACAAGCAGTAGATTTATTATTAGAAAATACTGAAGATTTAACAACAGTTTTTAAAGAGGGAGGATTATATAAAGAATTAACAAAAAGATTAGTAGAAAAAATGTTGAATTCTGAGATGCAAAATTATTTAGGATATGATAAGAATCAACATAGTAATAGTGACAATGCTCGTAATGGTATAAGTTCAAAAAAATTAATAACCCAACAAGGTAAAATTGAAATTGATGTACCAAGAGATCGTAATAGTAATTTTAATCCTGTAATAGTTGCAAAAAGACAAAGAAGATTTGATGGTTTTGATCAACAAGTTCTTTCTTTATATGCAAAAGGTATGACATTATCAGATATTAGAATGCAATTACAAGAGTTATATCATGGTGCTGATATTAGTGAAAGTGTTATTAGTCAAATTACTGATGATGTTATTGATGACGTCAAAGCATGGCAAAATCGACCATTAGATAGTGTTTATCCGATTGTTTATTTTGATTGTATAGTAGTTAAAATACGACAAGATAAACGGATTATTAATAAATCAGTTTATATAGCTTTAGGAGTTGATTTAGAAGGTAAAAAAGATGTTTTAGGTTTATGAATTAGTGAAAATGAAGGTTCTAAATTTTGATTAGCCAATTTCACAGAAATGAAAAATCGTGGCTTAAATGATATTCTGATTGCTTGTAGTGATAATTTAACAGGCATGTCAGAAGCAATACAATCAGTTTATCCTAAAACCGAACATCAATTATGCATCGTTCATCAAATTAGAAATAGTTTGAAATATGTCTCATATAAGCATAGAAAATCTCTAGTTGCAGATTTAAAACCAATTTATACTGCATGTAGTGAAGAACAAGCAATGCAAGCTTTAGAATCATTTGAAAATAAATGAACTAAACAATATCCACAAATTGCTAAATCTTGATATAAAAATTGAGATAATTTAATGGTTTTTATTAGTTATCCTGCAGAAATAAAAAGGGTAATTTATACCACAAATGCTATTGAATCTGTTAATAGTCAATTACGAAAAGTCATCAGAAATAAAAAAGTTTTTCCTAACGATATGTCAGTTTTTAAAATATTTTATTTAGCAATTGACAATATAACAAAAAAATGAACAATGCCCATTCAAAATTGAAATACAGCAATTGCTCATTTTATGATAAAATTTGAAGACAGAATTAATCTGAATTAGTAACTTTGTAAAACAAAGAAACACAGATTATTAAAAAGCCTCCATACAACTAGTAAAATTAAATTAAAATAAAAAGTGAGAATTTTATTCTCACTTTTTATTTTAATTTAATTTAGTATTCTTCTTCAAGTGAAGAATTACCCATACCTATTAACTTCTCAGTTGGCATTAAACCAGTACCGGCCGGTATCAAGTTTCCTAAAATAACATTTTCCTTTAAACCACGTAAATTATCTTGTTTTGACTTAATAACAGCATTAGTTAATACTCTTGTTGTATCTTGGAAAGAAGCAGCAGCCAAGAATGATTCTGATTCTAATGGTGCTTTTTTAATCCCTAAAATAATTGGATGACCAAAAGCAGGTTTTTTACCAGCAACAATAATTTTGGCATTAACATTCTTAAATTCTTTGATATCAACAATCGCTCCAGGCAATAATGGTGAATCATTACCTTCAACTACAAAAATACGATTCAACATTTGTTTTACAATAATTTCAATATACTTATCAGAAATTTCAATTCCTTGTAAACGATAAACACGTTGTACTTCTTTTAAAATATATTGTTGAACTTCAATGATTCCTGCTACTTCTAGTAATTGTGTAATATTAATTGCACCTTCAGTTAGTTTTTGGCCAATCTTAACATTATCACCAATTTTAATTCTTACCTGCGCATTATATTGAGTTTTGTATTCTTTATAGTCAAGTTTTGACTTTACAGTAATTGTATAAATTCCTTGCTCTTCACGAATATCTGTTACTTTACCATCAAATTCACTAATAATAGCAACAGCACCTTTGGGATTAGTAATATCTAATAATTCTTTAATTCTTGGTAATCCTTGGGTAATATCACTACCACCAGCAACTCCTCCAGTATGGAAAGTTCTCATCGTTAGTTGAGTTCCTGGTTCACCAATTGATTGCGCCGCAATAATTCCAACTGCTTCGCCAATAGCAACAATAGAACCTGTTGTTAAATTAATACCATAACATTTTTGACAAACACCATAACTTGCTTCACAAGTTAAAACTGAACGAATATTTATTTTTGTAATTTTTGCCTCTAATATTGTTTCTACTAATTTTTCAGTAATTAATTCATTATTTGCAACAATTACATTATTTTTACTATCAACAACATCACCTTGAACAAAACGTCCAAATAAACGGTCACGTAACGGCACAATAATATTATTACGTTTTTGGTCAACAACGTCACTAATTATAAAGCCATTACCGGTATTACAATCTTCTTCAGTAACAATAATATCTTGTGAAACGTCAACTAGTCTTCTTGTTAAATAACCTGAGTCAGAAGTTTTAAGCGCCATATCTGCCATTCCTTTACGAGCACCATGGGTAGAAATAAAGAACTCTGAAACATTTAATCCTTCACGGAATGAAGATTTAATTGGTAATTCAATAACTTCTCCTTTTGGATTATTCATTAAACCACGCATCCCTACTAATTGAGTAAAGTTACTAATATTAGTTCTAGCACCTGAATCTCACATCATAAAGATTGGATTTTCAATATCTTTTCTTAAAACTGTTTCTAGTTCAACTTGAATATTGTTTTTAATACCACTTCATTTATTAATAATATGGTAATGACGCTCACGATTAGTTAACATACCTTGTTTATAAAACTTGTTAATTGTTTTAACATATTCATCTGCTTCTTTAAATAATCTTGTTTTACCTGAATAAGATACAACATCGCCTGCAGAAATTGTTGTTCCTGAAATTGTTGAAAATTTAAAACCAAGATTTTTCATTTTATCTAACATTTGTGCAGTTAATTGAGTTCCAAAAGTTTTAAAATATTTATGAATAATATCTGCTAAAGCTTTTTTCTTAAATGGTTCAACAATAACTCTTTTTTTAATAAATTCACGAAAATCAACATCAGTTGCAACTAAATCTTCATTATGAGTTTCAGTTAAATTAATAATATTTGGGCGATTAATAAATGGCATTCTTTCTGAAAACATTTGATTAAAAATAATCTTACCAATAGTAGTAATTAAAAATTTATTTTGATCGGTAGCAGCAAATTTACTTGCACCTAAACTAGCAACACGAATTCCAATAATAGCATGTAATGAAACCTGTTTTGTATCATAAGCTTTAATTGCTTCATTAACATCTTTAAAAATTGAACCTTGACCTAATTCATCTAATTTTTCAATAGTTAAATAATAATTACCAAGAACCATATCTTGAGTTGGCGTAACAATTGGTTTACCATCTTTAGGACTTAAAATATTTTTTGAACCTAACATTAAACTTCTTGCTTCAGCTACTGCTTCTTGAGTAATTGGCACGTGAACAGCCATTTGGTCACCATCAAAGTCAGCATTAAAAGCAGGAGTTACTAGTGGGTGTAAACGAATAGCTTTCCCTTTAACTAGAATTGGTTCAAATGCTTGAATTCCTAAACGGTGTAAAGTTGGAGCACGGTTTAATAAGACAGGACGATCTTTAATTACTTCTTCTAAAACATCTCAAATTCGTTCATCTTGAATTTCAATTAATTTTTCAGCAATTTTAATATTTAAAGCTAATTCTTGATGAACTAATCTTTGCACAACAAAAGGTTTGAACAAAATAATTGCCATATCACGAGGAATACCACATTGATACATTTTTAATTCCGGACCAACAGCAATAACACTTCGACCTGAATAATCAACACGCTTACCTAATAAGTTTTGACGGAAACGTCCTTGTTTTCCTTTTAATGTTGAAGTTAAAGATTTTAATGGACGTTTATCTCTTCCTGTTACTGGACGTGCTTTACGTTCATTATCAAATAAAGCATCAACTGATTCTTGCAACATTCTTTTTTCATTATTAATAATTAAGATTGGTGCTCCCATTTGTTTTACTTTTTTTAAGCGTTCATTACGAATAATAATTCTTCGATATAAATCATTAATTTCTGATGTTGTAAAACGACCACCATCTAACTGAATAATTGGACGAATATCAGGTGGAATCACCGGAATAGCGTGTAATACCATTCATTCTGGTTTATTTCCTGATTTAGCAAATGAATCAATAACATCTAAACGACGTTCTAGTTTTCTACGATCAGTTTGTGATTTCTTGTTTGTCAATTGTTTTTTAATGGCAAGAAATTCTTTTTCTAAATTAATATTTTTTAATAAATACTCAATAGCTGAAGCACCAATTCCAAATTTTGTTCCAGTATGTTTAGTAATAAATTGAGCACATTCATCCATTGAAAATGGACGTGAAGTATCTGCTAAAGTATCAGTTAACATTTGAGCACGAGTATAAGCAAAAGAAGAAGGTTCTAATTGTTCTAAAATTTGTGCAAATACTTTACGTAAACGATTACGAGTATCAGTTGAAGATTTAGCATTACCTAAATCCATAATCATTTTTTGTTTTAAACCTTTAGCAGTCCCTGGATCTAAAACAATATAAGAAACAAAATATGCTACTTCTTCTAAGTCTTTAGCTTTCATATCTAATGCTAACGCAATTCTTGAAGGAGAAGCCTTTAACATTCAAATATGAGTTACTGGCTCTTCTAACTCAATGTGTCCTAAACGTTCACGTCGAACAATTGCTTCAGTAATTTCTACTAAACAACGTTCACAAACTTTACCTTTATTTTTTATTTTCTTATATTTACCACAAATACATTCATAATTTTTAGTTGGTCCAAATATTCGTGCATCAAATAATCCATCTTTTTCAGGTTTTAATGACTTATAATTAATTGTTTCTGGCTTTGTAATTTCTCCATGTGATCATGAGCGAATTTGATCGGGAGAAGCAAGAGAAATTTTAATGGCAGTATAATGTTTTGAATTTTTTTGCATTTGCATATATTTATTACTCCTTTTCTAATCCTCAAGATAACTTTCGACTTCTTCATCGTAAGTTACAACTTTTTGTTCTTGACCTTTTTCGTCAATTAACACAATATTTATTCCTAAACCTTGTAGTTCTTTTGTTAAAACATTAAATGATTCAGGGATACCTGGCGTTGGAATTTGTTTATTACGTAGAATCGCTTCATAAGTTTTAATTCTACCTTTAATATCATCAGATTTAATAGTTAGGATTTCTTGTAAAGTATGAGCAGCACCATAAGCTTCTAATGCTCAAACTTCCATTTCTCCAAATCTTTGTCCACCATTTTGTGCCTTACCACCTAATGGTTGTTGAGTAATTAATGAATATGGGCCCACATTACGAGCATGTAATTTATCATCTACCATGTGTGATAGTTTTAACATATACATAACACCAACTGAAATTTTCTTGGCAAACTTTTCACCAGTTAAACCATCATATAATGTTAATTTATCAAAGTCATTATATTTTGCTTCTTTCATAATATCTAACAAGTCTTGATTTTTTGCACCATCAAAAACAGGGGTTGCTACTTTAATTCCTAAAGTTTTAGCAGCCATTCCTAAGTGTAATTCAAGAATTTGTCCAATATTCATCCGCGATGGTACTCCTAATGGATTTAACATAATATCAACTGGTGTTCCATCTTCTAGGAAAGGCATATCTTCAATTGGTAAGACTTTAGAAATAACACCTTTATTTCCGTGTCTTCCAGCCATTTTATCTCCTTCTCGGATTTTACGTTTTTGTACAATAAATACTTTAACTACTTCTTCTACTTCTGAAGGTAAGTCAAAATCATCTTCACGTTTATAACGTTTAATACCTTGAACAATTCCAGCACCACCATTAGGTACTCGTAATGAATTATCTTTAACATTACGTGATTTTTCACCAAAAATAGCTGCTAATAATTTTTCTTCAGCAGTTGATTGTGTTTGACCTTTTGGTGTAACTTTACCAACAAGAATATCTCCTTCTTTAACTTCAGTTCCAATTAAAACAATTCCTTCATCATCAAGATAACGTCTTGATTGTTCAGAAGTATTAGGGATTTCACGTGTAATTTCTTCTTTACCTTGTTTTGTTTTTCGACATTCTAAATTATATTCTTCAATATGCATTGAAGTATAAACATCATCTTTTACTAAACGTTCACTAATAATAATAGCATCTTCATAGTTATAACCATGTCAAGTCATGAAAGCAATAATTACATTTTGTCCTAATGCAAGTTCACCATCTTTCATTGAAGGTCCGTCTGCTAAAATTTGATTAACTTCAACTTTATCACCAACTTTTACTAATGGCACATGAGTTACTGCTGTTCCTTGATTACTACGTTCAAAACGACTTAACTCATAAGTTGTTATTTCATCTTCTGATTTAATAATAATTTCATGAGAATCAACATATTGTACAACTCCCGGTAAATTAGCAACAATAGCTAATCCTGAGTCACGAGCAACAGCATACTCAACACCCGTACCAACAATTGGTGTTTGTGGTTTTAATAATGGAATTGCTTGACGTTGCATATTAGCACCCATTAAAGCACGGTTAGCATCATCATTTTCTAAAAAGGGAATACAACTTGTAGCTATTGACACAATTTGTTTTGGTGAAACATCAATATATTCAACTTCGTTTGGTCCAACAATAATATTTTGACCATTACTACGAGCAATAACATTATTATTTTTAATAACATTATTAGTATCTAATTCAATATTAGCTTGTGCAATGATATAATTCTTTTCTTCACCGGCAGTTAAATATTTAATTTCATTAGTAATTTTACCTGCAATTACTTGACGGTAAGGTGTTTCAATAAAACCGTATTCATTAATACGAGCATAAGTGGCTAAATTATTGATTAAACCAATATTAGGTCCTTCAGGAGTTTCAATTGGACAAATTCTTCCATAGTGAGAATAGTGAACATCACGAACTTCTAAACTAGCACGATCACGTGATAATCCACCAGGTCCTAAAGCAGTTAAACGTCTTTTATTAGCCAATTCTGCTAATGGATTAGTTTGATCCATAAATTGTGATAATTGTGATAAGTTAAAAAACTCACCAATAACAGCTGTTAATGGTTTATTATTTATAATATTTGCTGGTTTCATTTTATCACTATCAGTAGTTGACATTTTTTCTTTAACATTTTTTTCAATACGTCCCATCCCGATACGAAATTGGTTTTGTAGTAATTCACCAATTGTACGAATACGACGATTTGCTAAGTGATCAATATCATCAGCATTACCAATACCATGAACAAAATTTAAAATATAAGAAAGAGTTGCTAAAATATCAGCAATAGTAATAATTACTTCTTTACATTTAGGATTAATTCCAACAACATTAATAACTTCATTTAATCTTTCTTTATCATTATAAACTTTAATTAACTGCACATAATGTTTTGGTTCACTATCACTAATTGATGTTTTTAAAGGTACTAAACATGCTCCTTCTTCTAATACTGTTTTTAGAATTTCTAATTGTGATTTACCAATTACTGTTTTTTTGGATAAAACAACTTTACCTCTAATATCTTTAATATCTTCAGCTAGAGTGTAATTTAAAACACGATCTGTAATAGCTAATTTTTGAATTAACTTATATCTTCCTGCTTTTGTTAAATCATATTTTTTTGAATCAAATAATAATCCAGTTAAAAATTTTGCAGCACCATCAACACTGGCAGTTTCTCCGGCTTTAATTTTTTTATAAATTTCTTGTACTGCTGCTGGTCAATTTTGATGTTCATCATATTCATAAGTATTTAATAAAACATCATCTTTACCAATTATATTAATAACATCATCTTTAGTTAATCCTAAGGCAGTAAGTAAAGTGGTTACTGCAATTTTACGTGATTTTTCAATTTTAACTTGAATAATATCTTTAATTGCATTTTTATTACGAACTAATTTATTACGTTTAGAATCAGTTTCAAATTCTAGTCAAGTTCCACGTGATGGAATTAAATCACCTAAAAATTTATATAATCCGGTTTTTGGATCAATTTCAATTTTAAAATATGCACCTGGTGAACGAACTAATTGTGAAACAACAACCTTTTCACTTCCATTAATAATAAAGGTTCCTTTTTGTGTCATTAATGGAAAATCACCTAAAAATACATCTCCTTCACGAGTTAATGTATAATCAACAATTAAAACATCTTCTTCTCTACTTTTAATAGTAACTTCAATAGTTGAAAATTCACTATTAGCATGAACATTTTTTTCTTCAAAATAATATATATTATCGCTAACTTTTGGTTCATTAATGTTTTTAATACCAAATTGGTCTTTAATTCAACGCATTAAATAATCTAAAATATTATCTTTAGCAGCAATAGTTAAATTACGATTATTTTCATGAATTGATAAAGATAATTTTGTATAGATTGGTGCTTCATAAGTTTTTGACTCATCTTTTGCTTCTTTTAATGTTCTTCTTGGTTTACGAAATTCTCAATCAATCAATGATAAAATAATACGATTATCATTATCAGTTACCGGAAATATTTCATTAAATACTTCTTGTATTCCTGTATCAATAAATCATTTATAAGTATCACGTTGAATTGAAATTAAATCAGGAAGTTCTAAATTTCCTGATACTTTAGTATAGTCACGTCTTTTAGCATAATGACCAAATTGTTTTGTAGTATATGACATTGGTTCATCTCCAATTTTAAAAATTTATTAAAATCAAATAATTTGATTTCAGTTAATTAGTATTAAATTACTAATTAGTTTGATAAAATATTAAGTTTTAAGTTGATAATTTTTAGTTAAATAACAAACAGAAAACCAGTATTAATTAAAACTGGTTTTCATATAAATTTTTAATATTTGAACTACTTAACTTCAACAATAGCACCAACGGCTTTTAACGTTGCTTCGTGTTCTGTTGCTTTTGCTGTATCAATATTTTCTAAAATCTTTTGTGGTCCTGTTGCTACTGCATCAACCATTTTTTTAGCATCCATTAAAGACATTGTACCACCAACAATTGCCTTAACTGCTTTAATAACATCAACTTTTTTGTCTCCTACTTCTTTTAAGATTACAGAAACTGTTGATGGTTTTGTTGCTTCTTCTTTAGCTGCTGCTGGTGCAGAAGCAACTGCTGCAGTTACTCCAAAAGTTGTTTCAATTAATTCAACTAATTCTTTTAATTGAACTGCTGTCATTGTTTTAACATGTTCAATAATTTGTTTATTTGTAATATTTTCCATTATTTTTTCCTCCATATTTTTTTTATTTAATAAGTGTTAATTATGCGTTTTCTTTTTGTTGGGCTACTGCTTTAATTGCTAAAGCCAAATTGCGAACTGGTGCTTGTAAACAAGAAGCTAACATTGAAATTAATTCTAATTTTGATGGTAATGAAGCTATTTTTTGTAACTCACTTTGGTCAATAACTTTCCCTTCAAAAATGCCACCTCTTAATACTAATAATTTATTAATTTTAGCATAATTAGAAACTATTTTAGCTGTTTCTAAGTCGTTTTCAAATCCAAAGATAAAACCATTTGGGCCAACTAAACTACTTTCAAGCGATGAATATTCTTTTTTTAAAGCACGAGCAACTAAATTATTCTTATAAATAGTGAATGTTGCACCTTTAGCTCTTAATTCCTTACGTAAAGAACTAATTTCTTCAACATTCATACCTTGATATTGTACAACAATTGTTGTTTTTGAATCATTAATTTGCTTAGCAATTAAATCAATAGTTTTTTGTTTTTCAACCATTGCTGGGCGCATAAGTACACCTCCTTATTATTCTGAAATAACTAGCAATAAGTAGTAAATAAAACTCGGAGCAAAACCGAGTAAATCACATGCATATATAATGATGGAAATTACCTGAGCAACATAATTAAGACAAAAGTCCGTTGCTGTCTTTGGCTTATTCTAGCTTGTATATTATATGATATATATATATTAAAATCAAGAAAAATTTACAAAAGATTAAATAAATAATTTTTTATTATATATCTTTTAAGTTATAAACACTATTTTTAATAACATAAATGCTAATTTCATCAATATCTTAATTAAGATTAAAAAAATAAATTTAAAATAAACTTCATATTGAAGTTTATTTTAATTAAAAAAATTGTTTTTTTTATAACTGGTTACTGTTTTTACTACTAGAGTTTTTACTTTCACTTGAAGAAGATTCACTATTTATTTTTGATTTATCTAACTCAAGATTTTTACAAACTCTTTCTCTTCTTTCAGATTCATTTTTTTCTCCTCAAGCTTTATTTATTTTATCAGCATTTTTAGCATGTGCTTCTTGTTTTAATTTATTATTCCTTTCACTTTTTGAATATTTTTTCTACCTTTAAATACTCAATAAAATTATATATTTTTTATTAAAAATATATATAAAAATATATAAAAAATTATTCTTACTTAATTAAGTAAGAATAATTAAACTAATTATCGTTATATTTTAAAATGAATAACGTCGTTGTCTTACATTTGTAGGAGGTTGCATATTGTCCATAGAATTAGCTTTATCTACATCAAACTGATTTTCAACTGGAATTATATTATTTTCAAAATTTATTATTGTTTTATCATTCATTAGTTCATTTATAGTTTTAAGTTTTCTACCATCCAGTTCTTGTTTTAATATATTAAATTGTGTTTCTAACTTAGTTTCTAATTTATCACTTGTTAAATCCTTAGATACTGATTTAACTTCTTTTTTTTCTTTTTCTTTTTTATCTTTATTATTTTTAAATATTTTATTATAAATTCATGATTCAACTTTTTTTGATGCAGTTGAAAAAACTGATGTAATTGCTTTAAAACCTCCACTAATAAAAACTGAAGCAATAGCAATATCAATCTTAATTGTTGCCACTACTGCAGCAGCCAAATAAGGAGCTAAAATCACAGAAAGCAAATTTGGAAGAACAGCAATAACAATAGTAATGACTAAAATAATAACCCAAACTTTTCACTCCGTTTTAGATGGCTTTGATTTTAATTCCATTTGTTCTTTTAATAATTCTTTAACTGGCATTGTACTAATATTATTTGCATTTTCTTTATCAATTAAACAAGTGCTTTTTTTATATTCTTCAATACTCTGGTACTTTTTAGTTTGTTTTCAAACTTCAACCTCATTTTTTTCATTATTATCAAAATATATTATTTCTTCAAAAATTGATTCATCATTATAAACTACAGTTGTTATATAAAATATCTTATCTTCAATTGGAAAAATTTCTTCATAAATTTTTTGAACATTTTGACTTTTAATATTTCATTCTTTTTTTATTTCTTTTTTTAACTTAGAAATATTAGAAAATATTTCTAGTTTTTGCTCTTCAGTTAAATTTTCTTCATCAATTTTTCTTTGTAGTTCTATTCTTCTATTAATATTTTCTTTTAATGATAACGGCATCCAATCATCACTATAACTATCTAGTTGATTATTTAAATTGCTTATAGTATTTTCTAATTCTTCAATTTTAGAATTATTTTTTTCAATATTATTATTCAATTCTTTTTTTATATTTCTTTGTTCTTCAATTTCTAATTCTTTATCTGATATTGTTTCTTTAAGCGCAAAATATTCTCTAAATTCACTATCGGTTGTATTTTGTTTCTTAGTTTTATTCATTTCCATTTTTCTTTCTTTACGTTTTAAATCATCAAGTAATGGATTAAGTTGAATAATTTCTAATTCAAAAAGATTTTCTCTAATAATAGTTAATTTTTTATTTAAATCATCATTTGTTCTTTTGACATCTTCTAATTGTTTTGTAAAATTAAAAATTTCTTCTCTAAGTTTACTTATCTTTTGATCTTCTATAATTGTAAGAACCTGTTTAGAATCTTTTAGAAAATAATGTAAAATTACTATATATTTTAAAATAAGAGGTATATATGCATAAAAATTATCCAAGTCATGTTACTAAAGAACAATTTGAGAACATAAAATCAACTTTAGAAAACAGCAAAAAGAAAACAAAACCAAGAAATTTAGATTTATATGAAGTGTTTTGTGCAGTTTTATATGTATTAAAAAGTGGTTGTCAATGAAGAATGTTACCAAAAAATTTTCCAAAATGACAAACTGTATATTATTATTTCCAAATTTGAAGTAAAAACAATGATAAAGAACCTAGTGTATTGCAATTAATTTTAAAAAAAATTAGTTAAAAAGATTCGTATTAAGAATCATCGAAAAGAAAAAACTAGTTTTTGTATAATTGATTCGCAAAGTGTTAAAAATACAGATACTACTGAAAATAAAGGTTATGATGCTGGTAAAAAGATTTCAGGAATAAAACGTCATATTGCAGTTGATACGCAAGGTTTACCACATGCAATTTACATAACTACAGCAGAAAAAACAGATCGTAATAGTGCTATCATAATGATTAAAAGTGAAAAAGAAAATCTTTCTACAGTTCAAAAAATAATAGTAGATGCTGGCTATACTGGTGAAAAATTTGCTTCTGCAATCAAAACAATCATAAATGCAAATGTTGAAGTTGTAAAACGTAATGAATTACATTCTTTTGTAGTATTGCCAAAAAGATGAGTTGTAGAACGAAGCTTTGCATGATTAGAAAAATGCAGAAGATTATGAAAAAATTGTGAAAGAAAACTAAATACTAGTTTACAAATGGTTGTTCTTTCCTTTATTTCAATTTTATTAAAAAGATTCTAAACAGGTTCTTATATTTTCAAATCTATTAGGTATTAATTCAGTTAATCCACTAATAAGATTTGAAATACCATAAGCATTTAAACTAATATATGTATCTCAATCCATTAATGACTGATGTTCTTGTCTATCTAATAATAATCATGGTGGACCCTCAGTTGTAGTTGTAGTAGTTATTGGAGTTGGTGTTGTTGGAATAATTGGAGTAATATTATTTTCTGTTCATTTACTATAATTTGCTAAACCAATTGTTCCTAAACCTAGTAATATTTTTTTACTACTATTAATTAATTTAGTTTTAGTATTTGGTCTTTGATTTAAATTTCATATATCTAAACCTAATTTTTTACCAAATAATAAACTATTAATTGAACCTAATACTGGATTTGAAATTACTTGACCATAATAAGCACTTGTACCAATCATTGCACAAATTGGACTTATACCAGTTCTAATGAGGCTTTTTAATAATCTGTGTTTCTTTGTTTTACAAAGTTACTAATTCAGATTAATTCTGTCTTCAAATTTTATCATAAAATGAGCAATTGCTGTATTTCAATTTTGAATGGGCATTGTTCATTTTTTTGTTATATTGTCAATTGCTAAATAAAATATTTTAAAAACTGACATATCGTTAGGAAAAACTTTTTTATTTCTGATGACTTTTCGTAATTGACTATTAACAGATTCAATAGCATTTGTGGTATAAATTACCCTTTTTATTTCTGCAGGATAACTAATAAAAACCATTAAATTATCTCAATTTTTATATCAAGATTTAGCAATTTGTGGATATTGTTTAGTTCATTTATTTTCAAATGATTCTAAAGCTTGCATTGCTTGTTCTTCACTACATGCAGTATAAATTGGTTTTAAATCTGCAACTAGAGATTTTCTATGCTTATATGAGACATATTTCAAACTATTTCTAATTTGATGAACGATGCATAATTGATGTTCGGTTTTAGGATAAACTGATTGTATTGCTTCTGACATGCCTGTTAAATTATCACTACAAGCAATCAGAATATCATTTAAGCCACGATTTTTCATTTCTGTGAAATTGGCTAATCAAAATTTAGAACCTTCATTTTCACTAATTCATAAACCTAAAACATCTTTTTTACCTTCTAAATCAACTCCTAAAGCTATATAAACTGATTTATTAATAATCCGTTTATCTTGTCGTACTTTAACTACTATACAATCAAAATAAACAATCGGATAAACACTATCTAATGGTCGATTTTGCCATGCTTTGACGTCATCAATAACATCATCAGTAATTTGACTAATAACACTTTCACTAATATCAGCACCATGATATAACTCTTGTAATTGCATTCTAATATCTGATAATGTCATACCTTTTGCATATAAAGAAAGAACTTGTTGATCAAAACCATCAAATCTTCTTTGTCTTTTTGCAACTATTACAGGATTAAAATTACTATTACGATCTCTTGGTACATCAATTTCAATTTTACCTTGTTGGGTTATTAATTTTTTTGAACTTATACCATTACGAGCATTGTCACTATTACTATGTTGATTCTTATCATATCCTAAATAATTTTGCATCTCAGAATTCAACATTTTTTCTACTAATCTTTTTGTTAATTCTTTATATAATCCTCCCTCTTTAAAAACTGTTGTTAAATCTTCAGTATTTTCTAATAATAAATCTACTGCTTGTGATATTGGATCATTGTTATTAATATTTTGCTTTTTAGCCATCTGTAACTCACTCTTTCTAGAAAATTAATTATATTTACTAGAACTAATTAAACATAGTTATTTTTGTAAGTTACACAGATTACTAAACATTACCGTTCTAATTAATTTAGTTAAAGTATAATTTGATTGTGTATTTTCGTTTGGCATTTTATTCTCCTTTATTTGTTTTTATCAATTCTCTTATAACATCTAATAAGGAATCTACTACATAAGAATTTAATTCAAATTCATAATTTCTAATTTTAATTTTTTCCTTTTGCATTTATTTGTTCTCCCTTAATTTTCTAATTTTTTAATTGTTACTTTAATTCAACCTTGATAAACATCATTATCACCAACTATTAATGCAACATTACCTTCGGGGTCAGAAACAATTATGTGTTTTGATTTAACATTTGGATATTGTCTTAAAATAATTGCTCTAATATCATTACTTGTATGAATTGATTTGGGAAATGGTGATAATATTTCAATTTCATCTTTATTTTCAAACAAAGTAGGTAATATTATCATTAGTCAAATTCTCCATTTTCTATTTTTTCAATTAATAAATTTAAAATATTTTTGTCAAAATTAGAGTTTGTATAATTGATTTTTTTAGTTCATTTAATTATATCTTTCATATATTTAAGTAATTTTTCTTTATTCATTATCAAATTCACCCTTTTTAATATTTTCATCTCATAAAGATATAAAATTTAATTTTCCTTGTGCATATCCGTGTCAATAATCATCATTTATTTCATTGGTATTTTTAATAATTCATTCATACTCATTTTTTAAATATTTAATTAAATTTTCTTTATATTCATTAATATATTTTTGAGCCATTTTTCTTCTTATATTTTCAACTTTTATCATATGTTCTTCACAAAAATATCTTACTTGTACATTATCTTTATCTAATTTTGTTGGTAAATTATTACAATTAGTTATATGTTTACCAACTTCATTAACTTCACTAAAACAACATGGTATATTTTCTTTATTCATTATTTACTTTCCTTTTTATATTTTTTTTCTTGATTTATTAATAAATTTATTAAAATTATTTGTTTATCAATGTCACCTAATTTTTTTAAAAGATATTCATATCTTTTTTTAAAATCTTCACTATCAATATCTCTATCTTTATAAATTAAATTTTTCAGTTTTTTTATTTTATATAAGGTTTTTGGAGAATATATTTCTCCATCCATACAAAGAAAACATTTCATTATTTACTTTCCTTATTTTCAATTTGATTAGCAATTTCATTTAATATTTTTAATATTTTATATTCATTTTTTAATTCTTTAATAATAAATATTAAAATTATTATTAGTGTTATACTTGTTATTAATATTGGTACTATTAATAAAATTTTTCATAATATCATTTTTTACTCTTTTCATTTTTTAAATCATTTAACATTAATTGAACAAAATGCACGATTTATATTCATATTTCAATTATTAAAGATTTCACCAGTTACTATAATTTCATCATTTTTGTTTAATAAAATACATCGGTTATAAAGTTTTGGTTTATTAAAAATTAAAGTAACATAGTTTAATCCATTTCATTGACCACGAACACTATAATATAATTCTTTATTACCTTTTTCGTAATATTTTGCTTCAATAGTATTACTAAGTTTTAATGTTAATTTGACATAATTTGCTTTATCCTTCATTTTTATAATTCCTTAAATAATATTGAATATGCTTATATGCATCTTGTTCATGTTTTGATAATTTTATATTTCCTTTATAATTTTCAATTTTATTTTTATTTTTTGGTTCACTTTCTTGATAATCTCAATTCATAACATCTTGTACTAATACCATTAATGCACCAATAATTTTAGGAGTTGCTAATGGATTAGTTAATAATTGTTTTGAATTTAAAAAGAAATTTTCTACAATAACTAATATTTTGTTGCTATTAATAAAATGTTTTTTAGTTAATAAGAAGTATTCTTTATACATATTTTTGCTTTCTAAAAGTGTTTTAGTTTTAAATGTTTCATTAAAAACAATATTATTAGTTTCATTTGAATAAATAACAATTCCATTATTACCAATTCCAGCAGGGTCAATTCCAATAATTAATTCATATTGCATTATTAATCAAACTCACCATTATTGATTTTTTTAATTAATGAATAATATATGGCATCATTATTTGCACTTCTATATCCATCATTTTCAATTTTATTTTCTAAATATGTAATTAATTTTTCTTTATATTCATTAATTATTTCTTTTTTAAAATTTTCTCTTAATTTTTTTATATTATTTAAATGTTCTTTTATTATTTCTTGATTACGTTTTTTATTATATTCATTAATAATTTCTTGGTCTTTGCAAGAAAATGGTTTTTCTTTATCCATACTTATATCTCCTACTTAACCTAATATTTAAAATACAGTCATAACAAATTGCTTTACTATTTTTATCTCTTAAAAAATATTTTCTTGTTTTTATATCATTAGTATTAAAGAATAAATAATCTAATTTATGTTGTTTACATGTTCAACAAAAATACTTTTTCATTATGAGTTGAAATTTCCTTATACGAAGTAACTATATAATTAATTGGTAAATCATTATGATTATATGGATTATTTATTTTAAAACCTTTTCTGTTTTCTTCTCACGTAATGTTATATTTAAAACAAGGATTAGTAATTTTAGTTTTGTTATCAGTTATTTCACCCATAAATCAACTATTATGCTGTTCATAAAATGTTAGTGGGTGGTTAGCCCTAATTACTGGACCATATTTTGATAGATATTTCTAAATTTTTATTTGTAATATTGGTGGTTTTAAAAATTTAGAATGTATTCTTTCATAATTATAAAACATAACATATTGATTTACATCATTAATAGCTTCATTGATTGTTAAATATTGATTTGAGTCTTTAGGCAATCATTCTTGAGATAAATGTGAAAATCAATTTTCAGATATGACATTACCGCCAATATCATATGGTTGTTTTTTGCTTAAAATTATTTGTTTGTTTTTTGCTCATTTTGTAATTTCTTGACAATAAAATTCGTTGGCGTTATCTGAATGTAAAATAACGTTTTTTATTTGATTTCAAGAAAATTGGTTGTTTATTTTTTCAAGTGCAGGAAGAATTAAATCTTGATATGATTTATTTGAAAATGTATTATAACTAACAACATTATTTGAATAAAAATCAATAATTACAAAAAGATATAGTCAACCTTCTTTGGTGTTTATTTGTTTAGTATCCATTGATCAAATTTGATTTGAAGCGGTTGTACTTTTGTAATCTTTGTTTACTTTATCCATTGTAGGTATTCACTTATTTGGATTTTTTTTGTTTTTAGGATAGTTATTTTTAGTTTGTTTTAATCCTTGAATATTGTGTTTTTTCATAATTTTTCGCATTTGTTTTGTTGATAATTCTATATTTAAAATGATATTTTTCTCTTGTTTTAATCACTCTTTAAAAGCTGAAAAAATTCTTAAATATCCATAAATTCTACCTTTTCTTGTAGAATGAAATTCGATTAAAAGTTGGCATAATTCTTGATATTTATGATTGCAATTAATAATATGATTTTTTTCTTTTTTAATAAGTTTTTGTTTATTTTTTAAAAAGTAATATGTTGATCTGTTTAATTGAAGATATTGACATAAGTTTCTAATTGAATATTGATTTTTGCAATCATCGATAATTTTAATTTTTTCTTTGATATTTAATTTGTTAATTATTAATGCTATTTGTTTAATTTTATCCATTAATAAAAATCCTTTCAGGTCAAAATTAGTGTTCATTATATAACACAATTGTTTTTAGAATACATTCAGATTTTTTAAATTAATGGTCTAGTAAAAAGGGCTAAGTGGCGTGGTTCAAGTTTTATATCATTAAGATAATATTCTTTTGGAGCCGTTGGTTTATTAACAGTTATTTTTTGGTCTTTAATATATGGTTCTAATAATTTTATTAATTCATTACCATTTAGTTCTCTTTTAATATTTTCTAAATTAAAAACTCAATATGTGTAACTGTTATCAATAATAAAAGAATTATTTTTAATCATTCATTTTGGAAGTGATAATTTATATTCAACATAATCAATAAGAATAGATTGTGGTTTATCTTTAACAATTTGTTCTTTTTTAAATTCTATTTGCATAATAATCCTTTCCTAATATGTTCTGTTGCTTCTAGCATAAAGAACATATATTTTGATTTTTAGATTATTAATAATACTACTATTCGTTTTATTCATTCAATGAAAACTGGGCTCAAAAATAAATTGTGAAATTTTAAAAAACATTGAGGCATTCGATTCAATATTTATTTAATTTGTGTTTAACAAATTAATATTTTAATTGAACCGGCACCGCTCAATTTTTTTTACAAGTTTGAAATTTATTTTCTCGCCCAAAAAAATTTTCAAAAAAAAATAAAAAATAAAACCAACACTTGCTCACTGGGGAGTGGCAAGGTTGGTTAAATAAAGAATAGAATTAATACAATAGGTCCCTACAACAGGTCTATATATACTAGTTTCCAATTCGCTCCCACCCCAAGAATTACCATTACTGGTTAGTATATTTTATTAGGTATCACTCCACTTTTTATTTATCCATGCAAGTCCACATGCTAGCTACTATTTTTAACAACTGTGTTGTAGTTCACTTTTTTAGTTCCCTAACACGTGTTGATAATAGTGCTAAAGACGGTTATTAAAAATTTTAAAATTTTACAATTACAAAAAAAGACAAGATTTTTATTCTCGTCTTTTGTCATTTATTTTTAATTCAAGGGTAAAAAAAAGAAAGGAGCTATTTTTAAAACTTTTTAGTTACCGACATCTTCGACACGCTCCCAAAATTTTTTAACATTATTCATTAACCTCTTTTTTAAAATTTTAAAAATATTTTTTATAAACTTTAATAAGTTTATACTTTATTATAAAATAATACTCACTAAAAGTAATATTTTTAACTTTTAAGTTTTATAAAATCTTAGAATTTGTTTAGGATCTTTTTAATAAAATTGAAATAAATGAGAGAACAACCATTTGTAAGCTAGTATTTAATTTTCTTTCACAATTTTTTCATAATCTTCTGCATTTTTCTAATCATGCAAAACTTCGTTCTACAACTCATCTTTTTGGCAATACTACAAAAGAATGTAATTCATTACGTTTGATAACTTCAACATTTGCATTTATGATTGTTTTGATTTTAAAAGCAAATTTTTCACCAGTATAACCAGCATCTACTAGTATTTTTTGAACTTTAGATAAATTTTCTTTTTCATTTTCAATCATTATTATAGCACTGTTACGATCTGTTTTTTCTGCTGTGGTTATGTAAATTGCATGTGGTAAGCCTTGAGAATCAACAGCAATATGACGCTTTATTCCTGAAATTTTTTTACCAGCATCATAACCTTTATTTTTAGCAGTATCTGTGTTTTTAACACTTTGTGAATCAATTATACAAAAACTAGTTTGTTCTTTTCTACCATTATTGATACGAACTTTTCTAACTAATTTTTTTTAAAATTACTTGTCAAGTGCTAGGTTCTTTATCACTATTTTTACTTCAAATTTGAAAATAATAATATACAGTTTGTCATTTTGGAAAATTTTTTGGTAACATTCTTCATTGACATCCACTTTTTAATACATATAAAACTGCACAAAATACTTCATATAAATCTAAATTTCTTGGTTTTGTTTTCTTTTTGTTATTTTCTAAAATTGATCTTATGTTCTCAAATTGTTCTTTAGTAACATGACTTGGATAATTTTTATGCATATATACCCCTTATCTTAAAATATATAGTCATTTTACGTTATTTTATAAAAGATTCCAAACAGGTTCTTATTATTAAAATAAAGTAAATATTATACAAATTTCAAGTAATTACTAGTATAATGATTTAAGAATAAAAAAGAATAATTAGTACAAATAAAACTTGTTATTTTAAAGGAGAATAATATACATGAATAAAAACTATAAAGATACATTATTAATGCCTCAAACTAACTTTGAAATGCGTGCTAATTTAACTATAAAAGAACCACAACTACAAAAATATTGACAAGACCAAAAAATATATCAACAACTAATTAACAAAAATAAAAAATCTACGAAAACTTTTATTCTTCATGATGGACCTCCATATGCTAATGGTGATCTACATTTAGGACATGCATTAAATAAAATTTTAAAAGATATTATTGTTCGCTATTATAATAGTAGCAATTATTATGCACCCTATATTGCAGGTTGAGATACGCATGGTTTACCTATTGAAACAGCAGTTACTAACTCGGGAATTAATCGTAAAACAATAGCAGTATCAGATTTTAGAAAACAATGTCAAAAATATGCAGAACTGCAAGTTGCTAATCAAATTAATCAATTTAAAACATTAGGATTATTAACAGATTTTGAAGATCATTATGTTACTTATGATAAAAAATATGAATCTGAACAAATTAAAGTTTTTGCTAAAATGGTAGAAAAAAAACTAGTATATCGTAATTTATATCCTGTATATTGATCACCATCAAGCGAAAGTGCCTTAGCTGAAGCTGAAGTTGAATATTTAACAAAAACTAGTGCTGCTATTTATGTTGCCTTTTTACTAAATGATGAAAAAAAAATATTTAACTTACCTACCTCACTAATAATTTGAACAACAACACCATGAACCATTCCTAGCAATCAAATGTTAGCAGTAAATGAAGAATTTACATATAGTATTATTAAAACTAATGAACAACAATATATTATTGCACAACCATTGATTGATTCTTTTACTAAAGCAAACAACATCACCGATTTTATAATTGTTAAAACAATTTCTGGTAAAGATTTAATTGGATTAACAGCATTACATCCATTATATCAAAGAAAAACTCCAATCGTTCATGGTTCTCATGTTACTATAAATGATGGAACTGGAATTGTTCATACTGCTCCAGCGTTTGGTGAAGAAGATTTTGATTTAGGATTAAAACATAATATCAAAATTCTTTGTCCAATTAATGATCAAGGTCAATTTACAGCAGAAATCAATGATGAACAATTAGTCAATAAATTTTATGATGATACTAATAAAATTATTGTTGAGCGCTTAAAAAATAATGGTACATTAATTGGTATGAAATGATTTAAACATCAATATCCACATGATTGACGAACTAAAAAACCCGTTATTTATCGTGCTACTTTACAATGATTTATCGCTATTGAAAAAATCAAACCATTACTTACTAAAAATATTAATAAAGTAAATTTTGTTCCTGAATGAGCAAAAAAAAGAATGTTATTAATGACAAATAATCGCTATGATTGATGCATTTCTCGTCAACGTGCTTGAGGATTACCAATTCCAATTTTTTACACCGAAAAAAAAGAACCAATCATGGATATAAACCTTATTAATCATGTTGCTGATTTATTTGCTAAACATGGTTCAAATATTTGATTCGAAAAAGAAGCAAAAGATTTATTACCACCTAAATATCAACATAAAGATAGTCCAAATGGTATTTTTTATAAAGAACAAGACATCATGGATGTTTGATATGATAGTGGCGTTTCCCACTTGGCAGTTATTAAAAATAATAATTTACCTTGACCAGCAGATTTATATTTGGAGGGTAATGATCAATTTCGTGGTTGATTTAATTCAAGTTTAACAACAGGAACTATTACTAATAATAGTAGTCCCTATAAAAACTTGCTGGCACATGGTTTTGTAACTGACGCTAAAGGCAATAAAATGTCAAAATCAATTGGTAATGTTATTAGTGTTAAATCAATTTGTGATACTAATGGTGCTGATATTTTACGATTATGAGTAGCCAGTGTTGATTTTACTGATGATACAAGAATTGGTACTGAAATTTTAAAACAAGTTAGTGAAAACTATCGTAAAATCAGAAATATTTTTCGTTTCTTACTAGGTAATTTATTTGATTTAGATATCAAAACTATTAAAAATAAAACAGAAGAAGAAATTATTAATAGTTTATCAGAAGTTGATCAATATATTTTAAATAAATTAAACGGATTAGTGACTAAAATTAATGAAAATTATCAAACTTACCAATTTAATACTATCTATCATTTAATTTTAAATTTTGTTACTAATGATTTGTCTGCTTTTTATTGTGATTTTACTAAAGATATTTTATATGTTAATAGCAAAAATGACATTAGAAGAAAACAAGTACAAATGACAATGTTTTTAATAGTAAAAACTTTAATTGGTTTATTAGCCCCTATTTTACCACACACTACTGAAGAAGCATTCCAAAGTTTAACTAAAAAAGATTTAAACACAAGCAGTGATTCTATTCATTTAAAAAAATTTCCACAACCATGAAATTTAAACAAACCAACAAAACTAATGGAAAAATGAGAATATTTTATTAACTTTAAAAATGAAGTTAATAAAGTTATTGAACAAGCTAAAAAAGACAAAATTGTTAAAACAGCCTTAGAAACAATAGTGACTATTATTTTTAAAGATAATCATAATATCTTATCAACAATTGATGAAAAAGAATTAGCACAATTATTAATTGTTAGTGAAGTTAATATTAATTATAATAATAGCAACGTTAATGACTGAACTATTAATGTTAAAACAAAAGAGGGTACTAAATGTCCTCGCTGTTGATTAATTGTTAATGAAACAAAAGAAGATGTTTGTAATCGTTGTTTTGAAGTGTTATCCTTAATAATGTAAATAACTAATATTAGTTTAGAAAGAAGTAATTATGGAATTTTCTTGATTAGCAATTAAAAATCATTTAAAAACACGTGATTGAAAATGATTAACTAAAATAATTTGTTTTTGTGCAATTATTATTCTAATTGTCACTGATCAAATGATAAAATTAGCAGTACAAAATGGAATAAAAGTTGGTGAAGAATATAAATTCATACCCGGATTTATTAATTTAAAATTTATTATTAATTATGGTTCTGCTTTTAGTTTTTTTCAAAATCAAAAAATCTTTCTAATAACTTTTGCTTTTCTAGTAGCAATTGCTAGTAGCACCTGACTATTATTTACTAAATCTATTAACAGAGCACTAGGTCTCAGTTTTGTTATTGCAGGAACAATCGGTAATTTAACCGATAGATTTTTACATAATGGTGGTGTTATTGACTTTTTATTATGACAACTATTCCCACCATATACTATTTTTAATACTGCGGATATATTTATTACCATTGGTATCACAATTATTATTCTACAAATAATTATTGGAACCATAATTAATGCCTATCAAGAAAAGTTTGGAGAACACAATAATGAAGTCAACAACGGAACATTCACAACAATCATCAATGATAGAAAATCAAAAGATGATAAAACTAACATATCATCAAAACAAAAATATCCGCATCGACAAATATTTAGCAATGATATTAACAGAACATCATTATTCACGAAATTTTATCCAAAATTTAATCACTAATGGGCAAGTAATAGTTAATAATAAAACTATTTCATCAGCTAACTTATTATTAAAAAATAATGATGAAATAAATATTATTATTAAAAATGAAAAAGAGAACACTTTAAAAGCAACTGCAATTGATTTTGAAATAATTTATGAAGATAATGAAATTCTTGTTATTAACAAACCTAATAATTTGGTTGTCCACCCAGGAGCAGGTAATTGAGATAATACTTTAGTTAACGGATTATTATTCCAATCTAAAATTGAAAATATTGATGAAAATAATTTACGTCCAGGCATTGTTCATCGTATTGACAAACAAACGACAGGGTTATTATTAGTAGCTAAAAATAAAATTAGTCATCATATTTTAGCAGAACAATTACAAAAACATGAAATTAAACGAATTTATATTGCATTAGTTCATGGTACAATTAAAGGTAGATCAGGAACCATTAAAGCGCCTATTGCTAGAAGCAATAATAATCGTCTAAAAATGATGGTCAATGAACAAAATAGTAAGAAAGCAACTACTCATTTTACAGTTATTGAGCGATTTAAAGACTATACTTTAGTTCAATGTCAATTAGAAACTGGTCGAACACACCAAATTCGTGTTCATTTTGAGTGAATTGAACATCCAATTGTAAATGACCCTTTATACAGCAAGTTTAAATTGGAAAATGCTAATATTGGACAATACTTACATGCTAAAGTCATTACTTTTACTCATCCCACAACTAAAAAAGTTATGACTTTTGAATGTAATTTACCTGATTTTTTTGAAAATAAATTACAATTATTACGAAAGGAAAGTGTTAAATAATGGATGATAATATTCTAGATATTTTAGGTTTACAATTAGTTGATTATTTTATTAGTCATCAAGATTATCGACCATTTAATGTTCCTAAAGAATTAAAACTACATGTTAAAGGTGAAGTATATCTAACTAATAAAGATAGTAATACTTATCATATCATTAAAATTATTAAAGAAAATAATTTTAATCCTCACCATTTAAAAAATAAAGATGAAGTTTATGAAATTTTACATAAACAATTAGCAGATGAAGGTGTTAAAGATATTCGTTATTTAATGGTTATTTTAAATGATGATAACCAAAACGAAAATCGAATGTCACCAGCGGTTGATGTTATTATTGCTACTAGTGACAAAATTGTTCAAGAATTATCTAAATTTTATCCTAGTATTACTAAATTTATTAAGGTAGACTTACCCCAACTTGAAACTGAAACCGAAAATAATGAAGAGACTAATGAAGATAATGGTACTGGAACTTTAAGTGATAATTGAAAAAAAGTTAATTTTCAAAACCGTCGTTACTTAAGCGAAACATTAAAAAAATGTACTAATGCTAATTTGGCAGTTACCTGATTTCTTTTTATAATTCCTATTATTACACTTGTTGTTTTTCTAGTAATTATAAATCTTAGTCAAGATGATTGATTAGCATTAGATTATAAACAACAACATTTGCTTTTTGGTGCCAATTATCATAACTTAATATTTGGTGCTTATCAATATTGAAGGTGATTAATTTATCCATTTGCTGGTAATGATATAAATCCTTCAGCTCCTATTAATTTAATATTTTCACTTTGAATGTTTTATCGTGTTGGTAGATTTGTTGAAGGATTTTATGGATGATGAAAAGCAATTTTCATTTGAATTGGTGCAATGATTCTAACCGGTATTTTACAAAGTGTTGTTGATAATATTAATATCATGTCAGGATTTTGAGTTTTTCCTGTAATTTCATTAGGAGCAATGTTACCTTTCATTTGAAATTATAAATTATTTAAAACTCCAATTATGAGTCGTTTCTTTACAACTATTTTATTAATGTTAATATTTTGATTTATAACTGATCAACAAGTAGTGACATTATTATATTGAATGATTGCTTTTGTCACAGGATGATTATTTGCTTCTTTAATCGGATATCATAATCGTAAAATAACTGTGTATTATGCTTTTAGTCCAATTGCTATTGGTTCATTAGTATTATTTGCTGGTTTACTTTGGGGTTTAAATAATTATTATCCTGTTGATGATAATAATTATACTTTAGAAGTATTAAAACAATATCAAAAACTTGGTCTAATTAGTCAAAGTACTATTAATAGTATTATGCTTAATTACTTTCACATACAAGTATAAAAAAAATTCTATATTTTTTTTAATGCATCAAATAAATACTTTTCTTCCTCTTTTGTAAGAAGATTAGTATTAATAACTATCTGTCTACTATTAATATCAATAATTTTAAAATCTATAGCAATATATGAATAATTATTAAAATTAATTTTTAATCTTTCTGATCATTCAATTATCATAAAATTATTCATCATTATTTCATAATATTCTTCTAAATGAGGATTAATTAAACGATAAGCATCCATATGAATTAAATTTCATTCATATTTAGTTTGATACTTATTTCAAATAATAAAAGTTGGTGAATTAATAATATTTTTAACTCCAAGTAAATTACCAATTAATTTAGTAATTTGCGTTTTACCACTACCAAGCGGACCATTTAATAATAAAATTAAATTTGGTTTAGCAATTTTAGCAATTATTTTGGCAAGAGTATTAGTGTCATCTAAATTTTTTAATATATATACTTTTTTTTTCATAATAACCTTCTTTGATAATTATTTTATACTTTACAAACTATTATACAAAATAATAACTTATTTTCTAAATTATTATTTTTCTTATTTAAAAGTTATTACTGCTCATATGTTTCTTTTTTAACTACTACTTTTTCTTTACTTCTTACAAAAAATCATTGATAAAAACCAAAACCAGAATTACCAAGAGCAACAATTCACATTAATAAAAGATTTACATCCAAACGATTATGAGCAACTCCCGAATACATAGCTATTTGAAAAATATTAACAATTATTCAAAAAATTCATTGTTCACGAAAACGTAATAACATTAGTATTTGCGCAACAATACTTAAAGAATTAGTTAATGAATCTAGAATATGTGGTAAAACTTGTTGAAAAGTATTACCATCAAAATCATATTTCCCTAAAATTACACGTGAAAATTCAGGAATTTCAAAATAAAAAAATACTGATAAAACAATTGCAAAGTAAATAGTAACAATACTTGTTTTTAAATTTAAACGTTTAGAAATTATTTCTTGTTGTGAATCTAAATGAAATTTCCATAAACTATAGCCAATAAATTGAAAAGGCAAAAAGAAAAATAAATTCAACTGCATATCACCAACATAATCTCAAACTAAAGCAATACAACCATAAATACTAACAGCAAAAAAGCCTCAAAAAAAATTAGAAATTTTACCAAATGAAATTAAAATTATACAAATAACATTAGTAAAAGCAGCAATACCATTTAAGAATAATAATACTTGCTGTCAAGGATGATAAGCTTGACGATTTACAATAGTTCAAACCGAAGGATATAAATTAGGATTAATAAAATGATTCAAATCAAAAAATGTATTTCATAACATAAAAATCCCTAAACAAATAATAGCTACTTTAGCAGAAAATGGAATTTTATTAAGATCTTTGGGTATTGATAATAAAAATTCTTTTATATTTTTCTTTCTTTTTATAAATCTAAATTTTATATCTTTAAACATATTTTCTTCCTTTTAAATTTATTTATTTATTTATGTTCACTAATGTATTATTCAATCGTAATTTTCCATAAATTGCCAATGTAAGTGCATCATTAACTTTATCTAGTTCACTCTCATTAATGAAAATACCATTAATACCATTTTCACCAATACTACCATCACCTTTACCAAAATAACTTAACTTTAAATCTAAATTCAAACTAGATAAATCAACAGCATAAAAATGTCATATTTTTATTGAAGTTTTATTAGCATAGTAACTACCAAGTCTATAAATATTGGAATGGCAACACTTTTTAGGACTATTTTTTGGTAGACATTTGTTGTTGATATTTAACTGGAGTTAAGTAGTTTAAAGTGCTGTGAATTCTTATATTGTTATATCAATTGATGTAATCAAATAATTCTAATTTTAATTGGATTAATGATGTAAAATTTTTATCATTAATAAATTCGGTTTTAAAAGTTTTAAAAGTTGCTTCAGCAACAGCATTATCATAAGGACAACCTTTTTTACTTAAAGAACGGTTAATGTTGAATGCTAGTAAAAGTTTATCAATAATTTTATTGTTAAATTCATTACCGCGATCACTATGAAATATTTGAATATCTTTTAAACAGCGATTTGATTGCATAAATGCTTGATGTACTAATGATGCATCTTTTTTAACTCCAACACTATGTCCGATAATTTCGCGGTTAAATAGGTCTATTAATAGGCAAATATAGTTTCACCTACCATTAACTTGTACATAAGTTAAATCACTAACAATAACTTCATTTTTAATCCTATTCTTAAATTTTCTATTAACAAGATTAGTTATTTGACTATCGTTAACTTTGTTATTATGATTTTTGAATGATAATTTAGTATATTTTGATATTAAATTATGTTCATTCATAATTTTTTTAATTTTTCTGCGCGATAAATAAATTTCTTGGTTTTCTAGAATTTTTTTTAATCTTCTAGTACCATAAACTTCTTTATTTTCTTTAAAAGCACTAATAACAGCTTCATCATAAATATTATTTTTGATTTTATTTTCTTTTTTCTTTAAATTAAAATAATATGTTGATTTAGATATTTTTAAAAAACGACACATTGTGCGAATTTTATATTTAGCTTTATTTTTGACAATAATTTCTATTTTCTGCCTATTATTAGTGCTGCTTGCTTTAAAATATCATTTTCCATTCGTAATTGCTTTAATTCTTTTCTTAATTTAATTAATTCATTTTCTTCAAAAGAACGATTATCTTTAGTTTTAAAACTTCCTGAATTACTAAATTGCTTAATTCAATTGTAAGTGGCCCCATCCAGGTAAAACTGCAACTCCTTCATTATTACATCATGGTTCACTAACACCTGTCATAAAGCCATTAGTAATTAACTTTAAAAATTTGCCCATAATAAACCCCCTTTACTATAAGTAATATTATAACATTAACTTAAAATTCAATTTGAAATTTTATACTAACTAAAAATAAAATTTATCCCAAATATTAATGAAAAAAATCATAAATAATTCCCTACTAAGATAATAGTTAATATATAATTTATTTATTATATAAAAATAAATAGGAGGAACAATAATGATTTACACAATTAATAATTTATTTATTAATAGTAACGATAAAACTAAAAAAATACCAACACAAGTAACTGTTAACGGTTGGGTTCGTTCTAATCGAAATAGTAAAAAAGTTGGGTTTTTAGATTTAAACGATGGTTCTTCAATTAATAACTTACAAGTAGTATATGATCCAAATTTAGAAAATACTAACAATTTAACTAATGTTACTACTGGTAGTGCTGTTACTATTACTGGTAATTTAATTTTAACACCAAATGCGAAACAACCATTTGAACTAAAAGTAATTACTGCTACTGTCTACAACATATGCGCTAATGATTATCCAATCCAAAAAAAAGAACATACAAATGAATTTCTTCGTGAACATGCACACTTACGTGTTCGTACTAATACTTTCTTGTCATTATTTAGAATTCGTGCTCAAGTATCATGATCTATTCATAATTTTTTTCATAATAATCAATTTATTTACCTACATAGTCCTCTTATTACAGCTAATGATGCTGAAGGTGCTGGTGAAAATTTTATTGTTACTACTATAACTAATGATAAATATGAAAAGGATTTTTTTGGGAAAAAAGCCTCATTAACTGTTAGTGGTCAGTTAAATGCTGAAGCCTACGCTCAATCTTTACAAAAAGTTTATACATTTGGACCAACATTTCGTGCTGAAAAATCTAATACTACACGTCATGCAGCAGAATTTTGAATGGTAGAACCAGAATTTACCTTTAGTAATCTACAAGATAATATTATACTAGCCCAAAAACTAATAAAAACTGTTATTAGAGATGTTCTAAATAATTGTAATTCTGAATTAAAATTTTTAGAACAAAAACAAGAAACTAAAAATGAACAATCACTAATTGAAAAATTAGAAAAAATTGCCGATTTTAAATCTGATTTTAAAGTTATTACTTATACAGAAGTAATTGAATTACTTTTAAATGCACAAAAAAAAGGAAAAAAATTTGAATTTAATGAAATTAAATGAGGAATTGATTTACAATCAGAACATGAAAGATATTTATGTGAAGAAATAACTAAACAGCCAACTTTTGTTATTAACTATCCACAAACCATCAAAGCTTTTTACATGAAACTTAATCCAATTGATAGTAATTATCCACAACAAAAAACAGTGGCAGCTATGGATTTATTAGTGCCAGGGATTGGTGAATTAATTGGTGGTTCTGTTCGTGAAGATAATTATGAACAATTACTAAAAAATAAAACCCAATTCAAAATTGAGGGTAATGATCTACAATGATATTTTGATTTAAGAAAATATGGATATGCACCAAGTGCTGGTTTTGGTTTAGGTCTAGAAAGATTTTTAATGTTTATTACTGGTATTAATAATATTAGAGATGTTATTCCTTTTCCTCGTACACCAAATAACTTATTATTCTAAAATAATAATATTTTAATAATATCTTTTTAAATTAAACTTATAATGTTATTTAAAACTCCTATTACTACATTAAAATCCAACATAATATATAATTAATTTAGTATTAAATAATTATTAATAAGTTAAAAAAAGAAAGGATATTTATATGCCAAAGTCATATGAAATTATAAAAACAATGTAAAAAATAATTAATATAAGTAAAAATTGATTTATCAGCTTTTAAATTAAAAAGTAAACGTTTAAATTTAGAAATAATGATTGATTATAATCAAAAAGATCTAATTAATGTTCAACACTCAATTTACAATAGTTCAAAAGCAACCATTTTTTCTAAAGAATTACAAGAATTTTTAAAAAATGCTTACCATAATGCAGTTGCATCTAAAAAAATAGATATCCCATGAGTAATAACAGCAACTTTTAATTTACCAAATTCATCATATATAACTGAAATTAATGACTTAAAAAATAAAATTATTAAAGAAGGTATAACTATTAAAAATGATGAAACATACTTTGAAACTAAACTTTCTTTAAAAGAAATATGTGAAAACTTTAATATTGAAAATTCTAACATAAAAGAATTACTAAATGATTGTTTAAAAATCCCAGATAATAATTTTGAAAAAATCAAACAACAAAGTAATTTAGATACTAAAGAAAACAAAACTTATAATTATCATTCTGTTCAATTATAAATTAATAAATAATTAAAAATGACCACTATTTATTAGTGGTCATTTTTAATTAAATTATTTATAATTGATTTTTTACTTCTATAATTTTTACCCTATATGTTTCTTTAATACCTTTAATATCAACAATATCACCAACAACACAATTCATAATTGATACTGCTAATGGGCACTCATTAGAAATTAATCCTTCAAATGGATTACTTTCAATACTTCCAACAATTTTAAATTTTTCTTCTGAATCAGAAACAATTTTACCATCTTTAATTTTTACAATTGTTACTCAACTACCAACACGAACTGCTTTGATATTACTATTTTTACGTTGTTTTTGTTCTTCAAGAATAACAGCACTAGTAATAATCGTTTCAAGTTCTTGAATGCGTGCTTCATTTTTACCTTGCTCTTCACGCGCACTAGTATAATCAGCATTTTCTGATAAATCACCATCAGCCCTAGCTGCTTTTAATCGTTCTTTTATCGATTCACGTTCAACATTAATTCGTTTATATAATTCAGTTTTTAACTTTTCTAAACCTTGTTCTGAAATTATTATTTCTTTATTTTTGTTAATTTCGCTCATTAAATGCCTCCATTTATATAATTTAATATTTTAAGAACGTAAATAATTATATCATAAGGATAAATGGTTTTAAAAAAAGTATTCAAAAGAATACTTTTTTTAAAACCATTTACTTTATTAATTTTTCTTCTTTTAATAAAGAAATAATTTCTGTTTTAACTTCTTCAAGTTTTTTATCTTCTTCTTTCTCATCCATTTTTGTAATAATAAAAGCAATTTTACTAAAATTTTTTGCTTGTAAACCTAGAAAATTAAGAACTGACTTAGCTTTAACTTTAGTTTCATTACCAGTAAGTTTTACTGGCTTCGTAATATCTGCATTATCAGGTAATTTAATGACTTCTACCTCAATATTTTTATACTTACTAATAGCAGCAGCAATTTTGGCTATTGGTCGTGCATGTAAACCAATCTTTTTTTCATCATCAATTTGCACAGCATAAATAATACAATTCATTTTTTTCCTCCAAGATTTCTTAAAAATTTGTATAATATAGTTTATTTATAACATATTTTTTATTTTTTTAAAAAAAATATATAATTTAAATTTTTCTTATTAAAATAATGTCCTAGTAAATATTCAATTTTTTATAAATAAATTTTAATTTTTTTTAAAATAAATAAATAAATATGGTATTATTTATTAGTTAAAACATTAATAAGGAGAAAATAACTATGGCAAGAAAATGTGCTTTAAGTGGTATTGGTCCACTAGCTGGTAACAACCGTTCGCATGCGATGAACTCTTCTAGAAGAAAATGAAATCCAAACTTACAACCAGTAAAAATTGGTGGAAAAACTTTAATGATTAGTGCTCGTACTTTAAAAACTTTAAAGAAAAATAATGCTTTAGATAATAAAAAATAAAGTTATTTTATCTTTTGAATTATATAAATAAAGAATACTAATAAAAGAAAGAAATACTTTTCTTTTATTTTTTTATATTAAATTAAAAATATTTAATAAAATGGTATTAAGTTAACTTAATACCATTTTTTAATTACTAAAAAATATTAATAATATAGTCTAGAACCTACATTTTTTATAAAAATGAAATAATTTTTCTAGTTTTTATCAATTATATTGTTATAATACGTGTATGATAAAGAAAACTCTCAGTTGGGTGGATTTATATGCTAAAAAAAAGAATTTTGTCATTATTTTGATTAATCACAATGATTAGTATTTTTATTGTAACTTTAGTTAGTCATAAACCCTATTTTATTATGGGTGGTTCAACTTCAGTAGCACCTTTAATGCATACATTAATGGAAGACTATCCTGATAATCATAAAGAAGCAGATTTTACTTATAACAGTTTAGGTTCAGATGCAGCAGTAATTCCCGTTAATAAAAATATGTTTGGTATTGGCTGACTTTCAAAGGAATATACAACTCCTAATAATAATTTAATTTCTTTTGTTTTATCAAAAGATGGCATGATTTTAGTTTATAATTTACCAAAAGATTGCTTAGGTAATGATAAACCTCTAAATTTTACACAAGATAAAGTAAAAAAAATGTATTTAAAATCGTCTATTTTCTGAAGAGATTTATTTCCACAAAATACTTCAGAACCAAATCAAGGTTGAATCAAACCAACTTGTGACCTCAAAATTTTACCTTATACTAGAGAAAATGGTTCAGGAACACGAGATGTTTTTAATGAAAAAGTTCTGGGTGATTCAAAAGCATATTATCCACAAGCAATAACCGTTAATTCAAGTACACAAATGTTTAATATGTCTAGTGGTGGTGTTGGTTATAGTTCATATTCAGATAAAAAACAATTAGATTCAAATAAACAATTCACTAATATTCATATTGCTAATTGAGAAAAAATTGCTCCAAGTTTAGATACCATTAAAAATGGTACTTATCAGTTATCACGACCATTTACAGGTTTAATAAATAAAAATTTTAAACAAATTAATACTTTAGTTAAATTTCTAAAATTCTTGTTTATTCCTGGCTATCCAGGTCATAACGAATACGTAGTTCCTGCTTTTTCAGAAGCTCAATACGCACAATCAGCAGTACCATTAACTGACAAATTAAATCATGATTTAAATCAGTGATTAAACAATTTTCCATAAAGGAGTATTAATAAATGAAATCCAAATCTTTTAAAAAGTTTTGACATAAAATAACTTTTAATCATTTTAATAAAAATCATGATCCAAAAAATGTTTTTATTAGTGAACAAAAAAAACATACTTATGATTTGATTGCTAAAATTTGTGTATTGTCTATATCTTCATTAGCACTAATTGCCGCTTCATTATTAATTGGTTTTATTATCGGCCAAACATTTAGTAATATGAGTTTTCTTAATTGATTTAAAATGTTAGGAAATAGTAAATGATTACCTAGTGCTAATAGTTTTGGTATTATTGCCTTTGTTGTTGCCACTTTTTGAGTTGCGCTATTTTCAATGATACTTGCTGTTCCTTTAAGTTTACTAACATCATTATTTATATGTGAATTTTTACCACCAAAATTAAAAAAAACAACATTAACTTTAGTAGAATTATTATCTGGTATTCCTTCAGTTGTTTTTGGTGCTTTTGGTTTAATGACCATTGGTCCTATTTTTGTAAAAATGGGAGCACCAACCAAAGAAAATATGATGACAGCAAGTTTTATTTTATCAATGATGGCATTACCAACAATTATTTCATTATCTGTTAATGCTATTACTAGAGTACCAAAATCTTATCTATATGCATCATTAGCACTAGGTATTAGCAGGACTGACACTAGTTTTAAAGTCATTTTTAAAGCGGCAAAAACCAAAATCATTGGTGCAATAATTTTTGGATTTGGAAGAGTCATTGGTGAAACAATGGCCGTTGTCATGATTGCTGGTAATAGTACTCTAACCCCCAATTTTGCACATGGTCCACTTGCATTTTTATTTAGTTCAATTTCTACTTTAGCGGGAGTAATTGGACTAGAAATTGGAGAAGCAGTTAGTTCTCAACAAATATCAGCATTATATGGAATTGGTTTATTTTTATTTATTATAGTTTCAATCATTAACTTTATTGTTTTAATAATTTATAAACGTAGTGATAAAAAAGCAAAAGGTCATAAAAAACCACGAAATTATAATTTAAAAAAAATAAATCTATCTGATAATCAACTAATGTTAACTATTAGTGAAAAAACTATTAAAAATCAAGGCTGAAAACACTTTAAAGACTATTTTCGATTATTCTTTATGGGGCTAGCTTGTTTTATTACTATGGGATTAATTATTTGAATTATTGGTGATATTATTATTAATGGTATCTTCAACATTAGTGGTAATGCTGGTAGTAGCGTTTTCAATTTTAATTTTGCGGCTTTAATTTGAACAATCGGTGATGAAGGTTACTTATCAATTATCACAATGACATGTTTATTGGTATTAACAACAATTACTATTGCTATGCCATTAGGTATTATTGGCGCAATTTATCTTCACGAATATGCCAAAAATGGTTGATTTGCTTCAATATTACGTTTTGTGCTAAATACCTTAGCTTCTACGCCATCAATTATCTTTGGTATGTTTGGATTTACTTTTTTTATTACTTTCTTACAAATAAGTTTCTCAGCAATTGCTGCTAGTTTAACATTAACAATTGTTATTTTACCACTTATTATTAGAGCAGTAGAAGATACATTAAAATCAGTACCTATTGAATATCGTGAAGCATCATTAGCACTAGGTGCTAGTAAATTTGAAACAATAAGAAAAGTAGTTATTCCAGCTGCCATTGGTGGCATTATTACTAGTATGATTTTATCAATGGGTAGAATTATTGGTGAATCAGCACCAGTTTATCTAACATTAGGAAGCACTGTTGCTTTTCCCAATAAAGGTTTCTTAAGTTCAGGACAAACTTTAACAACCCATATTTTATTAGTTAATAAAGAATCAAATGACCCTAATAAATTAGGAATGATGTACCAAACAGCACTAATAACAGTTATACTAATATTTATTTTAAATTTTATAGCAAAACATTTTGAAAAAAGTTTAACAACAGGAATCGGGGTGAAAACAAAATGCTCAATTGAATTATTAAAAGAAAAAATGAAAGCAAGAAAGAATCAGCGAATAGCAATAAAAAAAGAAAAGTAAATGTGATTAAACCTTACTTTTTAAAAGTGAAAGATAAATTTAAGAAAAAACCAAATAACAAATCAAATAATTTATCAAATATAGAAAATATTCCAAAAAGTAATTATGTTTTTACTATTAAAAATTTAAATTTCTTCTATAATCATGGTAAAAAACAGGCTTTATTTAATATAAATTTAGAAATAAGTCGTAATCAAGTAACCGCTTTTATTGGACCAAGTGGTTGTGGCAAATCAACATTACTACGAACTTTAAATAGAATGAATGATTTAATTGATGGTGTTAAAATTAATGGACAAATATTATTCAATAATGAAGATATTTATGAAAATAAAAAAAATATTATTTCATTACGAACTAAAGTTGGAATGGTATTTCAAAAACCTAATCCCTTTCCAATGTCAATTTATGATAATGTTGCATATGGTCCAAAAAATCAAGGCATTAAAAACAAAAAGATTCTAAATCAAATTGTCGAAGATGCTTTAAAAAAAGCGGCTTTATGAGATGAAGTTGCTCAACACTTATTTGATTCAGCATTATCATTATCAGGTGGCCAACAACAACGTTTATGTATTGCTCGTGCTATTGCCCTAAAACCAGAAGTACTATTAATGGATGAACCAACTTCAGCTCTAGATCCGATTGCCGCATCTAAAATTGAAGACTTAATGAATGATTTAAAATCAGACTTTACAATTATTGTTGTTACTCATTCAATGCAACAAGCAGCACGAATTTCTGATAAAACTGCTTTTTTCTTAAATGGAGAAGTCATTGAATATAATAATACTAAAAAAATATTTTCACGACCAAAAGATAAAAGAACAGAAGATTATATTACCGGCAGATTTGGTTAAAAATATATATAATTAATTATAGAGAAAGGAGGAAAAAATGAAAATAATTAACCGTAGATTTGATTTAGATATCATAAATTTAAAACAAAACTTATTAACTTTATTAAAAGAAGTAAAAAAAGAACATAAAGACGCTTTAATAGCAATGGAAACACAAGATTTTGATATGTCAAAAAGAATTGTTGAAACCGATAAAGAAATTAGAACAGTCGCTGAAAGTTTAACAATTACTGCAATTTGAAGTATTGCTCAACAAAATCCTTTTGCTACTGACTTACGTACTATTATTGGCTATATGAATATTATTCGTGATTTAGAACGTATTTCAAATTATGCTAAAAATTTATCCAAATTTAATGTCAAATATAAACCAGAAATTAAATTAACATCTCAATTATCAGGATTAATGAAAAAAGTATTTAAAATGATGGATTTAATTGGTGAATCTATAAATGAAAATGATATTAACAAAGCTTATCAAGCAGCAGAATATGATATCGATATTGATAATCGTTTTCGTGAATCAATGAAAAACATTGTCAATATGTTAAAAGTAAACAAAAATAATGATCAACTCTCTCAATATACATCAACAATGCAACAGTTGAAATATATTGAAAGACTAGGTGATCACTTAGTTAACATTTGTGAAACAATAGTATATATTATTAAAGGTAAATTTTATGATTTATCTTCAACAAAAATATCTGAATAATTTATCAATCATTGTTAAAATAATTACTTTTTTTGCAAGTTTCATTTAAATATTTTTAAGTCATACTTTAATATGATAATATTTATTATTATTTTATTTTTAATTGTATTAAATTAAGGTATGATTTTTTAATTTAATATTAAAATTTCTAAAAAGGAATGTTTAACTTAGTTCTTCTATTTTAATATTACTATTAATATTTTTTTTGTTATCTACATTTTGCTTATTTTTATTATATAATAAAGAAATTCCTATTATTAAACCAATTAAATTTAATGTTAAAAATAATAATATGATGCCTAATGCATTATTACTATTACATAAAGTTATACCTCAAATTAAAAACACTATTCAAATTACTAAACATATTCATATAATAAATGTAATTAAACCAATACTCATTACCTTGCACCTTTTTCTTTCTAAAAAATAATTAAACTAAATAAAATATAGTATTTTCTATTAGATTCTTATAATTTAATATTTTTTTCTTTATACAAGTATTTACTCTATATAAATATAAGAAAAATGCATATTTTTATGCATTTTTCTTATATTTATTAAATCAACCCCCATCTATATCCTTTTCTTATGATCAATTTATTTCATTTGGTTTCATTGGTTTTTCATTATTCTTTACACTAATAATTTTACCATTTTTAACGTTAATAACAGTATTTGCAACATATTGGAAGTTAGGATTATGAGTAACCATAATAATTGATGTTTTATATTCTCGATTAACATCCAATAAAATTTCTAACACCTTACGCCCCATTTCCTCATCAAGTGCTCCTGTTGGCTCATCACAAAATAAAATTGTCGGATTTTTTGCTAGTGCTCTACCAATCGATACTCTTTGTTGTTGTCCACCTGATAATTGACTTGGAAACTTATTCATATGTTCATCCATTTCAATAACTTGAAAAATATCATCAATACTCATATTTTTATTTTTATTTTTAGCAAGATTTTCACCAACTTCAGCATTTTCACGAGCAGTTAAGTTAGTTAATAAATTGTATTGTTGAAAAATAAAACCAACATTATCTCGTCTAAATTTAGTTAAATGACTATCTTTTAATAAAGATAAATTGTATCCCGCCACAAAAACATCACCAGTATTAGGTTTATCCAATCCCGAAATAATATTTAATAATGTTGTCTTACCACTTCCCGATGGTCCTAAGATAACAACAAAATCACCTAATTTAATTTTTAAATTAACTCCTTTTAATACTTCATATTCTAAGTCTCCAGTTAAGTAAGATTTTTTAACATCAAATAATTCAATAACATTAGTTTGAGTATCAGGAGTATTATTAGTCATTGATATAATTTTACCTGCTAAAATTTCTTTTGAATGAGTTTTTGTTAATTTTTTAATTGCTTTTTGATTATCTTTAAAAGCTTGCAATTTAGCTTTATTAGCTTCTATTTCTTCCTTTGATTCTGGTTTATCATGAGATTTATGAGTTACTGGTGGTATTGTACCTTCGGTTTTAGATACTGACTTCTTTGTAAAACTAGATTCTAACTTATTTTTAGTTACTTGTTCACTTGAATTTTTAGTGTTTTTTTTATCATTTTTCATGTTTTTATTCCTTTCTGCTTTTAATCAATTTCATTTAAAGTTTTAATTGGATTAATCTTCTTCATGGCATATCAATCAATAATAAAGGTTGTTGCATAAATACCAAAGACAATTAAACCAACCACAAGCGGTAATCATCAAACAAAGAATAATGGTAAAACCCATGTTGTATTAGCAGCTAAATAGTTAAGAATAAACTTAACAATTATTCATCCTACAGGAAAACCAATAACAAACATAACAGCAATCACTGGTAAATACATACCAATAACAATATTAGTTATTTTTGCATCACTATAACCAAGTGTTTTCATTGTTGCTATTGTTTTACGATTTTCATAAATTACTAAATTACTTGTTAATAAAATAATAAAGAACGAAATGATTAATGAAAAGATAATAAATGCAACCAATACTGTATCAACTAAAGCAGTAATTTGATTTAACAACTGATGATGGATATCTTGTGGCGTAATATTAACAGCACTACCTGCACCATAACCTTGATAAGTACCAGAACCATCAGTACCACCATTTAAACCAAAAGCACTGTAATCTCCATACATTTGCGAAGTTGAAAATGAATTAGTTATATCTGGTAATGATTGCGAATTTGAAAATTTAAAATTAAAGATTGGATTTTCATTTTCAAATATTTGATTAAGTTTATAAATAACGGGATCATTTAATTGATTAAGAAAATTTTGATATTCATTAAATGATTTTAATTTACCAAAATCAACATCACAAGTTGTTTTTTTGTCTTCTCATTCTTTTTTAAATAATAAAAATAAAAATTCTTTTGTTTTATTAAATGATAAAACTTTATCAGCATTAGTTTTACTAATATAAGCATTAGGTTGACCATAACCATTATATATACCAACTACTTTATACGTTGGTGTTTTAGAACTTATCTTATCATTATAAGAATTAACAACCTTACCAGCAGCAACTTCTTTTAACATATTTGTAGCATTAATACCCGCATTAACATAAGCCTCATCCTTTAACTCATCAACTTGTGTATAACCAGTTTGTTGTTTTAATAATGTTATATTATTAACATTTTTACTATCACCAACAACGTTATCAATATTAATTTTATCCAAATCAAAAGGTTTCAATTTATTATTATCTTTAAATTTCATAGTATTACCATTACTACTCATTTTAAATTCATCATTTATTTTTAAATTTAATTGTTTAGCAATTGTTTGATTAATAACAAGACTAATACTATCATCACTATTTTCTTGTTCTAAAAGTGGATTTAATGAAGAACCTCCAGCATCATATAATTGCATCATTGAAGGTTTGCCTAACTGTTGTTGATTTTGTAAACCATAAACTTTCATTAAATATTTGTTCTGTTTAAATAATTTTTCAGGAGTACCAATAAAGTAAGTTCCTAATTCATCAGTTTCTTTATCAAAAGGCACAACATTAAAAGCAACATTAAAAGGAGCATTGGGATCACTATAAGCTTTGGCAATATTTTGACGAATAAAATATGGGCTTTTAGTATAAGCACCTTGCACTACAGTTTGTCCCATTCTATTATAAAATAAAGCACCAAATCAAATTCCAACTTTATTAATTCAACTATCACGCTCTTTGTCACTAATTTCAGATGCATTATTATTCAATAATTGTGTTTCATTAGTTAAATGTCACGGATATAATTTATCGTTAGTATCAAAACTTAAATTATCAATATCATTAATAAAAGTAGGACCCTTACTTGAGGCATTTTTGTAAGCAGGAATATTACTATTTGCTCAATCTTTGAATTTTGTAATATCTAAATCATTAGGATTAGTACTAATCTTACCAGTCTTCGAAATCGTACCACTAATATTCATTGCCACTGTTGTTCGATAGTTTTGATAAAATTTTCTAATAATATTATAAGTATTCTCACTATAAAAACTGTTAATATTAGTATTTTTTAAAACTGTGTCATACATTGGTAATGCATTTGGTCAAGCCATTTGTACCATAATTCCAACAATCACAGAAGCATCTTTAATATCACTAGAATCTAATCCATTTAAAAAGTTTTTAGTAAGCATTTTACTATTTAAATACGTTAAACCAGTATATCCTAAATCACTAATAGCAGCACTGGGATTAAATTCATCTGACATTGGAGCATATGCTTCAGCATTAATATTATTTTCTAATAATTCTTTAACAAAAGTATCATTTAATGGTCCAGAATTATCAAAACGTGGTGGATGTCAATATGTATCACCAGTAGTACTATCAACAGTAGAAGTATAAGTTCAATCATCTTTATTATTTGGATTATAAGTTTTATAAAAACTATATGGAGAATTATAAGTCGGAATGTCATATTCAACTAAGGAGTGATAATTCATACCAGTAAAAGAAAGTAATTTATTATCAGCCATAATTTTTGGACCAATAATAGATGTTGTCATTAAAGTTGTTCCTAAAAACATAGTTAATGATGCTGCTGCCATTTTTCCAATTGATGATGTAAATAGTGATAAACGGAATCTTGTTAAAAATCCACGATTAATACTTTTTGTTTTAATAATTCGACTAAAGCGAGAATTAATAGTAGCTGATTCGTTTTTAATTAAATCTATTGGTTTTTTAATAACTGTTAAAGCACTAATAACTCATGCAATAATTGATAAAAAACCAAATATTAAAATTAAACAATATATAAATCCTAAACCATTAAAAATAAAATGACCAAAATCTAGATTAAAATAGTTGGCAAATGTTTGAACTATAATTACTTGTAAACCACTTGCTGGTAAAAACACTAAAATAGTACCAATAAGTGCTGCTACCATTGGATAAGCTAAAGATGTAATTAAAATTTTAATATTACTATAACCTAATGATTTTAAAATTCCAATTTGTGTTCGTGAATTATCAATATTTTTATAAGTAATTAATATTACTGTAATTCCTGTAATAATTAAAACAATTAACAATAAACCAATTAATAAACTTTTAAATCCAATAATAGTTGCATTCAAAGTAGCAGTACGATTATTAAACGTATACTTATTATTTCCTAACTTATATACTAAAGCAGCATCAGAATCAATAGTATTAATATATTTACTTCTTAAACTTTGTGAAATTAATTTAATATCATTAATTTTACCTATTGTTGATTTTCCAACAAAATAAATTTCGCGATCATTATCAGAAGAAATTGTGATTTTTTCATTAGCTTTATCATATGATCAAATATAATTATTTTTTTCTAACCTTTTACTTAAACCAAATTGCATTGGATCAACGTATAATAAACCTTCACGAGTTTTATTTGGAATTGGTGTAGTTTGATCAATAATTGGGGTTGTGAAATCAGCAGATACACCATATCCAACAATTTTTAATCAATTATAACTACTATAAGCAGCATCATTTAAATCATATCCTGAAACTTTTAAACTACTTCCTAATTGATCTGATTGCACACGAATTGTATCATTAATATGCAAATTATTTTTTTGAGCAAATTCTTTATTAATAATTACCTGTTTTCAACTTGGAGTTTTATCTGGATTATTACTATCTCCTATTTGATAACCATCACTAATGATTAATTTATCAATACGAGCATCTTGATTATAAGTTAATATTTTTAAAATTCTAGGATTACTATTATTATCTAATTGCATAGTTCTGCCTTCAACACGATCTCATATAAATTCATTACCAGCATCATTTGCAATATTGTTAATATCAAAATCATTCTTTTCATCAACAGCAGTTGTTGATGTTGAGATTTTATTAGAAACAGTTTTTGGAGTAGTATTAGATAAATCAATAACAAAATCATGTAAATTAGATTTTGCAACTAATGTTGAATATTCATCAGAAATTCTTGCTAAACTTGTTTGCATTAATGAAAAAATAGTTGATGATAATAATACTAAAACAATTAAACCAACTAATTGAATTTTATTACGAAATGCTTGTTTAAACGCATTTTTAAAAAGCAAAAATGATTGTTTTTTCATATTCGTTCTTCCTTTCTTTTAAATTTTAAAACAAAAAAAGTTATTGAATTAAAGCCATTTTTCAACCATTAATTAAAGTTTTTAAATCTTGAATAGTTTTAGTAATAAGTAGTGTTAATTGGGCACTTAAAAAATAAGTTAAATTCTTCTTAAAAATAGCAATTAAAAGTTTTTTATTATTATCAGTAATAGAAACTTGGTAGTCAAAATTAGTAAACATTTGTTTTTTAAATTGCCATGTTAAAATGATAATTTTAGTTTTAGTATATGCTTTTACTGGAAATTGTTTATTAATAATATTGGGTAATGAAGAATTACTAAATAATGTTACTCAAGTTTTTTTAATTAAATTAAAAATTGTAAATAAATTATCACTAAACATTTTTCATGAAAAGAAACCTAATCAATAGTAAAAGAACACTAAAATTAGTACTGAAATAAAGTTATTTATTGATGGTAATGATATTTTAATCATAGTAAAATTAAATTGTAAAATAATAGCAATTATAATAATTCACAAAATAGTAAAACGCATCACTTTCATAATTTGATTATTATTACGGCTTAAAAAACTAAAACAAATAAATAAATGTAAAATCGAAATCAATGATAGCATTGGTAAACTTTCTAAATCTAAAAAATTTATATTAATTACCATTTCTTGAACTGGTAATAAAAATAAACAAAATTGTGCTAAAAATCATAAACTAAATTGAAGAATAATGATTTTTGTTTTATTAAATATTTTTTTATTATTAATACTATTTTTATGAAAATTAATAGTAATTAAAAAAGTTAATTTCATAATTAAAAGTAAAAAAAGAACTGGTAAACCAAAAAAAATAAATAATTGTTCAAAATTATTAATACTATTAATTTTTAAAATATTACTACTACGTAACATTATATTCACCTTTAAATAAACTTTGTTATTATTATAATTATAAACTATTAAAATTAAATAATGCAATTATTTAGTTTTAGATAGTGTTCAAATATTCAAAAAGAAAAGGAAAAAAGAAAATGTTATGAAACTGCTGTATTAAATTCTTTAGTAATAATTTTGATAATGAATATCAATATTTACAACCTATGGATTCAAACTATATGTACTACCCCACTACTAATTATCAAACTACTACATCTACTACTAAAATAATAGCTGTTGAACAACCAACTAAAAATACATCAACAGTTTTTTCAAATAGAAAAATTATTTCAAAACCATTGAAAAAAAAGATACAAGAAATTAATTTTAATAATATTACTATTTTTGAAGAAGAAAGTGAAAATCAAACTAAACATATATCTTTATAAATATCTTTAATTTTTTTAAAAACCATTGTTTTATAATCTTTGTTACGATAATCATCAAAAACAAATATACCTATAAAATGATAACCAATGCCTTTTGATTTTTCTTTTATTTTTACAAAAGTAACAAATTCTACTTTATCTTTAATATATTTTTCACCCAATTGTTTTCTTTTTTCACTTGTACTGGTACTATTAAATTGATAAATAACATTTCAATCTTCTGACAAAAAATTTGCATATCCTGTTTTAATTACTTCTTCTTTTTCGCTATTTGGACTAATCGTTAAAAATCAAACTTGTTGATAATCATTTATTTTATAACCACTTTTTAATATTGATACACCATCTTCATTAGTAAAAAGAGTACTTAAAACCTCAAAAATTGTTTTAAATAATATTCTATCTTTGATAGTTATTTCTTTCTTGAATAAAATTGTTTTTAGTACCTCATTGTTCACTATATGGTCACCTCTATATAAACTATAACATAATTTTAATGATTCTTATTTATACGAAATAATAATACTAATTACATTGTAAATAATTTTGGTTGTAAACAAAATCCTGGTGTTAATTCATTAGCAATATGAACGTCTTCTCAATTTTCAGTTGAAACTGAAAATTGTTGACCTGTAGGTACTAAAACTGATACTGGTGCAACTACTTCCATCATTTCACTAACTACTAATGTTTTTGATACTATTTTTTTTCAATAACTGGGTTAATATGAATACAAGATTTTATATCATAACTATCAGTAAATGCCACTAAATTTTGATTATACTGTGATAACACTTGTATTTTTTTATTTAAATTTGTTAACTTCTGACTACCTTTTTTATTTAAAGTTTCTAACTTTTCTTTTTCTAAAACTAATTGTTTTTTTTCTTTAAGTAGTTTTTGAACTTTTTCAGTTGTTTGATTACCAATCTTTGTTAATTTATCTTCTAGTAAAGAAATATTTTTTTCTTTCTCCTTTATTTGCATGCCATTTTCTTGTTGAATAGTTTCTAGTTTTATTTTTTCTTCCTTTAATTGATTAACTTCCGTAACCAATTTTTGATTTTTATCTTCTACTGTTATTAATGTTTGTTGTGTTTTTGATAATTCTTGATTTAATTTTTCTAAATCTTGGTTATTTTTATAATTTCTACTTTCTAATCTTTCTTTTTCTGAAACTAACGCGAACTCTTTTTTTATTAATCTTTCAATACTTTTATTTTTTTGATCACGAATATTTCTCAATTTTTTTTGCACTTTTTCTAAATTATTACCTATTTGATTTATTTTTACACTATTTTGTTGTTTAATTTTTTCTAACTTTGTTTTCTCTCTTTCTAAAGTAGCAACTTTAGAAACTAAAAATTTAGTTTCATCAATTAATAGTTGTACTTTTTGCTTTTCTGCTATTAATTGTTGTTCTAATATTGCTGTTTCTTCTGCAGATTTAACTTTTGTTTTATCCAATTCTTCTTGTGTTTGCTTTAATTGTGCTTCTAATTGATTAATTTTTGCTTGTAAAATTTGATCTTGACTTAAAATTTCTGTTTTTTCTTCTTTTGCATCATTTTCTTGTTTTATACTTTGTTCTTTAATGTCCTTTTCTTCTAAAATAGCATTAATTTTAGTAATATCTTTTTCAAGTAAAGACGTTGAACTACTTGTTGTAGATGATTCTGAATTATCTGTTTCATTAGTATTAATAAATTTTAAATGTTCATTTTTTTTTGTTGTCTTTTTTCTTATTTTTTCTTTTTTTAACATTTGTTTTCTTTGTTTCTGTTTTATGAGAATTATTAAAACTTTCTACTTGCATTAACGTTTCCTTTTTTGAAACATCATTATCGTTTAAAATTTCTTGCAATTTTTGTTTTAACTTTTTAATCATTTCAATATTACTATCAATATTTTTTTCAATTTCGCTTAAATATTGCATTGAATCATTTTCATCAAAAATTTGATTTACAATTTTCGTTAAAGGCAATGAAGAAGTAACTGGTTTTTGAAACATTTCAAAAATAATTTTTGACAAATCAAAAATATTTTGAATTTTTAATTTAATTCCCTTAATTTTTAATTCATTTTTTTTAGATTTATTATTTTTAAAATCACAAATTTTATTTTCATATTCATCGAATAAATTTACAACTTCCTTTTTAAAAATTTTATCAAGTTCTTCAATATTTAATTTATATGGAATTTCAGAATTACTATCTTTAACTAAAATATCCTTAAATTTATTTTCTCTTGACATTATCTCCTTAATTTTTTCATATTCATTACTTGTTAAACTAATTTTATTATCACAATCTTCATCAGTAACAAAATATTTTGATTGATTAGCAATAAAGTTATAAATATTTAATACACCTAATTGATGATTTTCACAAATTGTTTTAAAATTTTTTAATATTTCAAAATTATTATTTAATTGCTCTCTTAATTTATTTAGCTTATTTAAGTCCTTGCACGAACTAATTTTTTTAATAAAAAAATATTATCATTTTTCAGGATTTCTATTTTTGTTTTCATAAATTCAATATTAGTAATATCTTTTTTAATAAAATCACTAAAATCACTAAATAATAAAGGATGATTAAAAACATTAATTATTAAAATAATTGAAATCAAACTTTTCAAACTGTATAAATTGTCTTGATCAATATATTGCAAAGAACTATGCAAATTTTTTCTAAACAATTGACTATCAAATTTTTCATCTTCTTGTTGATAATATTTGGCAATATTACTAATAGAACTATCAATAGCATTATATTCTGCACAAGTTATATAGATAATATTAAGCGCAGTAATAATGTCTTCTTTAGTTAATGTTGGTACTTGTGATTTTATTTTTTGTAAAATGTTAGTAATTAAATGTTTACCTACTGCCATTATTTTTACTCCTATCTTTTTTAATCAATTAAAAGCTCATATAGCCATTAAATGGTTATATGAGCTTTAGTAGCTTTAATATTATATTGTAATAATCACTTTTAATTATAGATTAACTTTAGTTTTAATATTCAAAGTTGCTGAATTTTGTAACTGTGCCTTTATTGCATTGGCTACATGTTCAACATCGGTACCAATAACAATTTGCAAAGCTTCTTTATTCAAAATTTTAGTACCAAATGCTCCTGCGGCCTTAACTTTTGCCAAATTAACACGTGATGTATCTTTAACAATCAAACGTAACCTAGTAGCACAATTATCAATTTCAACAAAATTATCTGCACCAATTGCTTCAATTAATTTTGTTGCCATTAATGTATATTTATCACTTTTAAGATTTTTATTGCTTAACTCTGATTTTGTTGTTACTTTATTTTCTTCAACACCAAAATCTTCTTCTCTTCCTGGTGTTTCAATATTCATTTTAGTAATTAATGTATAAAATACAATAAAATAAACTCCACCAGCAGCCACAATTAATAATAATACTCATAGTGGATTTGAAGTAATATGATAAGCACCTGTAGCATGATTAGCAAATCCTCATGATTGAGCAAAAGAAATGCAATAGTCAATAATTCCAGCACTAAAACCAAAACCAACTTGAATATGTAATGCTGTCGTTATTGCAATAAATATCCCTGTTAATAAGGCATGAATTACTAATAATAATGGAGCAATAAATACAAATGAAAATTCAATTAGTTCAGTGATTCCACTAATAAAAGAAACTAAAGCAACTCCTCCTAAAAATCCTGATACCATTTTTCTATTTTCTTTTTTAGCTGCCATAATCATAGCTAAGGCAGCAGCGGGAATACCACCCATCATAATAGGAAAGAAACCTGATTGAAAAAATCCAGATCCTTCAATACCTCTAGTAAAAGCATTAATGTCTCCATTTACTCATTCCGTTGTTCCAGATGCAGCACCTGTAATTGGAGATATTATCTGACCATTAATTGGTAATTGAAATCAAAAAAAAGTATTTAAGATTTGATGTAATCCAAAAGGTAATAATAAACGATTTAATATTCCATAAACTGCTGTTCCTGGAATAGCAACTGCTGGATTATTTGGATTAGCAACTAATTGACCAAATTTCATTAATACTAATTGAATTCATGGTCAAACAATAGCAAATGCCAAAGCAGTGGGAATAGTTATTGCTAAAGCCACCATTGGTGCAAATCTTCTACCACCAAAGAATGATAATGCTTAAGGAAGTTTAATTTCTTTATATTTATTATATAAAACTGCAGATAAACACCCCGCTACAATTCCACCAAAAACACCAATGTTTAATACATAAATACCACCGATAATAGTTTTACCATCTGTTCCAAATTCTTCTACATAAAATAATGACGAAAATTTTTCACCTTTACTTGATGTAAAAGTTAAAACATTTTTATATAACATTTCTGGTAATGAATGTTCAATTGATGTCATTGCAGATATTGCCAAATAAAATACTGCTCCAACTAATGCAGCTTCACCACGATGATCTTTAGCTAAACCAAATGCTAAACCTAAAGCAAATAATAATGGTAAATTATCAAATACTATTTTTCCTGGTTGTTGAATAATATATGAAATTCAATAACCCACTTCATTAGTAACATGCATAACACCAGCATCAGTTGTAGTAGTAAATGTAAGCCCTAATGCTCCAAATCTGTTTAAAATAGCAGCGAATGGTAATACTGCAATTGGAAATTGTAATGCTTTACCTAAGTCTTGTAAAAATTTTAAAACATTATTTCAAGGACTTTTTTCTTTTGAGGTTTTTAATTCAATATTACTATTTTTTGTTTGATTTTTCTCTTTATGTTTTTTTCAGAAAACTAAACCCATATTTTAACCCCTTCCTAAAACTTTTTCTTAATTTTTCAAAATTAAAACATTGAACTTATTGAAACTGATAATAGCACAATGGCACCAACTGTTGCACAAAACATTAAAAATATATAAAGAGCTTTATTTCAAAAATGAAAAACTTGATATGTAACTTTTTTTGGTTTAAATAAAAATTGCTCGTTAATCAGGCTCCTTTCTTTACGTAATTTTCTTTTAAATAAAAAAAACACAAGAAAAATAATACCAATACAAATCAAACCAATGATAAACATTATTCACATTGCCGATGTTGATAAACTTTTATTGTGCGACTCTAATGTTAAAAAATTTAGCATAATCATTTACACTTTCTAATCATTAGTTTTTTATCTTAATAAATATTATTATACAATAAATTTTTCTTAAATAAATATAATCACAAAATTTTACACTTTTTTATTATTTATTATACAATGACTTACGCATTCTAAATCTTAATTTAATTGGTACACCCTGAAAACCAAATCGTTCACGAATTTGATTAATTAAAAAACGTTCATAAGAAAAATGACATCGTTGTGGATCATTGACCATTAAGATAAAAGTAGGCGGATTTTTTTCAACCTGTGTTGTGTAATATATCTTTAATCTACCACCTTTAAAGTAGGGCGGCTCATTAATTAATTGAGCTTTATTAATTATTTCATTAAGAATACTTGTTTTAATTCTTAAATTCATATTAACTAATACTTCATTAATAGTAGCAAATAAAGTATGAATTCTAGTATTTTCTAAAGCAGATAAATATACAACAAAAGAATACTCAAGGTATTTAAATTTTTCTTTTATTTTTTTAGTAAACTCTTGCATTGTTTTTTCATTTTTTTTAACTAAATCTCATTTATTAACAATAATAATAACTGGCTTATCTAAATTTTTTGCCATTCCTGCTATTGTTAAATCTTGTTCTTGAATTTCAACACTACCATCTAATAAAAACAAAACAATATCACTACGTTCAATAGCATTAGTAGTTCTAATTAAACTATATTTTTCTAAATCTTCAGTAATTTTTCCTTTTCTACGAATTCCAGCAGTATCAATAACACAATATTGTTTTTTATTATAAACAAAATTACTATCAATAGCATCAGTTGTTGTTCCTGCTATTGGTGAAACAATAACTCTATTCTCTTGAAGAATAGTATTAACTAAACTTGATTTACCAACATTGGGACGACCAATAATTGCTAAATTAATATGTTCTTTCTTTTCTGTATGAACCTCTTTTGGTAACTTAGTAATTATCATATCTAATAAATCACCAAAACCAACACCATGACTAGCAGATACTAAAATTGGTTCGCCAAAGCCAACTTTTAAATAATCATAAATTTTATCATTATCGTTTTGAACATTATCATATTTATTTGCAATAATAATAACCGGTTTCTTAGTTCTGTATAATAATTTGGCAATATCTTCATCTTCGTGAGTTAAACCTTCTTGATAAGAACAAACAAATAAAACAATATCAGCTTCAGCTAAAGCAATATTAACTTGTTGATTGATTTGTTGAGTAAAATTAGTAATCGTTTTAGTAATACCACCCGTATCAATAATCACAAAATTTTGTGTTAATCATTCACCAATGCCATAAATTCGATCTCTAGTTGCTCCAGGCATATCTTCAATTATTGCTACTTTTTTTTGTAATATACGATTAAAAATTGAAGATTTACCAACATTAGGGCGTCCTACAATTACTACTTTTGGTAACTTATTCATTTTATTCAAATCCTTATATTTAAAATATTATTTTTTATGACTAAAGTAATTATCATATAAAACTTTTAATTTATCAACGGTCGTTTGTAAATTATAATCACTATTATCTAAAATAACTGCATCTTCAACAATTACTAGTTGACCAGTGCTACGAGTTTTATCAACATTATCACGAATTACCATATCGTTATATACTTGTTCTTGTGTAATATTAATACCCTCTTTAATATACTGTTTATATCTTCTTTCACTACGAGCGTGTAAACTAGAAGTTAAAAAAATCTTTAATTGAGCATCAGGTAAAACAACACTACTAATATCTCTGCCAACGACAATAAAGCCTTGACTTCTAACCATTTCTTGAATTCTAGCAACCATAACTTTTCTAACTTCAGATAACGAAGCAATTATTGGTACTTTACTAGTAACATTTTTATCATAAATTTCTTCTGTTGGTGGTTGATCATTAAATAAAAAATGACCATTAACTCATCTTATATCAAAAAGTTGTAATGCTGCAAGTATTAAATCTTCACTTTCAAAAGCAATTTTATTTTTTAAACAATAATTAGTAAAGCTACGATACATAATTCCTGTATCCATAAATTGATAATCAATTTTTTTAGAAAGCAAATATGCAGCTGCTGATTTACCACTAGCTGCTGGACCATCTATTGCAATATTAATCTTTGGGTACATTGTTTTTCTCCATTCTCTACTTAATAAATAATATTAATGATAATACTAACACGACTATTAAAATTAAACAAATAATGATAATACTAAATACTGTTAAACTTCACTTATAGTTATTCTTAATTTTAACTTTTTGTAATTCATCTTGAAAATTATTATGTTCTTGATTAATTTCTTTTAGTTCTTTATTAAGATCACTATTATTTATTTTATACTTTTTATATTTAAATTCTAAATTTTTAACAAAATTTTTGACATCATGAATTTTACTTTCTAAGTCTTTTTGAAATTCATTTATTTTATTATGCATACTATTAATTAACGTTTGATATTCTAAGTTAGTACTTATTAATGGCACATCAACTATTTCAAAATCAATATTTTCACTATATTTTTTTAAAATATTATTAATATTTTCTAACATATTTTCCAATATTAATTTATCATTATCATCTAAATGTTGTTCATTATTTTTAATAAAATAATTTTCAAAATTAACTAAATTTAAATCAGAATTTAATTTTTGAAAAATTGGCTCAAAATATGATTTATCAATTTTTATTAGTTGCTGATAATAATTTTCTATTTTTTGTTCTTGTTCTCAAAGCTTACTATTTTCTTTAATTTCTTTAGCAATTTGTTCACGTAAACTTTTATATTTTTCCATTCTTGTCATTAAAGCACCCACAAATTAATATTTAAAAAATTCCAATATTGATTTATTTTTAATAGTAATGATAATTTTCTTGATTATAACATAAATATATAAAATCATTATAATATACAAATTTAACTATTGATAATATTGATAATATTGATAATATTTTAAAAAATAATTGTTTTTACTTAGTTTTCTTTTAAACATTATTAAAATAAAATATTAGAAAAATTTATATTTTTATGCAGGCATTATTTTTTTATTGTATATTCTTTTTTTCAATTATAGACTTAAATTAAGATTTACAAAAAATATTTTTATCTAATATCACTTTCACATTATTATAAATTGGATGGGCCACTTAGCCCTTTTTACTAGACCATTAATTTAAAAAATCTGAATGTATTCTAAAAACAATTGTGTTATATAATGAACACTAATTTTGACCTGAAAGGATTTTTATTAATGGATAAAATTAAACAAATAGCATTAATAATTAACAAATTAAATATCAAAGAAAAAATTAAAATTATCGATGATTGCAAAAATCAATATTCAATTAGAAACTTATGTCAATATCTTCAATTAAACAGATCAACATATTACTTTTTAAAAAATAAACAAAAACTTATTAAAAAAGAAAAAAATCATATTATTAATTGCAATCATAAATATCAAGAATTATGCCAACTTTTAATCGAATTTCATTCTACAAGAAAAGGTAGAATTTATGGATATTTAAGAATTTTTTCAGCTTTTAAAGAGTGATTAAAACAAGAGAAAAATATCATTTTAAATATAGAATTATCAACAAAACAAATGCGAAAAATTATGAAAAAACACAATATTCAAGGATTAAAACAAACTAAAAATAACTATCCTAAAAACAAAAAAAATCCAAATAAGTGAATACCTACAATGGATAAAGTAAACAAAGATTACAAAAGTACAACCGCTTCAAATCAAATTTGATCAATGGATACTAAACAAATAAACACCAAAGAAGGTTGACTATATCTTTTTGTAATTATTGATTTTTATTCAAATAATGTTGTTAGTTATAATACATTTTCAAATAAATCATATCAAGATTTAATTCTTCCTGCACTTGAAAAAATAAACAACCAATTTTCTTGAAATCAAATAAAAAACGTTATTTTACATTCAGATAACGCCAACGAATTTTATTGTCAAGAAATTACAAAATGAGCAAAAAACAAACAAATAATTTTAAGCAAAAAACAACCATATGATATTGGCGGTAATGTCATATCTGAAAATTGATTTTCACATTTATCTCAAGAATGATTGCCTAAAGACTCAAATCAATATTTAACAATCAATGAAGCTATTAATGATGTAAATCAATATGTTATGTTTTATAATTATGAAAGAATACATTCTAAATTTTTAAAACCACCAATATTACAAATAAAAATTTAGAAATATCTATCAAAATATGGTCCAGTAATTAGGGCTAACCACCAATACTGAATTATTGAATAGAGTAACTGATAAAGAATTTAGTTCTGAATTTAAAGAATATTATAAAACTTATAGCATATCTGCCGAACGAATAGCACTAACAATAAAACAAGCAATTGAATTACCCGCTGATGCTACTTGAAATGAAATTATTATTAGACCAACCAATGAAATAATGTAAAAATAAAAAAATAAAGAATATTTATCTAATTTTTGAATTTTAAAATACTTTAGACAATTCTTTATTATTTTTTAATTTTAAAAGAGAGAGAAATTTAATATTAAGAATTTTTATATTTTTAATTGTTTTAAGAAATTATTCTTTCAAAGTATTGTCACTATAACTTACAATTTTATTATTTAAATTTAAATTTTTATTAATACCAATATTGGCAATTGTATTAAGACTTGATATTGGTAATGTTTTTACTCTAAAAGATAAATCATAAATTTCAGTTTCATTTAAGACACGAAGTTCTCCGTTGATTAAGTATTCATCACCAATTCTAAAGTTTTTAATTCAAGTTGCACGATTAAGATCAGCATAACTAATATCTTCCTCGCGAAAACTTAAAATAGAATTATTATTAGATTTTTTCAATTTAATAATAGATAAGTTATCACCTAATAAGCCTAGGCTTTGCTCATGTTGTTCAATTGAATTTCTAATAATAGGAATTATTAACATTTGGGACGGTAACAAAAACGGAGGATATAATTACTTTTTAAACATTTCTTTCAAATTATAGACAAGAAATAACTGTAATTATATGCAATTGTAAATACATTTTACTACTAAATTAAATTAATTTCAATTAAAATACAAATATTGAAAAAATCAATAAGAACATTTAATATAAATACACAACAAAAATTCTTATTAACTTTTAATTTAATAAGTTTTTAATATTTTAATAAAAAATTTTGATTATGTTTTGGAATTTACAAGATTACACTTAAAAATAACCATTTTAATATAAATATTTATACTATATGTTCTATTACCAAGCATTTCTTTTAAAATATATCAAATATTACTTTCAGCAAAAGTACCTATAGCTAACGAAAGTAATGTTTACTCATAAATAATGTAAAATAATAATATGTAATTTAAACAATTCTTGCACTTACAAGTATAATTCAGCAATAATTAAAATAGATTAGGAAGATTAAATTATGCCAAAACCATACAGTGAGGACTTACGAAGAAAAGTAATAGAAGTTTATGAAAGTAAAAACATGAAAATTAAAGAAATTTGTAAAGTGTTCAATATCACTAGAAAGACTTTATTTTTATGAAGAAAAAGAAAGCAAAAAACCGGAAATATAAAACCAATTTTGAATTATCAAAAAGGACATAGCCACAAAATAAAGGATTTAGATGAATTAAAAAATTATTTAGCAGAAAATAAAGATGTTACAGTTCAAAAAGTAATTGAAAAATTTGGTGATATGACAAAAGAAACAGTTTATAACTATTTCAAAAAACTAAATTATACATATAAAAAAAACTTTTCTATATGAACAAAGAGATAAAAATAAACAAGAAGATTTTTTAAAAGAAATAGCGAAAATAATGAATGAAGATTTGGTATATATTGATGAATCTGGAATTGATGATAATGAATTTTATAAATATGGTTGGTCTGAAAAAGGTAAAAGATTATTTGATAATAAACCTGCATATAAAATAAAGAGAATGAGTATAATTGGTGCACTAAATAAAGGTAAATTAAAAGCTCTATGAGCATTTGAAGGACATTGCAATAGTAAAATTTTTGAATCATATGTTAAAAATATACTAATTCCAGTATTAAAGTGTGGACAAATTATAGTTTTAGATAATGCGACGTTTCATAAATCTAAAGCAACAAAACAATTAATTGAAAATGCTGGATGCAAACTATTATTTCTTCCACCATATTCTCCTAATTTAAATCCAATTGAACATTTTTGATTTGCTATAAAACATAATATAAGAAAAATATTACCAAATTATTGACCAAATATTAAAAACGCGATTGATTTTGTTTTTCAAGATATGAGTAAACATTACTTTAGTTAGCTATATATTTCATTTAGCACCTTGATTTTGAATACCTTGTTTATTATTTTTAAAATATTGTTTTTTTAATTTTTTATGATTTTTTAATATTTCATTCATATATTTTATTAACTCATCATATTGACCATTTTCAATAAAATTTCTACAAGTATTATATTCGTTTCAATATTTTCCTTTATTTCCAGCAATTATTCCTACATATAACTTTTTAACTAAATGGAATTTATCTAAAACAAATTGTGCACCTAAATAATCAGCAACATCTTTAATTCATTCTGCACTATCACCACAAATAATAATTTTTGCTTGGTCAAAATTTTCAAAAAATCTATTTCCTTGTTGTAAAATAAATTCAGCAGTTTTTTTAACACCAATTGCTGTTTTTGTTGGTCTTATTATTACATCTACTCTTTTATTAACTAATTTATGATTAATATTATCTGTACAAAATAATACTAAGCGCATTGAATATTTACCAGAATTACGTTTAAATTTTCAAAACTTACGATCTCCATCATCAATACTAATATAAATAAATTGATTTGGTTCTAATTTTATTTTAGGAACATCCAATTTATTGACTTGATATTCTTGAAATACTCTTCCAATACTTGTTGTACTAAATTTTGTTTGTTTCATAGTATGTAAAATATCACGATATTTTTTTCCATCTGCAAAATGTTCAATAACATTATTTTTGATATCTTGACAAGTCCTTTTGTATTTAGGTAATTGCAATTCTTCATCTAATAAACAAACTCTTACTCATTTTTTTAATTGTTCATCATAATATTTATAATCACGACAGTTATAAGTAACAAGACCATTGATAGTATTTCTAGTTCTTTCTTTAATTTTAACTGGAATATATTTTCTATCTCTTTCTTTTAATATTCTTCAATCTGTTTTTTCTCATTGATTTTTTACATCATCTCTAAATGATTGATACATTCTTTTAGTTGCTTCATTTAAAGTTCATAAGTAATTAAAACTCATATTTTTTCTCCTAACTATTTTAAAAAAATCTAAATTTATTGTAAATATTTTTAAAAAATTAATTTACTTGTTTATTATATACATATATAAGTGTAATTTAAAATTAAATCAAAAATATTTAAAAAACCACTTTCATATTTAAAATACAATAAACAATTTCAATATAATTAATAGTATAGGTCTCACAAAATAAACGCCTTTAATTTAGGCGTTATTTTGCATTTAAAAGCATGCTTGTAAAAATAATCAAAAATAGTACAATTTAAAAGTAAAATCAAGGAAAAAAGGAGTAATTTAATATGAAAACATGAATAAAAACAAATTTAAGTAAAATAACATTAGCATTAGCACTAACTGGTGCTACAACTGGAACAATAGGATTAATCATGGGGGGGTGCTTATCCATAACATGGAAAATTCCTACTTAAAACCAAATGGAGAAAGAGTATTTGGAACAACAACTATTTGATGAAATAAATTTTTGAGTCCAAACAAAACTTCTTTATACTTCAATAGTGTAAAAGAACATAATGAAGATATAAAATGAGATGGTAAATATACATCAAATTATTTTAATTAAATTTCTAAGTTAATATAAGAAATATTTTCATTATACTTATCAAATAAACTAATATTAGTTAAATTAATTTCTTGTTTATCAGTTATTAAAATTAAATCATAATTACCAGCACCAAATATTCCACTAATTTCAATCCGATTTAAATTATTAATCGGATTTTCAATTTGTAATTCAAATTCACTATTATTATCTATTTTTGATATTTCTTTATAAAATTCTAATTTAGAAAATAGTTGAGATTTATTTGAACCATATAAATTTAATACGCTTTCAATTTTATTTTTATCAATAATTACTCTTGTAAAATATTTTCCATATTCGCCATTTCCTAATGTTCAATCTGCTGGAATTAATGACGGAATATTATTACTTTCTAATTCATTTGTAATAGATAATCAATTTAATTGATTATCATCTAGCTTAAATAATTCATTTTGACTAATATCATTATTTTTTAATTTAATATTATTCATATCTGTAAAATCAAAATACTCTGATTTTAATAATACTTTTACATCTTTAAATTCTCAAATTTCATCAGTAGTAGTATGTATAGGATTAGATTTTAATTCAAAATAATAAGGTAATAATAGTTTATAATCATCATTTAAACCTTTATTAATTGACATACTTGAATAAATATTATTAGATAACATAATAGACTTCTTGCAAAACTGTGATTATTATCATAGTTTTTAAATTTAAAATTTTATTTTAATAACACTTTTAATATTTATTAAAAATTATTATTCAAAATATGTCTTATTTTTTCTTCATTAAAATAGAACAAAAATTATTATTTAAAATAACAAAATTTAAAATATTAAATTTTTGAAGATTTTTAATTTAAAAGTTGTAAATTATAAATTGAAGCTATTAAATTAAATCTTAAAGCAAATCTTTTTCTTCTATTTCGATATTTTTCACTAATAATTTTAAATTTTTTCAGTATAGCAAAAATATTTTCTATAACAACTCTCATTTTTGAAATTTGTTTATTATTTTTCTTTTCTTCTCTAGTTAAAGGAATTTTCTTTGATTTTCTTTTTGGAATTAAAACATTAGGATGTATATTTTGTATTCCTTGATATCCCAAATCCACTAAAATAGTTGTTTGTGATAAAAATTTAACTTTTGAATCTTTTAAAATTTTAAAATCATGGTTTTTACCACAAGAAAAATAAGAACTTATAATTTTTTTACTATCTTGTTCAATTATAATTTGTGTTTTTATTGTGTGTTTTTTCTTTTTTCCTGAATAATATTTCTTTTGTCTTTTTTTGGGCGTTGGATAGCGCTTTCAGTAACATCAATAATAGCTGTTTTATCTTTAAAATTATTATTTAACAATGATTTTGCTCCATTAAGTTGCTGAAAATCAGGATGTTTTATTAAAGTATTTTCTATTCACTTGATATTTCTATAACAATTACTTTCACTAATTCCATAACTTTTAGCAATATGAAAATATGTTCGGTATTCACGTCAATATTCTAACGTCATTAATAATCTATTTTCTAAAGTTAATTTATTAGGTGTACCACCATTTTTAAACTTTTTTAATTCTTCTTTTTTTAAAATTTCTATCATTTTTTTAAAAACAATCTCATTTATACCAGTTAATCTTAATAGTTCTGCATTTTTAATAGCTTTTAATTTATCAAACATCATAAATTACCTATCTTTTTTTAATTTTAATTATATTTTAAAAATGAAAATTTTAATAGATAAGTCTCGCAAGAAGTCTAATGACTATTTGTTTAAATATTTTTACTTGCTCTAAATTAATATAGTTAGGATAATCTAATTTTCATTGTTTAAATAAATTAGTAATTACATCTTCTGGTTTTTGTCCTTCAAATTTAACTTTTAAATAAGCAATATGATTATTTGGGCTACCATTTTCATATTTTGCCCCATCGAAGTTTCTATTATAACTATATGTGTAAGTTAGCATATCTAATAATACTTTTTGTAAACTATCAATTGGTGGTTTATCATTTACTTCAATTTCAATTGAATTAAAGTTCTGTGATAATTCAATAGCAATAGCTCTACTTGGATATGGTGGGTTTGGTTCTTGATGACTATATAAGAAATATTGTTCGTTCTTTTTCATTTCAAAATCTAGTAATTTTTTCGGTACTGGTTTTCCACCATCATATTTACCAATTTTTGCATATGTTATTTTTGCATTATTAATAATTTCTTTTCTTGTTTCAGTTCCACCACCAATAGCAATTAAATCTAAAACTGATTTTTCTTGTCCTATAAATTGTTTTGCTAATTTTCAAGGTAAGATTTGTTGACTAAATCATTGTTGTAATATTCTAACTTTTGGTTGAGTTTCAATAGGCATTGATAATAGCGGAAATGCTATCTTGTCTTTAACAAATAACTTAGGGTATACTTCCATATTGTCAACTTCACCAAGTACCTTTATATTGCCAAAAATCATGCTTCTAGGAGCTTTAATTTTTAAACCAGTTACTTTGGTATCTTTATCTAATGGTTTTTGTAATTTAATAATAATTGGATAACCATCTCTTGTTTTAAAATCTTTAATTTTAATAATAGTTATACTTTTAGTACTTCTAGTTTTTGGATTTTGATAAGGTTGTGAATAATTATTAATGATATATAAATTATCAATATTATTTTCACTTAAAGGTTCATTAATAGATACAGCATATAATTTAAATTGATTTAATAAATTTATTTCTTGAAATATTAAATTTTTAATATCAGTCATACTATATTCAATTGTATTGTCATTAATATTAGTACTTGCTCTTTGATTTAATTGCATAGTAAAATCAGATGTTTCAACAGCAGTAGTTTTTAATACTTTATCAATATCAATAAAACCAATTTTAATAGTATTTGCTGAAAATTTTAAACTATTATTTTCATTATTTTTAAATAAACGTTCAATTTCATAAATATATATGGTTCTTTTTTTAAATTCATCATACGCTCTATTAATATCAGGGTCACTAGTAGCATGCATCATATTAGTAAAGTCATAAGGAATATTATCAATTAAATAATCATTTTCTACTTCTGCTTGATTAAGTTTAGTTTGCTTCTGTTTCTGTGGAAACTTCGTTTGTGGTTTGTTGTTGTTTTCCATTGTTTTCTCCTATTAATTGGTTATTTTCGGGATTAAATAATTTTAATTTAACTGTTAAATTATTAATTTCTTGTTCATCATTAATATTAAATGTTTTACTATTTAATAAATCTTTATCTAAACGTACTAATATTTGAATAAATTTAAGAATATCAATATTAAATTGTCATAATTTTTGTTCAATATAATTAATGGTTGAAATATTTACTGCTGTACTTTCGGGTACTGATTGTTGTGCAGATTTCTTTTGACTTGGTATATGAATACCACAACGTTTAAATATTTCATTAACATTTCAATCATATATAGCTAACTAAAGTAATGTTTACTCATATCTTGAAAAACAAAATCAATCGCGTTTTTAATATTTGGTCAATAATTTGGTAATATTTTTCTTATATTATGTTTTATAGCAAATCAAAAATGTTCAATTGGATTTAAATTAGGAGAATATGGTGGAAGAAATAATAGTTTGCATCCAGCATTTTCAATTAATTGTTTTGTTGCTTTAGATTTATGAAACGTCGCATTATCTAAAACTATAATTTGTCCACACTTTAATACTGGAATTAGTATATTTTTAACATATGATTCAAAAATTTTACTATTGCAATGTCCTTCAAATGCTCATAGAGCTTTTAATTTACCTTTATTTAGTGCACCAATTATACTCATTCTCTTTATTTTATATGCAGGTTTATTATCAAATAATCTTTTACCTTTTTCAGACCAACCATATTTATAAAATTCATTATCATCAATTCCAGATTCATCAATATATACCAAATCTTCATTCATTATTTTCGCTATTTCTTTTAAAAAATCTTCTTGTTTATTTTTATCTCTTTGTTCATATAGAAAAGTTTTTTTTATATGTATAATTTAGTTTTTTGAAATAGTTATAAACTGTTTCTTTTGTCATATCACCAAATTTTTCAATTACTTTTTGAACTGTAACATCTTTATTTTCTGCTAAATAATTTTTTAATTCATCTAAATCCTTTATTTTGTGGCTATGTCCTTTTTGATAATTCAAAATTGGTTTTATATTTCCGGTTTTTTGCTTTCTTTTTCTTCATAAAAATAAAGTCTTTCTAGTGATATTGAACACTTTACAAATTTCTTTAATTTTCATGTTTTTACTTTCATAAACTTCTATTACTTTTCTTCGTAAGTCCTCACTGTATGGTTTTGGCATAATTTAATCTTCCTAATCTATTTTAATTATTGCTGAATTATACTTGTAAGTGCAAGAATTGTTTAAATTACATATTATTATTTTACATTATTTATGAGTAAACATTACTTTCGTTAGCTATATATCAGTTAAGTTTTTACCTTTAAAGTTGCTATTTGTCATATTGATATTTTCGTTTTGTTCATTATTATCTCCACCACTTTTAAATATGTAGTTTTTAGTAACCAAAGTTCTTACTGCTTCTTCTAATGCTGATTGAACATTACCATAAGTTTGACTAAATATAAATTTAGGTGAATTTAAAATGGTATCTAAAACAATTTGTTCATAAATAACATCTAATGCTTTAATTTTATCCATTACTTTATCACAATCTGCTAACTCATTTGCTTTATTTCGCATAATTGATATTGGTATATAATTAATATTTAGTGTTTGTTCTTGTAATAGATTAGGATTATTAATAAATGATTTAAAATCTAATGGAAATTGTTTTTTATTATCATTAATACTATAAATTGCACGATTAATAATTACTTGTTCATTATTTAATGTATAAATTTCAAATAATCTTACAGTTTGTGCATTTTGTTGATAACTATCATAAAAAATAGTACATTGAATTAATTTACCAGTAATATCATAAACTCTTTGTTGGATATCTACTACTTGAAAATATAAATCATCATTAGCAATAAAAATTAAATAACCACCAATTCCTAATTTACTTAATTTAAAAATTGAATTTCAATTTTTTCTATAAAATTCTTGTTGAATTAAATACTGTTTAATAGTTTCATTATTAACATCTAATGGAGCATTATATAAATTAGCATTATTTTCTGCTACAAAATCAGTAAAATAAGTTTCATGATTAAAGTCATTAAAACCAAAATAATTTAAAATTGAAGCATGAGTACTTTTATTTTTATTAGTTAAAAATTTTACTTTTTCATTTTGATTATCACTAATATTACTTTTATCTTTTCTAAAAAATTTACCTAACATAATATTCACCACCTTTCTTAAAATATTTGATTAATTTTTAATATGATTTTTACAATGATAAATATAATTAAACCTGCTGTTGCTGATGATAAAATTACTCCTATTAAACCTAAAATAATTTTTATAATTTTAAAAAACATAATCTTATTCCTGTAATTCTTCTAATTTTCATACATTACCTTTTAAATTACCTTTTACAGTATAAATAGTAATCAATTTAGCATGTTGAACTGATAAAATTACTATATTAGCACTATCATTAAAGGTTTGTATTTGTACACCAGCAATTTTGTTATCAGTTATAATAAATTCTTGAATAGTATAAACTGGATTATATATACTTCAAGAATAATAAACTCTATAATGTTTATTCTCTTGAAAATCATAAGTAATTTGTCAATTATCTCATTTATTTTTTTCTCTTGTTCCTACTTCTTTTCATTGTGGAATACTTGGTGTTGGATTATTTTTTAATTCAATATCTCATTCATTTTCTCTAATTTCATTAGTTTCTAAACTATATGAATTAATTTTAATAGGTTTTTCTATATTAATTTTTTCAGGTGAAATAATATTTAATGTTTTACTATTAATTTGATAAGTATCTTCTTTTATCTCTTCTTCTAATGAATGTAATTGTCCCTCATTATAATTAAATCTTTCTATAACTATATCTTTATCACTAACAAGTAAATCAACATAACTATCTACAGCAATTCTTCCATGAGTGCCTTGAATAAAACTATCTAATACTGTACCTTTTCCTTGTCATAAAAATTCAATATATGAAATTGCACTTTTTTCATCAGTATTTCAAGAATAACCAACTTTATATAAAGTATTTATTTTAAAATCATAATCTATTATCGTACTACTTATTTTTTTTCCTACATTTTTTCATTTAAAAATTTTTAAATCTTTTATTTTATCATCAACATATTTTTTATTTGGAATATCATTATCATCAACAATAGAGGGACCACTTTCATTTTTATAAATAAGAGTTCTTACTCCTACTTTAATAACATCATTAACTAATCTTGTAGTACTATCTTTATCATCTTTATTATTAAAAATCTTATCTTGTAAATTCTCTATTTTATCTTGTTTTTTATTTACACTTTCACTAATTCATTCTTTAATAACTTTATTAGGTGGTATTCCTAAATCATCACCAAATTTTCCCTCTGGTAATTTATTATATTTTAATTCTCCATATTGATTATTTTCATTTATTAATAATAATTTATCTTGTTTTTTTTCAATTTTTTCATCAACATATTTTTTTGTAGTTGCATCTTTTTCTTGTTCTGGTTCACCAATATAAACAATTCTTTGATTATTAGCAGTAATTAATCTTTTTTCTTTAGGTTGAATAATATTTGGACTATTAGGGTCTATTATTCACAATGATTCACCACTACCACCAGTAGCACTAATTTTATTATTTTCATCAATTTTAATATTTTCACCAGCAATTAACTTATCTTGTTTTTTATCTAATAAATTATTAGTTTCTATTTTTGTATAATAATCACGTTCAGTATTTTTCTCTGCTATAAATTCAGTTGGTGTATCTATTCCTTGATATTGATATATTTCTTCTATATCACCAATTAAATTAATTTTTCCACGTTCAGGATAAGAATTACCGCCACCACTAAATTCTTTCTTTTTATTGTTATAGTAAATCGTTCCGGTATTTAAAATTCTTTTATTTTGGATTTGTTCACTATACGTCATGGAATCAACATTTAGCAATTCAAATTCATTAAAAACATTATTTAAATAAATTTTAATTACCTTATAAAATTTCATAAAGTTATTTTCTGTTGAATATTGATAACTGATTTTAATAAAATATCATTTAAATATTTCTATATTATTATTTTCAACTTTCTTTCATAAAGGACTAGTTTCAATATTAAATCAATTATTTTTAACATCATTAATATTTTCATTTGCTTTAATTAATTCAGTATTTAATTTGATAATTTCATTTTCATTAGTAGTAATTCGTTTTTGTTGTTTAGCAGAAAAATCACAAGTTGGTGCATGTGTATAATCACCAATTTGTGGATTATTTTGTAATGCTTCGGGTGGTAATGTACCAATTTCATCAGGTCAATCTAAAATCATTGTTTCAGTTTCTTTATCATAATCAGTTGCTACATAACCTTTATTAACAAATTTACTAACAGGACCTCTATATATTTCATTTTCATTATCATCAACTAAATCATCATATAATTTAATTTGTTTTAATAATGTAAATTCTTTTTGTTGTTCAATTAATTCATCAACTTGATTTCTAGTATAAAATGCTTTTAAGTCAATTTTTTCAACATCTATTTCATCATCATTATAACTTGAAAATATTTGTTTTAATTCTGTTAATCTTGCTCATATTTTCATTCTACTAGGTGCTAAATCTCAAATATTAATTGTAGGAGTACTATTTGCACTAAATTGACTACCATTATTAAATTGAATAGTAGCATCAACATTAAATTCAATTGGTGTACGATTAAATACTCAATGTTCAACCATTACATAAACCATATCTCTTAATGTTTCTTTAATTAACTCATCTTTAAAACTATCAAAAGGAAATTTAGATAAAATAAAATCAAGATAAGCATTAATATCATTTTGAGCACGAATAGCAAAAGTTTTAAATCAATCATTAACATTAGGTCATGTTTGTATGTATTGCTGTGGAGTTTCTGTAATTTTTCCAGTTAATGGATATCAGTTATTATAATTTTCAAGACTGACACCAGTTCAAAGTTTATTAATCATAATTTATCATTCCTTAAAAAATGCTTGTTTATAATGATGAGTATGTTTTTTTGTTTTTCTATGTGTTATATGTTCAATTTCTTTTTGTATTTTATTTTTGTTTTTTCTTAATTTTTTCTTACTTTTTGCTATAACTTGACTATATGCAAACTTTTCTAAATGATGTAATAATCCAGTACCAAATAAAGTATTAACTGAAAATTTTAAACCAACACTTTTAAATGATTTGTTAATATTTTCAATAGGATTATTAATAACATTTACTACTTTATGATAAGTTCTAAGAACCTGTTTAGAATCTTTTAGAAAATAATGTAAAATTACTATATATTTTAAAATAAGAGGTATATATGCATAAAAATTATCCAAGTCATGTTACTAAAGAACAATTTGAGAACATAAAATCAACTTTAGAAAACAGCAAAAAGAAAACAAAACCAAGAAATTTAGATTTATATGAAGTGTTTTGTGCAGTTTTATATGTATTAAAAAGTGGTTGTCAATGAAGAATGTTACCAAAAAATTTTCCAAAATGACAAACTGTATATTATTATTTCCAAATTTGAAGTAAAAACAATGATAAAGAACCTAGTGTATTGCAATTAATTTTAAAAAAAATTAGTTAAAAAGATTCGTATTAAGAATCATCGAAAAGAAAAAACTAGTTTTTGTATAATTGATTCGCAAAGTGTTAAAAATACAGATACTACTGAAAATAAAGGTTATGATGCTGGTAAAAAGATTTCAGGAATAAAACGTCATATTGCAGTTGATACGCAAGGTTTACCACATGCAATTTACATAACTACAGCAGAAAAAACAGATCGTAATAGTGCTATCATAATGATTAAAAGTGAAAAAGAAAATCTTTCTACAGTTCAAAAAATAATAGTAGATGCTGGCTATACTGGTGAAAAATTTGCTTTTAAAATCAAAACAATCATAAATGCAAATGTTGAAGTTGTAAAACGTAATGAATTACATTCTTTTGTAGTATTGCCAAAAAGATGAGTTGTAGAACGAAGTTTTGCATGATTAGAAAAATGCAGAAGATTATGAAAAAATTGTGAAAGAAAACTAAATACTAGTTTACAAATGGTTGTTCTTTCCTTTATTTCAATTTTATTAAAAAGATTCTAAACAGGTTCTAATAGTTCTAAATATTTCTCTATATACTTTAAAACTATCTCTAATTACTTGTTGCACCACTGGTGGAGCAAATGCTATTGCTTTTAATCATTTATTATGATTAACACCATAACCAATGTATCAACCACTATATCAACGATATCAATGAAATGGATGTATTTGAGTAACAAAAGTTTTTGCTTTAAGAATACTATCAACAACTGTAATTGGTTTATATTTAGGATTGCGATGATAAATAGTAATTGCACATTTATCTAATGACAAAGGTTGAATTTTACAACCCATAAATACTGGTGAATTTAATGGAATTAATTGTGCATGTTTAATTGCTCTTTTTTCTGCACTAGTAAATAAATCAGTTGCTTTTTGTTTTAATTTATTAATTTTTTCAAATGCTTGTTTTTCTAACTTTTCAAATTTTTCTTGTAATTTATATATACTTTCTCTTATTTTTTCAAAATATGGAGTATCTTTTCAAAATTTATTTAAACCTTTTTTTAAATAAAATCTAATATCAAAATATTTAAAACTTTGATTTGCTTTTAAAACAAGTTGATGAATAACATTATTTTTAAAATTAAATTTAATAGAATTAGCACGAATTTTTTGTAAATCCAAAATTAAAGTTTTTCCATATCTATTTTCTGTGTGTATTGTATGAACTAAATTTAATCAATCATGTTGGTTCATAGATAATACTTTTTTTAAATCAGTATTATATTTTTTTAAAAAATTATTTGCTTTTTCAATATCTTTGATTTTAAATTTAGGAGTTAATTGTGGACTTAATTTTATTAATGTATTTTGTAATAATAAGTAATCTTTTAACTCCTGTGCTTCTAATTTTTGAAAATTATTTTTATATTGTCTTTCAGCAACATAACCTAAATCTCGTAATACTGTTTCACGATTAGGAGTAAAACTATAATTCATTAAATAACGTTTATTACCAATAATTTTATCTGTTAAAATTTCTTTTCCACTTACTTGACTAATAATTTCTTGTAAATTTTTTGCTTCTTTAATACCAACTTGTTCTAATGTTTTAGTTTCTTGTGCTAGTTTAATAAATTTAGTTGTGCGATAACCACGACTAATTTTATTAAGTCCAGCAAATGCAGGTAATAAATTTAAAAAAGTATTTAATTTTGTTACATTTCCTTTTAAATAATCATAAACTTGATTAATAGTAAAATCAGTTGTAGCATAAATACCAAAATTAATAGTACTTGCAATAAAATCACTTGCACCTAATCCAAGGGCTACACTTTCACTTAATCCACCAGTAAAAGGAGCAAGTGCTACTGCTATAACTTGTACACCAATCATTTCTAAAATTTCTCATCAAAAACTTTTATTTTCTTGTTGTTTGCTTATTCTAGTATGTTTTGGTTTATTTATGTTTAAAAGTATTGCTGTACTAGTTGTACCAATTGGCATGGCATTTAATTTCCTTTATTTAAGAGTTATTTTAATAGGATTAGTTGTTCCTTTATAATTTAAGTCATTAACATTTGCACTAATAGTTATATATAAGTCACCTGCTTTTTGTTTTTGATTACTTACATTAGTTTTACCTTGTGCATCACTAAAATATTTAATAGTTGGATTTGTTAAATTTGGATTTAATGATTTAAGTTCATTAGTACTTTTTATTTGTGTATTTAATTCACTATTATTGTTATTAATATTTGCAGTAATATCAGTTGTTAAACTTGTAATTTTACTTTTTAAATCAGTTTTTTCTGTTTTAATAACTCCACATAACATTCAACGTGATGTTGTTTCATTATTAGAAATATATGGTATTGCTTCTCCAACAACTTCACCAGCAACTTTATATGCTCTTCCTGCTTTATCATCTTTAATAAAATCTACATAAATAACTGTATTTTCTATCATATATCTTTTCATCGCTCTTGGTGTTGCTAAAATAAAGGTCATTAATTGTTGTTCATTTTTATCATTAGTAAAAATCATATAGTCATCAAGAACGATTTCACATAATACACCTTTTACATATAAATTATTTCCATTTAAACGTAATTGTTGTGCCAACTGATTATCAGTAATTAAACCTTTATTATCTGCTAAATAAACTAAACTATCATAAAGACCATTAGTAATAAAAAATTTACTATTTGCAATATTTCTAAATTGAAACAAAGTATTTCAAGCCGATAACATTGATTTTAAATAGCCTACTGGTGTTGTATCTTCAATATCGATTTTAGTAGCAAATTTTGCAATTGCTTGTGTATCATCAATTGCCAATTTATCTGCTAAATCATTTGCAACTTCATATTGCATACTATCTAATAAATTTTGTCCATTATTTGCTTTTAAATCTACATCTGTAATAATTTCTCCTGCAAGATATTTTTTAGTTATTTTTTTACTAATTTTATCTGTATCAACATATGGTAATTCATATCTTTTACTTTTATCATCTCAAGCAATAATTTTTACTTCTGGTTTTTTTGGTTTTTTAACAATAAACTCAATATTTACTGAGTCAACAATTTCAGTAGGGAAAAAGTTTGCCCATGGACTATTTGAAATTTTAAAAAACTCTATAAATTCTGGTGCTTCTACTAATCTCTCTGTATTGTCTAAATTTTGATTAAATGGTACTGACATTTTATTTCTTCCTTTCGTTTATAAATAATTTTTCTTTTTATAATTAATTAAAAAATTTTCTTTATCATTTGTTTTATTATTAATAATTATTTGTTTATTGCCACCTGTATTAATTGTTTGTTTAAATACTGGTTGTTCTTTAATCATTTTTTTAATAGTTTCTTCAATTTTTGAATTTTCTATATTACTTGTTGTAAATTTTAAATAATCATAAAATTCAGTTTTAATTTGATATTTTTTAAATATATTAATCATTTCTTTTTCTTTAATTTCTTGATTAAGTTTATTTAACTTATTTTCTGCTTCATTAACTTTATTTTCTATTTCTTGTGAAGAAGCATTATTTTCATTTAAAGGTTCAGTTGTTTGTTGAACATTATTTTCATTTTCTAACATTTAACATTCTCCTAATCTTATCCCAATAATCAATCTTTAACTAATTGTGGCATTTCACTTATTAGTTTTTTATAATCAATAATTGCTTGTTCTAATTTTTCTACATCTTCATATGTAAAATATTCATTACTAATGCGTAATTCATAATCAGCATCAATGGTAAGTTCTAAATCATGATATTTATTATTAAATTCAATTTTTGTCATATTATTTTTCTCCTTTATTAATCTTTTCATTTAATTTTGCTAATTTTTTTTGATGTTTTATAATTTTGTTATTTGCTCTAACATGTTTTGGAGTTGTGATAAATCTTTTTAATAAAACAATAATTTCTCTGCAAATTAATGTTCCAACACTTGTTCCAATAATTATTAATTCATGTAAAAATTCTTTCATTTCAATATTTTCCTTTCAATTATTTATTTTTTAATTATTCATCAAATTGACCACCATTAATTCTTTCAATCATCGATTTTGAATTACTTATAATGCTTACTAATAAGGCAATTTCTTTATTTAATTGTTCCATTCTCTCTTTATATGTCTGAATTTCATTATTATAATATTCAAGTAATTTTTCTTTATTCATAAATTATTCACCTCCTTTATAAACTCATGTGATTATAATCTCAATTTAATGAAGCATTATCATTATTTAATGGTACTTCGCTCATATTATCACTACCATATTGACTAGTTGTTTGACTATTAATTGTGAATCTATTATCATTAATTAATCTTGCAGTTTCATTATTAAATGGTGTTTCTTGCATTTCTTGAATATGATTAGTTGTTTCCATTGGTAGTAAATTATGGATTATTTCACTTGCACCAGCAATTATGGTAGGTACTGCATAAGCATTATTAAAATCATTATTTATACCCATAGCAACACCACTACTAATCAAACATCCACCAGTTGCCATATTACAAACATTTCTTATTGCTTCAAATTTATTAGGTATTAACTCAGTTAATCCACTAATAATATTTGATATACCATAAGCATTTAAACTAATATATGTATCTCAATCCATTAATGACTGATTTTCTTGCTTATTTAATAGTAATCATGGTGGACCTTCTGTTGTAGTTGTAGTAGTGATTGGAGTTGGTGTTGTTGGAATAATTGGAGTAATATTATTTTTTGTTCATTTACTATAATTTGCTAAACCAATTGTTCCTAAACCTAATAAGATTTTTTTACTACTATTAATTAATTTAGTTTTTGTATTTGGTCTTTGATTTAAATTTCAAATATCTAAACCTAATTTTTTACCAAATAATAAACTATTAATTGAACCTAATAATGGATTATCTATTACTTGACCATAATAAGCACTTGTACCAATCATTGCACAAATTGGACTTATACCAGTTCTTATTAACTTAGTTAAAGTATAATTTGATTGTGTATTTTCGTTTGGCATTTTAATCTCCTTTATTTGCTTTTAACATTTCTCTTACAATATCTAATAAAGTATTTACTTGATAATCATATAATTCAAATTCATGAATTCTAATTTTAATTTTTTCTTTATAATCCATTTTTTTCTCCTTGTATTTCTAATTGTAATAATTTTTCTAAAACATAATCATTTTTATCAAATTCTCTAATAATTCATTTTTTTGTTTCTTTTCTATTGTTAGTACAAAGAATTAATCTTTCTATCATATTAATTAATTCTTTTTTATCTGCTCTATCAAAAATTACTTTTAAAATTTCATCTAACATATTTTATTCTCCTTTATTTGTTTTTATCAGTTCTCTTATAACATCTAATAAGGAATCTACTACATAAGAATTTAATTCAAATTCATAATTTCTAATTTTAATTTTTTCCTTTTTCATTTGTTTATTCTCCTTTAATTTGTTTTAAATCATTTAATAGTTCTATAAATTTATTCATGTATTCTGAATAACAATCAATCATTAAATAATTATCATTTCAATTAAACATTACACATGTGTCACTTGTACAAAATTCAACATTATCAATAAAAAATAATTTTTCATCTACATTTCATTTAATTAAAAATTCGCGTTTAGTCATGGTTATTCTCTTTCTATTTCTAATTTTTTAATTGTTACTTTAATTCAACCTTGATAAACATCATTATCACCAACTATTAATGCAACATTACTTTCGGGGTCAGAAACAATTATGTGTTTTGATTTAACATTTGGATATTGTCTTAAAATAATTGCTATAATATCATTACTTGTATGAATTGCTTTTGGAAATGGTGATAATATTTCAATTTCATCTTTATTTTCAAACAAAGTAGGTAATATTATCATTATTCAAATTCTCCTTGTTCAATTTTAATTAATAGATTTTTTAAACATATTTTTTCTCATATATAAAATTCTATTTGTTTAAAATATTTAACATTAGATATTTCATTTGTAAGTCATGTTATTCGTTCTTCTAAATCTTCAATTAATTTTTCTTTATTCATTATCAAATTCACCATTTTTTTTCATATAATGATTTAGACAATACAATGATTCTAGACTTCCATTTTCGTATTTTTCTAATATATATTGTTCATTATTACAATCTAATTTACACTTCATTAATCAAATTCTCCTTATTTTTAGTTAAATTATTAACCATTATTTCTAAGCATTTCATACATCAATTTTTACTTAACCATATTCTTTTCTTACATTGTTTACATTTATTCATTTTTATTCCTTTCATTTTTTAAATCATTTAACATTTATTGAACAAAATGCACGATTTTTAGGAATGTTTAAAGTGTTAAATATTTGACCAGTTACAATAATTTCATCATTTTTGTTTAATAAAATACAGCGTCTATAAAGTTTTGGGTTATTAAAAATTAAAGTAACGTAGTTTAATCCATTTCATTGACCACGAACACTATAATATAATTCTTTATTACCTTTTTCGTAATATTTTGCTTCAATAGTGTTACTGAGTTTTACTGTTAATTTGACATAATTTGCTTTATCTTTCATTTTTATAATTCCTTAAATAATATTGAATATGCTTATAAGCATCTTGTTCATGTTTTGTTAATTTTATATTTCCTTTATAATTTTCTATTTTAGTTTTATTTTTTGGTTCACTTTCTAAATAATCTCAGTTCATAACATCTTCTACTAATACCATTAATGCACCAATAATTTTGGGTGTTGCTAATGGATTAGTTAATAATTGTTTTGAGCTTAAAAAGAAATTTTCTACAATAACTAATATTTTTTGATTAATAAATTGTTTTTTAATTAATTTAAAATATTCTTTATATATATTTTTACTTTCTAAAACTGTTTTAGTTTTGAATGTTTCATTAAAAACAATATTATTAGTTTCATTTGAATATATAACAATTCCATTATTACCAATTCCAGCGGGGTCAATTCCAATAATTAAGTCATATTGCATTATTAATCAAATTCATTGGATTTTATTTTATTAATTAAAACTTGAATAATATCAATTGAACCTTTTAATTTATTTAAATAAAATGTATCTTCTTCTTTTTTAAATTCATCTATATAATGACCCAAAAATATATTTAATGAACAAATTAAATTTTCCTTATATTGATTAATTACTTCTTTTTTAAAAATTTCTCTTAATTTTTCTATATTATTTAAATGTTCTTTTGTTATTTCTTGATTACGTTTTTTATTATATTTATTAATAATTTCTTGGTCTTTATAAGAAAATGGTTTTTGTTTATTCATATTTATACCTCCTACTTAACCTAACATTTAAAATACAGTCATAACAAATTGCTTTACTATTTTTATCTCTTAAAAAATATTTTCTTGTTTTTATATCATTAGTATTAAAGAATAAATAATCTAATTTATTTTGTTTACATGTTCAACAAAAATACTTTTTCATTATGAATTGAAATTTCTTTATAAGAAGTAACTATATAATTAATTGATAAATCATCATGTTTATATGGATTATTTATTTTAAAACCTTTTCTGTTTTCTTCTCACGTAATGTTATATTTAAAACAAGGATTAGTAATTTTAGTTTTGTTATCTGTTATTTCACCCATAAATCAACTATTATGCTGTTCATAAAATATTAATGATTCAAGTTTTATATCATTAAGATAATATTCTTTTGGAGCGGTTGGTTTATTAACAGTTATTTTTTGGTCTTTAATATATGGTTCTAATAATTTTATTAATTCATTACCACTTAATTCTCTTTTAATATTTTCTAAATTAAAAACTCAATATGTATATTTATCATCAGCAATAAAACTATTATTTTTAACCATTCATTTTGGACATTGTAATTTATATTCACCATAATCAATAAGAATAGATTGTGGTCTATCTTTAACAATTTGTTCTTTTTTAAATTCTATTTGCATAATAATCCTTTCCTAATATGTTCTGTTGCTTCTAGCATAAAGAACATATATTTTGATTTTTAGATTATTAATAATACTACTATTCGTTTTATTCATTCCAGCAATTCTGGGCTCAAAAATAAATTGTGAAATTTTAAAAAACATTGAGGCATTCGATTCAATATTTATTTAATTTGTGTTAAACAAATTAATATTTTAATTGAACCGGCACCGCTCAATTTTTTTTACAAGTTTGAAATTTATTTTCTCGCCCAAAAAAATTTTTCAAAAAAAATAAAAAATAAAACCAACACTTGCTCACTGGGGAGTGGCAAGGTTGGTTAAATAAATAATAGAATTAATACAATAGGTCCCTACAACAGGTCTATATATACTAGTTTCCAATTCGCTCCCACCCCAAGAATTACCATTAATGGTTAGTATATTTTATTAGGTATCACTCCACTTTTTATTTATCCATGCAAGTCCACATGCTAGCTACTATTTTTAACAACTGTGTTGTAGTTCACTTTTTTAGTTCCTTAACACGTGTTGATAATAGTATTAAAGAGGGTTATTAAAAATTTTAAAATTTTACAATTACAAAAAAAGACAAGATTATTTCTTGTCTTTTTCCTTGATAATAATTTTAATTTAACTTACAAAATGTATCTTTTATTTTTTTTAAAATACGTCGAATATTAAATTTAAGGGTAAAAGAGAATTTAATTTGTCTATCATCATTTTAAAATGGTAATTTTGAAAAGAATTTATTTTTATAGTAATTCATCTTCCTACTTTTTTGGGAACCTCCCAAACATTTTTGATCAGGAGTTTGTGTTCAAATGATAACTGTTTCAAGTTTGCAACCATTACAATATTGATAATTACAATTTATATTTTCACATCTAGTTTCGTTAGTTGTTTTTGTTAATGGCACATTGGCAAAATAAATGCCACAATTTATAATATTCTGCATTTAATAAACCTCATTTTCTAAAGTTTTAATAATACTTTTACTATAAACAAACTTAATTACCATAAAAGAGTAAATTTGACTTTAAACTTAATACTTTTAAATTATAATGATATAAATTTTAAAATGTTTTTAATTATTAGTCTGTATAAATTTTGGTTTAAGGGTAAGTGGGAATATTAATTTATGAAATTGGAATAGATATTAAATTGAGTTTTTAAATTAAATTAAAGACTCATATCAATAAATTAAAATACAAAACCCTTACATGAAAATTACTCATATAAGGGCATAAAGCCAAATTTACAATTTTAAATTAATTAAACTGATGTTTTGTCCTAAAGTTTTAGGACAAATATAATAATAACAAATTTAAACCAAATTACAATAGAATCTCATACTGTATATAATATATTTTGATTAATCATTATTATAAATTATTATTAATGCTTTAATTAATTTTATAATATAAATATTATTTATTTTATTATAATTATTTTATTTTAAAAAACAAAAAAATAAATAAAAGCAGTACCTTAAATACTACTTTTATAATATAATTTCTCTAATTAAGTTAAAAAAATAATATTTTAAACTATAAATTAAAATTCATGCAAATTTAACTTTAAACTAGTAGTAAAATAACCTCTCACAAACTGAGTATCTTTTTCATTATTTGCTGTAACCGTTTCAACACTAACAAATTTAAAAATAAATGCTTTTTGATTTCAATCATAATCGTAACTAACTGTTTGCTGAACTTTATTCATATTTCCTTCATGTGAAATACTATTATCAATAAACTTTGTATCACTAGATACAATAACTAAATTCTTACTTTGATCATTATAATAATAATCTTTTCCATTTATATGAAAATCGACATGACTTTTTATATCAGTTAATTCTATATATTTTAATTTTGAAGGATCACTAAAAGAACAATAACATTTTTTTCAAAAGTTTTAACTGTAGTTTCTCCATTATCAGCAAAAATAGGGTATTCAACAATATCAATTGGTTGTATTACATCATGTAAATTATCAACATTTATTAAATTGTAATTTTTTACATATGAATTTAATATCGAAGAAGTTGAAAATATTGATGCTGCTGATAATGCTATTGTTGTTAACATTGATAAATATTTTTTCATAAATAACACCTCTTTTTTAATAACTTCTTAAAATCTTAAGAAGTTGGATACATCATAAACCTTTCTTTTAAAGAAAACAATAAAAAAACATTTATAATAAATAAATGTTTTTTTAATAATTTTTACGATTAAAATAAAAAATGAAATTCATTATTAGCGATTTTTTTGATAATTATATACTAACTTAAGTACTGTTTTTAAAGGTAATATTCTAATAATAGTTCTTGTAATTTTATTAGAAATTCCTGTAATAATAAAACTTTTTCTTTTTGTTTTTAAGGCTGTTTGTAAAGACTTTTTAGCATAAGTTTCAGTATCTAAAACTGGTAATAATGAACTATAATGTTCTTTATTTCCTTTACCATTACTACTACGATTTCAAAATTCAGTTTTTAATGGACCTGGACAAATTGTAATTACTCTTACTTTACTTTTTGCTCTTTTTAATTCATAATTAACTGCAACACCTAAACTTCAAACATATGATTTAGAAGCATAATAACTAGCAAAAACAGGACCTGGACTAAAAGCTGCCATACTTCCAATATTAATAACACGACCATAATTATTTTTACTAAAACGTTGAACAAATAACTTTGTTAAAATATGTAAACAAGAAATATTTAAATTAATCATATTTAATTCTTGTTCTAACATACTATCTGCAAATGTTCCTCAAACACCATAACCAGCATTATTAATAACTACTGTTACATTTAATTCTTTTGATAACTCAAATAATTTATAAATATTTTTTAAATCAGATAAATCTAAATCATAATTTTTAACTTGTAAGTGTGGATACTTATCTGCTAATTCTAATATTTTTTTACTATCACGTGATACCCCTAATACGTGATAACCTTGTGCTAATAATGCTTGACAGTAATAATATCCCAATCCTTTAGACGCTCCTGTAACTACTGCTCACTGATTCAAAACAATTACTTTATTTATCATTTATATTAATACTCCTTTTATTTTTAGATATTAAACAATTTTTTACTATTTGAACTAATATAATTATAAGCACTAAAAATACTTAATACTGTAGCAACGTACATTGGTATCATTACTAATTGATTAATTAAACCATATTGATCATTATTACTATGACCATTAACACTACCATTTAAAAATCGTCAATTAATAAAAAATAAAATTGTAATTCCTAACATTTGTAATGCTGCCTTTATTCTACCATATTTATCAGCAGCCATTACTGTACCTTTAGTAGCCAAAATTTGACGAACTACATCAATAATAAAATCACGTAATACCAAAATAATTACCATTCAAACGGGAATTATAGTAGCACATGCCATTACAATTAAAACACCATTAGTTAAAAGTTTATCTGCAATTGAATCAAAAAATTTACCAAAAGTTGTTACCTGATTAAATTTTCTTGCTCATCATCCATCAATAAAATCACTAATGGCAGCAATAATAAATAAAATTGCTGCTATTAACCAACTAATCGGTAAACTATAACTATTAATATTAATACTTGTTATTCAAAGATGATAAAAATTATCATTATCTATTGGACCGATAATCATTAAACTAACAATAATTGGGACTAATATTAATCTTATTAAAGAAATAATATTGGGAACATTCATATTTAAAATCCTTTCATATAAGTTTATTTATAATATTTAATATTATTATGTACTTACCTTTTTTAGCATAATTTATAAAAAGTAAAACTTATATTTTTAATCTATTCATGAAATAAGTATATCGTTATTTTCTATATCTATCAATAATATACATTTATATATTAAAATAAATATTCTTTTATATACAATTTCTTAACTATTGTTTGTTTTTTATTTTTCTGATTTTTCTCTTTCGGCAGCAGCTTGTGGATTTTTTCTTTTCTCAATATAATAGAATAAACCAATATAACTTAAATAATAATCTTTATTAAAATCAATTAAACGTGAAGCATTTGTAACAGTTGCTTGTCCTGCCGGTTTACTTCCTCATTCATAAAACGGAATTAAACGTGTTTTTGCTGGATTATGTTTTGCTAAAAAAATAACAGCAGTATCAAAATCTAATTTCATTAACTCACTACCTGTAATTAATTTTTTACCTTGTAATGATGAATTAATATTATCAGCTTTTTTATCTTTATTACCAGAATGGCTATAATTAATAATTGTTTTTTCACCGAACATATCTGAATATTTATTAGCGGTTTGTAAATCCATAGTTTGCAAAAAAGTATGCAAAATACAGTTATTAAAAATAGTTTCTGCTGTTTCTTTACCATATTTTTGTGTTAATTGTTGTAAATCTTGCATAATCATCATGAAAAAAATATTACGACTTCGTGCAACAGTAATCATTTGTGCCATACTAGCAATCGTTGGTATATTACCAAACTCATCAAATAAAAAGTATAAAGGACGTGGTAATTTAATATCAGGTAAAGTACTTGCATAACGAATTGTATTTTTATATAACTGTGCAATAAACATTGATACAAAAGCATTACGTTCATTACTTTCATCAGGAACAACTAAGAAAACAGCACTTGGTTTTTTTACAATTTCATCTAAATTTATATCATTACTACAACTAATATTTCGCGTCACTGGATCAGTAAATAAACGTAATCCATTAGCAACCATTTGACTAATTGATCCCGCAGTTTCTTCAGCACCTTCTAATGCACCTAAACCAATTTGACGAGCTAAACTATGAGTTGGCATTTTTTTTAGAATTTCAACATATCGTTGACGATTAGTAGCAACAATAGCAGCATTTGACATACTAAAGTATTTTAAAGGAACATCAGGTTGATCTTCAAGTTGTTCTAACATAAATAACATAATTGATTTGACAACTTGCATCGCTGATTGATTTCAAAATTTTTGTTTTGGATCTGATTCAGGAAATAAAGCTTCAACAATATCATTAATTCATGATAATGCCATTGATTCATAAGTAATTGATTCATTTAAAGGATTATTTTCTTTTTTTAAACGCATTGATTCTACATAAAAATCATATACTTTAACAAAAGGATTTCATGAATTAGATACTGATGTATCACGTAAATTAATAACATAAACATCGTAACCATTATCTTTTAATATTTTAGAATGATTTTGAAATAATTCTCCTTTTGGGTCAGTAATAACCATTGATGGTTTAATTTTCGATTGGGCATTTAAATATATAGTTGGAATAACTAATTTTTGAGTTTTACCACTTCCTGTTCCCCCAATTACAATATTATGAGCATCAGACTTAATATTAAATTGGACACCACCAATTTTAGTCTTTGTTGTTTGAACAACAATACCATAATCATTTTCAACAGTTTTTGATAAAGGAAAAGTATTAGCAATTTCAGTGGGTGTTAATCAAGCAGCAGATCCATACACTTTATTTTTTGAATCACGTAAAAAGCGACTTTTATTATGAGTTTCACGATAAATTTTATATTTATGAATCATAAAGTAAGATAATAAAACTGAAAATTCAATAAGAAATAGAATTAAAAATATTAATCAATAATTAATAACATCCTGTATTAAAAATTTAAGTGTAAATGGTTGTTGATTATCTCCACTATGAGAAAACATGTTACGAACAAAGACTAAAGCATAAACTAATAAAGTATTTATTAATACTAAAAAGGGTATAACAATTATAATTACTGCTGGTAGTACTCATTTTTTTTGACGAATAAATTTCATTTTTATGTTCCTTTATTTTTTATATATTTTATAATAATTTATATTTTACCCATATTGGGAAATAACACCAGCAATACCTGATATTATTAATAATAAAACACCAATAGTTACATTACGTCTTCAACGATAACTTTTTTTCTTTTTAAATTCATTTTTTGTTTTTTTAAATTTCATGATTATTTCTCCAAGATTTTAATATTTTACTTTTTTATTCATCAGGATCTCCTCTTCTTGCACTCTTTCTAGTGTTATTTAAATTTACAAAAGGTTCAACAAAAGCACCCTTAGCCATATTATTTAATCCAACAAAAGGGCTTTTTAAATTATTTTTTGTATCTTGTCATTTAGTACCTTGATCATGAGAATTTTGAAATTTACCAATTCCTTTAGCAACTCCTTTAGTACCTTTACCTAAATAACCTGTGATACCATTTTTTAATAGTCCATTTGCTTTCTTTTGACTACCATCAGGATTTCTTCCATCTTTAGCACTACCAAATGCAATTTGTTTCCCAAGTTTTAATGCACCAGCACCACCTGCTGCAAGGCTAGCAAAAGTCCGAGCTTTACCCATAATATTTCCAGCAATAGCTGCTCCATTAGAATCAATAGCACTTTGTACACCTAAGTTTTGTGTTACTAAGTGATTAATAATTTTTTGAGTTCTTAAACAACTAATAGCACCGGCTGTACAAAATAACGTATATAAAACTTGTTTTTCAAGTCAACTAAAATTAGTATTATTAGTAATATCTAATATTGCCTTTGGTAATATTTGAAGAAAGATATAAATAGGTAACATCGTTCCTGGACCAATAATAAACTTACCTATTACCATTTCTTTTCAAACACCCAATCTTTTTCCTTGATCAACAGGCATCATAGAAGCAACAATTGGTGATATTGAAAATAAAAGTAATAAATCAATAATTCTTTCAACCAACGTCATTGATGCAACAAATAATACATATAAAGTAAATCACACCGCAATAATTTCAAGAATAAAGTTTCAATGTTTTAATTGAGAAATAGGTGGCATTGAATAAACACCAGGATCATGCTGAGCAGCATTAGCATCCGGAGCACCAATACCTCATAATAAATCAGCTAAACTAGCATTTTTTCCTAAAGCTGTAATTTGTAAAACTGCCAATAATCCTGTTATTAAATAATTTATAGTACTCATAAAAAATGGAATGAAAACAATTACTAAAAAAGCTAAAAATGTATTTTTTATAGCTTTACCTAATTTTTCTCTAATTGTATGTGTTTCAGTAAATTGAATAATAATTAATTGCATAATAAACATAATAAGTATTACGCCAATTGAAACAATTGCTAATGCTGAAAAAAATACTGGTAAATTTTTACTATTAAGTGGATCTTTAGTAAAATCTCCAAAAACTAAATTAGTTATCGCATCAGTTGTTAAATAATCAAATATGCCGCCATGACCATGATTAGGTGATCTCAATAAAATATCAATTAAATATAATGGTCCTTGAATGAAAATAAGTCAAGGTATAAATAATAAAGCTCCTAGTATAATATCTGTTAGTCAATCCATATTTTCATCTCTTTTCTCTTCATAACTTAATATTAAGTTAATATATAACTTTCTTTAGTTAGCTAGGAAGAATATTTGGATTACCACCAAAAGCTTGCACAAGAGCAATTATTATTGCTGATGCAGTAATGCCAATAATTGGTGCAATTAATGTATACATAAACGCTTTTTTAATCTCACTTCTACGTTGTGGATCATCACCAGCAGCCGCTAAATCTTTTGCCAATATAATTATTTTAAAAACACTAAATGCAATTAAAGCAGCAATTAGCAATCCTGCAACTGCCGAAACATAAGGTTTTGCTACATCAATGATTTTATTTATATCAGGTCCATCTGATAGATAATTAAAAATCATAAGTTTTTCCTCCTTAAATAATAAAAAAAATAAAATTATTTACTAATCAAAATTGTTTATAAAGCATGAATTTATCTAATAATATAATAAGCCTTATTTTACTCCTTAAAGAGATAAATTAGGACTTACAGTCAAATTCATATGTTATAAATAATGTTGATACACTTTAATTATAGTTGGTTTTAAAATAAAGTAAATAAAAATTTTCAATTTTATCAACTTATTTTTTATTGTTTTATAAAATTTTTTATTTAAATAAAATCATATTAATAAAACTTATAAGTTTTATTAATATGAAAGTATCTTTATATTTAATTTAAAATAAATTAACAATTATTGATGAAATCGATAATGTATAAAAATATACTAATTTTCAATTTCGTTATTTTTTATATTTTTAATTGCTTGTGTTTCAGCATCACTAACATTAATATTTAAACACATACGATATAAACTAGAAATAGCAAAAAGACATTCACCAACTTTAGCACGAGCAATAAAATCAGTTTCATTAGCAGAAATGCCACCATATGAAGAATACAATTCATTTAATGCCGCTAAATCATGAGGTTGTAAATTTAATACTTTTAAATATTGACTTGAGTTAATAATAGCAGTAGTATATTTTTTAATTTCTTCAGAACCAAGAAAATCGTTAATATTTTGTGTAATAATATTTATCATACCTGTATACTTACGAATTCTCTTAACAATTTGATACATAAATAATAATGCTGCTGGAAATTCTTTATCAATAAGTAAATGGGCTTCATCAATAGTAATTGAAATTCATTGTTGTTTATTATTAATTTCATTATCATTTTTATTTTTTCGTACTTCATTTTCAATATATTTCAAAATTAAAAACATTTGAGCGTTAACTAAACGTTTATTCCCTGATTGCGTTAAAGTATATAAATCATAAACTTGTAATAAACTACTGCTATTAATATTAGTATGAGCATTTCATAAATTAGCATCAGTACCACCAGTTGCAAATCTTGATAATATAATTAGTAAATTTTTTAATTCATTTTTACTTCTAATCTCTTCTTCTTTAACCATATCAGATTCAATAATATCATATAAATCTTGAAAAATTGGAAATTGATTTGGTTTTAATAAATGAATTTTTGTTCGAGAAGTAATACCAAATTTTTCATACATTAAATTTACATAAATCATTAATAAACTTGATTCATTTCTCGTTAATCCACCAGTAGCAACGTTTAAAAATTGTTCTAAGAATTGCATATGTGGTGCTAAAATATCACGAGTATTATTATCATTAGTATTATCATCACTCAGTGCCAATGTAATTTGAAATGGATTAATATTACCAGAAGAACCGTCACCAACATCAATTCAACTTCCATCATGATAATTACATAAATCGCGATATTCACGTTCAGGATCAATAACAATTACTTTATGACCAAGCATAATTTGATAATTTACTTCTTTTTTAGAAGTATAAGATTTTCCCGAACCACTAGTACCAATAATTAATTGATTATGATTTTTACGAGTACTACTTTTAGTTCTTTGATCAAAAAATACTTTATTACCACTTTCATTAAATCCAAGAAACAGTCCTTGTTTATCATTTAATTCTTGATTTAAAAAAGGAAAACTAGCACCTATTGTTAAACATGGCATTTCGTGACCTGTTTCTTTAAATCAATCAGCACTATCTGGCATTACTGATAAAAAAGCTTCTAATTGACGATAATATAATTTATCAAACTTCATATTATTGTTTTTTATTTCGTATTCGGCAGTACTAATATTTTGCTTAAGTTGCTTACGATCAGCACCATTAATTAATAAATACATATTAGTATTAAATATTTTCTCACCACCACCAGCAATTTGATCTAATAATTCATTTAATGATTGATAATGATAATCATAATCTCTTCGTTCTGATAATGATTTTGTCATAAAATTTAAAGTTGCTAAATTTTGCATAGCTTTATTCAATTGTTTTTTAGCACTTTCTTCACTGATACTATTAAAAGTAAAGATTAAACTAGTATTCGGAATATTTACTAAATTTGCTAATCAGACTGCTGAAACTTCAAATGGATAATCATATATGTTATAAACAGTTTGAAAACAATTAGCAAATTCTAAATTATTCTTATGAACTAATAATTCTTTAATCGCTAAATCATTAGTTAAATCTTTACTTTTAACAGTTTCTTCTTTTTTTGTAGTAAACATTTCTTCTAACGAAGCATTTTCATTAGAATTTATTAATTTACTATAAACAACCATCATTTCAAAACAATTAATATCACTAGCTTTAACACCACTACGACTGATATAATTTTTAAAAGCATTTAGTTCTTCTTTTAATTTTTCTTGATTTGATGAATAAAAAAATAAGTAAAAAAATGGTTGCGTCATTTCATTTTGATTTTGAATTTCATTATTAGCATTAATTGCTGATATCATTTGAAATTTTCTTGCTAATTTTGCTTTTTCACTAATATTTTCTAAATCAATTTTTTCGAGTTGTTCTTTATAAAAATTAGTTTGCGCAGTTATATCTAAAGGCATATCAATCTTTATTAAAGACATAGAAATATTAATAATTTTAAAAGCTGCAGCTAAATCTTTAATTTTATTTGAGGCTTCTTCATTAGATAATAATGTAATATTAAAACCCTCCAATAATAAAGCTCTAGTATAATTTGTATTTTTCACATTTAATTGCATCACATTCTTACTAATAATTTTTTTAAATGGTACTAATATTTGTGAATTTTTTTCAGATTTATAATAACGATTTTTACTATGAAATTTAAATCATAATAAAATAATTTCTCATCCTTTTTTTCTTGGCTGTCAATAAAAAGTAAGCGGAATAGTAGCACAACCAACTAAAATAACAGCTAATATTTTAAAAATAATATCAATTTGCAACAATAAAATAATAATTGAAGCAAATCCAACTACCATTAAAATAATTAATAAATCAATTAAACCAACACTTCTCCAAATTTGTAATTTTACAAATTTAATAGTTTTAGGAATTAAAAATTTCATTTATCTTTTCTTTTGAAATTTCATTAGAATTTAGCGCTGAATTTGGTTTACTGTTTATTTTCTCTATCTTTATACTATTAACACGCTTCTTAAAGCCACAACGACTGCAATTAACTTGAATATTTATTCCTTCTAAGTAATCAGCTATCAAAATTACTCTACCACATCGATAGCAAGCAAAAGAATTTTGTGGCTTTTGAGCTAATCGAACAGATGTATACGTATCTTTCATAATCATTGTCTCCTAACTGAATTTAATTTGTTTACTAAACACAATTCAAAGTTATCTTGTTCCCTAAATATTATTAAGCAACTGAAAAAGAAAAAATAAATTTTTGCTATATTTTTAATTTAAAATAACCCACTATTTAAACACTATTTTCTTTTTAAAATCTAGTTTTACTTTAAAAAATAAATTAAATTTTTAAAAACAAAGAAGAAAATTTAAAAAAATTTTAATAAAATAATATCTATAAAAACTCAAGAAATCAAAGTTTTATACATTTCTTGAGTTAAATAAATTTTAACAAATTAACAAAAAATAACAAATTTTTTTTATTTTTCTAACTTTTTATTAACTTATCTAATCCTGGAATATTTGGCATTTCTCCTTTTTTAATCTGACCAGCAATTTGATCCATAACTTTTTTAGTTTTTTCAAATTGGTTTAGCACTTTATTTAATTCTTTTTCTGAACGACCTGAGCCTTTTAATACTCTTGCTTTTCTAGTTGGATAACGTAAAATTTGTGGCTTTTCACGTTCTTGAGCAGTTGTTGAAGCAATAATATATTCTGCTATTTTTAAATCAGTTTCAGCATCACTAATTTTAGCATCACTAATTTTAGCAGACATACCAGGAATCATTTTTACAAGTGAGCCCAATTTACCCATTTTTTGAATTTGCTTCATTTGATTAACAAGGTCATTCAAATCAAATTGACCTAACATCATTCTATTCATAGTTTCTTCAACATCACGAGTTGAAACTATACTTTCGGCCTTCTCCATTAATGTAGTAAGATCACCCATTCCTAAAATACGTTCTGCCATTCTTTCTGGATAAAAAACTTCTAAATCAGTTACCTTTTCACCCATTCCTAAGAACTTAACAGGAATCTTTGTTAAATAAGAAATTGAAAGAGCTGAACCACCCTTAGCAGTACCATCTAATTTAGTGATTATACTTCCAGTAATAGGAATAGTATTATTAAACTCAATAGCAACATTAATTATATCTTGTCCTGCCATACCATCACAAACAAGTAAAACTTCTTTTGGTGAAGTAATTTTTCTTATTTCTGCTAGTTCTTGCATTAATTTTTCATCAATGTGTAATCTTCCAGCTGTATCAATTAATATTACATCAAACTTATTTTTATTAGCATATATTTGAGCATTTTTAACAATATTAGTAGGAGTTTCATTTTTTTGGGAAAAAACTTCAATATTCAATTGTTTTCCTAAAACTTTTAATTGTTCAACAGCAGCTGGACGATAAATATCTCCTGCAACTAGTAAACATTTTTTTTGATATTTATCTGTTAACAACTTTGCTAGTTTAGATATTGTTGTTGTTTTACCAGAACCTTGTAAACCAACTATCATAATAACAGTGGGATTAGTAGATAAATCTAACTCAACATTCTTAGTACCCATAATCTTTGTTAATTCATCATGAATAATTTTAATTAACATTTCTTTTTGATCTAAGCCTTCTTTAATAAATTCACCTTTTGCTTTATTAATAATTTCATTAGTTAAAGTTTTAACTACTCTAAAATTAACGTCAGCCTCTAACAAAATTAATCTGAATTCTTTAATTGTTGCTTCCATATTTTCCATGGTTAAAGTTTTTTTACTTAAATTTTTTTCTAATGTTTTTTGTACTTTTTTTGACATAATGTCAGCAAAACTCATATTTATATTCTCCTCTATTTTTAAGACTATATTATTTTAACACTAAAATAATAATGAAAAAATAAATTAAACATAAAAAAATAAATATTTGAATTAACAAATTATATATTTTATAAAGTTAAAAAGAGAACCTAAGGGTTCTCTAAAAATTAATTAATTAATTCTGTTGCTCTTACTTCACGAATAACAGTAATATGAATATCGCCTGGTATTGTAATCATTTGTTCTAATTTTTGTTTTAAGTTTCTTGCTAATATATGAGCATCAAAATCATTAATAACTTTAGGATCAACAATAACTCTAATTTGTCTTCCTGCCTGAACAGCATATGCTTTTTCTACGCCTTTAACAGATTTACACAAATCTTCAATTTCTTTAATTCTAGTTATAAATTCTTCTAATGAATTATTTCTTGAACCAGGTCTAGCTGCTGATAATGTATCAGCAGCTGAAACTAAAGAAGAATAAACATTATCTTTTGCAACATCACCATGATGAGAATGAATAGCATTAATAATAATATCACTTTCACCATATTTTTTTGCTAAAATCACACCATTATAAACATGTGAACCTTCTAATTCATAATCAGCAGCTTTACCAATATCATGTAATAAACCAGCACGTTTTGCAATATTAACATCTAAACCCAATTCAGCTGCCATTGCTCCTGCAAGTTTGGCAACTTCAAAGGAATGCAATAAAACATTTTGCCCATAACTTGTACGATATTTTAATCTTCCAATATAAGATACTAACTCTGGTTCAAAACCAGTTAATTTTAACTCATCAATAATTTTTTTACCATCAACTTTAAAACCTTCATTTAATTCCTGCTCATGAAATCTCAAGATTTCTTCAATTCTAATTGGATGAATTCTTCCATCTTTAACTAAATCTTCTAAAGCTCTAGTTGCAATTTCTCTTCTGATCGGATTAAATGAAGAAATTTGAATTGTTTCTGGCGTATCATCAATGATAATATCTACACCCGCTGTTAACTCAAAAGATTTAATATTTCTACCCTCTTTACCAATAATTCTGCCTTTCATTTCTTCATTAGGTAACTTAACATATGATACTGACTTATCAACAATAAAATTACTTGCATAACGTTCTATTGCTTCACTAACAATATTATTGGCTAACTCTTTAGATTGAAGTTTAATATTATATTCATGATTTTTAATAATTTTATTAAATTCTAATGATAATTTTTCTTTTAATTTACTAAACAATTCATCTTTTGCTTCATTTCGACTCATACCAGAAATTTTTTCTAATTCCATAATAATTTGATCAATTTTTTGATGATATTCTAATTTAACATTTTTTACAATTTCACGTTGATGATAAAGATTTTGTGTTTGTGTTTCAATTATTTCTTCACGTTCACTTAATTTGCGTTCTCTTTTATTTAAAAGTTTCTCATATTCTAAATTTTGTTCTTTACGATATTCAATCTCTAAATACAAATCTTTTTTCATTTTACTTATTTCAATTTTTGCATCGGCTCTTGAGGATTGAATTAATTTTTGAGATTCTTTTTCTCTCTTTAAAATATTAGTAAAACTTTGTTGTTCTTTAATTTTTAAATACATTTTTCTAATTAGAAATCCAGCAATTATCCCTACTATCATTGCTAGAAAAATTGATATACCTACTCACATTCCAAACTGTTGACTACTTATATTTGATAATATAGCTAACATATTTTTTTCCATTTATATTTCTCTCCTTGCTGTAAAACACCTACAAGAAAAAGAATCCTTACACTCAAAAACTTAAATAAAATTAAAATTTTATATTTTTCTTCTTTAATATCTACACACAAATAAGTAGGATAATAATCCTACATTAATTTTAGCATGTTTTAAATATTAATTTTTAAAACTTGATTCGTTCCTTAATTTGTTCTAAAAGAAAAGTATTTGCTTCTAAACTTTCTTTTGCTTTTATTTTTCCTTGTCCTAATTTTACATCTTCATAAGTGTATCAACCACCAGATTTATTAATAACTTCTTTCTCAACAGCAATTGTAATGATTTCACTAATTTTTGAAAATCCTTCTTCAAAACAAAAATCAAGACTTGCTGTTTTAAATGGTGGTGCTACTTTATTTTTTACAACTTTTATTTTTATTTTATGACCAATTATTTGATTACTTTTGATTAATTGTTCACCTTTACGTACTTCTAGTCTAATTGTACTATAAAAACGTAATGCTTTTCCTCCGGGTGTTATTTCAGGATTACCATATATAATACCAACTTTTTCTCGAATTTGATTAATAAATAAAACAATACAATTAGTTTTTGCGATACTTCCACTAATTTTTCGTAATGCTTTAGACATTAATCGCGCTTGAGCACCAATTGTTTGATCATTCATATCACCATCAAGTTCAATTTGTGGAACTAATGCTACTACTGAATCAACAACAATCATATCTAAAGCTTCTGATTTAACAAGAATATCTAGTATTTCTAATGCTTGTTCTCCTGAATCTGGTTGTGTAATTAATAAACGACTAATATCAACACCTAATTTTTGACTATATTGACGATCTAATGCATGTTCAGCATCTATAAATGCTATTCTACCATTTTGTTTTTGAACTTCTGCTAAAGCCATTAATGCTAATGTAGTTTTACCTGCCGATTCTGGTCCATAAACTTCAATAATACGACCTTTTGGAAAACCTTTAACACCTAAAATATCATCTAATAATATACTTCCTGAACTAATAACTTCAATATCGCCAATACTACTATCACTTAATAACATAATAGCACCTTTGCCAAATTTTTTTTCAATTTGCTTAATGGCCTTTTCTAATAATTGCTCTTTTTCTTTAATATTTATTTCCATAAAATCACCCTACAAAATATTAATAACTCTGTAAGATAATTCCTTTTTAAAATTTAAAAACTTAATAAAATTTTTTTTAAAATAACTACTGCTTTTGCTACTATAGTTGATCTAATTTCGTTTCTATTACCTGAAATATTTAACACTTCACATCAAACATTATCATTGATAACAATACCTACATATACTAAACCAACCGGTTTATTTTCTAGAGCATTAGGTCCTGCATTTCCAGTAAAACTAATAGCAATATTTGTTTTTAAAATTTTTTGTGTATTTAAAGCCATTTCTATAGCACATTGTTTACTTATTACACCATATTTTTCAATGGTTGTTTTTTTAATTTTAACAATATTGATTTTTGATTCATTAGTATACGTTATAAAACCACCACTAAAATATTTAGAAGCACCAGCAATACTAGTAATCTCTTGAGCAAAAAGTCCACCAGTAATACTTTCACAACAACTAATTCTAAAATTAAATTTATCTAATAAAACTAAAAGTTCAGTCATTTTTAAACCTTCAATCAAATAATTTACAATACAAAAAAAGAATAAAAAAATCATAAGCCACGTTCTGTTCTTGCTTCTTGCAAGTGCTAACCATTTATCTACTATTGTAAACAATAGTTCGGTTTATTATTCATTTCTAATAAACCAATGCCCCTACCTAAATTTGGGTTTCTCGCTTGTGGGGTTTATCTCGTTCCAGCTTTTAAGTTTCCTTAAAACTCGTCTCTATGACACTTTTATAGACTAGAACCTTATTTAATAAAAAACTTAGGTTTTTGTCAGCCGTCAGAATTACTGCTTAGAGTTATTGTTTTCTCTAACACAAACATTACTTTCATCGCAGAAAGTGCGAGCGTGGACTTTCCTCTACATACTAATGCAGCGATTAGCTCATTTTTTATTCTTTTAGAAAAAATTATAACATATTTATTCTTCATGTACAATACTTTCTAATTTGCTTAACCTCGTAATAATATCAACATTTTCTACACCTTTTTCTTCTAATTTTTGTTTTTCTTGTTTTAAAACTAAAATTTGTGTTTTTAAAACATCAATTTCTTTAAGTAACTTGTAATTATTATTTTCTAAAATTGCATTTTGCTTTTTTAGTTTATTTACAAATTCTTCTAGTATTTCATAATTAGTAGCTACTAAATCAAGAAATAAATCTACTTCTTTAGAATCATAGCCTTTATAATCAACAGTAAATTCTTTATCTATAATATCCTTTTTACAAATATTCATACTTATACCTCCTTTAATTAAAAGGAAAACTATTCCAAAGTTAGTAATATTCTATATGTAAGGGGGAATTAAAATAATGTTTTATGCTAACCGTGGAATGTTTCTTGAAACTATAATTAATTATACTATTGAAATTATAAATAATGAAAAACAAGCACTAATTTTTAAACAAAATCCATCAATTTTATATCAAAACAATAAAATTTTTAAAGAAAAAAGTAATGTTGATTATCATGGAGTTTATCATGGTAAATATTTTTGTTTTGAAGCAAAAAGTACTAAGTCTTTAACATTACCATGAAATAATTTTAAAAAACATCAACTTGAATACTTAGAAAATGCTTTTTATCTTAATGCTATTAGTTTTGTTATTATTTATTTTTCAGAACATAATGCCTTTTTTTTAGTTTTTTGAGAAAAATTAAAATTTTTAAAAGTTCAAAAAAAAGCACTGACATATAAAAAAGTAGAACAAAATGGATATAAATTAGAAATTATATATCCATTTTATCTTGATTTTTTAAAATTTTTAATTTAAGAAGCTAAAGTTTCTGTTTGTTGATTAGTATGTTTTTTAAATTCAGAACTCGCTTTAAATTTAGGTGCTTTAGAAGCACTAATTACAATAGATTCACCAGTTTGGGGATTACGACCTGTTCTTGCTTCACGAATAATAGTTTCAAATATTCCAAATTTTGGTATATTAATTTTACCACCATTTGCAACTTCAACTTTTATCTCTTCAAAAAATAAATCAATAATATTAGTCGCTAAGGCAATTGTGACGTCAGACTTTTGCGCCACTATCTTAATAATTTCTGTCTTTGTTTTAGAATTACTTTTTGCCATAAAAAATTTCCTCCTAATGTTTTAAGAATTATAATTATAATGTCTATTATAGATATTATTATAACTACCTTATCTTCAAACCAATTTAAAAATGTTACTGGTCTGTAATCAAATTATATAGTAACATTTTATAAAGTGAACCATAAAATGTATTTTTTTTCTAAAAAAATGATAAAATTATTTGAATAATATTTTTTTTACACTTATAAAGGTTAAAAAATAAAAATAAAATTTAATTTTCAATACTGATAATAAAATATTAAATAAATATTTAATTAAAATTAAAATGAAAAAATATTAAAATGAAAAAATATTAAAATGAAAAATAATTATTAAAAAAACGAAAAGAAAAACATGTAAAATATATTTATAGTTGTTCAAGTTTTAATAATTAATGATGCTAATTTTATATTACTAATTAATTATTTAATACCACGTAAATAACTTAAAAATAACGCTACATTTTACTAATATATTCAATGATGCAAAAACATAATAATTTTAGAAAGAGTGATAAACTATGAAAAATATTATCCATACGCCTAATGCTCCTGCTGCTATTGGGCCATATAGTCAAGCAATAATTGCAGGTGACTTTTTATATATTTCTGGACAATTACCAATTAATAGTAAAACAGGTGAATTTATTGGCACTGACATTTCTTCACAAACTAAGCAAAGTTTATTAAATATTAAAGCAATTTGTGAAGCTGCTAATATTACTTTAAATAATATTGTAAAAGTTAATATTTTCTTAAAAGACTTAAATCACTTTGTTGAAATGAATAAAGTTTATGAAGAAATATTTGGTACACACGCTCCAGCAAGAGCAGCAGTTCAAGTTGCTAGAATTCCCAAAGATGCATTAATTGAAATTGAAGCAATTGCTTATTTAAAATAATTTTTCTAATTTTATTTTTTTATTGCATATCTAAATTTTTAACTATAAAATTAAGTCAAGATTTATTTAGAAAAAGTACTTTAAAATTTAAAAAGTTTTATTCATATAATAATGATACATTACTACACTTTCCAATTTAATATTCTTACTACAATTTCACACTTTTCTCAAAATTCTAAATATTTTATACTTAAAACAATAATAAAATACATTCTAAATAAATCTTAATTTTAAAAATAAATTATAAATTAAGGGAGCATACCGATGTTGTCAATAATATTCAAATTTGTCTTAAAATTATAAAGTTAGACGAGAATAATTTTGACTTCAATATGCAATTGTATTGTAATTTTAACACTTGTAAAATATTAGTCAACAATAATACTTACTTTGTCAATATCGAGTAAAAATTTCCCAAAATCATTAATTAAAATTAAATTTTATCAATATCACTATTTTTCTACAAAATTAAAAAAAATGTTAAAATCAATATATAATTTTAGATATATTTTTATTAATTCTTATTTTGAAAGAGGTATTAAAATGAAATATTTTAATCCAAGTTATTTATTTAAATTATGAATATTAAGTATTCCTTTATTTCATAATGAAAAACAAAAAGTACAATCTATGCCAATAAAATCATTAACTAACTCAATAACTTTACAAGAATCATTAACTAATTTACAACAACTACCAATTAATTTAAAACAACCTGAAATTTTTAATCATAAACATCGTCATAAAAAGTATAATAAAAAAAGACATGTTAATGGTGGTTTAGAAAATTTAGAATTTTTTAATGGTACATGTACAAATGGAGGAACTACTTTTGTAAAATTAATTAAAGAAGACTTTTACTGTGGTGTTGAAGAACCTTGAAATAATAATAAAGGAGTTGCCATTTTGCCCTATGTTTTAAAAGATAATGAATATCATTATTTATTAAATAAAGAATACAATCCATTATTTAAAAATAAGCAAATAGGTGAATATAGCACTATAACTGGTGGAGTTGAAAATAAGACTCATTATCAAACAGTTATTGATGAAATGTGAGAAGAAACTGGCATTAATGTTACTAACAAAAAAGACAAAATTTACTATTTAGGAAAACATTATGCAAACAAAATCAGCACCAAAGAATGATATTTATATGGAATTGATTTGACAAATACGAATTTAGATTTGAATGCAACTTATAAGGGAAGTGGTGATGGTTCTATTGCAGAAGAAAAAAGTTTTGCTAAATTTATTAATAAAACTATTTTAGATATGTGTAATGATGTCTTAAGTTTAGCAATTTATGGAAAATTAAATCTAAATAACAAAATGGAATCAAATTTAAATATTTCAGAAATAAATTCAACAGATTTACAAGTTCAATCTTCAACAAGCGGATATAAACCAAGCTTGCCACAAATTTAAAAACGAGATATTACAATTGTAATATCTTTATATATTTAAAATTAATTTTAAGACACCAAATTTGCTCATATACAAATGATTTAAAAATTTATATGATTTAGTATTCAAAAAATAAAATCTCTTATAGAATTCTATTTTTTGCCTAATTTTAATTATGTATTATTAATAACCATATCTTCAAGGATGGTCTTTATTTGGTATATAAACTTTTTTAGTTTTTATCAAATCTTCTTTGATAATTGGCTTTAGTGGTATTTCTTTTAGTTGATATATTTGATTATTATAACTAAGATATAACTCATTAATAAACGATTTAAGTACAATTACGTCAGTTCTGGGTTGTATATATTGAACTTTATTATTTTTATAAGAAAAATACTTTTTACCATAGTATGTTATAGTTGAACCACTATCTGTTTTTCTTTTAGAAAATCTTGAAAGATAAATATTTATTTCTTCTTGTATAGGAGCTTTAATCATAGCAGATTTATTATCATCAATAGGAAAACCGAATTGTTTATTAAAAATACTTATGTATATTTTAAGAAATTGATTAGCTTCTTTTAAATTTTTAATTTTATTAAGTCTAAGTTCACTAATTAATCGACTTTGAAGCGTTCCAAATAAGCGTTCGATTCTACCTTTAGCTTGTGGAATTGAAGTTCTAATTATTTCAACACCTAAATCATTACAGCACTTTTGAAATTGAGTATAAGTATCATTTTCTGTATTTATATTTCCTGCATCAATTTTTTTCTTATATCCAAAAACTGTTCTGTTATCAGTATAAAATGTTTTTGGTATGCCATATTTAGTTAAAATTTGATAAAAAACATTATAATAACCATCTAATGTTTCTTGATGATCAAATCATAGTCCAACAATATTTCCTGTAGCATCATCAATTGCAGCATGTAAAAATGCTTTTGGTTTATCATTACCAAATCAATGATGATTACTTGCATCCATTTGAATTAATTCACCAAAATTTGTTCTACGATTTCTAGTTGGATGTAAGTTATTTTTTTTATTTTTATGTCTTTTTGGTGAAATAATTTTTTCTTTGATTAATATAGTATAAAGTGTGCTATATGAAATTTTAATTTTTTCTTCACTAATTATTTTTTCATGAAAATGTTGAAAATTAAAATTATAATATTTTGTTTTATATAAGTTTATAATTTTATTTTTGATTTCAATTTTTGTTACTTTATTAGAAATTTTATTTCTAGATTTATGAATAAAACCAACTTTACCTTCTCTATTGAAAATTTTAATTAATTGGTTAATTCTTCTAATAGTTAGGTTAAGTTTATTCTTGGCCTGATGTTTAGATAATTTATTAATAATAATGTCATTTATAATTTTATATTTATATTTTTCTTTCATAGTCATGCTTCTTTCCATATTTATCACCAAGTATATTTAACCTCACTTTTTGGGAAATTTTCACTCGATAACTAATAGGAAATTATCACTAAATAATGACACAATAATACTTACTTTTACAATTCAAAAATCCTTATTAATAGTTACTTTAATAAATTTTATTTTATTTTTAGTTATTTTTAAATTTAAGTTTTTATTTTATAATAACTGGATGGCGGTATTTATTTGATAGCATTTAAAATTAACCATTTTTGTATACATATCAATATTATAAGTTCTATCGCCAATCATATGCTTTAAAATTTGTTTAATATTAGTTTCAGTAAAGCAACCAATATTTTCAACTAGTGCTTGGTTTAATACGCCATCTTTGGCATTAATAAAATGGTGGTTAGCCCTAATTACTGGACCATATTTTGATAGATATTTCTAAATTTTTATTTGTAATATTGGTGGTTTTAAAAATTTAGAATGTATTCTTTCATAATTATAAAACATAACATATTGATTTACATCATTAATAGCTTCATTGATTGTTAAATATTGATTTGAGTCTTTAGGCAATCATTCTTGAGATAAATGTGAAAATCAATTTTCAGATATGACATTACCGCCAATATCATATGGTTGTTTTTTGCTTAAAATTATTTGTTTGTTTTTTGCTCATTTTGTAATTTCTTGACAATAAAATTCGTTGGCGTTATCTGAATGTAAAATAACGTTTTTTATTTGATTTCAAGAAAATTGGTTGTTTATTTTTTCAAGTGCAGGAAGAATTAAATCTTGATATGATTTATTTGAAAATGTATTATAACTAACAACATTATTTGAATAAAAATCAATAATTACAAAAAGATATAGTCAACCTTCTTTGGTGTTTATTTGTTTAGTATCCATTGATCAAATTTGATTTGAAGCGGTTGTACTTTTGTAATCTTTGTTTACTTTATCCATTGTAGGTATTCACTTATTTGGATTTTTTTTGTTTTTAGGATAGTTATTTTTAGTTTGTTTTAATCCTTGAATATTGTGTTTTTTCATAATTTTTCGCATTTGTTTTGTTGATAATTCTATATTTAAAATGATATTTTTCTCTTGTTTTAATCACTCTTTAAAAGCTGAAAAAATTCTTAAATATCCATAAATTCTACCTTTTCTTGTAGAATGAAATTCGATTAAAAGTTGGCATAATTCTTGATATTTATGATTGCAATTAATAATATGATTTTTTTCTTTTTTAATAAGTTTTTGTTTATTTTTTAAAAAGTAATATGTTGATCTGTTTAATTGAAGATATTGACATAAGTTTCTAATTGAATATTGATTTTTGCAATCATCGATAATTTTAATTTTTTCTTTGATATTTAATTTGTTAATTATTAATGCTATTTGTTTAATTTTATCCATTAATAAAAATCCTTTCAGGTCAAAATTAGTGTTCATTATATAACACAATTGTTTTTAGAATACATTCAGATTTTTTAAATTAATGGTCTAGTAAAAAGGGCTAAGTGGCCCATTCCAATTGTTACCTTTGGGAAGTACATATAATAATACAGAATTACAAGAAGTATTTACAGATGAAAGAGCAAGATTAATTAATGGCAGTGTTAATGATTATCAAAGTACAGATGACGGTATGGTTGATGTTGATTTAAATGATGATAGTATGTCAGAGATTAATTTAGATAGGGCAAGTTTAAATTGGGATTATTCTTACGCTTATACGTTAGGTGGTGCTGTTTAAAATGAAAAAAGATAAATGAAAAAATATGCCAAGACAAAAGTTACATAAGAAAAAATCAAAAAGAAATTTTGAACAGAGATTATATGAAAATATGAGTTTTGATAATTTTTTAGGAGGTAAAAAATAATGGTTAAATGAATAGTTGTGATAATTGCTGTGCTTGGTACTTCTTGGGCTTTTAAAGGTACTATTAAAAAGTTAGTTTGAAAATTTAAACATAGAAAACACAATGTAGTTGACCCGGATTGTTGATATTGTAAAGAACAAAAGCGTAAAGAAAGAGCAAGAAAAGACTTAGAGGAGGGAGGTGATTAGTATGCCAAAAGGTTTAAGTGCTTTAATAGAAATGATTGGAGGTATTGGCCAAAAATTATTAGAATCTTTTAGTTATGTATTTGATTGAGTATTTGCTGGTGACTCAATTATGACAAATTGACCGGTATTAATTCCAATATTTATGATGGTCTTAGTATTTATTAAAGAATTTATAGGACATATTATTCGTGGATTTAGATAGAAAAAATTAAAGTTGTTTTTAGGAGGTAATAGTTATGATTAAATTATTTTTTGCAATAATTTTTGTTTTTCCTTTATTAGGTAAACTTTTACCTTCTTTAAATAATATTGTGCAAAATATTTTGCAAAGTTATATTACTGATTTTTCCGGTTTACATAATTTATCTTTGGTTATTAAAAGTTTTATTTTTGGTGATAGTTCACAACAAATAGTTTCAATGCCAGCACCATTGTTAGCAATTATTTTAGTACTTTTTACTTTTTCATTAATTTTAAAATTATTAAAAATAATATAGGAGTAGTTTATTATGGGTGTTGCTTTTATTTCAAAAATTTTAGAATTATTTGCACAAATCTTTATGAAATTTTGAAATTTGCCAATGGCAGATTTAGGTTTTAATTTAGGAACTTTTGTTGTTTTTATTCTTTTAATAAAGTTTGCTATGTCAGTTTTTTTAAATATTGATATTCAGCCAGTTTCTACATCGGGTACTGTAAAGCAAAGTTATAAAAATATTAAGGGAAGTTCAAAATTTGTTGGAAAGCAAATTGCTAAACAACATGAAAGAAAACGTTTAAGAAATAAGGCTAAGGGTATTGAAAATAAAAAAGGGAAGTTTGTAGGTACTTAATTATGAGTGATTTTGTGAATAGTATTTTGCATTTGATTTTTATATTTTCTAGTAAAGATATTCAAATATTTTTAAATCAACCAAATATTACTGATGAAGTTTATATTTTGTTTAATTTGACTTTTTGGTTGGTATTAGGTGTATTTTTTAATTTTATTTATCGTAGTATTAAATTTATTTTTAGGTCATTGTTTGGGTAGGTGTTAATTATGAGTGTTTGAGATATTTACAATAAAATACATCAATGTATAGTTGATTATTGAACTATGTTTATAGGTAGTCCAGTTGATGATTTTACTACTATTTTATGAAATTTAGTAGTTTATGGAACTCAGTTTTTTATTGGATTTATTATATTTTATGGTTCATGGTGAATTTTAAAATGTTTATTTGGTAAATAATTATGTGATTTAAGTTTGCTAAATTATTTTTTGTTGTAAATAGTACTGTTCAAGCACCCACTAGTTTAATTGTTTCTAATGCACCTAGTGAAAGTAATTACACTATAACTAGCGATATGGTTAAACCCGTTAAATATAATGATTTTAATGATTGAGCAACTATTCCTTGAAATTCTGCTTATTTTGATGTTGGTCAACCAGATTTAAAATTAGTTTCTGCTGTTGTTCATAAAACTACTGTTACTCCTTATTCAATTCAATTTCATTCTGATGTTGTAGGTAATTTTGATAGGCGAGTTAGTGATTTGTCCACAGATTATAGATTTACAGAACAAGACTTAGACCAATTATCTCTTATTTTATTTAATCATAATTATATACAAACTGGTAAGTTTAATGAGTTAGTTTTTTGGAATTATAATGTTTCTAATAATTTAAGTTTTAAATTGACTTTTGAAATTACAAAACCTTTGAGTTTTTATATACAAGGTTTTATGTTTTATATTTCTGCTGAATATTTTAGTTATTTTTCTTCTATTTATACATTTTCGTTTTTAGATTATGAGGGTAATATTCGTTATAATTTTAAAGGTGTATTAAATGATAAAGATAGTGTTTATAATTTAGGAAAATATAATTTTGTTACTATGCCGGTTCGTGTTCCTAATTTAAAACATTTAACGATTAATTTTGATTTATCTTCATTAACTAATCGTGACGGTTTGCATGTTAAATTTGGTCAGATGAATATTTTTTCTTCCAAAGATATTGTTCCAGTACCACCAAATAGTCCTTTTAACCCTGAGTATGAACGTGTTAGTTGATATGATGTTTTTGGTCATTTGCGTAATGCTTTTAGATGATTACTTTATGGCGTTGTTGGTAAAGTTTTACCAGTTGAACCATTAAGACAATTTCTTTTTACAACAGATAGTTTATTACGACATATTTTTTCAGATACTATTAGTACTGCTTTAAATGTTGATATTGTTAGTGGAATAGAAAATATTATACCTTTATGATTATTTGTTAGAGCAATTAGTTTAATTATAGGTTAGGAGTTTATTATGCCTTGATATGGTTATGTGTTATTAGTTATAGGTTTGATTATAATTATTTATCCAATTCTTATAACTATTCGTAATGTTAAAATTTTAAAACGAGTTGGTAGTTATATTATTTCAGCACCTCCAAGAACTGGTAAGTCTGCTCTTGCTTGTTGTTTAGCACAAACTCATAAGAAAAGAGTAGTTAGTCCTTTCCCTATTAAGTTAAAGACTGGTTATTCTTATTTGGTTAATTATAACGATGTTTTTACTTTTAATCAGTTAGCAAGTAATTATGCTTTTGAGGAACAAGATTTAATAATTTTAGATGAATTAGCATTAAAAATAAATTCTAATGATTTAGGAGTACAGTTTAAAAATCAACAAGAAAGTTTAGGACAATTTTGTAAGTTAATAGGTCATATGTTTAATGGTACTATGTATTTGATTGAACAACACCCTAATAGAATACCAGTACAAGCAAGAGAAAAAGTAGAATATGTTGTTCAAGTTAAACGTATGCGTTTTTTGGGTTTTATTGTTATATTTAATCTTAATTTATATACTAATATTGAGGATTATAATAAAGTAGTGTTTTCACGTCGTAGAACAAAGAAAATGATTAAAAGAGGTATTATGCCTCCAAGTTATAGTGGTGAAGCAATGGCTATGACTTTATTTTTTCCTAGACATTGATTAAAGAGGTATAATTCACGTGCTTTACATTATGTGCATGAACTTAAAAGTGAATTGTCACCTAAGAAATACCTTAAAGAAGCAAGTAGTATTGATATGACTTATACTGATATTAAATCTGCTGGTTTAGATAAATTGGATAATATTTTAAAGAAAAAAGAAAAAAAATAAATAATTTTATTTTTTAGAAAGATGTTAAAATTACTATATAAACTTAATATAAGTTTACATATTAACTCATTATTTTAATTTTAAAGTAAATGAGTTTTTATTTTGAAAGGAAAAAAAGAAATGAATGAATATGAAAAAGAACAAATAAAAGAAGTTACTAGACAATATAAAGAAGTTATAAAAAAATCAATGCAAAAAATATCAGATTTAAAAAACAAAAAAGTAGGAAAATTTAAAAATATATTATTGAAAATAATATCTTTGGGATTATATGATTGAAACAGAAAAATTGATAAAAAAATATTTGGAGCAAATGAAACTATTTCATTTTTCACAGATAAAATACGTTTAAATAATAAATTATTGGATAAATATAATGATAACATTAGTCCTATTTTAAATTCAAAAGAATGTGATGATTTTAGAAAAAAAATAAATTTAGTAGATTTACAAAATTCACAATCTTTAACAACTAGCACTAAACAAAATTCACCAAAAATATAAATAAAAATAGTTATAGTCGCAGTGAACCTACTGCGACTATAATTTGGGTGAGCCACGTAGTGGCGAGGGACGTAGTCCCTATATACTTGATAAATGAAACAATTTATTAGCAATATGCAACCATCAACAACATATTACCACTTAAACAAAAATCAGTATAACCATTTGGTAAAATAAATGAGTCACCTTTTTTAATAATAGTATCATCAATTATACCATTACCATCCAATACTGAGATTTGCAATCATCTAGTATTAGGATAACTATAATGCTTAATTCCCTCATTAATTAATTTAATTAACTTAAAAAACTTGTTATCAACTAAATAATTATCATGACCATTAGCTTCACTACTATTTAAATCAGGAGCTAAAACAATAGTTGATGCTTCTTTCAAATGCAAATTTCGTAAATTACCAAGTTCATCTTTACGATCATAATCATATAAACGATATGTAATATCTGATGATTGTTGTAATTCAAAAACCATAGTATGTGCCAATAAACCATGAATTTTTAGAGAAGGAACATAAATAAATTGATCTTTTTTAATTGGTATATATTTTAATAGTTTATGTCATTGTTCTTTTGCCAATCATTGATTAAACTGATCTTTGGTTTTAGCATTATGACCCAAAATAACTCTACCTTTGGGTAAACATTCTAATATATACCAACATTCAGTTTTTCCTAAACATTGATGATTTTTTTCTGCGAATTTATCATCGGGGTGAATTTGAACGCTTAAACTATCATTTGCGTCTAAAATTTTTGTTAACAACGGATATTCTTTATTAATCACACTACCTGAACTATCAAGATTAGCAAATAAACTAGGTTGCTGTTTAAACAATTCTGCTAAACTTAATCCTTTATACTCGCCATTTAAAACATAACTCATTCCATTGGGATGAGCACTAACTAATCATGCTTCACCAATTGGTGTATTTTTAGGTAAATCAAAATTAAATTTGTGTGCTAATTTTTGACTACCTCATAATTTGCGAATAAAAGCAGGTTTTAAAAAAATTATTTGTGATGTGCTATTATTCATATTCACTCTCCTAAATTTTGATTATTTCTTCAATTAAACTTTATTTTTACTATTTTTAGATTTAGTTTTTTTTACTATTAAATATTTTCATGATTCTTTCATTCATTAATTTAAAAACCTTAATATTACGTGATTGAATAATTAATAATCCACCATATACTAAACAAGTAACAATACTTCCAACAATAATGGCTAAAAAGAATAAAAGAATACTTACCCAAAGCACATAATTAACTGAACTAACTGCACCTAAGATAGCAACAATAGGACCACCATGACCAGCAGCATCAGTTAATAAGAAAGCACCAGCAATACTACCAGCAACAGCACTACCAATAATATTACTAATAATAGCACGTTTTGGATCTCTTACTGCAAAAACAATCGCACCTTCAGAAATACCAATACACCCCATTAACATTGCTGTTAAACCTAATGTACGTTCACTTTCATTAAAGAATTTACGAAAAATCAAAGTTGTTAAACCCATTCCAAGTGGTGCAACAGGAATAGCTGCAGCTACTGCTCCCATAAATAATTGTGAGCTAGGATCAGCAGTTATCGTTGTTGAAGCTGCTAAAAAAGCAACTTTGTTAATTGGACCACCCATATCAAATCCAACCATGGCTCCTAGCAACATTCCAATTGCTGCCATTGCTTCACGTGGCATGTGGGTTAACCCATTTTGAAATTGTTCCATTATTCAACCAATTGGAGCTCCAATTGCATAAATAAAAGTGAAACTAATTAAAAATGTTACTACAATAGGAATAAAGAAAATTGGCATAATTGGAGCAATAGTCTTTGGTACTTTTCAAGTAATAATTCATCTTACTAAATATCCAACACTTGGACCAATTAATAATGCTCCTAAAAATCCAGCAGAAACCTTTGGCTCTAAACCAGCAATTGGATAAACTAATCCTGCTGTATTAGCAACATATGCACTTACCATTGCCGGAACCAAGGCAGCACGTCCTGCAATTGAATTAGCGATAAAACCAGCTAAAATTGGAATCATTAATGTAAAAGCAATACTTCCAGCTTGATTCATAAAATAAAGAAAATGATTATGTGGTAACTTGGAAATATCAAAGTCAGCACCATAAACTGCTTTAGCAATACCAATTGATAATGCTAACATAATTCCACCAAAAACAACAAATGGCACCATATAGCCAACACCAGCCATAATATGTTTCATAATTCCCTGTTTATCAGTAGTAAATAAATCATTTGATTTATTTTCTTTTTCCGCTTTTTGTCCCGATTCTGACTTGTTTATTTCATAAGGTTTTGCGTTAGCAAAAGCATCATTAACAATACTTTCAGGATTTTTAATAACTTTGCTAATTTCTACTTTATATAATGGTTTATTATTAAAACGTTCTAATTTTAAATCTGCAACACCGGCCGATACTGCAATAATAACTAAATCAGCATTGGCAATATCAGTTGCTGTAAAAGCACCTTTAATACCAATACTACCATGAGTTTCAACTTTAATATTATAGCCTAAATTTTTTGCAGCAATTTCTAATTTATCTTGTGCAATATAAGTATGTGCTACCCCAACTGGACAAGCAGTAATTGCTATAATATTTTTAGTTTTTTTTGAAGAACCTTTCATATCTTCACTAATAGTTTTACTACTAGTTTCAACATTAGATTTATTATTAATATTTAGTGATTGAATAATTACTTTTTTATCTTTTGAATTAAATAATATTGATTGAAATTCCGGTTTTGTTAATCTTTGTGCCACTTTTGATAAAATTTCCAAGTGCTCATTACCAGCACTTTTTAGTGGCACAATTAAAGCAATAATTGCTTTAACGGGTTGTTCATCTAGTGCTTTCCAAGGAATTGGCTGTTTAAAACGCATAATAAAAATTCCTGATTTAACAATATCTTCATTACGAGCATGTGGCACAGCAACACCACCACCAAAACCAGTAGTTCCTTCTCCTTCTCTTTGTAGAAAACTATTAACTAGTGATTTTTCACTAATATTTTTTTTCAAAAAACCTAATTTTTTAGCAGAAGTTGCTATTTCTTGAAAAGCTTCTGCTTGTGTTTTACAATCAGATTCAAGAAAAACGTGTTCTACTGTCAAAATATCATCTTGTTTAGACAACATACTTCATCTCCTTACTTAATAAATATTCATGACATAATATTAAATTATTATTTTAAAAAAAACAGTTTTTTTATTTAAAAAATTAATTAAATTTTTTAATTACTTTATTAGTTTTAATTCTATTTTCTAAATATCAATCTTTATGCTTTGATTTTAATAAATATGTTGTTACTAAATCATTAAAATAAGTAATAGCAAATAATGGAGAAATAAATATTTCTTGTGCTTCATAAAGTCCTGAAGAAACAATATTAAATGTTCAATCAGCATAAGTCACTAATTCAGTTTTATCTTGTGATGTAACAACTGCAATTTTAGCATTATTCTTTTTAGCAAGTTTAGCTGCTTCAACAATAGTAGCGGTTTTACCTGATAATGAAAAAAGAATTATTACATCTTCTGGAATAATTAAAGAAGCATGCATTAAAATACTATCATCATCTTTATTTAAACAGATTGATCGTAAACCAAACCGATATAATTTATTTGATAAATCCTCCGCACCTAAACCAGAATGACCAATACCTGCTAAATAAATACAAGCTTTACGATTATCATCTATTCAATTAATAAATCTTTGTAATTCCTCATAATTAATCGTTGAATCATTTAAATCCATTAGTTTTTTATAATGTTCTTTTAAAACACTACGATCACCAAAAAACTCACGATTTAAAGCTTTGAAAGTAGTTTCTTGCGCAGCTAAACTAATGATAAATTCACGATAACCTTTAAATCCCAATTTCTTAATTAAATTATAAACAACACTATAACCAACAGTATTTTCTTTAGCCAAAGAACTAATAGTAACTTGATCCATTTTTTGACTATTCTTATTAATATAGTTAATAAGAACTTTTTCTTTTTTTGTGAAATTATTTTCTTCCTTTGATACTCTAGATCAAAAATTATCATTGATAAGCATGTAAAAACTCCTTTTTAAACTAATGTAAAATATTTAAATATTATTATTTTTTAATTATGTGATGAAAATGGATCATTAATATAATATGGTTGCAAATCTTCCATGTTTTTTACTTCGATAAAATATGGTGACAACTTTTGAAAATTTTCCACAATATTACACTTTTCTAAATTTTCAATTATTTTATAATCTAGTAAATCACTAATAATACCAATTTTAGCATTTTCATCTACTAATTGCGGCTGAATAATTATTTTTCCATTATCACATACTGACAAATAACTTTTATTATTGTATGCTGACAAAACACTTATTGATTTTATTAATCCTGCCTGTAATAATAAACTATTAATAGTAAAAACCGTTAAAAAACTATTCAAAACTTTAAGTGTTTTGACAAAAGTAATTGCTACTCTAATTCCAGTATAACTGCCAGGACCATTTGCAATAACTACTTTTGAAATATCTTTTAATTTTATTTTACATTTTACAAGTAAATTAGTAATAGTTGGAATTGCCAATTCTGTTTGTTTTTGTCAAGCAATAAATGATGAACTTGCTAAAATTTTATTAGCTTGCAAAATCACCACTGTTAATTTGTTATTTGTTGTATCTAAATATAATTGATACATAACATCACCTTATTATTTCATTTAGTTGCTATTAATAATTTTCTAATATCTTACATACTTATTATAATATCATGTATAATGTAATTAAAATAGAAAAAATATAGAATTGTGAGTTGATCCATATGGGAATAGGAAAAAATATAGGATTTAAAAGTAAATTTTCTGATTTTTTACTTTGATCTGGACTAATTATTGCTGTTATAGGTCTAATAATGCAATTTGCAATAGTTTTAATTGAGTATAAACCAATAACAGTTGGAACACCTAATCCTCATAATTTATGAACTCCAGATGGCCCATGAGTTGGTATTTGAACAATGATTTCTACCTTTACTATTCAGTCAAATTTTTTAGTTTTTCTTTTCTTTTGTTTTGTATTAACAAATCGTTTTCATGACAATCGCGCACAATTTGTTTTTGGGCGCTTTTCATTAGCAATTACTGTTTATATTACCGTAACTCTTATCGTATTTTTTGCTGTATTATTTAAACCAATGATAAATAATTTAGATAGTAGTAATAGTATTAGCATATTAAATTTTATAAATACATTTTTATTACATTTAATAGTACCAGTGATAGTGATTTTATATTTTATGTTTTCTGCTGGTAAATACTACTGAAAACTTGGAAAACAAACATATCTTTGAATACCAATTATTTCTATTTACATGTTTGTATATTTAGGTTATGCACTTGCTAAAGGAAATTTTGTTGGTTTTTTAAGAAAAGGAACAACAGAAATTGATTATTCATTTCCATATCCATTTTTAGATTTTCATAAAAGTTTAACTACTTTCTTTATTTATATCTTTGCAATTTTAATCTTATACATAATTTTGATGTTACTTTTTACTCTTTATAATAATATCCTTTATAAAAAAAATAATAAACCAATAGCGGCTTTAAGAGATACAAATTTTTAATGTAAAATAATTTATAAATAAAGTGTACTAGTTTATAAACTAGTACACTTTATTACTATTATTTATTATTTAAAAAATATTGAAAAATAATTGTAGGGAGGAATATATATTTGTGAAAAGTAAAAATTTGAAATTGTATTATTTTTTTTAAATATTATTTTGTTATTTTTTGCCTCCTTTTTCTTAATATATTTTATTTTAAAATTATATAAAAACTCCTTGTATAGCATATATAGTATACAAGGACTTAAAGTCAAATATAAAATTAAAACCGGCATTACCTAAATATTTTCTAAACATTTATAACTGCCATTTTTATTGTAACTCACTAAAAAGAAAAAACAAGTAATAACATTTTTTACACTTATCATTTTATATTTTTATATAAAATATTGTTTTTTAACAAGTACTACTTAAAAATAACAAACTTTATTTTAAATATTTCTTTTTACGAATAATAACAACAACTATTGGAATTATAGTTAAAAAACTAATAATGAATCCACAAATGATAATAATATTTCAATTATTAACTAACATTTTAGTTGTTAATGATATATTAACATCTCAGGGACGATCTGAATTATTACTTTGTAAATAATTAACATAATTTTGTTTAGTAATATCACCTTGATATTGAATAAATCATGATAAAAACTCACCAGCAGCATTATTTTTTAAATCTTCAATTTTAATACTATTGTTAGTAGCACTAGTTAAATATTGTTGAAAACCCGCTAATAAATTATTAGTTTTTTCAAAAAAATCAGTACAATTTGGAAAATTAGGTATTTTTGTATTGCTTCTATAAACAGTAATATATTGTTCAGAAGCAGCTTGACGTTGTAAGTCAGATGTATCTAAACCTATACAATAAACTTGAAAATTACTTCCTTGATTAAGAGTTAAATTATCACCATCTTTAATAGGTGTTCCCAAATCATTTTTTGCTTTTTGTAAAGTTTGTGAATCAACTTTTCATTTTAGTCAATGTTGTTGTGAATCACTAATATTTACTTTAGCTTTCTCAATAGCTTTATTCATAACTATTAATGTATTTTTATTATCTTGTGAATTATTTTGAACTAAATATTGAGGTACAATTACAGGATTTTCTTTAACTTTTTCATCACTAATAGTACTAAATTGAATATTTGAACTATTATTTGTTAACTTAATAGTTTTACTATAACCACTATCTTTAACACTAACATTAAAAATAGTTGATTTTAAATGATCATCTGGTTTATGATTTAATATTGCATAACTAATTGAACCATTATCAAAAACTTCATCATTTTTATCATTTATTAATAATTGTTCATTCTTATCATTTTTATTTTTTGCTAAAATAGCTAACATTGGTTGATTAGTATCATTGGGATTACCATTATTAAGTGGTAAAATTGCTAACCGATCTTGAACACTTTTATGACTATTTAAAAAATCATCGCTTGGTTTAATCATATAAGGAATACTAAAATAATTATTAAAATCTGCCCTAGGATTTACCGTTGCAAAAATACCATTGTTAATCTGCGCTGGTAAACTATTATCATGGTAACCAACATAAACATAGCCAAAACTAGCAATATCATTAAAACTTTGTTTAGCAACACTACGACCAATAACTTTATCAGTAAAATATTTAATACCATTATCTGGCAAGATATTATTAGCTTTGTTTTTAATTTGTTTCTTAAATTTCTCATTAACATCTTTACTAAGATTATCATTTGGATTATTATTAACCTTATTAATATCATTAAATTGTTCTGTTATTACTTCTTTATGCAATCTAATAAAATCTTCATAATTATTATTAATTGAATTTCAAGTATTAGCTTCACTAATTAAATTTTTATTATTTTCCTTAACAGTAATATGAAACCCAGAAAGTTTGTTACTCTCATTAACAGTACTAATATTAGATTGATGATTAGTAACTATCATTAAACTACTAGTAAGAGATAATGCCAAAGCCAAACTTATTGTTTTAAAACTTTTAGTTTTAAAAAAACTAAAAGATAAGAAATTTGTCATTATGATTACTCCTTTTTTACCTATTATTTGTGTTTATAATTATAATATTAAATTAAGCATATTTAATTAAATACTTAAAATCTTAGTTTTAATAAAATAAAACTAAGGATATATAATCAATTATTAAACTTTTTGTTAAATCAACATATATAATTTTAATACTTATATAATTATTTATATATTCATTAAAATTATAAGGATAAAAATTATATCCTTAACATTAATAATAAACTTTATTAGCAAAAAATCAAGATTAAATAATTAATAAGTTAATTTTTTTTAACTTATTAAGTGTTTTAAATAATCAGTTAGTAAATATTAATAGTGATAAGGAAAAACTTGATATACTAAATAAGTAGCATATTCAATCATAATAAAAAATTAAATTTCCTATCAAAAATTTAATTAAATTTAATTCTAATATAAATAGGAGAAAAAATATGAATTGAAAAAATAGTAGTGAATACCGATTAAAAAAAAGAAATCTTATTAAATTTATTTGACGTTTATTTGGCCTACTTATTATTTCTTTATTTTTAATTTTTGATTTAATAATTACTATTAATTATCCCAATGCTTTCATTGTTCCTAATGTTGATAAACCAACTGAAAGATTAGCAATTTATTATTTTTATTTTACAACTCAAACTAATTATTTAGTACTCATTTATTTATTTGCTTTTTTATTTGAAAGTAAATTTAAAGAAAACTCAAAACCAAGTTTTTATATTTTATTAAGCATTACTATTTATATTACAATTACAATGTTAGTATTTTGAATAGGTATCATTAGTAATAGCCAAGAAAGAAGTAAATATGGAACTGATATTTATTTATGATTTAAAACAATAATTCTAAATCTAATTATGCCAATTGTTATGATTTTAAATTTTGCTTTATCATGTGGACGTGATTTTTATTCACTAAAAAATCATCATAAACTTTATATGTGATTTATTTTATTTTATCCTTGTTTTTATGTAGTAATGGTAATGGTTCGTGGTGTATTACGTGTTAAACAAGGAGAAAATATTAATACTTGTTATCCTTACTTTTTTTCAACTACCAAAAATATGGTGTAGGAGTATTAATTACTGCTATTATTTTTCTGTTAATTATTAGTATTGGTTTACAATACCTTTATTTATGAATTAATAATATACAATATAAAAAAAAGCATGATGATGATAAACCAAATTTTCCAATCATTATGGATGGGTTACAATTTATTGGACACTAATTACGTAGACAAGTAAACAAATTTGTTAAAAGAAAGGAACTATAATTATGGCCAATATTAACTCATATACCGATGAATTTAAAAAACAAATAGTAGCTTTATATCAAAGTGGCAAATCAGTATCTTGCCTTGCTAAAGAATATAATGTTACAAGAGCAGCTACTTACAATTGAATTAAGCAATTTAGTAATTCAGGAAGTTTTAAAACTAAAGATAATCGTTCTTTTGAAGAAAATGAATTAATTAAATTAAGAAAAGAATTAAAGCAATTACGAATGGAAAATGATATTTTAAAGCAAGCAGCACTAATAATAGGCAGAAAATAGAAATTATTGTCAAAAATAAAGCTAAATATAAAATTCGCACAATGTGTCGTTTTTTAAAAATATCTAAATCAACATATTATTTTAATTTAAAGAAAAAAGAAAATAAAATCAAAAATAATATTTATGATGAAGCTGTTATTAGTGCTTTTAAAGAAAATAAAAAAGTTTATGGTACTAGAAGATTAAAAAAAATTCTAGAAAACCAAGAAATTTATTTATCGCGCAGAAAAATTAAAAAAATTATGAATGAACATAATTTAATATCAAAATATACTAAATTATCATTCAAAAATCATAATAACAAAGTTAACGATAGTCAAATAACTAATCTTGTTAATAGAAAATTTAAGAATAGGATTAAAAATGAAGTTATTGTTAGTGATTTAACTTATGTACAAGTTAATGGTAGGTGAAACTATATTTGCCTATTAATAGACCTATTTAACCGCGAAATTATCGGACATAGTGTTGGAGTTAAAAAAGATGCATCATTAGTACATCAAGCATTTATGCAATCAAATCGCTGTTTAAAAGATATTCAAATATTTCATAGTGATCGCGGTAATGAATTTAACAATAAAATTATTGATAAACTTTTACTAGCATTCAACATTAACCGTTCTTTAAGTAAAAAAGGTTGTCCTTATGATAATGCTGTTGCTGAAGCAACTTTTAAAACTTTTAAAACCGAATTTATTAATGATAAAAATTTTACATCATTAATCCAATTAAAATTAGAATTATTTGATTACATCAATTGATATAACAATATAAGAATTCACAGCACTTTAAACTACTTAACTCCAGTTAAATATCAACAACAAATGTCTACCAAAAAATAGTCCTAAAAAGTGTTGCCATTCCAGCTTAAAAATTTTAGTTCCTTGTTTTCATATAGGAACTTTTTTTGTATAATTTAATTAAACTTAATATAAGTTTTTAACTCATTATTTTATTTTAAAATAAATGAGTTTTTTTATTTGAGAGGAAGATTTTATGAATAAAATTATATTTCGACAAATGTATAAAAATACTTATAAAGTAATATTTAAAAAACTAATAGAAACTAAAAAAATGATTGATTTTATAGAAAAGTCTAAATTTAAGTGTAACGATAAGGGAGAACCAGAATTTGATGGTCTTGATAAAGAAGCTCTTAAAGAGTTATTTGGCCTTATGTGAAAAGATAGATTAAGTGATGAAAAACAAAAATTTGTTAATTTAGGTGCAAATTATATTAATCAATCACCTATTTTTCAAAATAAAAAACAAGAAAGAAAATTTTTAATTAATAAAAGTGAAATACTAAAACAGATGAATTTATTTTCAAATAAACCTTGTTTAATAACAGGAAACATTTTTAATCCTAAATTTCTAAAATCAAACGAAACTTTTTCATTGAATTGTAAAAATGAAATAAATTCTATAGATTTGCAAAATCAACTTTCAACAAGTAGTACTAAATTAAACTCAGTAAAAATTTAAATTATTAAGGACTGAACTTATTATCAAAAAGAAAATGAATCCAGAATGAGAAACAATGTTTTTAGAAAATAAAGAACAAAAACAAGATAGTATTGAATTAAAAAGAATAAATACTAATAAAAATGAAATTGGTATTGAAGCCTTTGATTATTTTAAAGATGAAATTAATAAATCGAAAAAAAGAAATGACAATTTATTTATAGAAAATATAAATCAAAAAGTAAATTATTTAAATAAAAAAAATAACAATCTTATAGTTGAAAATAAACAAATTAATGAAAGATTAAAACATTTAGACAAAAAACTTTTAAATCTTAAAAAATGGCGTTGGAAATTAACCAAATAGAAAATAAAATATCAAAAAATATTAAATATTTAACAAGTAGCACTAAACCAAGCTCACCAAAAATGTAAAAAATAAGATATTGTAATTACAATATCTTTTATATTTAAAATCAATTTTAAGATATCTAATTTGCTTATATACAAACGATTTAAAAATTTATATGGTTTTGTATTCAAAAAATAAACATCTCTCATTAGAGATGTTTTAAATTAAACATTTGGTAGTATAAAATAACTTTACTTTTGGGAAATTTTTACTCGATAATCAATGGGAAATTATCACTAAATAATGACAAAGTAAGTATTATTGTTGACTAATATTTTACAAGTGTTAAGATTAACATACAATTGCATATTGAAGTCAAAATTATTCTCGTCTAACTTTATAATTTTAAGACAAATTTGAATATTATTGACAACATCGGTATGCTCCCAAAAAATAAAATAAGGCTTTAGAAATTAAAAGCCTTATTTATATAATTTATTAAATATTTTTAATTATTCATTTACCATAGAAACTACTTCTTCTGGTTTATTAGTAACTGGAAGATATTTACCAATAATTAATAATACACCTGAAGCAATATTAAGTCCTAAAAAATAATATTAATACTACTAATAAAATTAAAATGTGATGAAAACATAGCTATTAAAGAAAAACCTGCTAAAACTAAAGTTACAATTCCAACAGCTAAACCACTATTAGCATTTCCTTTTAAAACGTTATTGCACATGATAATTATTGCAATTGAAAATCCAATAGCAATTAAAAGTCCAAAAATCAATCCAACAATAAATATTGTACTAACTCCTGATGTTAATGAAGTGTGATCATATTTTGTAAAACTGTTAAAAATAACACTACTTGCTGTAGCTAAAATAATTGTAATAATTACACTTCAAATAATACTTATAATATTTGTTATGAATCCAATTTTAGCTCCAATGTATAATTTTTTATCTAATTTCTTTTCAACCTTATCCATTTTTTCTCTTTTTTTCTTAAAATCTTTTTTACATTTTAATATTCTCAATCTTAACATAAAAAAAATTTAAATTTTAAATTAAATATTAACACAATAAAAAAAATTTGGCATCGTGCTATTTTCCCATTGCTGGTATTTTCGCCGCTGGAGTGCTTAACTGCTGTGTTCGAGATGGGAACAGGTGTGACCACTCCGCCATGGACACCAAATAGTTTAGCAATTGCTCCCTAAAAACTAGAAACAGACATCTTTAAATTTGATTACTTTTGATTTGCAATAGAGAATATATTCTTCAATAAATGCTCGATCTATTAGTATCAGTAAGCTGAACATATCACTATGCTTACACACCTGACCTATCAACCTTGTAGTATTCAAGGGATCTTACTTCTTTCGAATGAGAAATCTCATCTTGGAACTGACTTCGCGCTTAGATGCTTTCAGCGCTTATTCATGCCCTACATAGCTACCCAGCTGTGCCACTGGCGTGACAACTGGTGCACCAGAGGTAGGTCCATTCCGGTCCTCTCGTACTAGGAACAGCTTTCCTCAAATTTCTTGCGCCCACGACAGATAGGGACCAAACTGTCTCACGACGTTCTGAACCCAGCTCGCGTACCGCTTTAATGGGCGAACAGCCCAACCCTTGGAAGCGACTACACCTCCAGGATGCGATGAGCCGACATCGAGGTGCCAAACCTCCCCGTCTATATGAACTATTGGGAGAGATTAGCCTGTTATCCCCGGGGTAACTTTTATCCGTTGAGCGACGGCCTTTCCACACAGCACCGCCGGATCACTAAGCCCAACTTTCGTTCCTGCTCGACTTGTATGTCTCGCAGTCAAGCACCCTTTTACCTTTGCGCTCTACATATGATTTCCATTCATATTGAGGGTACCTTTGGGCGCCTCCGTTACTTTTTAGGAGGCGACCGCCCCAGTCAAACTACCCACCAGACACTGTCCTTAGACCAGATTATGGTCTCAAGTTAGAATTTCAATATAGCAAGGGTGGTATCCCAATGGTGACTCCATGCCTACTAGCGTCTGCATATCAACGTCTCCCACCTATGCTGTACAAACTACACCAAAATTCAATATCAAGTTGTAGTAAAGCTCCACGGGGTCTTTCCGTCTAATCGCGGGTAACCTGCATCTTCACAGGTACTAAGATTTCACCGAGTCTATAGCCGAGACAGCGTCCGGATCGTTACGCCTTTCGTGCGGGTCAGAACTTACCTGACAAGGAATTTCGCTACCTTAGGACCGTTATAGTTACGGCCGCCGTTCACTGGGGCTTCAGTTCAAAGCTTCGCTTACGCTAACAAATCTCTTTAACCTTCCAGCACTGGGCAGGCGTCACCCCCTATACATCGTCTTACGACTTAGCAGAGAGCTGTGTTTTTGCTAAACAGTCGCCCGGACCTCTTCACTGCGACTCATATTGCTATGAGCTCCCCTTCTCGCTAACTTACGGGGTTATTTTGCAGAGTTCCTTAGCTATAGTTATCTCGCTTGCCTTAGGATATTCTCCTTGACCACGTGTGTCCGTTCTCGGTACAGGCACCATGGTGATGTCTTTAGAAACTTTTCTTGGAAGTATGGCATCAAATGCTTCGTTACTAAGCGAACCGTTCACTCCCCATCGTACTTCAAGGTTAACGCTGTGCGGATTTGCCTACACAACCCTCTTTGTACTTAGCCCAGCACTACCAATCACTGGGACATTTTAGCCTTCTCCGTCATTCCATCAGTCACCATGGTGGTACAGGAATATCAACCTGTTATCCATCGACTACGCCTTTCGGCCTCGCCTTAGGTCCTGACTAACCCTGGGTGGACGAACCTAGCTCAGGAAACCTTGGTCAATCGGCATGAAGGATTCTCACCTTCAATCGTTACTCACGCCGGCATTCTCACTTCTAAACGCTCCACTAGTCCTTCCGGTCTAACTTCGTCGCAGATTAGAACGCTCCCCTACCGCCCACAATATATGTAAACATATATATAGACCCATAGCTTCGGTACAATGCTTAGCCCCGGTACATTTTCCGCGCAGAATCATTCGACTAGTGAGCTGTTACGCACTCTTTAAAGGATGGCTGCTTCTAAGCCAACCTCCTAGCTGTCTGAACAATTCCACATCGTTTTCCACTTAGCATTGATTTGGGGACCTTAGCTGATGATCTGGGCTGTTTCCCTCACGTCTATGGACCTTATCACCCATAGACTGACTGCCAGATATGTAACAATGGCATTCGCAGTTTAATTGCATTCAGTACCCCGAGGTGGGGCCATCATACATTCAGAGCTTTACCTCCATTGCACTAATTCTGACGCTAGTCCTAAAACTATATCGGGGAGAACCAGCTATCTCCAGGTTCGATTGGAATTTCACCGCTAGCCACAAGTCATCCACGGTCTTTTCAACGAACGTTGGTTCGGTCCTCCATTAACTGTTACATTAACTTCAACCTGCTCATGGCTAGATCACCTGGTTTCGGGTCTACGACCACATACTAAAGGCCCTATTCAGGCTCGCTTTCACTTCGGCTCCGTCTTTTCAACTTAACCTTGCATGTAATCGTAACTCGCCGGCTCATTCTACAAAAGGCACGCCGTCACCCATTAACGGGCTCCGACTTGTTGTAAGCATATGGTTTCAGAAACTATTTCACTCCCCTCTCGGGGTACTTTTCACCTTTCCCTCACGGTACTGGTTCACTATCGGTAATTGGTTAGTATTTAGCCTTACGCAGTGGTCTGCGCAAATTCCGACAAGGTTCCACGTGCCTCGCCGTACTCAGGATACTGTCAAGAGATTTATACATTTCGCATACTGGGCTTTCACCATCTATGGCGTTGCTTCCCAACAACTTCTGCTATATATAAATTTTGTAACTCTTCATAGGTCGAACCTAATAGACAGTCCTATAACCCCAGTCTGACGACTGGTTTAGGCTGCTCCCTTTTCGCTCGCCGCTACTAAGGGAATCGCATTCGCTTTCTTTTCCTCTAGGTACTAAGATGTTTCAATTCTCTAGGTATCACTCTGCACAACTATGAATTCATTGTACAGTACTATCTGATTAAAGATAGTGGGTTTCCCCATTCGGACATCTCCGGATCAAAGCTTATTTCCAGCTCCCCGAAGCTTATCGCAGGTAATCGCGTCCTTCATCGTCTTCCAATTCCAAGGCATCCACCATACGCTCTTAATAATTTATTTTTAGAATATCCTATTGCAAGATAAAAATTATCTTATTTTTTTTTAAAAGATGTCTATTATCCAGTTTTTAAAGAACAATTGCTCAGAGAAAACAATCCCTGAAAACTAAACAGAACAAAAGAAGTAATCCAATAAATCATCCATCTATTTTTTCTTGTTGTCTTGGTTTCTTATTAGAAACTAAACTCCATAGAAAGGAGGTGATCCATCCCCACCTTCCGGTAGGGATACCTTGTTACGACTTAACCCCAATCATCAACCCTGCCTTTGGCAGCTCCCTCCTTACGGTTAGGACACCGACTTCTGGCATTGCCAACTCTCGTGGTTTGACGGGCGGTGTGTACAAGACCCGAGAACGTATTCACCGCGACATTGCTGATTCGCGATTACTAGCGATTCCGACTTCATGAAGTCGAGTTGCAGACTTCAATCCGGACTGAGACTGACTTTTTGAGATTTGCTTGACCTCGCGGTTTAGCGACTCTTTGTATCAGCCATTGTAGCACGTGTGTAGCCCAGGTCATAAGGGGCATGATGATTTGACGTCGTCCCCACCTTCCTCTAGCTTACACTAGCAGTCTCCTTAGAGTCCCCAACTTAATGCTGGCAACTAAGGACAAGGGTTGCGTTCGTTGCTGAACTTAACCAAACATCTCACGACACGAACTGACGACAACCATGCACCACCTGTATCCTTGTTAACCTCTACTATATCTCTATAGCTTCGCAAGGTATGTCAAGACTTGGTAAGGTTCTTCGCGTTGCTTCGAATTAAACCACATGCTCCACCGCTTGTGCGGGTCCCCGTCAATTCCTTTGAGTTTCACTCTTGCGAGCATACTACTCAGGCGGAGTACTTAATGCGTTAGCTACAGCACTGCCTCATGGCAACACTTAGTACTCATCGTTTACGGCGTGGACTACTAGGGTATCTAATCCTATTTGCTCCCCACGCTTTCGTGCCACAACGTCAGTAATAGGCCAGTTAGCCGCCTTCGCCACTGGTGTTCCTTCATATATCTACGCATTCCACCGCTACACATGAAATTCCACTAACCTCTCCTATACTCTAGTAATGTAGTTTCCAAGGCGGTTAGGGGTTGAGCCCCTAAATTTAACCTCAGACTTGCAAAACCGTCTACGCACGCTTTACGCCCAATAAATCCGGATAACGCTTGCCACCTATGTATTACCGCGGCTGCTGGCACATAGTTAGCCGTGGCTTTCTGGTAAGGTATGGTCGATACTAAAATCATTTCCTATTCTAGCACTTCTTCCCTTACAACAGACCTTTACAATCCGAAGACCTTCATCAGTCACGCGGCATTGCTCCATCAGGCTTTCGCCCATTGTGAAAAATTCCCTACTGCTGCCTTCCGTAGAAGTTTGGGCCGTGTCTCAGTCCCAATGTGGCCGTTCATCCTCTCAGATCGGCTACGTATCGTTACCTTGGTAAGCCATTACCTTACCAACTAGTTAATGCGCCGCATCCCCATCAATTAGCGAAGCAAATGCTCCTTTCATTATTTATCATTGCAAATAAATAACATATGCGGTATTAGCTGTCGTTTCCAACAGTTATTCCCCACTAAATGGTAGGTTAGATACGTGTTACTCACCCGTTCGCCACTAAAGTATTGCTACTTTCGTTCGACTTGCATGTATTAGGCATGCCGCCAGCGTTAATCCTGAGCCAGGATCAAACTCTCAATAAAATTGTTTTTGTTAAAAGATGATGTCTGACTTATTTAATTTTTAATAAAAAATTGACGGATTAATTCTTGTTCTATTTAGTTTTCAAAGATCGTTTTTTCTAGTTTGTAACCCATTTATTTTTGGGACAATAATAATAGTACAACATGCCATAATTATTGTCAACCTAATTATCATAAAAAAGCATTATTTTTTTAAAATTAAAATTTTTAAAATTTTTTATAAAATTAAAAAAATAAAATATTATTTATTCTATTAAAAATTTAATAGTAATATAATCACTTTTAATTGTTAATTGATATTGACCAATACCAATAAAGTCATACAACTTTAAAGCAAGATTTTTAAATTTTTTATTACAATCATTATTTAAAAATAATATTTTTTCAATATTATTATTTTGTAAATCTTTCACTAATTTTGAATTAATCGTTTTATTTTCTGGTATTGATCAGTAATATTCTTTTGTTAATTTATTATAACTAGTTAATTTACCATAATTTGTTCCATCAATATCTGCAAAAATTACTGATTTATTTTCATTAAATGTCAAATGACCTGCTTGAAAGGCAATAATTTTTAAAGCTCCAAGTTTTTTATTAAAATTAACACGATTAATTGCACATAGTGCCTGATGCACAGTAAATGTTGATTGATAAGATAATAAAGGGTAATCTTGATTAAAATGTTCATTGAGTAATAATGTTTCATAATCTAGTTTATATTTAAGAATAATTTTTAGTTCATTAACAACTAATTTGTTATTTTCAATGAAATTTGTAACTAAACATGGTATTTCATTAAAATTTGGAAAAATACGATTAAATACTTTATTACTTGTAACCTCATATAATAATGATGCTATTAATAAATTGTCATAATGATAATTAATTAATTTAGTATCTAATTCTTGACTTAATCTTAAATAAAAATAATTAACTATTTGATAATCATTTAAAAATAAGAATTGTTTTAAGATATTTTGATTACGATTAGTATCATTATCATGGGTTTGATAATTTTTTATTTTTTTTGCTATTCGTAAATAAAAATCATTTAAAAAATTATAAAATTCTTGAATTGTCAAATCATAATCAATTAATATTTTAAAAATAGCATTATCATTATAAAGTTGATAGTATGATTGAATTACCAAATAAATTTTTTTTCGCGATTGATATCATTGCTTTAAATTAGTTAAAATGACGTTTTGACTTCTTGGTTCTAAAGTAATAGTACATCCATAAGGTAAATTAAAACTATTAGGTAATTGTTTATTAACATTGATAATATGTGAATTTGAAAGATTTTTAATACCAATCGTTATGTCATATTTTTTATCAATATTAGCAATTAAATCATAAACCTCTAAACAATGTTTAGTTTCTGTTTTTCTCAATCCTCTTCCTAACTGTTGCAAATATACTGTTTTTGAATTAGTTGGTCGTAATAAAATAATAGTATCAATTTCAGGAATATCAATTCCTTCATTAAAAATATTTACTACACATAAATAATTAATAATTCTATTTTTAAAATCATTAATTATTTTACTACGATTAGTTTTATTTTTACTTGTTAAAAAGTCTGCTTTTAAGCCCTGATTTTGCAAAAATCTAGCAACAATTTGTGCATGAGTAATATTAATACAAAAAATTAAACAAATCCGATTACTATAAAATCCAATATAGTCATTAATTACATCTAATAATAACTTATTTCTTGCTTCAGTATTTAATTTTTTAAATAATTGTTGATCATTATTTAAATCAATACCAGTTAAATCAGCAGTAATGTCATCAATACAATAATAATCAAATGGTGATAAAAGTTTTTCATTAATTGCATCTCACAATCGTAATTCATGTGCAAACTCATTATCAAAATAATTAATAATGTTTTTATTATCTTCTCGTTCTGGTGTTGCTGTTAAACCAATAATTTGTTTAGGATGAAAATAATTTAAAATTGTCTGAAAAGTTTTGGCAGCCAAATGATGAGCTTCATCAAAAATAATAATATCAAATTGTTGACGTTTAAACTTATTTAGATGTCTATGTACAGTTTGTACTGTTGCAAATAAATATTGTTCTTGAAAATTATTTTGTTTACTATTTAAAATAGTTGCAAATTTTTTATCATTTATTACTTTTCGAAAAGTAATAATTGCTTGTTCAATAATTTCTCTTTGATGTGCTAAAAATAAAATTGAAGGTTTTTGATTATTATTTTCTTTGATTTGATTTAAATAGTCAAAAGCAGATACTACTGTTTTACCAACACCTGTTGCCATGACAATTAAATGTTTTGTTTTTTTAAGTTTTCTTCTTAACTTTAATTTATTAATTAAGGCAATTTGAAAATCATAAAGAAAATAATTAGTTGCTAATCATTGTTCATCTTTTTTATTTACAAGCAATCGATTATATTCAATTCGCGATAGTAATTGTAATCGTTGTTGTTCATTATTTAAATCAACTAAATTATCATTTCATAATTTATAATACTGATTTAAAATATTTTGATATAGTTGCTTATTATCAAATTCATTAATTTTAATATTTCATTCACGACCACTAGCTAAACCTTTTTGCGTTAAATTTGATGAACCAATTATTGCTGAAGAAAAACCTGAATTTCGTTTAAAGATGGCAGCTTTAATATGAATTCTTTCACTACGTTTTTCTAAATTATTTTCAACTTTAACTTTAATATTAGGATACTTTTTTATTATTTTAACTAATGCATATAAATTAACAAATAAAGCCATATCATCAAAAGTAGTAGTAATAAAATTAATAGTAATATTATGATTTAAAGCATAAGTAAATGATGAACGTAACTTATTTATAATTGAATTTGATATAAAAGGATAAATAAAGTATACTTCATCACAAGTTCTGATTTCCTGATTTAAATGATTAATTAATACTTGTTGGTTTTCATTAGTAAATAGAAAATTGTCACTTAATCTAATATTAGAAGTTAAAGGATTATCAATTATACTATCATTTACTTGTAATAAAATGTTATTACTAAATTTATTAGTAGTAAAATTACTTATGATTTGATTTAAAAAATCAATTTTTGCTTCTGGTGATTTAATCCTTTTTAATTGTTCAATTAAAGTATTATTTAATTGTTTAACTAAATAATGATCAATGTCTTTAATTAATTCTTTTTCATCATTAATATGTGATGTTTGGAAATTATTGGTAATATCATCACTAATCTTTAATAATAAATCATAATAGCCCTTATTTTTCATACTCTACACTTCCTAATAATAAATAGTGTCTATTTTAATAAATTATAATCTATATTTTAATAAATTATTAACTATTATAAAATAATTTTGTAAAGTAAAAAACCTCTAATATTTAAAATATTATTTTAAATAAATAAAGAGGAAGGTAATCTAAGATAAGATATATTCATATTTTATTTTTTTTCTGTTGATGATGTTTTTTCTGCTTGTAATGGATTAGTAATACTTACACCTTTGTATGTCTTGCATTTCATACAGGCATGATGTGGTTTAGTAATTGCTCCACAATTTAAACAGTTAGTTGTAGTTGTTGCAGATAAACTATCATGGGCACGACGTGTATTTTTACGCATTTTTGACGTTCTTCTTGCTGGTACTGCCATAGTCTGTTGCCTCCTTACTTTCGTATCTCATAAATTATATATTGATTTATCAGAAAAATCTATTTTTTTTGATAAGTTTTTCAAATTTTTGGAAATAAAATACTAATAAATCAAATATTTTATTTTGGAATGGCAACACTTTTTAGGACTATTTTTTGGTAGACATTTGTTGTTGATATTTAACTGGAGTTAAGTAGTTTAAAGTGCTGTGAATTCTTATATTGTTATATCAATTGATGTAATCAAATAATTCTAATTTTAATTGGATTAATGATGTAAAATTTTTATCATTAATAAATTCGGTTTTAAAAGTTTTAAAAGTTGCTTCAGCAACAGCATTATCATAAGGACAACCTTTTTTACTTAAAGAACGGTTAATGTTGAATGCTAGTAAAAGTTTATCAATAATTTTATTGTTAAATTCATTACCGCGATCACTATGAAATATTTGAATATCTTTTAAACAGCGATTTGATTGCATAAATGCTTGATGTACTAATGATGCATCTTTTTTAACTCCAACACTATGTCCGATAATTTCGCGGTTAAATAGGTCTATTAATAGGCAAATATAGTTTCACCTACCATTAACTTGTACATAAGTTAAATCACTAACAATAACTTCATTTTTAATCCTATTCTTAAATTTTCTATTAACAAGATTAGTTATTTGACTATCGTTAACTTTGTTATTATGATTTTTGAATGATAATTTAGTATATTTTGATATTAAATTATGTTCATTCATAATTTTTTTAATTTTTCTGCGCGATAAATAAATTTCTTGGTTTTCTAGAATTTTTTTTAATCTTCTAGTACCATAAACTTCTTTATTTTCTTTAAAAGCACTAATAACAGCTTCATCATAAATATTATTTTTGATTTTATTTTCTTTTTTCTTTAAATTAAAATAATATGTTGATTTAGATATTTTTAAAAAACGACACATTGTGCGAATTTTATATTTAGGGTGGTTAGCCCTAATTACTGGACCATATTTTGATAGATATTTCTAAATTTTTATTTGTAATATTGGTGGTTTTAAAAATTTAGAATGTATTCTTTCATAATTATAAAACATAACATATTGATTTACATCATTAATAGCTTCATTGATTGTTAAATATTGATTTGAGTCTTTAGGCAATCATTCTTGAGATAAATGTGAAAATCAATTTTCAGATATGACATTACCGCCAATATCATATGGTTGTTTTTTGCTTAAAATTATTTGTTTGTTTTTTGCTCATTTTGTAATTTCTTGACAATAAAATTCGTTGGCGTTATCTGAATGTAAAATAACGTTTTTTATTTGATTTCAAGAAAATTGGTTGTTTATTTTTTCAAGTGCAGGAAGAATTAAATCTTGATATGATTTATTTGAAAATGTATTATAACTAACAACATTATTTGAATAAAAATCAATAATTACAAAAAGATATAGTCAACCTTCTTTGGTGTTTATTTGTTTAGTATCCATTGATCAAATTTGATTTGAAGCGGTTGTACTTTTGTAATCTTTGTTTACTTTATCCATTGTAGGTATTCACTTATTTGGATTTTTTTTGTTTTTAGGATAGTTATTTTTAGTTTGTTTTAATCCTTGAATATTGTGTTTTTTCATAATTTTTCGCATTTGTTTTGTTGATAATTCTATATTTAAAATGATATTTTTCTCTTGTTTTAATCACTCTTTAAAAGCTGAAAAAATTCTTAAATATCCATAAATTCTACCTTTTCTTGTAGAATGAAATTCGATTAAAAGTTGGCATAATTCTTGATATTTATGATTGCAATTAATAATATGATTTTTTTCTTTTTTAATAAGTTTTTGTTTATTTTTTAAAAAGTAATATGTTGATCTGTTTAATTGAAGATATTGACATAAGTTTCTAATTGAATATTGATTTTTGCAATCATCGATAATTTTAATTTTTTCTTTGATATTTAATTTGTTAATTATTAATGCTATTTGTTTAATTTTATCCATTAATAAAAATCCTTTCAGGTCAAAATTAGTGTTCATTATATAACACAATTGTTTTTAGAATACATTCAGATTTTTTAAATTAATGGTCTAGTAAAAAGGGCTAAGTGGCCCCATCCAATTTTTTATAAAAACTTTCCAGAAATAAGAAATTTTTGAACAAAATTACCAACAGATGGATCACAAGGTTTAGTAGTCAAAACAAATAGAGATGGCGATTGAAATAAATGAGATTTTACAGTACACTATCAAAGCAAAGATCTCTAAATAAAAGAATGAAAGAGGTTTTTTAGAAACCTGTACATATTTGTTTTGCAAAGTACTAGTTCAGATTAATTCTATCTTTAAATTTATTATAAATTGAACAATTCCTATTCAAAATTGAAATGAATTGTTCAATTTTTGTTATATTTTAATTACTAAGTAAAATATTTTGAAAAACTGCCATATCATTAAGAAAGACTTTTTTATTTCTGATGACTTTTTGTAATTGATGATTAATTATCTTTGCTTAGTAAATTCAATGTTAAATATTTTTAAACAGTATTATTTTCAATAATTTTCCTATCAAAATCAATCTTTTTTAAAAAATAATATAAGCATTTTTCAAAAATAATTTTGTCTATTAAAGAAAAAACTTCTTTAAAAACAATCCTTAAATATCAATTTTTATCAAAATTATTAGTTTTCATAAATTGATTTTAATTATTTAAAGATAATAAATAAATGAAGTTAATGATTATTGTTTTCTCATTTTCTGTTTTAGATATTTTGTTCTTTCTTTTATATTTAGTATAGCTAACGAAAGTAATGTTTACTCATAAATAATGTAAAATAATAATATGTAATTTAAACAATTCTTGCACTTACAAGTATAATTCAGCAATAATTAAAATAGATTAGGAAGATTAAATTATGCCAAAACCATACAGTGAGGACTTACGAAGAAAAGTAATAGAAGTTTATGAAAGTAAAAACATGAAAATTAAAGAAATTTGTAAAGTGTTCAATATCACTAGAAAGACTTTATTTTTATGAAGAAAAAGAAAGCAAAAAACCGGAAATATAAAACCAATTTTGAATTATCAAAAAGGACATAGCCACAAAATAAAGGATTTAGATGAATTAAAAAATTATTTAGCAGAAAATAAAGATGTTACAGTTCAAAAAGTAATTGAAAAATTTGGTGATATGACAAAAGAAACAGTTTATAACTATTTCAAAAAACTAAATTATACATATAAAAAAAACTTTTCTATATGAACAAAGAGATAAAAATAAACAAGAAGATTTTTTAAAAGAAATAGCGAAAATAATGAATGAAGATTTGGTATATATTGATGAATCTGGAATTGATGATAATGAATTTTATAAATATGGTTGGTCTGAAAAAGGTAAAAGATTATTTGATAATAAACCTGCATATAAAATAAAGAGAATGAGTATAATTGGTGCACTAAATAAAGGTAAATTAAAAGCTCTATGAGCATTTGAAGGACATTGCAATAGTAAAATTTTTGAATCATATGTTAAAAATATACTAATTCCAGTATTAAAGTGTGGACAAATTATAGTTTTAGATAATGCGACGTTTCATAAATCTAAAGCAACAAAACAATTAATTGAAAATGCTGGATGCAAACTATTATTTCTTCCACCATATTCTCCTAATTTAAATCCAATTGAACATTTTTGATTTGCTATAAAACATAATATAAGAAAAATATTACCAAATTATTGACCAAATATTAAAAACGCGATTGATTTTGTTTTTCAAGATATGAGTAAACATTACTTTAGTTAGCTATATATAATTGTTGATTTACATTAATTAATAACCACCCTTAGTTTCTTGTCCTGAAATAATAGCAACACCATTACTAGTACCAATTCTAGTAGCACCAGCATTAATCATCGCCATTGCATCATCTTGATTTTTAATACCACCAGAAGCTTTAATTGCAACATGAGGACCAATATTTGCTTTCATTAATTTAATATCAGCAACCGTGGCACCACCATTAGCAAAACCAGTTGAAGTTTTAATAAAATCTGCTTTTACTTTAGTTACTAACTGACAAGCAATAATTTTTTGTTCTGTTGTTAATAAACTACACTCAATTATTACTTTTAAAATAATATTTTGTGGACATGCATTACGAACTGCTTGTAGATCTTGCAATACAAGTTTTTGATCATTATCCTTTAATGCACCAATATTAATAACAACATCAATTTCTTGAGCACCATCTTTAATCGCATTAATTGTTTCTGCTACTTTAGTTTGTGTAGTATTGGCACTCAATGGAAAACCAACCACTGTACATACTTTAACATTACTATTTTTTAATAAAGTAACAGCACGATTAACATAAAATGGATTAATACAAACTGCTTTAAAATAATAAGTTTTAGCTTCTTTACATAATGTATCAATCATTGATAATGTTGCTTCTGGTTTTAATAATGTATGATCAATATATTCATTTAAATTAATATTACTTTTCATAAACTTCAACTCCTAATTCATTTTCACTTTTAATAATTGCTTCAATAACTTCAAGATTCATTAAACTATGATTTAATCAATAATCTCGACTTAAATAATCTTTATTTTTAATCATTTTTACAAAATCATTTAATTCATATGTCATTAAACTTTCTTCATTAGTATTATCTGCGATTTCTTTTATTCCGTTTTTAGTATAAACCTTAATTCCACTTAATGGATGAACTTGTGATAAAACAAGACTACTATTATGACCTATAAATTCACTTTGTGCATAAGAGGTTACTCCTTTACTACAAGTAATAGTAGTAATAGTTCCATTTTCATGCTTCAAAATAACATGATTACTTAAATTAACACCATTAGGTAATTTAATTGCCATCGCTTTAACTGTTTTTACTTTACCTAATAAATACAATACTAATTGTAATGGATATACTAAACTATCATAAGTTGCACCTTTACCAAAATCTTTATCAAAAACAGAATCATATATTCCTTTTTCAACTGATGGCATTCTTGAAGAAATACGATTAAAATTAAGGTTAACTACTTCTGGATTTATTTCATGAACTAATTTTTTTAATTTATAAAAAATAGGTAAATGAACAGTAACATAAGCTTCTAATAAAATTAATTTTTTACTTCTTGCTAAAGAAATTAGGTCTTTAACTTCTTCAACTGTAAAAGTAATAGTTTTTTCTACTAAAACATGAATATTATTATTTAAAAATAATTTACTTTGTTTGTAATGCAAACCATTTGGTGAAGCAATATAAATAGCATCAATATGTTCTATCATTTTATTTAAATCATCAGTACTATGGGCAATATTATATTTTTTTGCTCATGTTTCTGCTTTATCTAAACTTCTTGAATATATACAAGTTATTTTAACTTTTTTATTAGTTAACGATTGCTTTATAAATCTTTGAACAATTTTTCCAGTTCCAATAATACCAATTCTAATCATCTTGTACTCCTTTAACTTTTTAAACTTGTTTCATAATTAATGATTGACATTAAAAATAAAGGTGCAGTTTCGGCACGTAAAATTAATTTTCCTAAACTAATATTACTAAAATTAAGTTGTGTTAAAGTTGCAATTTCTTCTTTAGTGATTCCTCCTTCGGGTCCAACTATAATTGTTATTGATGATAATTTATTATTTATTTGACTAATCCAACTAGTTTCTGATGAATTTTCATATGCAACCAAATTAAGATGAGACCGATATCGTTCTAATTGTTTTAAATCAAAAACAACGGGTGTAACAATCGGAATTAAATTGCGATTTGATTGTTTGGCAGCAGCTTTTGCAATATTTTGTCAACGTAAAACTTTCTGTTCTGCTTTTGTTCTTGTTAAAATACTAACACATCGTTTTAACTGCAATGGCACAATTTGATAAACTCCCAATTCTACTGCTTTTTGAATGACTAAATCAAATTTTTGTTCTTTTAATAACGATATTACTAATGTGATTTTACATCTTAATTCTGAATTACTATTTGGCACTGTTTTTATAATTTCGCATTTAATAACTGATGTAATTTCAATAATTTTTGTTAAATATTTTTGTTCTTGATGAATAATAACTATTTCATCATTAATTTTATGACGTAATACTTTAATTAGATGTTTACTATCTTCTTCATCTAATATTAAAATATTATTAGTTTTATGGTTAGTAAAGTAGCATTCCATAGTCCACCTCTAATTTGATTATAACATAAGGTAAAACTCAAATTAACAAGTTTTAACTATCATCTTTAATTTATAAAATATAAAATTTTTTTTCTTTTATCATGAAACTAAATTAAAAACTACTTAATTAATTAAGTAGTTTTTAATTATTTATAAAATAATACATTTTGCAACTTTAGTAGTAGCATTATTATCTATGTTTACTAAAGGTTTATCATTTATTATGTTCTTATTTTTATTACTTTCTTCGAATGTAGCAGCAACTTTTCCTCGTCTTTCTCTTTATTTTTCTTTTCCAAAACTATTATTTACTTCATCTAATTTTTTTGCAAGTGAATCTTTATCTTTTGTACTTCATTTTTCATATGGTTCTCATGGCATATTTTTTACTTCCTTTATTATTTTTTGAATATTTTTTCTACCCTTTAAATACTCAGTAAAATTATTTTTAAAACAATATTTTATATTGAATAAATTCGTTGTTTTGTTACTGGACTAATTGGGGGTTGTATATCAGAAGAATTAACTATAACACTTAAATCAAAATTTTTAGCAACAGGATTAGTAACTGTTGGTTTTGCTTTATCTGGGTTTTCTCACGTTGTTTTATTACTTAATAGTTTATTTATTTTTTGCTTTTTCCTATTATCTAATTCTTGTTTTAAAATATTAAATTGTCTTTCTAATTGAGTTTCTACTTTATCACTTGTCAAGTCTCTAATTATTGTTTTAAATTCTTTTTTATCTTTTTCAATTTTTTCTTGATTTTTAAACATTTTATTATAAATTCATGAATCAACTTTTTTTATTGCAGTTGAAACTGTTGTTGCAGCAGTTTTAATAAATAAGCCAAGCGTAATTGAAATTAAACCAACTATAAGTTTGTCTTTTAATTCTGTTGCAATTTCCCTCCTTACAAAGGGTAAACAAGAAATCAATATTGGAACACCAACAGAAAGTACTGAAATAACAGCCCACATTGTGAATTCCGCTATAGATGGTTTTTCTTTACATTCTGTTTGTTCTTTTATAAACTCTTTGATTGGTATTCTATCAAAATTATTATTATTATTATTTATTAATAAAAGATCATTTTTGTATTGACTTAAATTTTTATATTGTTTTGTTTGCGTTAATATTTGTATATTATCATTATCAAAGTTGTGAAAAAACATTATTTTTTCTGAAATTGATTGATTATTATGTATAAAAGTTGTTATATAGCTAACTAAAGTAATGTTTACTCATATCTTGAAAAACAAAATCAATCGCGTTTTTAATATTTGGTCAATAATTTGGTAATATTTTTCTTATATTATGTTTTATAGCAAATCAAAAATGTTCAATTGGATTTAAATTAGGAGAATATGGTGGAAGAAATAATAGTTTGCATCCAGCATTTTCAATTAATTGTTTTGTTGCTTTAGATTTATGAAACGTCGCATTATCTAAAACTATAATTTGTCCACACTTTAATACTGGAATTAGTATATTTTTAACATATGATTCAAAAATTTTACTATTGCAATGTCCTTCAAATGCTCATAGAGCTTTTAATTTACCTTTATTTAGTGCACCAATTATACTCATTCTCTTTATTTTATATGCAGGTTTATTATCAAATAATCTTTTACCTTTTTCAGACCAACCATATTTATAAAATTCATTATCATCAATTCCAGATTCATCAATATATACCAAATCTTCATTCATTATTTTCGCTATTTCTTTTAAAAAATCTTCTTGTTTATTTTTATCTCTTTGTTCATATAGAAAAGTTTTTTTTATATGTATAATTTAGTTTTTTGAAATAGTTATAAACTGTTTCTTTTGTCATATCACCAAATTTTTCAATTACTTTTTGAACTGTAACATCTTTATTTTCTGCTAAATAATTTTTTAATTCATCTAAATCCTTTATTTTGTGGCTATGTCCTTTTTGATAATTCAAAATTGGTTTTATATTTCCGGTTTTTTGCTTTCTTTTTCTTCATAAAAATAAAGTCTTTCTAGTGATATTGAACACTTTACAAATTTCTTTAATTTTCATGTTTTTACTTTCATAAACTTCTATTACTTTTCTTCGTAAGTCCTCACTGTATGGTTTTGGCATAATTTAATCTTCCTAATCTATTTTAATTATTGCTGAATTATACTTGTAAGTGCAAGAATTGTTTAAATTACATATTATTATTTTACATTATTTATGAGTAAACATTACTTTCGTTAGCTATATAATAACAATTATTATTTATTGTCAAAATTTCTTCATATATTTGTTTAACTTTTTTACCATTTTCAACTTTTTCTTGTTTAATTTCGTTTTCTAATTTTAATATTTTATTTTCATATTTTAATTCTTTTTGTAGAATGTTAATTTTATTAAGTTTAATTTTTATTTTTTTTATTTTTTTTCTATTTTTTGTTAATATTTTGGTTTTGTTCTTTTCATCATTATTTAAAAATTGTTTAATATCATTTTTTAATTCATTTTGGATATTGCTATTTATCTTTTGATATTCATTTAATTGTTCTTTTCTTTGTTTTAATTTCCTTAACCTAGTTGTTTTTTCTTTAATTTCATGTTCATATTTGGCTAATTCTCTTTTTCTTTTCTTTAATGTTTTTTTACCAAATAATTGACCACTAACTATTGCATTTTTAATTTTTTCTAAATTTTCCTTTGCTTTTTTTAATTCAAATTCAAATTCAATTTTTAAAGTTTCATCATTATTTTCTTTTTGTAAATTTAATATTCTGTGTGCTCTTGCTTCTTCAATTATTATTTTCTTTGCTATTTGTTTATCAAGATCTAAAATTGTTACAGAATTATAGCTAACTAAAGTAATGTTTACTCATATCTTGAAAAACAAAATCAATCGCGTTTTTAATATTTGGTCAATAATTTGGTAATATTTTTCTTATATTATGTTTTATAGCAAATCAAAAATGTTCAATTGGATTTAAATTAGGAGAATATGGTGGAAGAAATAATAGTTTGCATCCAGCATTTTCAATTAATTGTTTTGTTGCTTTAGATTTATGAAACGTCGCATTATCTAAAACTATAATTTGTCCACACTTTAATACTGGAATTAGTATATTTTTAACATATGATTCAAAAATTTTACTATTGCAATGTCCTTCAAATGCTCATAGAGCTTTTAATTTACCTTTATTTAGTGCACCAATTATACTCATTCTCTTTATTTTATATGCAGGTTTATTATCAAATAATCTTTTACCTTTTTCAGACCAACCATATTTATAAAATTCATTATCATCAATTCCAGATTCATCAATATATACCAAATCTTCATTCATTATTTTCGCTATTTCTTTTAAAAAATCTTCTTGTTTATTTTTATCTCTTTGTTCATATAGAAAAGTTTTTTTTATATGTATAGCTAACTAAAGTAATGTTTACTCATATCTTGAAAAACAAAATCAATCGCGTTTTTAATATTTGGTCAATAATTTGGTAATATTTTTCTTAGAACCTGTTTGGAATCTTTTTTGACTAATTTTTAATTAAATTAATATTATAAATTTTATTTTATAGTAAAAAAATAAATTTTTAGTTGACAACTGATTAAATTATAAAATATTTTTAACCAGAAATTAAAAAAGAAAATAAAATGAAAATTAAATAAGTATTTATAAATGATTATTCCTTGTTTTAGCATAATTTTATTAAAAAGATTCCAAACAGGTTCTTATATTATGTTTTATAGCAAATCAAAAATGTTCAATTGGATTTAAATTAGGAGAATATGGTGGAAGAAATAATAGTTTGCATCCAGCATTTTCAATTAATTGTTTTGTTGCTTTAGATTTATGAAACGTCGCATTATCTAAAACTATAATTTGTCCACACTTTAATACTGGAATTAGTATATTTTTAACATATGATTCAAAAATTTTACTATTGCAATGTCCTTCAAATGCTCATAGAGCTTTTAATTTACCTTTATTTAGTGCACCAATTATACTCATTCTCTTTATTTTATATGCAGGTTTATTATCAAATAATCTTTTACCTTTTTCAGACCAACCATATTTATAAAATTCATTATCATCAATTCCAGATTCATCAATATATACCAAATCTTCATTCATTATTTTCGCTATTTCTTTTAAAAAATCTTCTTGTTTATTTTTATCTCTTTGTTCATATAGAAAAGTTTTTTTTATATGTATAATTTAGTTTTTTGAAATAGTTATAAACTGTTTCTTTTGTCATATCACCAAATTTTTCAATTACTTTTTGAACTGTAACATCTTTATTTTCTGCTAAATAATTTTTTAATTCATCTAAATCCTTTATTTTGTGGCTATGTCCTTTTTGATAATTCAAAATTGGTTTTATATTTCCGGTTTTTTGCTTTCTTTTTCTTCATAAAAATAAAGTCTTTCTAGTGATATTGAACACTTTACAAATTTCTTTAATTTTCATGTTTTTACTTTCATAAACTTCTATTACTTTTCTTCGTAAGTCCTCACTGTATGGTTTTGGCATAATTTAATCTTCCTAATCTATTTTAATTATTGCTGAATTATACTTGTAAGTGCAAGAATTGTTTAAATTACATATTATTATTTTACATTATTTATGAGTAAACATTACTTTCGTTAGCTATATAATTTAGTTTTTTGAAATAGTTATAAACTGTTTCTTTTGTCATATCACCAAATTTTTCAATTACTTTTTGAACTGTAACATCTTTATTTTCTGCTAAATAATTTTTTAATTCATCTAAATCCTTTATTTTGTGGCTATGTCCTTTTTGATAATTCAAAATTGGTTTTATATTTCCGGTTTTTTGCTTTCTTTTTCTTCATAAAAATAAAGTCTTTCTAGTGATATTGAACACTTTACAAATTTCTTTAATTTTCATGTTTTTACTTTCATAAACTTCTATTACTTTTCTTCGTAAGTCCTCACTGTATGGTTTTGGCATAATTTAATCTTCCTAATCTATTTTAATTATTGCTGAATTATACTTGTAAGTGCAAGAATTGTTTAAATTACATATTATTATTTTACATTATTTATGAGTAAACATTACTTTCGTTAGCTATATATCTATACTTTTGTGATCCATTTTCAATTATTTTAGTTTTTGATATTTGACTTGAATTAAAAGAACTAGTAAATTCAGTATTATTTATATTTTTTTTATTTTTTTCAAATCTTATTGTTAAGCCCCCATGTCTTGCTTTTATAGCAATTTCTGACTTATTTAAAATATCATTTATTCTTTGTTGTTTAATGATTTGATGAAATGTTTGCAAATTTGTTTTATCAGCCATTCTTTTTTCTCCTTTTTTTAAACAAAAACCCATTTACTTTAAATTAAAGTAAATGGGTGATATAAACTCAATAATAATTATATGTTATCAAATTTTGTCTTTTTTACAATAAATTTCCATAATTCAAAAAATAAATAAAATTTTAAGTTTTAATTAAATTTAATAAAAATATATTTTTAAATATTATAAATGTTATACTTTAATATATTATTTAAAAACTAGTGTTTACATTTTTTTAAAATAAAAATTTAAAAAAATGTATTTTATTTTTACGGGGGTAAAAAATATGAAAAAAATTAGCAATAAAACAAAATGTATATTAGCATTAAACTGAATTACAATTATCACAGTTTGAATATTACATAAAAAAAGTACTGAAGAACTAGATAAAATAAATAATAGTTCAGAAAAAAATATAAATGAACTTGAATATAAAAAATTAAAAACAACTTTAACTGACTATATTACTTGATTAGAATACTATTCTAAAATTTTTGTTATTTTTGGCATAACTCTTACTACATTAACAATAATAGAAATTTTATACCAACAAATTTTTTTTCCTAATAAACCAATAACAAAAGAAATGAAAAAAATCTTTAACTTATCTGAAAAATTAACTTTTAATGAATTAAAAGAAATAAAAATTAAACTTTCAAAAATAAATATTAATATTCCAAAATTTAAAACAAAATATACGTTATTACAACAAACTAATATTATATTAGAAACAATTAATAACTACCTTGATAATGAAAATAAAACAAACTATCAACAATACTTAAAAAATTTTTTTATACCAAATCTAATTATTGAAAAGCAACAACTACAAAATGAACTCTATACTTTAAAGTCATGATTAGAAAATCAAAAATCACTTTTCATTTGTGAAACTAAAAAAGATAACAAACAACAAAATTCATTAATTACCACATCCATAATACCTAAAACAAATCAATCATTTAATAATATCACTAAATGTAATAATAAAAAACTATCTTCTCATTTTTTAGAAAATCTATGACCAAAATGATTTAATAGTATTTTAACTATAGAAGAACAAACACTACTAAATATTGCTTATCAAAAAGCAAAAGAAAAAGAAGAAAAAAAATTTTGAAAATTATTAAAAGAAAATAAAGAAATAATAAAAAACAAAGGAATAAAACACTTTTTAGAAATAACATTTAAAATAAATAAAACTGAAAATAAAATAGCAAACATAGTAAATCAAGAAATATTATTTTCAGATATAAAAATTATTGAAAGAAAACAAAAATTAAACTTAACATAAAATTTGACATTAAAATACTTATATAGTATAAAATATCAATATAATTAAATAAATTTTGCCCTTATATGCTAGTAATATGGACTAGTGTTTCTACGTTTAACCAGAAATTAAACACTATGGGTTTATTAATGATTTTTTGTCATGATAAATCAACATCAAGCACTTGGGAAATGTTGATTTTTTTATTTTTAAATTAACTATAAGAAAGGAATAAAATATGTTTTATAAAAAAACAATTAGTAAGTTTTTTAAATTTGATAGTCTTAATGCTACTTTTAAAAAAGAAATTATTGGTGGTTTAACAACTTTTTTAGCAATGGTTTACATTTTATCTGTACAACCTAGCATTTTATCAAGTGCACCAAGTATTAATGTCAATAATGGGAATATGCAATTTGGGGGAATTTTTATTTCTACTGCTATTGCTGCATTCATTGGTACAGTGATTATGGGATTATCTGCTAATATGCCAGTTGGATTAGCACCAAGTATGGGATTAAATGCTGTATTTACTTTTAATATTGCTAATAATGGAATTGGATATGAAGGAGCTTTAATTGCAGTAATTACTTACTTTTAAGTATTTTATTTTGTTTAATATCTGCTACAAAAATTAGAATGTTAATAATACAATCATTACCACAATCAATGAAATTAGCAATTGGTACTGGTATTGGTTTTTTTATTGCATATATTGGTTTTAAAAATATTGGCTTAGTAGAAATTAGTGGTAGCGGTTTACCAATTGCCTCATTAGCAAATTTAAAAGATAACTGACCATTAATTTTAATGGGAATTTTTGTTTTAACTCTAATATTCATTTTATATTTTAAAAAAGTTCCAGGAGCAATTGCATTAGCAATTTTATGCGGTCTAATAATCTCATTAATTATTGGTAATGTTAGTAATAGTGATTTTATTAAAAAAAACTTTGCACATTGAACTAATTGAAGTTACTCAGATTTTAGTTCTTGAAAAATTAATTTAAACAATACCTATAATGCAATTGTAAATCCGAAAATTTGAAGTTCACCAACAATGTATATTGCTATTTTTGTCTTTTTATTTGTTTCTTTCTTTGATGCAACAGGTTGTTTATATTCAATTACTCATCAAATTAATGAACAAGTTAATAGTAATTATGAATTAAATAAAAAAGCATTAATGGCTGACTCATTTGGTACATTATCAGTTAGCTTAATTGGTTGTTCACCAATTACTACTTATATTGAATCTTCAACTGGTGTTGCACAAGGTGCTAGAACCGGATTTTCAGCAATAATTACTGGAACAATGTTTTTAATTGCTATTATTTTATATCCAATATTTAAGCTAATTACTCCTTGTGTTTCTGGAGCAGCTTTAATTTTTGTTGGTAGTTTAATGATAAAACAATTAATAAACATCGAATGAAAAAAATCTGAGATTAGTATTGCGGCTTTCTTTACAATCATTATTATGATAATTACTTATTCAATTACTAATGGTATTGCAATTGGTTATTTGATTTATACTTTGGTATCAATAATTAATAAAAAATATAAAGATATTCATATTATTACTTATATTCTTGATCTAATGTTCATTGGTTACTTTATTGCTTATGCTTTTGTTCAATAATATATGATATATTATCGGTGTTATTTACTAAACTACTTTTACTCATAAAACTCAATTTATAAAATTAATATATAATTTATACTAGAATATTACTTTTAATGATAGTTATAAATCATTAAAAGTAATTAATACTATTTATGGGGGTACAAATATGAGAAGTATAAAAATAACATTGAAAATTATGAGTGCAATTACTTTAACTTCTATTAGCACAAGTTCAATTGTTGCTTGTGAGTATGATTCAATAAAAGTGCCTGATTTAAATTCTAGATATGCAAATTAAAAATAAATTATTAATTACAGGTTCTACTTCAAAAAAATATAAAGCAAGAAATGAGCATGCTGCAGCATTTTTACAAGAATTAGGATATACATCTGGTAATGAAAATCAGGATTATTCAAGTTATGATGTTAATGAAATTAGTAATTTAATTGCAAAAGTTAGAAATAGTAATCCAGGTAAAATTACAGAAAATAATGAAAATGACTTTCAAGTTAGTGACGGTACTTGTCAAATTGATATTGTAAACAAAGATGACAAAATTGATAAACTTATTACATCTTATACTATCAATACAAGCAAAAATAATCAATTAGGTATTAATAATATAATTATTACTAATATTATATTTAATAAAAGTACTTTAAAATTAACAACAGAAGAAGGTTTTAGACAAGGTAATCCGATTACTAGTTTTAAATTAAAATTTAAAACTAATGATAAACAAAAGCAATTTGATGAACTAGTTAAAATACTAAATACAAAAATTTCTACACAATTTTTTAGTGATAGTAACACTTGAACACCAGTAACAGGAAATTTTCCAAACTCAAAAGTTTTTTAGAAATCCATTTTGGTAATGTAAGTATCCATAGAATTGATTGTGGAATAGCTCCTACAGAATAAATTAAATTTGATTTTCAACACTTTCAAAATTTTTAAAACCAACTTTCAACAAGATTACTTAAATGAAATTTTTAATAATATAAATAAACATATAAAAAAGTTATCAGAAATGATAACTTTTTATTAAATAAATTAAATATAAAATTTATATAATTACTTCAATTATATTAATTTACTATAACTTGTATTGGGTTTATTACTATCATTATACTTTTTTTCATGATTAACAATACTCCTAATGTTATTGAAATTATTTTTTTGTTGTTCTAAAATTCTATTTTTTTTATCTTTTTCTATCCTTAATAAATTCATTTCAGATTTTAAATTGTTTTTTTCTTGTTCTTGATTTTTAATTAAAAATTCTAAGTTAATAATTTTTCCTTCAATATATTTAATATGTCTTCAATGAAATGTAATTCTTTCTCTCATTGCTCTATTTTCTTGACAATTTCCACTTTTTTCTAAACATGGTGAAGATAATAATTTTTTATGTTCTGAATCTTCTCTTTTAAGTTCTTCTAAATAATTAGATACTTGTCTTTGATTATCACTTATATTTTGATAAAAGTTGCTAAATTACTTTTAATAATAGCCATTTTTTGTTCAATTAAACTTATTTCTACATTTAATATATTTATTTCTTGCTCTCTATTCATCATTTTTTTCCTTTCAATCTAAACTCATTTATTTTAAAATAAAAACTATATTAAGTTTATAATAATTATAAATTAATAATTTTTAATTTTAATTTTTAAACTTACTTTGTATATCCTTTTTTAGTTATTTACTTAATTTATATAAAAAGATATTAAAAATGAGAGTATTATCTCTCATTTATCTTTTTAATAAAAATTAATATTTCAAAATTATATGATTAACAGTAAAACTAAATAAATATAATCTGTTAAATTCTAACTAAAGGTTACACCTTGCAAGTTAATATTCCATACTCGATCACGGAAACATTTAACTGTATCAATGCTTCAATTAATGCTTACATAAACATTTTCTTCATCATGTCAAATATGAATATAACCATGTAATTCAAGAAAGGCTCCTCAAAATCCACCATCATAATAATAACTAAGTTCAAATATATTTTTGTTTCTATCATTATTAATATCATTAGTACTAATACTTAATTGCGAACCTTTTAATTTTTGATCAGTATAAGTATTACAATAAAGACTAAAATACGAATTATCACCAAAACTTAATTTACTAAACTTATTAGAAAAACTATCTCAATCTGGTGCATAATTTGTTCAATTAGATAATAGAGTAATATCGGGGCTGGTTCAAGTACTTTTTAATGAACCAACACTATTAGTTTCACTATAATTATAATTTAGTTGATCATTATTAATAATACTACTATCAATAGTAAAATCAGCAACTATCTTCCCTTTATAAATAGTTTCATCACCACTAATAGTTACTTGTTGATTAGTAATATCATCTTCACTAAATTTAATTGCATCTAACTTTACATTTGGATTACTTTTACTAATCGCAGTTTTAATTTCTTCAATATTTGGTTTTGATAATCCATTAGTTTTGATTGTTCCTAAATTTAAATTTTTAAAAACATCACTTAAAAGTTCTGTTTTATCACAATCATAAGTAACAACAATACTATCATTGCTATAAAATTTACCATCACCATTAATACCTGCACTATTATCAGTAATTTTATCAACTATAATTTTGCTTACATCAAGATTATAGTTAGCGGTTTTAAGTGCTGAAATTAATTGTCCTTTACTTGGTTTGTTTTGTCCAGGAATATTAAAAGTTGGTAATTTATTATTTAAAACACTATTCAAATCAATAAGTAAATTATCAATTACTACATTAGGACCAGTATATACATATTGATTAATAGATTTAATAGTAACACTATTATTTTCCAATGTTACTTGAATAGCATTCATATTTAAGTTTGAATATTGTTTTTTCAATGCACTATTAACATCTTCTAAAGTTATTACTTTTCCTATAATAGCAATTTTACCTAATCCCTTATTAATAACGTCTTTAAGAGCAATTCTAATATCAAGATTTAAATTTAGTATTACTTTACCAGTATATTTTTTTTGATTTGTACTAGTAATAGTGGCACTATTAGTAGCAGTAATTTCTATTGCAATAAAAGAAGTATCTAACTTTTCTTGGTAAGTATCACGTAATGCTCTCATTACATCATTATTTGATGGTATATCATGACCGTTGGTCTTAACCGTTAAATCTTTTTTATTAATAATAGTGCTTAAATCAACACTATCATTAGTACTAAATGTAACTGTTACCTTACCAGTATAAAGAGGAATAACATCATCACCCGTAATACCTGTAATAGTTGCTTCTTTATTAGAAATAACGTCAATTTTAAGGCGATCCATTTCTAAATTAGAATATTTTTCTTGAATACGACTGTAAACAGCTTCCACAGTAGGTTTTTGACCACTAGTACTAAAATTACCAATGGATGCTCCATCAACAATTATTGTTCTAATATCAATAGTTTGGATTTGATAAGTAATTTTAATTTTATCTTGATTATAAAAAATACCATCACCAATAACAAAAGCATAATTAGTGGTTTTATTAATAATTTTAATATTATCAGTATGAAGTTCATGATTTAAAATAAATAGTTGTGATTTTAATTCATAATCTGTAGGTATTGTTCCTCGATGTTCCTCTGGTACAATTTTTAAATCTGTTTGTGTTAAATCTTTTTTTAAATCTTTTTTGAATATAGTTAGATTATTACATGCCGTTGTACTAGCAGTGACTGCACTTGATAATAATAATGCACCCATAAATGATAATGGTTTTTTCATATATATACCTCATTTAAATATTGTAAAAAATTAATAATTATTTTAAAGTGATTATATCATAATTTAAAAAAAATTAAATCCTAGAATTTTATATGATTTTATTAAAAAATAACGTGTTATATATTTTACATTTTTAATGTATGTACTTTTAATGAAGGAGTTGAAACCGAAATATTTTGTACATCTTTATTAATTTTTTTAATAACAAAATTTGATATTTTATTATCATTTTCTAAGTTTTTCTTTACAAAAAATTGTTTTTTATAACATTCAAAATACTGTTCTTTTCAATATTTAACTATTTCTTTTTCTTTTTTATAAAGTTTAATAGAAAATTTATATCAGAATTTATTGATTGATAATTCTAACTCAAGATTATTAACTAAGAATTCATTATTTATATTTTTACTTAATAAAAAATTTTGATGTTCTAAAAGTTGAATTTTTATTTCTTGAAAATTATAATTTTGTTCTAAAATTGAATCTTTTATCATATCTATATCTTCGTCACAATAGTTATTTCTATTAAATATGATTTCATTTAAAATTTCATTATTACGTTTATATAATTTTTTTATATTTAATATTTTTTCATTTATCTCTTTTAAATGTTCTTCTTTCATTTTTTTTCCTTTCAAAAAAATTAATTTATTTTAATTTTTAAAATAAACTATAAATAATAATAATAAATGATTATCTAAAAAACATAAAAAATGCTTTTAACACTATTAAAGTTTTTATTATTACTTTTTTTTGAAATTTGACTTATTTTGAAATAATATAAAAGATTCTAAAGTTGACAAATTTTTTTTATTTTCTATAATGTATATAACTAAATATTAGTTTTTAATCTATTTACTTTCATAAAAAGTAAATGAGTTTTTTATTTTGAAAGGAAAATTAAATATGCCAAAAAAATCAAATTTTGAAAAAAAGATTGAAAAGAAAAAGAAAAATTTGATGAAGAACAAATAATCCACTCAAGTATTTTTCATACAATAACAATTTTAGAAGTTTTAAATGATAATCCTATAATATTTTTTAAAAAATTAAATCATATTATTAAAGAACTATATATAGAAACTATTTTATTAAAAATGCCAAATACATATGGTTCAAATGCTAACTCAGAGTTTTATTATATAAATCAAAAAGCACAATATGATTACTTTTCAATTACTGTAAATATTGAACAAAAAGCGTTAAAATTATTTTTTTGTTCAAAAAGTTTATACCTACAAGGATTTACTTTTGAAACAACTTATTATTATTTTGAAGATAGCACATTAATAAATCCTAATATAAAAAATATTTTTTGCCAATCTTTACCTTTTGTAGGAAGTTATGTAGCAAGTAATGGACTCCAGGCACATAATAATTATTCTTGACAAACAATACATAATGATTTTTTATTGTTAACAAATTCTAACTTAAATGAAAATCAAATTAAATGCTCATTAATAGGAGTAATTCTAGCTACATCAGAAAGTATTCGTTTCAGAAGTGTTAAATATTTTATTCTTCAAAGTCAAAGACCTATAAATCCAATAATACAAAGTTGAGTTTTTTTTCAAAAAATTATAAGAAATTGAGATCGCGGAACACATAATGCTATTAATTATCTTTTAAATAATAAAGGTAACTTAAATAAATATTTTCACCAAGAATTAAGTAATAATGGATTAAGAATAATGGTTTTTAACACAAGCATGTATCATGCAATTAACAATTATCAAAATCCACCATTAATAACTCCAAATCAAAAATGAAAAATAAAAAAATTACAAGATTGAATAGATATCGGTATTAAAATCTGTGAAAAACAAAAATACGCTATTGCTAAAGAAATAAATAAATTTCAAAACTTAAATAATCTTATTGAAATACTGAAAAATTTTAAAAATGATATTATTACAAATAAAAAATTACAAGACGAAATAAAAACAGCAAAAGATTTTGCTGATAATATTATTGAAATAAATAAGGTTTTTGATATAAAGACAAACCCAGAAAATATAAAAAGTTGTTATATTTAAAAAATAAATTATTCTTTTATTTTAACTCTTTTGACTCAATTTCATCAATGTTGTTACTTCTTCTTCTGTCAAATAACGATATTCACCCATTGCTAAACCTTTTAAAGTAATATTAGCAACTTGTAAACGCTTTAAAGTAATTACTCTACTTCCTACTGCTTTAATCATACGTTTAACTTGTTGATTTTGTCCTTCATGAATAGTGAGATGTAGTAAAGTATTTTCTTTTTTTATATTTTTATAAATTATTTTAACAATAGCAGGAGAAGTTGTAAATGAAGTTGATAAAATAATACCGTCTTGTAGTTTTTTAATAGCATTTGATGACAAAATACCACTTGCCAATACTTCATATACCTTATCTATTTTATAACGAGGATGAATAATAGCATTAGTAAATTCACCATCATTAGTCATTAACAACAAACCTGAAGTATCAAAATCTAAACGACCGACTGGGTAAATTCTACTATTAATATTAGTAAAATAATTCATTACCGTTGGTCGATTTTTAGGATCACTTACTGTTGTTAAACAATTGGGTGGTTTATAAAATACTAAATAAATATGATTGGATTGTTGAATAATTTGATTATTAACCTTAATAATATCACTACTTGTAACTTTAAAACCTAACGTTGTAATAATTTGCCCATTAACTGTTACTTGCCCATTAATAATTAGTAATTCTGCTTTTCGTCGTGAACATACTCCAGAATTAGCAATAACTTTTTGCAAGCGTTCTAAATCATTATTCATTAGTAAAGTTGTAGATTTCTTGTTCATCATTTTGGTTATTAAATTGGGGCAAAGTTGGTAATTGAGTTAAAGATTCGATATTAAAATGATCCATAAATTCATCAGTTAAATCATATAAAATTGGTTTTCCTGGTAATTCACTACGACCAATCTCGGTAATTAAATTTAAACTTTTTAGTTTAAAAATAATAGAATCACAATTTACACCACGAATATCTTCAATTTGTGGTTTAGTAACTGGATGATTATAAGCAATAATAGCAAGTGTTTCTAAAGCTGCTTGTGATAAACGTATTAAAGGTTGTTGTTTTAATACTTGATAACGATTATAATGAATAGGTTTTGTTGTTAATTTATAAATATTACCAACTTTAATTAAACTTAAACCACTGGTATCATCATCATTTAATTTCATTTGTAAAGATACAATTAAATTTTCAACAGTTTTTGGTTTTTTTGTTAATTCTAAATATTCAGCAAGTGTTAATAAATCAAGGCCTTCATTCCCAGCAATAAATAATAAACCTTGTAAAACTGCTAATCTTTCGTTTGTTTTTCAATTGCTATTATTCATTTTTCTCACCTCGATAAATTACTGTAATTTCAGTAAAAGTATTAGTTTGTATAATATGTAACATTTGATGATTTGCAAGATCTAAAATTGCAATAAAAGTAATAATAAAATAATGTAAAGTTAATGTTTTAGTAAAAAATAATTGTTCTAAAGTAAAGTGTTGCTTGGGATTTTTTTTCAGTAACTGTTTAATTTCTTTAGCGCGATCTTCAGCTGAAATTAAGTTTAATGCTAAATTAACTGGTAATTTATTTTCATTTTGTAATCTATTAAATAAATTTAACATTGCTTGTGTTAGTTTATTAACATTATTTTTTACCAAAATTGGTGTAATTTCATCAACTAAATATGTTTTTAAATCACTAGGTGCTTTTGTTAATAATTGGGTTCTATATACAGCCTGTTCTTTAAAATAATTACTTATTTCTTTAAATTTTTTATATTCTAATAAACGAGCAATTAATTTTTGACGATTAACTTCATTTTCATAAGCACTATCTACTACTAGTTCTTGTTTTGGTAATAATTGTTTTGATTGCAATTCTAATAAATAAGCAGCAATCGGTAAATATTCACTTACTAAATCAATGTTTTTAATTAATTCTTCATTAATAAAATGAACATATTGGTTAGTAACATCATTTAGATTTAAATCTAAAATATCAATATTTTTTTCTTTAATTAAATGCAAAAGCAAATCCATTGGTCCTTGAAAAGATTCAATTGTAATTACTGGTTGTAACATTATTCTCGTTCCCTCAATATCATTTTATACTTATTAATATTAATTATAACTTAATTTAATAGTACTTGATTAATCTTTAATAAATAAAAAAACTTATTTTTAATTTTTTAATGATTAAAATAAGTTTTAAAAGTTATTATATATTTAAATATTATTATTTAACTTCACGTAACGTAATATGAATATTTTCGGCAGATATTTCAAATTCTGAAGCTGTCTTTATATCTGGAAAGCCTTTACTTAGATCATATTCTAATTTAAAGTTTAAATTAAAATAACCATTTTTTTCATTAGGATTAAGATTAAATCCACTTTCAGCGTTAGTAATAGTTATTACACTATCATTTCATTTAGAAGCAAGAATACTATAAATTTTATTAATTTTAGCAAAATAACCATTTGTTATAACTTGTTCTTTTATTTTTCCATCTTTGTCATAATCTGAATACTTATCTGAAGCTTTTGGTAATTCCTTTACTGTATCAACTGTTCAGTCAGAAAATATTTTTGAAATTTGTGTTGTTGCATCAACAAAAGTTTGGTTAATCTTAATAGCAGTAGTACTTTCAATATCACCAGTATTAAAAGTAGATTTACCATCATTACCAACTAAGAAATCAATAGTAATATTACTAACATTACCATTAAATACAATTGATTTATCATCATTATTGGTCACCGTTGGATCTGTCATTTTAAATAAAGTTGATTTAGGAACATTTGAAAAATCACCTGAAAATTCAAAACTTAAACTTAAACCAGAATATTGAACTTTATCTTTAATGGCAACATTTAAATTTTGTTTAATATATGATAACTGAGTTCTAGCAATTTCTTCTTTATCTTTTTTTTCTGCTCCTTTAATTTCTCCGGTTATTGGTAAATTTTCAACATTAATATTTAGATTATCTTTAGTAATTTCTTCTTTAATAAAGTCTCTAATTGCATCAGCTTTTTTTTGATCACTAGTATGACTTGTATCATTATTAATTGTAATTTTAATATTTTTAGTAACTGATCGTAAATTTAAATAAGAGATTTCTGCTTTTACTCATAAATGACCATTGACTAATTCACTACCAGTTGGTAAAACAAACTTAGGTTTGTCTTTTTCATCATTATCATTATCTTTTTTTGGAACATAGTCCATAATTTTGACATGTGCATCAGGGTGATATCAATTTGTTGGATGTTCATTGGTACTTTCTTTAAGTTTACTAGAGAAAAAGTTACCAATAGCTGTTTGCACAGAAGTATCTAATTCGCTAAAAATTTTACCTTTCATTTCTCCTATATTGGTATCATCTGATAAATTAAGATCAGCCTTAATTTGCACACTACTATCAGTAACAAAAGAGGCAGCAAAATTAAGAATATCCCTTGGAGTCATTTGATTATTTTCACTACCACAAGCAACAACTGTTACAACTGGTGTTGTTGCTAAAGCAAGTGTGCCCAGTAATTTTAATAAAGATTTCACAAAAACGCTCCTTATCATTTCATTTAATTAATATTTTTAAAATACTGTAACATTATAAACAATTTTAAACTAAATTACATTATTATTTCTAAAATTATTGGTTTAATATCGTATTTTTTATTAGTAATCTGAAATGTAGAAATTGCCAAATCTAAAAATTGTTGATGAAAATGTTGATCTTTATTAGTATGGAGTTCCATAATTACACTATTTTTTTCAACTTTTTGACCATGAATTTGTTTTAAATAAATTCCTGCCACTGGATCAATGATATCAGTTTTAGTAGTTCTTCCTGCTCCTAATATTACTGATAATTCACCTAAAGCATAATTATTAGTAACATCTAAATAGCCCGATAATTGTGCCTTAACTTTAATAATATATTTAGCTGGTGGTAATTTATCAATATTATCAAGATATTTAGTATCTCCACCTTGACTTTTAACAAAATCATAAAAAATTTGTAGTGGTTTTTCACTAGTAAACATAGCATTAGCTTTATCAATACCCTCTTTTAAGGTTTTTACGTTTTTAGCTCCCAATAAGGCTAAAGCTACTAAATTACTAACAAGAATTTTCAAATCTTCTGGTCCTTTATTTTTTAAGCTTAAAATAACTTCTTGTAATTCTAGTGCATTACCAATTGTTTGTCCTAAAGGCTTATTCATATCACTAATAATAGCATAAATTTTTTTATTAAAAGCTTTACCAATATGTACCATTAATTTTGCTAACTTTCTTGCAGTTACTATATCCTGAACAAAGGCACCTTTTCCACATTTAATGTCTAGTAAAATTAAATCAGCACCCATCGCTATTTTTTTAGACATAACACTAGCAGCAATTAATGGTAATGAATCAACTGTTCCTGAAACATCACGTAATGCATATAATTTTTTATCAGCAGGCACTAAATTACTAGTTTGACTAATAATACTCATACCAACTTTATTAACAACTTTAATAAAATCTGATATTGCCAAATCACATTTAAAATTTGGAATTATTTCCAATTTATCAATAGTACCACCAGTAATACCCAATCCTCTTCCAGAAATTTTTGCAACCTTTAATCCACAAGCAGCAGCTAATGGACCAAATACTAAACTAGTTTTATCACCAACACCACCAGTTGAATGTTTATCAATACTAAAACCAATAATTTGTGATAAATCCATGGTTTCACCACTATTAATAACGGCTTTTGTATATTCTACTAATTCATCATTAGTCATTCCCTGAAAATAAACAGCCATTGCTCAAGCACTAATTTGATAGTCTGGTATTGTTTCATTAACAATACCTTCTGTTAAAAATTTTAGTTCTTCTTTATTTAAACTTTGTCCTAATTTCTTTTTAGAGATTAAATCAATCATATACATTTTAATAAAACACCTTACTTTCTTTTTATTAAATAACAATTGCAATTGCAATTGCATTAGTTTCATTATGTGATAAAGATAAAAGTAATTGATAATTCTTAATGATAGTTATTGGTTGATTATATTGATTATAACTAATATCAATATTTTTAAATGTTAACTTTTCTTGTGGTAATGCCTTAAAAATTGCTTCTTTTAATGCTCATCTTCCTGCCAAAAATTCCTGTTGACGTTGTAAAGAATATTGATTAAAAAGTATAATTTCTTTCTTACTTAAAATTCTTTTAGCAAATTCTTCAATATTTTCTATTCGATTTACTTCAATAATATCTATACCTACACTACGCATTGTTAACTCCTTATATAAAATAAAAGGTTAAAACCCTAAAATCCTTGTTTTTATTATATAATTAATATGAAAGAAAGTGTGATATTAATTTCAATAAATCAAATAAATTTTGAAAAGATGGTGGTATATTAATGACATTTTACTTAAATCAAAAACAAAAATCATTAATTAAAGAACACTACCAAAACTATAAAGTTGATAATAAAAATAGTAGTTATGAATTATTTCAATATCATAATATAACAATTGAAATTTATCAAGAAAAAGTTATTTTTAAAGGTACTAAAGAGGATATTATTGCAGAATATCGTAGAATTTGAAATCAACTTGATGAAAATCAATCACCAGTCATTGGCAATGCTGAATTTGGTATTAATAATTTTTTTGGTCCACTTGTTATTATTAGTTCTTATATTGGTTCGGGTAATTTAGAAAAATTACGTTTACTTAACATTCGCGATTATAAAGACTTATCACAAAGTAAATTTATTGAATTAGCACAAGATATTATGAAAACAATTATTTTTGAGTCAGTAATCATTAACAATCGTAAATATAATCAATGAATTGATGCGGGTTATAGCCCCAATATTATTAAAACCTGAGGAGAAAATCAAGCATTAGTTCGTATGTTACAACATAGAATTCAATATGATACTATAGTTATTGATCAATATATTAATGAAGATACATATTACAAATACATTGAAAATATGAAAGATAATCGTAATAAAATTATTAAAGATAAAGTTCAATTTGTTACTAATGCAGAAAGTAAGTATTTAGCTATCGCTTGTAGTACTATTATTAGTCGTTATTTATTTTTAGAAGAAATTAAAAAAATAAAAAGTATTGACACTAATACAATTCCATTAGGTACTGGAAAAGAAGTTAATATATTTTTAGAAAAAATTAAAAATGAAAAAACAATTGAATTTAATAAATTTCTTGAACGTCATAGCAAAAAATCATTTACTGAATTTTTTAAATAAATAATTAAAACTTAATTTTTATTAACTATATATAAAAAATATTTTTTATTTAAAAACTATCAAATAAATGATATAATCCAAATCAGATATATGTTTAAATATATTTTTAAGTCCTATTTTGTTTATAAAAACAAAATAGGACTTTTATACTTAAAGGAGAAAATAAAATGCCAAAAGAAGAAAAAAAAGCTTTATTAGAAAAAAATAAACATACTAATTATGGAATTACCCAGCAACAATCTTCTATAAATAATAGTAATTCAAGTAGTACTGAAAGTCTTAATAGTTCAAGTACAATCATCGAAATAGAAGATAGTGAAGAAAATAATTGAATAACTTGTAATAGTCGTTATGGAGGAACAACACAAAAAAAACTCGATGATAATGGAAATTGAAAATATGAAACCCAAATTAGAAATAACTTTGATAGTTTAACTTTTTTTAATGAAAGCACTATTACCATTAATAACAATCAATACTGACAAAAACTAACATTTGTTGAAAAAAATGGAATAGTGATTTTAGAATTATTAAAAATAAACTTTAATAGAAATACAATAGAAATATATAAAAAAGAATACAATGATTTTGATGAATATATTGATGATAATTTAGATTTAAAAACTTTTCAAAAAAAAGAAAGAAAATTATCACTTGAAGATCAATTCTTAGAAGGTATTACTATAAAAACTATTAATAATCTTAATAAATTTATAACAAATACCAACTCACTTAATGAACAATTAAAATTATTTAAAGAAAATTCTAATAATAGAGATTTAAATGTTTTATTAAAACTATATAAATATTTAACAATAATACAAAATTTTATTGATCAAACAAAACCAGGAATAATAAGAAATATTGCATATAAATTTTTAGGATTATTAGAAATTTATATTGGACTTACTGGTAAAAATTTACAAAGAGTAGTTTCTAATTTTCCCATTGATGGTAAAGAACATACATCCCAAGATTATATTGATGCTATATTTTGAAATTGACAAAATTATGTTATGGTATTACTTGATACTGCACTTGGCACATTTTTCACTTCAGCAGCTTCAAGTTGATCACGAGATGTTTTTTTTAATAAAAAAAACAAAACAAATCCCATTGAAATCAATCAATTTAATACCAGTGACTTTGAAAAATATAAAGAAATATTTGAAACACTTTTATTTGAAGAAGACCATCAAAAATTAATGAAATATTTTTCAAATATTTCCATACTTAATGATTTAATACAGAAATTTAATCAAATTGAAAATTGTGTAGAAACAGAATTTGAATTTCATCCAAATTTTAAAAAAGAAATTGAACGAATTAAAAAACTAATTATTAATTCACAAAATGAAAATAATAATGCTAATAATGATAGTGAAATTAAACAAGTAATATCTTTAGCAAATAAAACAATTAAAACTATGGAACAACAAAATAATAAACCAATAGCATTAGTAACTAATTGAGGACGTAATCTTTTAGTTAATTTAACTTTAGAAACACTAACATGGGCAGGTAGTCATATTATTCTAACTGGTTCATCAGAAAATACTTCTAAAGAAGATTTTAATTTACATGATTGAATCACGAAAGACATTTTTACTACAGGTGCTTTAGCAGCAAATATAAGTCGTTATTTTGTTATGAGACCAATTAATAATATTTTTAAATCGGGTTTAACAAACTTAGGAATTCCAACTAATCTTTGTCCTGAAAAACTTTCAAAATGAGTTGAAAAACAAACTCGATATAAAAAAATATTAATGGCAATCCCTTTATTTTTATCAGTCACTTGTACTGTTAATGCTGTTAAAACAGAAGCTGCATTAGTTACTGAATATGGATTTCAAAAAGCCACAAAATTATTTTATGAAAAATTTGTTAGATGAACAACATTAGGATTTTCAATTGGTGTAACAGCAATTGATATGATTGCTTTTGCTATTTCTGATTTTTATAAAGATGTATTTAATCAACCAATAACTATAAAAAAAATAACAGAAATATTAACTAGTTGTTGTGGATTTACTAAAAAAGAAGCAGTTTTTCTTGAAAAACATTTAGAAAAATTAGAAAACAATGGGAAATTCACAACTTTTGATGAATTGTTTAAAAAATATCAGGAAGAAGAATTTGAAGATTCTGGTATTGAAGAAGTTTTATCACAACAAATAGAATCAGAAAAATCATCAAATGAAAAAGAAACTGATGACGAAACATCAATAGAAGAATTTCCTATTGACAATCCATATGAATTTGCAAATGATATAAATAACCAACCATCAACAAGTACAGGAATATACCATCCAATGCCATTCAATTAAAAGCACTATTTAAATTTAATTTTTAGTCACTCTTTTAAAAAGAGTGACTTTTTTAATATTTTATATTTATTTTTTTTCTAAAAAATGTACACTTATTTTGGGTATTTTAGATGTATAAGAATAAATATACCAAAAAAGTAGTGAGAAAGGGATTTTTATGGATGAAAAAAATAAAAGAGAAAAAGAAATAGCAAGAATAAAAGAAAAAATTGCAGCTAATAAATTAAAAAAAGAATCCGAAAAAGCTGAAAAAGAAAGACAACAACAAGAAATCGAAAATAAGAAAAAAAATGAAAATAAAAAAACTTTATAAAATTAATATTTAAAGAAAAAATCACTTAATTATTAAGTGATTTTTTTATAAAAATGAATAATTTTAATATTTTGGTTTTCTTTTTCATTTTGAATTATTATCAACATTACGTTTAAAATCATTTCTATTATTATGAGATGAAAAATTTAATTTAGTTGGTACTTTAACAACATTTTTAGGTAAATCTCAACCTGTAGTATCTAGTAAAGTAATTTCATGATTTTGATAATATTGAATTTCTTGAATTTCATTATATTGAACTCTATTACTTACTAAAGTAATAGCAGTTCCTTGTGCTCCAGCACGAGCTGTTCTACCAATACGATGAGTATAGTATTCATATTCACGTGGAATATCATAATTAAAAACATAATCAATGCCATTAATGTCAATTCCTCTAGCAACAACATCAGTAGCAATTAATACTCTAACCTTACCATTTTTAAATTGTCTCATTGCTTCCATACGTTCTCTTTGACTTTTATCGCCGTTAATAACAGCACATTTAATATTATTTTGTTCTAATAATTGTGCAATTTTGTTAGTAAAAGCTTTTGTATTTGAAAAAACAATACTTAATTGTGGTTGTAATTTTTGATATAAAGTAACTAATGCAGTTTCTTTTGTTATATTACGACAATCAAAATAATATTGTTTAATATTTGCTTGTTGTAATTTTTGACTTTCATCTTCAACAGTAATACTAACTGGATTATTTTGATAATCATCAGCAATTTTTAAAACTGGTTTTGACATTGTTGCTGAAAAAAGGACAGTTTGAATATTTTGTGGTGAATTCTCAAATAAGAAATCAATATCTTTTTTAAATCCCATTTTTAACATTTCATCTGCTTCATCTAAAACTAATGTTTTAATTGAATTTAATCTTAAACTACCACGATTAATATGATCAGTAATTCTTCCTGGTGTTCCAACAACTATATTACTAGTTCTTAAATCATATAATTGATTTCTAATATTAACACCACCACATAATAAAGCAACATTAACACCATTTAAAAAATAAGCATATTTTTTTACTTGTTTAGCAACTTGGATTGCCAATTCTCTAGTTGGACAAACAATAATGGCTTGATTACGATATAATTTTATATCTAAATTATGTAATATAGGTAAGACAAAAGCAGCAGTTTTTCCGGTTCCGGTATGACTTTTTCCAATAATATCTTTTTTTTGTAAAGAAACTGGAATTGTCTTCTTTTGAATTGGTGTTGGGGCAGTATAACCTCATTTAGCAATAGCAGCAGTTAATTCTTGTTTTAAATTTAGTTCTGTAAAACTCATATATTTCTCCTTAAAAATAAATTTTGAATAAATTTAGAAAAAATGATAATTATAACCTGAAAAATAACCTCTAAAAGAGGATTATTTTAAAAAAGGATTAGTTTTATTTATTATTTATATATAATATACTTACTTACATTTTAAAGTATTAATTCATCTAATTTTTCTAAAATTAAAAGTTGTCAAATAATTTCATGATATTATTTATTTCTTTGACATCATTAACAACTTTTTGATATTTTTTTATCAATCATATCTTAAAAGAAAATTGCGAATTAATCAACAACTTAAATATAATACACTATTTTTAATTAAATGTAAAGATAAATTTTTAGAAATGAAAATATAAAAATAATAATTAAAATACTATACAAATTTTTAATTTTAATCAATTTAAAAATTTAAATTATATTAGAAATTTTTTATCATAACAAAAAAATTTGAAAAATAATATAAATTATCAAACATTAGTATCTGCTTTTTTAATAATTCAATTATCAAATAAAATATGATTATTTTTATGATTCTTAATCATTCCAGTTAAAAAACTAGTGTTTGCATAACGAATAGTTAAATAATTATAACCATGCATACCACCCGCATTTCTTTTAACTTTAAATGTATTATCATCTAATTTTTCCACACTAGTTCTATCACTTAAAGTAGGATTTTTTGCTCCTTTTCAAAGACCATTTAAAGTAACTGAAATATTACCTTTAATAAGATCTTCGGTTGTAGCTTTAGAATTTATTTTTGAACTAATATAGTCACTAATATCACTCATTTTTTTATTATTTTGAACAAAGTCATCAAAATCTCCAAGATTCATATATATTGTTAAATTATTATCAGTAGTTATATCAATACGCCCTTCAGCAAATGCACTTTTTGTATAAAATATTTTACCTAATGCTGTTGCTGTTTGCTCTGCTCATTCACCTTGCGTTTGATTAGGACTAATATTAATAAAATCTAAAGTCATTGGTGTTAATCTTAATCCTGAAATGCTTCAATCACTAATAGTGATTTTTCCAAAAGCATTAATTTTCTTTTTATTTTCTTCAGGCACTCCTTGTTTTCCAACAAGTCACTTAGTAATCTCATCTGAAAAAGCTGTTGCTGTTGGTGATAAATAATTTTTCAAAGAATCAATTGCTTCATCAATTGTAGGTTTAGTAAGCGCTTCATACATATGATCACCACTAGCATAAACATCATTTTTTTGAAGCACTTCTGATTGAGCATTAATATCAACTTTAGTAATATTAACTTTATTGTTATTAAGTTTTTCAGTAATTAATTTTTTTGCTTTTTGTAATAAACTTTCACTATCAGTAGTGGCGTTTTCCATTTCTATCATAAAATTTTTTAATACTTTTGTTACATTACTAGTTGAAGCTTCAATTAAATCTTTTAAATTAGCACCAGTATTAGCGTAATTAAAATCAAAAATATTAGATACTTCAATTTCTGTCTTTTTGTTACTTTCATCTTTATAAGATAATTTTAATTTTAAATCTGCAGTAAGTTTATATCACATTGTTATGTTATACGTTGCTGGATCATAATTTTCAATACCAAAATCAGCATTTTCCTTAGTTCAATTGAATTGTTTATTTGTCATTGTTGTTTCATTAAAATCAATTTTTAAAATTTCACTAGTAGTTATATTATTAAATAATGGTTTTAAATCAGATGGTTGTAATAAATAATCCTCAATAATAAGATTTGTAATATCTTTTTGAAGCCTAGTTAAAAATATATCTTTTATTTTACTATCAACTAGAGTGTCACTATCTTTAGATAAACTATTTAAATTATTAGTAATATCTTTTCCAGATTCACCAAATTCATCTTCAAAAGTTAAATTCTTATATTCACTAATTAAATTTGCAAGTCCTAAACTAATTTGCTCTTTAGCTTTTTTTAATAATTCTTGTACATCAGCATTTTCCGATACTTCATCATCAGTATCAGAACTATTACCATTTCCACATGCCACTACATTTACTGCTAATGGTGCTGTTAATCCAAAAATTGCTAATAATTTTAATATTCTCTTCACTCTAGTACCCTCCTAAAATTTCTTTTAATATCTTTTATTAAAGTTTTAGTATATTCTATAATATTTATAATTAAAATGTTGTGAATATATTAATTTTAATATTTATGTAAACTAATAATTTGATTATTTTTCTACTTATAATATATTATAAGTATTAATAATATATTATAAGAAACTAAACTATTCATATTCTATATATAAATTAATTTATTATAATTTTTGTAATATTTAAATTTTTAAAAAGAAAAAATAAACTACTCAAATTGAGTAGTTTTAAAATATTTTAGTTAATTAAAATATTGGATAAATAGGCATTATTACTAAAACAATATACTTTAATTTAAAATGATAGAAAAAATTTTGATGTGAAAAAATGAATCAATTCCAAAATTTGCATAATTTGATAAAAATCATCTAAAATAAATATAATCCTTATCGCGTCAAATATTTAAAGAAACATTTATACTATTTCCACGACCAGCACTATCAATTGTGTTTATTTTTATATTATACATACTATTACTGTTTCCTGTCCCCATATTTTGCAAATTTTTTTGTATTAATGGGTGTTTCTAAGTTTTAAATACTATTTGTGTCGTTTGCTAATCTAACAGAAAAATTATTAAGAGATTTATTAAAATGAAATGTTTTATATTTTTCTGTAAAATTATCTCAGGAATTAGAAAAAGTACTTCATTTTAGTAATTTATATGTATTAGAACTATCTGTAAAATTAGAATGTAATCCGTTATAGGAATCCTTAAATTCGTAATCAATGGAATAGTTAGAAATATTATTCATAATTTTCCATCCTTTCAATTAAAAAATAAACAAACACCTAACAATAGGTATTTTTGTGATTAAAAAAGTAAAATCCTAAAATAATTAAATAAAATTAATAAATATTTTCAACATATCTTTTAAATTTGATTAATTTTATTCCTTAGAACTCATACTTCTTAGAACCTGTTTAGAACATTAATCGGTAATGTTTAGTTTTTATAATGTTGGTGGTTGATTTCTGCTTGTTGAATTTGGATTTTGTAAATCCATAGCATTTACTTGAAAAGAGTTAAATGGTTCTCTTTGTTGTCTTACTGCTTTTTGTTTTATCTCATCTATTACTACTTTTACAGCACCAACACCAACACCAAGAAGAGTGGCACCAGCAATAACCTCACCTGGACTAGGTGAGATAACCACACAACCAATACCAGCAACAAACCCAACACCACCACCGATAGTACCACCAACAATAGCACCATTTTTCGCATATTTTTTAATTATTTGTTTTTTTGATTTTTCTTGTTTAATTCCACTTCGCATATTTTTTCTCACTTTCTACTTTAAAATATAAAACCTATTTACTTTAAAATGAAAGTAAATAGGTTAAACACTAATATTTAGGTAATATAATACTAACATAAATATTAGTGTTTAGAATCTTTTTTCAATAATTTTTCATTTTCATTAAATTATATTTTATAAACAAAAAAAATAATTGATTATAATTGATAATATGTAAAGGAGAAAAAAATAATGGACAGATTACTAGAAACCACAATGAAAACTATAGAAAAAACTAAAACCAAAAAGACAAGTTGATTTAAGTTATTTAGATTAATTATAATTAAAATTAGTTACAGTTTTATTACAGCATTTTTATTTTTATTTTCAATAGTAATTTCGGTATTGATCATTAGTGTTTTGTTTTTTTTAAATTTATCAATAGAAGATTTTATTATTGATTTACAATACTATATTATGATTTTTTATAGTATATTTCTATTTATTTTTATTTTATTAAATGCTATAAAAATTTTTGGTACTCAATTTGAAGATAGTTCTTTCCTATTATTACTTACTAAACCTTATACAAGAAATGTTATTATTTTAACTCAATACGCTGCTTTATTTTTTATGAGTTTAACTTTTATTTTCATAAATATTATTGCTTTATTAATCTTTGGCGGGATTTGCGGAATTATTATAAAAGTTTCTTATTTAACTTTTTACGTATTAACAATCCTAAAATTTTTTGGCTTTTGCTCTTTATTTGCTGCTTTAGTTACTGTTGGTGTAGTAACAATGTTAGCTTTTACTCCATCACAAACAGTTTTTTTAATTTTTGTTATTTTCTGTAGTCTATTTTTATTAGGTGGTTTGCCTTACTCATTAACCAAAATAAATAGTGACATTATTAAAATTAATTTTGAAAATAATATCCAATATACTGTTAGTGAAATCAAAGAAGCAATTTTATTTAAACAAAATTTAGAAAAAGGATTAATTAAATATCCAAATTTAACAAAAGCTATTTTTGATTTTTATTCTAATCTTAGTGATCAAGAATTAAAGGATATTAAAGAAAATAATGTTATTAATAAGCGTATTGATTTTTATCAAAAATTAGGATTTATTAAAACAAATCCTACTGTTAAAACTCTTAGTAGTAAAACAACCTCTTGAAAACCACCTGAATTTCAAAATAAAAATATATTTATGAAAATTACTTTTAATAGTTATTTTAAAAACTTAGATGAATTAAAAAACAATGTTGATAATAATCAAATTACAGAAGACTTAATTAATATAATTAATGATTATGATAAAAAATATAATATTGATTCATTTATGGATCTGCAAAGCGGTAAAGCACCTTCACTATTAACATACGATACTGATATTAATAATACTTATATACAAATTACAGGTCCAATATTAGAACAACCCGTTCCACTATCACCCAAGGAAATTAAAAATATTTTTATTGATACATATGCATATAAATTTGATTTTCGTAATGAATTTAATAAAATTTTTTATAATCCTGTTTATTTTTTAGTTAGAACAACCGAAGAATATATTTATAATCAAATTCATATTTATCGTCAGATTACTAATAATTCTGTTACTAATGATAAAAATTATAAAAATTACATTAGTATTGCAAATAGTTATCAATTTATCAATGCAATAAATTTTATTGAACATTGAAATCAAATTTGGACTTATTTTATGGACTACTATGGTGATTTTTGATTTGAACCTTATGCAACATCTAGTATCGATTTTGATACACAAAAAAATACTTTATTTAGTTATCCTGATTTTAAACTAACATTAAATAATAAAAAAATAAAAACCGATAACATTGATTATTTTCAAAATAATAAATCAGTTCTTGAAATATATTGTGGATTTTCTATCTTTTTATTCTTACTTTCTTATTTAATGTATAATCGAAAAATTGTTAGTTAGGAGAAAACTTATTATGGGAACTACAGAAGACATTATGATTAGTGTCAGAAACTATAACAAAAAATTTAAAAAGTTTAATATTAGTAATATAAATTTTACTGTATTTAAAGGAACTATTCATGCTTTGGTTGGTCAATCTGGTAGCGGAAAATCCGTTTTATTAAAGTCTATCATTGGTGCAATGCCCAGTAACAGATACAGTGGTACAATTAAGGTTAATGATTACAAAGCAGGAAGTGCAAAATCAAAATTAAGCTTAGGTTATTCCTTAAATTTAGAAAACTTTCCACAAGGTTTAACAGCTTATAATTTTCTAAAATATTTAGGACAAACAACTACTATTACCGATAGTGCTTTAGAAGTTAATTTACAAAAATTATTAAATAATTTTAATTTATGAGAACATCGTAATAAGGGTTTAAATTCTTTCTCTTCAGGAATGAAAAATAGAATTATGCTAATTCAAGCCTTAGCACATGATCCAGAACTAGTAATTCTTGATGAACCGGGTGCAAACTTAGATTCAGAGTCACGAAAATATTTTACAAATGTATTAAAAAGATTAAAAGCAGAAGGTAAAACTATTTTCTTAACAACTCATATGATTAACGAGGTTAAAGATATTATTGATGATTGTACTATTATTGATTTGGGAAAAATGCTTTATAGTGGACCAATAGCAAAATTTGATGTTGGCAAAATTTTTATTTTAACTACCAACAATTTACCATTAACAGCCACTATATTAACAAAATATCAATATCAATTTAAATATCTTAAAGATTTAAATGAAATCTTAATTCGCTTAGATGCACAAGAAAAAATTGATAATCTTAGTTCAATTTTAAATAAATATAAAATTGGTATTCAAAATCTTTATGAAAAAGAAATAGATTTATCACATTTAAAAAATTTTTTATAAAATAAAAAAACAAAAATTTAACTATAAAATTTCTAATCTTTTTAATTTCTCATAGTATAATTATTTATAAACTTAATATAAGTTTAATTATTTTAAATAAATACCTTTACATTTTAATAAGGAGAAAAAATGCGAAAAGTTAATGAATGAATAAATAAACATCAACATGAATTTAAGAAAACACTTGAAGAAAGAAATCAAATAAAAATAAATTGAGAACAAGAACACAAAATAATTAATAATTTAAGAGAAGAAATAAACAACAAATATAAAAAAACTAATTTAATAAAAAAATAAGTTACTCTATAGAGTAACTTATTTTTTTTGTTAACTATTACATTTTGCTAATTTTGCTTGATGTTCTAAATTAAAAGAAAATTCACTATTCAATTCTACTTGTAAATTAGGATTTGTTTTTAAACGAAGTTTATATTTTTTAGAGTAATAAGCAAAGTATCAAGTTATTGCAAAAATCACATTACTTAAAATAAATACTAACTCAATAACCATAGCAACTATTGCACTTGAATCAGTTGCTGTAACTGCATCATAAATAATAGAATAATAATGTCAAACGAACATTAAACCTAAAGTTACCAAAATAAATGGAAAAGTAATTTTTTCATATCAATTCAGTTTTAATTTTTTATCTAATGCTAATTTTAATACTGTAATTAAAACCATGATATAAATAAACATTGTAATTACAGAAAAAGCTGATGATAAATTAGCAACATTAAAAGCTGATGAATATTGTTGATCAGGATGTGAAACTAACCAAATTCCTTTAATCAAATCAGGAATAACTAATCATAAAATTAACATAACAGATGTTACTATTAAATTAATAACTGCTGCTTTAACAGGAATGCCATCTTTATTTAAATTAAATAACTTATTAGAAATATATCCTTCTTTAGAAAGTGGTTGTAATGTGGTACCACCATATAAAGCATTTTGCATTGCGATATTAATTTTTAAAGCTAACCCACTAATAATCATTATAATTGGACCACCATAGATAATTATTTTGCTTGTAAAAGGACTTCACGCACCCATATTCATATTTTGCACAAAGACGCTATATCCTAAAAAGAAAATTAATGAAATAACAACATAGAAAACTGTCATAATTATCATAATTAAAGTAATACCTTTACCAATATTTTTTTCAGGGTTATTAACGTTTTTACCTGCTGTTGAAAAAATTTCAAAACCAGCAAAGAAAAAGAAACATGAAGTAAAAGTATTCATAAATCCAGCAAAAGAAAATGTACTCTCAGTAGTTCAGTAATTTCAATTTGATGAACCATTAGTTATTGCTAAACTAATTCCAGCAATAACTAAAAATCCGGCTGTTAATCACTTAATAATTGATGTTGTATGTGCCATTTTTTTATATATTTTAATCCCAGCAAAAATAACAGAAGCTGAAATCATATAAATAAAAATTCCAATGAAATCTAAATATAAATCAGAAAATGGTCCTCAATTAGCACTATATCATTGTGGTTGACCATTACTAATAAATTCTGGAGAAAAAGTTCCTCTAATTAACATCATTACTTGAATTGTCACAACAAATGGTAAACAAGCATATTGCATAAAACCTACTAATCAACCTCAGAATCTACCAAAAGTTGTCCTAACATAGATATATGCACCACCATTATTATCAGAATTATGAATTCTAGATAATTTTGCAAAAGCTCATGCACAATTACCCGCCACAAAACCAATTAATAAATACACTCATATTGCATTAATTCCAATTGAGTTAGGTTTTCCAATATTAGATAATATTGCAAAATTACCAATAAAACCAATTCCTACTGCATAATTAAAACCTAATCAAACAAATTCTTTTAACGATAATCGTTTATGAGATTCATCACTCTTCATTATTTTTTCCTCCTTAATATTTTTAAGATTAATTGTAACATTTAAAAAGAAAAATAACAAAATATTTTTCATTAAATATTTTGTTATTAATTAAATTAATGATATATAGCTAACGAAAGTAATGTTTACTCATAAATAATGTAAAATAATAATATGTAATTTAAACAATTCTTGCACTTACAAGTATAATTCAGCAATAATTAAAATAGATTAGGAAGATTAAATTATGCCAAAACCATACAGTGAGGACTTACGAAGAAAAGTAATAGAAGTTTATGAAAGTAAAAACATGAAAATTAAAGAAATTTGTAAAGTGTTCAATATCACTAGAAAGACTTTATTTTTATGAAGAAAAAGAAAGCAAAAAACCGGAAATATAAAACCAATTTTGAATTATCAAAAAGGACATAGCCACAAAATAAAGGATTTAGATGAATTAAAAAATTATTTAGCAGAAAATAAAGATGTTAGAACCTGTTTAGAATCTTTTAGAAAATAATGTAAAATTACTATATATTTTAAAATAAGAGGTATATATGCATAAAAATTATCCAAGTCATGTTACTAAAGAACAATTTGAGAACATAAAATCAACTTTAGAAAACAGCAAAAAGAAAACAAAACCAAGAAATTTAGATTTATATGAAGTGTTTTGTGCAGTTTTATATGTATTAAAAAGTGGTTGTCAATGAAGAATGTTACCAAAAAATTTTCCAAAATGACAAACTGTATATTATTATTTCCAAATTTGAAGTAAAAACAATGATAAAGAACCTAGTGTATTGCAATTAATTTTAAAAAAAATTAGTTAAAAAGATTCGTATTAAGAATCATCGAAAAGAAAAAACTAGTTTTTGTATAATTGATTCGCAAAGTGTTAAAAATACAGATACTACTGAAAATAAAGGTTATGATGCTGGTAAAAAGATTTCAGGAATAAAACGTCATATTGCAGTTGATACGCAAGGTTTACCACATGCAATTTACATAACTACAGCAGAAAAAACAGATCGTAATAGTGCTATCATAATGATTAAAAGTGAAAAAGAAAATCTTTCTACAGTTCAAAAAATAATAGTAGATGCTGGCTATACTGGTGAAAAATTTGCTTCTGCAATCAAAACAATCATAAATGCAAATGTTGAAGTTGTAAAACGTAATGAATTACATTCTTTTGTAGTACTACCAAAAAGATGAGTTGTAGAACGAAGCTTTGCATGATTAGAAAAATGCAGAAGATTATGAAAAAATTGTGAAAGAAAACTAAATACTAGTTTACAAATGGTTGTTCTTTCCTTTATTTCAATTTTATTAAAAAGATTCTAAACAGGTTCTTACAGTTCAAAAAGTAATTGAAAAATTTGGTGATATGACAAAAGAAACAGTTTATAACTATTTCAAAAAACTAAATTATACATATAAAAAAAACTTTTCTATATGAACAAAGAGATAAAAATAAACAAGAAGATTTTTTAAAAGAAATAGCGAAAATAATGAATGAAGATTTGGTATATATTGATGAATCTGGAATTGATGATAATGAATTTTATAAATATGGTTGGTCTGAAAAAGGTAAAAGATTATTTGATAATAAACCTGCATATAAAATAAAGAGAATGAGTATAATTGGTGCACTAAATAAAGGTAAATTAAAAGCTCTATGAGCATTTGAAGGACATTGCAATAGTAAAATTTTTGAATCATATGTTAAAAATATACTAATTCCAGTATTAAAGTGTGGACAAATTATAGTTTTAGATAATGCGACGTTTCATAAATCTAAAGCAACAAAACAATTAATTGAAAATGCTGGATGCAAACTATTATTTCTTCCACCATATTCTCCTAATTTAAATCCAATTGAACATTTTTGATTTGCTATAAAACATAATATAAGAAAAATATTACCAAATTATTGACCAAATATTAAAAACGCGATTGATTTTGTTTTTCAAGATATGAGTAAACATTACTTTAGTTAGCTATATATTCTAATTTTAATGATAATAATTATTAAAACCATTTAAGTAAATAACAATCTACTATGTCTACTTATTGAAAGTTGATTTTGCAAATCAAGATTATTTATTGAAGTTATTTCATCTTGTAATAAAGGAATTATTTCTCCTTTATGATGCTCTTTTTCGATTTCTTTTTGATGTTGATCTAAATCTTCATTACTTGCATTATTAATTAGAAATACTGTTTTCATGCTTATTTCTGTTTGATGAAATTGTCGATCAATAGTAACTAACTCTGTTAAATTATCTAAATTACTTTCTGCTATTGTTTTATCGATTTGTGATTTTAAAGCAAATGGTTTATTATAAACAAAACCAAATCCCATTGAAACAAAAATAGCACAGGCTAAAAATAATAATCATTCATTTCCGACAAAATTATCTTTGGCATTTACTAATACTTTTTCTATACTTTGTAAACGAAATGAATTTATTTCATTTCAATCAATATTATCTATACGTTGTTGAATTTGACTTTTTATATTTTCGACTATTACTGGCAAACTTTTATATTTAAAAATATATTCAATTTCTTCTTTAGTAACTTTACTGAAATGGATGGGGCCACTTAGCCCTTTTTACTAGACCATTAATTTAAAAAATCTGAATGTATTCTAAAAACAATTGTGTTATATAATGAACACTAATTTTGACCTGAAAGGATTTTTATTAATGGATAAAATTAAACAAATAGCATTAATAATTAACAAATTAAATATCAAAGAAAAAATTAAAATTATCGATGATTGCAAAAATCAATATTCAATTAGAAACTTATGTCAATATCTTCAATTAAACAGATCAACATATTACTTTTTAAAAAATAAACAAAAACTTATTAAAAAAGAAAAAAATCATATTATTAATTGCAATCATAAATATCAAGAATTATGCCAACTTTTAATCGAATTTCATTCTACAAGAAAAGGTAGAATTTATGGATATTTAAGAATTTTTTCAGCTTTTAAAGAGTGATTAAAACAAGAGAAAAATATCATTTTAAATATAGAATTATCAACAAAACAAATGCGAAAAATTATGAAAAAACACAATATTCAAGGATTAAAACAAACTAAAAATAACTATCCTAAAAACAAAAAAAATCCAAATAAGTGAATACCTACAATGGATAAAGTAAACAAAGATTACAAAAGTACAACCGCTTCAAATCAAATTTGATCAATGGATACTAAACAAATAAACACCAAAGAAGGTTGACTATATCTTTTTGTAATTATTGATTTTTATTCAAATAATGTTGTTAGTTATAATACATTTTCAAATAAATCATATCAAGATTTAATTCTTCCTGCACTTGAAAAAATAAACAACCAATTTTCTTGAAATCAAATAAAAAACGTTATTTTACATTCAGATAACGCCAACGAATTTTATTGTCAAGAAATTACAAAATGAGCAAAAAACAAACAAATAATTTTAAGCAAAAAACAACCATATGATATTGGCGGTAATGTCATATCTGAAAATTGATTTTCACATTTATCTCAAGAATGATTGCCTAAAGACTCAAATCAATATTTAACAATCAATGAAGCTATTAATGATGTAAATCAATATGTTATGTTTTATAATTATGAAAGAATACATTCTAAATTTTTAAAACCACCAATATTACAAATAAAAATTTAGAAATATCTATCAAAATATGGTCCAGTAATTAGGGCTAACCACCGAACCTGTTTAGAATCTTTTTAATAAAATTGAAATAAAGGAAAGAACAACCATTTGTAAACTAGTATTTAGTTTTCTTTCACAATTTTTTCATAATCTTCTGCATTTTTCTAATCATGCAAAGCTTCGTTCTACAACTCATCTTTTTGGTAGTACTACAAAAGAATGTAATTCATTACGTTTTACAACTTCAACATTTGCATTTATGATTGTTTTGATTGCAGAAGCAAATTTTTCACCAGTATAGCCAGCATCTACTATTATTTTTTGAACTGTAGAAAGATTTTCTTTTTCACTTTTAATCATTATGATAGCACTATTACGATCTGTTTTTTCTCCTGTAGTTATGTAAATTGCATGTGGTAAACCTTGCGTATCAACTGCAATATGACGTTTTATTCCTGAAATCTTTTTACCAGCATCATAACCTTTATTTTCAGTAGTATCTGTATTTTTAACACTTTGCGAATCAATTATACAAAAACTAGTTTTTTCTTTTCGATGATTCTTAATACGAATCTTTTTAACTAATTTTTTTTAAAATTAATTGCAATACACTAGGTTCTTTATCATTGTTTTTACTTCAAATTTGGAAATAATAATATACAGTTTGTCATTTTGGAAAATTTTTTGGTAACATTCTTCATTGACAACCACTTTTTAATACATATAAAACTGCACAAAACACTTCATATAAATCTAAATTTCTTGGTTTTGTTTTCTTTTTGCTGTTTTCTAAAGTTGATTTTATGTTCTCAAATTGTTCTTTAGTAACATGACTTGGATAATTTTTATGCATATATACCTCTTATTTTAAAATATATAGTAATTTTACATTATTTTCTAAAAGATTCTAAACAGGTTCTTACAAGAGCAGCTACTTACAATTGAATTAAGCAATTTAGTAATTCAGGAAGTTTTAAAACTAAAGATAATCGTTCTTTTGAAGAAAATGAATTAATTAAATTAAGAAAAGAATTAAAGCAATTACGAATGGAAAATGATATTTTAAAGCAAGCAGCACTAATAATAGGCAGAAAATAGAAATTATTGTCAAAAATAAAGCTAAATATAAAATTCGCACAATGTGTCGTTTTTTAAAAATATCTAAATCAACATATTATTTTAATTTAAAGAAAAAAGAAAATAAAATCAAAAATAATATTTATGATGAAGCTGTTATTAGTGCTTTTAAAGAAAATAAAGAAGTTTATGGTACTAGAAGATTAAAAAAAATTCTAGAAAACCAAGAAATTTATTTATCGCGCAGAAAAATTAAAAAAATTATGAATGAACATAATTTAATATCAAAATATACTAAATTATCATTCAAAAATCATAATAACAAAGTTAACGATAGTCAAATAACTAATCTTGTTAATAGAAAATTTAAGAAGAGGCTTTTTAATAATCTGTGTTTCTTTGTTTTACAAAGTTACTAATTCAGATTAATTCTGTCTTCAAATTTTATCATAAAATGAGCAATTGCTGTATTTCAATTTTGAATGGGCATTGTTCATTTTTTTGTTATATTGTCAATTGCTAAATAAAATATTTTAAAAACTGACATATCGTTAGGAAAAACTTTTTTATTTCTGATGACTTTTCGTAATTGACTATTAACAGATTCAATAGCATTTGTGGTATAAATTACCCTTTTTATTTCTGCAGGATAACTAATAAAAACCATTAAATTATCTCAATTTTTATATCAAGATTTAGCAATTTGTGGATATTGTTTAGTTCATTTATTTTCAAATGATTCTAAAGCTTGCATTGCTTGTTCTTCACTACATGCAGTATAAATTGGTTTTAAATCTGCAACTAGAGATTTTCTATGCTTATATGAGACATATTTCAAACTATTTCTAATTTGATGAACGATGCATAATTGATGTTCGGTTTTAGGATAAACTGATTGTATTGCTTCTGACATGCCTGTTAAATTATCACTACAAGCAATCAGAATATCATTTAAGCCACGATTTTTCATTTCTGTGAAATTGGCTAATCAAAATTTAGAACCTTCATTTTCACTAATTCATAAACCTAAAACATCTTTTTTACCTTCTAAATCAACTCCTAAAGCTATATAAACTGATTTATTAATAATCAGTTTATCTTGTCGTACTTTAACTACTATACAATCAAAATAAACAATCGGATAAACACTATCTAATGGTCGATTTTGCCATGCTTTGACGTCATCAATAACATCATCAGTAATTTGACTAATAACACTTTCACTAATATCAGCACCATGATATAACTCTTGTAATTGCATTCTAATATCTGATAATGTCATACCTTTTGCATATAAAGAAAGAACTTGTTGATCAAAACCATCAAATCTTCTTTGTCTTTTTGCAACTATTACAGGATTAAAATTACTATTACGATCTCTTGGTACATCAATTTCAATTTTACCTTGTTGGGTTATTAATTTTTTTGAACTTATACCATTACGAGCATTGTCACTATTACTATGTTGATTCTTATCATATCCTAAATAATTTTGCATCTCAGAATTCAACATTTTTTCTACTAATCTTTTTGTTAATTCTTTATATAATCCTCCCTCTTTAAAAACTGTTGTTAAATCTTCAGTATTTTCTAATAATAAATCTACTGCTTGTGATATTGGATCATTGTTATTAATATTTTGCTTTTTAGCCATCTGTAACTCACTCTTTCTAGAAAATTAATTATATTTACTAGAACTAATTAAACATAGTTATTTTTGTAAGTTACACAGATTACTAAACATTACCTTTAAGAATAGGATTAAAAATGAAGTTATTGTTAGTGATTTAACTTATGTACAAGTTAATGGTAGGTGAAACTATATTTGCCTATTAATAGACCTATTTAACCGCGAAATTATCGGACATAGTGTTGGAGTTAAAAAAGATGCATCATTAGTACATCAAGCATTTATGCAATCAAATCGCTGTTTAAAAGATATTCAAATATTTCATAGTGATCGCGGTAATGAATTTAACAATAAAATTATTGATAAACTTTTACTAGCATTCAACATTAACCGTTCTTTAAGTAAAAAAGGTTGTCCTTATGATAATGCTGTTGCTGAAGCAACTTTTAAAACTTTTAAAACCGAATTTATTAATGATAAAAATTTTACATCATTAATCCAATTAAAATTAGAATTATTTGATTACATCAATTGATATAACAATATAAGAATTCACAGCACTTTAAACTACTTAACTCCAGTTAAATATCAACAACAAATGTCTACCAAAAAATAGTCCTAAAAAGTGTTGCCATTCCAAATACTACATATTTCGATTATTTTACTAAATGCTATTTTATTATCTTCTATTACTTTTATTGAATCCTTTTTTAATTGTTCAATTAAAATTTGAAAATCTAAATTTGAAATTTGCCTTCTTTTTATTACTAACATTTCATGCACTATTTTTATATTTGGTGCTACTTCATGACCATTACGACGATAAGGGTACGGATATTTCATAACTATTTCAGCTGAAGCACCACCAAGTACAGATCTAAGTCAAGAATATATATATTGTGTATTTTCAACATCTGTTATATAACCAGTAATATTAAGTTTGGTTATTCCTGTAACATTTTCTCTATTAAAAACTTCCATTGAAATAATAAAATCTTTAAAAAAAACGGAATTAAAATCATTCATAATATGTCCTGCTTCATGTATACAACTTTTAATTTTACCATCTCATGTTTTAATGTTAAAACTATTACCATTTATAATTGATGTAAAATATTGTTTTTTCAATGGTGATAGTTGCACTAATTGACTTGCTTTAAATTCTAAAATTTGTCATAAATAAAATGAACTTACTTGTTGTTTCGTCAATGATTTAACTTGTACTGGCGTCAATGATCTAATTTGTAGTGGTAAAAACTCTTGAATTTGTTTTTCTGTAAATTCTGAAATTTGTCATGATTTGAATCATGAAATTTGTTCTGGTTTAAATCATGAAATTTGTTCTAGTTTAAATCATGATATTTGTTTTTCTCTAATTATTGTAATATCTCATACTTGAATGTTTTGAATCTGTTTTTTTGTTAATTCTTGAATTTGTAATAAATTTAATTCATAAATTTTCATTATATTTATATTATCAATTGAATTAGTTTCCCTTTTAATTCTATTTAAATTAAAATCTAATATCGTTGTAATATTTTTATTATCAATTAATAATTGATTTCTTGTTATCATTTCATTATTTGTCATAGGTATTGCTATTGATAGATCATGTGTTTTTTTATTTTGTTGTTCAAAACTAAAAGCAGTTAATGTTCATACTTTAAATCAATAATTTATATTAAAAATTTTCATAATATATACTATCCTTTCTTTTTAGAGATAAAAAAACCACTTACTTTCAAAAATAAAGTAAAGGGTTAAAAACTTATATTCTTTTAATATTATCGTAATAATACACTATTTTAAAATAGTGTTATAAATAATACTATTAATTCAATTTTTTATAAAAAGATAACTTTTAAAAACATATTTAAAAAATATTAATAATATTACTTAACTAAAATAAAAATTATTTACTCATATTTTAATTGTTAACAGCACCAAGATGATATATAATGATTTATTAGAACCAAATTTAGATAGTGAAAATAGTAGTTTAGATTGAAAGGAGAGGAAATAAAAAATGTTAGAAAAAGAAATGAAAACAAATTTAACAGAAACAACACATGAAAAAAGAGTTAAAAATAGTGACTTTCTAATTAATGCTACTGACATTGTTAAAGTATACGGTGATAAAACGGTTTTAAATAAATTAAATATTCAAATTAAAGCTGGTGAGCGAATTGGAATCATTGGTGCAAATGGTAGTGGTAAGTCAACACTAACAGAAATTATTGCTGGTATTAGACATGCAACTTCAGGAGTTATTGAAAAAAAAGAAGGTATTGTTATTGGTTTTCAATTTCAAGAATCAAAATATCCACCAGGGATTACTGTTATGGATATGCTTACTTATTATTTAGAAACATTTAATATCGAAATCAATGTTGGTCAATTAAATGAATTATTAAATACCTATCAATTATCAGCTGCTAAAAATAAAAATATTATGTTTCTATCTGGTGGTCAACAACAACGACTTAATATATTATTAAGTGTTATTCATAAACCTGACTTGGTTATTTTAGATGAAGTATCAACTGGTTTAGATATTGAAGTTAAGGAAGAAATATTTGATTTTTTACAAAAAAATATTGTTGAAAAAAATGTAGCAATGATTTTAGTTACTCATAACATGAGTGAAATTGAACATTTCTGTACACGTATCATTTATATGCATGATGGTGACATTATTGAAAAACGGACTGTTAAAGAAGTCGTTAAAGAATATGGTTCAGTTCATAACTATACATCTCAACAATTTCAAAAATATAAAAAACCTACTATTGCTGCAGAAAAAGAAGCATTATCTAAGAAAAAAGGTCAGCAAGATCCAAACAAAATTGTAAATGCCGCAAAAACACGCCCTTCTAAACAAATACCGTTATTGAATTTAATGTTTAAATATTATCTAAAAGGCTTCTTTGTCCCATTTTTTCTAATTGTTTATCCAATTCTAATTTTGGGAATTCAAGGAGAATCAATACGGCATACTGGTGCTGATGTTGCTGGCACCATTACTGCTGTTAAACAAATGATTGCTGGTATTGCGATTGTTAATATTATTTCAGTTGGAATATTTATTATTCCTCAAACAATTATTGAATTTAAATTATCTGTATTACTAAAAAGAATTGGTGCAACTAATATTCATCCTTTATTTTTTGTTACTGCTGTAATTATCATCGGTGTATTTGCTTCAATAATTTCTTTCTTATGAACATTATTATGAGGTGGCATTTACTTTAATGGTACGTATGGCTGAAGTGTTATTGCTCTTCCTACTCAAATTGGTGCTTCGATTCCGTGAATTATTATTATTTTTATTACTACTATTGGTTTAGGAATAATGTTAGCATCACTATTTAAGACTATTACTTCATTTATTGCTGTTGCCAACGTATTATATTTACCTGTTGCTTACTTAAGTGGCTCAATTATGCCTATTGATTGAATTACAAGTAGTAAAGTATTAAATATTATTAGTTATTTCTCACCATTTAAATACTCTACTTTGCCTTACTTTGAATGTTGAAATGGAACATTTAAAATGACATGAGAAATGTATTTATATGGAGGTATTAGTTTAATAATACTGGCAATTTTTATGGGAATTGCTGCTCGCAAATTAAAATGACAAGATTAATAATCTAAATTTAAAAGTGATTGGGATTCCCAATCACTTTTAATATTTTTTAATTATTTAAATAATAATTCCTTACTTAAATCTAAACTTACTACTCATTGATAAGAGTTTATTATAATATCTAATGTAAAATTTAACATTTCAACAACATTTTCTAATAATTTTTCTTCACTATTAGCAATAACTAAATTTAATAAATTAGCAGTAGAACTATTATCAGAACCAATATTCATATAAGGAAACATTATAGTGACTTGATTTTTATTAACATAAATACGTGGTATTTTTTCTTGTGTATTTGCTAAATCAACCATTTTGCTCATTACTTTCGGCACTAATAACTTTCTTAACTTAATTGGATCACTATAATCAAGAGCAAATAACTTTTCAAATGCTGCTGATTCAAGTTGATCACCACGATTTGAACCCATAATTCTTGAACCTAATGTTTCAGGAACAATCGTTGTTATTACATCTTGTATATCAATTAAACACGTAAAATAAAGATATCGATTATATGTAGTACTAGTAGTTGTAGTTTTTCCTGTCTTGTAAGTTCTAGTAATCTTTTCTAAGGTTGTTCCACAATTAAAATTTTTATCATTAATACTACCAATAATAACTTTTTCAGTTCAAACACGATGATTAAAATCACTACCAATAACTAAGAATTTTTGTGGTACAATGGTAAAATTATTAGTAACATTAGTAATTTCAACTGCTTTAAAAGTAGAATTAACTGCCATTTTTAAATAATTAATATTATATTCTAAAAATTCTCGTTTTATTTTTTTAGAAAAAGTTTGTCCAACTGTTACTAACAATGTTCCAACTAAAATAAAAATAATACCAATAATAACTATTACTAAATAAAATGTGCTAGACACTTTTTCAGGTAATAAACTACTCAGAAAAATTATCCCTAACATAATAGTAAAAAAACCTAATGCCAAAATAATATAAGCAATAATTTTATATACATTGCTTATAAACATTCGCTTAAAGGAAGTATTTAAAATCTTGTTATAAATTGAATGTATATTTTCTTTAATAATTTTTAATTCATTCTCATTAAACTTTATAATACTATTATTTCTGCTCATTTTTCCTCCCATATATTAATTTATTAAAATAATTATACTTAAAATTATTATTTTTACTATCAACTTAACCATTAATATCTTATAATAACATTTAGAATACTAAAATATAGTAAGAATTTAGGAGAGAAAGATATGGAACTTACAATTAATATTTTATCTTGGATTGGAGCAATTTTAACTAGTATTGTTTTAATTCCTCAAAGTTTTAAAATAATTCGCACCAGAGATACAAAATCATTATCATTATATATGTATATTATTTTTGTACTATCAGCAATAACATGAATTATTTTTGCAATATTGTCTAATCAACCTGCTATTATTACAACTAATACTATTGTATTATTTTTTGCAAGTATTATTTTAATTCTAAAAATTAATAATATTTTTAGAAAAAAAGAAAAACCATAGTTTCAATTAGGTAATAAGAATTAAAGGATTTTCATTAATATATTTAATTCATCATTTAAAACAATGACTACCATTTTCATCAATTACTAAATTAGTAGTAATTTTTCTATTAGTTAATATTTTTTTTAATTCAATAGTATTACTTTCATAATTTGTTACTAATTTGCCTTCAAAAAACTTTGGTTCTTTTTTTCCTACCCATAGTTCAACTATTAAAGGTTGATTATTATTTAAAACTTTAGTTTTTAAATCTTCAATAATTTGTGAATTAAATCAAATTGCTGGCGAAAATAATAATAATTTTGTAAATTGTAATTTTGATAAATATAACATTTGTAAACAAAAATATGCTCCCAAAGAACAACCAATGGCATTTAAATTTTTAATTTTTAAATTAAACTTTTTAATAACAAATGGTATAACCTCATTAATAATAAATTCTAAGTAATTTTTACCATTACCACCAAGAAAATCAATCTTACTTTTTTTTAATTCAGGAAAATATTTTGTCATTAATATTTTTACATCATCATTGGTATAAGTTGCTAAATCATTAAAACGAGTCATATTATTGGTACTACCAATACCAATAAAAATACAATTACTATTATTTTCAAATAAAATATTACTATTACTATTAAGTAACATATCTTTACCATCAAAAACTAAATAAACTTCATAAGCAATATTTTGATCATAAATAGAAGGTAAAGCAATAATAATATCTTTATTAATATTTAAAAATTTACTTTTAATATTTTCAACTTTTACATCATAATTATTCATATTTTTTCTCCTTAATTTATTGATAATTTCCTAACAAAGAATAATTCATTATTCTAATATAAAAATTAAAATTAGTTTGTTCTAAGCGCATAGCACATTTAACCAATTCATCTAAAATTATCAACTTATTAGTAAATAAAGTTTCATATGAAAAAAAAGCTTTTAAATTTAAATCAGTACTATCTTTTGTTAGCAATGTTTTTCTAGTTTCTAAATCCAACAAGTAAAATAACATTAATAAACTTCCAAACTCATAATTATTTTTTATGTTTGTTTCATTCTTAGTTAAATTAATAAAAATATTACCACTAATATTTACCAATCTTTTAATTATTAGCAAACTTTCTTTTTTCAAATTAGAATTATTTATCAAAAAATCAGGTAATACTACTTTTGAAGTATCATCAAACCAAACTTTTATTTGGTCTTTACATCCAAGTAATAATAAAAGTTCCTTGGCATTTTGATAATCATCTAACTGTTTTTCTTGACGCTTAAAAGTAGGAATTAAAGCAGAAATAGTTAATATAAAATTTGCAACTAATCTTAAATATTCTTTATAAGAAATTTTATTAAAATATAAATAAACACTTATTATTTTCATAAACATTAAATTTTGATTACTATTAAATATTAAGTTATAAGTATTACGATAATCTTTTGCTTTTAAATGACCTAATTTTTTTTTAATTTCGCGCTTAAAAAAATAATTACTTTTTAAAAGCAAAAGATGGTTAAATAATCGATATTCGGGAATCATTTTTTACTTCCAATCTAATTATATATTTTTAAATTTAATCTTAAAATAATTATAACATTGAAATAAATAAGTACATAATGTTACTTATTTATTATATTTAATTGCCAATAATATCATTGATAATTAATTATATTTAATATATAAAAATAAAAAGTTATTTTAAATAATAACTTTTTAAATTCATTTTTAACTAAAATTTTTTTTCTTATAAAGAATTTATTGATTTCAAAGAAGAACTTAATTTTTCTTCTGCTTTATCTTCATTTGGCAAACTAAAACAAGATTGATTTTTTTCAATATCTGTTTCAAAACCAAGATCACTATATTGACTATTAACTCTTGAAATTAATTCTTTTTTACTAGAAAAAGGATTGTCTTCATCAAATTGCTTTGATATTTCATTTTCTGAAATAAAATTTAATTTATCAAAAATTTCTTCATTTTTTTCATTTGTAATTTTATTAATCAAACTGACTTGTAAATTAATAATATTTTCAAAAATATTTAATTTTAAAACTTTAAGTGGTTTAATATTTTTTTCATTTTCATTTATTTCTTCTCTTAGAACCTGTTTAGAATCTTTTTAATAAAATTGAAATAAAGGAAAGAACAACCATTTGTAAACTAGTATTTAGTTTTCTTTCACAATTTTTTCATAATCTTCTGCATTTTTCTAATCATGCAAAGCTTCGTTCTACAACTCATCTTTTTGGTAGTACTACAAAAGAATGTAATTCATTACGTTTTACAACTTCAACATTTGCATTTATGATTGTTTTGATTGCAGAAGCAAATTTTTCACCAGTATAGCCAGCATCTACTATTATTTTTTGAACTGTAGAAAGATTTTCTTTTTCACTTTTAATCATTATGATAGCACTATTACGATCTGTTTTTTCTGCTGTAGTTATGTAAATTGCATGTGGTAAACCTTGCGTATCAACTGCAATATGACGTTTTATTCCTGAAATCTTTTTACCAGCATCATAACCTTTATTTTCAGTAGTATCTGTATTTTTAACACTTTGCGAATCAATTATACAAAAACTAGTTTTTTCTTTTCGATGATTCTTAATACGAATCTTTTTAACTAATTTTTTTTAAAATTAATTGCAATACACTAGGTTCTTTATCATTGTTTTTACTTCAAATTTGGAAATAATAATATACAGTTTGTCATTTTGGAAAATTTTTTGGTAACATTCTTCATTGACAACCACTTTTTAATACATATAAAACTGCACAAAACACTTCATATAAATCTAAATTTCTTGGTTTTGTTTTCTTTTTGCTGTTTTCTAAAGTTGATTTTATGTTCTCAAATTGTTCTTTAGTAACATGACTTGGATAATTTTTATGCATATATACCTCTTATTTTAAAATATATAGTAATTTTACATTATTTTCTAAAAGATTCTAAACAGGTTCTTAAATTTCTTGTTTTCAATTTTATTTCTTTAATTTCTTTATTAACTTTTTTGTTTCTAACATATTTAAAAATACCAAAAGTAAATACATTTAAAAAAGTTAGTTTTCAATTTTTTTCTGCTTTTTTTTCTCTTAAATTTTTAATATCAAGTTCAAGTAAATCAATTTTATCTAATATTTCTTTATTTTTTTCTTCAAAATCAAATATTTTTTGTTCTAAATCCTTAATTTGAATTACTGAGAAACTAATACTATCAAATAATTCTGTATCACCATCTTCTTCAAAAGGATTTTTCTTAGATGGATATTTAGATGGATATATAGAATGTTCTAATTCTTCAAAGTTTTTATTTTTTAAAATAAAATCTAATTGTTCAAATATTTCTTTATATCTCTTAACTTTATTTTCATATAACTGACCTTGTAAATCAATAATTTCTTTTAAAATATTTAATTTTGAATTTTTAAATGGTTGTGCATTTTTTTCATTTTCATCAATTTCTTCTATTAAAGTTTTTATATTTAATTCTGTTTCTTTAATTTGTTTATTAATATTTGAAAATAGTTGTATTTTTTTTGATTTTTTTAGTTTTTTTAAACGTTTAATTTTATTTTCTAAAGATTCAATTTGTTCAACTATTTCTTCACTTTTTTTCTCAATAAAAAATATTTCTTTATCCAAGTCTTCTTTTGCTTTTTTTAATATATTAATTTTTTCAATTAACATTTTTTTCTTCTTTAAAAATTAAAAAACCCATTTACTTATAAATAAAGCAATAGGTTAAAAACTATATTTAGTTTATAAACTAAATATAGTTACTTTTTTATTTTTAATTATTATTTTTATTTTTTTCACTAATATGTTTTAAAAAAAGTATTTTAACTAGTTAAAATACTTTGTTGTAAAATAGGAGGTACTGTAGAAAAACTTTTCGCAAAATTATTTATTAAATTTTGACTAAAACAACAACTTCCAAATATTTTAGCATCTTCTTCTTCCACTGATTTAGAAAGTACTTCAATATCACTGCCATCATCATCATTAAAACCACTATCTTTACTTAAAAATATATCATCTTCTTGCTCGGATTCAGAAAGTACTTCAATATCACTATCATCATCATTAAAATTTAATTTATTAACAGTAACATCTACTTCCATTTCTTCACTAAAGATACTTTTTTTATTTAAAGATACTTTTAACATATCATCTTTTTTCTCAGATTCAGAAAGTACTTCAATATCACTATCATCATCACTATTATATCCAGAAGAATTTTGTTCTAATGAAGAATCATTATTAATAGGAACTACTATTTTTTTTGCTATTTGATTTTTTAAATTATCTAACTGTTGAAAAAATTCTTTATTAATTTTAATTAATCGATTGTTAACAAAAAATAAGTTTTTTAAAAGAATATTAGTTTTTTTAATAATTTTTAATTTTTTAATTTTTAACAATTTAATAATATTTTTATTATTATTTATCCTTTGTTTCAAACATTCTCTATTAATTTTTATTTCTTTAATTTGCTTATCAATATTTTTATTTTTATAATATTTAAAAATACCAAAAGTAAATACATTTAAAAAAGTTAGTTTTCAATTTTTTTGGTTTTTTTGTTTTTCTAGAACTTTAATATTTTTTTCTAATACTTTAATTTCTCCAATTAATTTTATATTTTTATCTTCTTCATCAAATATTTGTCCAGTTAATTCATTGATTTCTTCATCTAATGTAAAAAATTCCTCCTCTTTGATTAATGAAATATTCAATTTTAATTCTGTATTTTTTTTATCAATATAAGATATTTTTTCATCTAATTCTTTAATTTCTTTATCTAATATTAAAAAAGATTTTTCTTTAGTTAATGGCATATATACTTCTCCTTTTTAAAAACAAAAGAACCTATTTGCTTTAAAAAACAATGGGTAAAAACTTATATTAAGTTTATTAAAGTATATTATACTTTATTTTTTTATTTTTTAACTATTAATTTTTAAAAAATAGTTATATTGAACAAAAATATTGGATTATAAAATAAAAAACTATCTTTAAAATAATATAATATATTTATATTAGAAATATAGTTATTAACTAAATTCAATCATATACTAGTTATAATTACTTATTTATTTTATCTAAAACACCATTAATGTATTTATAAGCATCATTTGGACAATAATCTTTAGTTATAATAATAGCTTCATTAATAATAATTTTTTTATCTGTTTTAGTATGGACAATTTCATACACTGCTAAAATTAAAATTGCTTGTTCAATTGGTTTTAAATTTTCAAAATCTCATCCTTGTTTTAAATTATTATTGATTAAATCTATTAAATCATATTCATAATCAATTATTTTATTTAATATCTCGCATTGTTCAGTAATTAAACTCTTACCTTCTTCTTCAAAAAGAAATTGTTTAAACGCTTGTTGTGATTGGCCTTCAAGGAAATATTGATATAATACTTCCATCATGCCAATTCTTTTATGATGCTGGGTTATCTTCTTTTGTTCTTGCATTGTTGATTTCTACTTCCTTAGTTTGAGCAATAAATATTATATGAATATTTAATAAAAATAAATTTAAAGCTGATTCAGTACGTCTTAAAATTAAATTATTAATTTTATTTTTTAAATTTACTAAATCTTCATTTGGATTAACAATTAATTTTATTCGCACAACAATATTATTATTAATAGCAGTAATATCATTTGTTTCTAACATTAGAACTTCAACATCTTCTAATGTTAATTGATAGTTATCATTAATTAATAACATATAAATAAATTTTTTAATAACTAACGAAGATAATTTTAATGTTCCAACTTTACTTTCTTCAATAAGTATTTCCATAATATTCACCTTTCTTAAGCGCGAGTTTTGTATTTCCCTTCATCTGTACTTACTACAATTTTATCACCATTATTAATAAACATTGGTACTTGTAATTGTAAACCAGTTTCTAAAATAGCTGTTTTTGTCGTATTAGAAACACTATTTCCCTTTACTCCTGGTGGAGCATCAACAACCGCTAATACTACCGAAGGAGGTAAATCAATACCTAATATTTCTAAATTTTTATAAACCCTTAATGATACTTCATTACCAGGAACTAAAAATTTTTTTTCTCATGATAAGCGTGATTGATCAATCCTAATTTCATTATAATCTTCATTATCCATAAAAACTGAATACATACCATCATCATAACTATAAATTGCTGGTCGTTTATCAATAATAGCTGGATAAACTGTATCACCACCAGTAAAAGTAATACTAATAATAGCTTGTGTTCTTAAATTTTTTGCTTTTACTTTCACATGCGCTTGTCCACGTCCACTTTTAGAATGTGCTGATTCAATAACTATTAAAATATCAGTTTTATTATGTAAAAAAGTAATTCCTGGTTTAAAATCATTAACGTTAATCATTTTTATTTTTTCTCCTTTCAAATATCAATTTCACGAGATGATTTTGTTAAAATTTGATAACCATCTTTGGTAACTAAAATATCATCTTCAATTCTAACACCACCTAAATTAGGAATATAAATACCTGGTTCAACAGTAATAACCATTCCCGGAACTAAAATAGTAGATTCATTTTTAATAACTCAAGGTGATTCATGAATTTCAATACCAAGTCCATGACCAGTACCATGAGTAAAATATTGTTCATAACCCTTTTCTTTAATATATTCTCTACAAATCTTATCAATTTCACCAATAGCTATACCCGGCTTTACAGCCTTAATTCCTGCCATTTGTGCTGACTTAACTATTTCATGAATTTCAATTAATTTTGGATTAACTTTACCAATCGCAAAAGTTCTAGTCATATCTGAACAAAAACCTTCATATACACAACCAAAATCACAAGTAATTAACTCATTATTGCCAATTTTTTTATTACTGGCTTTACCATGAGGCATTGCTCCTCTTTCTCCAGAAGCAACAATAGTATCAAATGATGCTTTTGTTGCACCATTTTTAACAAATGAACGTAATATTATATCTTCAACATCTTTTTCACTAACACCAGGTCGGATAAAGTTTAAAACTTCATTAAAAGCCAAATCACCAATAGCACAAGCTTTTGCAATTCGTGCAATTTCGATTTCATCTTTAATCATTCTTAGTGAACTAACATAAATTGGAACAAATTCAATATCTTTAATTTCTTGCTTTCAACTTTCTAGTTGAGCAATAGTAATATATTCTGCTTCAAAACCAATTTTTTTAATTTTTTGTGATTTTAATAAATCTTTCAATGAAGAAAAAATATTACTAAATTGAATGCATTTAACATTTTTGGCATTTTCTTTTCCCTCAGTAATATATCTTCCATCTAATAATAAATTTGCATCATTTTTGCTAATCAATAAATAACCTAACGTTGAAATAAAATCACTATATCAAAAGCGATTTTCTGGAGAATAAAATAACATAGCATCTATTTTATTTTTGGTTAATATTGTTTCAATAATTTCTTTTTTATTTAAATTTTTCATTTTAAATTCAATCCTTTTAATAAATCATTAATTAATAACTAAGTATATTGTACTGCAAATTAAAGAAAAGAAATAAGTAAAACTTATTTCTTTTCTTTATGTAGTGTATGTTGATTACAACGAGAACAATGTTTTTTTGTTTCTAATTTTTCAGGCTTAGTTTTTTTATTACGATCAGCAATATAATTTTCTTCTTTGCAAACTTCACATCTTAAAGTTAATCCATCACGCATTGTGCGCCTCCTTAATAATAATTGAGTTATATACAATACAATATTATTGCATAATTAAATAGTTAGTTCAATTAAATAAAGGAATTATTTTTAAACTTCCTTATATGAAAAAATGTTACTAATATTAAAAATAAAAAATATCAGTAACTAGGTAATTATTTAAATAATATTATTTAAAACACTTGATATCAATATAAGTCATCAGTTTTATACTGTGTAAAAATACTAACTGTTTTATTATATCTATTAATTTCGCCATTCATTCCATCAGGAATACTTTTAGTATTAACTTCTAAATTCTCAATTTTGTTTATATTTGCATCAATATTAAGAACATAATTTGTATTATTTAATGTTTTAACGAAAAAATTAGTTGAAAATTTACCCTTATTTTCTTGATTATTTAATAATTTTATTTCACTTATTTCATTAGTTAAATTAATTGTTTTTAATACAACTAATTCATTTTCAGAATTAAGATTTCTCTCAATTATTCTAACTGTCATTTTTTGTTGTCGATCAAATAAAAGTAATAATTGACTATTAATATTCAATAAATCATAATCATCAGAAATTTCAAAATTATATTTTCCTTTAATGACTTGACCTGATGAATCAATAATTTGAATATTTTTACTATCTGCTTTTAAAATATATGTTTTACTATTTAATCTAATAATATCAATTCCATAAAGATCTAATTCAGAATATGTATTACTTACATAATCATAAATTAATACTTGATTATTATCATCTTTAATTACTCAAACTTCCCTATTAGTTTTAAAAAAATATTTTGCTGTTCACGATAATTTATTAATAGTAAAATCGGAATTACTTATTAAAAGACTATAGTCTCCATTATCTGACTTAATAATAACTTCATCATCACGAATATAGTTAATTTCTTTTATTGCATGAAATAAAGAAACAAATTTTAATGGCATTAATTTTTGATCTTTTATTTCTCCAAGAGTAAGTATAGTGTGATTTAAAATTTTTGTTTCAATTAAAAATTTTGTATTACTAATTGCTGTTACTTTGCCATAAAGATTAAATTCTTTAAATATTTCTATTTTTAATGAAGTTAAAACACCATTAGAAGTTAATAAATACAGGTTTTTGGTAGATTTTTCTGTTAAAATTCCGTAATTTCCTCCTTGACCATTAGTGAATTCAGTGAATCTTATATGATCAGGATTAGAAATTTCTTGAAACTTCTTATCTTTATCTAAAAATCATAATTGATTTCCATTAATCACTAAACCAAGATTATTATTAAAAAAATAAAATTTACCTTTTTTATTCAAATTAATTAAAGAAATATCATCTTTATTTTGTTGAAGATTACATTTTAAATCTTGTAACTGATTAGCATTCGTACCTATATTATTAGTATTTAAAATACTACTTAAACTGCTAACAGTTGTTGCAAGTGTTAAAACACTTAATGTTTTTAATAATGCTTTCATGATGAAAACCCCCTTTTTTCCCCATTAACTTCTTAAATTTAAGAAGTTAATTACATTTTAATTTTCAAAAAAAATAAATGCAATAAAAAATTAATATTCATGGTATTCTAATCTATTTTCTAAAAAATATTTTTTATCAAAACCATTCTCCTTTTTAAAATCTTTAATTTGACAAATTTTAAAATATACTTATCAAATAACTTCTATTTACAATTAATTTATTTTCATAAAATTAATAAATCCATTACTTTAATTTTAAGTAATGGATTTATTTTTATATTAAACTAATAATATATTTATAATGTTATTTTTGGTAATTCTTTTCTAAAGATTAAATAATACATACCAGGTAATAAAATACCACCACCAATAAAATTACCAAATAAGGTTGGAAGTTGTACTTGATAACCAAATTGTAAAAAGTCATTAAATCCACTATGAATTCCATAAATATTAAACAAAGGTCCTAATCCTCAAACATAAGAATTTGCTACAACGTGAGAAAAACCAGATAAGGCAAAAACCATAATTACTAATCCTATTAATAAAAATTTAGCAGTAGATGAACGAGTAGCATGAGAAATATAAACACTTCCTGCTACTAAAAAATTACATAATATACCACTAAAAAAGGCTTTTCATCAAGACATTACTAATTTATGATTAAAAATACTAACAGCATTATCCAAAAAAGCTTGATTATCAAAAAATCCTGCTCATCATGTAAATAATGAAAGAATAAAACAACCTATAAAATTACCAATTAATACTACTAGTAAGTTAATTAACATTCTTGTTAACTTAACTTGTTTTTTTATTAATGGCATAAATATCATGGAATTAGAAGTAAAAAGTTCACCACCCATAAAGACAATCATAGTAATTGCTAAAGTAAAAATAAAACCAAATGTTAAATTTTTAATACCATTATCACTTAATCCTCTACTACCAAAAATAGCCGCAATATAAGCAATACCAACAAAAAGTCCGGCCGCAATACCCATTAAAAAAGTTTTTAATAACGGACTTTGTGCTTTCTTTAATGCATACTTATAAACAGCAATATAAGTTTCAATACTTGTTAATGTTTCTTCATTATTCATATTTTCTACACTTGTATTCACGAATAAACTACTCCTATCTTTTATTTAATAGCAGCAAAAGCTGTTTCTAAAGTTTCTTTAATAATTGCACAAGATTTATCAAATGCCGTTTGCTCTTCTTTCGTTAATGGTAACTGAACTACTCTTTTTCAACCTTTTTCGTAAAGTATTGTTGGTACACCAATATAAAAACCTTGCTGTCCATATTCTCCTTGTAAATAAGCACCCGCTACTAAAACGTGATTTTGTCCTTCAAGGATATTTCTTACTAATAATGCCAATGCTGCACCAATACCATAAAAAGTTGCACGTTTTAATTTAATAATTTTATAAGCTCTTTGTGCTACTTCTTTTCTTAATTCTTCTAAATCTTTTTCTTTAATTCTACCTTCAGTAATTTGTTGATAAATAGTTTTATTACCTACCGAAACCGAACTTCAAGGAATCATTGAAGAATCACCGTGTTCACCAATTACATAAGCAGCAACTGACTTTGGATTAACTGCAATTTTTTCTCCAATTAAATATTGTAAACGTAAGGTATCTAAAATCGTACCAGAACCTAATACTTGATGATAATCAAATTGTGTAATTTTTTGATAAACAGTTGTCATTATATCAACAGGATTAGATGCAATAATAGTAACACCTTTAAATCCTGATTTTTTAATTTCTAAAGCAATGCTCTTCATAATTTTGGCATTATCTGCTACCATATTTAATCTTGTTTCACCATCTTTTTGTGGTCTTCCAGCAGTAATAACAATAATATCAGCATCTTTACAATCGCTGTAATTTCCAGCCTTAATTGAAATAAAAGGATGATCTAAAGCTGCTTGACAATCAGCAAAATCAATTGCATTACCTTCAGCTATACCTTCAAAAGCATCAATTAATACATATTCTTGGGCTAAACCTTGATTAATGGCACTGTAAATAAAACTACTACCAACAGCTCCACATCCAACAAGTACAATTTTTCGTTTTGCCATATTTACCTCCATATTTTTTGCATTTCATGTAACAGTACTTTATCCTCGGCACTATTTTAATAACTTACTTTTTAAAATAAAAGTTACAATGATATGTAATATTTTTATTATGCTTTTTATATAAGAATGTTAAAAAAATAAAAATCTAATTAACAAGGACAAACATTTATTACATTTTTATCTTACCACTATTTTAATAAAAAAATAAAACTTATTTTTTTATTAAAATAAGTTTTATTTTTTCTTTTAAATTTTTGTTTTTCAATTAATAACAATACCTTTTGGTCTAGTAAAAGCAAGTAACGAAGGACGAATACCTTGTACGCCAAGACCTGAATCCTTAACACCAACAAAAGAAAAGTGATCGGGACCACGTTGTGACTGATCGTTAATATTAACACTTCCAACTTCTAATAATTTAGCAATACTCATTGCACTATTAATATTAGTAGTAAAAACAGAAGCTTGTAAACCATATTGTGAATCATTTGCAATATTAATTGCTTCTTTTACTTCATCAAAAATAATAATCGGCAACAATGGTGCAAAAGGTTCTTCTCATGCTAAATTCATTTTTGTTGTTACGTCAGTAATAATAGTTGGTCACATTAAATTTTCTTTAAATTTATTACCAATTAAACAATTGGCTCCTTTATCTAAAGCATCTTTAATTAATTTTTTAGCATTATCAACTGTTGGTTGATCAATAACAGGAGTAATATCACAATCATCTGTGGGCAAACCAACAGTTAATTTTTCAACTTTTTCTTTTAAAATTGGAATTAATTTGCTACTAATTGTTCTTTGCACTAACACTCTCTTAATAGCAGTACATCGTTGTCCTGAATAACTAAATGCACCTTTAATGATTTTGGTTGCTGTATCTTCAAGATCAGCATCATTAAGCACTATTGCTGGATCTTTACCTCCTAATTCTAAAATCAAATCAGCTTTTAAAGATTTCTGTGAAATACGATTACCAACAACAGCACTACCAGTAAAAGAAATAACATTAATTGCTTCACTTTCAACTAAACTATCACCAATTTCACTACCTTTACCACTTATAGCATTAAAAACACCATTAGGAATGTTAGCTTCTTTGGCTAATTTAGCTAAGTGTAATCCCACCAATGATCCTTGTGTTGCGGGTTTAAAAACAACACTATTACCGGTCACAAGTGCTGGAAATATTTTAGAGACTGATAAATTTATCGGATAATTAAAAGGAGAAATAGCAAGAACAATTCCTTTTGGTACGTATTCAAAAATAGCTAATTTGTTCATACTTCCTCAACTATCACCTGTATAAGATTCAGGATGAAGACGTAATGCTTCTTGTAAAGTATATTCAATATATTCAACTGTTCTATCAATTTCACTGCAAGCCGCTTTTGTGCCTTTAGCAATTTCATTGGTCATTAATTCAGCAAGTATTAATTTATCGCGAATAATTAATTGTTTTCAAGAATTTAAAAAAGAAATTCTTTTTAAAATAGGCATTTGTTCTCAATTTTTTTGAGCAAATTTTGCAGATTCATATACTTTTTTAATTTCAACTTTAGTTAAGGCAGGAACTTGGCCTGCTATTTTATTAGTAGTGGGGTTGATAACTGATATTCAATTACCATTTTCATACAACTCACCATTAATTAGAGATTGATATTTAATAATATTATTTGTCATCTATACTTCCTCCTTAAATCACTACTATAATAATTATAGCATTGATATAAGTCCTATCCTATTCACTCTTAACTAAAATTATTATTTAAATTTATATTATGAAATTCAAAAAAACTAATTCTTTAAAAAAGTTCATAATTTTCAATAAAAAAGTTTATTTTAAATACCATTGTTGCTTTCTTTTGTATTAAAATTTTCTGATATTGATGATATATCAGCATCAATAACATCAGTTTTTAAATCAATCACTAAATTATTACCACCAGCAATAATATCATCAGCAACTACTTTGCCAGTTCCTTCATTTACCTTGCTAAGATTAATGTCACTTGCTTTAATCACTAATCATTTTTCTTTTTTCGTTAATATATTAATAAAAGATGTTGCTGGTGATAAGAAGGTTTTAATAATACTAATACTTTTACTTTTAGGAACTTTTATTACTTTATTACCTTTTGTTGTTCGTGAAGTTTGTTCAATAGTATTGAATAACATTCGTTTAATTGTTCCAACTGATGTTAACATTGCATAAATATCATTACTATTACCACAAGCCATTCCTACCACTTCATCTTCTTCAGAATTAATTTTCAAAGCTTTAACACCTGTTGCAGTTTTAGTTAATAATGGAACTTTCGTTTCTAAATATTTTAAAGTCATACCCTTGCGAGTACTAATAACAATAAAATCATGACCGGTAGTACTATTAACACTAATAACACTATCGTTCTCTTTTAACTTAACATATTTGGCGGTTTTATTAAATCTAGTAGTTGCTAACTCTAAAAGTGGCATTCTTTTAATTAAACCATATCTAGTAGCGACTACTATATTTATATTTGGCTGTTCAAAACTATTAACTTGCGCAACACTAATAATTTTTTCATTTCCTTCAAGTTTACATAACGTATTAACATGAATACCATTATCTTTTCATTTATTTTCTTCTAATTTAAAAATTGGTATTAAAAAATAATTACCTTTATTTGTAAAAAATAATAAATTATTAAAATTATTGAACATTGCTCCACCAATAATAACATCATTTGGCTTACGTCCAAAATCTTGATAATCAAGATTTTGTAAAAATACTTTACTACTTATTACCTTAATTCAACCATCATAACTAATACTAACAAATACATTTTCTTGTCGCAATGTTGCTTTTTCATCAATTGTAATTTCAGAAATTTCACCTTGAATTTGTGATTTTCTTAGTCCAGAAAAATGAGAATTAATTTGTTCTAACTCAGTAATAATAACTTGACGTAGTGAATTTTCATTATTAAGAATTTCTTGTAAAACAATAATTTTACTTTCAATATCTGCTTTTTCTAAAACTAATGATTGAATATCAGTAGCAGTTAAACGATACAAACGCAATTGTACAATTGCTTCTGCTTGAATATCAGTAAAATTAAAAGCTGATATTAAATTTAATTTTGCTTGCATACGGTCAGTTGATGTTCTAATAATTTTAATTACTTTATCAACTTCACTTAATGCAATAACTAAACCATTAACAATCTCTAATCTTCGTTCTAATTGTGCTAAGTCATATTGTGAACGCTTAGTAACAACATCAATTTGATGATTAATATAAAAATCTAACATATTAATTAAACTCATTTGTACTGGTTTTTTGTTAGCGATTGCTACTAAATTAAAGTTATAATAAATTTGTAAATTGGTATTTTTAAATAAATAATTTAAAATTTCTTGCGGTTTACTATCTTCTACTAAATCAATAACTATTCGTAAACCAAAACGATCCGTTTCATCACGTACTTCTTTAATACCATGAATTTTTGCTAATGTTTTAACATCATCAATTTTTTTAATCAAATCTTGTTTAATAACTTCAAATGGAATTTCGGTAATAATTATTTGTGGAATTTCACCTTCATTATTAATATGAGTTTTAGCACGAATTGCAATTCGCCCTTTACCAGAACGATAAGCTTCTTTAATACCTTTAATACCTTGAATAATTCCTCCGGTTGGAAAGTCAGGACCCTTAATAACACGCATTAATTCGCTTAAATTACATTGTGGATTATTAATTCTCATGACAATTGCATTAATTACTTCTTGTAAATTATGAGGTGGAATATTAGTTGCCATTCCAACAGCAATTCCAGAAGCACCATTTACTAATAAATTAGGAAAATAGGCAGGTAAAACTGTTGGTTCTGTTTCTGATTCATCAAAATTTTTAATTAAACTAACAGTATTTTTCTTAATATCCTTCAATAATAATTCTGAAATTAATGATAAACGCGCTTCTGTATATCGCATCGCAGCAGGATTATCACCATCAATTGAACCTTTATTACCATGCATTTGTACTAATGGTCATGCTACCTTTCACTCTTGTGCCATTCTACACATCGCAGCATAAACCGCTGTATCACCATGAGGATGATATTTACCAATTACTTCTCCAACAACACGAGCTGCTTTTTTATATGCTTTATCATTGGTTAAACCCAAATCATTCATAGCATGCAAAATTCGACGTTGAACTGGTTTCAAACCATCACGGACATCGGGCAATGCTCGTTCTAAAATAATATATTTGGCATATCGACCAAAACGTTCTGCAACAATATCATCAATAGGATAAGATAAAATTTGTTCATTATTTTGTTGAATCTCTTCTTTACTATTCATAACTTATAAACTCCTTTTTCTTAATAATCACTAGCTTCAAAAGAAATATTTTCTTCAATTCATTTTCGTCTTTTTTCTGGTTTATCACCCATTAATATTTGAATTTCTGTTTCTGCTGATAGAGCATCCTCAATAGTAATTTTAATTAATTGACGGACATTTGGATCCATAGTTGTTTCTCATAATTGTTCAGCATTCATTTCTCCTAAACCTTTATAACGTTGCAGGTCATATTTACCTTTAATTGTTTCAACTTTATCTTTTAATTCTAACTCATTTCAAACATATACATGTTTCTCTTGCTCTTCTTCTTTAAAAGAAATTTTAAATAAAGGCGGTAATGCAATATAAATATTACCCGAAGTAATTAAATCTCGCATATAACGATAGAAAAAAGTTAGTAATAAAATTTGAATATGGGCACCATCAGTATCGGCATCAGTCATAATAATGACTTTATTATAATTACAAGTTTCAATACTAAATTCGTTACCAACACCAGCACCAATCGCATTAATAATCATACTAATTTCCTCATTATTAAAAAGATCAATTACTTTAGTTTTTTCGGCATTAATTACTTTTCCTTTTAACGGTAATATCGCTTGGAACTTACGATCACGACCTGACTTGGCACTGCCACCAGCGGAATCTCCTTCCACTAAAAATAATTCATTAATGTTAGGATTTTTACTTTGTGCAGGCACCAATTTACCTACTAAAAATTTTTGCGTATCTTTACTTTTATTACGCAATGATTCGCGTTCTTTTCTTAAAGCATTACGAATATCACGAGCCTTAATGGCTTTATCAATAATTTTTTTAGCAGCATCACTATTTTCGTGAAGTCAAAATGAAAATCTTTCATTAACAATATTATCAACAACAATTCTTGCTTCGGGCGTTCCTAATTTACCTTTTGTTTGACCTTCATATTGAATTAAATTTTCAGGAATACGCAACGAAACAATAGCAACCAAACCTTCTCGCAAATCATTACCTTCTAAATTTTTATCTTTTGCTTTTAATAATTGTTGTTTTCTTGCATATTCATTAATAGCTTTCGTTAAACCACTTTTAAAACCAACTAAATGACTTCCACCATCAACAGTTTTAACATTATTAGCAAACCCTACTAACGTTTCACTATAATCTTCAGTATATTGTAATACAATTTCAACGTCAATATTATTTTGTTTACCTTTTAAACTAACAATTGGTGATAAATTTTTTTTATCTTTATTTAAATATTGCATGAAAGCAACTAAGCCATTTTCATAATGAAAAGTTTCTTCAGTACCTGTCCTCTTATCAATTAATTGAATACTTAAATCATTAATTAAAAAAGCACTTTCACGTAAATGTTGTTCAAATAAATGAACATTTCAATCACAACCTAGAAAAACACGATGAAAATCAGGTAAAAATTGTACCCTAGTTCCTGTTTTATAAGTGCTACCAATCATTTTTAAACTTTGATCAATCTTACCACCATTTTTAAATTTAATTTCATGAATTTTTTTATCACGATGAATAGTAACAATCATTCAATTACTTAAAGCATTTACTACTGAAGCACCAACACCATGTAAACCACCCGAGGTTTTATAACTATTAGTGTCAAATTTTCCACCAGCATGTAAAACCGTATAAATAACTTCGGGAGTACTTTTTTTTGAAGCATGCATACCAGTTGGAACACCACGACCATTGTCTTCAACAGTAACTGACTTATCAACATTAATAGTAACAACAATACTAGTACAAAAGCCAGCTAATGCTTCATCAATACCATTATCAACAATTTCTCAAACTAGATGATGAAGACCACGATTATCAGTAGAACCAATATACATTCCAGGTCTTTTTCTAACTGCTTCTAGACCTTCTAAAATTTGAATTGATGATTCATTATAAACACTGCTTTTTGGTTTATTTGCCATGAAAAAACTCCTTACTACAATTTATTTCATTTTCATTTTATCATATATTTATTTATTTAAAGATAATGTTGATAAAAGAACTAAATCAATTTTATAATTTAAAGTTAAAGGTTTCTATACAAAATTTAATATAATAGATTTAAAATAAATATTTATCTAATAATTTTTAATTATTAATAAAACAGTTATAAAATAAATATAAAAAAACTATTAACTTTTAATTAATTTAAAAGTTAATATTTGAATCATAAAAAAAATAAATATAATAATCTTATAAAGATTATAGAATTTTATCGCTTACTTATTTTAATATTTACAAAGTAAATGGGTTTTTATTGTTAAAGGAGTAAAAAAATGAATGACGATTTAAATGAAAAATTAATAAATAGTGCTTGAAATGGTGATTTAGATACAATTAATATTTTACTGACAAATAATGGTGCTGATGTTAATTATTTAACTATAAATAATTTTAGTGCTTTAACACTAGCCGCCTGAAATGGACACTTAAATATCGTTAAAACTTTACTAGAAAATGGTGCTAATATCAATCATGCTAATATATTTGGTAATACTGCTTTATTATTAGCTGCTGAAAATAATCATATTGAAATAGTTAATACACTAATAGAAAATAACGCTAATATTAATCATGAAAATAATGGTAATGAAACCGCTTTATTATTAGCTGCTAAAAATGGACACTTAAATATCGTTAATAGTTTAATAATGCAACATAATATTAATATTAATCATCCTAATAATTTTAATAATACTGCTTTAACACTAGCTGCTAAAAATGGACACTTAAATATCGTTAATGTATTAATAACACATAATGCCAATGTTAATCATATAAATGAAGATAATGATGAAACCGCTTTAATCTTAGCCGCCAGAAACGGACACCATGAAATCATTAATCTCTTAATCGATAATTTTGCTAATATTAATCATGAAAATCGTTATGGTGATACAGCTTTAATATGAGCCGTTAGAAACGGACACTTAAATATTGTTAATAGCTTAATAATGCAACATAATATTAATATTAATCATGAAAATATAGAAGGTTACACTGCTTTCAAGTGAGCCGCCAGAAACGGATATTTAGATATAGCTAATGTTATAATAGCGCATAATGCTAATGCTGATCATACAAATCAAATAAATAATAATGCTTTAATATGAAGCGCGCGAAATGGTTATCTAAATATAGTTAATAGTTTAATAGTACATAATACCAATATTAATTATGTAAATGAAAAAGGTGATACAGCTTTAATATGAAGTACTTGAAAAGGTTATTTGGAAATAGTTAACACTTTACTAACAAAAAATGTTAATGTTAATTATTCAGATCAATCTGGTTACAGTCCTTTAATGATAGCTGCTGAAAATGGTTTTTTAGAAATTACTAATGCTTTAATAAAAAAGGGCGCCAATGTTAATCATACAAATCAAGTTGGCGATACGGCTTTAATCTTAGCTGCTGAAAATGGTTTTTTAGAAATTACTAATGCTTTAATAGAAAATAACGCTAATCTTAATTATGCAAATCAAAATGGTAATACAGCTTTAATGATGGCCAATAAAAATAACCATATAAAAATAGCAAGAATAATCGAGCAAATAAATCAACTAAATCAACTAAAAGCAGAAAATTTAATAAATGCTAAAGAAATGATACTAAACATTAATAAGGTTTTAAATGAACAACTAAAAAAAACTAATGAAATAAAAGATAATGAAAATGATAATGAAATTTGAAAAAATAATCAAGAAGAAATTATTGAAATCATTGATAACTATGAACATAATTTAAATCAAAAACTTAAAAATATTAATTCAGAACTTAATAATCATTCTCTAAAAAAAGATTTTATTAATATTATCAAGTTTGGAAAAGAAAATTATTCATTATTACATATAGCAGTATTAAATGATTGACAAAAATTAGTAACTTATTTAATAAATGAATGACCAGTTGATATTGATTATAAAGATAATTCAGGAAATTCGGCATGAAATCATGCTTGTATGTTATTACAATCAAAAAATACTTTGACTATTAAAAAAGAACATCAATTAACTTATAAAAATAAAGTATTTATAAAACAATTAATTCCTTCATCTCCAAATTGAAATCCAATTGAAAAAAAAGAAATTAATAAAAATGCCAGTGAAAATAGAAAAAAATTATTGACTATTATATGCCAAAAGATAAAAATAGTATTGAAAGTTGAGAACATATTAGTAGTATCGATTTACAAATGCAAAATTCTTTCACAAACGAAAGCAATACCTTAAAATTTTCAATATCTTAAAACATTAGAGGCTTTTTAATAATCTGTGTTTCTTTGTTTTACAAAGTTACTAATTCAGATTAATTCTGTCTTCAAATTTTATCATAAAATGAGCAATTGCTGTATTTCAATTTTGAATGGGTGGATGGGGCCACTTAGCCCTTTTTACTAGACCATTAATTTAAAAAATCTGAATGTATTCTAAAAACAATTGTGTTATATAATGAACACTAATTTTGACCTGAAAGGATTTTTATTAATGGATAAAATTAAACAAATAGCATTAATAATTAACAAATTAAATATCAAAGAAAAAATTAAAATTATCGATGATTGCAAAAATCAATATTCAATTAGAAACTTATGTCAATATCTTCAATTAAACAGATCAACATATTACTTTTTAAAAAATAAACAAAAACTTATTAAAAAAGAAAAAAATCATATTATTAATTGCAATCATAAATATCAAGAATTATGCCAACTTTTAATCGAATTTCATTCTACAAGAAAAGGTAGAATTTATGGATATTTAAGAATTTTTTCAGCTTTTAAAGAGTGATTAAAACAAGAGAAAAATATCATTTTAAATATAGAATTATCAACAAAACAAATGCGAAAAATTATGAAAAAACACAATATTCAAGGATTAAAACAAACTAAAAATAACTATCCTAAAAACAAAAAAAATCCAAATAAGTGAATACCTACAATGGATAAAGTAAACAAAGATTACAAAAGTACAACCGCTTCAAATCAAATTTGATCAATGGATACTAAACAAATAAACACCAAAGAAGGTTGACTATATCTTTTTGTAATTATTGATTTTTATTCAAATAATGTTGTTAGTTATAATACATTTTCAAATAAATCATATCAAGATTTAATTCTTCCTGCACTTGAAAAAATAAACAACCAATTTTCTTGAAATCAAATAAAAAACGTTATTTTACATTCAGATAACGCCAACGAATTTTATTGTCAAGAAATTACAAAATGAGCAAAAAACAAACAAATAATTTTAAGCAAAAAACAACCATATGATATTGGCGGTAATGTCATATCTGAAAATTGATTTTCACATTTATCTCAAGAATGATTGCCTAAAGACTCAAATCAATATTTAACAATCAATGAAGCTATTAATGATGTAAATCAATATGTTATGTTTTATAATTATGAAAGAATACATTCTAAATTTTTAAAACCACCAATATTACAAATAAAAATTTAGAAATATCTATCAAAATATGGTCCAGTAATTAGGGCTAACCACCGTCTTTTTGCAACTATTACAGGATTAAAATTACTATTACGATCTCTTGGTACATCAATTTCAATTTTACCTTGTTGGGTTATTAATTTTTTTGAACTTATACCATTACGAGCATTGTCACTATTACTATGTTGATTCTTATCATATCCTAAATAATTTTGCATCTCAGAATTCAACATTTTTTCTACTAATCTTTTTGTTAATTCTTTATATAATCCTCCCTCTTTAAAAACTGTTGTTAAATCTTCAGTATTTTCTAATAAAAAATCTACTGCTTGTGATATTGGATCATTGTTATTAATATTTTGCTTTTTAGCCATCTGTAACTCACTCTTTCTAGAAAATTAATTATATTTACTAGAACTAATTAAACATAGTTATTTTTGTAAGTTACACAGATTACTAAACATTACCAAACATTAAGATATTTTTTATCTAATTTTTGATATTTTTACATTAGTAACTTAGATAAATATCTTATTTACGTTATTATTTATTTCTTAATAATATATTATTCAAAACTATGTAATTCTTTTCATAGTTTTTCTAAAATTACTTTTGATTTAACTAATGATGAAAGTTGTGTTTTTGTAGCATTTTGCAATAATTGTCAAGTTGGAAATTGCTGTAATATTTTATTTTGTAATTGTAAACCAATTCCTGGTACTGATGATAAAACACTACTTATCATTGATTGACTTCGTTTTGTTTTATGATATTTAATTGCATAATTATGAACTTGATCTTGTAATTTACTCAAAAATAAAAAACAAGCATCAGTTTTAGGAATATTAATAATTTGCATTTTATCATTTATAATTTTATCAGTTTGATGTTTTTTATTTTTAACTAATCCAATAATAGGAATTGTTAAGTTTAATAATGTTAGTTGTTCTAATGTAGCACTAATTTGTGGTTTTCCACCATCAATAATAATTAAATCAGGAAGTGGCAATTTATTAATAACTAAGTGATGATATCTACGATAAATCATTTCACAAAAACGATGATAATCATCAATAATTTTTGGATCTAATAAAAATTTGCGATAATCATTAAAACTAGGATTACCATTCTTATAAACAATCATACCGCCAACACTAGCACTTTGTTGAAGATTAGAAACATCAAAAACCTCTAAATGATTTAAATTAGGAATTTTTAATCATTGTGATAATACTTTCATCATATTTAACGGTGCATTAAATTGATTAGTTTGTAAATAATTATTTCATGCGTAAATGGCATTGGTTTTTGCCAATGTTAAAATATGTTCTTTTGTTCCTTTAATTGGATTAATAAATTTTATTTGTGGAAATAATAATTTTAATTGTTTTAAATCAATATTTGATGGTAAATATATTTCATTTGGCAATGTATTTTTACTATATAGTTGTTGACAATAATTACGAATTAAATCTTGAATTTCTAAGTAATTATTTTGAACTATTTGTTCATCTTTAGCTTGCAATTTACCATTACGATAAAATAAAGTAATTAAAACAACCATTTCATCTTCAATTAAAAAATTAATAAAATCGCGATTTCCATAATCTTGAAACTCAACAACTTGTTGTGATAAAAATAAATCTATTTTTGATAACAAAATTTTAATACGATTAGCATTTTCAAATTGTAAGTTTTCAACACTAATATTCATATTATTAATTAATATTTTTTTAACAGCAGTAACATTCCCTTTGAAAAATTGATCAATTTTACTAATCATATCTTCATAATAAGTAATAGGTACTGATTTAAAACAAGCACCAGAACATTGCTGTAAATGATAATATAAACAAGGTTTACCAAGATTACCAGCACATTTTCGTAATGGAAAAATTCGTTCCAATAACTTTAAAATTTCACGCGCACCAGTACCATCTGGAAATGGTCCATAATAATGTCCCTCTTTTTTAGTAGCACTACGTACATAACGATATTGTGGATCACGATTATTAGTAATTTGAATATAAGGATATTTTTTATCATCTGCTAACAAAATATTATATTTAGGATGATGTTTTTTAATCAATGTTTGTTCTAAAATTAAAGCCTCTTTTTCATTAGATGTCGTAATGTATTCAACATCATGAATATCATTAACTAATAACATTGTTTTAAAATTACTGGCTTTATTTAAATATGAAGTTACTCGTTTTTTTAATGAATTAGCTTTACCAACATAAATTAAATTATTATGTATATCTTTAAATAAATAACATCCAGCAATATTAGGTAAAAGTTTAATTTTCATTTGTAGTAAAGATTTTTCTGCCATTAGTTCACCTAAATTTATTAACAAATTAAAAGATACTTTGATTTTAACATTAATATAATGTTTTATCCTAAAGTAAACTCTTAATTTTATTCATTATTAATTACTTATGATTTGTTATTAATAATAGTTTCGTTATCATTAAGAATTTCACGATTTAAAATACTATCTTCTAAACTTTTTTTAACTACCAGAGTACCTTTGCTATTACTCATTACATCTTTTTGTTTTTCAGGGTCAATTTTACCAAAAGGAGTTAAATAACTATTTTCATTAAAATAAACAATAGGCGAAGAAGGTTTATTGATAATGTCACTATTATCATTTTGTTTTATTTCATTTTGTTTTATTTCATTTTGTTTTATTTCTGCTTTTTTTACTGGTGATATAAGTGGTTCTTTCTTTGATTCCTTATTGAAATTATTTTCTTTTCTAAAAGATTTTTTAACTTGTTTATCAATTAATAATTTTTCTTTTTTTAACTTAATATGTTTTTGTTTTAAATCAGCATTTATTTTATTTTTTTGCTTTTTATTTTTATTATTAATAATAATTTGTTTAATAATTTGTTTCATTTTGCTAAAGAAAATAAAAGGTTTATTAAAAATAAATAAACAAGTTAAAGAAAAAATACTAATAAAGTTTGCAATTAAATTAGTAACAAAAAAACCATAATTAAAAATACCTATTAAAACATTACTAATAATGCCACCAGTAGCATATGCTGGAAAAAAGGTTTCAACACTAAAATCTTTAAAAGAAATTGGTGAAGCAAAAAAACCTAGATAATTATTTATACCATTTGTATTTCATCATGTTTTAACGTATATTTCACTAATATTTAATAGGTTTAAATTATAATAACTAGTTCATAAATTATTCTTTCCTAAAATTATTAAAGTTAAAGTTTGCGTTGTCCAACAACTAATCACTAAAAATAAAAAATAAACAAAAATATACTTCAATTTAAATTGCATGCGATAACCAAAAGCTAAAGGAATAATCATTAAAAAAAGAAAGAAATAAACAGCATATTTCATTCACCCAAATAAAAAAGAAAAAAGAAAATCATCAAGTACTTTACCAATTATTGAAAATCTAGTTAAACTAACTATTAGGAAAAAGAAGATTACTAATAAGAAAAAAAGTAATCCAACTTCATCACCACGAGATTGAGATTTTGATATTTTAATGCCATTTTTAATCATAAGAACATCACCTCTTAACATTCTCCACAAAATAACTTATAAAAATAGTATAACATAATTGATATATGTAATATCTTTCTATAATCGATTTTTGATTTATTATTGCAAAAAACAATATTAATTTTTTAATACTTTTATCATAAAAAATGTATTATTTAAATTTCATATTCATTATTTTCTAGATTTTAAAAATTTAAAATAAATCATTTTTCTTATTTATATTTATTTAACAATTAATTTATATAATATTATATAATCATTGTAAACTTAATATAAGTTTTACCCGTTGCTTTATTTAAAGTAAAATGGGTTTTTATTTTCTAATTTTAAAGGGGACATAAACAATGTGGGGTTTTAATAAAAATAAAAAAGAAGAACAAGAAAGACAAAGAGAAGCCGAAAAACAAGCAGAACAACTACGAAAAATTGAAAGAGACCAAGCTAGATTAAAAGCCGAAAGAGAAGAAAGACAAAAACAAAAAGAAGAAAGAGAAAGAGAAGAAAAAAATAGAAAAGCTGAAGAAGAAAGCCAACGTGTAAAAGAAGCAAATGAATATATGGAAAAAACAAAGAATAAAAGAGAAGCAAAACGAGAAAAAATTTTTCAAGAAAAATTAAAAGAAGATCGAGCTAAAGAATTAAGAGAACGCGCCAGAGCAGCTGAAGAAGATGAAAGACAAAAAAGAGAACGTGCAGAAGCAGAAAATGCAGCAAAAATAAAAGGTAAAGGACATTATAATCCATGAAATTTTTAAATTTTAAATTTTTCTATTAATTTATATAATGTAGTTTACAAAGTTATTAGATTTTTAATTAATAAAATAAAAAATTTCTTCAACCAAAACTAATATACCAGTTGAAGAAATTTTTTTATTACTTTCAAATTCGAGGCTTTTTAATAATCTGTGTTTCTTTGTTTTACAAAGTTACTAATTCAGATTAATTCTGTCTTCAAATTTTATCATAAAATGAGCAATTGCTGTATTTCAATTTTGAATGGGCATTGTTCATTTTTTTGTTATATTGTCAATTGCTAAATAAAATATTTTAAAAACTGACATATCGTTAGGAAAAACTTTTTTATTTCTGATGACTTTTCGTAATTGACTATTAACAGATTCAATAGCATTTGTGGTATAAATTACCCTTTTTATTTCTGCAGGATAACTAATAAAAACCATTAAATTATCTAAATTTTTATATCAAGATTTAGCAATTTGTGGATATTGTTTAGTTCATTTATTTTCAAATGATTCTAAAGCTTGCATTGCTTGTTCTTCACTACATGCAGTATAAATTGGTTTTAAATCTGCAACTAGAGATTTTCTATGCTTATATGAGACATATTTCAAACTATTTCTAATTTGATGAACGATGCATAATTGATGTTCGGTTTTAGGATAAACTGATTGTATTGCTTCTGACATGCCTGTTAAATTATCACTACAAGCAATCAGAATATCATTTAAGCCACGATTTTTCATTTCTGTGAAATTGGCTAATCAAAATTTAGAACCTTCATTTTCACTAATTCATAAACCTAAAACATCTTTTTTACCTTCTAAATCAACTCCTAAAGCTATATAAACTGATTTATTAATAATCCGTTTATCTTGTCGTACTTTAACTACTATACAATCAAAATAAACAATCGGATAAACACTATCTAATGGTCGATTTTGCCATGCTTTGACGTCATCAATAACATCATCAGTAATTTGACTAATAACACTTTCACTAATATCAGCACCATGATATAACTCTTGTAATTGCATTCTAATATCTGATAATGTCATACTTTTTGCATATAAAGAAAGAACTTGTTGATCAAAACCATCAAATCTTCTTTGTCTTTTTGCAACTATTACAGGATTAAAATTACTATTACGATCTCTTGGTACATCAATTTCAATTTTACCTTGTTGGGTTATTAATTTTTTTGAACTTATACCATTACGAGCATTGTCACTATTACTATGTTGATTCTTATCATATCCTAAATAATTTTGCATCTCAGAATTCAACATTTTTTCTACTAATCTTTTTGTTAATTCTTTATATAATCCTCCCTCTTTAAAAACTGTTGTTAAATCTTCAGTATTTTCTAATAATAAATCTACTGCTTGTGATATTGGATCATTGTTATTAATATTTTGCTTTTTAGCCATCTGTAACTCACTCTTTCTAGAAAATTAATTATATTTACTAGAACTAATTATTAAACATAGTTATTTTTGTAAGTTACACAGATTACTAAACATTACCTCAAATTCTCCAGCAATAATTTTCATGTTTTTTTACTAAATGCACTATAAATTATTTTCAATAGTTTTTAGTAATTTTTCTAAACTGGTTCTAATTTACTAAACATTATATAAATTTTAAAATTAGTTTAAATATGAAAAATTATATAAGTTAAGGTTAATGATATTATCATTAACCTTAAATTTCATTAACAACTGTTAAAATCATAGGTAACTTACCAGTTTCTTTTTTAATATAATCTTGTAAGTCATTTTTCATTTTAGTCTTAACTTCACTAAGACTAAAAGCATTATTAGTTTTATATTTTTCAATAACATTAATAATAATGTTTTGCAATTTTTTCAACATTTCTTCATTATTAGTTAAATAAACAACACCACGCATTTGTGCATCAATTAAAGAAATAATTTCTTTAGTTTTACGATTTATTGTCACTCCTGTAATTAAAATACCATCACGTTGTAATTGTTTTCTTTCACTAATAACAATAGAACCAATATCACCAACACCAATACCATCTACATATACATCACCAGTTTTTATTAAGTTATCTGTTGTTTTATTAGTAGCATTTTTATCATTAAAACGAGAAGGACGTGCAACATACTGTTTAACAAAAGTATCAATTAATTTAGCATTTTCAAAAGTAATAACTTCACCATTATCATGAATTAAAGCATTGTTATGTAATACACCAGCATCAATGGCTGCTGCTTGTGCTGCTACAAAATCTTTATATAAACCTTTAACTGGTAAAAAATATTTTGGTTCAATAATATTAACCATTAACTTAATATCTTCATAAGAAGCATTTAAACTTCAAGCTTGTTTTTCTGATATATTAATAACTTTAACATCAGTACGTGCTAAGTCATCTAATAAGGCTGCATGAGCCAATTCATTTCCTGGAATTGGTGGAGTTGCTAAAATTATTGTATCTTGGGATTCAAGTTTTAAATAATCATCATTACCAATAGCAATTTTATTCATTCTAGTAAATAAACGCTCACCACTACCAGTAACAATAATTACTGTATCTTTAGTACCAATTGTTTGTGCTAAATTAATAATTTGTGATTTATCAATATTGAAAGCGTTTAAATCATTAACTTTTAATAAAATATCATATAAAGTTGCACCATAAACTGCAATTTTACGTTTAGAGTCAGTTTCTTTAATAGCATTAAGAATTTCACTAACACGATATAAATCTTGATCATAACATGCAAGAATAACTCTTCCTGGTGCTTCTTTTAATACTGGTTCAATAATAGTTTGAATTTTATGCTTAGGAGCTGTAAAAGCTTTTCTATTGGCGCATGTTGCTTCACTAATTAATAATAAAACATCATTTTTAGAAACACTAGCTAAATGTTGAATATCAGTAGTAAAATCACTACGATGTTCACCATCAAAAATATAATCACCCGTATAAACAATTGTTTCATTTAATTTAATATTTTCACCATTATTTACAGTTAGAACAAAACCTAAACTACCTGGAATTGAAGTAGTTGTTTTAAATGTTTTAACAACAACATTACCAAATGATACTTTTTGTTCAGGTTCAATAGTTTTAATTATAATTTCATTTTGATTAATAAAACGAAAACGTTCTAATTTCTGCTTAATCATAAAATCAGTTAGTTTACTAGTAAAGATTGGAACTTTATACTCGGGTTTTATTTTATTAAAATCTTTTAAAATATAAGGTAGTGCTCCAAAAGCATCATCAGATGGTTTTGAAATAAATATACCTTGAATACGATGTTTATTTTCTTTTAAATATGTATAATCTGGAATAATAATATCAATTCCTAAAATTTCTCTTTCTGGGAGTCTAATGCCGGCATCAAATACAAATATCTTATCATTTACTTCAACAACATATAAGTTTTTACCACGTTCATCTAATCCACCCAGAGCAAATACTTTTATCTTTGCCATGTTTTCACCAGTTTTCTACTTTCTTTATTTTTATTTTATAAAATTTAATATCTTAGAAGAACATAAAAATTAAAACTTTAACTTAAATTCCCAAGATGCTGCTATATTATGTTATTAGTATTTTAACACTAATTTAATAATAAAACTGTAATTAATTTTCATTAAAAATAGTTTCAAATTATTTATCAATAATTTCTAAGCTAAGCTTACTATTATCTTCAACTTTAATTACTCGAACTTTAATTATATCATTGATTTTAACGACATTATTTAAATTATCAATACGTTTATTAAATTTTTTTGAAAATTCTGAAATATGAATTAAACCATCAATCTTATCTTGTAAATTAACAAAAACACCAAAATTAACAATTTTTACAACTTTACTATCAAATTCAGAACCGATTTTAATTTGAACAGGATTAACAATACTTTCAATAATTTGTCAAGCTTTATCAATGGCTGATTGTTCATTATGATAAATCATCAATCGTCCATCATCTTCAATATCAATTTTAACATTATCACAGTCGGTAATAATTTTATTAATAACTTTCCCACCAACACCAATAATATCACGAATTTTATCAATTGGAATTAACTTTTGAATAATTTTTGGAGCATTAGGTGCCAATGTAGTTCTAGGTTTTTTAATTACTTCATTCATGTTTGCTAATACTTGTAATCTCGCAATTCTGGCTTTTTCTAAAGCTTGTGTAATAATATTAAAATCAATACCAGTAATTTTAATATCCATTTGTAAAGCACAAATACCATTAGCTGTTCCCGCCACTTTAAAATCCATATCACCTAAGTGATCTTCTAATCCTTGAATGTCAGTTAAAATTGTAAAATCTTTTTCTTCTTTAATTAAACCCATGGCAATACCAGCAATTGCAGCTCTAATCGGTACACCACCAGCCATTAATGCCATTGATGAAGCACAAATTGCTGCTTGTGAAGTTGAACCATTTGATGCTAATACTTCTGATACTAATCTAATTGTATAAGGAAAATCTTTTTCAAGAGGAATAATTTGTAATAATGCTTTTTCACCAAGGGCGCCATGACCAATCTCACGTCGTGAAGGAACACCCATTCTTCCGGTTTCACCAACAGAAAATGGAGGAAAATTATAATGATGAATAAAACGTTTATACTCTTCTTTACCTAATCCATCAATAATTTGATGTTCCGCAAGTGCACCCAAAGTTAAAACTGATAAAACTTGTGTTTCACCACGAGTAAACATTGCACTACCATGAACAATAGGTAAAACATCAATCATACTTGTTAATTTTCTAATATCATCTGCTTTTCGTCCATCAACTCGTACATTATTTTTTAAAATCATAGTACGCATTGCTTTTTGTAATAATTGATCAATACTTTTGCGTAAATTATGAATAGTTGTTTCTTCACCAGCATTTAAAACTTCTTGATTAAATTTATTTTTAAAACTTTGAAATGTTTCTTCAACTAAATTTTTAATCAAGTTACTTCGACTTTTTTTATCAACAGTAGTACTAATTTTACTAATTTGTGATTGACAATTTGTTTCTACAAATTGTTCAATATTAACAGGAATTAATGCTAACTGTGGTTTAAATTTATTTGGTTTTAATTTTTCAATGATACTTTCTTGAAAAATTATTAATTTAATAATATGTTCATGTGCAAATTTTAATGCTTTAATCATATCTTTTTCTAAAATATCATGACATCCAGCTTCAACCATATTGATGGCATCTTTTGTTCCACCAACAATCAATTCCATTTTTGAATTTAATAATTGCTCTTGTGTTGGATTAAGGACAAGTTCATCATTTATTTTACCAACAACAACAGTAGCACTAGGAACCTGAAATGGCAAACTACTTAATCCTAAAGCAAGTGAAGTACCAAAAGCTGCATTTACTCTAACATCACAAGCATCATCTAACGCAAAAACATTATTTACAACTTGCACTTCATTAACAAAACCTTTTGGAAATAATGGACGGATTGAACGATCAATTAATCTAGCACATAGTGTTGCATATTCACTAGGTCGACCTTCACGCTTTAAAAAACCACCTGGAATCTTACCAACTGAATATAACTTTTCTTGAAAAACTATTTGTAATGGAAAAAAATCTTGATTATTAATAACTTCATTATATGATACAGTTGTTAATACAACTGTATTTCCATAAGTAATTTTTACTGATTTTTCTGCTAAATTAGCCATTGTACCTAATTCAACAATTAATTCATATTTTCCTTCTTTAAAAAGGAATTTTTCTTTTAACATTATTTACTCCTTAGCTTCCATTTTTTGTCGCAACTATGAGCATTATAGCATAATAAAATGTTAAAATAAGTTATAGAACAATTTTATTTTAGGAGGTCATAACTTATGTTTAAACATAAAATACAAAATGAAATTTCAATTTCAAATAAAGACTTTGATAAAATTAAAAATAAAGCTTTAATTATTGATGTTCGTGATGTTGCTGAATATCAAATTTTAAAAAAAATAACAAATGATAATGGTGAACTTAATATTGTTAATATTCCTTACTATGATTTGATTAAAAATCCTAGTAAATATATTGAAAACAAAAATCAAGTGATTATAACTATTTGTAATGCAGGAAATCGTTCAACTGCTGCTGCACTAACACTCAGAGAATTGGGCTATACTAACACTTATGTTTTAATTAATGGTATTTATGGATATTACAAAAAATAACTTATTTCTCATTATTTAATTTAATAAGATCATTAATAGCAATACTTAAATTATTACAATAAGTTCCTAAGACTAAACTAACACTATCGTCTTGGTCTAAAATACCACGATTTTTAATTTTTTTAAGATTATTAAAATTAATTTTTGAATGATCAATAATCTCTACCTTAATTTTATTTGCTGTTGCTGTTGTCTCTTTAATATTATCAATTCCCCCTAAATCAACAATAAAATTTTGTAATTTAAATGGGAATTTTTGTGGTTTATTAATAGGTTTTGAATTACTTTCTTGTTGATTGCGTAATTTTTTAGCTGTACTAACATTTCATATTCAAATCCCAATACTAGCCACAGCAAATAACAATGCAATAACTAATAATACTATTTGTCAAATTGGCATGATTACCTTCCTTAATTAATATATTTTTAAATATTTTCTTAATCTTCTTGAATAAAAGCTTTTTTTACTTTAGCAAGTAAAGAATAATGATTAAGTCGATATTCTAAAACTTGTAACGTTAATTCTGATAATTTAATTGTTACCTTATCATTTAGTTTATCATTAAAATCAAAAGTATCAACAATTAATTTTCCAAAATCGCTCAATTTACTATCTTTTTGAATATTTTTCAAAGTAATTTCATGATTTTCATCCAAAATTAGTGGTGAATTTAAACTGCGATAACTATTATTAGCTACTGGAGCAATTTCATGAAATTGCATTAAGTTATGATTTGAAATTAAAACAGCACCACCAAGTGATTTCATTAAACCCGTCGAACCAGTTCTTGTTGCAATAACTAAACCAGAACCACGAAAGTTTTCAAATAATTGATTATTAATTAACACTTGACATGAAAGAGTTGTTGTTAAATTAACAAATTTAACTTCATTAATAGCATATAAAATCTTATTATTAATATTTACTTCTAATAATGAAAATTTATTTACTATTAAATTATTATCATTTTTATCAATTCACATTAATACTTTGTCAACTTCTGTGTTTAAAAAGTTTTCATAAAAACCAAGATTACCACATTTAAAACTAACAAACTTAACAGTATTGAGTATATTATTATAATCATGAACAGCTTTTAAAAATGTTCCATCACCGCCAATAATAAAAACAATATCTGGAAAAGAAGTATCTTCAAGTGCTTTAAGGGCCAATAACTTGGCCCTTAATTCCTTAGCTAATGATTGAGAATTCTCATATTTATTAGCAATAATTGTAAATTTATAATTTTTCATCATGTATTCCAATCATATTTGAATTAAAATATTTCACAAGAATCTTCAAATTCGTTTTCAATAGAACCACGTAAAAATAATTCAATCTCATCTTCATTATAACCAATTTGAATACGTTGTTTATTTTCTTGAACAATAATTGGACGTTTTAAAACAGTTGGTGAAGTTTTAATTAAATCAAAAACTTGTAACATTGTTAACTTTTCAATATTAATAGCATGTGTTTTAATAAACTTTGCTCTTGTTGAAATAATATCACCAACACCATTTGGTACAAATCTTAATAATAATTTAATTTCAGTATCGGTCAATGGATTATGGATAATATTACGTTTAATATATGGAATTTTATGTTTATCAAAAAATTGAATAACTTTTTTTGAAGACAAACAACTTGGCGAAACATATATTTTAATCATGACAATACCCCTCTTTGCTTTTAGACTACATTTGATTTAAATACTCTTTTTTAAAATTAATATTTTTTTATCTTTAAAAGATAAAAGTTAATAAACTCTACATTACTATAATAATATATATTTCCACACTATCTTTGACCAAACTTAGAAAATAAGTACATGAAAGACTTTTTCCGCTATATCCTTCACCCACATATTATATCATATTATTTTTTGAAAAATAGATACTTTTATTCCTTAAATTTTATAAAAAAATTTAACATATATTTTACTATCAAATTTTATTAATAATTTGAATTATAATATAATGAAATTATAAAATTAAATTTTCTTTATTTTAAAGTAAATAATTAAAAATAAATAATTTTTATGAGTAAAAAAACAAGGAGTTAACTAAACATGCCTATTCAAAATAATAACAGTAAATATTTTAAAGAATTCATAATTGGAACTATAATTAGTTCCACCGGAATATTATTAACTGGTCTTAGTTTATCCACTATTTTATTTTTTTATGATAATACAAAAAATGGAAAATCAATAAAAGATAAATTAAATACTATTTTAAATCCAAATAATTTAGTAGTATGCATAATGGGTTCTGTACCTTTAATTCATAGTTTAAACATAACACAAGTTGGTAATAAAAAAATAACAAATGCCACTAAAGGATTAATAGAAAATATGCTAGTATCATTTTCAAAATCTAAAAAAAGAACTCCTTTATTAGCAAATAATGATGTAACGAACATCAATAACTTTGAATTACAAAACCCAGTCAATAATATAAATAATAAAGTAACAATTAATACTTTATAAATATTTATCTTTTAAAGACAAATAAAATTTAATTTAAATAGCTTAATAAATTAAACTGATTTTATCATTTTAATTGATTCTGTTATTATATCAATACCAGAATCATTAGAATTACTCTTTTCTAAGAGTGGCTTTACTTTAGTAAATGGTTCTACTTCTGAAAGTTGTTTTTTTGTTTCAATTTCTACTTCTATCTTAAAATTATCTAAACTAGAATCTGAAATAGATGATTTATTTTCATTAATTTTTATTTTTAATTCACTTTCTCTTACTATTAGTGTTTCTATATCTTTATCAAGTTTATCTAAACTAATGGCATTTAATGAATTTAATTTATCACTTTTTTCTTTTTGAAGTATTTCTAAATCGGTTAATGAATGGTTGCATATTTTCAATTGAAATATTTTTTAATTTTTCTCTTTGTTGTTTAATTTTTAGTATTGTATTTTCTAATAAAAATTGTTTTTGACTATTAGTCACTTTTAAATCTTCTATTTCTTTAGTACTATTCTTTTTGCTTAATTGTGCTTTTAATACTAGTCAATTTTCCTTTAATATATTTGTCTCTTTTTTATGTTTTAATATCTCATTAAACAAATCTTTTTCTTGTTTTATTTTTTTTCATTTGCCATTCGTAAATCAGTAATTTCTTTATTTATAGCTAACTAAAGTAATGTTTACTCATATCTTGAAAAACAAAATCAATCGCGTTTTTAATATTTGGTCAATAATTTGGTAATATTTTTCTTATATTATGTTTTATAGCAAATCAAAAATGTTCAATTGGATTTAAATTAGGAGAATATGGTGGAAGAAATAATAGTTTGCATCCAGCATTTTCAATTAATTGTTTTGTTGCTTTAGATTTATGAAACGTCGCATTATCTAAAACTATAATTTGTCCACACTTTAATACTGGAATTAGTATATTTTTAACATATGATTCAAAAATTTTACTATTGCAATGTCCTTCAAATGCTCATAGAGCTTTTAATTTACCTTTATTTAGTGCACCAATTATACTCATTCTCTTTATTTTATATGCAGGTTTATTATCAAATAATCTTTTACCTTTTTCAGACCAACCATATTTATAAAATTCATTATCATCAATTCCAGATTCATCAATATATACCAAATCTTCATTCATTATTTTCGCTATTTCTTTTAAAAAATCTTCTTGTTTATTTTTATCTCTTTGTTCATATAGAAAAGTTTTTTTTATATGTATAATTTAGTTTTTTGAAATAGTTATAAACTGTTTCTTTTGTCATATCACCAAATTTTTCAATTACTTTTTGAACTGTAACATCTTTATTTTCTGCTAAATAATTTTTTAATTCATCTAAATCCTTTATTTTGTGGCTATGTCCTTTTTGATAATTCAAAATTGGTTTTATATTTCCGGTTTTTTGCTTTCTTTTTCTTCATAAAAATAAAGTCTTTCTAGTGATATTGAACACTTTACAAATTTCTTTAATTTTCATGTTTTTACTTTCATAAACTTCTATTACTTTTCTTCGTAAGTCCTCACTGTATGGTTTTGGCATAATTTAATCTTCCTAATCTATTTTAATTATTGCTGAATTATACTTGTAAGTGCAAGAATTGTTTAAATTACATATTATTATTTTACATTATTTATGAGTAAACATTACTTTCGTTAGCTATATATTACTTCGATTAACAAATTCTTTATCTAATTTTTTTTGAACACTTTTGTAATTACAAAAAATGCCAAAAGTTAATAGTGAAATAACACGATGTCAAATACTATCTCTTCAATCTTGTAAAACTATAATATTTTGAAAAATATTTTCTGAATCTTTTAGTTTTAAACTAATATTTTCTTCATTACTTTTAATTTCTTTTTCTAAACAAGAAATTGAATTAGTTTTTGCATCTATATTGTCATTTAATGTTTTAATATTTAAATTTATTTCATCTATTTTTGTGATTAATTGTTCTTTAGAACTTTCATTATCATTTAAAATAGATTGTATTTGACCTTTATTTGCATCAATGTCTGTTGTTAATTGTTCCTTGTTTTTTTCTAATCTTTCAATTTCTAATTCAATTTCTGATTTTTGTTTTATTAATGCAATTAAATTTTCTAAACTTTGTAATTCCGCTTTCAATTCTTCTTTTTTTAAAATTTCTTTTTTTAAATTTAATATTTTAGTTTTTTCTTCTTGTAATTTTGTCATATTTTCTTTTAATGCTTTTAAACTACCATTAAAAAAAGATGATTCTTGAATTATTTCTTTTAAATTAAATAATTCATTTCTAATTCTTTCTAAGGTTCTTCTGTTATCTACTTTGTCTAGATTTCTGTTTTTTATATCTTTATCAGTTTCTTTACTTTCAACTTCTAAAGTATATATATTTTCATTAACTGCTTTTAATTTATCAGTCATCTGATTAACATATTGTTCAATAAATGTTTTTTTATCTTCACTATCTTTGATATTTCTTAATTGACTTTCAGCTTTCTTCAATATATCTTCTAGTTGTTTTCTTTCAAATTCAAAACTTGCTTGTTTTTCGGCAATATTTTGTTTCTTGATTTCTAATTCCTCAAGTTTTAACCCAAGAGTTTGAAGATATTCTTTCACATTGTTTCGATCTTCTATTTTCTTTAAATATTTTTGTAAATCATCCTTATATTTTTCTTCTCCAAATAACATAAAAAAACTCCTTTATAAAGTAAAAAACCCATTACTCTTAAAAAAATAAAAGCTATGGGTCAAAAACTATTTTTAATTTATGTTTTTATTATATCAAAATCAAACAAATTTTAATATAATTAATTAAATTATTTAACTTTATCATTGATAATTAATTATATTAAAAAATTAATTTGGAGGAAGCAAAATATATGGCTCGTATTATATCTGGAATAACTAGCACTGGAAAATTAACTCTTGGTAACTACTTGGGAGCAATTAATAATTTTTTAAAATTGCAAGAAGAACATGAACTCTTAATATTTGTTGCAAATTTACATGGATTAACACTACCAATAAAAGCACAAGAATTAAGAGATAATATTAAAGATATTGCCGCTTGATATTTTGCTGCTGGTATTATACCAAATAAATCTCATATTTTTATTCAATCTGATGTTTTAGCCCATAGTCAATTAGGATATATATTATTATGTAATAGTTATGTCGGTGAATTAGAACGAATGACACAATTTAAAGATAAAAGTCAAAAAATGACAAATCAACAAAATAAAACGATTAGTATTCCAACAGGCATTCTTACATATCCAGCATTAATGGCTGCTGATATTTTACTATATGACGCTGATTTTGTGCCAGTTGGTGTTGATCAAACTCAACATTTAGAATTGACAAAAACTTTAGCAACAAGAATGAATAACAATTATAAAACTGATTTATTCAAAATTCCTAAAATAATTATTGATAAACAAGCACAGAAAATTATGAGTTTACAAGAACCTGAAAAAAAAATGTCAAAATCTGATACTAATCTAAAAAATACTATTTTTTTAAGCGATAGCAAACAAGAAGTTACCAATAAAATTAAAAAAGCAGTTACTGATTCAGAAAATATTATTAAATTTGATCCAGAACATAAGCCTGGAGTTAGTAATTTATTAACTATTTATGCTAGCATTACTAAAAAAGATATCAAAACTTGTGAACAATACTTCAGCAATCACAATTATGGTTTTTTAAAAGAAGAAGTAATTAAAGTAATAAATGATTTATTAGAACCAATGCAAAAAAAACACCAAGAATTTATTAATGAAAAATCATCACAATTAGCAAAATATTTAGAAGAAGGTGCAAATTTTGCTAATAATATTGCTACTAAAAAATTAAACTTTGTTCAAGACACAATGGGTATTAATTTTATCGAGAAAGAAAGATAGGAGGAAGAGACAATGTCTTTATACAATAAAAAACAAAAACATTTAATCCTAGTTGATTTAGATGGTACTCTATTAAAAAGTGGTGGTCGAGAAATTCATATTAATACTAAAAAAGCACTAATTGATGCTCAAAAACAAGGTCATATTGTTTGTATTGTCACTGGTCGACCTTATCGTGGATCAATTAAATTTTATCGTGAATTAGGTCTTAATACATTACTATGCAATTTTAATGGTGGCCATATTCATGATCCAAAAATCAAAAAATTCAAACGATTAGTTTTTCCAATTTCTGAAACAATTGTTAAACATATTTTAAATGAAGACTATATTTTTCAACAAATTGAAAACGCGGTTATTGAATATTACAACAAAGCAGTATGTTGAAAAAAAGATGATTTCTTTGAAACTTATTTTCATTTAGATACTATTGAAAATGATACTTTTACAATTAGTAAATTAATTCGTGATTGAAAAGGGAGCGCTAATGCCATTTTAATTGAATTTAAAGAAAATACTAATCTTGATCAAGTATATCGTGACTTGGAAAAATATTCAAACTCAATTAAGGTAAATACTTGAAATCGTTATGATAATAATAAACTAATCTTTGAAATTTCAAGTAAATTTATTGATAAAGGAATGACAGCTCGCATTTTGGCTCAATATTATAATGTTGATATTAGAGATGTTATTGCTTATGGTGATGAAATTAATGATAAAGAAATGTTGATGGAAGTTGGCTATGGTGTAGCAATGAAAAATGGTAATATTGTTATTAAAAGTATTGCCAATGATATTACTACTAAAACTAATGATGAGGGTGGCGTTGGTGATCATTTATCAAAATTATTAAATCTTTATGAAGAAAGTGAAATTTATATTTAATGGAAATGAAAATATATTAACTATTATTTCTATACTTGTAATATGATATAGTTTTTAAACATTAATATAAGTTTTTAACCTATTTACTTTATTTTTAAAGTAAATAGGTTTTTATTTAAAAAAGTTTTTTATAAATTTAATATACTAAAATAAAAAACCTATTGTTTTATTTTTCAAAACAATAGGGCATTAATTATATTAAACTTCTACTAAATATAAATATTTTAATACTATTAATACAAAAAACTATAAAACTTCTAAAGGCAAGAAGTCAAAAATTTCTGGGTGATTGGCACAAAACTTTAATTCCGAATCATTTTTTTGTTCTTCAATTTTAATTTTTAATTCATTTAATTGTTTTTTTATTTTAAGTAATTGAGCAGGTGCTGGTGGTTGTTTATCTCATTCATCAAATAATGTTTTACCTGTTTTAAAAAGTTTTTCATACTGACATTTTAAACAACTATTTTGCTGTGATTCATGATCATGGATATTTTTGCCAAACATAAAATTACCTACTTTCCTCAATTCTTTTACTTAAATTTATTATACCAAATAATAAAAAAGGAGAATTATTTCTCCTTTTTAACTAGTAAAATGTTATAAAACCGTTGGTAAATAATGTAAGAAAAAACTATTTTCCAATTCTCATCCTCAATCACGCTGATTCTGAGGTGTTAAAATTCATCTAGCAAAACTTTCAGCAAAAAATTCATCATCAAGATTTATATTATATTTACCATTAAATCAGGCACTACGACCATAATTACTATTAACTGTTATTAAATCAAATAATAATTTTTGCTTAATATTAGTTAATTTTGCTTGTTGACCTAAATAATCAATTAAATATCAAGTACGATCATAAATTTGTTTGTTATCATTGTTAACAGTTAGTTTATGATAAACTGATGTCATATTAGTATTAACATCACTATAACTGCTATCTGGTCACTTTCAATTAGCATTAAATGAATTTCTTTCATCAGCACTACAACCAATAAAATTACTTAAAGCATGACCATATTCGTGAGTTGTAACACTAATTATTTGATCTGAAGATCAAAATCCCTCTTGAAATTGTTGATCAATTAAATTAATATTTGCAAATTCAGGACCATAACCCATACGTTGATTATCAGCTTCTGAATTAAAAGCAGTTCATGCTACTGTGCTATCACTTACAGCAACTGGTGCTACTTTTTGAATTAGTTTAATAACAGTGTTTTTATGAAAAACTTTAGCAAAAATATTATAAAAACGTAATTGTTGTTGCTCTGCTAATTGTAATTGTTCATTATTTAAACCAGCTTTTTTATACATTTCAACTCAATTAACATCAATGGTTTTACCACCAATTTTAGTATGAGTTAAATCATATTGTAAACTATCATAATTACTTCAAATTACATCACTTTTATTATTATCATACAAGTTATTAAATTCATCAATACTTTCTTTACTTGCCATTTGATGGATTTTATATTCATATTTTTTTACCATCTTTGCATCTTCTGGTGAAAGTTTTCATTTTAATAAACTAGCATTAGCATCATGCTTATTTAAATAGACATAATGATCACTGTCTGGAGAAAACGTTAACATTAAACCATTAACTGTTACAAGATTTAATGCTGTAATCATAGTTACTAATTTAATACCTTTTTTCATAATTAACCTCTCCTTCATATCATAATTATAATTATGATTTTACATTGTAGCATTTAAATAAAAATCCTGCACTAACTATTCTCATTTATTTTTAATTTTTTTATTAGTAAAAATTTCAACTTCAAAAACAGCAAATTCTTTGCGAACCTTTATAACTTTAAATGAAAAATTTCGAAATTTTAAAAGTGGACTATTTTTCCTTACTTTCTTTACTTTTGTTTTGAACATATATCATTCTTGGACAGTTTGTTTAATATAATTTGGAGGTTTTCTTTTTAAATAACGTTTAAATAATACTTCAAGTTTTGAAGAACCATCAACACGAAACTTATGTGTTCCTATTTCTTGTATCAATCCAATTTCATCAGTTTCATCATAAATTTCACCAACTAATTCTTCAAGAATATCTTCAAGTGTAATAATACCATTAAAATCTTTTTTATCTTTATTATTGCAGACAATAGCCATATGCATTCTTTCGGTTTGTAAAATTTCCAATGCTTCATTTAACTTAGTACGCTTAGAAATAAAAATTGCTGGTAACATTAATTGTAATAAATCTGGATTTTCATTTTCTAACATATTAATAATAAATTCTTTAATATTTAAAATACCAATTACATTTTGATTAACATGATCTAAAACAGGAATTCTACTATATTTTTCTTCTAAATATAGATGTTTAATAACTTTAGGTGGCGTATCATCATAAATATATTTAATTTTACTTTTGGGATGCATAGCTTGAAAAACTGATTTTTCATCAAATTTAATTGCAGATTCAATTAAATCACGTTCTGCTTTTTCAAGAACTCCTTCTCTTTCAATTATTGAAATCAATTCAATAAGTTCTTGTTCAGAACTTGTTGGTTTTTTACTTTTAAATTGAAATAAAGTAACAATAAAAGTTATTGGATAAAAAATAATATTAAGAATATACAAAATATATGCATAATTTAAAGCTATTGTCTCGGGATGTAATTTTGCAACACTTTTAGGTATAATTTCACCAATAATTAAAACAACAATTGCTGAAACTAAAGTTGATATTAAAGGACTATAAGTAGGAGAAACATGAAAAGAATCAATAAATAATATGGTACTTAAAGTACCAATTCCAACATTAATTACTGTGTTACCAAGTAAAATTGTTGTTAAAGTTACATTATAATTTTTAACTAACTTAAATACAATATTAGCACGACGACTTTTCTTACTACGTAATTTACCAATAGATTTAATTCTTATAACATTTAAAGAAGTTAATGATGTTTCAGCAGATGAATAAAAACCACTTAAAAATAATAAAACTAGCAATATTATTAAATAAATATACCAATTACTGTCCATATAGAAAAAAAACTACTCCTTTTGATTTTTATATTGTTATTAAGATTATAACATAGTATACTTAGTACGTTATATTTAATTATTAATTTATTACTCATATAACTTTATGATATTATATTGAAGGTGATGAAAATAAATGCGTAAAAAATTTGGACTAATAGCAGCCTTAATAATAGGCACAACAACTAGTTTACAAGTTAGTGCTTGTACAGATGATTCAAAATATCAAGAATTTATTAGTGATGTTAATAGTGGGCATGCTTTTTTTGGCATACTTGGTGCTGCTGATAATCCACTTTCTAAACAAATTATTGACGGTTTACACACAATGCAAATCAAAAATAATAATGTACCAAGTAAATGAGATAACTGATTAACAGAAAAGAAAACTGAAATAAACAGTGTTACTACTAATGGGACTATTGATATTAAAATTTATGAAAAATCTCCTTATGCCAACCCTAGTAGTGATATTGTTAACCAATTTTGAAATGATAAAAAAATTAGTTGACAACAACAAATTTATCATTGACTACTTGACCATAAAATTTCTGATAATAGTTCAGCACCTGTTGCTGATTCAGGTGTCAAGGAAATTCAAAATCCTGTTGATAAAGAAAGAGCATTTAAAGCTTTACCAATTGTTTTTATTGTTAATAAAGGTAAACTAATAACTGTTGGCCAAGAATGAGGAACTATTGATAATCCAAATCAGTTTTTTGATCAACTAACAGCTTTAATCACAGGTAATCTATTAAAAACTGCTGCTAAAAAAACTATATAATTTTTAAAAGAAGATATATAATTATCTTCTTTTACTTTTTTATTTCTTAATATTGATTATTCCATTTTTTATAAATTGATATAACTAAGATACGTGTTTATTTTTTATTGTATTTTATTTATAAGGTGCTAAAATTTTAGTAGATAAGCAGATTTAGTAAAAATAACAATAATTCTAAACATTTCTAACTCATTACTTTTTTTAAAGTAATGAGTTTTATAGTTAAAAAGAGGTATCTAAAATGAATGATTTACTTATTAATAATACCAGTGAATTGGTAACTTTTAATACTAACAGTACAGATCCTACTAATATAAAAAATATTACTTGAAAAAATTCTATTCAAGAACACAAAAATAAAGTTGAACAAACATATCAAATTTTTTTAAAATCACAAGAATGAGGAAAAAAGTTAAGACAACAAATAACAACACCATTAACAACAACTAAAATTAAAAACAGACATAAAAAAAGAAGCACAAATATATTAGTCTCAACACTAACAACAGAACAAATACAAAGATTATCACCAAAACAAATAAAATGATTAACAAATTGACAAATTAAAGAACTTACAGCAGAACAAATACAAAGTTTTACAATTCAACAAATACAATCATTTACCAAAGAACAAATTGAATACTTTACAGAAGAACAAAAAGAAGTATTTTGACCAAAACAAGTAATCACAAAGATTAACACTATGGATTTGCAAACTCAATCAACAACAAGTGAATTTAAACCAAATTTACCCAAAATGTAAAAAAAGCTTGTAACTTAAAAGTTACAAGCTTTTTAAAAATTAATTTTTAAACAAATTATATTGATATAAAATTAAATTTTTGACTACTATTAATAGTAAAATCTCATTTACCATTTTCATTTATTTCTTGAATATTAAAAAACTATCAAAACTAATACTATGTTTTAATATTAAAGTTCAGTATTACCAAAAGTATTATATGTTCTAGGAAATCCAATAACAACTACTTCTTGTAATGAATCAACTTCATTTTGCGTTATTTTTTTATATAAACCATTCTTTCATTTTTTAAAAATATCACTAAAAAATAAACAAGTAAACTATTACTAAAATGATATAACTAACATAGTATCTTTACTAATTTTTTTTAATTTATCTATTTTACTTAAACTATTATTTAAAATAGTTTCTAAACAAAATTCAATCTTTAAAAAAGAAAAACTATAAAAAAGAATTAAACCATCCTTTTTATTTTTCATTTTAACTATCTAATTTTGTTCTTGTAAAAATGTTAATAATTGCTGAATTGCTGAATTACGATGAGAAATTTTATTTTTATCTGCCAATGACAATTCACCTAAAGTAGCATGTACTACTGGAACATAAAATATTTGATCGTAACCAAAACCATCATTACCTTTTATCTCAGTAGTGATTTCACCTTCAAGTTTACCAATAAATGCTTTAGTAATCTTATGATCAAAATCAACATAAGCAATAGCAGAAATAAATACTGCTGCACGATTAGTTTCACCTTCCATTTGTTCTAAAATGTCTAACATTGCATCATGATAGGACATTTCACCCTTTCATCGTGCTGAGTTAATACCAGGAAAATTATTTAAAGCTAATATTTCTAACCCTGAATCATCAGCAATTACAGGACCATTCACTAATTTTGCAAGTGTTGTTGCTTTTAAAATTGCATTTTCAATAAATGATGTACCTGTTTCATTGATTTCAAGAGGAGAATTAAGATCTAACATTGATTTGACATTATATCCCTTTGTCTGTAAGATACTCTTTAATTCATTAATTTTACCGATATTATTAGATGCAAACCATAAGGTTTTAGCAGTCATTAATAATCAATCCCTTCACGAGCAATTTGACTTTTTTCAAAATAATGTTTAATTGATTTAACTTCACTAATTAAATTAGCACATTGCTCTAAGGCAAAAGATGCATATCTACCAGATAATGCAATTTCAATATGTGATTTTTTATTTTTTAAAATTTCAATTAAGTCTTGTTCTTTAATCAAATTATTTTGAATACACCCTAAAATTTCATCAACAACAATAAGATCAGTATTATCATTTTGACTTAACAGTTTTAATCTAGTAAGACCATAATTAGTTTCTTGTTTTAATTTATTTTTTTCTTCTTCATCCATTTCTCAAAAAAATTTTTGCGAAGATTCATAAAAACTTTCAATTTTAAGTTTAGTATTTTGTTTTAAAAAATTAATTTCACCAGAAGGACGATTTTTTAAAAAACGTAAGTAGCTAACATTAAGATTATTACCCAATGCTCTAATTACCATACCATTAAGAATTGAGGTTTTACCTCTTCCTTCACCTTTATAAATATGAATATAACCTTTTTTTAACATACTATCACTTACTTTCAATATTTTTTATTTAATAAATTGTATAATTTTATTACAGACAATACAAGCAAAATAGAGGTGTCATTTTGAAATTTAAAACTATTAAACCACCATATCAATTAGAACTATTAAAAACAAAAGGTTTAACCAATGACTTATTTTTAGTAAATAAACATTTTTTTTTAAAACAATCTAAAGATATTTTGCAACCTTTTTTGAATTTTACAAATCAAATTAATGTTATTAAATTAATTAAATCAAAAAAATTTACATTACCTATTAATGAAGTCAATATTAATAATAATAAACTATTAACCTTAATGCCATATTATCATAATTTAATTAATTTAAGCGAACAAATAATTAATAAACAAATATTAGAACAAATTTCATCATTGGTAAAACAACTACATAATATTAAATTTGATAATAAATCATTAATTAAAACTTGAAAAGGTTTAGAACAACTTAATTTATACTGTAATTTAACTACTAGTAATCCTTGCTTAGAAAAAATAACCAGTGAGGTAATCAAATGAATTGCTACTTATCAACCAACAACAATTGTTTTATCTCATAATGATTTAACATTAAATAATTTTGTTAAAAAAAATAATTGTTGATATTTAATTGATTGAGATTTTGCTTGTTGAAATGATGAATTATTTGATATTGCCTCTTTTGCTTCTGAAAGTTTAACTTCTGAAACCGAAATTAATACTTGATTTAATTGTTTTAATTTAAATAATGAACAAATAATTATTGCTAAAAAATGAATGAATTATCAAAATTTAATTTGATATTATTGAGCTTGTTATTTATACGAACAAACTAATTTAAACATATATAAAGAAATTAGTGAAAGTAAATTAACTAATCTATTAAAATAAGTTATTTAAATAATTCATCATTTTAAGTCTGATTATGTAGTTTTAACTTCTTAACAAATTGAACCATAATTAGGTAATTTATTAGTAGTCTGTTTTTTTTGTTCAATTTGTTTTCCTTGTAAATTTATTTCTACTATATTATTAACAGCTGAAATGTTTGATTCTATTTCAATAACTATACATTTATTATTTGAAGCGTGTTCTTGTAACAATGGCATTCTTTCATCATTTACAATTTGACAATTATCATTTGAAGTAATATTTTTTTGTAAATTTTCTTTATAATCACAGTTTGCGCAAATTTCATTATTATCTTTTATTTGATTTATAAATTCTTTTACTCAATATTTCATTATTTATTTACTCCCTTTTTTCTTTTTTATTTTTCATTAGCATATACAATAAAATTAAATTTTATTGGAAATAGTTTTTAATAAATAGTATTTATAATGTTAATAATTATTGTAAATATAAAGAATATCACAATTATTATGGCTTTAATAATTTAGTACTAGAATTAGCAAAATATTTAATTGTTTCTATTAAATCTTTATCGACTTGTTTTTTTAAATCATCTAAATTAGTAAACTTTAAATTATCACGAAGAAAATCTAAAAATCTAACTTTAATGATTTTTCCATATAAATCTTGATTAAAGTTTAATAAGTAAGTTTCAACTAACGGCTTATTATTACGTAACATAATTACTGTCATACTTTGATATCATCTATTATCTACTTCAGTAAGCGTAATATAAGTAGCAAGACCCGGTAATGCATAGTTTGTTAATAACGATAAATTAGCAGTTGGAAAATTAATCGTTCTAGCCTCTTTAATACCATGAACTACTTTACCACTAATTGTATATGGCTCTTGTTGTAAACAAAGATTAGCACTACTAATATCTTTATTTTGTAAAAGTTGTTTAATATAAGTTGAAGAAACTTTGTTATTATTAACAATAATATCATTACAAAGATAAACTTGTAATGAAGATTGTTGTAATGTTTTAATATTACCTTGCCCTTGATAACCAAACCTAATATTTGGGTTAACAACTACTGCTTTAACATTATTTGCCAATAATCACGAAATAAATTGCTCTGGTGAAAGTGTTGCTATTTCTTTACTAAACTTAATTTCCCAATAATAATCAAAATTGTATTTAGCAATTGTTTTAATTTTATCTTCATTACTTAATAAAACCTCATTATTTTTATTACTAATTACACTTTGTGGTTTTCTATCAAAACTAATAATACATGTTTGATAATTATTTATTGTTGAATTAACTAATAATTGTTTAAATAGGGCTTGATGACCTTGATGAATACCATCAAAAAAACCTCAACAAGCAATAATTGGTTTAGACATCAATTTTTGATTTTGAATATTTAGATTTTTCAATTTTAATATCTTCATTACATTTAAAACCTCGTTGGCTTACGTATAAATTATTTTTTTGATTACGATAAATAGCTAATGGCAAATGTTCAGAATTAACAACTAAAACATATGGCTCATTAGTGCTATCAATAACTAAGGGTTTACCATCAATAACACTTTTACTATTATCAACAACAATCGCTGGCATAATATTTTTAACACCATCATAAATACTAATATGATTTTTACTAACTGTTTCTTCATTAATAACATCTAAATTTAGGGCATTACTTAAATCAAAACCCGATTGATGAATTCTTCTCAAATAAGTTAAAGTTGCTGATGTATGTAAAATTCTAGCAATGTCAGTAACCAAAGCTCGAACATAAGTTCCTTTTGAACATACTACTTCAAAAGTAACTAAATCATTATTAAAACTAATTAATTTTAAAGATTTAATATAAACCTTACGTTTTGGTAATTCAACAGGAATATTCTCACGAGCATATTCATAAAGTTTTTTACCATTAATTTTAACTGCTGCATAAGCAGGAATTATTTGCCCATATTGACGATTATTATAAAATTCAAGTGCTTTAACAATTTCTGATTCTTTTAAATCAAGATGTGGTTTTGATTCAATAATTTTACCAGTAATATCGCCGGTGTCGGTTTTTAAAAATAGTTGCATTTTTGCAATGTAAACTTTATCACTTTTTAAAATAAAATCACTAATTTTGGTTGCTTCATTCACAAGTACTACCATTAGTCCTGTTGCTAAAGGATCTAACGTACCTGTATGACCAATTTTATTTAATTTCAAACGTTTTTTAATAACAACAAGACAATCTTGTGATGTCATAAATGAAGGTTTATCTATTAATAATATATAATCTTTTAACATGCGTTTCACCTACTTTACTTCTTTATCAGAAGTTACTTCTTGATACTTTTCAACATGTTTACAATTTGGATAATTAGTACATCCTAAAAATTTTCGATTTTGTTTTGAAGATTTAACAACCATTCAACCATCTGTACATACTAAACAAGGTTTAATTTTTTCTAATTGTTTTTGAATATATCGACATTTTGGAAATGCTGAACAACCGTTAAATTTACCATATCTTCCTGTTCTTTGCACAAGTGGGGCACCACAAAGTGGACAATCTTGATCTAATAAAACCGGTTTAATTTTAAACTCAGTCATTTTATCAAAAGCATCATCAATCCTTGGTTCAAACTTAACTCAAAAGTCTTTTACCACTTGATGCATATCAAAATTACCATGAGCAATTTGATCTAATTGAGTTTCAACTTGTGAAGTATATGTCTCATTAATAATATCATAAAAAAACTCTTGAAGTTTATCATTAGTTAAAAGACCTTTCTCAGTAGCTTTAAAAGACTTATTTTCAATAATAACATAACCGCGTTCTTTAATAGTGTTCATAATTGGATTATAAGTCGATGGTCGACCAATTCCTAGTTCTTCTAATGTTTTAATTAATTTAGCTTCTGTGTATCTTGGTTTTGGTTTAGTAAAGTGTTGCTGTAAATTTACTGACTCAACTTTAATAATTTGATTTTTTTCAAATTTTGGTAAAACTAAAAGTTCTTCATTTTCAAGACTTTCTACATCAAGCATTAAAAATCCTTTAAACTTGATTTGTTGTCCTGTTAAACGAAATTGATAATCATTATTTTTAAATAAGACAGTAGTACTAATTAATTGTGCTGGTGCCATTAATGAACTAAGGGCACGAAAATAAATTAAATTATAAAGTTTTAATTGATCTTTATTTAAAAAATCAATAGCACGTTTATTATTCATTGTTAAATCAGTTGGTCTGATTGCTTCATGAGCATCTTGCACATTTTTTTTATTAGTCTGTTCTTTCTTCTGCCCAAGATATTGTTCACCATATTCATTAACAATTAATGTTTTGGCATTTTCAATAAATTTATCATTTAAACGTATTGAATCAGTACGAGGATAACTAATAAATCCAGTAAGTGTTCCATTAACATCAATTCCTTCATACAATTGCTGAACAATAAGCGTTGTTTTAGCAGTACTAAAATTTAATTGTGTTGATGCTGCTTGTAATAAACTACTAGTAGTAAATGGATTTAATGAATTACGCTTACGATTTTGTTCAGTAACAGAAATTACTTGATAACTATCACTTAATGCATTTTTAATAGCAACTGCTTCTTGTTCATTATTAATAACTAACAGTTCTTCTTTATATTTTTCACAATTTAATATTATTTTTTTTTGATAAGTACTATTAATTGTTCAAAATTCTTTGCTAATAAAATTAGTAATTTCACGTTCTCTTGTTGCTATTAATTTTAATGCTACTGATTGTACTCTCCCTGCACTACGTGAACCGATCTTCTTTTGTAATAGATTACTTAAGCGAAAACCAATGATACGATCAACCATTCTTCTTGCTTCTTGACTACGAACTAATGGTAAATCAATACTATGTGGAGATTTAAATGCTGTTAAAATTGCATCTTTAGTAATTTCATTAAAAGTTATTCGTGATGATATATTACTTGTTGCTAATACTTGATCTAAATGATAAGCAATTGCTTCTCCTTCACGATCATGATCGGTTGCTAGATAAACATGAGTAATACTTTTTAATTTACTTTTTAATTCTTTTACCTTTGGCATTTTTTTGCGATCAATTTTGTAAATTGGTTCAAAAGTTTCTAAATCAATTCCCAAACCATATTGACCTTTAATTGCTAAATTACGAATGTGTCCATCCGAAGATAACACTAAATAATCATTACCTAAATATGATTGTACTGCTTTACTTTTAACTGGAGATTCCATGATTACTAATTTTGATGGCATCTTATATCTTCCTCTATATATAATTTATTAGCTTTATTCAAATACTATTTTGTAATATATATAACTTTAACGCGAAAGTCAATATTTTTTTGGATATATGCTTTTTTATAAAAATTTTAAATAACTTATTAACAATTAATATATAAATTATGCTATATTTATTTAGTAAAAATTTAATATAAGTTTTTATCCTATTTATTTTTGTAAATAAATAGGTTTTTATTTTGATTTGAAAGGAACATAAAAATGAAATTTTTAAACACAAATGAGAGCGAAATTAATTCTGAAATACTTTCTAATTTATTACAATCAATACTTCCAAATAATCTTCTTACAGTGGGACTAGTGTGTCTTGCTGGTGGAATTGGTTACTATTCATGAAATTTTTACAAAAATAAAAAACAAGAATTAAATATAAAAGTAATACAAAAAAATGATGAAAAGAAAACTACATTAAACTCAAAGAATCTAACAAATCAATCAAGTAATATAAGTAAATATGAATATAATATGACATTAGATAATGCAACTAAAATTAATCAAATAATTTTAGATAATAACAATAGCAAAAATGTTGAAGAAGAATATGATATGTTAGATGATGCAAAAGAAGCAATAAATGATGAAGATGAATGAGCAATAATTGATTTACCTTCTTATGGAAGTAATCATATTTAAAAATTTAATTATAATAAAAGTTACCATTAGGTAACTTTTATTATAATATGTCAATCTATAATCATTAATTTCATCTACTAATAATTGTTTTCTAAAATTCTTTTATTGCTTTCATAAAAAATAAATTTACTAAAATAATCATTTCAAAATAAAAAAAATAATTTTGTTTTAAAGAATAAAAAAATAATCAATTTAATTATTAAATTTGGAAAATTTTAAAGATATTTCAAAAATATAATATCAAATATCGGGAACTCAATTATTTAATATTATTTCAATTGCCTTTTCATCAGTTTTTTGAAATTTTTTTCACTTATTAATTTTATCTTCAACTATTTTAATTAAATTAATTCAATTTCTATAAAAATTTCCACCTTTTTGTTCATTAATTTGTTTATCTAACTTTTTACCAACTTTTTCAAAATCTCTTACTCCATTAGGAAAAACAAACAACACAGGATTTAATTCAACAATTTCAAGTCCTAATGTTTTTTTATTATTTATATTTTCTAAAATAAAATCTGGGCCATTTAATCTACCTTGTTCTTTTGTAGTACCTATATATTCTTTTAAAATATAATTCTTTCTTATTTTAATAGAAATTCCTAAATAATGATTAGAGTCATTAAATCACTTAATTTCACTATTATTTATTTGAAAAAAATCATCAGGAATTATTTTTATCAAACTAGGTTTTAAAATGTCAATACCTTTATTATCATGGTAACATCTTAATCATTCATCATTAGTTTGATTATATATTAAAAAATCAAAAAATCATGACTCTATTATTTTATTTGAACGAGGAATTAAAAAATCAATAATCTTAAGTTTAGTTAAATAAGAAAAATATATTTCAAATAAATGATTTTTGCAAAAATCAGATGCATATATAGAGTTACTAAATTTAAATAACTCTTTATTTTGTTCTAATTTATTTAAATTTGTTAAATGTTCAAAAATCATTTTTTTAAAATAATTTAAATCTAAACTATGACTAAAAATATTTTCTTCACAACTTTTAAATTGACATTTTTTATTTTGGAATTCATTGAAAGTAATTGTTTCTCTTCCTCATTTATTTAAATTTTTTGACATAATTAACACCTTATAAAAATGATTATTACTATATATAGCTAACGAAAGTAATGTTTACTCATAAATAATGTAAAATAATAATATGTAATTTAAACAATTCTTGCACTTACAAGTATAATTCAGCAATAATTAAAATAGATTAGGAAGATTAAATTATGCCAAAACCATACAGTGAGGACTTACGAAGAAAAGTAATAGAAGTTTATGAAAGTAAAAACATGAAAATTAAAGAAATTTGTAAAGTGTTCAATATCACTAGAAAGACTTTATTTTTATGAAGAAAAAGAAAGCAAAAAACCGGAAATATAAAACCAATTTTGAATTATCAAAAAGGACATAGCCACAAAATAAAGGATTTAGATGAATTAAAAAATTATTTAGCAGAAAATAAAGATGTTACAGTTCAAAAAGTAATTGAAAAATTTGGTGATATGACAAAAGAAACAGTTTATAACTATTTCAAAAAACTAAATTATACATATAAAAAAAACTTTTCTATATGAACAAAGAGATAAAAATAAACAAGAAGATTTTTTAAAAGAAATAGCGAAAATAATGAATGAAGATTTGGTATATATTGATGAATCTGGAATTGATGATAATGAATTTTATAAATATGGTTGGTCTGAAAAAGGTAAAAGATTATTTGATAATAAACCTGCATATAAAATAAAGAGAATGAGTATAATTGGTGCACTAAATAAAGGTAAATTAAAAGCTCTATGAGCATTTGAAGGACATTGCAATAGTAAAATTTTTGAATCATATGTTAAAAATATACTAATTCCAGTATTAAAGTGTGGACAAATTATAGTTTTAGATAATGCGACGTTTCATAAATCTAAAGCAACAAAACAATTAATTGAAAATGCTGGATGCAAACTATTATTTCTTCCACCATATTCTCCTAATTTAAATCCAATTGAACATTTTTGATTTGCTATAAAACATAATATAAGAAAAATATTACCAAATTATTGACCAAATATTAAAAACGCGATTGATTTTGTTTTTCAAGATATGAGTAAACATTACTTTAGTTAGCTATATATATTATAAATAATAACTACTTTTTCTTTCTTCTTTTTAATACAAATATTGGAATAACAATTGCAAAAAATATTAAAGCAGTAAAACCAATAGTAATAATCATACATATTCTATTTATCTTTTTTTTGTATTGATTTAACTCTTGTGGATTAATAATTTCATAGCCATAATAACTTATAATATTACGTTTACGAAATTTAAAAATAACAATATTAATCATATGAATAAAGAAAATAACACCTAAAATAATTGTTAATGTTATTGCATCTTTAATAATATCAGGAACATTAACTGTTCATTTTTGAATAATAAAAGTTAATTTCTGACCACTAATCAAAAACATAATGCCAATAATAATACCAAGAACAATATAACTACTAATACTTATTCAATTAACAATTATCAAGTTAGCATGAATTTTACGATAATTTCTAATTATAAAATTAGGAGGTAATAGCGATCCTTTTAGTGTTCTTTCAATATATAAATCCACTTCTCTTCTTAATGTCACAAATTCAATAATATTAATCAAAATAATAGTAAGAGCAATAATTGCTAATGGAATAGTAATTACAGGATGAGGAATAATTTTTATGTTAATCATACCAAAATATAAACCAATAAAAGTTGAAGCAATAATTAATGTCATAACACCAATAAATAATAAAATCAATTGTTTTAGCTTCTCTGATTTAATTTCTCTGCTAATTGGTTTTGGAATTTTAAAACTATTTTTATAACTAACTATTTCCATAGTATTAAATGTTTGTGGTTGATCATAATACATATCTTTTTCTTTAGTAAAGTTTTCATTGATCGGCACTGTCTTTTTTTCTTGTAAAGGTATTATATAAGAACTAGTAACTTGTATATTTTTACCATCATATTTTTTTTCATTATAATCATTTTCATTAAAATCAGAATTATGAATATTTTCTTTATTTTTATTAATTGGTGGTACAACATTTCTAAAATAAGTGTTATTATTAGTTGATTTTTGATAACCTTCTTTATCTGATAACCTATTTTTTTGTGAAAAAAATTTATCAAATAATTTAAATTTTATTTTAGACATATACATCACCTACATTTAATTAGTTAAAATATTTTTTTGTCTTTTTAGAAATATGTTTACTTGAATAAAATTTTCTTTGTAATTTGGCAATTTCATGTTCAATTTCCAAAATTTTATCTTCAAATTGATAATCTTTTTCTTCTAAACTTAAGTATCCTTTAATAGAAATCCTTTTGCGTAAATACATTATTAATAAAATTGATAATAATAACAGAAAAATCAAAAGTGCTAACCCACCCATTGAATATAAAAAAGTAGTAATTGGAATCTCAAAACCTAAAAACTTAATGGTATTAGTACTACTATCATCACTTACTACTGCTAACACTAATTTCACCTCATACATTAGTATATAAATATTATAACAAAAACACCAAATCTAATTAATATTATCTATTTAATAGCTTATTTTCTGTTATAATAATTATTTTAATAATAAAAAAGAATATTATTAATATTCTTTTTCATATGTTCATCCTTCGCTACGTAAATATTTTGCTGCAACAAATTGTGCAAATATTGCTAGAAACAGACCAAAGAAAGTAATCAATAATAAAATTGTATAATCAAGGATTGGACGATTAATTAAAAATAAATCTTCTGGTGGGCGCTGTAACTCTAAAATAAATCTAATTAAATTTCATCCAAAAAAGTAAAGTCCCATTTGAACACCTGCATGCATCATTCGATAATGATGTGGATTATTTATTTCATAAAGTTTTTTGCTTTTATTTATATAATCATTAATTTTCTTACCAGAAGGTTTGACTTCTGCTAATGCTTTATTTACTACATTTTTTGGTACTTGATTATAATAGTAAACTTCATTTCACATTTTAGTTCAAGTCAAATGCTTTGGATCACGATTTATTTTATTTCAATATTTTGGATTAAAAGTTATTTTTCCTCAGTATTTAAAATTATCTTTAAAATCAAATTGAAACTTATCTGGCTCTACTTTTCATGGCTTTTTACCAAATCATTTACCAAGATTTGGAACAATAAATGTAATCGCTAATCATAAACCTAAATTAGCAATTGATTCATAAAGAAATATTGGTGCACGATAAACAATTTCACCATTAATCATTTCGGGATTACCACTTGGTCCACCAATTAATTTAAAACAATTATCACGAATAAAAGCAGGTAATCATGATAATGAATCATAACTTACAACGTTACCAAGTAATTCATGATTAAAGAAATTACCTCAACGTCCTAATATCTGCCCTAATAAAATATTAGGAATAATTAAATCGCCATATATTCATAATGATATTTTATACTTACGACCAACAAAGTAAAAAATAATTGCACCAGCAATAATGCCAAATAAAACACCACCATGAATAGACATCCCTGGTTTTCAAAATGCAAATTTTTCAAAAAAACTAATTGACTTATCAGGATCATCCTTACCAAGAAAACTAGCACCAAATAATGAAGCAGGAATAATAAATATTATTGATCATGCTAAAGAATCAGTAGGAACACGATAACGTTTAAATTTTACTCAAGAAGCAATAATTGAAGCAAAAATACCTGACATAATAGCAAATGCATAAACATGAAACCATCCACCATAAGTATCAGTAATGCCGTGAGGTCCAACAAAATCTAAATTTAACATAACAAACACCTCACTTACAAGACCATCTTTTAATATAGAATACCATAATAGAATACCATAACTAACTAAGAATCACAATATAAATAAAGGCAAACAATACATATTACATATATAATTTTGATAAAGTGTAATTGTAATTCACATTTTTTTAGTTTTTTTATTGTATATTATTTTTTGCAAATATAAACTTAAATTAAGATTTACCAAAAAACAAATACAAAAAATAATGTATTTTTGCTAAATCTTAATTTAATTTTTAAAAAAAGGAGGGAATAAAAATGAAATTTAAACAATTGTTATTATTAATTACCACTGTTACAAGTTTAGGGATGATATTATCAAATAATAAAATAATTAATAGCAATCAAAATACTACTTTTTTAAATAAAAACAATGTTTCTAAAATTAGCTTTAACAAAATGACAGGCACTACTGGTGAAATTAATAGTTTAACTTTTAAGGGGGAACAAACTTATGCCGTTAATAGTGAAGGTATTGTTTATAAAAGTGACAATGGTCAATCTTTTGAAGAAATAAATTTACTTAATTATGATTATAAAATAAAATCACTAATTACAACACCTAATGGCACAATTTATGTTGGAACTTATAATGAAAAAAATAATGAATTAAAAGTTTATATTCTTAAAAATGATCAACTTGCTGAAAAATATACTTTAAGTTCACATCAATTATTAGCAATGACTTTTGACAAAGAAAATAATATTTATATAGGAACAAATCAAGGGGTATATACTAATTCAAGTCCAACAACTGAATTAAAAAAAATAGATGGGGCAATAGGTAACATTACAGTTTTAAAAACAACTAAAAATGGTTTAATTTATGCTGGTAATACAGAAGGAATGATTTTTAAAAGTATTGGGGGTAATCCTTTTAATTTAGTTGAGCAACTAAAAGATGGTGGTATTACAAGTATTGCTGTTGATAATAAAGAAACAATCTTTGTTACTAACAAGAGTAAACAAGTTTATTATAAACGTATTACTATTGCTAATTTTTTACCATATAAGCAAACTTTAGAAACAATAAATACAACAGTAATAACTTTTGGAACAGGGGTTTTAGTTGGTGATAAAGATGGTAATATATGAAAAAGTTATCAAGAAAAAAACTTCACTTTATTCTATGAAAATAAACTTAATTCAATTAATCAATTGATTTATAATTCTAATAATTTTACTATTTATGCAACAACTACTGATGGAATATATAAAAATAAATAATCTAATTTAAAATAACTAATTTTAAGTTAGTTCTTTTTTTAAAAAAATTGTAATACTTATTGAAAATTTAATAGTAAAATTATAAATAATTTTAATTTTTTATAATTTTGTTTATTCATAAAACATCTCTAATATTTTATTAGAGATGTTTTTAAAGATACTTTATAAATATATTAAACTTATATATTTGCTTGTAAATTTGATTTATATAAAAAACTATTACTATTTTTTAACTTTAATTTTATTTCTTTAAAAAAATCAAATTTTTCTTTTTCTTTATAATCATTAGAAAATATTTCTAAAGTTTCAGCATCAGATTTTTCATAAAAATGATATATATTATTGAATACTTGCTCTTGTGTTTCTTCTTCTTTTATTACTCGATATATAAAATTAAGAACTGAACACATTTTTCGATATTTATTATCTTTTCTTAAAGCATTATTAAATTTTTCTTTTTGTTTAGTATTCATTTTGGATATTTTAGAACTATTTTTAACGTTTGTTATATCAATTTCTTCATCCACTAAATAAACTACTTGATCTAAAAAATTTAATACTAATTCATCTACATCTTTTGATTTATATTTTTTTAAGGTTTCTAAATAAGTATCTGCTAAATTAATTGCTAATAAATTTAAAAAATTATTTAAAACTTTTGTTTTTAAATTTTTGTTGATATTTAAATCCATTATCAAAACTCCTTAAAATCACCTTCAATAGAGTGATTATATCAATTTTAACCTCATATTTTTGTAAATACAATATTACTTTATTTTTTTACCTTTAATTCGTTTTCTTTTAAGTTCTAATTCTAATTTAGGATTATTATCATGTTTTAAATAATAATTTTGTCTATTTATAATTAATTTATTTTCTAATATTAACCCTAATCTTTTAGTTTTTTCTTCAGCTAATTCTTTTTGTAATTTTCTGTCTTTTTCATTTTCAAGTGATTCATGTTTAAATCTAGAATCTTGTAAATCTTTTTCATGTTGTCTTTGCTTTTCTTTATCAATTAATTTTGTTTCAATCTTAGCTCTATTTTCTATATACTTTTTAATACTTTTAAAAATAGAAATTGGGTTCAAACAATCAATTATTTTTAATAAAATTTTCACATAACCCCCTACTCCCCATTTAAGTAATTATTATTAATATACTTATTATAAATTAAAATTTTATCAATTTCTTAGAATCTGTTTAGGATCTTTTTAATAAAATTGAAATAAATGAGAGAACAACCATTTGTAAGCTAGTATTTAATTTTCTTTCACAATTTTTTCATAATCTTCTGCATTTTTCTAATCATGCAAAACTTCGTTCTACAACTCATCTTTTTGGCAATACTACAAAAGAATGTAATTCATTACGTTTGATAACTTCAACATTTGCATTTATGATTGTTTTGATTTTAAAAGCAAATTTTTCACCAGTATAACCAGCATCTACTAGTATTTTTTGAACTTTAGATAAATTTTCTTTTTCATTTTCAATCATTATTATAGCACTGTTACGATCTGTTTTTTCTGCTGTGGTTATGTAAATTGCATGTGGTAAGCCTTGAGAATCAACAGCAATATGACGCTTTATTCCTGAAATTTTTTTACCAGCATCATAACCTTTATTTTTAGCAGTATCTGTGTTTTTAACACTTTGTGAATCAATTATACAAAAACTAGTTTGTTCTTTTCTACCATTATTGATACGAACTTTTCTAACTAATTTTTTTTAAAATTACTTGTCAAGTGCTAGGTTCTTTATCACTATTTTTACTTCAAATTTGAAAATAATAATATACAGTTTGTCATTTTGGAAAATTTTTTGGTAACATTCTTCATTGACATCCACTTTTTAATACATATAAAACTGCACAAAATACTTCATATAAATCTAAATTTCTTGGTTTTGTTTTCTTTTTGTTATTTTCTAAAATTGATCTTATGTTCTCAAATTGTTCTTTAGTAACATGACTTGGATAATTTTTATGCATATATACCCCTTATCTTAAAATATATAGTCATTTTACGTTATTTTATAAAAGATTCCAAACAGGTTCTTAGGGAATTGTTTTTTTATTATATCATTTTATTTAAACTTGCTTTTAATTTATTTTTCTATGAATACTAGATTTATTATAGAAAATTATATCATTTTATTTATAATTTTTATAAATAAAATGATATAATAAAAAATATAAATAAATTATTTATAAAACTTTGAAATGGGGAATATAAAATGATTAATAACATAAAAAATATGATTAAAAATTACTCTAGAGAAATTGAGTGTCACGCAATAATAAAAAATAATTTAGAAAATAATCATTTAAAAAGTCAAGAGAATTTAATTAATGGAATGGGGTGGTTAGCCCTAATTACTGGACCATATTTTGATAGATATTTCTAAATTTTTATTTGTAATATTGGTGGTTTTAAAAATTTAGAATGTATTCTTTCATAATTATAAAACATAACATATTGATTTACATCATTAATAGCTTCATTGATTGTTAAATATTGATTTGAGTCTTTAGGCAATCATTCTTGAGATAAATGTGAAAATCAATTTTCAGATATGACATTACCGCCAATATCATATGGTTGTTTTTTGCTTAAAATTATTTGTTTGTTTTTTGCTCATTTTGTAATTTCTTGACAATAAAATTCGTTGGCGTTATCTGAATGTAAAATAACGTTTTTTATTTGATTTCAAGAAAATTGGTTGTTTATTTTTTCAAGTGCAGGAAGAATTAAATCTTGATATGATTTATTTGAAAATGTATTATAACTAACAACATTATTTGAATAAAAATCAATAATTACAAAAAGATATAGTCAACCTTCTTTGGTGTTTATTTGTTTAGTATCCATTGATCAAATTTGATTTGAAGCGGTTGTACTTTTGTAATCTTTGTTTACTTTATCCATTGTAGGTATTCACTTATTTGGATTTTTTTTGTTTTTAGGATAGTTATTTTTAGTTTGTTTTAATCCTTGAATATTGTGTTTTTTCATAATTTTTCGCATTTGTTTTGTTGATAATTCTATATTTAAAATGATATTTTTCTCTTGTTTTAATCACTCTTTAAAAGCTGAAAAAATTCTTAAATATCCATAAATTCTACCTTTTCTTGTAGAATGAAATTCGATTAAAAGTTGGCATAATTCTTGATATTTATGATTGCAATTAATAATATGATTTTTTTCTTTTTTAATAAGTTTTTGTTTATTTTTTAAAAAGTAATATGTTGATCTGTTTAATTGAAGATATTGACATAAGTTTCTAATTGAATATTGATTTTTGCAATCATCGATAATTTTAATTTTTTCTTTGATATTTAATTTGTTAATTATTAATGCTATTTGTTTAATTTTATCCATTAATAAAAATCCTTTCAGGTCAAAATTAGTGTTCATTATATAACACAATTGTTTTTAGAATACATTCAGATTTTTTAAATTAATGGTCTAGTAAAAAGGGCTAAGTGGCCCCATCCATAATATTGAAATGCAAAAAAATTACATAAAAATTAAAATGGAAATAATTGCAGAATTAAAAAAAATACTATATATTTAACATAAAATTGTGAGAAATCTCATTTTTATTTCAAAATATGCTTTATGAAAATAAAAAATTAATTGACTTAAATAGATCAATTAATTTTTTATTTTCAAATAATCCAATTTAGAAAAAAACAAATCAAATATTTATAACTTTTTTATTAATTTTCTTCATCTATTTTTAAAACAGCACGAAATGCTTCTGGTGGTAATTCAACATTACCAATCGATTTCATTTTTTTCTTTCCTTCTTTTTGTTTTTCTAAAAGTTTTCTTTTTCTTGTAATATCACCACCATAACATTTAGCAATAACATCTTTTCTAACTGCTTGCACAGTTTGACGAGCAATAATTTTATTATTAATAGCAGCCTGAATAGCAACTTCAAAATTTTGTTTTGGAATTAATTTTTTTAATTTTTCACATAAAACACGCCCACGATCATAAGCAAAATCCTTATGAACAATAACAGATAATGCATCAACAATATTACCTGCTAATAAAATATCCATTTTCACTAATTTACTTTCCTGATAACCAATTAATTCATAATCTAATGAAGCATAACCTTTTGATATTGATTTTAATTTATCAAAAAAATCAATGACAATTTCATTCAGTGGCATATTATAAATAAGAGTTCTTCGTAAATTATCAGCATATTTTAAATCTAAATAAGTTCCACGTTTATCCTGACATAATTGCATCAATGCACCAACATATTGTTCTGGTGTCATTATTGTTACTTGCACAAATGGTTCTTCTACACTTTTAATTGTCTGCACAGTTGGTCATTTTGCTGGATTATCAATTATTAACTTTTCACCATTAGTTAAATTTACTTCATAAATTACAGAAGGAGCTGTTGAAATTAAAACTAAATTATATTCACGCTCTAAACGTTCTTGAATAACATCCATATGTAATAACCCTAAAAAACCACAACGAAAACCAAAACCTAATGCTTGTGATGTTTCAGCAGTAAAAATTAATGAGGCATCCGATAATTGAATTTTATATAATGCATCCTTTAATTCTTGATATTTATTAGTATCAATTGGATATAAACCACAATAAACCATTGGTTTTAAAGTTTTATAACCCGGTAATGGTGCATCAGCAGGATTAATAACACTAGTAATCGTATCACCAACATGAATATCACTAATTATTTTAATTGCACCACTAATTCAACCAACTTCACCAGCTGTTAACATTTCTCTCTTTTCTTCTTTTGGTGTGCGTACTCCTAATTCAGTAATTTCATATTCGGCACCAGTTGACATCATTCTTACTTTATCGCCAACTTTAATTACACCAGTTTTGATTCTAATAAATGCCATCACTCCACGATATTTATCATATAATGAATCAAAAATTAAAGCACGCAATGGTTCATTATCATCAGCATCAATTGGATAAGGAATATATTTAATAACTGCTTCTAAAACATCGCGAATATTAATACCTGTTTTTGCAGAAATTAAAGGCGCATAATCAGCAGGTAAACCCAATACTTTTTCAATTTCTTCCTTAACTTTTTCTGGTTCAGCACTTGGTAAATCTATTTTATTAATAACAGGAATAATTTCTAAATCATTATCTAATGCTAAATATACATTTGCTAAAGTTTGTGCTTCAATACCCTGAGCAGCATCAACTACTAAAATGGCACCTTCACATGCTGCTAAACTACGCGATACTTCATAAGTAAAGTCAACATGACCTGGAGTATCAATTAAGTGAAGCAAATAAGTATGACCATCTAATGATTGATATTTAAGTTGTACACTATTTAATTTAATTGTAATGCCACGTTCACGTTCTAAATCTAGTGAATCTAACAATTGATTTTTCATTTCCCTTTTTGAAACAGCATTAGTTAATTCTAAAATACGATCAGCCAAAGTTGATTTACCATGATCAATATGGGCAATAATTGAAAAATTTCTAATGTATTTTTTATCGATACTCATAATATTATTTATTCACCTATCTTTTGCTTATAAACTATTTACTATGTTTTAGTATACCAAAGTTTAAATAAAATTAAATCGAAAGTTGCAGATAATGTTATAAATATATTAAACTATCACTTAACAATATATGAAAAGTGGAATGGCAACACTTTTTAGGACTATTTTTTGGTAGACATTTGTTGTTGATATTTGGTGGTTAGCCCTAATTACTGGACCATATTTTGATAGATATTTCTAAATTTTTATTTGTAATATTGGTGGTTTTAAAAATTTAGAATGTATTCTTTCATAATTATAAAACATAACATATTGATTTACATCATTAATAGCTTCATTGATTGTTAAATATTGATTTGAGTCTTTAGGCAATCATTCTTGAGATAAATGTGAAAATCAATTTTCAGATATGACATTACCGCCAATATCATATGGTTGTTTTTTGCTTAAAATTATTTGTTTGTTTTTTGCTCATTTTGTAATTTCTTGACAATAAAATTCGTTGGCGTTATCTGAATGTAAAATAACGTTTTTTATTTGATTTCAAGAAAATTGGTTGTTTATTTTTTCAAGTGCAGGAAGAATTAAATCTTGATATGATTTATTTGAAAATGTATTATAACTAACAACATTATTTGAATAAAAATCAATAATTACAAAAAGATATAGTCAACCTTCTTTGGTGTTTATTTGTTTAGTATCCATTGATCAAATTTGATTTGAAGCGGTTGTACTTTTGTAATCTTTGTTTACTTTATCCATTGTAGGTATTCACTTATTTGGATTTTTTTTGTTTTTAGGATAGTTATTTTTAGTTTGTTTTAATCCTTGAATATTGTGTTTTTTCATAATTTTTCGCATTTGTTTTGTTGATAATTCTATATTTAAAATGATATTTTTCTCTTGTTTTAATCACTCTTTAAAAGCTGAAAAAATTCTTAAATATCCATAAATTCTACCTTTTCTTGTAGAATGAAATTCGATTAAAAGTTGGCATAATTCTTGATATTTATGATTGCAATTAATAATATGATTTTTTTCTTTTTTAATAAGTTTTTGTTTATTTTTTAAAAAGTAATATGTTGATCTGTTTAATTGAAGATATTGACATAAGTTTCTAATTGAATATTGATTTTTGCAATCATCGATAATTTTAATTTTTTCTTTGATATTTAATTTGTTAATTATTAATGCTATTTGTTTAATTTTATCCATTAATAAAAATCCTTTCAGGTCAAAATTAGTGTTCATTATATAACACAATTGTTTTTAGAATACATTCAGATTTTTTAAATTAATGGTCTAGTAAAAAGGGCTAAGTGGCCCCATCCACTTTTTAACTTAGATATTTTTTTAAAACTTTTTTTAATTTTTTTATTCATAAAACCTTTTTCTCCTTATTTTAATTAAAAACCCTTTACCTTAAAACTTAAGTAAATGGGTATAAACTTATATTAAGTTTATAAAATTATACCATATTGTCTATATTAGATATAAATAATGGATAATAAGTAAACTATTCTAAAACAGTTATTTTTTTATTTTTTAAATAATCAAATTCTTGATCATTTCAAAAACTATAATTTGATCTAATTTTATTTTTACTAAGAGCATAATAAAGTGGAATAGCAACAAAATAAGCAAAGATAGCTTGAATACTATCAGTAATTAATTCATTAACTGTAATAGCATAATCTTGATAAATTACTAAATAAGACAATGGGTAAATAAGTAGTAAAATAGAAGCAAAAAAGAAAGTATAAACAGTACTTCATCAAGATTTATTAATTAATAACTTAATAACAAAAAACATTAAAATTCTAATAAAAATTGTAATAGGAATAACCACAATTTTAACACCACTAATTAAATCAAAAATGCCACCCGCAATTGGTCCTGCAAATAACAGCATTGGTCCTTCAAAAAAAGCACAAAATGGAATAAAAACAGCATCAAATAATTGCAAAGTAGAATTTCCACCAAATAAACTAGTAATTGCTCAACCAAAAAGAAAAGTTGAACAATAACCAATTGTTACTAATAAACCAGTAATAATACCAGTCATTGCTAAATATTTAATTGAGCGAAAACGATACATCTTTTCCTCCTAGATTACCAAAAAATATTAGTTATTTTTTTATTATTTAAAGATAAAACCAATTGCAATTGGATTAATTTTAGAACCATAGTAACAAGCTGCTATAATTTCTTTTTTACCTGCTGGTTGAATAACTTTAATTACTATGTTATTAGTTTTAGTGGCAACAATAATACCTAATTTATTTATTGCAACAATTGTTCCTGGCAGAGCATTTGATAATTCATTAGTTACTGCTACTTGATGAATTTTGTATATATTATCATTCAACGTAGTATAAGCAATTGGTGTATTATACAATCCACGAACATGACATGAAATTAATTGTGCTGAAAGATTTCAATTAATTTTTTCATCACTTCTTTTAATATTTAAACCAAAAGTTACTTTATTTTCATCTTGTTCTTGTTCTTCAATTTCATTATTAATGATTTTTAATAAATATTTTATTAACATATTTTGTGCTAAAGTTATCAACTTATTAACTAAAGAAGTATATGTATCCTCAATACCAATTGAAACTTGTTCTTGAACATAAATTGCTCCTGCATCCATTTTACTTACCATTTTCATTAATGTAATACCAGTAGTTTGTAATCCATTAATAATTGCTCATTGAATAGGGGCACCACCACGCAATGATGGTAATAATGAAGCATGAATATTTAAACATTTATATTTTGGTAAATTTAAAATTGCTTTTGGTAAAAATTGACCATAAGCACAAGTAAGAATAACATCAATATTTAATAATTGTAAATCTTTTAAACTGTCAATAATATTTTCGGGTTGGAAAACAGGGATTTGATATTCTTGTGCCAATTGTTTAATTGCTAAAGGAACAACTTCTTGTTTACGACCAATTTTACGATCTGGCTGACAAACAACACCAACTATTTCAATTTCATTTTTCATTGTTAATAACAATGTTTTTAAAATATTTTCAGAAAAAAAAGAAGAACCCATAAATAAAATTTTAAATTTTTTCATAATTTTCGCCCTCAATTTTTGCTTTGTACATTTCAATAATATTTTTTACATGTCAGAATAATACTACCATACCTAAAGTATCTTGAGCACAATATTTTAACATATTTTCACGAAAATTATGAATTCAATTAGTTAAACTAATGTTATTTTCAACTCTTCTACGAAAAACTTCTGATGCCATATCTCCTTTTTTAATAACTAATCCTTCATAAGAAAAGGAAGGTTCAAATGCTGGTAAAGTTTTTTTAATTGAAAGAGAACCATAAAACTGTTCTTTATAAATTTTAAATTCTTTAAAAAAATCTTGTAAATCAATAGTACCATCATGAATTAATGATAATTTATTTTTATATTGAGGGTAATAATAAGCTAATTTTTTAAGAACAGATTTCTCAAATGATTGATTATAAGCAACATACGTACCCTTACCATGAATATTAATTAAATCATGACATAATTTTTTTGTTAACATTTCTCTTGGATCATCATTGCCATCTGCTAAAAATTCATAATGTTTAATTGATTTATAAGTTTTAAAATCAAAATCTGGTGCTAATAATACATGGACAGAATATTGAAAAGGAATTTGTTGATATGGTTTACTATTTTTAAACTTAGGTATTGCAGATTTCATAGTCTCAAAATCATACATATAAATTGGATATTGGTATTTTTTGTATTCAATTTTTAAATCAACAAATTTATTGCCATCAATTAATTTTTCACCATTTTTAATTACATCATATTGTCTTAAATGTAAATTAGACTTTGTTAAAAATGGTAATAATCTTTCATCATTAATTTCTAAGAAATCTTCTTCATAATATCACAATGCTTTCTTAGTTTTTCTTAAACGATATAATTCAAAAATAGTATTATGAATAGAAAAATATTTAAAAATATGAGGACAAAATTGATTACTATTTTCATGACAATAAGGTAAAGTTAATAATTTAACTATTTCGTCAATATCACTAATTTTAATAATATTCTTAATATTTTCATATTGTAATTTCAAATTATTATTTAAAATTTCATCTTGAATTGATTCAAAAAGACTAAAACTTTTTTTAGTATTTGGACTTTTTTGCCAAGTTGATCCATTAACAATAAATAATTCATTTAAATCTATTTTTTCTTTCTTAACATAATTATTATTTAAATACATAATATAAGTATTAACTACTTTAATTCCACATTTGGTTAAAATATCATACTGATAAAGTAAATCTCACATATGTTCTTCTTTAACTCAAGTTACTGCTTTTACTTCAATTAAATCCCAACCATCATTATTTCGCTTTAAAATATCACACTTAGTAACACAGCCCTGATATTGAAATCTTGGTTCAAATAAAACATCATACTCTTTATTATTAATAATTTCTATAACATTATTACCCGGTTCAGACTCAAAATTAAAACAAGAATATTTTACTTTAAAATATTCTTGAGCATAGTGCCCAGTTTCAATACCGTCTGCAATTGTTTCACCAAGATAAAATTCAGAATCATCTTCTTCATTATAATTATTTTCAAATGTATCATCGTCTAAATCAGAAATAGTAATTAAATTAGATTTAAATTTACTACTTGTTTTAGTATGCGTTAGTTCAACAAAATTTATTATCTTTTTCTCTTCAATTAAATGCTTAGCTAAAGCATAATTTTTTGCATTTAAAAATCACGAAAGTTTTCGACAAATACGGAAATGCTTATAATCATCTTTATAAATTTTCATTACATATCACCCAATTGCCTACTTAAAAATAAAGATTTATTTATCTTTTCATCCAGAAAATTTATCATGAATTGCAATTTTAGGTTTTTCTAAATTTTTAGCACGTTTTTTATTTTCTTTATTTTGTAAACGTTCTTCTTCAATTGCAAGTTTAACGGCTTCATTTTCTTTTTTAATTGTTGCTTTTTCTTCTGCTGTCTTTCTTTTTATTTTAATTTTACCACTACGTTTTTTTGACATTTCAATTTTCTTAAGTGTTTCTTCTAAATCTAATTCACAATTTACTTTTCAAATTGTTTCAAATTCTTTCTTTGATAATTGTTTAGTAAACCCTTCTACCTCAAATGCTTTAGTTGCAAATAAATCATTTTTCTTAGAATCATATAATTTTACAATTACATCAAAAACATCACGATAGCGATATTCTTTACTACTACGTGAAACTACTTGTTCAAATTCTACTGTTTTATGTTGCAATTTTAATTCATCACGCATAAAGGATTTAATAATATTTTTTACTTCTTTTTGACGTTGTTTTTTCTCTTCTTTTTTCTTCTTTTTTGCTGAAATGGTTGTAAAAATAAAAATTATTAAAACTACTCCTATAAGCGCTAACATTCATCATTGACTAGATAAATTTCCCATTTTTTATTCCTCTTTTTTGATTTATAAATTTTCCTCGATTACTGCTAATAGTTTAGTTGGACTCATCGGTGAAATTGTTAAAATTAAATTAACATCTTTTTTAATTACAAAATAAAGATGTGTTTTATTTACTCTAATATATTTAAAACTTTTTGTCTCTTCAATATCATAAGACTCATTAATCAATTTTAAACAATATTCACGTAATTGGATATCATTTAAGTCTTGCAATTTTAATCTTGTTCTAATCCTACCAATACTATGGTAAGAAAATTGATAAGGGTTACGAAAATAGTAACTCATTTATTTACCACACCTACATTTATCATTAAAGTTTTTAAATAAATAATTTACATTAAAAGTGTAAAAAAATTAAAATATACTATTAACAAAAAGCTAACACATTAATTATACTGAAAAAATAAAAAATATTATACAACATTTATGATTTTTGTTATAATTATTTTTGTTGTAATTAATCTATAAAACATGTTCAAAACAAAAAAGGAGAAAAAATGGCTAACATTGCATCACAAATTAAAAGAATTAAAACAAACCAAAAAAGAAATGAAATTAATAAAAGTTATAAATCTAAAGTTAAAACTGCTTTAAAAAAAGCTGAAATATCAATAAAAAACAAAGCAGAAAATGCTGCAGTACTTGTTAATGAAGTATGTAGTTTAATTGATAAAGCTGTTGTTAAAGGCATTTATCACATTAATAAAGCTGCTCGTCAAAAATCTAAAATTATGACTAAATTAGCAAAAGCAAAATAACTATAATTTATTTTAAAAAGAGACACTATTAATAGTGTCTCTTTTTAAAATATAATTGATATTTTTAAACTAAATTTTTGTTTTAATAAAATACCAAATTTAAAAACTATTTAGCTAATAATGTAAAGTTAGAACTTGATGCTCTAATCTCAGCAAAAATTTTATTTTTTTGAAATTCATCTGATGTATCCATAACTATAAAAATACTAAAATTACTAATATCTAATTTATTACGATCAAATGTACTGTGAATTTTATAAATAGAGGCACCATTTTTAGTAATAATATTAATAATTTCGCTAATAGTACTATTATTAATTTTACCGTTAACTGAAAAAGGAACTCGTCGATGTGAACTAATTAAGGCGCTATTAATAATTGTTCCTAATGTAGTAATATCAACATTACCATCACTAATTACACAAACAACATTTTTATCTTTACCAATGATTTTATCTAATTTACCAGAAAGAATAGCAGCAACACTAACAGCGCCACTACCTTCAGTTACAATTTTACATTTTTCTAATAAAAATAACATTGCTTGCGCAATTTCTTCTTCGCTAACAGTAACAACTTTATCAACATTTTTCTTTAAAATATTAAATGTTAATTCTCCTGTTTGTTTAACAGCAATTCCATCAGCAATTGAACTTTTACCTTGAATTTTAAATGGTTTTCCTTGTTTTAAAGCTTGATTATAAGAATCAACATTTTGTGCCTCAATCCCAATAAATTTAATATTTGGATTTTTACTTTTTAAATAAATTGAAATACCACTTAAAAGTCCTCCTCCACCAATTGGAACTAAACAATAATCAATTTCTTTACCCATTGCATTCATTTGCTCATATATTTATAAACCAATTGTACCTTGACCAGCAATAACAAAATTATCATCATATGGATGAACTAACGTTAACCCTTCTTCTTTTTCAAGTCTTAATGCTTCAGACATTGCATCATCAAACATATTACCACAAAGTTTAACAGTACATTTAGCACCACCAAATTCTTTAGTAGCGGCAATTTTGGCTAGTGGTGCTGTTACAGGCATAACTATCTTGGATACTAAATTTAAACTTGAAGCTGCTAAAGCGACTCCTTGTGCATGATTACCAGCACTAGCAGCAATTAAACCCTTTGCTTGCTGTTCCTTTGATAAATTAAGAATTTTATTTAAAGCTCCTCTAATTTTAAAACTACCTGTTTTTTGTAAATTTTCTAACTTTAAAAATATATTATTACCAGAAAATGAAGAAAGTTTATCTGCTTTTATCAAACTTGTCTTACTAATTTTATCTTTAATTTTTGAATACGTTTCTTCAATTACTTCTTCACTTACTAAATTTTCCACAATGGTTCCTCCTGAGTTTCTATCTAATTTCTCAAATATAATTAATTATACAATATAATAACTTTTATTTATAAAACAACAAAAGTAATCATTAATAGTATATGATTTTATAATTAAATGGGATTTGAATTCATAAATGTTGATTTAAAGCATATGTTAAATTGCTATACTACATAATCACTATTTTCAAATCTATATTATATATACATGAAAAACAAAAATTAAAAAATATTTTTCCAAAATATTTAGAATTAATACTGTTTATTTTATTGTTACAAATTTCAATAATTGCTTTTTAACACTTAATTATAGTACAATCTAATGCAGGAGGTATTATATATAGAAAATAATGAACAAAATAAGAAAAAAATAGATAAATCTCGGCCATTAGTAGAAATTTTGAATCTAACAAAGGAATATAAAAATAAAGTAGCCTTAGATAAAGTTAATTTAACTATTAATCCCGGTGATCGAATTGGAATCATTGGTGCAAATGGTAGTGGTAAATCAACTTTAAGTGAAATTATTGGTGGTATTCGTAAACCAACATCTGGTGAAATAATTCGTCAAGAACATCTAGTAAATGGTTTACAATTTCAAGAATCTAGATATCCGGCCGGAATATCTGTTATGGATATGATTAAATATTATTTACATACTTTTAATATTTCAATGAAAGAAGATGAGTTATTAGAGTTACTGAAGACATACCAATTACTTGGAATTGAAAATAAGTTTATTCAAACACTTTCAGGTGGACAACAACAACGTTTAAATATTTTACTTGCTGTTATTCATGATCCTGATCTAATTATTTTAGATGAAGTTTCCACAGGATTAGATATTGAAGTTCGTTCAGAAATTTTTGAATTTTTTAGAAAAAATATTATTGACAAAAATAAGACAATGATCTTAGTTACTCACAATATGAGCGAAGTTGAAGAATTTTGTGAAAAGTATATTTACATTCATAATGGAATTATAAAAGAAGCAGGAAATGTTAAAGATATTGTTAAAAAATATGGTTCAGTTCATAACTTTACATGAAAAATGTTTGATAAAAATAAAAAAGCTGATTTAAAAAAACAATATGAAGAAATAAAAAAAATGCTGAAATCAAAAAAACAAAGAAAAAAAATAAATGAATTCATAAAGCCAAAATGCCCGAAAAAAGTCGACCATTAATAAACTTAATGTTTAAATATTATTATCGAGGATTTTTTGTACCCTTCTTTCTAGTTTTATTTCCAATTCTAATGTTGTTCTTAGAAGGTTTTGCTTTTAAACAAATGGAAGGTGATACTGTAAAAAGTTTACATACTTTAGTTGGTTCAATTTCAATGTTACAACCAATGGCAGTAGGAATTTTCATTATTCCACAAACAATTGTTGAATTTAAAAATAGTGTTTTAATGAAGCGAATTGGAGCAACAAATATTAAACCAATTTTCTTTGTTCTTTCAGTTATGATAATTGGATTTTTCGAGGCTTTTTAATAATCTGTGTTTCTTTGTTTTACAAAGTTACTAATTCAGATTAATTCTGTCTTCAAATTTTATCATAAAATGAGCAATTGCTGTATTTCAATTTTGAATGGGCATTGTTCATTTTTTTGTTATATTGTCAATTGCTAAATAAAATATTTTAAAAACTGACATATCGTTAGGAAAAACTTTTTTATTTCTGATGACTTTTCGTAATTGACTATTAACAGATTCAATAGCATTTGTGGTATAAATTACCCTTTTTATTTCTGCAGGATAACTAATAAAAACCATTAAATTATCTCAATTTTTATATCAAGATTTAGCAATTTGTGGATATTGTTTAGTTCATTTATTTTCAAATGATTCTAAAGCTTGCATTGCTTGTTCTTCACTACATGCAGTATAAATTGGTTTTAAATCTGCAACTAGAGATTTTCTATGCTTATATGAGACATATTTCAAACTATTTCTAATTTGATGAACGATGCATAATTGATGTTCGGTTTTAGGATAAACTGATTGTATTGCTTCTGACATGCCTGTTAAATTATCACTACAAGCAATCAGAATATCATTTAAGCCACGATTTTTCATTTCTGTGAAATTGGCTAATCAAAATTTAGAACCTTCATTTTCACTAATTCATAAACCTAAAACATCTTTTTTACCTTCTAAATCAACTCCTAAAGCTATATAAACTGATTTATTAATAATCCGTTTATCTTGTCGTACTTTAACTACTATACAATCAAAATAAACAATCGGATAAACACTATCTAATGGTCGATTTTGCCATGCTTTGACGTCATCAATAACATCATCAGTAATTTGACTAATAACACTTTCACTAATATCAGCACCATGATATAACTCTTGTAATTGCATTCTAATATCTGATAATGTCATACCTTTTGCATATAAAGAAAGAACTTGTTGATCAAAACCATCAAATCTTCTTTGTCTTTTTGCAACTATTACAGGATTAAAATTACTATTACGATCTCTTGGTACATCAATTTCAATTTTACCTTGTTGGGTTATTAATTTTTTTGAACTTATACCATTACGAGCATTGTCACTATTACTATGTTGATTCTTATCATATCCTAAATAATTTTGCATCTCAGAATTCAACATTTTTTCTACTAATCTTTTTGTTAATTCTTTATATAATCCTCCCTCTTTAAAAACTGTTGTTAAATCTTCAGTATTTTCTAATAATAAATCTACTGCTTGTGATATTGGATCATTGTTATTAATATTTTGCTTTTTAGCCATCTGTAACTCACTCTTTCTAGAAAATTAATTATATTTACTAGAACTAATTAAACATAGTTATTTTTGTAAGTTACACAGATTACTAAACATTACCGATTTTTCTTTATGATAGCAACATTCTTATGATCTTTATTATGAGCTGGAATTATGTTTGGTGGTACTTATGGGTGAAATAATATAGTAACAGCAAATTTTATTGGAGAATCTATCCCATTTATTATCTTAATTTTCTTTTCATCAATGGGTTTAGGAATGTTATTGGCCTCAATTTTCAAATCAGTAACTGCTTTAGTTGCAGCATCAAATGTAATTTATTTTCCAGTTGCACTTTTAAGTGGGGTATTTTTCCCAGCTGAGTTAATTAATAGTAGTCCTGTTTTAAAATACGCAACTTACTTTAATCCATTTAAATACGCTATGGATCCATTTATTCAAGCTTGAAGTGGAACAAGTTTTACTTTTACAACAACTTATGGAATATATCTAGGAGTTGCGCTTGGATTAATTGGTATTTACACAATAGTTGCAAGTTCAAAATTACGTTGACAAGCATAAGATATTAAATCTAATAATTAAAAATAATAAAATTAAAAAGGACTAAAAGTCCTTTTTAATTTTATTATTTAAATAAATCACTATTACGTCAAAATTTATAATCTTTTGTATCTTTTTTATTATCATTATCTAAACTATCATCAAAAAGTGATGGATCGATTTCATAGGGTTTACCACTTAAAGCATTATTAATAGCATTTTGATATTCCGAATTGGCTCTCATAATTTTATTACGATCAATTTTTGGATTAAGAATAGCAATAACTAGTATAATAGCAATTGGTAAAATTGCTGATGCTGCTGTAATATATGTTAATATTTGAAAAGCTTTAAAAGTTGCTAATCCTTTTAATCAAGGTAAAGCATTAGGATTAAAATCATCAGGTTTATCTAAAAAAGAAGTAAATGTTCTTTTTAATGAATCATCTGTTGTCATATAAATTAAATTTGAAATTGTATAAATTATTCAAAAAATTAAAATAACTATTAAAAAATATGATGTTCGATATAAATCACGACCTAATTTTGGTGGTTTTAAAATTGAATATAAAAAGCCTCCATTTAGAACTATTGTTGTAACAATAGTGAAAACTATAGTTTTTGATTGTTTTGCAAAATTATAATAGTCAGGTGCACTATTATTTTTAATTTGAAAAGTACCTGCTATAAAATAAGTTAGTATATAAGTAGCTATTGCTAGCACTGTTGTTAATAAGAAAAAAGCTGATAATATTTTCTTTAAAAGTGGAATATATTTTGGTTTATTCATATACGGGTAAAATTTAGGATTTGTGGCGGGATGTTGCGGTAATACACCTAACTTCGCTAAATTTGCTAAACTATTATTATCAAGATTATTAATATTTAAATTATTACCTAGATTCCCAATGCCACCAATATTAGGATTTGTATCAACATTCTGATTATTTGGAGTAACACTTGGCTTAACCTCAGTAGCATCATCACTAAAATTATTTAATGCAGTAATTTGATCATTTAATTCATTAAAAGTATTATTATCAAACTGTCTTATTCGTTCAAGACTTTCTTTTTCCACAGTCTTACAAATATTAGTAATTGTAACTATTAATAAGTTACGCTCTTCAAGAATTTCAATACGATTTTTAGGAGAACTTTTAGTAATACTCAAACTACGATTTACCAAATTAGAAATTAACTGCAAAAATTCTATTGCATACTTTTTATCTTTTAATTCTTTTAGTTCTTTTTCAAGAAAAAATAAATTAGAAATTTGTAATTCTAAAATTTTTAAAAGTTCTTCATTAGCAAAAATAGATTTTCTAACAATTAAATTATTTAAACTGTTATATATAGTACTTGATATTTCATAGTATAATGCAACATTTAAATCTTCTTCTGAGTACACTTTTTCGGTTTTTTTCTTTGTAACTCTTTTTACTTTTGGTTTAACCAATGTAATGTCACTATTTTCTTCTACTAACTTTTTTTCTGTAACATCAGTATTTTTATTACTTTTCATTATATGTATCACCTCTTGAGTTTAAAACATCTATAATTATATACTAAATATTCAAAAAAAATAAATCAATTGCAATATTTTTATTAAACTTTCCTTTTTTGATATTGTAATCTAATTCATATAATTTTAACAAAATATTATTAATATTTAAATTAATATTTAAATATTGTTCTAATATTTTTACTTGAAACTTAGAAATATTTAATATATTGGAAATATCTTCATTACTTTTTTTTTGTTTAACTAAAATTTTGATATCTCTAATTAATTCTAATTGATATACAAGAATATTAATCAATTTAATTTTATCATAATTAATAACATTATAATAGTTATATTGTGTTCAAAAATTGTTATAATCTTTTTTTAATATATATTCAACAGTTTTAAAAATATTTGTTTCAAAATATTTAGGAACCACCTCAATAATAATATCTGAAGTTATTTTTTTTCCAATTAATCTTAATTTTGATAACTCATTTAAAATAATACTGACATCATTTGGCAAGTATTCTAAAAGAAAATTAGTTGCTTCTTGAGTAATGTTGATTTTAAAATTATTGCAAACTTTATTAATTAATAATAATAATTGTGATTTTGTATAATTTTTAATTTTGATAATATTAAATTGTTGAAATTCTCTACTAATTTTAAAATCAACATTTAAACTTTTAATAATTATCATTGTTTTTTGATTATGATTAAGCAAAGCATTAACAAATTTTTTTTCTTTAATATATTTTTGTCATAAATTACTGCTATCATTAATTACGATTACTTTATTTTCTTCAAATATACTCATAATTTGAATTTCATTAATAATATTAACAATTGTATCCTCTTGTAATTCATATAGATTATAATCATAATTTTCTTTTTTATGATTTTTTTTAATTAATTGTTCAATATTTTTTCTTACTAAATACTCATCTTGACCATGAACAATATAAACCATGTTTCCAACCTCACAAAATTATTAATATATTTTATGTTAATGTTATAATATCATAATGTTTCATATATAATCACACTTTTATTTTTTCCTCAATAATAAACTTTTTTAAGATTATTCAGTGTTTCAATATTCGGAAAATACTTTTGTTTTTGATAATATTCCAAATTTGAACTTTTATCTTATATAGTAATTATTATATCTAATGTTTTAAAACATTATCACTTTTCAACTAAATTATAAAGATCTTCAGCAACCGCTTGATGCACTAATGTTGTTGGATGAACTTCATCAAAGAAGAAATAATTATTTAATGTTTCTTTTGTTGAACCATTAACATATGTTGCTGTAACAGCACCATCTAATGCCATATGAGCATAATCAGATTCAATTGCATTTTGAGTAATATTTTTACCTTCTTGTTGAAATATCAGCGCATATTTACTTAATGCTTCTCTTAAACTAAATCTTCTAATAAAATTAGGATAATTAGTTATATATAAAGATATCTCGTGATTTCAAAGTGTTTTATAAGCATCAGATAATTGTTTTGCTAAAACTTGCGATTTAGTTCCATAATATTTTGGGACAAGACTAAAATCTGGAACATCAGTAGCAACAATATGTTGGATGCCTTTATTAATTAATTCTTGAATTATATCTCCTTCTTTTATAATTGCATTATAAATAATATCAAGTCCTTTATAATAGTTACCACTATCAATAGCAGCCAACATATCATTATTTCCTGATTCAAGAAAGACTAAATCATCACTTTGTAAATCTTGATGTTGAGATAAAAAAGCAGCCATTTGATGTTGAAGGCTAAAACGATTTGAATAAAATGTTCCTGTTCATGAATCATTTTCAGCTGCAACAGCACCCCCAACCGCATAGTTATTACCAAATTGTTCATAAGTTGCTGCATCATTTAAAATCGTATATTTTCATCCTGCTTGTAAGTTTAAATGTAATTTATTAGCTAAAATTTCAGCTGCAACCTTACCATTACTGAAAGAGCGATTTAAATAATATGGATCTCCTAATTCTACTTGAGCGACTCATCAAGGTGCTAATGGTGATTTTTGGACAAAGTCACTCCCAGCTCCAACAAAACTCCCAGTATCAGAAAGACTATCACCAAGAATGTATAATTGATGATAATCAATAACTGTTTTTTCTTCCTTAATATTGGATGTAATAGTAGTTATTAACATTGAAGGTGGATGGGCCACTTAGCCCTTTTTACTAGACCATTAATTTAAAAAATCTGAATGTATTCTAAAAACAATTGTGTTATATAATGAACACTAATTTTGACCTGAAAGGATTTTTATTAATGGATAAAATTAAACAAATAGCATTAATAATTAACAAATTAAATATCAAAGAAAAAATTAAAATTATCGATGATTGCAAAAATCAATATTCAATTAGAAACTTATGTCAATATCTTCAATTAAACAGATCAACATATTACTTTTTAAAAAATAAACAAAAACTTATTAAAAAAGAAAAAAATCATATTATTAATTGCAATCATAAATATCAAGAATTATGCCAACTTTTAATCGAATTTCATTCTACAAGAAAAGGTAGAATTTATGGATATTTAAGAATTTTTTCAGCTTTTAAAGAGTGATTAAAACAAGAGAAAAATATCATTTTAAATATAGAATTATCAACAAAACAAATGCGAAAAATTATGAAAAAACACAATATTCAAGGATTAAAACAAACTAAAAATAACTATCCTAAAAACAAAAAAAATCCAAATAAGTGAATACCTACAATGGATAAAGTAAACAAAGATTACAAAAGTACAACCGCTTCAAATCAAATTTGATCAATGGATACTAAACAAATAAACACCAAAGAAGGTTGACTATATCTTTTTGTAATTATTGATTTTTATTCAAATAATGTTGTTAGTTATAATACATTTTCAAATAAATCATATCAAGATTTAATTCTTCCTGCACTTGAAAAAATAAACAACCAATTTTCTTGAAATCAAATAAAAAACGTTATTTTACATTCAGATAACGCCAACGAATTTTATTGTCAAGAAATTACAAAATGAGCAAAAAACAAACAAATAATTTTAAGCAAAAAACAACCATATGATATTGGCGGTAATGTCATATCTGAAAATTGATTTTCACATTTATCTCAAGAATGATTGCCTAAAGACTCAAATCAATATTTAACAATCAATGAAGCTATTAATGATGTAAATCAATATGTTATGTTTTATAATTATGAAAGAATACATTCTAAATTTTTAAAACCACCAATATTACAAATAAAAATTTAGAAATATCTATCAAAATATGGTCCAGTAATTAGGGCTAACCACCCAAGAGCAGCTACTTACAATTGAATTAAGCAATTTAGTAATTCAGGAAGTTTTAAAACTAAAGATAATCGTTCTTTTGAAGAAAATGAATTAATTAAATTAAGAAAAGAATTAAAGCAATTACGAATGGAAAATGATATTTTAAAGCAAGCAGCACTAATAATAGGCAGAAAATAGAAATTATTGTCAAAAATAAAGCTAAATATAAAATTCGCACAATGTGTCGTTTTTTAAAAATATCTAAATCAACATATTATTTTAATTTAAAGAAAAAAGAAAATAAAATCAAAAATAATATTTATGATGAAGCTGTTATTAGTGCTTTTAAAGAAAATAAAGAAGTTTATGGTACTAGAAGATTAAAAAAAATTCTAGAAAACCAAGAAATTTATTTATCGCGCAGAAAAATTAAAAAAATTATGAATGAACATAATTTAATATCAAAATATACTAAATTATCATTCAAAAATCATAATAACAAAGTTAACGATAGTCAAATAACTAATCTTGTTAATAGAAAATTTAAGAATAGGATTAAAAATGAAGTTATTGTTAGTGATTTAACTTATGTACAAGTTAATGGTAGGTGAAACTATATTTGCCTATTAATAGACCTATTTAACCGCGAAATTATCGGACATAGTGTTGGAGTTAAAAAAGATGCATCATTAGTACATCAAGCATTTATGCAATCAAATCGCTGTTTAAAAGATATTCAAATATTTCATAGTGATCGCGGTAATGAATTTAACAATAAAATTATTGATAAACTTTTACTAGCATTCAACATTAACCGTTCTTTAAGTAAAAAAGGTTGTCCTTATGATAATGCTGTTGCTGAAGCAACTTTTAAAACTTTTAAAACCGAATTTATTAATGATAAAAATTTTACATCATTAATCCAATTAAAATTAGAATTATTTGATTACATCAATTGATATAACAATATAAGAATTCACAGCACTTTAAACTACTTAACTCCAGTTAAATATCAACAACAAATGTCTACCAAAAAATAGTCCTAAAAAGTGTTGCCATTCCACCATCAATAATATATTGTGATAATTGATTGGTATTTTCATAAATTTTATCTATTTTTAAGTGCATTTTTAAAAATCCAATATTACTAACATGGTCTAAATCATGGTGAGTTAAAAATACTGCTTTTAAACTATGAATTCCTTTTGCTGAAAGATAATTATAAATAGTTGGATTACTTGGTTTTAAATCTTCTGTACCTGCATCAATTAAAATAGCAGATTTATTATAAGAACCTGTTTGGAATCTTTTTTGACTAATTTTTAATTAAATTAATATTATAAATGTTATTTTATAGTAAAAAAATAAATTTTTAGTTGACAACTGATTAAATTATAAAATATTTTTAACCAGAAATTAAAAAAGAAAATAAAATGAAAATTAAATAAGTATTTATAAATGATTATTCCTTGTTTTAGCATAATTTTATTAAAAAGATTCCAAACAGGTTCTAAGGACTAGTTAGTAAAAAACTCATAGCATTACCAACATTAATCATTGTTAATTCATAATAAGGTTTAATAATACTATTCATTCATAATGTTGAAATTAAAACAAAATTAATAATAATAACTGTTAACATTCTTCAATTAAAATATCGTCAACAGTTATAAATAACTATTAAAATTAAAAAATAAAGTTGTAAAATTCAAATTTCAATTTGAAAAGTTGGGATTCAAATATTACTCATATTTATTAACTTAATAGTAATAATTAAAAAATTTAAAATTGAATTTAAAAATAAATTTAAAAATAAAATAACATCAGAAAAAATAATGATTGGTGTAAAAAATAATAAATATGCAACAGTTAACAAACTAAAACCATGATTTATTTGTCACTGAATAGGAATAGTGAATAAAAATAAAACAATATTAATCAATAATAATCTAATCCAATAACTATATTTTTTAAATTTATTATTAATAAATAAAATCAAAAAAGTAATACCAAAAGAAAATTGAAATCCTAAAAGATAGAATTGTAAAGGTCATAAACAAAGACAACAATAAGCACTAAAACTAAGAATAGAAATTGGATGAATAGTTTTTTTATTAAATTTTAAAATACAACTAAAAATTAAAAAAAATAATGCTTTCATTGCTGCAATAGATCAATTAAGTAAATATAAATAAAAACATAAAATTACAAAGCAAATTAAAAGTTTAATTAATTCATTTTTGATAAATCAAAAACTTTTTTTTAAAAAAACAAAGAAAAAATTAATGTGTAAACCACTAACAACAATAATTGGAGTAATACCAAACTTATTAAAAATGGTAAAAGTAGATTTGTTTTCTTCGGTTTGCTGACCAAATAATAATAATTTAGTTCAAGTTTTAATTTCCTTTGGAAAAGTATTTATATAATTAAAAAAAATACTTCTAAGAGTTTTTCCAAAAACAACTTTTACTTTATTTTCATTAACTACTATTTGTTTATTAACATTATTAGCATTTAAAAATAATTTAAAATCAAACTCATAAAAATTATTAATAGTTTTTAAATCTTTAGTTTGACCTTTAAAAATAAGTGTATCATCTAATTGGGCATTAATAGTATACTGCATATTATTAATATAATAATGTGATAATAAATAATATTTTTTCATCCTTCTTGTACTATCAAATAATTTGGATGGGTTTCTACTACTTTCAAATTAACATTTTCAATATTTATATGTTCATCTTTTTTAAAGTTAATGTTAACTAAGGAAGTAAAAGTAAATACTAATAATAAAAAGAAATACTTATAAAATGATTGCTTTTTAAAAAAAATAAAATACAAAATAATAATTATTATTAATAATAAAACTAAACCACTAAATATCGTAAAACTTGATAAAAAGAAAACTAAAAATATTAGAAATAAAACTAATAAAGCATGATAAGTAAACATCATTAAAAACTAATAAATTTATGCATCAATTGTATATATTTTCTTTTTGTAGTTATTAATAATTTTTCTAAATTCTCTAACAACTGTTTTGCATTTAAATTTTTTTTATTAAATAATAATAATACTTTTTTGGCATCTTGACTATTTAAACCTAAATTAATTAAAGGCTCTAAAGTAATAGTATAACGGGAATAATATTTAATAGCATTATTTCTTGGTGATAATATTACTTTATAATTTTCACTAATATTTTGATTTAGATTTAACGCTAAAATGTCAAAATAAACATTAGAAATATTTAAAGTATTAATTAAATTAATAATACTTATTTTTGAATTAAGAATTTTAACATAATATTTATTTCGTATACATAAATCTTCTCTAATTGGTAAATGTTCTTTAATTTCAACAGTAATAGTAATAATTTTTGTATCATTTTTTTCCTTACTAACTATTTCATTTTCATTAAAATTTTTAATCAACTTTAATACAACTAATCCATTACTTGCAAGAAAAAGAATTGTCAATGTTATAATTAATAATCTCATTTAATTTCACCTCAATAATTATTAAAAATGAGATAAGCAATTTCCTTTTTTTATTTTTTTTAATATAATAAAATAAAAAAGATAATGCAAAGGCTGATAATAATGACAAAAATAAAAACTGATGGTAAGAAATGAGAAAATAATTTTATAAAAATAATTAAAAATAAAACATTTATTAAATGATGCAAATATAATTCTATTATATTAATATTAGGAACTTCATTAATACTAAATATTATTTATATCCCAAAATTCTTAAATGGTACTACTAATCAAAATAGCATTACTACTAATATTGAAATTACAGCTATCAACGGCAAGGAAACTATTCTTGAAAAAACTAATTATATTACTACTTTTAATACACTTGGTAATTTACTAAGTGCTTGTTCTAATGATTTTACTGTTGAAAAAAGTCAAATTGGAAGATTTTTGGTTGCTGTAAAAGGTAAAAAAGGTACTCAAGAAAATAAAAAATTTTGATACATTGAACACTGAAATGGTAAAGAATTTATTGATTTTTCAGTAGGTATCGATGATATTAAATTGGAAAATAATGAAATTTTTCAACTTGAATTAAAATAAAAGTTTTTTATAATTCTTTAATCTTGGCATTGGTTAAAATTTTTTGATTTTGATACTTTTCTAATTTTTGCTTTTCTATTTCAACTTTTGTTGGTGGTGCCTTTGCTAAAAATTGTTGGTTACTTAAAATATCTTTACTACGTTTTATTTCATTTTCAATATAAACTAATTCCTCTTTTAATTTTGCTAATTGTTCTTCTTTATTAAATAAATTTGAAACATTAATTTCTATTACTGCTGAATTAATAATTTTAATTATTTTATTATTAACAGACAACGGACTATCACTAATAGTAACAATTTGACTATTAGTTAATTGTAATAAATAAGGATTTAAAGTATTTTTTTCTAATTCAAAAAAAGAATTAGTCGTATTGATATGAATAGTTAACGGTAATTTTAAAAATAAATTAAGTTCTTTACGAATTTCTCGAATATTACCAATAATTTCAATTAATATTTCAACAAATTGTGTTACATCTTTTGTTTTTTTCATAACTTTAACTTTAGGAAACTTATTTGTTAAAATGCTATTTTTATACCCCATTTCTTCATAAATTGCTTCTGTGATAAAGGGAATAAAGGGATGAACCATAATAATAATTTGTTGTAAAACATAATATAATGTTTGTAATGAGTTACTTTGTTGCTCTTGATTTTGTAAATTAACTTTATTTAATTCAATATATCAAGAACAATATTTATTTCATATAAAATTTGATAGTGCTTTAACTACTAAAACAAATTCATATTTTTCCATATATTGCTCTACATAAATAATCAATTGATTAAGTTCTTGTAAAATTCATTGATCAATAAATGATAATGAATTATTATAAACAATATTTTCATCCAATTGAAAATTATCATCAATATTCATTAGTACATAACGTGCAGCGTTTCATAACTTATTATTGAAATTTCAAGCTGACTCAACTTTAATAATACTAAATCTTAAATCTTGACCCGGAGCACAATTGCTAACTAAAAAGTAACGTAAAGCATCCGCACCATACTTTTTAATAACTTCCATTGGATCAATTCCATTATTTAATGATTTTGACATTTTTCTACCTTGTTCATCACGAATTAAACCATGAATTAAAACATTAGTAAATGGTTTTTGATTAGTAAATTTTCAACCCATAAACATCATTCGTGCAACTCAAAAAAATAAAATATCATAAGCAGTAACTAATACTGATATTGGATAATATTTTTGCAAATCAACATTTTTTTGTGGTCAATCCAAGGTTACAAAAGGTCATAAACCACTAGAAAATCATGTATCTAATACGTCTGATTCTTGAATATAATCGTTAATTGGTGATGGTGGATTAGTATCAACATAAATTTTCTTAGTTTTTTTATGATATCAAACTGGAAGCGAATGACCTCATCACAATTGACGAGAAATACATCAATCTTGAATATTATTTAATCACTGCAAAAGTTGTTGTTCAAATAATATTGGATGAAAATCAATCTTTGTTTTCTTATTTTTTTGTTTATAAATAATCATTTCAACTAATGGTTTCATTTTTATGAATCATTGTTGTGATAAATATGGTTCAATAATAGCGTTACTTCTTTCTGAATAACCAACTTGATGAAGATGGTCTTCAACCTTTACAACTAAATTTTCTTTTCTTAATTGTTCAACTAATTGTTTACGACATACCATTCGATCTTGATTAATATATGATTGTGCTAATTCATTCATAGTTCCATCAACATTCATACAAATAGGCATTGCTAAATTGTGACGTAATGCAATTTCATAGTCATTAGCATCATGAGCTGGTGTACATTTCATAGCACCTGTTCCAAAATTCATATCAACATAATCATCAGCAATGACTTTAATTAACATTTTATTAGCCGGATTAACAACCATTTTACCAATAAATTGTAAATAACGTTTATCTTTACTATTTACAACTATACACTGATCAGCAAACATTGTTTCTGGTCTGGTAGTAGCAATAGTAATAAATTCACTACTATTTTCTATAAAATATTTTAAATAATACATTTTTCCTTTTGTTTCATGATAATTTACTTCAATATTAGAAATAGCGGTTTTTAATTCTGGATCTCAATTTACTATCTTTTTTCCTCGATAAACTAAACCTTCTTTATATAACTTTACAAATACTTCATTAACTGCTTGCTTAACATTTTCATCTAAAGTAAATACTTCATGCGAATAATCTAATGCTAAACCAAGTTTTGCTCACTGTTTTCTTATGTTTTGTGCATATTCTGTTTTTCATTTTCATGCTTGTTGTAAAAATTTATCTTTACCTAATTCTTGCAAATTAAGTTTTTGTTCTTCTTTAATACGTTGTGCAACTTTAACTTGCGTGGCAATGCCAGCATGATCCATACCAGGTATAAATAAAGTATTAAATCCTTGTAAACGTTTATAACGAATTAATAAATCTTGGATAGTACTATCTCAAGCATGACCTAAATGTAAAAGTCCGGTTACATTAGGTGGTGGTAAGATAATAGAAAATGTAGGATTAATAGAACTAACATTTGCCTTAAATAATCCAGATTTTACTCATTGTTCATAACGATCCTTTTCAATTTCAATATGATTATATTTTTTGTTTAAATTTCTATTCATTTGTTATACTCCTTTTTAAAATAAAAAAACATTCCACAAATAGGAACGTTTTTTAACGCGGTACCATCCTAATTCATTTACAAAGTAAATGCACTTAATTATTATTTAAATTGCTAATAATATAAGTTACCTTCAAATTAAACTTGCTTAGTTTACAGCAACCACTAAGTCTCTAAATTACCATTTAATTTTACTCTTTTATATTTTAAATTAATTATGTATTTTATTTTACATTGTTAATTTTAAAAAACAAGACATTTGAGAAAAGAAAAAATCTAAATATTAAAATTATCTTTTTTAAAAACAGGAGTTGATGTTTTCATAGACTGCATGCAGTCTAATTTATTTTTTATATTTTGATCAAAATCACACAATAAAGGAGTATCATCTTTTTTTATTGTCTTTTTTTGATATGCTTGTTTTTCTAATAATTTTATTTTTCTTTGTTCTGGTGTTAAGTTATTTCATCATTTTTTTGCCTCATTTTTAACAACATCTACTTGTTTGGGGCTTAAAGTATTTCATCATTGTTTTGGATTTTTGATTATTTGTTCTCTTTGTTGATTAAATCAATCAATAACTTTTTGATAATCTTCCTTGAAAATTGATTCTTCATGTATTAAAACTTCATCTAAAATACTAGATAATATTTCACTATCCTCTAATATCTTTTGTTCATCATTTATAGCTTTTGATTTTGACTTATCAAAATCAATAAAAATTTCTTTTATTTTAATATTTTTTCACTTTTCAATTTCATCTCTTTTATTAAAAATTGCATGAGGTATATTAATTTCATAATCATAAAAAAAAGTTTTTTTATTTCATGCATAAGTGAATCCTAATTTTTCATAAAATTCACCGACAGTAACATTAGTTGGATCTGATAATAAAATAAGGTTTTCGATATTATTGCTATGACATATCTCAAAAATTTTGTAAATAAGTAAACTACCATATTGTTGCTTACGATATTTTTCTTCAATAAATATTGGATGGGGCCACTTAGCCCTTTTTACTAGACCATTAATTTAAAAAATCTGAATGTATTCTAAAAACAATTGTGTTATATAATGAACACTAATTTTGACCTGAAAGGATTTTTATTAATGGATAAAATTAAACAAATAGCATTAATAATTAACAAATTAAATATCAAAGAAAAAATTAAAATTATCGATGATTGCAAAAATCAATATTCAATTAGAAACTTATGTCAATATCTTCAATTAAACAGATCAACATATTACTTTTTAAAAAATAAACAAAAACTTATTAAAAAAGAAAAAAATCATATTATTAATTGCAATCATAAATATCAAGAATTATGCCAACTTTTAATCGAATTTCATTCTACAAGAAAAGGTAGAATTTATGGATATTTAAGAATTTTTTCAGCTTTTAAAGAGTGATTAAAACAAGAGAAAAATATCATTTTAAATATAGAATTATCAACAAAACAAATGCGAAAAATTATGAAAAAACACAATATTCAAGGATTAAAACAAACTAAAAATAACTATCCTAAAAACAAAAAAAATCCAAATAAGTGAATACCTACAATGGATAAAGTAAACAAAGATTACAAAAGTACAACCGCTTCAAATCAAATTTGATCAATGGATACTAAACAAATAAACACCAAAGAAGGTTGACTATATCTTTTTGTAATTATTGATTTTTATTCAAATAATGTTGTTAGTTATAATACATTTTCAAATAAATCATATCAAGATTTAATTCTTCCTGCACTTGAAAAAATAAACAACCAATTTTCTTGAAATCAAATAAAAAACGTTATTTTACATTCAGATAACGCCAACGAATTTTATTGTCAAGAAATTACAAAATGAGCAAAAAACAAACAAATAATTTTAAGCAAAAAACAACCATATGATATTGGCGGTAATGTCATATCTGAAAATTGATTTTCACATTTATCTCAAGAATGATTGCCTAAAGACTCAAATCAATATTTAACAATCAATGAAGCTATTAATGATGTAAATCAATATGTTATGTTTTATAATTATGAAAGAATACATTCTAAATTTTTAAAACCACCAATATTACAAATAAAAATTTAGAAATATCTATCAAAATATGGTCCAGTAATTAGGGCTAACCACCCAAGAGCAGCTACTTACAATTGAATTAAGCAATTTAGTAATTCAGGAAGTTTTAAAACTAAAGATAATCGTTCTTTTGAAGAAAATGAATTAATTAAATTAAGAAAAAAATTAAAGCAATTACGAATGGAAAATGATATTTTAAAGCAAGCAGCACTAATAATAGGCAGAAAATAGAAATTATTGTCAAAAATAAAGCTAAATATAAAATTCGCACAATGTGTCGTTTTTTAAAAATATCTAAATCAACATATTATTTTAATTTAAAGAAAAAAGAAAATAAAATCAAAAATAATATTTATGATGAAGCTGTTATTAGTGCTTTTAAAGAAAATAAAGAAGTTTATGGTACTAGAAGATTAAAAAAAATTCTAGAAAACCAAGAAATTTATTTATCGCGCAGAAAAATTAAAAAAATTATGAATGAACATAATTTAATATCAAAATATACTAAATTATCATTCAAAAATCATAATAACAAAGTTAACGATAGTCAAATAACTAATCTTGTTAATAGAAAATTTAAGAATAGGATTAAAAATGAAGTTATTGTTAGTGATTTAACTTATGTACAAGTTAATGGTAGGTGAAACTATATTTGCCTATTAATAGACCTATTTAACCGCGAAATTATCGGACATAGTGTTGGAGTTAAAAAAGATGCATCATTAGTACATCAAGCATTTATGCAATCAAATCGCTGTTTAAAAGATATTCAAATATTTCATAGTGATCGCGGTAATGAATTTAACAATAAAATTATTGATAAACTTTTACTAGCATTCAACATTAACCGTTCTTTAAGTAAAAAAGGTTGTCCTTATGATAATGCTGTTGCTGAAGCAACTTTTAAAACTTTTAAAACCGAATTTATTAATGATAAAAATTTTACATCATTAATCCAATTAAAATTAGAATTATTTGATTACATCAATTGATATAACAATATAAGAATTCACAGCACTTTAAACTACTTAACTCCAGTTAAATATCAACAACAAATGTCTACCAAAAAATAGTCCTAAAAAGTGTTGCCATTCCAAAAATTTTAAAACAATCATGCTTTTTTTATTTTTTTATTATTTCTTAATTTCTTTTTTAATTCCAAAATGATTTTATTAGTTCTGGTGTTATTACTATTTTTATATATTTACTTAAACTTATTTTTAAAATTCTTTCAAAAAATAAAAATTTCTTATAATAAAGGTATGTCAAAATTTTTAATGTCCGTATTTATTTAGTTATAATTAAAATTTAATTATTATAAAAGTTTAATTATAACTAAAAATAAAAAAAGCATTACTTCTACCATCCTCTAAAATCACACCAGTAACTATAATAATTGTATATTAAATACAATAAAAATAAAACGATAAATATGAATTTATTTGCTAAAATATAATAGAATTTTTTTAACATTTTTTAAACAAAATTTATTAAAATAAAATCTATTATTAAAAAGGGATTTTTATATTATCCATGTGGTTCAAATGTCGGATGAGGTACATTTTCTACTTTAGAATTAATAATATTTTTATTTCAAGGAATTACTTTATAAAATACATAAGCACAAATAAAATCAGCTGATTTACTTAAACACGAAATCATAATTACCATTTTAATACTTAAGTCAGTTCACTGCAATAAAGCAAAAGTAATAAAAATATCAATAAATCAAATTAAAAATAGATCAGCAATACTAATAATTAAAGTATAGCCACCAGCATAAAGAAAACTAAATAATGGTTGCATCATATTAATGAAAAAATAAGTTACTGCTGAAAAAGCCATATATCAAACTGCAAGTTTCATAGCATTATTAGATAAATTTGGAAATAATACTTTTGGAACTCAAAAAGCACTACCCAAAATAATTAAAGCAATAACAGTTGAAATAGCAAAATTCAATTTTAATATCTTGTTAGCATTTTCTTTAGCCAGTACTAGTTCTCCTGAACCTAACTTGCTACCAACAGCATATCCAACTAAAGCATTATATCCCCTAAAAGTAGAATAAAAAATAGCAACAACACTACCAACAATTTGCACAGCGGCAACAACTTCAGTATCACCAAAATGAGAATATAAAGCCGTTAACATTACTACTGAAACACCAAATAATACTTGACTAGCAAATAAAGGAATAAAAGTAATAATATATTTTTTATGTAAATCTTTTGTAAATTTAAAAATATTTCAATTAGGAGCATAAATTGGTTTTTTATAAATTAAATAACCTAACAATATAAAACATTCTACTGCTCTTGAAATAATTAAACTTATTGCTAATCCTTCAATACCTAATTGTGGTCCCCCACTATATGGTAATGATAAAATACAAACTAAAAATGTATTTAAGAGTAATGAGCAAATAGAAGTTATCAATGGTGTTTTAACATTACCACATGTATTCATAGTAATTGACATAATAAAAGCAAAACCTAACAATGGGTAATTTCAAGCAATTAATTTACTATATTCTTCAGCAATACCAATAGCATTTTGATGAGAATTATCTTCAGCACCAAGAATTACTCCCATAATTTGTTTGCTAAATAATTCTAATATTACAACAAAAAATATTGAAAAAATTAAAGTATAAAATAATTTTATATTAGTAGTTTCTTGAATTTTCTTCTTATCTTTAATACCTAAATATTGAGCAGTAAAAATATTACCGGTAGCAACGATAGCAAAAAAGATATATCAAACCATATCATAAATATTACTTGATGATGCAACTCCAGCAATAGCATCATCATTTCCAAATTGACCAACCACAAAATTATTCATTAAGTTTATTAATGTTTCAATTAAAGATTGTGCACAAATTGGAATCATAAATAATAACGCCATTTTATAAAAGTTTAAATTATCTTTGTTTAATGTTTTCATATTATCTCACCCAATTTAAAAATTTAATATAATAAAAAAATATATTAATGTTATTATTTAATATTTTGTTATATTTTTAACGAATAATTGCTTGAAATTTTTTCTTTAATATTTCTTGAATAATACTTATTTGTCCACTTACTTTTGTTTCATCTAATTGTTCTTCTTGACTATTAAATTTCAAATTAAAAGTTAATGAGTGTTGATGTTGTGATTTTAATTTTTCATCATTATAAAAATCTACCAAAGATATTTGTTCTAAAAAATCAATATTTGCAAATATTATAGCATTTTTTACATCAGAAAATTGAATATCGCTATTAACAATAATTGATATATCACGACTTAAAGCATTAAATTTTGATCAAAGCTTAAATTTAGAAACTACTTTTTGTTGTTCTTCTATGATTTTAACTAACTTACTACAATTAATTTCTGCTAAGAATATTTTTTCAACATTCATTATTTTTTCAGTTTGTGGATGCAGTGCGCCAATAGTAGCAATATGTTCTTGCTCATAAAAAATATCTGCGCTTAAATACGGATGCATTAAAGAATTATTATTTGTTTTATAAACAATAGAGTTAAATAAATTTGGCATAACTTTTGCTAAAAAACCATCTAAAAAACCTTTAATAAAATAATACGTACTATTAGTAATTTTATTAGTATTAATTTTTGGTCAAAAATTATCCATAATCATAAAAGCTAAATGATGATTATCATCAGTTTCATCACCTGTATAAATAGTTTCATCAGTAAAAATTTTTAATTGTGTTTCTTTACGTGCATAATTATATTGACAAATTCTTAATAAACTATCTGTCAAACTAAAACGCATAACTTCTCTTGTTAATGTCAAAGGTGCTTCTAATTTTACAGGTATTTTATATTTAAAAAAATTAAAATCATTTAATCTCTGCATACTTGTTAAGCTATATGTTTTTACTTGATTAAAACCATAACTTGTTAAATGTTGTCTTCACTTCATCATTAAATTTTCCATTGCCGTTGGTGACTTAAATGATACATTAAATTGTGGTTTAATAACTGGTAATTTATCATATCCAAATACTCTTGCAACTTCTTCACTAAAATCATTAGCATTATTTAAATCACTACGATGATTAGGAACTGTTACTTTTAAAATTTCTTGATTTTTTGCATCAATTTCAATTTGACAACCAATAATAGTCAAATAATTAATTATTTCATTAACCCCAAAATTTGTACCTAAAATTTTATTAATAAAATTAAAATTAAAATTGATCACTTTTGTTTTAACTTGATAAGGAACATCATTACTAAAACCAGTAATTTCATATTTAACTTGTAATTGTCCTAAAATAAACAAATAACGTTGTAAAGCAATTAAATAATAATCAGGAACAACTGGTCTTGTTAAACGTTCTAATAATGTATTAATAAGAGCACCATGTCGCTTTGCTTGTTTACTCATTAAGGTAACATCAGGATTAATTGAAAATATAAAAACTTCTTTGGAACTTGGTTTAACTTCATATTCAATATTATGACTAACTCCTAAAACACTAAAAGCCAAATATTTATCGTGTAATAAAATATCACCCTCTTTAATTTGCAAATTACCTTCTGGGTATGATTTAGGTGAAATATTTAAAGATGGTTTTTTTAAAACATCGGCACTAAAAGTAATTAAGGGTTGACCCAATTCTAACATTACTAAATGAATAATATCTTCTGATAAAGTTTTGGGTACAATATTTGCAAGTTGTAGTGTTCTTCTAATTCAAATTGGTGTTATTACAGATTTATCATCAAATTCAATCTTTAATGTTGCTAAAGCTTGAATTTTACCATTAAGAACACTAACTTGACTTTTATTATCAAATTTTCCTATACTACTAACTTCCATGTTTTTTAAAGGAATTTTAAAATAACCGCTTAATTCTCTAGCAATACTATAAATCCCCAAACAATCACTACGATTTACTGTTAAATCAATAAAAAAAATTGTATCATCTAAATTTAAATATTGTAATGGATTAATATTACCAACCATTGCATCATCTGGTAAATGAATAATACCACTTAATTCTTCTTTATTCTGAACAATACCGCTTAATCCTAATTCTGTTAATGAACAAAGCATTCCTGAAGAAACAACGTCTTGAATTGTTCTTTCAACAATAGTAAGACCATTACCTAAAGTACTTCCTATCCTTGCTACAACAACTTTAATACCAATAACTACATTTGCTGCACCACAAACTATAGTTAACATTTCAGTGCCTACTGTTACTTCACAAATATTTAATTTATTTGATTTAGGATGTTTAGTAATTTTAGTAATTTGACCAACAACTAAGTTTGTATTACTGAACATTAAATTTTTTACTTGATCAACCTCAAAACCTAAACTATTTAAAGCATCAACGATTTCATAATCTTTAATGCTATTAATATTCAATCACTGCGAAATGATTTTACGTGAAACTATCATTTTATTTTATACTCCTTTTAATTTTTAAAATTGTTTTAAGAATCGAAAATCATTATTATAAAATAATCTGATATCGTCAATGCCATATTTAATCATAGTAATTCTTTCAATGCCTACACCAAAGGCAAAACCTGCTGTTGTTTCATCTAAACCAGCAGCAATAAAAACATTTGGATGAATCATACCAGCACCTAAAACTTCAATTCAACCAGTATACTTACATAATGAACAACCTTCTGTATTACATTTTGGGCAACTTACATCTACTTCAACTGAAGGCTCCGTAAATGGGAAATAACTAGGACGTAATCTTGTTTTAGTTTCCATGCCAAAAAATTGCTGACAAAAATAATTTAATGTTCATTTTAAATTTGCAAAAGTAATATTAGATCCAACTAAAAACCCATCAACTTGCATAAATTGGTGAGAATGAGTAACATCATCATCATCTTTTCGATAAACATTTCCTAAACTAATAATAGCTGTGGTTTCTTTTGAATTTTTATCTTGCTCGCTAAGAATGCGTGCAGTCATATTTGTAGCGTGTGTTCTTAATAATCAACGATTAAGTTTGTCATTATTATTTTCAAGATAAAAAGTATCTTGCATATCTCTTGCTGGATGATCAAATGGTAAATTTAAGCGATTAAAATTATATTCTTCATTTTCTACTTCATTACCACTAATGATTTGATAACCCAAATTTTTAAAAATTTCAGATATTTCGGTAACAGTTTTTAATAAAGGATTGATGTGACCAATATTAAAATCAATACCCGGTAGTGTTAAATCAATTTCTGAAGATTTAAGACGCTCATTAATGTTATCTTTCTCAATTTCATTAAATTTTTTTATTATATATTCATTAATTTCTTTTTTTAATTTATTAGCTGCTTGACCAATTTCAATTCTAAAATTATGAGGAAACTTTTCTAAAGATTTTAATATATTATTAATATCCGAATTTTTACCTAAATATTGTGATTTTAAAACTTGCAATTTATGTAAATCAGCAACTTCATCAATATTATTAAATGCTTGCTGTCTAATAATTTCTAATCTTTTTTTTAAATCGTTAACCGATAACATTCTATTCCTCCATTAATTTGTTAATATGTATAATTAAATTTTATAATTCAAAATAAGTATAATTTATTTTAATATATTACTAGTAAATAAGCAATACGTTACTATTGCTACACTTGTTGCTAAATTTAATGATTCAACATTAAAAGAAGTTGGAATAAAAATATTACTATTAATTTTATCTTTATACTTTTTATTAATACCTTGTCCTTCATTGCCAAATAAAAAAGCATTCTTTTGCTTAAAGGTAATTTCAGATAAATTAGTACTATTATCTTCATGTAGAAATGTACCATAAATCATATAATTTGCATTTTTTACTTTTAATAAAAATTGATCAAAATTTTCATAATACACATTAGTATAAAAAATAGCTCCTTGACTTGCACTAATTACTTTGTGATTATATAAATCAACGCTTTCATTTGATAAATATACTTCAGAAATATTAAAAGCAGTAACACTGCGTAAAATATTTCCTAAATTACCTGGATCTTGAATTGTATCAATTAGAATAATATGAGAAGAATAAAAATAATTTAAAGGTTTAACAATATTACAAACGCCAATTATTGGTTGTGGTGTTTTTTGTTGTGAAATTTTTTTAATAATCATACTATTTACAACAATAACTTCAATATTATTACAAGCTTTTAATAAATTTGCATATTTGTCTAAATACTTCTCATCAACATATACTGCAAGTAATCTTTTTTTTAATAATGCAATACTAATTAAATGTTCTCCTTCAATTAAAAACATTTTTTTAACATTGCGATGTTTTCTTTCATGTAATAAAACTAATTCTTGAATTATTGGATTTTTAAGTGAGGTTATTTGTTTCATCCATAACTCCTTGTTTTAATATTTTTTGACAATCTTGAAAATCTGGACAATATTGAGCAACAAAATTTCAAAATGTTTTTTTATGATGAGCATGAATTATATGCGTTAACTCATGAATTATAACATAATCAATTACAGCATAATCAAAATGAATTAATTTATAATTAAGTGTAATGATTTTAGTATTTGGTTGACAAACACCTCATTTATTTAACATCGAACGAATTTTTAGTACTGAAAACTCAATATTCATAATTTCTGATCAATATTGTAAGCGACTCATAAAAATATTTTTTGACTCTTCTTTTAAAAATTTTTGAATTTTAATTAATATTTGCTTATCATCTTGAATATTTGTGCATACTACCAAATTATTAAATTCAAAATAAATAATGGTTTTTTTTGAATGATACTTAGTAATTAATTGATATTTTTTACTTAAAAAATAAAGATAACTGTCATTATTATTAATAACAATATTAGGTTTTAATATAGTTTTCTTTTTTAAAATTTTAGGTAAACTTTTTAAAATGAAATCTTCAATTAATTTTTCTTGCATAAAAAATGGAGCACTAATAATAATTTGATCGTTGCGCACTTTTAAATACATATGTTTTTGTTGTTTATATGTAATAATGTACTCTCATTTTGTATTATTATAATTGAAAATTTTAACATTAGTCATTTTAATCTCCTAAATAAAACGATCACTTATTTCCATTAATAATTTTGTGATTGTCGTAAATGATTTATTTCATTTTTATAAATATAACAAGAAATAATGTCTTCACTATTAAAATTACATTTTTTACCAATTGTAAAATAAATATTTAATAATTCAAAAAAATCATTACTTGATTTTGATTTAAAAAGAGTTGTAACAAAAGCAAATAAATCAATGAATGCAAGATTAAGATCTTGATAATTTGTTTTTTCTGAAAAACTAAAATTTTGAAAATCAATATTAAGGCTATTACCGATACTAAGAATAAAATGAAGACTATCAATATATTCTTCAAGCATTACTGATTTTTCACTACTTGGTTTTGAACTTCAATATTTAAAACATCTTTGTTCATTTGCAAATTCACCTAATTCAACTAAAAGTGCTAAAAATCTAGAATTTAATGTTTTAATATCGCTAACACCACGATTAATAATTATTTTTTTATCTAACTCATTTTGAAGTTGGATAATTGTTGAAAATTGTTTTGAATTTAACATAATTAACTCACTTTCTTTTTTTTAATTATTAATTAAGATTTCATTATTTTCTTATCTTTTAAATTTAATTTTTTATAAAATTTTGTAATTAATGATTTTTTATCTTTGTAAATAGGATTAATTTTTGTTCCTTTTTCTAAATAAAAAGGAGATAAAGTTTTTATAATAAAAATATATGTTAAAACTAGTAATGAAATACCAACAACAGACATAAATGTAAAACGTAAAATTGGTAACCACACTGAAGTGTCTAATACTTTTTTACCAAAACTTGCTGTATAACCAGCATTACCAATAAATAAGTAATTAGTACCAAAAGAAGTATTAAAAATAAAAACACCACTACCAAATAAAATTAAATATAATATACTTTTTTTGATATATATTTTGTCATATTCAATATGACCATATAAATATAAAAGTAAATAAGAAAAAAGAATAATAATATGAATAAAATAATAATTTCAATAAAGAAAATGTTGTGGACCAAAAACTCATTTTGTTTTATCTGGTAATAAAAATGCCAAAATAACAGGACCAATTAAAGGAAAAGTAATATTAAATAAACTTTTATTAGAAATAATTAATAGTATACCACTAGTAATATTTAATACCGAACATAATTGAAAAGGAAAATAATCATACCATTGATAATTATCACCATTCAATCCATGAACAATATAAAAACTAATATATAAAAGTATTTGAAAAATACCTAAACTACATTTAAAACTATAGCACTTACTTAAATTAGCATAAAACCTTTTAAAAATAAATAAACTAATTATCAAGAATAATGATATAGATAAGCCAATTCAATAATACATACCAAATAAAGGATTAATAACTGCTTGTGGATTACCATCAAAAAATCCAAGAAAAACAAATTGCATAATGGTCCCCTCTTTTTTTAAATTTCTTTCTTATTTTTATACTAAGAAGCGAATTTATTTTTTAATTTTACCATTAAATATATTATAAAACAAAGTTTGTGATAAAAAAATATTCTTTGAAATTTATATTAAATACATTTCTAAAACTTATCATAATTATATAAATTAAAAACACTTATGAGGCTTTTTAATAATCTGTGTTTCTTTGTTTTACAAAGTTACTAATTCAGATTAATTCTGTCTTCAAATTTTATCATAAAATGAGCAATTGCTGTATTTCAATTTTGAATGGGCATTGTTCATTTTTTTGTTATATTGTCAATTGCTAAATAAAATATTTTAAAAACTGACATATCGTTAGGAAAAACTTTTTTATTTCTGATGACTTTTCGTAATTGACTATTAACAGATTCAATAGCATTTGTGGTATAAATTACCCTTTTTATTTCTGCAGGATAACTAATAAAAACCATTAAATTATCTCAATTTTTATATCAAGATTTAGCAATTTGTGGATATTGTTTAGTTCATTTATTTTCAAATGATTCTAAAGCTTGCATTGCTTGTTCTTCACTACATGCAGTATAAATTGGTTTTAAATCTGCAACTAGAGATTTTCTATGCTTATATGAGACATATTTCAAACTATTTCTAATTTGATGAACGATGCATAATTGATGTTCGGTTTTAGGATAAACTGATTGTATTGCTTCTGACATGCCTGTTAAATTATCACTACAAGCAATCAGAATATCATTTAAGCCACGATTTTTCATTTCTGTGAAATTGGCTAATCAAAATTTAGAACCTTCATTTTCACTAATTCATAAACCTAAAACATCTTTTTTACCTTCTAAATCAACTCCTAAAGCTATATAAACTGATTTATTAATAATCCGTTTATCTTGTCGTACTTTAACTACTATACAATCAAAATAAACAATCGGATAAACACTATCTAATGGTCGATTTTGCCATGCTTTGACGTCATCAATAACATCATCAGTAATTTGACTAATAACACTTTCACTAATATCAGCACCATGATATAACTCTTGTAATTGCATTCTAATATCTGATAATGTCATACCTTTTGCATATAAAGAAAGAACTTGTTGATCAAAACCATCAAATCTTCTTTGTCTTTTTGCAACTATTACAGGATTAAAATTACTATTACGATCTCTTGGTACATCAATTTCAATTTTACCTTGTTGGGTTATTAATTTTTTTGAACTTATACCATTACGAGCATTGTCACTATTACTATGTTGATTCTTATCATATCCTAAATAATTTTGCATCTCAGAATTCAACATTTTTTCTACTAATCTTTTTGTTAATTCTTTATATAATCCTCCCTCTTTAAAAACTGTTGTTAAATCTTCAGTATTTTCTAATAATAAATCTACTGCTTGTGATATTGGATCATTGTTATTAATATTTTGCTTTTTAGCCATCTGTAACTCACTCTTTCTAGAAAATTAATTATATTTACTAGAACTAATTAAACATAGTTATTTTTGTAAGTTACACAGATTACTAAACATTACCACACTTATAATAAATTTAATTTATTTCAAGTGTTTTTAATTTATATAAAATTTTGCAATTAATTATTTTGCTAAAGCAGATTTTGATGCCAAAACTAATTTTTCAAATTCTTCTGGTTGATTAATTGATAACTCAGACAATATTTTACGATTAAGATTAATATTAGCTTTATTTAAGCCATCAATAAAACGTGAATATGATAAATCATAATTACGAACAGCTGCATTAATTCTTTGAATTCATAACTTGCGAAACTCACGTTTACAATTTTTACGATCACGATAAGCATATCCTAATGAGTTCATTACTTGTTCATTTGCTGTACGATATAAACTATGTTTTGCTCCATAATATCCTTTTGCTGCTTTTAGTATTTTTTTACGGCGATGATTAGTTGTATAACCGCCTTTAACTCTAGCCATTTATTTTGTCACCTTCCTAAATTAAATCTTTTAAACGCTTATAGTCAGAAGCAGATACTTCACTTCACCCACGTAATTGACGTTTTTGTTTTGTTGTTTTATTTTGAGCTAAGTGAGAAACAAAAGCACCACTACGCATTCATTTACTACTTCCTGTTACTTTAATTCTTTTTTTTAAAGCTTTTTTTGTTTTCATTTTTGGCATATTTTACCTCCTATTGTTAATTTTCTTGATTTTTCTTTTTTGGAAAAAGATAAATAGTTTGTATATTTTTTTCTTTTTTATCAAAGTTTTTATCATAAATACAAATATCTTCTAATTCTTTATAAAATTTTGTAATTACTTCAAATCCTGCTTCAGGATTATGTAATTCACGACCACGATATTTTAATGTAACTTTTACTTTGTTACCATTACTTAGAAATTTACGAGCCTTATTTGCCTTTGTTTTAATGTCATTGTTATCAATAACAACACTTAGTCGAATTTCTTTTTCTTCAACAATTGTTAATTTTTGTGCTTTTTTAACTTCTTTTTCCTTTTTTTGTTGTTCAAAACGATATGTATCAAATTTAAACATTTTACAAACAGGTGGTTTAGCATTTGGTGATATACATAATAGGTCATATCCTAAATCTTCTGCTTTTTTTAAAGCATCATTTTTTTTCATTAAACCATAATTAGTACCATTATTACCAATTAATAAAAATTCATAAAAGGGAATATTACTATTTCATAAATTATCATTATTTTTAAAAGCCATACATACCTCCTTTAATTTGCATAAATAAAAGTGTGCTAAAACGCACACTCACCACTACAAAACTTTATTTTAAAAATAAAAATTTAAAGCATTGAACCTATAACAACTTAGCTATCAGGTGAGCGTAAAAACTACTTTCTTTATGTCAAGTATTATTATATTAGATTTTTAATAAATTACAAGATTTTTTTAATATGTTAATACATAAATTTAAATAAAAATAAAAAAACTTACTATATAATTAGCCAGCAAGTCTTTTATTTTTATTAATTTTAATACTAATTACTTATATATAACCTATCTTTTATTAAAATTTTTAGCTGTATATAAGATTCCTTGCGATCCAGCAGCATAAATTGAATCATCTGGACCAACTGCTAAAGCAAAAATATGATCATCAGTATTTTTTATTCCAGATAATTCAGAACATAAATCTGTACCTTCTATTTTTTTATATACTTTATTGGAGTCAATACCAACAAATAAATTATTATCTCTATCAATGACTAAACGTTTAACCTCGTGGTTTGGATTTGTTTCTAAGATTACCTCATATATTCCATTCTTTATCTTATAAAGACGACCATTTCAAGAACCAGCAAAAACAGTATTATCCTTGTCAACTACTAAACTATCAATTTGATGTCCATCGTGTATTTGTTGAAATATTCCAAAAGTTTGACTTATTTTATCAGTTTTATAAATTATTCCACGATCATCATCACCAGCATAAATTGAACCATCTGGACCAACTGCTAAACTTCTAATATGATCACCATTTGTTCCTTGCATTAAACTAATGCTTCCATTTTTACTGATTTTGCATACACCAGTATCACTACCAACATAAACGGTTTCAGTATTTTTATCAAATGTTAAAGCTCAAATTCAGTTTTTTGGTCCTGGTATTATAATTTTTTCAAAACTACGTACACCATCGCTCTTATAAACAAAGCCATTATCACTACCAACATAAACATTATCTTCATTATCAATTACTAAGGCTCTAACTGCCCAATATCCTTCTAATCCTGCCATTAAAATTTCTAATCCTGTTGGAGTAATCTTATAAACCTTATCTTCTTGTGCTCTAAAAATATTACCTTGTGAATCAACACCTAAAGCATAAATGTTTCCATTTGTTAATTTTTGAGAAACAAAATTAGTAATACTATAATACAAATTAACTGTTCCTATATAATCACCTTTGCCAATAATTGTAGCAATACTAGTATCTTGTCTTTTAATATCAAAATCATTAATAGTTAATGATTTAATTGCATGATTTGCTTCAATAATACCTATTAGTAAACTCATTTTAGATGGTGCTAAATCCTTACCACTATTAATAAGTCCTAAATTATTATTTACTATTATATCTGCTAAGTTAATTGCACTATGTTTATTTTCTAAACGTTTTTTATTTTGCATATAATTAGTTGTAATATTAGATTTTTCCTCAATTCTGTTTAATAAATTAGTTAAATTTCCTGTGGTTGTTGCAAGTGTTAAAACACTTAATGTTTTTATTATTTTTTTCATAAAGACCCCTTTTTTGATACTAATAATAGTTTTTTACACTATACAATATATATTAAATCTTTTAAAATAAAAAACAAATCTTTTAATTTTCCAATTTTGTAATCTAATAAAATCGATATTTAGGTTAATCAAATAATTAGTTACACTATCTAATAGCCAATATCTTAAAATCTAATGTATCTCAATCAGTACCATTCACAATAAGTGTAATTGAATGAATTCCTGGGTAATGTTTCCTTGTACTTATATCTGCAAAATAATGTTTTTTTCCGTAAAATTTCTTCATATTTTCCTTTAAATATATCTCTGATATTTGGAATATTTTACGATTCCGTTTACCACTCGCTTTCACATAATCAATACCATATTCTAATCGTACCTTGATTGCTTTTTTTGTCTCAATCTTAAAAGAAAAAGTCATATTTTCTCCAATAGAAACAAATTCAGCACCTAAAGCAAAATCAATCACATTTACACAATCAATATTGGTAAAACCAAAGATTTTCATTACCTCCATATTGCCTTTTTTCAAAAGGGTCCTACAACCGTGCTTTACAATCCAATCAGTCTGATTGTTTTTACCATATCATTCCTTTGCAATTTTTGTAACCAAGTCAGGATGTGTTTTAGAAATATCATTTAGATTATTTGCTACACTTTTACGAACATAAAAAGAGGGATCGGCTTTTAATTGTTCTAAAATTTTAAGGATTGGATATGGATTTTTTTTGAAATTTGTTAATACTTGTCCTCATGGTAATTGGGGACGACAACCTTCACTAGCAAGTCGTCGCACATGCTCATTATCATGCTTAGATCAAGCAAGCATTTGCTGCATCATACGCTTTTCATGTTTTATAATAAATTGTCTCACTGCAAATTCAGAAGATGAAAATTGAGTATACCTTTCTAATGCAGTTATTGACAAATCCCAATGATGTTCATTTTGTCCATAGATTTCAACAAAATCTGGAAAATACATTAGTGAAAAATCATTAAATCCTACAGGATAAAGATCAATGATCTTATCAATGATAGCAAGTGCCTGTTCATAACTGGTTGGTAAATATCTTCCTAAATTAATAGCAATTTTCCTCATACGGGCTTTCAATTCTAACTTATCTCATGTTTCATCTATAATGTCATTGATAAACTCATCAATTTTAAATAGAGGGTATATGGTTCTAATAGTTACAGCCAGATCTTGAAGTGACTGGTAATTATACCTGTTTTTTAATAATTTTGGCATACTATTTTCCTTTTAATTTTTATTAATAAAAATTATTAATAATATTTTATCATTGTTTTTCCTTCTTTTTTATATATAAAAAACCAATGAAAAAATAATTAATATCAATTTCCTTTATATTAATATTTGTTACATTTCTTATGATAAAGCATCAAGATTATTTTTAATTTAATATTATTTTAATATCAATAATAAAGGTAATGTTTAAAATAATATATTTTATCGCTAAAATGTTAAAATTATTATTGTTAATATTTTTAGTTTAAAGGAGAATAATATGCAAACAAAACGTTTAATTAAAAGTTTAATTAATAATTTTTTATTTATTATTAATGCTATTTTATGAATTTTTAATATTAGATCCGTTGGTGAAATCGTCACCGGAATTAATGTTGGATCAAATCGTAAAGAAAAACTAATCTATGGACTTTGCAGTTTACTACAATATATAACTTATATATCATTAATTGGATTTATTATTACTATTTATTGATGAATAAAAAATGATTTATCAATAGCAGAGCGTATAAGTGGATTAAAACAATCATAAATTAAAAATAAAAGGGTTTTTTCACCCTTTTATTTTTATTAATAAAATTATTTACTTATTTTAATGTAAAAATTAAGATTTTTTTAATTTTTACATTAAAATAAATAAAAAAAATTTGGCATCGTGCTATTTTCCCATTGCTGGTATTTTCGCCGCTGGAGTGCTTAACTGCTGTGTTCGAGATGGGAACAGGTGTGACCACTCCGCCATGGACACCAAATAGTTTAGCAATTGCTCCCTAAAAACTAGAAACAGACATCTTTAAATTTGATTACTTTTGATTTGCAATAGAGAATATATTCTTCAATAAATCCTCGATCTATTAGTATCAGTAAGCTGAACATATCACTATGCTTACACACCTGACCTATCAACCTTGTAGTATTCAAGGGATCTTACTTCTTTCGAATGAGAAATATCATCTTGGAACTGACTTCGCGCTTAGATGCTTTCAGCGCTTATTCATGCCCTACATAGCTACCCAGCTGTGCCACTGGCGTGACAACTGGTGCACCAGAGGTAGGTCCATTCTGGTCCTCTCGTACTAGGAACAGCTTTCCTCAAATTTCTTGCGCCCACGACAGATAGGGACCAAACTGTCTCACGACGTTCTGAACCCAGCTCGCGTACCGCTTTAATGGGCGAACAGCCCAACCCTTGGAAGCGACTACACCTCCAGGATGCGATGAGCCGACATCGAGGTGCCAAACCTCCCCGTCTATATGAACTATTGGGAGAGATTAGCCTGTTATCCCCGGGGTAACTTTTATCCGTTGAGCGACGGCCTTTCCACACAGCACCGCCGGATCACTAAGCCCAACTTTCGTTCCTGCTCGACTTGTATGTCTCACAGTCAAGCACCCTTTTACCTTTGCGCTCTACATATGATTTCCATTCATATTGAGGGTACCTTTGGGCGCCTCCGTTACTTTTTAGGAGGCGACCGCCCCAGTCAAACTACCCACCAGACACTGTCCTTAGACCAGATTATGGTCTCAAGTTAGAATTTCAATATAGCAAGGGTGGTATCCCAATGGTGACTCCATGCCTACTAGCGTCTGCATATCAACGTCTCCCACCTATGCTGTACAAACTACACCAAAATTCAATATCAAGTTGTAGTAAAGCTCCACGGGGTCTTTCCGTCTAATCGCGGGTAACCTGCATCTTCACAGGTACTAAGATTTCACCGAGTCTATAGCCGAGACAGCGTCCGGATCGTTACGCCTTTCGTGCGGGTCAGAACTTACCTGACAAGGAATTTCGCTACCTTAGGACCGTTATAGTTACGGCCGCCGTTCACTGGGGCTTCAGTTCAAAGCTTCGCTTACGCTAACAAATCTCTTTAACCTTCCAGCACTGGGCAGGCGTCACCCCCTATACATCGTCTTACGACTTAGCAGAGAGCTGTGTTTTTGCTAAACAGTCGCCCGGACCTCTTCACTGCGACTCATATTGCTATGAGCTCCCCTTCTCGCTAACTTACGGGGTTATTTTGCAGAGTTCCTTAGCTATAGTTATCTCGCTTGCCTTAGGATATTCTCCTTGACCACGTGTGTCCGTTCTCGGTACAGGCACCATGGTGATGTCTTTAGAAACTTTTCTTGGAAGTATGGCATCAAATGCTTCGTTACTAAGCGAACCGTTCACTCCCCATCGTACTTCAAGGTTAACGCTGTGCGGATTTGCCTACACAACCCTCTTTGTACTTAGCCCAGCACTACCAATCACTGGGACATTTTAGCCTTCTCCGTCATTCCATCAGTCACCATGGTGGTACAGGAATATCAACCTGTTATCCATCGACTACGCCTTTCGGCCTCGCCTTAGGTCCTGACTAACCCTGGGTGGACGAACCTAGCCCAGGAAACCTTGGTCAATCGGCATGAAGGATTCTCACCTTCAATCGTTACTCACGCCGGCATTCTCACTTCTAAACGCTCCACTAGTCCTTCCGGTCTAACTTCGTCGCAGATTAGAACGCTCCCCTACCGCCCACAATATATGTAAACATATATATAGACCCATAGCTTCGGTACAATGCTTAGCCCCGGTACATTTTCCGCGCAGAATCATTCGACTAGTGAGCTGTTACGCACTCTTTAAAGGATGGCTGCTTCTAAGCCAACCTCCTAGCTGTCTGAACAATTCCACATCGTTTTCCACTTAGCATTGATTTGGGGACCTTAGCTGATGATCTGGGCTGTTTCCCTCACGTCCATGGACCTTATCACCCATAGACTGACTGCCAGATATGTAACAATGGCATTCGCAGTTTAATTGCATTCAGTACCCCGAGGTGGGGCCATCATACATTCAGAGCTTTACCTCCATTGCACTAATTCTGACGCTAGTCCTAAAACTATATCGGGGAGAACCAGCTATCTCCAGGTTCGATTGGAATTTCACCGCTAGCCACAAGTCATCCACGGTCTTTTCAACGAACGTTGGTTCGGTCCTTCATTAACTGTTACATTAACTTCAACCTGCTCATGGCTAGATCACCTGGTTTCGGGTCTACGACCACATACTAAACGCCCTATTCAGGCTCGCTTTCACTTAGGCTCCGTCTTTTCAACTTAACCTTGCATGTAATCGTAACTCGCCGGCTCATTCTACAAAAGGCACGCCGTCACCCATTAACGGGCTCCGACTTGTTGTAAGCATATGGTTTCAGAAACTATTTCACTCCCCTCTCGGGGTACTTTTCACCTTTCCCTCACGGTACTGGTTCACTATCGGTAATTGGTTAGTATTTAGCCTTACGCAGTGGTCTGCGCAAATTCCGACAAGGTTCCACGTGCCTCGCCGTACTCAGGATACTGTCAAGAGATTTATACATTTCGCATACTGGGCTTTCACCATCTATGGCGTTGCTTCCCAACAACTTCTGCTATATATAAATTTTGTAACTCTTCATAGGTCGAACCTAATAGACAGTCCTATAACCCCAGTCTGACGACTGGTTTAGGCTGCTCCCTTTTCGCTCGCCGCTACTAAGGGAATCGCATTCGCTTTCTTTTCCTCTAGGTACTAAGATGTTTCAATTCTCTAGGTATCACTCTGCACAACTATGAATTCATTGTACAGTACTATCTGATTAAAGATAGTGGGTTTCCCCATTCGGACATCTCCGGATCAAAGCTTATTTCCAGCTCCCCGAAGCTTATCGCAGGTAATCGCGTCCTTCATCGTCTTCCAATTCCAAGGCATCCACCATACGCTCTTAATAATTTATTTTTAGAATATTTTATTGCAAGATAAAAATTATCTTATTTTTTTTTAAAAGATGTCTATTATCCAGTTTTTAAAGAACAATTGCTCAGAGAAAACAATCCCTGAAAACTAAACAGAACAAAAGAAGTAATCCAATAAATCATCCATCTAATTTTTCTTGTTGTCTTGGTTTCTAATAAGAAACCAAACTCCATAGAAAGGAGGTGATCCATCCCCACCTTCCGGTAGGGATACCTTGTTACGACTTAACCCCAATCATCAACCCTGCCTTTGGCAGCTCCCTCCTTACGGTTAGGACACCGACTTCTGGCATTGCCAACTCTCGTGGTTTGACGGGCGGTGTGTACAAGACCCGAGAACGTATTCACCGCGACATTGCTGATTCGCGATTACTAGCGATTCCGACTTCATGAAGTCGAGTTGCAGACTTCAATCCGAACTGAGACTGACTTTTTGAGATTTGCTTGACCTCGCGGTTTAGCGACTCTTTGTATCAGCCATTGTAGCACGTGTGTAGCCCAGGTCATAAGGGGCATGATGATTTGACGTCGTCCCCACCTTCCTCTAGCTTACACTAGCAGTCTCCTTAGAGTCCCCAACTTAATGCTGGCAACTAAGGACAAGGGTTGCGTTCGTTGCTGAACTTAACCAAACATCTCACGACACGAACTGACGACAACCATGCACCACCTGTATCCTTGTTAACCTCTACTATATCTCTATAGCTTCGCAAGGTATGTCAAGACCTGGTAAGGTTCTTCGCGTTGCTTCGAATTAAACCACATGCTCCACCGCTTGTGCGGGTCCCCGTCAATTCCTTTGAGTTTCACTCTTGCGAGCATACTACTCAGGCGGAGTACTTAATGCGTTAGCTACAGCACTGCCTCATGGCAACACTTAGTACTCATCGTTTACGGCGTGGACTACTAGGGTATCTAATCCTATTTGCTCCCCACGCTTTCGTGCCACAACGTCAGTAATAGGCCAGTTAGCCGCCTTCGCCACTGGTGTTCCTTCATATATCTACGCATTCCACCGCTACACATGAAATTCCACTAACCTCTCCTATACTCTAGTAATGTAGTTTCCAAGGCGGTTAGGGGTTGAGCCCCTAAATTTAACCTCAGACTTGCAAAACCGTCTACGCACGCTTTACGCCCAATAAATCCGGATAACGCTTGCCACCTATGTATTACCGCGGCTGCTGGCACATAGTTAGCCGTGGCTTTCTGGTAAGGTATGGTCGATACTAAAATCATTTCCTATTCTAGCACTTCTTCCCTTACAACAGACCTTTACAATCCGAAGACCTTCATCAGTCACGCGGCATTGCTCCATCAGGCTTTCGCCCATTGTGAAAAATTCCCTACTGCTGCCTTCCGTAGAAGTTTGGGCCGTGTCTCAGTCCCAATGTGGCCGTTCATCCTCTCAGATCGGCTACGCATCGTTACCTTGGTAAGCCATTACCTTACCAACTAGTTAATGCGCCGCATCCCCATCAATTAGCGAAGCAAATGCTCCTTTCATTATTTATCATTGCAAATAAATAACATATGCGGTATTAGCTGTCGTTTCCAACAGTTATTCCCCACTAAATGGTAGATTAGATACGTGTTACTCACCCGTTCGCCACTAAAGATTGCTACTTTCGTTCGACTTGCATGTATTAGGCATGCCGCCAGCGTTAATCCTGAGCCAGGATCAAACTCTCAATAAAATTGTTTTTGTTAAAAGATGATGTCTGACTTATTTAATTTTTAATAAAAAATTGACGGATTAATTCTTGTTCTATTTAGTTTTCAAAGATCGTTTTTTCTAGTTTGTAACCCATTTATTTTCGGGCACAATAAGTATCTTACAGAAAACAAAACCCAATGTCAATGAAAATAATAGTAAAAATATAAATATTTTTTTCGTATAAAAAAATGGTTTAAATTTTACTAATATACTTAGTAAAATTTAAATTGCTTAATTAACTAAAAAACCATTTAAGAATTAGAACCTTAAATGGTTTTTTAATTTTTATAGTTATATTTTATTCTCAACTTGTTTTGTTAATAATTTTAAAAATTCTGATAAGGTAACAATTTTACTTTCTTTTTGACCATACTGACGATAACTTAAATTATTATTTTCTATTTCCTTATCACCAATAATAATTTGATAAGGAATTTTTTGAGTTTGTGTTTCAACAATACGTTTGCCAATAGTTCCACTGCTAATAATTTCAGTTCGTAAATTATGTTGTTTACAAGTTTGCAATAATTTATTAGCATATTCTAAGGTTTTTTCTTTTTCATTTATTGGTAAAATTGCAATTTGCCTTGGTGCTAATCATAGTGGAAAAACACCTTTATTTTGTTCTAATAATGTGGCAATAAAACGTTCATATGTACCAATTAATCCTCGATGAACAATAACTGGATTTGTTTCATTATTATTTTCATCAATATAAGTTAAATTAAACTTTTTCGGTAATAAGAAATCGAATTGAATAGTAGATATTGTAATTTCATGACCTAATGCTGTTTTAATTTGAACATCAAATTTTGGTCCATAAAAAGCAGCCTCACCAATCATTGGTTTATACTCTAATTGTAATTCATCTAATACTTCACGTAATGCTGTTTCTGCTTGATTTCACATTTTATCATCATTAAAATATTTTTCTTTATCAGCAGGATCTCGTAAAGATAATGATAAATAATCAATTTTAATATTTAAAGTTTTTAAAACCTCAGCAATTAACTGATAACAACGTTTAAACTCTGTTTTCATTTGATCAAATCTAACAAAAATATGAGAATCAGTTAATTCCATACTTCTTACTCGTTCTAAACCAGTTAAAGCCCCACTTGCTTCATAACGATATAATAAAGCATGCTCACTTAAACGCAAAGGTAAATCTTTATAACTACGAAGAGCACTTTTATAAATCATACAGTGATGAGGACAAGTCATTGGTCTTAATACCAATTGTTCTTCTTCTTTTTTAATTGGAGTAAACATATTTTCACGATAATGATCTCAATGACCACTTTTTTTATATAATTCAACAGAACCTAAAACTGGTGTTGCTACTTCTTGATAATCTCACATAAATTCTTGTTTTCTCAAATATTCCTGCAAAACTTTTTTAATAACCATACCATTTGGTAAAAATATAGGTAATCCTTTACCACAATCATCATTAAAAGTAAAAATACTTAATTCTTTACCTAGTTTGCGATGATCACGATTTTTTCGTTCTTCAAGTTCATTAAGTTTATCTACTAATTTTACTTTTGAATAATCACAAATTCCAGAAATGCGCTGTAATTGTTTATTTTTATCATTTCCTAATCAATATGCACCAGTAATACTTAATAATTTAAAATCTTTTATTGATGAAGAATTATTAATAGCAACACCCGATGCTACTACTAAAGTCTTATTATCAACTAAATAAGAGCATTTTAATCCATTAACATGATTTAATTTAATATATTCTAAAGCAAAAGGATTGTCTTTATGAGTTTTTAAAGATTCTTCTTTAGTTTGACAAACTCTTTTAATTTCAATATTTTTTATTAAAATTTCACGCATTTTCTCTTCAATTTTAATTAATTCATCATTAGAAAGTCGTTTTTCATAATCAAAATCTAAATAAAAACCATTATCATTAGTATTAGCAATCGTAATTAACGCTTGTGGATACATTAATTTAATAGTATGAGCTAAAATCATAGCACATCCATAATTTAAAATAGTTCATCCTAAAGCATCATCTTTTTTAATAAACTTGATTTCAGCATCTTCTTTAATTTCTCAATATAAATTTTTTAATTGTCCATTCAGAGTAAAAGCAATAATTGAAGAATCTATATTTTCATTTTCCTGTTTTAATAATTGATAACCAGTAATTGGATTTTCAATATTATAAGTCATCGTTTTGCCATTTAATTTAATTACATTAATTTTCATGTTTTACCTAATTCCTTTTCTAATTTACCTCAGTAGTACTAGGTTATTTAACAATAAAAGTTGTAAAAGGATTAGTATTATTATTAATATCTACTACTAATACTTTTGATTTAGTAGGGATTATATAAGTGCTACTAATGCTTTTAACTAATTGCGAAGAATTACTTAATTCTACTGGAATTCCTTCAGTTGCTAAAAAAGTATAAATTCCAAAGTTTATTGCAAATTTATTATAATCAATAACATTATTAACAATAGGAATTATATAAACTGGCAAATGAGCATTAGCAATAGTTCTAATATAATTACTATCTTGACTATTAGTAATTAAATATTGTGGTTTTTCTTCAATAATTTTTTTAATAGTTTTAGCAACCAATTGATCTTTTGTATGCAATAAATCAGTAGCAATTTTACTCTGTTCTTGATGACTTTCAGCATCAACAAGAATTTTACTCATTGTTGCAATTGATAACACAGGATAGTTACCATTAGCAGATTCACCCGATAACATTGTACATGTTGCTCCCCAATCCATAGCAACCCAAACATCAGTAACTTCAGCACGTGTTGGATGAGGGTTATCTATCATTGAATCTAGCATTTGCGTAGCAACAATTATCGGTTTGTTAACAGTACGACATTTTTTAATTCATTCACGTTCTAAAAAAGGAACTTTTTCAAAAGGAATTTCAACTCCTAAATCACCACGAGCAACCATAATAGCATCTGATTCTTTTAAAATTTCATCAAAATTATTAACTGCTAATTGTGATTCAATTTTAGCAATGATTTGAATATGTTTACCATCATTATCATCTAAAACTTTGCGGATTTCTTTAATATCAGCTGCTGAACAAACAAATGATGCAGCAACATAATCTACTTTTTGCTGACAACCAAAAATTAAATCTGCTCTATCTTTTTCAGAAATAAAAGGTAAAGACAATTTAACATTTGGAATATTAATAGCACGACGATCTTTAATAGTATGTGTATTTAAAGCTTGACAAATAACAGTATGGTCTTTAACCGCTGTAACCTTTAATGTTAATTTACCATCATCTACTAGTAAATTATCATTAACTTTAATATCTTTTGCTAAATTACCATAATTTACAGAAAACTTATCCGCAGTACCAATAATCTCTTTATTATCAATTATCGTAATAATTTCATTTTTTTTGATTTCTACACTACCTTTTGTAAAGGTATGTGTTCTAACTTCCGGACCTCTAGTATCTAACATAATAGCAACTGGTACATTTAATTGTTTAGATACTTCTCTAATCATTAAAACCCTTGCTAAATGTTCATCATCAGTACCATGAGAAAAATTTAAACGCCCACAAATTGAGCCATTTTCTATTAGTTGTTTAATAACATCAGCAGAATTTGAAGCAGGTCCTAAAGTAGTTACACATTTAGTTCTTTTTATAATTGATATCAAATTATTCACCTCTTTTTATTAAGTATTTTTTTTAAAAATAACTCCTGACAAACGTAAAATTTTATTAGCAACGTTATTTTTATTTATTGAAGGTGTGTTTAATGCATCTTGAATTTCAATAGCTACTAATTTATTATCTTGCAATCCAATACAAATACTAGATTTATTACTATTTGCAAATCTTTCAGCAGCAAAAATACCCATCATTGTTGCTAAATAACGATCAAATGCACTTGGTGTTCCCCCACGTTGAATTTGACCCAATATTACTGCTCTTGTTTCACAATCAGTATCCTTTTCAATGATTTTAGCTATTTTATTAACATCATATTGACGTTCAGTTACTACTATTACTAATGAACGACGTTGTTTTTTAGTGTACAACTGTTTAATAATATCAATCAATGACTGTTCTCCAATTCCTAAATCTTTAGTTGCAACTAAATCACAATTTGCAGCAGCAGCACTGTGAAGAGCAAGATCACCACAATTACGACCCATTACTTCAACAATCATAATTCTTCCGTGAGAATTAGCAGTTTGACGAATTTTATCAAGATTTTCAACAATTGTATTAAGAGCGGTATCAAAACCAATAGTAAACTCACTTGAACTAATATCATTATCAATAGTACCTGGAATACCCACACATTGAATAGCTGCTTCATTACTTAATTTTTGCAAACCATTATATGTGCCATCACCACCAATAGCAATTAAACCTTCAATTTTTTTAGATTTTAAAATTTCAATACATTTTTTACGAGTTTCTTCTTGCTCAAATTCTCTAAAACGAGCAGACCCAATGATTGTTCCCCCCATCTCAGTTCCTAGATCAATTAAATTTGCTCAATTGTTATCAATAACGTGAATGTCATTTGTCATTATTCCTTTATAACCATTTTTTATTAAAACTAATTCAAATGGTCTTTTATCAGCAGTAGCAATTTTACTATTTTCATGATTTATACCACGAAAAGTCTTATATACTGCATTAATAACATTATTCATACCTGGTGAATCACCACCAGAAGTTAAGATTCCAATTCTTCTTTTATTTAATTCTTGCATATTTAGTCATCCTCTCTTCTAATTACATTATTTTAGTGATAATTATTATAATTTGTTTAAAATTAAAAAGGATATCAGTAAATTTAACCATAAAATATGATTTTAATTAATTAATATTATAAAATACATCGTCACCTAAAAATTTAGCTTGATCTGCTAAATCGGCTTCAATTGTTAATAAACGATTATATTTTGCAACACGATCAGTTCTTGACATTGAACCTGTTTTAATTTGTCCAGTATTAAAAGCTACTGCTAAGTCAGCAATCGTTGTATCTTCAGTTTCCCCAGAACGATGAGATACTACTGCTGTTCACCCAGCTTTTTGACACATTTCAATAGCCTCCATAGTTTCAGTTAATGTTCCAATTTGATTTAGTTTAATTAATACTGAATTAGCAACGTTTTTAATAATTCCTTCTTTAATAATTTTTGGATTAGTAACGAATAAATCATCACCAACAACTTGGAATTTACCTTCTGATTTTTCTAATAATAATTTAAATCCTTCTCAATCACCTTCAGCCAAACCATCTTCAATTGAAATAATTGGATATTTTTTAGTTAAATCAACTAAATAATCTACTAGTTGCGCTGAAGTTAATAATTTTTCAGTATTTTTACTTTTACCATCTTTATTGCCAAAAACATATTTACCATTTTTATAAATCTCTGATGATGCACAGTCCATAGCAATTTTTATATCTTTATTTGGAGTGTAACCCGCTTTTTTAATAGCTTCGACAATTAAATCTAATGCTTCTTCAGTTGATTTTAAATTAGGAGCAAAACCACCTTCATCACCAACTGCAGTAACTAAACCCTTACCTTTTAAAATACTTTTTAAAGCATGAAAAGTTTCAGCAGCCATTTGGATTGCCTTTGAAAATGTTTTAGCACCAACTGGCATTATTAAAAATTCTTGAAAATCAATATTATTATCAGCATGAGCACCACCATTAATTACATTTAACATTGGGACTGGCAACTGACAAGCATTAGTACCACCTAAGTATGTATATAAGGGCACATATAATTCATCAGCGGCAGCTTTAGCAACTGCTAATGATACCCCTAAAATAGCATTGGCACCTAATTTTGTTTTATTTTCTGTTCCATCTAACTTAATCATTGTTTGATCAATTAATCTTTGATTAGTAACTTCCAAACCAATAATGGCTTCGGCAATATTTTCATTAATATTTTTAATAGCTTTCATAACACCAAGTCCACCATAAACTTTAGTATCTTTGTCTCGTAGTTCTAAAGCTTCTCTAGTACCTGTTGAAGCACCTGATGGCACTAAAGCAATCCCGTATCCACCATCTTCAGTTCAACATTCAACTTGAATAGTTGGATTTCCTCTTGAGTCTATTACTTGTAGTGCTCTAATATCAATAATGCAAGACATATTTGTTAATTCCTTCTTTCTTTAATATTTCACTAATTATTATACAGAAAAAAATATTGTTTAGAATCAAAAAAGCACAAATATTTTTTATTTGTGCTTCTAAAATAATGATGATTTAATTACATTTGTTGTTGTTGTGAATGTTGAGTTGTACTACTTGGTGATGATGTATCATTAACTTTAGCAGCAGTATCACTATTTCATGGTTTTGGAGTTACTCCATCATCCTCTGGTATTAAACTTTCAGGATTATTAAGAGCAGTAATTATTGCTTTCATTAATTCATCAGTTTCAATCGTTTTTTGATTAAAATTATTACCATTAGATAAATCTTTTCTGTTAATAGTTACATTTTGTTTTACTTCATCTCTATAAAAGATATAACTTATACTTTTAAAATTATCATCTTTATCAAAAGTTAAAGAAAAATCAACTTCATTTTTAGTTAAATATGATAATGCACGAATTTGTTCAGGACTAAGTTTCACTTCTGCTTTTAATGGAATTCCAAGTTCATCATTACATAAAACATACCATTTTCCATTAAAAATATTAAAATTAAAAGTTTTAATATTTTTTGAAAATAAGTTTGATTTTAAATCAGGTATTGGTCTTACTGTTCTTGTTTCTGATACTCTTACTTTTGCTTTCTGATTTATGATACTAAGTTGTTCTTTATCTTCATCACTTAACTTATTAGAGCAATTTACTTTTTTATTATTTTCATCAAAATAATATACTCTTAAAAATTTTCCATCATACTTATTAAATAAAATAACAGTATTTGCATTATTATTTTTATCTATTAAATTTTCAAAATATCATTTTCATCTTTTTCTAATTTTAATTTTTTATCCAATGTTTGCTCATCAGTTGTTATGTTTAAATCTCATAATTCTCTACTATCATCTCATTTTAAATTAATAACATTTTTAACGATAACTGGAGATAATTTTGTAGCTGATGGTTTTGGTGATATTACCTGTTCAGCAGCAGCTCTTGCCACTTTAACTTGTGATCCATTTTCTCCACAGTGAATACCCTTTAATCCATTAGGAAATAAATTATTATTTGCAAAACTTTTTCTTAACTCTAATAAAGAAAGTGTTCCAATACATTGTAGTTGATTTTGATCAGCAATAACTACTCATTTTTCTACTAAATTATTACTTGGGTTTTTTGCAAAGTATACTTTTTGATACTTACTAGCAACTTCTATATCATTTCATATTTTTTTATTATCCAGAGAAAGTTCTTGTTCAAAAATTACATTTTCTGGATCTGATTTAGCATCTGATATTTTTATTTTACCATCTTCTATTACTAAACTATACAAACCTTCTATGCTATTATTTTGTAATGTTTCAGTGATATTATTTGTAATCGGTAAAGGTTCAGGTAAATCTTCTGGTAATACTTCTGGTACAATAAGTAAAAAAGCATAGCATCTAAATCAATTTCTTCTTGTTCTGCTTTAATAACAGATGCTAATCCAATATTATTTGTTGGTTCTATAGTAAATCCTAATTCTGGAGGAGTACTTAATGCTTTTAAATCATCAAATTGCTGGTCGGTTAAAAATTTAACTTTATGTGCTTGATATTTTACATTATCATATAATCGTCCTAGAACAGGTTTTTTTGTTATTTTATAGGTTTCTCAAAAAATTTCTCCATTTTCGTTAATCTTTTTATTTAAATAAAAAATATCATTATCAGTAATACTTTGAGCAGTTGTTGAGATTATAAAAGTATCATTTGGATCAGTAACATTTTTAATAAAAATTTCATTTCCTTGACAATAAATAAAATAGTCTTTTTCAACATTCACTAAATTTAAATGTTTTTTAAAATCTTCGATCATTGTACTATTTGAAGAATAATCATTAATTTTATAGTATTCCACATCTCAAACTGGGTTTGGTTGTTCAAATGGATTTTGCAACTGTGGAGTATCTAATAAACTTTTAATCTTTTGATTAATTAAAACATCATTTTCTTTAAACAGTCCAGAATTTATAAAAATTTCATTAAATTTTAATAAATTTATACTTCCTAATAATCCTAATTCAGGTCTTATTTCACCTTCAGATTCATCAAATAAAATTTTATATACTTTAATTTTAGTATTGTCAGTTTCATCCTCAACGAAAACTAATTGGTCTTTTTTAAATATACTTTGATCATTTTGAATTAATGATTCATCACTAATAAATATAGTATTAACTAATGAACCACTATCAACAACAAATTTTCCATCTTGATTTAAACTAACTATTTTTTTTACTTTTAATGGATTAATATTGAAAGAAGAATTCTTCAAAATATTAAGTGTATTCTTTTTTGAATATAGGTCATCCTCTACTTCAATAGCAATATCTTCAACATCACTTATTTCTGATTGATATATACTTCTCATAATGTTTGTAAATCATTTAAAATTTTCCATTAGTGGCATTTTTATATTTTCTCCTTTAATTATTACATTTATGGTGTTGGTGTAGATAAAACTGACTTAACATTTTGTTCTACTGGTTTTGATGGTGCTTCAGTACCATTAATTTCCTTTGCAGGAAAAAAATTATTACTTTGTACTTCTTTTTTAGGTGCAACAGAATTATTTTGTAAATGTTGTGAATGTAAAGAAGAGGCTGTACTAATTACTCTTTCAAGAGTATCAATTAATTTTTCATCAATTTTTATATCTTTCCTCTTATGAGTCTGGTTATCAATAATATATGCAAACAAAATCTTTCCATTTTTATCAACTTCAATATTTATACTACCATTACGAGGACATTTTTTGGCTACAAAGTTTTTAAATTCCTTAGCATCATTTACATCTACAGGAACAATTGTTTTATTTTTATTATCAATAAATAAATAACACGTTCCATTTTCAGCAAATGATAATTTCATAGGCTCTTCAGATCTTTTTATAATATTAACATTAAGATCATCTAACTCTTCTTTATATTCTTCATTATTTAAATTATTGGATTCTGATTGAGTTTTTAATAATAATGCCGGTAATTCTTTTTTACCTAAATATTCAAGAATAATCTTATCATTTTCTTTTTTAGTTCGATATAAATGTACTAGAGAACTATCTAATTTTTCTTTTACTATTACTAGTTGTTGTAATTGATCACTATTAATTGCTAAAGGTGGTTGTTGAATAATACTAACATTTTCATCATTAGTATTTTTTACTAAACGTCCCTTTTCATCTACATATACAAGTTCAATAATATATTCTTTTAAACTACTATCTAATTGTGTTTTTATATCATCAATCTTAACTTCCAAACTATTTAAAGTTATATTGGGTGATGATTCATCTTTTTTAGAACTTAATGATTTTTGTAGAAAGTCATTAAGTTCTCGATATTGATATTCTACTGTTTCTGATAATGGCATACTTTACCTCCATAATTTTTAATAAATGTATAGATTTCTAAAATAATATAGGAACTAAATATAATAAACCCCTTATATTTATTTAAAAAAATAAAAGGGGAAACACTATATTTAATTCATATGCCTATATTTTAATACTTTTATATTCTTAAAACAAGCACTTATCAATAAAAAGAAAAATCAATATATTTTTATTTAATAATTAAAGACTCACTGGTCATAACAGTTGGTTTAACTAAACCCAAAACGTCTAATAGCGTTGGAGCAATATTTGCTAAGCAACCACCTGATTTTAATTTTAATCCTGTTTTACAAATAATAAATGGTACTGGTTGCGATGTATGTTTTTTATTAGGATTACCCTCTTTATCAATCATGATTTCAGCATTACCGTGATCAGCAGTAATCATTAAAATACCATTCACTTTTTTCATTGCTTGATACAATTTTCCAATACATTCATCAATAACATCAATTGCATCAATGGCAGCATTTAAAACACCAGTATGACCAACCATATCAGGATTAGCAAAATTTAAAACCATAACATCATATATGTTTTTAGAAAGTGAAATTTCTAAACGAGTAGTAATTTCGCGAGCACTCATTTCTGGTTTTAAGTCATAAGTTGCTACTTTTGGTGAAGGAATTAAAATTCTTGTTGATAGTGGATATTCAACATCAACACCACCATCAAAAAAATAAGTTACGTGTGCATATTTTTCAGTTTCAGCAATTCGTAATTGATGATATTGATTTTTACTTAATCATTCCCCTAAAGCATCAAGCATTGATATAGGTGGAAAAATAACACCTTGTGGTTTAACACTTTTAGCATATTCCATCATTGAAATAAAAAAAGTATTTTTTAATGTTGGTATTTTCATACTAATATTAAAATCATATTTATTATTTGTTAATGCTGATGCTAATTGAATTGCACGATCAGGACGGAAATTAGCAAAAATAATGCTATCGTTATTCCTAATATTACCATTATTAATTTCAGAATTATAAGCAGGCATAATAAATTCATCATTACGACCAGCACTATATTCTGCATTAACATAAGCAATAGGATCAATAAATGAAGCACCTTCATGATTAACTATTACATCATATGCTATTTTTAAACGATCTCAACGTTTATCGCGATCCATAGCATAATATCTTCCTGAAATAGTAGCAAGCATACCAATGCCTAATTGTTTCATAGTTTTTAATAACTGTTCAATATAAATTTTAGAAATATCAGCTTTTGTATCACGACCATCTAAAATAGCATGAACATAAACATTCTTAAAATTTTGTTGTTTAGCAATTTCTAATAATGCTAAAATATGATTAATATGAGCATGTACTCCACCATCACTTAGTAAACCAATAATATGAACATTACTATTATTCTTTTTGGCATGATTAATTGCTGACAATATTGTTTCATTTTTAAAAAATGTTTTATCATTTATTGACTTATTAATTAATGTTAATGACTGATAAATTACTCTACCGGCACCAATTTGTAAATGTCCAACTTCAGAGTTGCCCATTTGTCCTTCTGGTAAACCAACTGCAAGGCCAGAAGCTGAAACTTCAGTATGCGGATAAGTTTTTAATAAATAATCCAAATTAGGTTTTGTTGCAGAACTAATAGCATTAGTTGAACTAGATTTTGCAATACCAAAACCATCTAAAATACATAGTAATATTGGTTGTTTTGTTTTCATAAATTTCACCTCATATTTTATTTAATAACTTGTAACTGATGTTTAAAATTATCAGATTTAAAAATAGTAATCATTTTAGTAATAAAATCAGTAATACATTCATAATGAACAGTACTCAAAATAACAATATCTTTTTTAAAGACTATTTTAATAGATTGCTTTTTAGTAATTTTAGTAATTATTGTTTTTAAATCACAAATTGATTTTAAATCTTCACTTAATAAAATAACCATACTAGGATTATCACTAATATTATTAGAAAGAAATAAAATAGTATTACTACTATTAGCTAATAAATTGTGTCCTTTAATTTCCATTAAATTATAATCTAATAAATCATTATTAAAAGAATAATGAGTAATTTTCAAATTATCAATGACTTCTGAATAATAACCATAAGCAAAAGTCTGTGATAAATTTTCTAATATATCTTGAGATACTATCCGCCATTTTGAAAATGACTTCAATAGTTCTTTATGAATTTTTTGTAATTGTCATAAATCTTGATAATTAGTAATATTAGTTATCGGTGCTATTGGTTGAATATTTTCGGGCTGATTAATTGCTCTAATTTTTTTATTAATAGCATTAATAGCAATAATGATTGGTTTTTTAGCATTAATAAAAAAGTTTTCAATTCGTTGTTTATTACCTGCTATTAATGTTATTTTTCGCTGATCTTTATTAGTTTTAATAGCAACAACTGCTATTTTTTGCAAATTAATAATTTCTTGTAATTCAACTTCATTAAATTTTTTTAAATAACTATATTCTTTTTTATTTTGCAATAAAATTAACTGTTCTAATGATAATTTTTGTTCTAATAAAGAATTAATGATAAATTCACTTTGCAATATTTGTTTTCTATTTATCTTTAAATTATTAAGAGCAACAATAAAATTTTGTTCAGTAATAGAAATAGAACTAAAATTAGAAGTTTTATAATTTAATTGTTTCATCAAACTATTTGTAAATAATTTAGCACCAATTTTATTATTAACTAATGATTGATGATGACTTTCATTGATAGTTAAATACAATGGAATATCGTTAATAACGATTGGTCCACTATTAACCTTAACTAAATGAATATAAGTATTAGGAATAAGAGTATTATTAACATCAATTACTTCACCAGTAAAATATTCATTAGTAATAATACCTTTGTCACTAACAATACTATCACTACTAGGAGCAAAAATAGTTTTAGTACAAATAATAAAGCCAATTTGTTCTAATTGATTAGTGTCTTCACCATTTTTACTAAACAATGCTAAAATTTCTGACTTATTCCTAAAAGCATTGACAAAAGTGGTTGCCGGAAAGGCACGATGTTTAATTTTTTTTGTTAGTTTTGTTCACATACTTTTAATTTGTATCTTTGATAATTCCATGTTTAGTTAACTCCTTATTTTTATTAGTAATTTAAATAGAGTTAAATTAGTAAATCAAAAAAAGATTGTGGTACTAATGAAGCACCTCCAACTAATGCACCATCAATGTCGGGTTCAGAAAGTATTAATTTAATATTATCGGGTTTTACTGAACCACCATACTGAATACGTACTTGTTCTGCAACATTTTTATTATATAATTCACTAATAAATTCACGAATCATTTTACAAACCGTTTGGGCTTGTTGAGCTGTTGCTGTTTTACCAGTACCAATTGCTCATATTGGCTCATAGGCAATTACTAACTTAGCAATATTTTCTGTTTTAATATTTTTTAATGCTAACTTAATTTGATTTTTAATTACTTCATTAGTTTCTTTATTTTCATATTGGTTTAAAGTTTCACCACAACATAAAATTGGTATAATATTAGCATTAAATAGTGAATGTATTTTTTTATTTATTGTTTCATCTACTTCATTAAAATACATTCTGCGTTCAGAATGACCAATAATAACATGACTAACCATCATATCTTTTAGCATCTTAATTGAAATTTCACCAGTATATGCACCTTCGGTTTCATAATGACAATTTTGAGCTGCAATAATTAAAGTAGAAGTTTTGTTCATTTTTAATAAGGGTAAATTAGTAAAACTAGCTGCTATTCCATAATCATATTTAATATTTTTAGTTTTTATTAATTTATTAAATTCATTTAAAAAAAATTGAGTTTCTTCTATATTTTTATACATTTTTCAATTTCCAATAATAATCTTTTTACGTTCCATTTGTTTCTCCTTTAAGTTAATTTTTTTTTGATATAGTTGGTTTTAATAATGCTGCTGCTTCTTCATCAATAATAATTGTAACATCATCATGATTTTGTAAAAAAGTACATGGATAATTTGGAGAAACTTTACCTTCAACTAACTCTCGAATAGCTTGTGCTTTATTAGTTCCTGTAGCAATTAAAACAATCAATTTAGCTTGTAAAATAGTATGAATGCCCATCGTAACAGCTTTGGTTGGTACATCTTCAACTTTAGAAAAAAATCTTTTATTAGCTTCAATTGTTTCTTTAGTTAAATTAACAACATGTGTTTTACTACTTGCAAGAGTACCTGGTTCATTAAAAGCAATATGACCATTAGTACCTAAACCCAATATTTGTAAATCAATTGGTCCTTTTTCTTTTAATAATTTTTCATATTCTTCCACATTTTGGTCTAAATCACCAATACCTTTAGGAACATACGTATTTTTTAAATTAAGACTTTTAATATGATTAAATAATTGATGATTCATAAAATAACGATAACTTTTTACATGATCTGGAGTTAAACCAACATATTCATCTAAATTAAATGTTACAACTTTTGATCAATCTCTTTTGTTATTTTTTGCATCTGCTATTAATAAATTATATGTTTCAATTGGACTACTTCCTGTTGCTAATCCTAAAATAGCATTTGGTTTAACTTTAATAATATCAATAATAATTTTACTTAATAATTGAGCAACCTCAGTTTTATCTTTTAAAATAATTAATTTCATAATTTAAAAACCCCTTACATTACTTACTTATTCTTGTTGATACGCAATTTTTCCTTCGCATATTGTTAAAAAAATATCATTATTCTTAGTTAATACAATAATATCTGCTAATTTACCAATAACAATATCACCCGTTTTATTTGCAATTCCTACTTGTTTAGCACTATTATAAGAGGCCATTTTGATGCAATCTTGTCAATTATTATTAGTAATTTTTAATAAATTTTTAAAACCAGCAATCATTGTTGCAATGCTGCCTGCCAATTTTCCGGTTGCTTCAACAGTAACCTTATTATTACTTTTAATGACAGGTAATGGTCCCAATAAATACTTACCATCAGGCTGTCCCTTTGCACTCATGGCATCAGTAATCATACAAATTCCATCGGCACCTTTAATTTTATATGTTATTGCTAAAATATCAATATCAACATGAATTCCATCACAAATTAACTCAGTAACTAATTGATCATAATATAATGATGCTGAAACAACACCAGGATCGCGATGATTATAGGGACTCATTGCATTATAAAGATGGGTAATATGCGTTAAACCATATTCAATAGTTTTAGTTATTTCTTTAAAAGTAGCATTACTATGACCAACACTAGGAATAATATTATTTTTAATTAATGAAGAAATAAAATTTGAATTTTTATTATTTAAATTAGGATCTATCTCAGGAGCATAAACAATAAATTTTAAATTTTTGTTACTAATTATATTTCAAGATTTTACTAAATTAAGATCAGGAACATGAAGTAATGACGGAGTATGTGCTCCTTTTTGTAATTCTGAGATAAAAGGTCCTTCTAAATATGCACCAATAATTCGTGCCTTGTTACCTTTATTTTCTGTTTTCATATACTTAGCAAATACTGAAAGAATATTATCAATTTCTTTTTTACTGGCAGTAACTGTTGCATAACAAAACTTTGTTACTCCCTCTTTTGGAACTAATTTTGCAAAATTATTAATTGATTCAATGGTACCATCCATTAAACTATAGCCATAACCTCCATGTACATGTAAATCAATAAAACCAGGTATTATTGTTTGATTATGACATTCAATAACCTGAGCATCTTGAAATTCATAATTATACTTTCCTTCATTAATTTGGAAAATTAAATTATCTTTAATTACTAAAAAACCATTATTTATTATTTTCTTAATGCTAATTATTTTCGCATTATTTAAAACTAAAATTTTAGACACTAATACCCTTCTTTCTAGAATTATTAATTGTTTAAAATTGCTAATGACACTATTATACCTAAAATTTTAACTTAAACCTAAATCTAAGAAAAATAATTAAAAAAAAGGCTTAATTGCCTATATTTTAAATAATGGTGGCTCGAAGCGGATTCGAACCACTGACACTTCGCTCTTCAGGCGAATGCTCTACCAACTGAGCTACCGAGCCGTTACCTATACAATAATAGCATATAAAAGTAAAAAATAACAAGGGGTTAAAACTTATTTTTTAATTTATTTAAATATATATTTATTTTTTTACTAATTATCTTCTAATTACATATCTTCTTCAACAAGGTTTTTCAGTTTTTGGCATTAAGTGATTTGAGTCTCTTCTAATTTCTTCTTTTCAATTATTATTTGATAAATCAGTAGACCCATTTTCTTTAGCAATATTTGCTTGTAAAAATATATTATTACCAATAATATTTAATGATTCACTTCTTTGAAATTCATGATCACTACATACATCATTTACTAAACTTTTGACAATCTCACATAATTTTTTACAAGTATCTAATATCAATTTATATTTTTCTTTACCTTTTCATTTTTCAATTAATGATTCACAATTTTCGATAAATTTATCCTGTCATTCTTTAAACTCTTCGGAATTAATTGTCTTAGTTAAATCACCATCACAATAATAAGTTAATATTTCTTTTCAAACATTACGTCATACTTTTCTCATATTATTATGAGGAGTTTTAACTTTCAATTTTTTAATCAAAAAATCAAAATCTTGAATTTTATTTCTTCTTCAACAATTTAATAATGCAGTAATAATTGGAATTACCAATTGTTTATTATTTATTTTTTCTATTATTTCTTGTTTTTTATTTTCAAGATCTTCTAATCTAGTTATACGTTCTTTTTCTAATTCTTGTAAAATATTAAAATACTCTTGATATTCTCTTATTGCCTGTGAATATATTATCAATTTAATTATTACTTCTCATTTGTTTATAAGTTTAATATCCATTTTTATCATTCTTTCCATTAGTTCAAATATATCTCTTATAACCCACTATTTAATCCGATAATTTATTTATGTTTTATAAAATTCAATATCTATAATTTTAATAATTTATTTTATTAATAACTTATGCTACAACTGTTTGTTTAGGAGAATGAAAGTTAATATTCATATCAATATTAATACTTTCACCAAAACTATCACTTCATTCACTAATACCACTTTCAGAAACAAGACATGTATCAGAATCTAATTGAGATGATAAATCATTATCATCATTAATAACTTTAATTTCGTATTTTTTTTGAAGTTCAATATTTTTTAAAACATCTTTAAATAAAGTTACTGCAAAATTAGTAATTAACTCTATTTTTAAACTATTAAATTCAAGATTTTTAATTACTTTTTCACATGTAGCAATAAATTCGACTTTTCACACTTCATATTCAGAAAATTTTAAATTTTTAGATTTGTTTTGTTCTAAATAAAATGCTAATAGTTTAGCAGATAAATCCAATTCTGCTTTTTTAAGTGTTGACTGATCTAGTGATTTAGTATAAAGATTTTTAAATTTTTTTAAAAAAAATTCTTTTTCTGCAATCTTTTCACCTAATTTAATTTCTCAATTTTTGTTACTTTTCTTTAACTGTCTACATTTTCAAATTTTATAAAATCATATGTTTTTTATTTTTTGTAGCTTCATATTGTTTTTTTCTATTTTATCTGTAATAACTTTTATTTTTAAATTAATTTCTTTTAGAACTGACTCTTGATTATCTTTTAGATTGTTATATTGTTCATTAACTAATTTATGATTGGCAAACGCTACTTGAAAACTTAATATTTCTTTACTATTAATTGTTTCATAAATAAATTTTTCCATTAAATTTTTTACTTTTATAACTTCCAATTCATGTTTGTTTTGAAAAGTTTCATCACGAAATACATCTAAAAATAAAGTTTGTACTGTATTAGTTATTATTTTAATATTTTCTAAATCAAATCCTTGTAATTCATTCATTTTTATATTAGCAAATTCAATAAATATCTTTTTTCATTGTTCATATTCATAAAAATATAATCTTTTACCATTTAAAGAATTATCATCAAAATATAAGGATAATATTTTCCAATAAATATTATGTTCAGCTAATCGTAATTTTTTTTCTGCTAAACTTCTTTTTGTTTTTAAAAATTGAATATTTTTTGACAAAAATCATTTTTTTATTTTATTTTTTAAATTTAATTGTCTATTATTGTTTGAATTTATAAAAGCATTATATCTATCTAAACAATTATAATATTGTTTTAAAATTTCATTTAAATCATTAAAAGATTTATTATATTTTTTCATTTGTTCATCTTTTTTTGCTTCTTTAATAAATTGTTCTACTTTTTCTTCATTAAATAAGAAATCTAACTCTGACACTTAAATCTCTCCTTAACATATTTAATTTGTTTTTAATTAATATTGTTTGCTAATGAATTATATAAAAATAATAAAAAGCCACACTAATAAATTTAATTTATTAACAGGCTTAATTTTATAAATATATAATTCCTAACAATAATACACCTATTATAATCATTTGTAAAGAGAAAATTATTATTAAAATAATAATTTATTTCTATTTTATACAATATATTTTGTTAAAATAAAAAAATAAACTTTACATATTAAATGGTCTATTTTCTAAATTTGTTACTACACTAGAAGTATTATTAATCAAAGTTATATTTTCAGGAAAATCTTTTTCACTAATAACTGTGATTGCCACTTCTTCTTGAAATTCTTTATTTGTAACAATATTTTTTTTAAAATTTTGAAGAATTTCAATAAAATTACTTAAACTTTTAAATTTCTCACGTTCTGTAATATAAAATCTCTGGTTTTTACATACTTTAATAAAGTTATCTATTCATTTTTGAAATTCTTCAATTTTTATTTCTTTATTATGATTTGTTTCTTTTAAATATAAAATTAAAATAAGATTTCATATACCACGAATTGCAAAAATAAATTTAGAATGTTTATATTCTTCAATTAATTTAAGTGTATTAATTATTTCTTCTATTGCTACTAATTCAACTTCCATTTTTAATAAAGAAAAAGTATTGTTTTGATTTTCTTTCTTTTTAATTTTATTTTTATATTGTTCATTTCTTTCAAATAATTCTTTTGATATCTTTGTGACTATATCAATAGTCTCTCTTATTTCATTTCTTTTAAGAAGAAATAATTTATAATCAACTAGTATATCGTATTTTTTAATAATTGATATTTCTCTAATATATTTTGGTATTTTTTTGGTAAAAATAGGTAATTGTTCCATATATAGCTAACGAAAGTAATGTTTACTCATAAATAATGTAAAATAATAATATGTAATTTAAACAATTCTTGCACTTACAAGTATAATTCAGCAATAATTAAAATAGATTAGGAAGATTAAATTATGCCAAAACCATACAGTGAGGACTTACGAAGAAAAGTAATAGAAGTTTATGAAAGTAAAAACATGAAAATTAAAGAAATTTGTAAAGTGTTCAATATCACTAGAAAGACTTTATTTTTATGAAGAAAAAGAAAGCAAAAAACCGGAAATATAAAACCAATTTTGAATTATCAAAAAGGACATAGCCACAAAATAAAGGATTTAGATGAATTAAAAAATTATTTAGCAGAAAATAAAGATGTTACAGTTCAAAAAGTAATTGAAAAATTTGGTGATATGACAAAAGAAACAGTTTATAACTATTTCAAAAAACTAAATTATACATATAAAAAAAACTTTTCTATATGAACAAAGAGATAAAAATAAACAAGAAGATTTTTTAAAAGAAATAGCGAAAATAATGAATGAAGATTTGGTATATATTGATGAATCTGGAATTGATGATAATGAATTTTATAAATATGGTTGGTCTGAAAAAGGTAAAAGATTATTTGATAATAAACCTGCATATAAAATAAAGAGAATGAGTATAATTGGTGCACTAAATAAAGGTAAATTAAAAGCTCTATGAGCATTTGAAGGACATTGCAATAGTAAAATTTTTGAATCATATGTTAAAAATATACTAATTCCAGTATTAAAGTGTGGACAAATTATAGTTTTAGATAATGCGACGTTTCATAAATCTAAAGCAACAAAACAATTAATTGAAAATGCTGGATGCAAACTATTATTTCTTCCACCATATTCTCCTAATTTAAATCCAATTGAACATTTTTGATTTGCTATAAAACATAATATAAGAAAAATATTACCAAATTATTGACCAAATATTAAAAACGCGATTGATTTTGTTTTTCAAGATATGAGTAAACATTACTTTAGTTAGCTATAAGTTTTAAATATTTTAGTATTTATAATTTCAAGTGCATCATTAAAAAGATTAAAAGATATTACATCTTCTATTTCTAATTTAGACTTTTCTTTTTCAATATTTAAATTATATTTTCTTTGAAAAGTTTCATCACGAAATACATCTAAAAATAAAGTTTGTACTGCATCAGTTATTATTTTAATATTTTCTAAATCAATTCCTTCAAGTTCATTCATTCTTATATTAGAAAATTTAATAAATATCTTTGTTCATTGTTCATATTCAGAAAAATCTAACGTTTTGCCTTCTATAGTAGTATCATTAAAATATAATAATAATAATATTTTTAAATAAATAATATGTTCCATTTCCCGTTTTGGTGCATTATCACGTAGTTCTAATAAAATATTATGTATTTCTTCCAACATATTTGCTTTCTTTTCTAAGTTTTCTATTAAAAACATTTTTTTATTATTTTCCTTTTTTAAAAAAAAGAATTTATTTTTTTTATTTTTTTATTATCAGGAACTGTTTCTGCTTTTAATTGTTCTCTAATTTTTTCTTTATTTTTTAAAAATTCATCTAAATCATAAAAAAAATTCATATATTGACATTCACCATTTAATATGACTTCTTTATAATCATTAAAAAAAAATTTTTATTTCATCACTATTTTTTAGTAAAATAAGAAATTTGTTTATTCTTTCTTTTTCTAAATGTTCTAATCTTGGCATTAAAATTTCTACTCATAATAATGTTAATTTAAAATATAAATTATAATATTAAAAAACCTTATTAATAAATAAATCTATTAAAAGGCTAATTTTGCAAATATTATAATTACTATTGATAATACACTACTATAAAATAATAATTAAATCAAACTATACAAAACACTTATTTTATAATCATTTACTTACATTCTTTAAATTATTTTTAATTAAATATTCAAAACCTTAAAAATACAAAAAAGCATATTAATTGATAGATTAAAAAAATAAATTATAATTTTATTAATTTAATAATTGTTTATTCCTAGTATAGATATTTTCTATATTAGGATTTTTATTAAATTGTTAAAAGAAAAGGAGCATTAAAAGATATGACTAAAAATGAGAAATTAATGATTGCTATTGAAGAAGGTAATTTTAAAAAAACGATGAAATTAGTAAAAAATGGCGCTGATGTCAATTATAGAAACTTTAAATATTCCATTTGTAAAAAACTTACCGGTAAAGTGACTTCTTATCCAGATAAAAATACTAGTGGTAATACTCCATTAATGAAAGCCGCCAAAAAAGGGTATTTAAATATAGTTAAATTTTTAGTTGAAAACGATGCCGATGTTAATCAAATAAATTTACGTGGTGAAACTGCTTTAGATCGAGCTATTGAAAATGGTCATTTAGATGTAATTAAATTTTTGAAATGATGTTCACCACAAGCAAGAGAAAGAGAAAAAAATAAACAATTAATGAATGCAGTAAAAGAAAATGATTTAAAAAAAATTAAACTTTTATTACTAAATAATGCTAATGTCAACTATACAAATTCAGATATTTTTACTTATACTTATAGAATCAAAGAAAATTATTTTCAAAAAAATATAAAAATTGGTAGTGGTAATAGTGCTTTAACAAAAGCCGCCAAAAAAGGATATTTAAATATAATTAAATTTTTAGTTGAAAATGATGCCGATGTTAACCATATAATTAATTATAATAAAGAAAGTGCTTTAACACGAGCTGCTCAAAATAATCACTTAGATGTTATTAAATTTTTAGTAGAAAATAACGCTGATATTAATCATACAAATCAAACTGGTAAAACTGCCTTAATTCTAATTGCTGATAATAATAATAATAATAATATAGAGGGAGTTAAGTTTCTAATAGAAAATGGTGCCAAAATTGAATGTATAGATAATTTTTGAGAATCAATAAATAAAGTGAATCTAGAAGTGAAAGAATATTTGCAATCATGAATTTTAAACTCAAGTAAAAATCAAATAAATTCACCTAACTATAGTAATCAACCAACAACAAATATCAAAAAACAAAGTTTGCTAATGATCTAATTAAAAATCTAAAATAACTTTTATTATTTCTTACCTTTAATATTTCTAACTTCTTTTAATTGTTTTTTTAACATTTTTAATTGTAATTGTAAATCTTCATATGATGGTAAATCATCACTTTTAATTTCTTCTTGTTTGTTTTTACTATAATCATTACTTTTTTTTGATAACTGTGGAGGATTAACTCATAAATTTTTTAAGCCATATCAAAAAATAGTAAGTAAACTTAAACCAATACCTGCTCAAGGAATTGTTCATAAATCTTTAAAAGGAATAGTTTGAAAATTTCTAATATTAAAGTAATTAAAAAGTACTAATACAAAAAGTATCAATACTAAGGTTATTAATAACATGTGTATAGCAAAAACTGATCTTGAAAAAGGTTTTTTAATAAAAATTAATGGTATTAAATAAGTTAAATTAAAAATCAATAATGTTCCAAAAGTATATAAAGAAACTATACTATCACTAGTCATTAATTGTTTATAAAAACTACTAGTAATTGGTTCTTTATTAACGATTAAAGTAATAATAATAGCAATATTGTTTTTTAATGGAACACCTCAATTAAATAATGGAAAAATTGATAAACTAATTGTTACTGTTAAAACACTAATAATAACTAATATTTTGCTTAAAATTAAATTATTTTTTTTCATATTATCCATCTCTCATTATCAGTTTACTTTTTCACTCTAATAATATTTTATCATTATTAAAGCAAAAAAATAACTATCAAAATTAAGATTAAGATTTATTTTTAGTTTTAGCTAAATTTAACGCAATTTTTCGCGCAGCAAATGGATCGCGAGGATCATAATGTCAATAATTAGTAAAATATTTTTTAAAATTATTAGACAATGTTGAAGAAGCAATATTAATAGCATGAAAGCGATTAGCTTTTGCTTTTAGTTGCAACATTAAATTAATATTATTTTTAGTAATATTAGCAGATAAAAAATCAGAAACTACCAATAAGTCTGCATTATGATATGTTTTAGATTGCATAATTGTTAAAGCATGACTAATAGCTGGATTAATATTAGTATGTCCTTTAAAACTATGACCTAAAAAATGAATTAGATTGGGAATTGATGAAACTAAATTAGATAAATCATAAGTTTCAAATTTACCAGAAAAATTGATCATATAGCATGGTCTTTTTTCTTGTAAAGCAATTTTACTAATAGCAAGCGCAATTGATTTTGCAATAATTTCTGGACTATGACTCATCGATTTAGATGTATCAATGCATAAGATAAAAGGGCCTTCACTTTCGGGAATTGGTACTTCTACAACTTCTTCAACAAGATGTTCAGTGGCAACTAAATCCATTGATTCAAACTCTGTAATTGCTAACTTTTCTTCAACAAATTTTTTATAAAAAATAGCATTTAACTCTGGAATAGCAAGATTAACTAATTCTAATGGTAATAAATGTTCTAAATCTTTACCCTCGGTAATTCCTACTATTTCTTCAGGCCATTTTCCTAATGGCTTTAATTGATATTCAATTTGTACTTTTTGATGAACCTGCTTTTCTGTTAAACCCGAAATTCCTTTTCAACGACCAAGTAGTCTAGCAATTTCAATAATAGCTGGATTCTTATTTAAAATTTCACCATATTGTATAATAGTATTTAAATTAATTTTTTTAAAATCATTTAAATCTCCTTCTCAAAATCGTCCAAAAAAATTTCAAGCAAAACCAACAATATGTCTTACTTCATTAATAATTTTAATATTATTACTTCACATTGTTAAATATTTTTGACGCATTTGCATAGTTTCAAATAATTTATAATTTACAATTCTTTGAACAATTAAACTTTCTCAATGTCTTATAAAATTATCAAAAGTTAATTTACTATTAAGTTTACGATCCTTAAATTTTTCTTGAAAATAATAAAAATAATTAATCATTGGTGAATCAAGAATTTTTGCCCTAGTGTAAATTTCTTGTCAATTATTTTTTAATCTATCAATACCATTAATCATAACTCAGAAATATAATCGTAATTCTCTTTTAATGATGGGACTAATAACAATATTTTTACTTTTTTCTAAAACTTCATTTAAATAAAAATGACTAATTTGTTGATCAAATTCTGGAGCTAATCAAGCAAAATTTTTTTTAAATCAAGTAAAACTACTTAAATTTGTTTCTGATAAAGACATTTTTTTCAATTTAGTTTCTAAAATTTGTGAAACATGGGATTCAATTAATTGTTCCATAATAATCACCTATCTTAATTAATATCAGAATTATTATTAGTATCATTAACATTTGGAATAGTTATTGGTGAATCTTCAGTTAGTGATTCTGATGAAAGAGTCGTTTCAGTTTCTGCTTTTGGTATTTGCGAAATTTTATCAAAAAATGCCATTTCTAATAGTGATTTAAATTGTTCATCAAAAAATATAGAATCGGTTTTACTTAAACGATGATATTCTTGTTCAAAATGTACTTTTAATTCATTAATTTGTTGCTTTAAATCTTTAATTTGACTATTAATATTTCCAAATTGTGATTTACTATCAGTATTAGTTAATTCAACTTGAATTATAGAATTATTTGTAATATTTATTAATTCACTAGAATTCTTTAATTGTAACTCAAACTTCTGATTACCTTCCATTTTACTTAAACTTTTACCATAAAATAATTGAATATTATGACTCTTTTTATTACGTCGTAATAATAACTGAAAATCCTTTCTACTAATAAAACAAATTGGAAACTCATCACTATGTCATAATAAACGATAATATATGCCTTTAATTTGTTCAGAAAATGGATTGGAGTAAATAGATGGTTGATTTTGACTATCTTTAATGTTTTCGGCATTATTACTTAATGTTTCCAACTCACTTTCCAGTTCAATCTGATTTTGTTTCAATGTGTAAGTTAAATCTTCACAATATGCTTCATTGAAAAGTTTTGTATACTCTTTTTCTTGATCTTCATTATCTCAAATACAGTAAGGAATAATCAATAAATCAGGCTTATCAGTAGTTGTTCTACCATTATAATAAGCTGAAGCTTTTATTAATTTAGCAATTTTTTTTCATCTTCGATCGGAAATGTAAGCTTTACCATTAGTTGCTTCTGTTAAAATTTTACGAAAACGAGAAATAAAATTTAATGTTTCTTTGCTTAAAGTAACAGTAGTTTCCAATTCTTTTAATCACTTTTCATATTCAGAAGTTTTAATTTGTAATTCAAGTGGAACTTTTACTTCTAAACTAGTAATACTTTCTAACATATCATTAAAATTTTCTTCATTAGTTAAACCATAAACTATCATTCTAATAATAAAACGATCAAATAAAGCTTCTAAACCTTTACCACTTTCTGGTAACTCATTAGAAGCTGAAATTAATAGTTTTAATGGTACTTTGATATCAACACCACCATTACGAAAGATTTTTTCATTAATAATAGTTAGTAATGTATTTTGAATTGAAGGGCCTGCTTTTCAAATTTCATCCAAAAAAGCAATATCAACAGCAGGCAAATATTGATCAATAATTCTTACATAGTTACCTTTTAATAAATCTTTGATTGAGATTGGTCCAAAAATTTCTTCTGGAGTAGAAAAACGATTCATTAAATATTCAAAATTTCGCCCATCATGGAGCGCATATTTAATTCGTCGTGAAATTAATGATTTAGCAATTCCTGGTAATCCTAATAAAAATATTGATTCTCCTGATAATAACGCCAAAATAGCAAGTTTAAAAACAGTTTCTTTTTCATAAACATCAGCGCTAATTACTTTAATTAATTGTTCAATTCGCTTAGAAAGTAAACTATCTGTACTCATTTATATTCTCCTTTACTTATTATTTATTCGACACTTAATTCTCTTCTTACATCATCACTTTTAACAATTAATAAACAAGCAGCAATTAATCATAAAACAGTTATTAGTAAAACAATAATCATAAATATTGGAACTTCTGCAGAAACAGTTTCATTTACTAATCCATTAACCACTAACAAAATTGTACAAAATACTTCTAAAACTATAAAATAAGCAATTGCTAAAATAATATAAACAATTGATCATCCAAACATAGCACTAGCAGTGCGACCAATCGCTACTGGTAAATAAAATATAAAATTAAATCCCAGAGTTATAATTAAAAATATATAAATTATATAAGTTGGGTTCATGTTACTACCTTTATTACTCAAAATTTGATTAACCAAATTGTTAGCTAAAAAATAAGAAAAAATTAAATGAAAACAAGAAACTGTAAGTAACAAAATACGAGCAATATTTTCCATTTTTGAACTTCAATACATTCTTTTAAATTTAATACTATCACTTAATAACGGATTATAAGTAGTAAAACGTTGTTCTTCAATATCTTTAAATGATGGATTATCATTATTTGGTTTGATAATACTATTATCAACATTTGACAATGGAGTATTTTTTAAGTCATCTTTTTTTTCTTCCATATATCTAACACCCCTTATTTTTTATTTATATTATAACTTATTTTAGGTATTAAAACTTAATAATAGTATCTGATATAAATTAAAATTATAAGTGTTTAATTTTACAAAATTATCAAATTTAAATTTATTTTTTTAAAATATAATATGGCAAAATTAAAAACAAAAAAATAATTATTTAACTTTGACCATCCAAAATTAAATAATTATTAAAAATATTTTTTAAATAAATAAGAAATTATAAATCATTATAAATCATTATATAAAATAAAACATTTTGTTGATTCACTAAAAATAATACTTAATATATTTTAAAAACAAAATACCTAATGAACATAATAACTGTTAATTATTTCACATTTTTGGATTGCATCTCAAAAATTATTATTTTTTATTTTTACTTTTAAACCAATAATTAAAAAAGTTAATGCAATAGTAAAAAATCCAAAAATTGGAGTTAAAATTATACAAAAAATAACTCCAATTTGTAATTGAACTCAATCATAATAACCATCATAATTATGAACTACTGATGAACATATATTTTCTGCAGAATGATTTAAAATATAATTTACACTCATATAATTTAATAAACTAAATCCATTTGTTATTTCTATTGTTATTTCTATAATAAGTCTTTTTTCTTTATATAATTTAAGATGTTCAAAAAAACTTTTATCAAAATTAGAAAAACCAATTAACATTAAACCAATTACCATAATTAAAATAGTTAAAATAAATAAAAATAAGGTTACTAATTTTAATTTTTTATATTTTTGCAATATCATTTATAATTTTCCTTTCAAAATAAAAACCCATTTGCTTTTATCTCAACAAACAATGGGTTAAAAACTACTATATTATTTATATTTTTTATACACAAGAATAATAACAAATTTATATTAATTTTACAATTAATAACCTATATAATTAAAACTATTTTATATATAGCTAACGAAAGTAATGTTTACTCATAAATAATGTAAAATAATAATATGTAATTTAAACAATTCTTGCACTTACAAGTATAATTCAGCAATAATTAAAATAGATTAGGAAGATTAAATTATGCCAAAACCATACAGTGAGGACTTACGAAGAAAAGTAATAGAAGTTTATGAAAGTAAAAACATGAAAATTAAAGAAATTTGTAAAGTGTTCAATATCACTAGAAAGACTTTATTTTTATGAAGAAAAAGAAAGCAAAAAACCGGAAATATAAAACCAATTTTGAATTATCAAAAAGGACATAGCCACAAAATAAAGGATTTAGATGAATTAAAAAATTATTTAGCAGAAAATAAAGATGTTACAGTTCAAAAAGTAATTGAAAAATTTGGTGATATGACAAAAGAAACAGTTTATAACTATTTCAAAAAACTAAATTATACATATAAAAAAAACTTTTCTATATGAACAAAGAGATAAAAATAAACAAGAAGATTTTTTAAAAGAAATAGCGAAAATAATGAATGAAGATTTGGTATATATTGATGAATCTGGAATTGATGATAATGAATTTTATAAATATGGTTGGTCTGAAAAAGGTAAAAGATTATTTGATAATAAACCTGCATATAAAATAAAGAGAATGAGTATAATTGGTGCACTAAATAAAGGTAAATTAAAAGCTCTATGAGCATTTGAAGGACATTGCAATAGTAAAATTTTTGAATCATATGTTAAAAATATACTAATTCCAGTATTAAAGTGTGGACAAATTATAGTTTTAGATAATGCGACGTTTCATAAATCTAAAGCAACAAAACAATTAATTGAAAATGCTGGATGCAAACTATTATTTCTTCCACCATATTCTCCTAATTTAAATCCAATTGAACATTTTTGATTTGCTATAAAACATAATATAAGAAAAATATTACCAAATTATTGACCAAATATTAAAAACGCGATTGATTTTGTTTTTCAAGATATGAGTAAACATTACTTTAGTTAGCTATAATTAGTATGAATATTAAATTATAGTTATCAAAATTTAACCCATTTTCATAAAATCAATACTTATTTTTAAGTATTTAAATTCACTTTACTTTAAAAGTAAAATTAAAACTATGGGGCTTGGGAACATAGTCACTGCTTATCAAATCTTTTCCAATATGAAATCTAATTTTTTTAATATCATTAGTCTTAATAATATCAGTTGCCTTTAATGATAAGTTATTACCATCAATATCTAAAAAAGTAAAAGCACTTAACTCATTAATTTGCACCTTTAAAGCTTTAACAAAATATCCTTTAAAAGTAGCAAGTGATTTAATAACAAGATTTCAATTAATATTTGGATCAACCCTCGAATCAGGATAATCTAATAAGAAAAAAGTAGAATTATTTTTTGCAAATTGATACATTTCTTGTCAATATTTATTTTCTAAAAAAGTTTCTAAATTACCAATATTAATATAATCATTAACATTAATATTTTCAATACTATTATTTATTGAATTTGAAAAGCCAAAATAATAACTCAATTCCTTATATTTAAAATGATTACCACTATTATCACTAGTCAATAATACATGTGGAGGACTATATTTTATTAATGATTCATCACTATCTACTGCTTCTTGTACCATACTAAAAGGAACAAAATCAATAGTATTAACTTTAAGATAATCAATAACCTTTTCAATACTTGTTGGTTTTAAATCAATGAAATCATAAACAACATTTGGATTAGAAACATATGTTATATAAAAAGGTTTTAATGGAAAATTTGAAGAATATGAATAAAGATTAACATATTCTTTGGAACTATTCACAGCATTACCAACATAATTTAATTCGGGATTATGAACTAATTCGAAATATGGTTTAATAGTAGCTACATCATTAAAATCAATATCTGCTAAAGGAATTGTTGATATTATTGGATAAAGATGAGTATCACTAGCAAATTCTTCTTTATAATCATTAATAAATTTATTAATTTCATCTTCGATTGTTTTATAAATAATAGTATTATCAATTTTATCCGCATAATAAAAATTAGTTGGTAAATAACCATGTGTTCATTGCTCTTGCAAATAATCACTACCATTTGGAAATTTTCCCGAAACATGTTTACTAAATTTTCCTTCAAATTGATTAAACATCATAAATTTTTCATAAAATTTAGCAGTATTTTTAATTAATGCAATTACTGGTATTTTAAATTCAATAAATGAAGATTGTAACTTTAATTTTAAATCAAATTTAGTAACACCATCAGTTTGAATTAAACTCTTATCTAATTCATCATTACTATTGGGTTTATAAAAAGTGAAATCATAATTAGTAATATTAGTTGGAAAAAAACTATCTCATCAAGATTCTTTTATTAATAAATCAAAAACTTGTTTTTTTGATTCTTCTTCAAAAAATGGCAAACGTAAATTTTTATTACTACTATCAATTGGAACATCATTCATATCAACAATAATTGATTCTTCTGGAATATTTTGTTTAAAATCACCAATATTAAAAGCACTCTGCATAGCAAGAGCAATAAAAAAAGTGCTAATTGCTAAACCAATTATCATAATTAAAGAAATAGTTATTGTCAGAAAAGTTTTTTTTACTTTTACTGGTTCTACTTTACCAGTAACGTATTTAGTAATATTATTTAGTTTTCTTCAATCATCATTATCTTTCTTTTTAGCCATATATTATTCACCTAAATTTCCATTATCTAAAACTTAATTCATACATTTTAATAATACTTTTAATTAAATATTTTTTATTTTCAATAGTATTTAATCATCAATGCAAAATAGCAATTCATCATAATAAGAGTGCTATAACCGCGAAAATCAATACTGTGATTCGATAAGGACTGTCACTATAAGAAAACATAAAAAAACTAATACCAATAATTATTAAATTAACAATAGAACCAAATATTAAAAAAAATAAACAACTTAAACCAATACCTCTAATAGTTTTAGATAAAAAAACGGGTAAAACCATAATTAAAATTATAAAAGCAAATAAAACAGTAACTAACATTGCTACTACTTTTAATATTGCACTTTGAAAAACTGGTGCTGATGGTATACCAGGAAGATTAGCAACCAATTGACCAAAACCAATGCCATTAAAAAAAATCAAGCCAATTCAAAAAATTTGAATAGTTAAAATAAATATTCGCGAAAAACCATCACCAAGACTAGTAAAGTAAACTCTTGTTAAATTTAAATCTAATAATGAAGGTAAAGGAGTTTCCTTTAATTTCTTTAACTCTTTTTGACCAATAAGATTACTTGTAGTTAAAAATTGTTTATCTAATGATTTATCCATATCTTTCACCCATCCTATAAAATAATTATAATGCATTTTATTTAAAAACTATATAGTTAACTTATATCCGAATTTTAAATATATAAAATAATCAAATTATTATTTTAAAATAAATACAAACATAATTAATAATATCTATTTTTAAGTACAAGTAATATGAAAAATAAACAATAATTATTGAAAATTATTGTTTATTTTAATAATATAGTATTGTTTAAATATTTTTTCGATTATATGGAGTATCCAGAAATATTTGCACTTGCTAATTTTGAGTGATAATCTGATAAATCTATTGCGTTTATTTGTTTTCACTTATCAACTTCATTATTTAGATTTTCTACATTTTCATCACATACAGATTGTAATTCAATATTATCCATAATTAATATTTCTTCTTCATTATTTATATTTATTAATTCTTGTGATTTATTTGCATTATTTCTTTCTAAGTTATTATTCGATTTAAAATTAGGGTGGTTAGCCCTAATTACTGGACCATATTTTGATAGATATTTCTAAATTTTTATTTGTAATATTGGTGGTTTTAAAAATTTAGAATGTATTCTTTCATAATTATAAAACATAACATATTGATTTACATCATTAATAGCTTCATTGATTGTTAAATATTGATTTGAGTCTTTAGGCAATCATTCTTGAGATAAATGTGAAAATCAATTTTCAGATATGACATTACCGCCAATATCATATGGTTGTTTTTTGCTTAAAATTATTTGTTTGTTTTTTGCTCATTTTGTAATTTCTTGACAATAAAATTCGTTGGCGTTATCTGAATGTAAAATAACGTTTTTTATTTGATTTCAAGAAAATTGGTTGTTTATTTTTTCAAGTGCAGGAAGAATTAAATCTTGATATGATTTATTTGAAAATGTATTATAACTAACAACATTATTTGAATAAAAATCAATAATTACAAAAAGATATAGTCAACCTTCTTTGGTGTTTATTTGTTTAGTATCCATTGATCAAATTTGATTTGAAGCGGTTGTACTTTTGTAATCTTTGTTTACTTTATCCATTGTAGGTATTCACTTATTTGGATTTTTTTTGTTTTTAGGATAGTTATTTTTAGTTTGTTTTAATCCTTGAATATTGTGTTTTTTCATAATTTTTCGCATTTGTTTTGTTGATAATTCTATATTTAAAATGATATTTTTCTCTTGTTTTAATCACTCTTTAAAAGCTGAAAAAATTCTTAAATATCCATAAATTCTACCTTTTCTTGTAGAATGAAATTCGATTAAAAGTTGGCATAATTCTTGATATTTATGATTGCAATTAATAATATGATTTTTTTCTTTTTTAATAAGTTTTTGTTTATTTTTTAAAAAGTAATATGTTGATCTGTTTAATTGAAGATATTGACATAAGTTTCTAATTGAATATTGATTTTTGCAATCATCGATAATTTTAATTTTTTCTTTGATATTTAATTTGTTAATTATTAATGCTATTTGTTTAATTTTATCCATTAATAAAAATCCTTTCAGGTCAAAATTAGTGTTCATTATATAACACAATTGTTTTTAGAATACATTCAGATTTTTTAAATTAATGGTCTAGTAAAAAGGGCTAAGTGGCCCCATCCAAATTGGAATTATTATAATGCAAAAAAAATATAATGAATTATTAACAGATTTGGGAATTAAAAAAGGAAGAAAAATATTATATGATTATGAACAAAGAAAAAAAGTAAAAGAAAAATCAGAATTAAAAAATAATCAAAGTAATATTTCCCCACAATCTTAAATAATGTATAATGTGAATATACTTACCTAAATGGTAAGTATATCGGTATATGATTAGGTTGGCACCTAATTAAAAAGTTACCATTTAGGTAACTTTTTTTATGATGGTAAACAAAAAATAAATTTATTATTATTTATATTATTTATAAAATCAGATTTAAATTCATTATAAAAATTATCTTCTTTTTTGACTTTAAAAAATATATTTATATTCTCATTGTTTTCAATATATAATTTAAACAAACAATTAAATAATTTATCTTGTATTACTTTATCTTTTATAACTAAAAAAATTATTCCTAATTCTATAGCCAAATCTTTGTAAATTTTATCATTATTTGGATTTTTTAATGCTTTTATAATTTTATTTTGTTCTTTTTTACTAGGATTTTTAAATTTTTTTAAAAAATTTTTATCATTTATGTTTATATCTTTTTCTGATAAATAAACAGAAATATCTAAAACATCTAAAATAATTTCATTAGTATTTATTTTACGATTATTTTTTAATAATTTTAAATATTTTCTAGCAATTTTAATTAAAGAAAGATTTAAAAATTCATTTAAAACTTTTATTTTTTCTTTTTCAATAAATGTATTCATTTTTTAAAATTCCTTTTTTTATTATTTTAACTCATGTTTTATTATATAGTAATTTATAAAATAAACTATTGTTTTCCTTTTCTTCCTTTTCTGTACAATTCTAAAATTAAAGTAGGATTATTTGAATTTTCTTTTTTAAAATTTTCTCTTTCTTTATCTTTTTCATTTTGAATTTGTAAAATAAGTCTTTTAGTTTTTTCTTCTTCAATTTTTAATTTATTTTGTCTATCTTTTTCATTTTCTATACTGTTATGTTCTCTATTTTTTTCATTTTCTGATTTATTATGTCTATTATTTAATCATGCAATAAATATTGCTGATACTCCACCAGCACCAACTAAAATACCTAATAATGTCAATAAAATTTCCCATCATTGCATAATATATAACCCATTTCATAATAATTTATTTATATTTAATATTATAAATTAAAATATAAAAAAGAGAAGTTATAAATAATTAGAAACGGGTTAACTTCTCTTTATTAATTATATCATATTTTCTATATTTAATATAGATAATTTAGTTATATTATCAATAATTAATAATTTTAGTTATAACATCTGTTAGTACTGAAATAATCATTAAAAATAATATTACTGATACTGATACTATAGTTAATATTTCTCATCAAACCATTATTTACTCCTTATTTATAATTTAATCTTTCTTCTTTTGTTTTTGGAAAATGATTATATGAACACATTTCTTGATTATCTAATTTAATAAATACTCTAATTTCATTTGGATATTGTTTATATGATAAAACTTTTCAATCTGCTAATTCATAACCTAATAAAGTACGGTCATCATCTAATTCACTACTTCCACCATTTCATGAAAAATATATTTCTTTATCTTCAGTAAATATTTTAAAAACATTATATTTATCACTATATTTTAAAAAATCTCATAAATTCATTATTTACTCCTTATTTTTTATTTCTTTTACTTTATTTTTAAATTGTTTTTTATGAAAATAACACATATTAAAAAATTGAACTACACTATCTTCTATATTTACAGTTTTTAAAGTAACTAATACTTTACTATTACAATCTTTAACAATACATTTTAATAATACTTTTTCTTGCTTTTGTTTTTGCATTATTTTACTTCCTTATTTGTTTTTATCAGTTCTCTTATAACATCTAATAAGGAATCTACTACATAAGAATTTAATTCAAATTCATAATTTCTAATTTTAATTTTTTCTTTTTGCATTATTTATTCTCCTTTATATCAATAACATAATCAATTTTTATATTTTTATAATTATTTAAGTGAGTTTTACATAATCCTAATTTTGTATCTTTTTTAATTGAACATACATATATTTCTTGTTTACTATTATTATTTTTACAACCATAAATATCACAATATCATATTCAATCATACTCATTAATCATTATTTATTTTTCCTTGTTGTTTTCTTCTATAAATATTTCGAAATTAAATGGGTTTTTTCATCCTTTGTATTTTTCGTTTTGCATTTTATTCTCCTTTTCTTCATCACACATATCACATTCTCCAAAATAATAATTTTGTACTTTATAATATATATAATGTTTACATGGTTTTAAATCATCTTTACTCATTATTTATTCTCCTTATTTAAATAATATCAACCAATTAATAAACTATCTGCTTCATCATGATTTGATATAGTTATATTTCAATTTTGTTGTCTAATTAAACCACCAACTATATATAGCTAACTAAAGTAATGTTTACTCATATCTTGAAAAACAAAATCAATCGCGTTTTTAATATTTGGTCAATAATTTGGTAATATTTTTCTTATATTATGTTTTATAGCAAATCAAAAATGTTCAATTGGATTTAAATTAGGAGAATATGGTGGAAGAAATAATAGTTTGCATCCAGCATTTTCAATTAATTGTTTTGTTGCTTTAGATTTATGAAACGTCGCATTATCTAAAACTATAATTTGTCCACACTTTAATACTGGAATTAGTATATTTTTAACATATGATTCAAAAATTTTACTATTGCAATGTCCTTCAAATGCTCATAGAGCTTTTAATTTACCTTTATTTAGTGCACCAATTATACTCATTCTCTTTATTTTATATGCAGGTTTATTATCAAATAATCTTTTACCTTTTTCAGACCAACCATATTTATAAAATTCATTATCATCAATTCCAGATTCATCAATATATACCAAATCTTCATTCATTATTTTCGCTATTTCTTTTAAAAAATCTTCTTGTTTATTTTTATCTCTTTGTTCATATAGAAAAGTTTTTTTTATATGTATAATTTAGTTTTTTGAAATAGTTATAAACTGTTTCTTTTGTCATATCACCAAATTTTTCAATTACTTTTTGAACTGTAACATCTTTATTTTCTGCTAAATAATTTTTTAATTCATCTAAATCCTTTATTTTGTGGCTATGTCCTTTTTGATAATTCAAAATTGGTTTTATATTTCCGGTTTTTTGCTTTCTTTTTCTTCATAAAAATAAAGTCTTTCTAGTGATATTGAACACTTTACAAATTTCTTTAATTTTCATGTTTTTACTTTCATAAACTTCTATTACTTTTCTTCGTAAGTCCTCACTGTATGGTTTTGGCATAATTTAATCTTCCTAATCTATTTTAATTATTGCTGAATTATACTTGTAAGTGCAAGAATTGTTTAAATTACATATTATTATTTTACATTATTTATGAGTAAACATTACTTTCGTTAGCTATATAATGATTTTTCTTTATTTCACTTTTTATCTTTAAATAAATCATCTTCTTCATATCTTAATTCTTTTAAATATCAATTTTGTCATTGTCTAGGACTTATTAACATATCTTTTGTTAATAATTTATTAAATTGTCCAGCAATAAAACCACGAAGATGGTCTTGTGTTTCAGAACCTTTCATATTAGGAAAACCACGTTCTATAATTAAATCTAATTCATCATTATTTGCATTTATAGCTCAATAAAAACTTCTTTTTCCCTTATAATTTTTAAAACTATAACTTTTAACAAATATTGGTTTTCAAATTATTATAAAATTATTACTTATATTTTCTTTTTCTCATAATGTAAATCCAGTATTTTTAATACTTGGGTCAATTGAAAGTAAATAATTATTCATCATCTTCATCATCATTTCCTTCTAATTCTTCATTTCATTCACCTTCTTCAGCAAAACAATCAGTACATATATTATCATCATATTTTTGTGTATATCATGAATTACTAAATTGATAATCACATCTTTTACAATATTCAATTAATTTTTCTTTATATTCATTAATATATTTTTGAGCCATTTTTCTTCTTATATTTTCAACTTTAATCATATGTTCTTCACAAAAATATCTTACTTGTACATTATCTTTATCTAATTTTGTTGGTAAATTAGTGCAATTTGTTATATGTTTACCTAGAGTATTAACTTCACTAAAACAACATGGTATTGGTTCTTGTGGTGGAAATACACTTTTACCTTGATGATTTAATTCAAATCCACATTTTTCATTATTTTCTTTATTAATTTCAACTTTTTTCATTATCTAATACCCTTTCTATGTTCTCTTACATGTTCAATATTTTCTTCATCACCAATCATTATTTCTCCACAAAAAACACATTTATACTTTGTTCAATATCCCATTATTTATTCTCCTTATTTTTATTTAAATTCATAATTAATATTTCTAAACAATTCATACATCAATAATTAGTTAATCAAATTCTTTTATTACAATATTTACATTTATTCATAATTTCTATACTCATTTTTATTATTATTTTTTAAATTTTTAAATCTTTCACGAATTTCTTTAAATTTATCAAATAAAGTTTTTAAATAATTTTCACCCATTAATATTAAAAAATCTTTATTATTACTTGGATTTAATCTTTCCATATCTTCTCTGATACATTCATCAAATAAAACTGTATTTGTAATCATATATTTTTCAAAATAATCTAATTGTTTTTCACTTGGTTCTCATTTTTCATTTTGTATTTTTACATTATTATTAATATAATTATTTTGTTGTTTATTATTTTGTATTAAATTAACATTATCATTATCTGGGTCAAGTTCATCTTCACTTAATAACAATAAATTCATTAAAAAATATCTATAAGCATAAGTTTCTGCACTACCTTTTGCTTTTGCTACATCTTTATTTTTAGCACATGCTAATATATCAAAATATTTAATTTCTTTATCATTATCTAAATCAATAATTGTATATCTTTTAAAATAAGTTATTTCTACTTCTTTAGTCTCTAAATAATTTATTTTTCTATCAGTTGTTAATATATCTTCATGTGTAATAACAATATTTAATTCTTTACATAATAATTTAACTTTATTAAAAATATCACTTAATAATCAATATTTATAATTACCATGAGTATTAAAACCATTTTTAGGTGTACTACCAATTTCTAATTGTAATTTAAGTATTTTTTTATATAAATTATTATTCATTTTTATCACTCTTTCTATTTATTGCATTTTTAATTAAATCCCTTACAAAATTATTAATTGTAATTTCTTTTTTTACACAAAGTTTTTTTAATTCATAATGGTCACTTTTAGTAAGTCTAATAATAATTTGTTTAATAATTAAATCTTCTGGTTTCTTTTTAGGAGCTGCTGTCATATTTATTCATCTCCTTTAACCTTTAAAAATTCTTTTATAATCAATAATTGCTTGTTCTAATTTATTTACATCTTCATATGTAAAATAATCATTATAAGTTTTTAAATCACCATCATCATCAATTGTAATTTCTCAATTTTCATATTTACTATTAAATTCTTCTTGTAATTCTTCAAATTTTTCTATTAATTTTCTTGCATTTTGTAATTCTAATTGATTCATATTTACACTCCTTTAAAATTTTCTAATTGTAATTCATTAATATAATATTCATATATAGCTAACTAAAGTAATGTTTACTCATATCTTGAAAAACAAAATCAATCGCGTTTTTAATATTTGGTCAATAATTTGGTAATATTTTTCTTATATTATGTTTTATAGCAAATCAAAAATGTTCAATTGGATTTAAATTAGGAGAATATGGTGGAAGAAATAATAGTTTGCATCCAGCATTTTCAATTAATTGTTTTGTTGCTTTAGATTTATGAAACGTCGCATTATCTAAAACTATAATTTGTCCACACTTTAATACTGGAATTAGTATATTTTTAACATATGATTCAAAAATTTTACTATTGCAATGTCCTTCAAATGCTCATAGAGCTTTTAATTTACCTTTATTTAGTGCACCAATTATACTCATTCTCTTTATTTTATATGCAGGTTTATTATCAAATAATCTTTTACCTTTTTCAGACCAACCATATTTATAAAATTCATTATCATCAATTCCAGATTCATCAATATATACCAAATCTTCATTCATTATTTTCGCTATTTCTTTTAAAAAATCTTCTTGTTTATTTTTATCTCTTTGTTCATATAGAAAAGTTTTTTTTATATGTATAATTTAGTTTTTTGAAATAGTTATAAACTGTTTCTTTTGTCATATCACCAAATTTTTCAATTACTTTTTGAACTGTAACATCTTTATTTTCTGCTAAATAATTTTTTAATTCATCTAAATCCTTTATTTTGTGGCTATGTCCTTTTTGATAATTCAAAATTGGTTTTATATTTCCGGTTTTTTGCTTTCTTTTTCTTCATAAAAATAAAGTCTTTCTAGTGATATTGAACACTTTACAAATTTCTTTAATTTTCATGTTTTTACTTTCATAAACTTCTATTACTTTTCTTCGTAAGTCCTCACTGTATGGTTTTGGCATAATTTAATCTTCCTAATCTATTTTAATTATTGCTGAATTATACTTGTAAGTGCAAGAATTGTTTAAATTACATATTATTATTTTACATTATTTATGAGTAAACATTACTTTCGTTAGCTATAAATAATCTCAATTATCACTTGTTAAATACATATCTTCTTCAATCATGTCATTTATACATTTATTACAATAATATGTATTTTCTAATTCAGAAAATCATATATATTTTTCATTATGAATATTACATTTCATTATTTTCACCAATTAATTTATAAAAACATTTATTACAAGTTCTATTTGCAAATGATGAATTTTTATGACAAATATCACATGAACCAAATATTTTTTCAATTTCTTCATATTTTAAATATATTCTTTTATCTTCTTTTAAATTCAACATAAATTAATTCTCTCTTTCTATAATTTTTAATATTTCTTGTATTTCAATATATTTTTTATTTTTAAGTAATTTTTCATTACATAAATTTTTAATTAATTCTATTTTTTCAACATTTAATAACATATTAATTTCCTTTAATACTTTAAATAAAATATTTTTTCATTATGAGTATTTATATCTTTCATTGGTGTAACAATATAATTTATTACTAAATCATTATCTTTATATGGATTATTTATTTTAAAACTTTTCATATCTTTTTCTCATGTAATGTTATATTTAAAACATTCTTGATTTTTATCATTTGTAAAAATATAATAACCATTATATTGTTCATAAAATTCACAAGATATTAATTTATTTTCATTTGTAGTAATATCTGAAATATTTTTTATATATTTTAAAATTTCACTACCTTTAATACTTTCAATATCTTTTGTAATTGATTTTTTACCTAATTTATAATTAAAATCTTCAATTATTTTTAATGTTATTTTTTTATTATTTTGATTAATAATAGTATCTTTAATTGGAAATCATGTTTCATATTCACCAATTTCTAATAACATACCTTTAGTTGTTTCTCTTACTTTATTTTTAATATCTAAATTAACATTAATCATTACGAATCCTTTCTATGTATAAGCCTTATCACCTACAGTGATAAAAGGCTTATATACTACTAACTAAATACTTCTTCTACTATACGTAAGGCTTATGCTACTGTAAGTAGCAAAGCCTTGGAGGGTAGGGGTTCTAGGGGAAGGGAACCAAAAAATATCAAGTTTTAAAAGAGCAACACAAAAATTACTATTAGTTATATCTGCACTATAGCCTTTAATAATTTTTATTTAGTTATGTAATAATTAATTACTTTAATAAAGTACAGATTTATCAAAATAATTAATTATAATTGTTCAACAATTAAAAATGAGAGTTTTATCTCTCATTTAATTTCTTATTAAATCTAACTAATGTTGCAATACGTCCTGCTTGAATTTGTTCTGGTGTAAATGATTGAATTTGTTTTTTTGTTAATAATTGAATTTGGTGACTAGTATACATTTCTAAATTCGAACGAGTCGAACGTTTTTTTCTATTTAAACTTAATGAAGTTACTTTTATTGGTTTTAATGTAAATGTTTGAAATTGTTCTCTTTGAATTATTTTTTTGATTCTTTTATTCTTAAACTTTAAAACTTGTGCTGGTGTAAAGGCTGCAAGTTGTTTTTTAGTAAATCATGAATTCTGCTCTTTAGTAAATCATGAAACTTGTTGTAAAGTAAATACTTGAATTTGTTCTTTTGTGAAATGTGGTATTTGTTCTTCTGTAAATGCTTGAATTTGTTTTTTATTAAACATTTTAATGTGTTTTTTCGTTAATAATTGTAATTGTTCTGCCTTTAGTAATTGCAGTTGTTCTTTAGAACTCATTTCAATATTATATAAAAAATTTAATGATAATATATTTTTTAAAATTGGTTCATTGATACCATTTTCTAATGTTAATACATTATTCACTGGTATCAATGTCTCAACATTATTGCTACTTACGATACTTGAAGATGAGTTATTAAAGATTAATAAATTATTTATCATATTTTTGCTCCTTTTTAAAAATTAAAAACTATTATAAAATAATAGCTAAATTTAAATAAAATTATATTTATTATTTAAACTATACGTGTATTTTAATATTTTTAATTTACTTAATCAATCAAAAACTTTCTTCCATAATGAATAAAATAATTATTCATTATACCAATAAAAAAAAGAGTAAGACTTTTTACTTACTCTCTAAATTAATACTGCTTATGTTTTATTTTCTAAATGGCGGTCTTGACGGGGATCGAACCCGCGATCTCCTCCGTGACAGGGAGGCGTATTAACCACTTTACCACAAGACCGTGGTTGCGGAGACTGGATTTGAACCAATGATCTTCGGATTATGAGCCCGACGGGATACCACTTCCCCACTCCGCGATGTATAAAATTTAATAATAATGGAGGAGGCTGAGGGATTCGAACCCTCGAGCACTTGCGCACTGACAGTTTTCAAGACTGTTCCCTTCAACCGGACTTGGGTAAGCCTCCGAGTATTTAAGTATGGTGGACCCTATCGGATTCGAACCAATGCTCGCCCGGTTATGAGCCGGGAGCTTTAACCAACTAAGCTAAGGGTCCTAGACTATGGTAGCGGGGATGGGACTCAAACCCATGGCCTCTCGGGTATGAACCGAACGCTCTAATCAACTGAGCTACCTCGCCAGTTTTAGTTTAAATGTTTAACTGATATATAATGGTGGACCCTATCGGGATCGAACCGACCACCTCCTGCGTGCAAGGCAGGCGCTCTACCAAATGAGCTAAGGGCCCTTATTTAATAATGGTCGGGAAGACAGGATTCGAACCTGCGACCTCTCGGTCCCAAACCGAGCGCTCTACCAAGCTGAGCCACATCCCGATGGTGCGCCTGGCAGGACTTGAACCCACAACCTTTTGATCCGTAGTCAAACGATCTATCCAATTGATCTACAGGCGCATTTAATTACTAAAATTTATAGTAACTCATTAAATCATTAAACCTAATCAATTATAACTTATTAAAAGTAATATTTACAAGTATATTTGCAAATATTATTAATATTTTGGAGGAGCCGATCGGATTCGAACCGACGATCAAAGTTTTGCAGACTTATGCCTTAAACCACTTGGCCACGGCTCCAAATATAATTAAAAAAATTTAAAGACTTTTCAATATTACCAAGACTAGTTACTATTTGCAACTTGTTTTACAATATTATTCATAAAATATTTAAATATTTTTTTATTATTTATTTCACTAATTAAAATTTTATAAAGGTATTTATAATTAATTATTAAATTAAATAATAAAAAAAGCACAATTGTGCATTTAATTTATGGTGGAGATGGCGGGGATCGAACCCGCGTCCAAAAGTTAACTGACTAACTGTATCTACAGTTTAGTATAATTTAGAAAAATCACTATTTAATAATAAATTATACGAAATTATGAATAGCTAGTTAATGGAAATTCGAAAAAATTTATTAACATCATTTTTTCTAGTTTATCCTATGATACGTTACTAATAATGATAAACTTGCTATTAGTAACGGTAGTATTTACTTCTTAAGTAATTAAGCAGGTAAAACTGCTTGATTTCCTAAACCAAATCCAAAGTTGTTTAACTTTGTTGTGAATCAGTTAGGTACTACGGTTTTAGTTTGTTTTCCGGTTATGAAACCTCGTAGTATTATGGTCTACCAAACCACTGCCACAATTAGTTGTTCACTCCTGTCGAAACCAGAACATCCCCGCTAATATTATACATTACTTTCTACTATAAAGCAATTTTTGGTTTTCTTAAAAATCACTAATAATTCTTTCAAACTTTCATCATAAATTATAAAATCTAAAAATTAAAATTTGGCAATTTATCAATGCTATTACTAATTCAAGAATTAATGGCAAAATTATCATGAATTATTACTTTTGAAACATTTCATTGTGATAAATTTTGATCAAACGTTATTGCACCGGCAAACATAGAATGCATAGTTATTACATTTGAAACATCTCAACCCGAAATATCTTGATTAAATTTTCTTGCACCAGCAAACATACCATGCATATCTGTCACTTTATTTACATTTCAACTTGAAATATTTTGATCAAAAGCATGTGCATTAAAAAACATACCTCTCATAATTTTTACTTTTTCTACTCTTCAAACTGAAATATTCTGATTAAATGAAGTTGCATATGCAAACATATCACTCATATCTGTAACATTTGAAACATCTCAACCCGAAATATCTTGATCAAACGATGAAGCACTTTGAAACATCTGTTTTGTACTTGTTATTTCTGATGGTAACTGATCTGGTACTTTGGATGGGGGTGGTTAGCCCTAATTACTGGACCATATTTTGATAGATATTTCTAAATTTTTATTTGTAATATTGGTGGTTTTAAAAATTTAGAATGTATTCTTTCATAATTATAAAACATAACATATTGATTTACATCATTAATAGCTTCATTGATTGTTAAATATTGATTTGAGTCTTTAGGCAATCATTCTTGAGATAAATGTGAAAATCAATTTTCAGATATGACATTACCGCCAATATCATATGGTTGTTTTTTGCTTAAAATTATTTGTTTGTTTTTTGCTCATTTTGTAATTTCTTGACAATAAAATTCGTTGGCGTTATCTGAATGTAAAATAACGTTTTTTATTTGATTTCAAGAAAATTGGTTGTTTATTTTTTCAAGTGCAGGAAGAATTAAATCTTGATATGATTTATTTGAAAATGTATTATAACTAACAACATTATTTGAATAAAAATCAATAATTACAAAAAGATATAGTCAACCTTCTTTGGTGTTTATTTGTTTAGTATCCATTGATCAAATTTGATTTGAAGCGGTTGTACTTTTGTAATCTTTGTTTACTTTATCCATTGTAGGTATTCACTTATTTGGATTTTTTTTGTTTTTAGGATAGTTATTTTTAGTTTGTTTTAATCCTTGAATATTGTGTTTTTTCATAATTTTTCGCATTTGTTTTGTTGATAATTCTATATTTAAAATGATATTTTTCTCTTGTTTTAATCACTCTTTAAAAGCTGAAAAAATTCTTAAATATCCATAAATTCTACCTTTTCTTGTAGAATGAAATTCGATTAAAAGTTGGCATAATTCTTGATATTTATGATTGCAATTAATAATATGATTTTTTTCTTTTTTAATAAGTTTTTGTTTATTTTTTAAAAAGTAATATGTTGATCTGTTTAATTGAAGATATTGACATAAGTTTCTAATTGAATATTGATTTTTGCAATCATCGATAATTTTAATTTTTTCTTTGATATTTAATTTGTTAATTATTAATGCTATTTGTTTAATTTTATCCATTAATAAAAATCCTTTCAGGTCAAAATTAGTGTTCATTATATAACACAATTGTTTTTAGAATACATTCAGATTTTTTAAATTAATGGTCTAGTAAAAAGGGCTAAGTGGCCCCATCCAACTGATTGAATTGCATCTGGTGTATCATTTCTAAAAACATCAAATGGAATTAATGCAGGATTAGTACTTTGTGAACTATATAATAATGTTGTATAAAAAGTATATAATTCAGCAGATATTAAGCCATTTATATATTGAAATTGAGGTATTAATAAATTACTTACTAATTTAGCACCAATATCTAAACCACCAACAAATACATTCATAAATGAACCAAATACTGGAATAGTATTAAGATTAATTTTAATTGTTTCTCTTGGAGTTAAAGGAATTTCACTAATAGGATTATAAATAAAATAATGTAAAGCATTTATAGTATTTAATTGCTTAAATTTATTATTATTCATATTATAATGAGTATTACCAATAAATTTTTTATTATTTTTATTATAATATTGAAAATATGGATTACCAGCAGTTGCATAATTATAATCTTCTATTTCAGCACCATTTAAAAAATTATTATCTCAATAATTTACTAATCTCTTTGAAATATCAACTTTATTAGTATTTTTAGTTTTTTCAACATTAGTTCTTAAATGTCCCTCATAATGCTTCGTTGCACCATCATCATAATTTGGTGCAATTACTTTTTGTCAATCTTGATAACTATCCATTGTACTTTCACCACGTACAGTTAAAACATAATTAGTTTCTGGTAATGCTTGAAAACTTACTGGGTCATAAGTTGAACATTGATATTGTCATGGAAATAATAATTTAGTTGGATATTGTCTATATTTATGTTGTTTAGTATTATCTGAAATATCAATATCTCTACCTCATAATGCTATTGAAATAGGTTTTACTGAACCATAAAAAGATACTTGACAATGAGTAACTGGTAATGGTTTTAAATAATTACTATCTAAAATAATATTATTATTTTCATCTAATGCTGGTAATGCAACTGGGTCACCAGGAGCACCTAATTGTACATATTGATTAATAGCTAATCCACTTGTTGCTAATTTATCATTTAAACTACTAAAAGTACATTGAATATATGCTAATTCTTTATTTTCATTATTATAAGTTTTACTAGCAACTTCAAGAATATATCATTGTCTATCAACTTTAATACTTTTATCAGTATTTATAACTTTATTAATTTCTGGAATCATATATAACTTATAGCTAACTAAAGTAATGTTTACTCATATCTTGAAAAACAAAATCAATCGCGTTTTTAATATTTGGTCAATAATTTGGTAATATTTTTCTTATATTATGTTTTATAGCAAATCAAAAATGTTCAATTGGATTTAAATTAGGAGAATATGGTGGAAGAAATAATAGTTTGCATCCAGCATTTTCAATTAATTGTTTTGTTGCTTTAGATTTATGAAACGTCGCATTATCTAAAACTATAATTTGTCCACACTTTAATACTGGAATTAGTATATTTTTAACATATGATTCAAAAATTTTACTATTGCAATGTCCTTCAAATGCTCATAGAGCTTTTAATTTACCTTTATTTAGTGCACCAATTATACTCATTCTCTTTATTTTATATGCAGGTTTATTATCAAATAATCTTTTACCTTTTTCAGACCAACCATATTTATAAAATTCATTATCATCAATTCCAGATTCATCAATATATACCAAATCTTCATTCATTATTTTCGCTATTTCTTTTAAAAAATCTTCTTGTTTATTTTTATCTCTTTGTTCATATAGAAAAGTTTTTTTTATATGTATAATTTAGTTTTTTGAAATAGTTATAAACTGTTTCTTTTGTCATATCACCAAATTTTTCAATTACTTTTTGAACTGTAACATCTTTATTTTCTGCTAAATAATTTTTTAATTCATCTAAATCCTTTATTTTGTGGCTATGTCCTTTTTGATAATTCAAAATTGGTTTTATATTTCCGGTTTTTTGCTTTCTTTTTCTTCATAAAAATAAAGTCTTTCTAGTGATATTGAACACTTTACAAATTTCTTTAATTTTCATGTTTTTACTTTCATAAACTTCTATTACTTTTCTTCGTAAGTCCTCACTGTATGGTTTTGGCATAATTTAATCTTCCTAATCTATTTTAATTATTGCTGAATTATACTTGTAAGTGCAAGAATTGTTTAAATTACATATTATTATTTTACATTATTTATGAGTAAACATTACTTTCGTTAGCTATATATAAATTTGCAACAATATTATTAATAAAATTAAAATTCTTTTTTTCATTTGGAATATTAATAACTACATTTTTAATTGCTTGTTCTTGAATAAAAACATTATTTGCTGGTGTAGCACTATAAGTAATACCTAATTGGTCACTTAATATATTTCCATAAAATACATCACCAATTTGTAATTGTTTATATGCTAAATCTGGATTATCTTTATCTTGAATAGGATAATAAGAATGGTCTCAAACTGCTTGTATTGCTTCTCTACCAGTGAATATCTTACTAAAACTAGTATAATCATTAGGAATACTAGTTGGTGGTTTATAACCACCATTTGTTGAATTTATAGCACCTAAAATAATAGTAAAAGGACATACACGAAATTGTAAATCTTTATTTTGTGTAAAATCTTTTTCAATTTCACCTGTACTTTTTCAAACTGTTTTAATTAATTGATGATTTATTTTCGGTATCATTTTTAGTTTCTCCTAAAAAAGTATTATTAAATTCAATTTCTTCTTTTTGATATTTTCTATTTTCTTTAATAATTTGTTGTGCTTCTTCTTCACTAACACCATATCTTTTAACAATAATTCTTTTAATATTAGTAATTCCTAATCTTAATTCAACTTCATCAATTTCAAGTGATTTTAATCTATCTGTAATAGTATTTTCTTTAATTTCAAATGTTCATTTAGATTTATCACCATCTAATCCCATTAATATAAAACATCTTTGAAATATTTCATTTCAATCACTTTGATTTAAAGTTCTTTTAATTCTTGTAGTTTCCATATCTCTACTATTTGTAATTAATACTTCTGCTTCTGTTTTTTGACTTGTAGTATCATTTACTGGACTATAGCCACTACCTTCAAACGCTTTATCAATAATAAATTGTATAAAATCTGCATATTTATCTAATACCGGATTACCTTGTATTATTGCAATTGGTGGTGTTCCACTAGTACTTCCTACACTTCTTAAATTTGCTTGTAATACAAAATCACCAAATAATTCGTTCATATCAATTGCAGTTGTAGATTGATTAACTTCTTGTTGAGTAATATCGGCAAACACTCTTGTACGGTTATATTTAAGTTCTTTTCAAATAATTTCAAATGTATGATTCAATAATTTTTGTAATCCTTTACAAGCAGTCATATCTGGATAATAATCACCAATAACTCCACCAAAGAAATTCTTTTTAGGTAAATTTTGCATAAATTTAACTGGAATAATACCTAAATTATGATTTTCAATTAATGGTAATTGTAAATCTTTACTTATTTTTTCTTGTAAACCATCTAATGTAACTTTATCACTAGTAAAATATCTAATAATTTGATTTGGAGTATATGTTGTTTTAACATAAATACTTTGGTCATCATATTGTACTCTTGACCATGTACTAGCACTATATTCAGTTTCTAATACTCTTGCTACTCTTGATTGAGCATATGGTTGAGCAAAATTTAATGCTATTCTTCCAGTCTTACTTCTATCAATTTGAACAATACTATAACCATAACCAGATTTAATATGACAATCTTGATAAAATAAACTATCAAAATTATTTCATTCTTTTAATTTTTCAATAGCATTTTTATATTCTTCATCTTCACTTGTTAAAGTATAGCCATTACCTCATAATAATTTACTGCCATGATTTGCTACCATTTCTGTTAAATTAAGCATACATCATTTAGATGATAATACTTCAGTATTTTTTTTAGAATTTTCTTCAGATATTAATGTTTCGTTATTACTCATATGTTATTTCCTTTCAAAATAAGGATTTATATTTGCACTTAAATTTCTAATATAGCTAACGAAAGTAATGTTTACTCATAAATAATGTAAAATAATAATATGTAATTTAAACAATTCTTGCACTTACAAGTATAATTCAGCAATAATTAAAATAGATTAGGAAGATTAAATTATGCCAAAACCATACAGTGAGGACTTACGAAGAAAAGTAATAGAAGTTTATGAAAGTAAAAACATGAAAATTAAAGAAATTTGTAAAGTGTTCAATATCACTAGAAAGACTTTATTTTTATGAAGAAAAAGAAAGCAAAAAACCGGAAATATAAAACCAATTTTGAATTATCAAAAAGGACATAGCCACAAAATAAAGGATTTAGATGAATTAAAAAATTATTTAGCAGAAAATAAAGATGTTACAGTTCAAAAAGTAATTGAAAAATTTGGTGATATGACAAAAGAAACAGTTTATAACTATTTCAAAAAACTAAATTATACATATAAAAAAAACTTTTCTATATGAACAAAGAGATAAAAATAAACAAGAAGATTTTTTAAAAGAAATAGCGAAAATAATGAATGAAGATTTGGTATATATTGATGAATCTGGAATTGATGATAATGAATTTTATAAATATGGTTGGTCTGAAAAAGGTAAAAGATTATTTGATAATAAACCTGCATATAAAATAAAGAGAATGAGTATAATTGGTGCACTAAATAAAGGTAAATTAAAAGCTCTATGAGCATTTGAAGGACATTGCAATAGTAAAATTTTTGAATCATATGTTAAAAATATACTAATTCCAGTATTAAAGTGTGGACAAATTATAGTTTTAGATAATGCGACGTTTCATAAATCTAAAGCAACAAAACAATTAATTGAAAATGCTGGATGCAAACTATTATTTCTTCCACCATATTCTCCTAATTTAAATCCAATTGAACATTTTTGATTTGCTATAAAACATAATATAAGAAAAATATTACCAAATTATTGACCAAATATTAAAAACGCGATTGATTTTGTTTTTCAAGATATGAGTAAACATTACTTTAGTTAGCTATATATGGTTCTATAGCATAATCAAATGCATCACGTAAATGGTCATTACCAGCCAAAGGTATTTGTTTAATACTTTTTTCATCTCATATTGCTAATCTAAATTCATCTAATAATTCTTGTGCTTTCATACTTATATTTAAGCGTTCTGATGCCATTAAAGCCACATTCTTACCTATTCTAAACTCTAACCTTAATTTCACACAATCTTTAAAATAGAGCCATGAATTAACGTTATATTTAATTGCTGTATCATTTAACATTTCAATAAATGTATAATTACTAAAATCACAATATACAGTTAATCCATATTCATATAACAAATTATTTTCTTTTGCTAATTTAATAGACTTCTTGCGAGACTTATCTATTAAAATTTTCATTTTTAAAATATAATTAAAATTAAAAAAAGATAGGTAATTTATGATGTTTGATAAATTAAAAGCTATTAAAAATGCAGAACTATTAAGATTAACTGGTATAAATGAGATTGTTTTTAAAAAAATGATAGAAATTTTAAAAAAAGAAGAATTAAAAAAGTTTAAAAATGGTGGTACACCTAATAAATTAACTTTAGAAAATAGATTATTAATGACGTTAGAATATTGACGTGAATACCGAACATATTTTCATATTGCTAAAAGTTATGGAATTAGTGAAAGTAATTGTTATAGAAATATCAAGTGAATAGAAAATACTTTAATAAAACATCCTGATTTTCAGCAACTTAATGGAGCAAAATCATTGTTAAATAATAATTTTAAAGATAAAACAGCTATTATTGATGTTACTGAAAGCGCTATCCAACGCCCAAAAAAAGACAAAAGAAATATTATTCAGGAAAAAAGAAAAAACACACAATAAAAACACAAATTATAATTGAACAAGATAGTAAAAAAATTATAAGTTCTTATTTTTCTTGTGGTAAAAACCATGATTTTAAAATTTTAAAAGATTCAAAAGTTAAATTTTTATCACAAACAACTATTTTAGTGGATTTGGGATATCAAGGAATACAAAATATACATCCTAATGTTTTAATTCCAAAAAGAAAATCAAAGAAAATTCCTTTAACTAGAGAAGAAAAGAAAAATAATAAACAAATTTCAAAAATGAGAGTTGTTATAGAAAATATTTTTGCTATACTGAAAAAATTTAAAATTATTAGTGAAAAATATCGAAATAGAAGAAAAAGATTTGCTTTAAGATTTAATTTAATAGCTTCAATTTATAATTTACAACTTTTAAATTAAAAATCTTCAAAAATTTAATATTTTAAATTTTGTTATTTTAAATAATAATTTTTGTTCTATTTTAATGAAGAAAAAATAAGACATATTTTGAATAATAATTTTTAATAAATATTAAAAGTGTTATTAAAATAAAATTTTAAATTTAAAAACTATGATAATAATCACAGTTTTGCAAGAAGTCTAATATAAAATTCAACTACTAATCTTGCTAATTGTTTATTATCATAACGTATTAATTTATTTTCTATTTTTAAACAATCAATAACATTAACAAATTTAAAATCATAATCAAAACCTATTAATAAACATGCCATAGCATCATCTTTAAAACCATAATCTAATCCAGCACTAAATCTATAACTTGGTTGTAATAAACGTGATATTTTATGAATTAAATGTGTATATATTCCACCAGATTCATAACCTACTAAACCATGACTTCTTACTCTTGCAGATAATGGGTCTAATTTTTCTAATTCTAATAATCGTTGACCTTCATGTTTTGGTAATAAATAATTAAGTTTTCAATTTTGATAATGAACAATTCTTTTATCTTTTTCATTAAAATAAAATTGTTCATATTCATTAATTATTTTTTTTTCATTTTGTGGACAATATGTAACTACATTTTTAATATAATAATTTAAAATACTTCAAGGATTACAACTATTAATTTCTAATAATTGACTACAACCACGAATAGCATCTGCCATATCTTGTCAATCTTTTTTAGCAATTTGATGTGCTTCATCAACATGTCTAATTACATAATCATATTTTGAATTATCTGGTAAACCAGTTAATTTAATTTCACTATTATTTTGTTTATATAAAGCACGACATTCAATTTCACTATCTCTATAATTAATAGTTTTACGAGTTTCAGACATTAGACTTCTTGCGAGACTTATCTATTAAAATTTTCATTTTTAAAATATAATTAAAATTAAAAAAAGATAGGTAATTTATGATGTTTGATAAATTAAAAGCTATTAAAAATGCAGAACTATTAAGATTAACTGGTATAAATGAGATTGTTTTTAAAAAAATGATAGAAATTTTAAAAAAAGAAGAATTAAAAAAGTTTAAAAATGGTGGTACACCTAATAAATTAACTTTAGAAAATAGATTATTAATGACGTTAGAATATTGACGTGAATACCGAACATATTTTCATATTGCTAAAAGTTATGGAATTAGTGAAAGTAATTGTTATAGAAATATCAAGTGAATAGAAAATACTTTAATAAAACATCCTGATTTTCAGCAACTTAATGGAGCAAAATCATTGTTAAATAATAATTTTAAAGATAAAACAGCTATTATTGATGTTACTGAAAGCGCTATCCAACGCCCAAAAAAAGACAAAAGAAATATTATTCAGGAAAAAAGAAAAAACACACAATAAAAACACAAATTATAATTGAACAAGATAGTAAAAAAATTATAAGTTCTTATTTTTCTTGTGGTAAAAACCATGATTTTAAAATTTTAAAAGATTCAAAAGTTAAATTTTTATCACAAACAACTATTTTAGTGGATTTGGGATATCAAGGAATACAAAATATACATCCTAATGTTTTAATTCCAAAAAGAAAATCAAAGAAAATTCCTTTAACTAGAGAAGAAAAGAAAAATAATAAACAAATTTCAAAAATGAGAGTTGTTATAGAAAATATTTTTGCTATACTGAAAAAATTTAAAATTATTAGTGAAAAATATCGAAATAGAAGAAAAAGATTTGCTTTAAGATTTAATTTAATAGCTTCAATTTATAATTTACAACTTTTAAATTAAAAATCTTCAAAAATTTAATATTTTAAATTTTGTTATTTTAAATAATAATTTTTGTTCTATTTTAATGAAGAAAAAATAAGACATATTTTGAATAATAATTTTTAATAAATATTAAAAGTGTTATTAAAATAAAATTTTAAATTTAAAAACTATGATAATAATCACAGTTTTGCAAGAAGTCTATTGTATATTCTAAACCAATAGCAAATAATACTCATCTATTTTTTAATTGTTTTCAAGTATCATATAATTGTTCACTCATATTTCTAAAAACATAAGTTTTAACTTTTGTATTTGGTAATACAGTTGTTTTACATTCAAAATCGAAATCTTGAATAGTTTTACCAGATTTACGACTACCTAATTGGTCAATTCTTTTAACAGTTAAAGGTTTTTTATAATACATTTGTTTTAAAATATCATTAAGATAACCAAAATTTTCTAACATTTATTCTTACTCTTATTTTCAAGTTGAATTACTATAGGGTGTGTGTTATCAGTATTAATATCTATTTTTGTAGATAAATTATAGTCTTTTACATATGCTCTTTCTAAATATCAAGCAGAAGAATTAGGACTTGCTTTTAAAAATCTTTGAAGATTTAAATGTTTAATTTTTGCATATGCTCAATTAATTTGTTGTAAAAAAGTATCTTTTTGTTTCTTTTTTCACTCATTTATAGTATTTTGAGTAATATTTAAGAACATTTGCATACCTTCTTTTGTTGGTATTTCTTCATTAGTAGTACAATATTCAAAATATTTTTTTATTTCTTCTTTTAAAGATTTAATATTGTATCTAATTCTTATTTTTTCTTTTTGCACATAAAAATCTCCTTTCATATGCTTTAAAAACACAAAAAATATGATATAATTAATATAACTTTTAAGTTAGAACTGCTTTGTAATAACTTATTAACTTTATTAATTACTTCATATATTTCTTTATTTAATTTTTATAATATAATTATAACAAAAAATAGTATTATACTGCTATTTTTTTATTTCTTTGTTTAAATTTAAAATTAAATTTAAATAATTTCTTAATTTTATTCCCAAAACTTTTTCAAAATTTAAATTCTGGATGTTGTGATTTATACATAATCATACAACCAATAAAAGTACCTAATATAGGCAATGGAATGATTATCAAAAAAATACCAAAAATTTTATCATTATTACAATATTTAATTCCATAATGTATTAATAAAATTCATGTCATCTCTACTATTATTAATAATAGTATTCATAATGTTCTTTCTAGCATTTTTTATTTTCCTTTTCTATTTATATTTTTCTTTATTGTACATTATTTTATTAAAAAAGAAAAGATAACTAATAAAAGTTATCTTTTAAACGTAAATAGAATTTGCAGTTTATTTTATCGTTCTTTAATATTATACTCTAAAACAAAACATTTTTCAACAATAATTTAGTAAATTTGTTAGAATAGTTAGGAAAAAAAATAAATAGAAAGGTGTTAAAAAAATGTTTAGTTTTAAAGAATTTCTAAAATCTGAAATCACTAATATTTTAGCAAAATATTTTCAAAAAATCCATGATTTTGATGAATATTTTTTTCTAAATAGAGATAAAAATCAATATAAAGTTGCTTGAACATGTAATAGAACAGTAAATACTCCAATTGGAATGGATACTTTTAGACAAAGAGTTTATTGAGATACAATTAATCAAAAATATCATTATCCAATTTATGAAGAATTTGGTATTAAAAAAAGAGCCAGAATTACTAATGATTTATATTTTGCAATATTAGATAATTTAATTGAAAATTTAATAAGCAAAAAAGGTTATTTTAATATTCAATCAGAATTTAAATATACTTCTTTTTCTAAAAATCTTATTTCAAGAATATTTAAAAATGTAAAAATTGAAAAATTTATACCAGAAGAAAAATTTAAAGTATTAGAAAATCAAAAATTAAATATATGTGCAGATGATGATTATATAACTTGTTGAGATGAAAATGGTTTAAAACAACAATATTGTTGTAGACTTTTAACTTATAATTTAGGAAGAAAAGAAATTTATTCATATAGAAATAAATTAGAAAAGAAAATAACTTCATTTATGTTATTTAAAACTAATAATGCGCCAAAACAAGAAGAATTACATAATTTTACAATGCAAACTATTAATAATTATTATGATATTAAATTAAATATATTTGCTATTAATTGAGAATATAATAATTATAATTTAGTAGTTGCTGGTGATGGTGCATTATGAATTAGAGCAATGGCTAGTTGATTGGGTTGTTATTATATTTTAGATAAATATCATGCTTATAGTTATTTATGAAAATCTTTTGTTAATGTTCGTGGTAAACATCAAAAGAAAGCACTTGATTGAACAAATTATTTAGATGTAACAACTACTTTTTCAAATGGTAGTTATAATGAATTAATTACTATTTTAGAAAATAATCATAATAAAGTTACTAAAAAAACTTATAATTATTTTAAAAATAATGAACAAGGAATTATTAATCAAAATGCTTCATGAAATATAGGATGTAGTGCTGAAAGTGATGTATATCATTTTTTAAAATCTTTAACTAATGGAGCAAAAATATATAATTATCAAACATTAAATAATATGTTAATAGCAAAAGCAAATTATTTAAATACTAGAAGTTATCTTAATAGTACTTAATAAGTTAAAACTTAATATTTTTTATTTCTAATTTTAAGATTAGAATTTTTGTGTTATTTAAATGTAATTTTGAAATTATATATTTTAATATTTTTAAAATATATGATATAATTAAATTAACAAATCATAGAATTTGGAGTTATATTGTTAATGTTACTCATAATTCTAAGGGTTAATCTCATACGTCCTTTGATAACCGTCCTAATTAAAATTATTATTTTTCATTGAGAAAAAGTTTTAATTTTTTTTAAAAATATTTCATCATGCATACCCATATTTTTTGGATCTTCTCGCAAAAGAAAAGACATGAAAAAAGTCAAAATGAAAAAACACAAAGCAGCAATAATAAAATAACTGATTTTTGAAATTGTAATAGTTGAAATATTAAGCGTAAGCATATTAATCGGTATAATAATTAAACTTGCCAATAATCCTGGAACAATAAGTATAGTAAAAGTTAAAAAAGCATGTGATTTTACAAAATATTGTTCATTGAACATTAATTCATGAACTCCTAATGATGCAGTACTCATTCCTAACGCAATATTTAACAAAATCAAAGATCAAAAATTTGGTACAATTAAAACTAAACAACAAGTAACCAAAAGTCAACTATGCATTCATCAAATATACAACTTTCTTTTTTTAAATTTTGCAGTAAAAAAAGTAGCTGGTATAGCAAAAATAATTACAGTAACTGAAACAATCACTGTAATACTAATTGCTTCAGTTACTAAATTAGTTAATGATAAAACTAAAAAATTATTAATAGCTTTTAAACTATTAATACCAAGATAAAGAAAAAAATAATAACTAATAAATAATCATTGCCACTTATCTATCTTTTGCTTAAAAAGAAAAAATAAATAAAAACTTGTAAATAAACAAAAGATTATTAAGAAAGATAATCATATTATCATAGTTTTTTTCCTTTCTTAATTAAATTATTATTTTTTGATTTGTCTTACTGCATCACGATTTTTAATGGTTTCTCTTTTATCATAATTTTTTTTACCACGAGCCAATGCTATTTCTAACTTTGCTCTACTTTTACTATTTAAATATATCATTGTTGGAACAACAGTTAAGTTTTTTTGCTTTTGTTCTTGTTGAATTTTTTTAATTTCACGAGCATTTAAAAGTAATTTTCTTTTTCTTAATGGATCAAGTATATAACTAGTAGTAAATTTATAAGTAGTAATGTTCATATTAATAATATAAGCTTCATTATTACTAAAAGTTACATAACTATCCTGTAAAGATACATTACCTAAACGAATTGATTTAATTTCAGAACCAGTCAAAACAATTCCCACTTCTAATTTTTCTAATAATTCATAATTAAAGTACGCTTTTTTATTTTTTGCAATTATTTTCATTGTTTCCACCATTATTTTCATAAACTTTATAATTAGATTATATAATAATAATTTCATAAATACTGAAATACTTACTTAAATTTGTTTTTTATTAAGAACATGCTATAATCTAATGAAGGTTAGATTAATCAATAGTTTTTCTAGCAATGATTAATGTAAAATTAAACATAAAATTAATATTTGTTGTATAGCGACCCAAGAAATAGATTTTATATTTGTTTTACGGGTTTTTGTTAATTTTATATATTAATAAACAACTGAAAGGAGTCTAAGGACATGGCAGGAGAGTTAAATACTAAACCAATAGCAGTAAAAAATAGTCAATTTTATCAAGGCGATTTGGGTTTTGATAAAAATAATAATGATAAAGTAATTATTTATAAGATTTTAACTGGTAAAAAACTTGAGGTTTGCAAAATTATTATTGATGAACAAAATCATATTTTAAAAATTTCTACGAAAACGGAAATTATTAATGAAGATGAATTCGAAATTTACACATTTGCTTTAGAAGCAGATACTGCTGATTTTATTTTAAAACTTATTGCTAAAAATCAAATTAATGCTGAAATTAATTATGCATTTATAAATAATATTGAAGATTCTTATAATATATCTGAATCAGACTCATTAGAAGAAAAAAAGAAAAAAATTAGGAAACTCTTTTAACTATTTATAAATTTCTTCTCAATTATAAACTGAACCATAACACAAAGCTTTAATTTTAAAATCATTGTTATTATTGATAATTTCTAAAATAGTTTGGGCAATAGAAATCCCTGAGGCAACTATATCATCAATAATAATAATGTTTTTTTTATTAAAAAATTTAATATATTTAGGTAATAAATGAATTTTATTAGTAATTTCCATTTGTCTTTCGCTAACTTTTAATTTATTTTCTCAAAATTTACGGTAGTTATCAACTTGGAAAATATTATTAATAAATAATATCTCATAATTTAATTTTTTTTTAATAATTTTAACTAATTCAATTATTACCAATTCTAAACTACTAACTGAAGTAGGTTTTTTTGGCATCATAATAAAATAATCTAAATTTTCAAACAAATTAAATTTTTGACCAACTTCAAATAAATTAGTTGCTAATCTTATTATAGTATCTTGTTCAATATTTACTTGCTTAATTAAGTTATAATCTTCATTAACTCATAATAAATCCGGATATTGTTTTAAGCCTGGCGATTTAAAATAATTATAATAATAGCATTCAATGTTAAGATTGCTTTGTTGAATTAATCTTTTTTGCCCTTGTATTTTCATTTTTTTACTCCATTTTTCTTTTCATTTTTATTTTTTTTAACTTTACCATTTAGTTTTATCTTTTTTCTATATTTAAAATTATTTGCTTTATACATTTTTGATGATTGATTATTATTATTTTTATCACGGTTTTTATTTTGCTGACCATTTTCTTCTAAAATAAAATCAATAGTTCTAGCAACTTTATTTGCACTTTTAACAAGAACACTGACCTTTTGACCAAGAGCATACTGTTTTCGTTTTCTTTCACCAAACAAAATCATTGCTTTTTCATTAAAAATATAATAATCATCAGTCATGTCTGCAATTCTAATTAAACCCTCAATTGTATTATCTAACTCAACAAATAATCCAAAGCCAGTTACACTAGAAATTATACCTTCAAATTTATGACCAATAAATTGCATCATGTATTCTGCTTTTTTCATTTGATCTACAGCTCGTTCACACTCTAATGCTTTTAATTCCATATTACTAGATTGCTCAGCAGCTCAATTAGTAAAACTTTGATATTTCTCAATTATTTTAGCATTTATTTCTCTTTTAACTATATATTGGCGCAATAAACGATGAACTATTAAATCAGGATAACGTCTAATTGGCGAAGTAAAATGTGTATAATAATCACTAGCAAGTCCAAAATGGCCAATACATTTATTAGTATACTGTGCTTTTTCCATACTTCTTAATAATAAAGTTGATAAAACTTGAAATGTTGGTAATTGTTTTAAAGAATTTAATAATAATTGTAAATCTTTTGAACTAATATTTGTGATTTTTGGATTTAGTTTAATGCCCATTAATTTCAGAATTGTAACCATTTGATGCATTTTTTTAGAACGAGGATGTTCATGAACACGATAAATAAAAGGTAATTTCATATCAAATACAGTTTTAGCAACTACTTCATTAGCTCTAATCATAAAACTTTCAATTAATTTTTCAGTGATATCACGAGTTCTTAAAATAATATCAGTTACTTCTCCATTGTCATTAATAATTGTTTTTGCTTCATTAATTTCAAAATCAATTACTCCAGCATCTTGTTTAAACTTTCATAAAATTTGGTGCAATTCTTTTGCTTTTAGTAACATTTCTCAAATTTGTGGATGTGTTTTAATAAAATTTGGATTTTTACCATTATATCCATCATTTACTTCATCATAATTCATTCTTCTTGCTGATTTCATAAATGCCTGATAAATTTTATGTTTTACTGTTAAACCATTCTTATCAATCTCCATATCACAAACCATACATAAACGTTCTACTTGTTCATTTAAAGAACAAATACCATTTGATAACTGCGTTGGTAACATAGGAATAACACGATCTGCTAAGTAAACAGATGTACCGCGAGTAAATGCCTCTTCATCTAAAGGACTATTTTCTGTTACATAATGACTAACATCAGCAATAGCTACAATTAAACGATAATTACTATTAGCTAGTTTAGTAACACAAATAGCATCATCAAAATCTTTAGCATCTTTACCATCAATTGTAACTAATAACTCTTTAGTCAAATCAATACGACCAATTTTATCTGATTCTAACACTGTTAATGGCACCTTATCTGTTGCTGCTAATGTTTCAACATCAAATTGTGCTTTAATGCCAATTTCATAAATAACAGCTAAAATATCAACACCAGGATCATTAATATTACCCAATATTTTAGTAATAGTAACATTAAAAATATTCTGTTCAAAATTTTTAATTTTTGCAACAACAATATTATTTTCTAACGCTTTATCAGGATTTAAAATATTAACTTCATACTGTTGTAACTTTGCATTTTGAATTAATAATGTTTTTACTTTCGTATCTGCATTAACAATAACAGTACCAACAAGAAGATTAGTATCACGTTTAATAATTTTTAATACTACAGCCTCATCATTCTGATTATTAATTTTCACTAACTTACATAATACTTCATCATTATTTAACGCATTATTTATGTTTTTTATATTAACGTAATATTCTTCTTCACTATTTAATAATTTAACAAATCCAAATCCTTTTTTAGTAATTTGAATTTTGCCAATAAATAAATTATTATTTTTTAGCATATAAAATTGTTGTTCTTTATTTTCCAAAATAATTTCACTATTTTTCAATTCTTCTAAATCAGCAATAAGTTCTTGCTGTTGATGATGATTAGTAATATTAAGTTTCACTGTTAAATCAACCGTTGATAAAGGTGTAATACTATTTTGTAACTCATTAATAATCTCTTGCTTCATTTCAATCAATCCCAACTTTATCCTAATTATATAATTAATTATAATCTATCTTTTAAAATTTATAAAAAGGCACATTTTAGTGTGCCTTTTTATAAAATAATTATCATTAATTTATAACTCCAATAGTATTAATAAGAATTCTTACTATTATTGCCATAGTAAATAACGATATACCTAATACTAAAGTGGCAATAGAAAATAACTTACTTCAACCACGTTCTTTAGTACTAGCAAATAATTCTTGATTACCCCCACTTAAAGCACCAAGTCCATTATGATTTTTTTTACCTTGTAATAAACCTAAAATTACTAATAATATAGCGATAATTAAGGCAATAATTTCAAAAGCAAAAATAATGTTTTGACTCATTTTGTCACTTCCACTTCTTTATAATATTATTAATTTTACACTTAATTTTACTAAAAATAAAAAAATTTTCATAATTATTATTATGACTTATTCCAAAATTAAAATTTTAATTATGAAATAAGCCTAATATGTTATGTTTTATAATTCTTTTATAGGAAAAATTTATTAACTTTATTCTGGTTCAATTTCTAAGTAATTTCCAACAGCATTTGTTACAATCTTTCATCCATGTTGATTGGTCATCATATAAAAAATGTTTATTTCTGAAAAATTATTATACATAACTTTAACCAAAGTTTTTAAATTACTATCACTTAAACTATTTGCTAAGGTTCCTATCAATTGTGGAAATTTAGTAATTTCACTTAAAATTTTTTTTCAAAAAGTTGATAGTTATCTTTATTATCTTGATAAATTTCTGCTAATTTTATTCACATATCATTACTAATACCTAATTTAATTTTACTTGATTCTGTATATTGTGGAGTTTTATTGTCTAAAGGTATGTAATATTTTTCTATTTTATTATATTGATTATGGGAATTGATATCAGCATTATGAGCATGCGATCAATTATACACTAAATATGCTATTCCACCAACTATAATTACTCCACCCACAACTCATCCAATAGGCCCTCCTTCAATCATAACAGATGCACCACCTTCAACAACCTCTTCGCCAATAGCAATCGCACCTTCTTCACCAACCTCTAATAAAGGCACTGCTTCTTCTGTTTCAACTACTGTTGTAGCTTGTGGAGAACTTATTCATTTAACAACTTTATATGCAGGTGGAATACTCATAGTTGTGGTAGTGGCTAGACCTTTTAATAAATATTCATTTTTATTAGGTGTTATAAAAACGATTCCATATTTATGCAATTCAACAATTTTTTCAAATTGTGTTCAACTAGCATCAGTAAAATGTTGTCCATAAATTTCTGTTAGTTTTTTTCTTACATTATTTTTACTTTCTGTAGATGTGGTGTGATAAATATCTAATAATTTTTGATCAATAATTTGTGTTTTTAAAATATCACACTTTGGTTTCTGATTTATTCTAGAGCCTGTACTTTGATTACTTTGTTGATTTCTATTTCTAGAACTAGTTCCAATGTTAAAAGATTGTTCAGATGTTGATGGCAAAACAGCGCTTCCACCTGCTAAAGGTGAAGGGGTTGTTGTTGTAGTGGTGTGCAAATTACTTGGTTTATAATTTGATATATCTTCAAGTGTAGTAAAAGTAACACTAAAATCACAATCATAAATAATATTCAAATTTTCTGTAAATATTATACTGTTTGGACGAAACATATGTGATAGTGGAATTATTAATGTAGTTGAAGTTAAAAATGAAGAGAAATCTATACCCGGCACAAAGTCGAAATGAAAAACTAAATCAGGATTTAATTCTCATAACCTTTCCATAATAGTACTCGGATCATTACGTCTAATTTGTCCTAAATTAGTATTTCTAAGTAAAGTTGATAATCTTACGCTTTGTTCATTAATAGTAAAAGTTACATTTAAATCACTATCAAAAACAATATGAGGATTATTCTGTTAAAAATCATAAACATTTTCTGATAAAATTTGAAAATTATTTATGCCTATAGGATGTCTATTTGTAAAACTAGGATAACGTAAATGCAAATCGGGATTTAAAAAATTTAGTCTCTCTATTATTGTTAATGCTGCATTATCTAACAATTCTCCTAACTCAGTTCTAATAAGAATACTTGATAATGTTAATCTTTGAGGTGTAAAGTTAATAGTAAAATTTAAATTTTTTGGAATATTTCTTGCGGGATTTTGATCGTAAATGTTAATACCAGCATGCACTGTTGCATTAATATTTGTAATGTTTTCAAATTCAATATTTTCTAAAAAATCTTCTCTAGATAAAATTGGATGATTAATTTCTCTTAATCTTTGAATAATATGTTGTTTATCATTCGCTTCAATTTGACCAATATTAATTGTTGTCATTGTTTTTTGTAAACTTGGTGGAGTTTGCCTTTTAACTCTTTTTTTTGTAGAATTTACTCTTTCATCTTTTTCTTCTAATTCATTTTCTGTTTCAGTTTCTATTTTAGTTAAAGTACCACTTTCAGCAGGAATACCACTAGTTAATGCAGTTGATGCAATGATTGTTTTTCATGAACTATTCTATTATAGAATTCTTCATCCTTTAGAATGTTAGGGTCATCAGTAATAGTTGTATCATCACTAAAAGTGATTAATAATGGACAAAATCCAATATTCATTTCTTTTAAATCTTTAATTGAAAATCCTGAAGAGGAATCAGCGACAATACCAATTTTTTTTTTCAATTTTCTCACCCTAACTATAATATTTTTTACTTATTTATATAAATTTTTCTTGATTTTTAAAAAGTAATATGCTGATAGTTTTGATTTAATATATTTTCTTAGAACCTGTTTAGGATCTTTTTAATAAAATTGAAATAAAGAAAAGAACAACCATTTGTAAGCTAGTATTTAATTTTCTTTCACAATTTTTTCATAATCTTCTGCATTTTTCTAATCATGCAAAACTTCGTTCTACAACTCATCTTTTTGGTAATACTACAAAAGAATGTAATTCATTACGTTTGATAACTTCAACATTTGCATTTATGATTGTTTTGATTTTAAAAGCAAATTTTTCACCAGTATAACCAGCATCTACTAGTATTTTTTGAACTGCAGAAAGATTATCTTTTTCATTTTCAATCATTATTATAGCACTATTACGATCTGTTTTTTCTGCTGTGGTTATGTAAATTGCATGTGGTAAGCCTTGAGAATCAACAGCAATATGACGCTTTATTCCTGAAATTTTTTTACCAGCATCATAACCTTTATTTTTAGCAGTATCTGTGTTCTTAACACTTTGTGAATCAATTATACAAAAACTAGTTTGTTCTTTTCTGTCATTATTGATACGAACTTTTCTAACTAATTTTTTTTAAAATTAATTGTCAAGTGCTAGGTTTTTGACCATCATTTTTACTTCAAATTTGGAAATAATAATATACAGTTTGTCATTTTGGAAAATTTTTTGGTAACATTCTTCATTGACAACCACTTTTTAATACATATAAAACTGCACAAAATACTTCATATAAATCTAAATTTCTTGGTTTTGTTTTCTTTTTGCTATTTTCTAAAATTAATCTTATGTTCTCAAATTGTTCTTTAGTAACATGACTTGGATAATTTTTATGCATATATACCCCTTATCTTAAAATATATAGTCATTTTACGTTATTTTATAAAAGATTCCAAACAGGTTCTTAGATATCTAATTGAAAAATATTTTTTCCGTCTTTAATAATTTTTAATTTTGAAAAAATATTTAACTTATTAATAAAATCCTTTCATGTCAAAATTAGTGTTAATTATATAACACAATTGTTTTTAGAATACATTAAGTTTTTTAGAATTAATGTTCTGATAAAAAAATCTAAGAAACAAGAATCAACCATTCCAAAAACAACATATTAACTATTTTATATATCTTTCAATGATGAAAGTCCATTTTTAAGTAAAAAATATATGTTATAATTTAATAAATAAGTAAAAAATATTATAGTTAGGGTGAGAAAATTGAAAAAAAAAATTGGTATTGTCGCTGATTCCTCTTCAGGATTTTCAATTAAAGATTTAAAAGAAATGAATATTGGATTTTGTCCATTATTAATCACTTTTAGTGATGATACAACTATTACTGATGACCCTAACATTCTAAAGGATGAAGAATTCTATAATAGAATAGTTCATGAAAAACAATCTGCCAAAACTTCGCAAACACCACTTGGTCAAATGAGTATAATTTGAGAAGATGCTTTAACTAAATTTGAAAAGATTATTTTTATTCCTTTATCAAAGGGGTTATCGGGTCAATATAACACTGCTACTATGTTATCAAAAGAATCTAATTTTAAAGATAAAGTTTTTGTTTTTGATAGTAATGGTGTTTCAGTTATTAACTGACTATTAGTTAAAAAAGCATATCAAATGTCACTTAACGAAAAAAATAATGTTAATGATATTATAGAAGCACTAAAATTAATAAGAGATAACTATATAGCATTTATTTTACCTTATGATTTAAATTATTTAGTTCGTGGTGGTAGGATTTCAAAATCAGCAGCAGCCTTAGCTACTATGTTAAAAATAACTCCAATTTTATCTTTTGACGGAACCATTGATAAATTTGATAAAACAAGAACATGAGATAAAGCTATTAAAAATACTCTTAAAGAAATTAATAAAAGTAAAAAAATAGAAAGTATTACTCTCTTTTACATTATTCATGCTTTTGCTGAGGCAAAAGAAATAGAAAAAATTACAAAATTTGTTAAAGATTATGGCATTAAAAACGTCAAAACTATTAATTTAGCAAACGTAATTTGTGCTCATACAGGAATTGGAACCTTCAGTTTTGTTGCTTTTAATTTAGATAAAGATAAGTTACCAAAATTATAACAATAAAAAATTCACTTTTATGAGAAACATTTAAAAGTGATTTTTAATAATGGCAGGGGTGGCAGGACTCGAACCCACAACACTCGGATCTGAAGGCCGATGTTCTACCATTGAACTACACCCCTAAAATATTTAATTTAAATAGTACATGTTTAATTTTACGCTAAAGAAGTTTTAAGTTCAATTAAAATTTCATTTTTTTTATTTTTAATTCACATTTATCACAAATTCCATGAATTTCTAACTTATAATGTGAAAAATAAAAATTATTTTTAGTTGCTAATTTTTCAAGTTTTTCTTCTTGTAATGGTGAAATTTGTTGTTTATCTTCGAAAGAGGCATGAATAATTTTATTACAAAAATTACAAATAATATGAACGGTATTTTCTGATAGTTCATAAATTATTTGTTTTCCTTCAAAAACATTAGCATGAATAATATGTTCTGTCATTAATAAATCAATAGTATTATAAATACTCATAATATTAATATTATCATTACCTTCTTTTGTTAAAAAACTAATAATATCATTAATACTAACATGTTGCTTAAGCGTTAATACTTTAATAACTGCTTTACGAACATCAGTTAAACGATAGTCTTTATCTTTCAACTTTTGGATAATATTTTCAAAATTTTTATTCATACTAATCTCCTGATAAAATATAATATTACTTTTTTTTATTTTTTTCAATTGCTACTAATCTTTCAATTTCATTTATTAAATCTTGAACTGTTTTTGTTTGTAAATCCAGTAATTTATTATCATTAATTTTTACATTATGTTTTTCTTCTATTTTAATAACAATCATTACTAATTTAAGAGAGTCAATTTTTACATCTTTAAATTTAGTTTTGGGTGTAATTTTTTCTTTAATTTCTGGATAATCTTTTTTAATAATTTGATGAATTTCACTTAAAATATCCATAAATTCACTCCTAATTTAAATCATTTTTATTAATAGTTATACTTAGTATAACATAGAGCATTAAATTTTATTTGTTATTTTAAAATATCATTCTAAATAATCTAGTTTTAAATTAGTATTATATTCAACTCATACAGCATTATTTAAAATATTAAAATGAAAAATAAAATTATTAATTTTTCATTGTGGAAATGTTTTAATAATTAACTTTAAAAATATGTATTGAAATAAATCTTGATTAAATTGTATTTTATATATAATCTGTGACTGATTTGCTAAGATAGTACTATTTTTATCTAAAATAATTGTAATACTTTCATTTAATTTTTTAATATCAATAGCTTCTACAACTATGTCTGGATTTAAATTTTCTTTTTTATCATCTACGGTCTCTAATTCTACATCATATTCTTTTACCATTTCATTTAAATTTTTATTAGTTGAAAAATTTTTGATAATAAAAAATAACATAATACTTAATGTAATAGTGATAGTAATAATTAAAATGCTAATTTGTAACCTACGTATAAACATTTTATACCTTTATTTGACTATGAATTAAATACTTATAATCAATAAAACTAAAGTTATCACTACTATAAAATTTTAATATTTCATTGTAAGTTAAACTAAAATTAGTGGTTGTCACTCAATTTTCACTATTATTTCTTATTAATTTTTTAATAAAAATAGAATGATATGGACCACCAATAATTGGTTCACTACTTTCTTCAATAAATTTTAAATTAATATCATATTTAAAAAAGGTTTGAAAATTAAATGGAATATTTATATTAAAGTGAAAACATTCAAATCTTGGTAAATCAAATTGATTTTTTCCTATTTCATCATTCAATACTATTTTATTTACAATGCTATTATAAATTGTAACCCATCCAGTACTATAAAATTCTAAATAATATTCATCAATATTTTTTTTATTACGTAATAAAAAAGCTGGTATTTTATTATTTTGATAAAATTTTGATAGATTTTCATTAATATTTAATGATGTATTTTGTTGTAAATCAAAATTATTATTAAATATTAATATTTTACGTAATATTGTTTCTTTATCATCATAATAATAATCTTTTACTTTTGGAAAATGTGATACTAGATAACGTTTTATTCTTATTGGCACTATATTTGCAGTATTAATATTATTACCAGAAAACTTAAAAACCTCATCTAATCTTGATTTTCCACCAACTATCATGTTCTTCATGATCTTTTTAGAAAAAATATGATAAAATCCTTTATCAGAGAAATTTGTCGTTAAAATAATGGGATTTTTAATTTCCAAATTAAAATTTGTTGTAATAAACATTTTTGGTTTAATTTGTAATTGATACTGTGGATTACTATTAAAATAAAAACTAAGTGTTCCATAATTATGTTTATTATTAATATGACGAACTTGCTTTAAATTACTAGGTTTTTTACAATTAAAACTATAATTTAAAATATTTATATTATCTTTTTTAATTGCTATTGCTGGTAAAATTATCTTATAAGTTTTCATAACCATATGTAAAAAAGAAATATCAGCATATGGACCAAGTTTATTATTTTCAAGTAATTCTAAATATGAAGAAGTAAGAAATACTCACTTAATTGATTTAGATATCACAAGTTGTCCACTTGCCTGCTTAATATTACTATAATTCAAATCATATTGAAACGTTACATCGTCAAGTAATCCTTCACTTGGTTCTTTGTTAATATCAAAATCATAACTATATGCTTCTACAATTTGAAGTTCAATATAATAATAACTGCTTTTTTGCAAAGTTTGGATTGGAAAGCCAACCACTGTAAATCTTGGAATTAAAAATAATTCTTTTTCATAAATGGGGCTGTTTTTTACATCACTCGTTAAATTCATCTTTTGTTCTAAAAAACTACGCGAATTCAATAAATCAATGCTATTAATATTCATTTTATATCCTTAAATTAAATATAAGTATAAAAAACGCTTAATAGCCGTTTTTTCTAATTTTTCATATTCTTTGATATGATAATATTTTTTTCATCAATTTTTATTTGATTTAACTAAGAACGTTCTAACAATATAACTATATTCATTTTTTGGTAATAATGCTAAAACTGTATCAACAATTTGTACATGTTTTTCATAATTTTTTAAATCCTTATTTATCGCTATCTTATTAGCATAGTGAACACTATCCTCTTTCAAAACATAATTTTCTTTAAAATTATTATTTGCTAATGTTAATTTTGCTTGTTCATATTTAACAAAAATAGCAGCAATTAGTTGCTTATCAGCACTTATTTGTTCTTTCATTATTATCACCTCAATAATAATTTAAAAACAAATATAGCTAACGAAAGTAATGTTTACTCATAAATAATGTAAAATAATAATATGTAATTTAAACAATTCTTGCACTTACAAGTATAATTCAGCAATAATTAAAATAGATTAGGAAGATTAAATTATGCCAAAACCATACAGTGAGGACTTACGAAGAAAAGTAATAGAAGTTTATGAAAGTAAAAACATGAAAATTAAAGAAATTTGTAAAGTGTTCAATATCACTAGAAAGACTTTATTTTTATGAAGAAAAAGAAAGCAAAAAACCGGAAATATAAAACCAATTTTGAATTATCAAAAAGGACATAGCCACAAAATAAAGGATTTAGATGAATTAAAAAATTATTTAGCAGAAAATAAAGATGTTACAGTTCAAAAAGTAATTGAAAAATTTGGTGATATGACAAAAGAAACAGTTTATAACTATTTCAAAAAACTAAATTATACATATAAAAAAAACTTTTCTATATGAACAAAGAGATAAAAATAAACAAGAAGATTTTTTAAAAGAAATAGCGAAAATAATGAATGAAGATTTGGTATATATTGATGAATCTGGAATTGATGATAATGAATTTTATAAATATGGTTGGTCTGAAAAAGGTAAAAGATTATTTGATAATAAACCTGCATATAAAATAAAGAGAATGAGTATAATTGGTGCACTAAATAAAGGTAAATTAAAAGCTCTATGAGCATTTGAAGGACATTGCAATAGTAAAATTTTTGAATCATATGTTAAAAATATACTAATTCCAGTATTAAAGTGTGGACAAATTATAGTTTTAGATAATGCGACGTTTCATAAATCTAAAGCAACAAAACAATTAATTGAAAATGCTGGATGCAAACTATTATTTCTTCCACCATATTCTCCTAATTTAAATCCAATTGAACATTTTTGATTTGCTATAAAACATAATATAAGAAAAATATTACCAAATTATTGACCAAATATTAAAAACGCGATTGATTTTGTTTTTCAAGATATGAGTAAACATTACTTTAGTTAGCTATAATTATCTTTCCTCTATTTTATTTCTATTTAACTGACTAATTTTAATATGATCTTGCAAAATAAGTTCAGACACTATTAGGAGTTTGACACTTAAAACAATTACTTGGTTTTTTATACGGTTCTAAAGGAATACAACGTGATGTTGTACCAGTTAAACTTTTAATTTCTTCTTCACACTTTATTTGATCACAAAAAGGTACAATAAAGAAACCTTTATGAATTTTAACTAATTTATGATATTCATTGAAATCTGTTAACTCTTTTAAACTTGTATTTAATTTTTTTTGTGAATTATTAAATAAATCTTTATTTAATTTATTTAATTGATTAATAATAGTTGTTACTAATAGTTTTTCATTATTAATTTCAACATCAATAGTATCTAAATTATGACGTAAAATTAATTTAATTACTTGATTTTCAATTTCTTGCTCACCAATTGCAATAGTAATTGGAATACCTTTAATTTGACTTTCACTTTTCTTATAAGAAAAACTTTTATTATCTTCATTTATTAATACTCGGAAATGAGAACTTAAAATTTTAAATATTCTTTCAACAGTTATTTTAACTTTATCACTTTTAGGTGATAAATTTAAAAGCATAATCTGATGTGGTGCAATTGTAGATGGCAATACTAAACCCAGATCATCGCTATGCGCCATAATTAAAGCACCAATTAATCTTGTCGATACACCTCATGATGTTTGATATCCTAATTCTTGTTTATTGTCTTTATTACTAAATTTAATATTAAATACCTTTGTGAACTCTTGACCAAAATAATGACTAGTACCGGCTTGTAATGCTTGTCCATCTTGCATCATAGTTTCAATTGTATATGTCATTTTTGCTCCAGCAAAACGTTCGTGAATTGTTTTTGCACCAACAATAACTTTAATTGCTAATTGTTTTTCAACAAAATCAGCATACAACTTAATCATTTTTAATGTAAAGTTTTTTGCTTCTTCATCGTTATTATGCATTGTATGTCCTTCTTGTCATAAAAATTCACTAGTTCTTAAAAATGGTTTTGTATTTTTTTCTCATCTAACAACATTACATCATTGATTATATAATAATGGTAATTGTTTATATGAACTAATTATTTTTGAAAAATGACGACAAAATAAAACTTCTGAAGTAGGACGAATAATTAGTTCCTCTGATAATTGATTATTTCCAACTTTAGTTACAGTTGCACATTCTGGTGCAAAACCCTCAATATGATCTTTTTCAACTTGAAATGCTTTTTGACTAATTAAAAGTGGTAGCATTACATTTTCAATATTTAAAATTTTAAATCTTTGATTTAATAAATGTTGAATATTTTCTCAAATTGCATATCCGCGAGGACGAAAAATAATGGTACCGGCCGCTGAACCATTTTCTGCACCATAATCACAAAGTTCTGCTTGCTTAATAACATCAGTATATCATTTGGCAAAATCAATCTCTCTTGCTGTAATATTTTTATTCTTTGCATTATTCATAATGATCTATTCACCTTTCGTTGATTGACTTTTATGTCACTTCCAATAATTTGGGTAATTTAAAGCATCTAGCACTTTATTTGCTTGTTCTGATTCTAATACTTTTCCTAGTAAATAGTCAACCTTTAATCCTTTTAAAACAATAATTTCAGGAACGTTAATAATACCACGAGCTAAAATATTTTTAATACCTAAAATTCTTAAATAATGCAAACAAATAATAACATCAATATATTTACTAAAACTAAAAGTAACTTGTTCTAATAAATTAGAAGTTAAAACTACATAATCAGGTTTAAAATGATTAATTAATTTAAAATTATCAATATGACGTAAATCATGAGTAAAAGAAATTTTTATTTTATTACTACGAATAGTTTTAATAATTGAATCATACTTATTCCAACTATTAATTTCACCAATATCTTGAAAATCAAAAATTAAATCACAATTTTCAAAAAGATTTTTTCTCTTATTAACAAGAGCAATTAACTTTGTTAAAATAGTTTTATCTTGTAACTCAATTAAACTAACAGGAAGAATAAGGTTTTTTTCTTGTTTTAATTTTGCAAATTTTTCAAATGTTTGAATAAATAAAGGCTCATTTACTTTTCATCACAATCCTGAATCTTGAATATTACGCATCAAAATAATAAACGAAACATAATAAGAATTTTTAACAAAATTTCATCAAGCATAGTAACAATTTGGTTCATTTGAATTATCACTTTTATATACTGGTCTAATACTAACACTTAATAATTTTTCCATTTGTTCTGATTGTAGAAGTGAATAATGATTATAATCGGGATAATTTAAAATATCATTTGTCTTCAATTTGATTTCAATTAAGTCTCTACTTTGTACTACTTCTAATTGATTCTTATCAATAATTTTATTATATAATATATAGACATTTGAAGCATCAGTTTTTACTGAAGCATAAACACATAATATTTGACTTTGAATCTGCAAATAACTACTTTTTTCTACTAAATTACGTTTAATATAACTATTTATTTTTTTTTGGAATCGATATAAATTTATTTTCTTATTTCTAGAATAAATTAAAAACTGACCATCATAATATTTACAAATAATAGTATTATCTAATCCTAAAGTTATTTTACTATAATATGAAATTAATAATTCCATTCGTTCAATATTATTAACAGTTAAAATATTTTCTAATGCTAAATAATTCTTTATTTTTATTAAAATCATATATTCAAATTGACTATTTATTTTTTTATTATATTTTTTTTGACTAAAATTATCTAAAATAGTTTGTACAAAAACTGACTTTACCACTGTTAACTCATTTTGTTGTAAAATAATTGCTTGTGAAATAGCAAAACGATTATAACGAATATTACTTTGCATTTGACCATACAAAACTTTATTATTATTATCAAAATAATCAATTGATAAATCATAAACAATAACTTTACTTCCTAATTGAAAGGAAACCGAAAAATGACACGGCTCAAATGGAACTTTATTCACTAATAAATCTTGAATAAAAATTTCAATTTTTACTTTAGTTTTACGATTCATCATTGATTTAAATACAAACAATGAAATTCGTTTTTTACGATTTAAAACTTCTAAGCGTTCAGAAAAAGTAATGATTTCATTTTTTAAATCAATTTTCAATGGAACTAAACTTAACAAATCACCATGGATAACATTATAATATTGATTATTACGATGATTTAAACGTATAAATAAAATAATTATTATTGTCATAAAAGGAATTAAAGCAATAATTACAATTGCAGATCAACGCATAATTTTACCTCCATTTAATCAGAGCCTAAAGTAATATTACCATTATTTCCTTGGAAAAGTTTTAACTTTAGTCTTTGATTATCAATATATAATTTAGCTAAACGAAACATTTTGCGATCTTTAACCAAAATTCAATCAATAGCTTCAACAGGAATTGTTTCGTATATTTGAACACGATTAGTATCAACATTTAAACCTCAATCTTTAGTAGTGCTTTGAAATAGTTTATGAATATCAACAGAAATAATAGCTATTTTATTAACATCAACATTTTGCTCTGCACATCACTTTCAAAAAAAATGACGTGTTGAATTACCTAACTCTAATTCTAAATAAGTAGCATGTTCTAAATAAGTTCAAACAATATATTCTTGCTTTGGCAATAATTTAATTTGTGAAGAAGGTTTAATTCCTTGTTCTAATATTAAAGTAATATTACTAACATCAGTATAAAAAAATAAGTTAAAAATATTTTTATTTTCTAAATGTTTAATAATTTGAATAGTTGATCTTCTTCTAAAATTTAAAAAAATATTATTACGTTTTTTATTATTCGTTGAAGTAGAAGATTTATTAGATTTTTTTTGTTTTTTAAACCTATTAAAAAAAGGAGTTTTTTTTTCATTGTCTTCTGATAATTTAGAAATATCCAAATTAGGTTGATTTTCATCACTAAAATATTCTTTAATTTTTTTAATTCGTCGACTTCAACCCATAAATTATGACCACCTTATTATTAATATTTACCTAATTATACTAAATTTTTTTAAAATAATGGTGCTAAAATTCTAAGCAATAATAAAAATACACCCCGATAGGCAAAACTACGATGTAGTAGTGGATTACTAATAATTAAACTAGAATGAATAAAATCTTTTTCAAATGAAGCAGATAAATCACTATTTGTTTTACTATCATAAACAATTACTAAAGTTTGATGATCTGAATAAAGACTACGATAATCAAGATTAGTTGAACCAATAATAGTAATATCATCATCAAAAATACCAGACTTAGAATGGTTAAAAACATTATTATATTCGTAAATTTTAACACCTGACTCAATCAATGAATCATAATAAGTTCTTGACATGTCTAATGATAAAAATTTATCAGTAATTCCGGGTAATGATAATCTAACATCAACACCAGAATAAGCACTATTACGCAATGCAGTAATTAAATCGCTAGTTGGAATTAAATAAGGAGTACTAATTCAAACTCGCTTTTTAGCATTACTAATAAATTTAATAAATAAATCTTTTTGAATTGTTTCTTTAGTAATAGGTCCATCATCAATTACTTGGACAATAATATTATTTTTAATTTTTATTTCAGATTTTTCAGCACTAATATCAAGAATATTACCAGTAATAAAATGCCAATCTTGTCTAAATATTAAATCAATTGATTTAACAGCTTCCCCAACAATTCTAATTTGGGTATCTCTTCAAAAGCCATACTTTGCAGAAAGATAAATATAGTTATCTGCTAAGTTAACTCCACCAGCATAACCAATATTCCCATCAATAATAATATCTTTACGATGATTACGAAAATTATAATTTCCTGTCATAAATGGTAATCTAACTGGTGAAAATTTATGAATAATAATTCCCATTTTTTTCATTTTTCATATTTTATATTTTGATAAACTAAAATATGAACCAACAGCATCATAAATCATATAAACTTTAACTCCTGCTTCAATCCTTGCTTTTAAAACATTAATAATTACTTCTAACAGCTCCCCTTCACCAAGAATAAAATAATTAATAAAAATATAACTTTTTGCTTGTTTTAAATCTTCAATTAATTTAACAAATTTATTAGGACCATTATTTAAAATTTGAACATCAGTATTATTATAAAATGGTCGATGAGAAATTCTTGTTGTATAGTTAAATAAAGATAAAGTATCTTCACTCAAAGTTATTTTTTTTGATTCTAAAATTGAATTAGCAAAAGTTCAATCTTCTTGGGTATAAAAATAACTATTTGTTTTTAAATAAGCTTTTTGTTTTCGTCGATAACGATAAGGACGACCAAAAGTTCAATATAAAAAAATACCGATGATTGGCAAACATAAGGTAACCATAATTCATGATAGTTTTGCATCTTGCATACGATTGGTAATGAAAATAATAATACCAGTTAAAATAGTTAAAGTAATAATTATCATCAAAATAATTCATGAATATTTAATATAATTAAATATAACAAAAACTATTGTTGCAATCAAAGCAATATATAAGATTAATGATAAAAGTAAGTTTACTCGTTTACGCATGATTTCTCCTTAATATAAAGAGTTCTTTATTAAATTATATCTAATTATTAATAAATTTATTATTTAAAAGTAAAAAAAAGCAATTAATGCTTTTTAAATAATGGCGGAATGGGAGAGATTCGAACTCTCGCGACAGTTTCCCGTCCTAACTGATTAGCAATCAGTCCTCTTCAGCCTCTTGAGTACCACTCCAAAGTTATAATAATTATTTTTTTTACAATTATTATTATAACTTTAATTTTAAAATTTACTATGTATTTTTTAATTTTTTTTAAAAAATCCTATATTCCAAAATAAAATTTCACTATTTTTTAAATTAAATAAATAATATATTACTAAATTTGTTACAAATTTATTTTTTTACTTGAAACTACTATTTAATTTATACAACACAAACATTGCATTGATAATTTTCACTATCCTCTAAAACCTCTTGACGAATACGAACATAATAAATTGATGAACAACCTTTTTTAAAGGCTCTAATATAAGCTTTATTTAAATCACGAGTTGTCGCTTTATCAGTAATAAATAAAGTTAAAGAAATTGCTTGATCAACGTGCTGTTGTGCAGCTGCTACAATATCAATAATTGGATTAGGACCTAATTCATATCCACCTTCAGTGTAATATGATAAATTATTATCATCAATCTTATAAGCAGGAACATAAACACGACCTAATTTCCCTTCTTTTCGTACCTCAACAGGAGCGACTACCGGTTGTAGACTTGGTGTACACGAAGATAAATAACTAATTGAACCAGTGGGTGCTACTGCCATTAAATGTGAATTAGCCAATCCCGTTTCTTTAATTTTTATTACTAATTCTTTCCATTGCTTCTGAGTTGGAATCATAATGTTATATTTTGTAAATAATTCTTGTATTTTTTTTGTTTCAGGAGTTCATTTATCTGACTGACATTTTATATATTTATCAAAATATGAACCATCAGCAAATTTTGAATTTTTAAATCCACCAAAACTTCCAAATTTTAATGCTAATTTATTTGAAGCACTAAAAGCATGATAAGCCATAACATAAAAGAAAATATTAGTAAAATCAATTGCTTCTTTTGAATCATAAAAAATATGATTTGTTGCTAAAAATCCATGTAAATTCATAGTGCCTAAACCCAAAGCATGATTTTTTTTATTTCCATATGCAACTGACGGAGCACTAGAAAAATCACTACTTCTTGATACGTGGTCTAATGAATGAATTGCTTGAAAAATAACCTCACCAAATTCACTTCCACTTTCCATTACTTTTGCAATATTAATACTTCCTAAATTACAACTAATATCTTCACCAATTTCTTTAAAACTTAAATCACTATTAAATTCACTAGCTGTACTTACTTGAATAATTTCACTGCACAAATTACTCATAACAATTCTACCGGGATGAGCATTATTTTTATTTACTGTATCATCAAATAATAAATAAGGATATCCACTTTCAAAATGTAATTCAGCAATCATTTGAAATAATTTGCGAGCACTAATAAAATTTTTACTAATATCAGGGTTTTTTAACATATTATAATACTCTTTAGTAATAGAAATATCTGTCATTGCTTTACCATAAACTTTTGCAATATCATAAGGACTAAAAAGTGCCATCTGTTCATTGTTTTTTGCTAATTCAAAAGTAATATCAGGAATAACTACTCCTAAAGACATTGATTTAATACGAATTTTTTCATCTGCATTTTCACGCTTTGAATCTAAAAATAACATAATATCTGGATGATGAACATTTAAATAAACTGCCCCAGCACCTTGTCTTTGACCTAGTTGATTAGCATATGAAAATGAATCTTCAAGAATTTTCATAACTGGGATAACGCCTGTTGCTTGATTTTTAATATTTTTAATTGGAGCTCCAAATTCTCTTAAATTTGTTAAACACAAAGCAACTCCACCACCACGTTTTGATAACTGTAATGAAGTAGTAATAGCGCGAGCAATTGATTCCATGTTATCTTCAATTCGTAAAAGATAACATGAAGTGTATTCACCTCTTTGTTTTTTTCCTGCATTTAAAAATGTGGGAGTAGCTGGTTGAAATCTACCAGACATAATTTGTCTTAAAATTTTACTAGCATGTTCAATATTACCATCAGCGAAAAATAAACTATTCATAACAACTCTATCTTCATAATTTTCTAAATATTGTTTACCATTAAAACTTTTTAAAGCATAAGAATTATAAAATTTTAAAATACCCATAAAACTCGTAAACTGATAATTAAAACTGTATGCTTCATTTGTTAATCGTTCAATTTCCGTAATTGAATATTTATTAATTATTGTTTCATCATAATATTGATTTTTTACTAAATATTCTATTCTTTCTTTAACGGTTTTAAAAAGCAATAAATTTGGTTTAATATGATTTTTCATATAAGATTGTGCTGCTTGCAAATCAAATTGTGCATTATTAGTAGTTTTTGCTCTAGCATTTAAAGTAACATATTCATCACTTTCTAAAGTTCCAGATAAAGTATTTATTTCATTGGTATTTTTTTTATCTTTATCTCAAAAATCTACTAATATATTTTTTATTGTTGATACATCATTATTAGTTCCTAATAATTCAAATTGAAATAATAGTGGGACATTTAATTTTTTTGAAAGAATTGGCCCGGCAATTGCAAAAGTATCACCAAAATTAGTATTCCCCGACGCAATAACACCACGACAAAAATTACGATTTTGCTTATTATTTAAAAATTTAATTACCTGTTTAGGAACCGCCCCTTCTTTAATATCACCACCCCCACTATATGTTGGTGTTATTAACACATAATCTTTATCAACTAAAATTTCCTCTTGTAGATCATGAGGAATTCTTGAATTTAAAACCTCTAATTTTTGAATAAAACGATGAGTATTATTTGACAAAGAAGAAAAATAAACAACATGAATTTTTCCTTCTGGCTTTAATATTTTTTGGTTTGAAACTTTTACAACATCATTATGCATTTTTTTCTCCTTTAAAATTAAAATTCTCAATCTTCATCTTGCGTTTCTACAGTAATGCCCATTACATAAGATGAACCATTACCTGAAAAGAAATCGTGATTTTCATCAGCTCGAGCTGATAATTGATTAAAAATTTCTGGCTTAATTCTTGTTTGTTCTTCACTAAAAGGTGAATCATATCCTAAATTTTGTAAAAACTTACCAGCATTATATAAACTAAACTTAATAGCGTCTTCAGCTAAATTAAATTCTTGATATAATTCTGTTAAATATTGCTTTTCTAAATCAATTAATTTAAACAATAAATCAAATACAAATTTTTTCATTTCTTCTTGTTTTTCTTTTGGTAACTTTTCAACTTTTCTTTGATATTTATAGCCACTATAATAATTATGAATAACTTTATCACGTAAAATTAATCTAATAATATCTGAAGTATTAGGTAATTTACTACGAGCAGATAAATAAAATGGTAAATAAAAACCACCATATAATAAAAAACCTGGCATTAAAGCGGCAGCTACTTTGGATTTTAAAGGATCATCACTTGTATAATAAGGAATTAGTGCACGTGCTCTGGCTTGTAAACTTTCATTATTAATCACTCATTCATGAGCAGATTCAATCTGCTCACTAGAACATAAAGTTGAAAAAATTGTTCCGTATGATCGAGCATGAACTGCTACCATAAAAGCAAAATTTGTGTAAATAACTTGTTCATGATCAGTTAAAGAATTAGGTATTTGTGCGATATCACCAACTGTTGCCTGAATTGTATCTAATAAAGTTAAACCTGTAAATGTTCTTGTTATTAACTCTTGTCATTTTGGATTTAATGTTTTTCAAGAAGTTAAGTCATTAGAAACAGGAATTTTTTCTGGTAACCAAAAATTTTGAGTAATACGGTTTCAAACCTCTAAATCTTTTTCATCATTGATTACATTTCAATTTACAGACCGCATTTTTCCATTAAAATTTTTCATAATATATTCTAATGGTGACTGTGATTGTTGAAAATATTTGTTATCTTTTGCCATTTATTATTACCCCTCTACTTAATTACACAACTAAAAACATCCCCTATTATTATATAAAGGATGTTGTCATTATTAAAAATTACTTTATTAAAATTACAAATATTAAAAAATAAAAGTAATTATTAAAAATAATCATTAATTCACACCCAGGAATATAATATCACTTAAAAAATTAGACCGGTCTACTGGCTTAGTTTCATTTTACTTGTTACCCTTCTCAAAGTTTTATCTTCAATGGTTTTGTAACGTTCATCAACATCACAGTTACTGGGGCAGCAAAGAATTCTCATCTTTTTCCCGAACATCTAAAGTTCCTTGTTATTTAGTTGTATAAATATTCTACTACAAGAAAAACAATTTTGGTAATTTATAAATACATTACTATGTATTTTTTTAACCTCAACTATTTTAAAATTATTCTTAATTTTTTTATTATGAAAATTTTCATTTTAATATACAAAAATAATTTAATATATTCTTTACTGTTGTTTTTTAAAGTAAAAAACATTAATCTTTATACTTTATTTGTTAATAACTTTTTTTCAACTTTTTGTAATTGTTTAATAAAATCATTAATAGTACCGTTATTTTTAACAATAAAATCAATATCTTTATTTAAAATTAAATATTTTTTTTGTTGATTTAATAATGAAATAACTTGTAAATCATTAACATTATCACGTTCTTTTATTCGTTGGATTTTTTTATCTTCTTCAGCCTCAATTAAAAGAATTTTATCAACTAATAAATTTAAATTTGCATTAAATAATACTGCACAATCAATAACAATTAATTTTTGGTGTATTTTATTAAGAATAATATCTTCTTCGACAATTTTTATCATTTTTGGTCAAATAATATTTTCTAATTTACGTAAAATATGAGGGTGCTGAAATGCTTCATACCGTAATTTTATTTTATTAATTGTTTTATCATTATTAATAAAAGTATCACCGAATTCATTAATTAATGCTTTTTTTGTTTCTTTTAGTGTATAAATATGTTTAACAACTTTATCAACAAAAATAACATACGCACCTTTATTTTGAAAAAAATTTGTAGCAGTTGTCTTACCTACTCCCGCTTCACCAATAATACCAATAATCATGAGTTCACCCTTACTTATGTTCAATTTGATAACTTGCAAGAATACCAATCATTGCTGCATTATCAGTACAGTATTCTAATTTTGGAACAATTATTTTTAAATTTGGATATTTAATTTTTAAATCTAATACTGCTAATCTTAATTGCTGATTAGCACTAACTCCTCCTGCTAAAACTAAAGTTTTTGGATTATGTTTTTTTAATGCTAATTCAATTTTATTAATCAATACTTGAATAACTGTTGTTTGAAAAGAAGCTGCAAAATTATTAAATTGTAACTTACCTTTTTCTTTATTTATCAAATTAGCACATGCTGATTTTAAACCACTAAAACTAAAATCTAAACTATTATCATTTTTAGGTAATGGTAATTTATAAGTTGGCTTTCCCAATTTAGCACTTCGTTCAATTTCAGGACCACCCGGATATTTTAAATCTAACATTCTTGCAACTTTATCATAACATTCACCAACAGCATCATCTAATGTTTGACCAAGTATAGTGAAATTTAAATGTTCATTTGCCAACATCAACTGTGTATGACCACCACTAACTAATAAACCAAGTACTGGAAATTCTCATTCATTATTAATTAAAGAAGCATACAAATGTCCATACAAATGATTACATGGAAGCAATTGCTTTTCTAAATAAGCAGCAATAGTTTCTGCTATAATTTTACCTACGTGTAAACAACTAGCCAGACCAGGAGTATTAGTATAAGCAACAAAATCAATATCCATAATTGAAATGTTAGATTTTTCAATTGCTGTTTGTAAGACAGTAGCAATATTTTCACTATGAGCTCGTGCTGCTAATTCTGGAACAACACCACCATATTGTTGATGAAGCTTAATTTGTGAAGCAATAATATTACTTAAAACCTTTTTATCTTTAATAACAGCAACACTAGTTTCATCACAACTAGTTTCTATCGCTAAGATTATCATCAATATCCTCTTCTTTATAATAAGCAACTGCTGATTCTAAAGCTAAAATCATCATTTTTTTAAAACTAGTTTCGCGTAATGCTGCTGAAATTGATTCACCGGTAATAAAAGAATCAGAAATTGTTAATAAACAAGCCGCATTTTTTTCTAAATGTTTTGCATTAGCAAATAAGGCAAAAGATTCCATTTCTACTGCTAAGCATTTACTAATTAAAGGATTAGTTTTATAATCATTATCATTAATACGATAAAATACATCACTTGAATGAATTAAACCCGATCTTAAATTTATTTTTTCACTTACTATATACGAAGAATTTTCATTTTTTTGCTGATCAAATTCATTATCAATTTTTTGTGCCACTTTATTAATAATTTTGCTAATATTACCAACAGATTCAATTTGATTTTCATCAATATTAGCAGCATATTTAGCGAAAGTAGATTCACTATATACTTTAGTAGTATTAATAATATCATAAACTTTAACATCTTTTTGATATGAACCAGCGCTACCAACACGAATAATACAGTCAACATCATAAAATTTAAATAACTCATATGAATATATACCAATTGAAGGCATACCCATACCACTAGCAGCAATAGTAATATTATATCCTTTATATTTTCCAGTAAACATTAACATATTACGAACATTATTTACTTGTTTTCAATCTTGTAAAAAATTAGAAGCAATGAATTGAGCACGTAATGGATCACCTGGCATAATTACTACTTTTGCAATTTGATCACGAGCAGCTTTAATATGAGCTGTTGGAATTTTTTCTTTATTTTCCATATATTCTCCTTTTTTTAAATAATAATAGTTATTATAATATATTGTTAATTTAGTAACAACATTAATATTTTTAATGACTAGTTTTTTATTTTAAAAATTAAATTTAATTTTATAACTTTTCATACTAATTAAAGAAAATAAAAAATATTCTAAAAAAAGTTTAATCAACACCTTTTTTAGTTTTTTAGTATAATTTATTAAAACTAAATAATGTTTAGTTTATAAAAAACTCATTACTTTATTTTAAAGTAAATGAGTTTTTATTTTAAAAAGGTGGGAAACATAAATGTTTAAAAATTTAACTAAAGGAAATAAAAAAGAAATAGAAGAATGCCAAAGAAAAATGAAAAGTTCTTCTGAAAATCGGAAATATTTACAACAAAAAATATATTTTGAATGAGAAAAATTAGATCAAATAAATTGAAGAACAGAAGCAGAACGAGTAATTGAAACAAATGATACTATAAGACCATTAGAACAAAAATTGCGAAAAGAAGAAAAAATATGAATAAATAATTATAAACAAATAGAAGTAATAAAAAATAGACCATATTATCAAGAAGAAAGAAAACAACGAGAAGCATTAAAAAGTCAAGAATTTGAAAAATTAAAGCATGTACATATGAATGAACCATCTGTTTATCATGATGGAACTTTTGGTATACTTTTTTATACAGTTTTAAAAACTAGTGAAAAGTTAAAAAGTTCATGAAATGAAACTAATAAAATCAAAATTAATGAAATACCTAGTTGTTCTCAATGAGAAAGAAGGGCAAATAGTAATCCATATAGTTCTCCATTTAAATAAATTTTTATATTTAAAAATAACTAATCTCATTAATGAAATTAGTTATTTTTTATTTCTATCATAAACTAAACACTTATTGCATTTATTTTTAAACGACTTAAAATATAATTAACTTCTTAAACTTAAGAAGTTATTGGGAAAAACAAAAAAGGAGATCTTAATGAAAATATTAATCAAAACATTAAGTGTTTTAACACTTGCAACAACCACAGGTAATTTAACTAGTTTCTTAAACACAACTTTACAAAAAACTAATATTACAACTAATTATATTGAAAATAAAACACAGCAAGATACAATTTACATTGATAAAGATGGCAAACAAATAACAACTAGTGAAAGAGATTTGTCAAATATAAATAGTAAAGAAGTTATTCAAATTGGATTTTTTAAAAATAATCAACAAATACAAGTAGTAACAATGCCAGAAACTATTGAAAAAATTCCTAATCAATTACCACCAGAAATAACATCTTTGAGAGAAATGTTCATAGAAGCCAAATCATTTAATCAAGATATTTCAACATGAAATACTTCTCACGTGACAGATATGGCTTATATGTTTTATGGTGCATCAGTTTTAACAAAAATATTTCATCTTGAAATACTTCTAATGTAACTGATATCAGTTATATGTTTACACGTGCTTCAGCATTTAACCAAAACATCGGAAACTGAGATACATCAAAAGTAATAAACATGAGTAGTATATTTTTTGAAGCAACTTCATTTAATAAAGACCTTTCAACATGAAATACTTCTAATGTAACAAATATGAATAGTATATTTAATGGTGCTTCAGCATTTAATAATGATTTATCAAAATGAAATACATTAAATGTAAAAAATATGCATGCTATATTTTGTAATGCCACTGCATTTAATAAAGACCTTTCAACATGAAATACTTCTAATGTAACAAATATGAGTTCAATGTTTTATGGTACTTCATCATTTAATCAAGATATTTCAAAATGAAATGTAAATAAAGTAACAAGTCATGAAAAATTTGCTATTGGTTCACAAATTGATAATTCTAATAAATTACCAAAATTTAAAAACTAAAATCAAAAATTTTAATAAAAAGGTAATATCTTATTGACATTAAATAAATAAAAATATCTTTAAAACTTTAAAGATATTTTTATTAAACTCATTTATTAAACAATATTATCAATTTACAAAGATAAATCTTTTTTAATAAGAAAATAATTTCCTAATGGAAATAAACCAAGAGGTACTATTAACATTATTGGATATTGTCAAGCAAAATCTAATGCTCTAATAGAAAAAAGCGGTGCTTTTGCTACTTCTGTAACACCGGGAGCGGGTGTTATATTTGGAATATCACCAAACTTAAATGGAGAATTAAATAAAGAAGCAATTGTCATATATTTAAAATATTTAAGGTACTCAAGTCCAGGTATAGAAGAGAATAATGTCATTGTTTGAAACAAAATAAATACTGTTGAAATACATGTTGCTACTGAAAGAGAAATAACTGACTTATTAAAGTAACTAATAAAAGTTCAATTAATTGATGCTCAAAGTAAAGCCAATAATATTAAACCCAAATTATATAAAACAAGATATCCAAATTCTTGAAGTTTAAAATCTTGAAATCTAATTGGAAAAATAATTAATTGAAAAACAAAAACTGAACCATATAATATTAATATTGAAGAAAGCAAAACAAAAAGTTTTGAATTTAAAATAGTTTTTCTAGACATTGGCATTGTTAATCATGAAGCTAAATAACCTTTATCAATTTCTTTAGAAACCAAAATATGATTTAAAATTAAACTAAAAGAAAAAATTAATATTAACCCCGGAATACCAAAAAAAACAAAATTAAGATAATTCATGCCACCTAATCCACCTAAACCTGATACTCCATGTTCTTCACCAATTAATGTCATAGTTGGAGCAAGATAATCTTGTGTTAAAATGGGAGCTATTAAAATACATAAAATTATAAAAAATAATATTAATGGAATTTTAATATTTTTAAATTGTGATTTAACAAATCTAAAATTAATCATTAAAATTTACCTCATCCTTATAAAATTTAATAAAATATTCTTCTAAACTAAATGGTAATTCTTTAAAATTATCAACTTTATAAAGTGATAATTCTTTTAAAAACTTATCAACATTAGTACTTAAAACATTCAGTTTAATAACTTTTGTTATATTATTTTTTTCAATAATATCTCATTTTTTATTTAAGAAATCATTATAATCTTTCACTGTTGAAAATTTAATTTCATAATTTTTCTTAGCAGAATTTTGTATTTCCTTAATTGATATTTCAGAAATTATTTTCCCTTTTTTAATAACAGCAACTTTATCACATATATTTTCAATTTCGCCAAAAATATGGGAACTCATAAATATTGTTGCACCTTCATTTTTAAAATTTCTAATTAAAGTATTAAACCTTTCTTGCATTAAAGGATCTAAACCTGAAGTTGGTTCATCTAAAACCAAAACTTTTGGTTTATGCATAAAAGCTGAAATAATCGCTACTTTTTGTTTCATACCCTTAGACATTTTTTTAATTTTTCTTTTTGCATCAAGTTCAAAATAATTAATTAATTTTTCAACATATGCCCAAGAAATATTTTTTCTAATATTAGCTACTGTCTTTAAATAAGCAATTCCTGACATATAATCAGGCAATGTTACTTCACCAGCTAAATAGCCAAGAGATTCCATAATTTTTGCCGATTCTTTTCAACAATCATAATCTAAAATATTTGCAAAACCAGTATCAGATTTAATAAAACCTATCATTTGTCTAATAACAGTAGTTTTTCCAGCACCATTAGGGCCAATAAAACCATAAACTTCACCTTTGTTGATTGAAAGATTAATATCAAAACAACCAATATTTGGAGAATATTCTTTAGTTAAATTTTTTAATTGAATTATATTCATATTTTTCTCCAAACTAAACTAATTCATGAAATTATTATAAACCAAAAAGAAGAAAATATAAATAATGGTATGTTTCTTTTTTATAAAAGAATCTTTAATATACTTATTTTCAAGTTTTATAAAACATTATCATTTAATTTAATTAAATAATTAAACGTTTCCTAACTCACGAAAACGAAATGAAGTTTTATTTAGTTTCTTTAACTCTCGTTTATTTAAAATATAAATAATTATTCCGGCAATTAAACCAACTAAAACACAAACGATAGCAATAATTAATAAAATTTGAATTCCCTGCAATGAATAATTTCGATGACCATCAACCACATAAGAATTATTTGGCAATTTTCCAATGGCTGAAGCAACATAATTAAATCAAGCATCTGGAGTAAAAGCAATTCAAGAAATTAATGATATTGTACTAGCATAACTATTTTTTTCCATTGGTAATTCTCCAACTTGAACAAATCTTAACGTCAATAATGCTCAACCTACACAGCCAATAAACATAAAAAGTAAACACATTATAACTTGAAATAAAACTTGAACTGCTTTTGATGACTGTAAAAATCAAGCATTACCTCAACCAGGGATAACTACATATAAAGAACATGCAATCATTCCAACTAATAATAAAAATATTAAACCCAAAACGTAAGACTTTCACTTATCAGCTCAACGACCAATTGGACTAGCAACTAAAAATCTTAAACCATATGAACGAATTCCACCAAGAATAGTTACTACACCAACAGTAACACCAACTTCTGTTAAAGCATCTTTCATATAATATGCAAAAGTAGACTGGAACATGTACATTCCAAAAACAAAAATACCACAAAGTCAAACTCGCAAAAATTTCATTGGTTGAAATAGTGAAATTATTTTTTCTTTTCAAATAATTTCTGTTTCTTCACGTTTTTTATTAGGAATAAATATTCAAACTAATAATGACATTATAAGTACCATACCACAAATAAAATAAGCAAAAACTAAAAATGGTATTTTTGTAATAAAATCATTTTGACCATACTGATTTTGTAAATTTTTAGTTAAAATTGTTATTCCTGTTGCAATTCCAGCAATAAAAATTAAACCAAATAATCCCAAAACTGTGCCTTCAAGACCATAAGCAACACCTTGTTGTTCTTTTGTTACATTCTGTGATACTAATTTTCAAAGTGGTGCTCAAAAAAGTCCGGCAATCGAAATACCCCATATTGTATAAATAATATACAATTGAATCATTCGTATATTTTTATCCATATTAAGTTGAATTATTAATGTTCATCATAAACCACATAATCCAGTTATTATAAGTGATACTATCATTATTTTTTTTGCACTAAAACGATCAGTAAGTCAACCGCCTGGAATTCTAGAAATAAGAGCAACAAAACCATAAATAGCAACAACAAAATCAAACTCATCTTGATTTAAATTAATATACTGATTAAAGTTAGGAATAATATATCGTAAATAAAGTACTCCACTAAAAACAAATAAATCAGATAAAGCTAAAATGCTAATAATCAAAATAGTTTTATTATCCAAGTCGTGCGTAAAACTTTTTCAACATTTACTTAAAAATATCTTCATTATTTATTTTTCTGCTTTCATAATAATTTAGGATTATCACTAATATAGCCAGCTACTTGATTACCATAGATTTCATTTATCTTCACAGCTTCTTCATCACTCTTAAATGTTCATATATTTAACGGTTTTTTTAATTTTTTTAACTTACTAATCATTTCAAAATCTAAAACTACGGAAATTGAAGGATGCAAATAATCAAAGTTTTTAATATACCTTTCACTAAAATCATTTTTATTTTCAAATAAATAACCTTTTTTCATAGGATATTTAATTCTTTTAACAATTTCGTTTAATAACTGGTGATTAAATGAAGAAACAATAATTTCAGCTTTACTTTTTTTTTCTAATTTTTTAATTTCTGAAAAAATAACCATTAATTGATTTGGGGTATATTTACGATTAATTTCTTCTTTAATTTCAACATTAATCATTTGATAATTTTTACTTAATTTTTCAATAAAATCATTAAATAATGGTGGAATTCATTCTTTATTATTTTTAAAAAATTCCAAATTAATAATTTCTTCATATAATAAACTACTAACCTCACTTTTATTATTGGGAATTCTTTCAAATGTATCATCATGAAAAATAATTACTTTATTATCTTTTGTTAATCGAATATCAAACTCTACTGCTTGGCAAATTTTCAAAGCATTTTGGAAATCAATGATTCGATTTTCACCTTCTGTAGAACGAAATCCACGATGTGCCACTAATAATGCCATAAAATAAACACCCCCAATATTCCTATACCTAATTATTTTACACTAGACTTGTTTTGTAATTAAAAAAGTACTTTGTGTTTCCCAGAAATTCAACTATAAAATTTTATTTTTTTAAGTTTAAGTAAAAATTAACAATTAAAATTAATATTTAATTAAGGAATAAATCTCGTTACTGAATTATAATCATAAATATCATTATCTAAATTACTTGCACATAGAATACTATTATTTCATTCAAAGTTTTGTTCTGCTATTTTTTCACTAAGTAACAATTGTTCAATAGATTGATCTAATTCTAAATTATTTGATATATCTTTTATAATTTGTTCATCACACATACCATCAAAAATTAAATTAGATGATAAATTTTCACTACTTAGTACCGAACTTTGTTCTTCATTAGCCATATATTCAAACTCTATTTCCTCTAACAACTTATCTAATTCTGTTTCTTGTGTTTCTGAATAAAGTTGTGATTCTAAAACATCTCATGCAATATTTTTTATTTGTTCACTACACATATCATCACAATTAAAACTGCTTAAATCAAAATTTTGTTTTAAAGTAGAAACATGACTAGATTGCAATTCTATTTGTTTTTGCTTTTTTTCTTTATAACGTTGATATCATTTTTTATTATATTCTTTCATTCTTGCCTTCACTTCAGGCCTTTGAACATACTCTTTTATTTTTTCTTTATTTTGATGACATCATATTTGACTTTTTTTAATTTTTGTCCTAGCATAAATTGTTTATTAACTTCTTCATTTCAAAATGATGAAGAAGTTTCATTAATAACTACACTTCCATTATCCATATTTTTTCCCCCATTAATTTAATTTGAATTTTTACTACTTTTTTATTTTTAAAATAAAAAAATATTTTATAACAAAATTAATATTATTTATTATTTTTGATTTTTCTTATACTCCTATACTTTTTTAAATAAATTTAAACTTAAAAAATATTATTAACAATTAAAAATAAATTTAATTAAGGAATAAGTGTCGTTACTGAATTATAATCATAAATATCACTATCTAAATTACTTACAAATAGAATACTATTATTTCATTCAAAGTTTTGTTCTGCTATTTTTTCACTAAGTAACAATTGTTCAATAGATTTATCTAATAAATTTAATTGATCTAATTCTAAATTATTTAATACATCTTTTATAACTCGTTCACCACACATATCATCAAAAATTAAATTAGATGACAAATTTTCACTACTTAGTACCGAACTTTGTTCTTCATTAGCCATATATTCAAACTCTATTTCCTCTAACAACTTATCTAATTCTGTTTCTTGTGTTTCTGAATAAAGTTGTGATTCTAAAACATCTCATGCAATATTTTTTATTTGTTCACTACACATATCATCACAATTAAAACTGCTTAAATCAAAATTTTGTTTTAAAGTAGAAACATGACTAGATTGCAATTCTATTTGTTTTTGCTTTTTTTCTTTATCACGTTGATATCATTTTTTATTATATTCTTTCATTCTTGCCTTCACTTCAGGCCTTTGAACATACTCTTTTATTTTTTCTTTATTGCGTTGATATCATTTTTTATTATATTCCCGTTTTTTTGCCTTCACTTCAGACCTTTGCTCATATTTTCTCTTTCTTGCCTTTATATTGGGTCTTTCATTATATTCTTTCCTTCTTGCCTTCACTTCTGGCCTTTGAGCATATTGTCTTTTTTTTTCTTTCATTTCAGGCATTTGAGCATATTCTCTTTTTTTTCTTTATTTTTATGATATCACTCTCGATCATATTTTCTCCTTCTTACCTTTACTTCAGACCTTTGAGTATATTCTTTCTTTTTTTCTTTATTCTTTTGAAATAAATAAAATTCATTAATAACTATATTTCCATTATTCATGATTTTCCCCTTCTAAATATAATTAATTAAATTTTTATATTAATAAATATATGAATTAGGTTTACCAATTTTAAATGTTTTTTTAATATTTAATTAAAAATAAAAATATATTATGACAAAATCTATAATATTTTCATTTTTATTTTTTTTACTCTTAATTACTATTTTTTTAAAATCAAAAATTTTTAATTTAAACTTAAAAAAATATTATTAACAATTAAAATTAATTAAAAATAAAACCAGTTGCCAAATTATAATCACAATTATCACTGTTTAAATTACTTGTAAGTATAATATTACTATTTCAATTAAAATTTTGTTGTGAGATTTTTTTATTAACTAATAATTGTTCACCAGATTGACATAATTCTAAATTATTTGATACATCTTTTACAATTTGTTCACCACAAACATTATCATAAATTAAATTAGATAACAAATTTTCACTACTTAGTCCCAAACTTTGTTCTTTATTAGCGATATATTCAAATTCTGCTTCCTCTAATAACTTATCTAATTCTGTTTCTTGTGTTTCTGAATAAAGTTGTAATTCTAAAACATCTCATGCAATATTTTTTATTTGTTCACTACACATATCATCACAATTAAAATTGCTTAATTCAAAATTTTGTTTTGAACTAAAAACATAACCAGATTGCAATTCTATTTGTTTTTGCTTTTTTTCTTTATTGCGTTGATATCATAATTTACTATTTTTTAGTTCCAATTCTTTATTAAGCTGATAACATTTTTTTCTATATTCTCGTTGCCTTTCTTTATTGCGTCAATATCATAGTTTACTATACTCTCGCTGTTTTTCTTTAATAAGCTGATATCTTTTTTTATCATATTCTCTCCTCCTTACTTTCACTTCAGGTCTTTGCTTATATTCTTGTCTTTTTTCTTTATTTTTTTGAAATAAATAAGGTACATTAATAACTATACTTTCATTATCCATATGCTTTGCTCCTCCTATAAACATAATTAATTAAATTTAATTTAAACTTTTACCACATTTTTTCTATCTATCAAAAATTATATTTATTTTTTTTGATAAATAAAACTGTATTATTGCAATTTTTTTCAAATTCTTAATAAAATAAAAAATTTTATAGTATAAAATACCCATAAAATTTTTTATTTTATTATATTTTTAATTAAATCTTAGAAAATATTACTAAAAAAGTAAAATTTAATTTCAAAATTAATTCATCATTAAAATTATTAATAAATAATTTTATCGTTTAGATTTATTGAAAGCAATACCCAATGCTTTTGGTGTTTTACTTCATTTTGATGTAAACACTAAAACTAATAAAGATGTTACAAAAGGCAATATATTCCATATATCAGAATTACTTGATATTCATTGAGGAATATTTGGTAAAAACGTAATTCTGGCACCTGTTGTTTCAACAATAGCAAATAAGGCAGCACCAATTGTAATCAATGGTACTCTTCATTGTCCAAAAATTAAAATAGCTAAAGCAATAAAACCATTTCCACTAACTGTCCCACGAAAAGTTTGACTAGCATACATTGGAAAAATACCACCAGCAATTCCTGCTAAAAAACCAGATAATAATACAGCAACATATCGTTGTTTAATAACATTAATTCCTGCAGCATCAACCGCATTGGGATTTTCACCAGTCGCAACATGATGTAATCCTCATTTAGTATATTTTAGAATAATAGCAATACTTACTAAAACTATAATTGCTAAAAATAAATATAAATTAAAAAATTCATTATTACCAATTTTTGGTAATTGATAAATATTTGTTAATGAAATAAAACCATTATTCCCTGGTAACTGAACAACAAAAACTGCAATTGCTGCTGCTAAAATATTAATTGCAACGCCAGAAATAATTTGATCAGATTTTAAAGTAACTGATGCAAAAGCATGGAAACAAGCAAATCCCATTCCCGCTAATCCAGCTACTAATAAAGCAACAATTTGTGATCAATTACCTCAATTAACACCTATATTTTTTCCAAATGAAGAAAAAGCAAGAGCACCAATTGTCATCATTCCTTCAATACCAATATTAACAACACCAGCACGTTCTGAAATTAATCCAGATAATGCACCAAGTACTAAAACAACAAAAATTAAACTAGAATGTTCAAGAATTATTTTGAGTGCTTCCATTAACTTTTTCCTCCTGCTCTTTCAGTTTTTATTTTCATAATTGCTTGTTGTTCATTTTTAAATATATCAGTAAATTTATTAATAAAAGTTGTCTTTTCAATTTCCGCTTTTTTAGTAAATTGTTTAGTTAATATATTAATATTACTATTAATTGGGATAATTTGACTTTTTAATTGCTGTTTGTCAATTTTATAATTTTTAATTAAGTCTTTAACATTATTTTTATAATTAGTTTGAAGTTGATGTTTTGCTAAAATTAATTGTTTTTTTATTTTTTTATCGTCAGTTTTAACTGTTTGATTTTTTAATAACTTTAATTCATCACTTAATTCTTGTTTCAATTTATTAATTTCTCGATAAAGATTTAATTTTAAGTCTTTTACTCTTGACTTATCTAATATTGCTTTTTGTTTTTTTAATAATACTATTTCACGAATTAAATCTTGCTTATAGTTATAAACATTATTTTCATATTTCATTTTTTCATTAATATACATATTTAAACTTTCACCATAAATCGTTTTTATTTCTTGTTGAAAATTATTTCAATTACCAATTTTACCTTTTTTTCAAATTGCATTATATTGTTTATATATATAATGATTTAAAGCTTTATTTTCTTGGAAAAATTGTGCTCAATTAACACCAACTTTATCATTTTTATTATTAATAACTGCTTGTAATTGTAAGTTGATATCACTATTAACTTTATTAATTTCTTGTGAAAAATTTTGTTTTAAATTTTTAACTACTGACTTATCATCTCATAGTATTTTATTATATTTTCCTTTTAATTGTTCTTTATCAATTTTATATTTTTTAATTAATTCCTTAGTTTCAATTTTATAAGTAATTTGAAGTTGACATTTTTTTAAAATTAATTGTTCTTTTAATTTTTTATCATTAGTTTTAACTAATTCATTTTTTAATGACTTTAATTGATCACTTAATTCTTGTTTCAATTTATTAATTTCTTGTGAAAGATTTTGTTTTAAATTTTTAACTTTTGACTCATAATCTGATAATGATTTATTATATTCTACCTTTAATTGTTCTTTATCAATTTTATATTTTTTAATTAATTCCTTAGTTTCAATTTTATAAGTAATTTGAAGTTGACATTTTTTTAAAATTAATTGTTCTTTTAATTTTTTATCATTAGTTTTAACTAATTCATTTTTTAATGACTTTAATTGATCACTTAATTCTTGTTTCAATTTATTAATTTCTTGTGAAAGATTTTGTTTTAAATTTTTAACTTTTGACTCATAATCTGATAATGATTTATTATATTCTATCTTTAAGTGATTAATTTTATTATTTTTTTCTTTAATTAAATCTGATTTTAACTTATTATATTGTCTCTTTATTTTAAAATTTTCAATAAAATGATAGTACATCTTGGCAATAAAACTATTTGTAACTTTTCGTTTTTCTCCATCAAAGGCTATATTTAAATAACGAATTAAAAATTTAATTGGCTGTAAACGAGATAATAAAACTGCACAAGCAGCTGAATAAATAATAACACCAAAAATAATATCACCAGTTGCTGTTGGTAATGTTAATACTGAACCAATTGAACCACCACTCTTAATTAAGCCTCAAAGAAAAGCAGAACCCACAACACCTATTGGATTAATTTGACCAACTAAGGCAACAGCTATACTATCAAAACCAATAGTTGGTAAATCATCAGTTAAAAAACTAATTGAAGGATTTTTGGCAATGTAATAAATAACAGCCATTACTCCTGCTAATGCTCCTGAAATAACAAATGATGTTATGCAATAATGTTTATGATTAATACCACTATAAACCGCAGCAAATGGATTTAAACCTACTGTTCGAATTTTATAACCTAAAGTTGTTTTTTTCAATAAGAATCAAACTGTTATTATTAAAATAATAGAAATTAATAATGGTAGTATACAATTATAACCATTAATACTCATACTCATACTATCATGAATAGTTGCTGATGTTCCATGATCAGCATCATATAAATCTTTATTGATTTTAAATAGTCATTTTACTAAATATCAAATTGTTCAATTTAATAAAATAGAAGTAACAACCTCATGAACATTAAAAAAAACTTTTAATAACACTGTTACCAACGCCACCAATATTGCTGCTAATACTCCAGCAAAAAGCGCGCTAATTATAGCTAATGGTTGTGATAAGTCATAACGGACACCAATTGCGATAACAACAGCTCCTGCTGCTAACATTTGACCCGCAACTCCAATATTAAACATTCCTGAGCGGAAAGAAATAACTAGTGCTAATCCTGCTACAATATAAATTGCTCATCAAACTAAAGTATTATCTCAATTATTAGCTGGCCAACTTGTAAAAGCATATGTTAATAACAACTGAAAATAAGTAAAAGCATTTTGACCTGAACCAATTATAACAAAACAAGCAATAATTAATCCAAAAATAATGGCAAAAATTGAACCCTTAAATTTAGTAAGACTACTATTCATTTCTTTTGAACCAAGATATAAACGACTTCGTCGTTTTAAAAATCATGTTTTTTGTTTAAACATTATCTTCATTTCCTTCCATTAACATTTTTTGTCCCGCCATCATTAATCCTAATTGTTCACGAGTAACATTTTTAGCACTAACATTACCAGTAATTTTACCAGCATGTAAAACAACAATTCGATCTGCTAATGACATAACTTCTGATAATTCATAAGAAATTAATAATACTGCATTACCTTCATTTTTTTCATCAAGAATACGACTATGAATATATTCAATAGCACCAATATCCAAGCCACGTGTTGGCTGAGCAACAACTAAAATTTTATGTTTTCTTGTTAATTCTCTACCAACAACCGCTTTTTGTTGATTACCACCTGACAAACCTCTAACTAAAGCAAAACCACTTTTACTACCACGAACATCATAATTATTAATAATATTTTGTGCATAAGATTGAATAGCTTTACTGCGAATCAAACCATGCTTAGAAAAAGGATATTCGCTAATATTTTGTAAAACCATATTATCAATAACATTATAATCTAAAACAAGTCCATATTTATGACGATCTTCAGGAATATGACTTAAACCACTTTTATATAAACTTCGAATTGAACTGTGTTTCATATTCTTATTACCAAAAAAAATATCACCTTTTTCTGGCTTAATCAAACCAGTAATTGCTGAAATTAATTCAGTTTGACCATTACCCTCAATACCAGCAATAGCCACAATTTCTCGTGACTTAACTTCTAAACTAAAATCAGAAAGACCCATTATTGATTTCCTATTACCAATTTTATGAACAAATAAATTATCAATTTTTAATAATACTGGCCCTAATACAACATTACCTTGATTTCTAATATCAACTAAATCTCTACCAACCATCAAAGTAGCAATTTCTTCTTTAGTTTTACTCTTAGATTCAAAAGTTTCAATAACTTTACCTAAACGAATTACTGTAACATTATCAGCAACTTGTTTAACCTCTTCTAATTTATGACTAATAAAAATAATAGTTTTACCATCACGTCTAAGTTCTTCAATAATTGTTAATAAACTAGTAATTTCTTGTGGTGTTAAAACCGCGGTTGGTTCATCAAGTACAATAATACTAGCACCACGATAAAGAACTTTTAAAATTTCAACACGTTGTTGCATACCAACACTAGCATTCTCAATTTTTAAATTAAGTTTAATGTCTAATTTATATTTTTTTGAAATTTCTAAAATTTTAGATTTAGCTTTTTTATAATTAATTCACTGTCATTTATGAACTGGCTCACTACCTAAAATAATATTTTGTAAAATAGTGAAGTTATCAACTAATTTAAAATGTTGATGTACCATTCCAATACCTAATTCGCCTGCTCTAATTGGTCCTGATATTACTACTTCTTTACCATTAATTTTAATAATACCTTTTGTTGGTTGATATAGTCCAAATAAGATTGACATTAGTGTCGATTTACCTGCACCATTCTCGCCAACCAAAGCGTGAATTTCTCCTTTTTTAATTTTAATAGAAATATTATTGTTAGCAATAATAGTATCTAAAAAAACTTTAGTAATACCTTCCATTTCAACAGCATATTGTAAGTTCTGTTTTTCAATATTTACTTGCATTTTATCACCCCTCTTAATTATTTAAATGGATCATATTCTTTTTTAATACCATTAATTCAATAATGATCTTTTAAATTGAGTACTTTTTGTCATCCAGCAGAAATTTTATCTAATCAATTAGTAGTTTCTGTCATTAATGGTGTATAAATATCTTTATCACCATCTTTAATTGCTTTATTTGGTGCTATTCCAGTAAAATTAGGCCCACCTCTGTATGGTGCATCATCAATAAATGTTTGATCGGCAGTTGGATCAGTTGGATGCTCTGGATTCTGATCAGTTTTACCAACTGATTTTCAGAGCATAAGTTTAATTGAACTAATTAAATCTTTTTCTGCAGAAGTAATAAACCTATCTGCAGATTGTGGGTATTGAAGTTGTTGATCTGTATCAACACCAATAATTTTACCTTGACCAGATTTTTTTAATGATGATAAAGTATCTTCGGTTTGTGGTCCTGCTACTGGAAAAATAATATTAGTTTTTTGTCGAGCAAGATCATCATTAATTGCTTGTGAACCTTTTGAACCTTGAGTAAAATCACCACTAAATTGAGTACCTGAAGTTATAAATTTAATATTTGGTAATGATTCTTTAAAATCTGAATTTAAAATTTTAACTCATGATATTAATTTTTCTTCATCTTCTTTATTTTTAAATTTATTATTAAAAAACTGTATGGCTCAATAATAACCATACATATAATTAGTAACTGCTGGAATATCAAGTCCACCATAGGTTGACATTTTTAAATTATCAAGTCCACCATATTGATTAGCATGAGCAGTTAACCATATTGCCCCTGCTAATCCGGCTAAAAAGCCTGATTGTTCTGCTTTGTAAAGTAAACCAGCCAATTGTTTATTAGATTTTGGTACTTTTTTATTTGGAGTATCACCATCAATAAAAATAAATTTCACTTTATGTTTTAAAATAGTATTTTGTGCTTTAACCAAAGCATTATGATGTAAAAATCCTGAAGCAATAATTACTTTACTGTTTATGAAAACGGCTTTATTATATGATGTCATTAAATCATCAGTATTAGTTAATTGGGGATTATCTCAAGAAACCTCAACTCTTTTATTTTTATATTGAGGATCAACATAATCACTATGTGTTCAATCATTAAACTCTTGTTTAAACTTGAGGGCAGCATTATATGATGATTCATTAAAAGAAACATCATTAATAGTATGTCCATCAGTTACAACAGTTATTCGATAAATATTTGGATCATTAAACTGACTATTGCAAGCAATGATTGGTAATATCATTATTACTGACAATGATATTGCACTAAATACAGTAAAAATTTTACGCATACTATTATATTCCTCCTACAATTATATATAAATATTTATATAAAAAAAATATAAAAAAAGAAAGCAAAAACATTGCTTTCTTAATTCAATTATTCAAAATAAAATAAAACTGTGTATAAATAAATTTTGAAAATAAATGGGTGGGAATAACTTACTATTAAAAAATACAGTATATATGTATTTAATATTAATTATTTTCTTATTTTCACAATTAACTCTAAACACTAGTTTCTCCTTTTAATGGCATAACTACCATTATATAAGATAATAAAACTTATTCTTTAAAAATTCAAGAATAATTATAAATTTTTTAAAATATATAGTAAAGTTTTATTAAAACTGTGGTTTATACTTTTCAACACTTTCATCAACATAATTTTTTCAAGCATTTTCTCACTTATCACGAGTAGAATCATTAGCTAAATCAGCAACTAATTTATTATAAGCATCAGTTACTTTTTGTGCTAAATGTCAATAATCATTACTATCAATAATTAAGTTATTATAAATAGCACTAATAGAATCATTATTAGCAATTCCAAGATATTGCTGACCACCTAATGCTGGTTGTGGTATGCTACCATCAAAGTATTGTTCACCATTAATAGGTTTAATACCATCCTCATTATAATCTAAATTAAAAGAATGTCATAATCAAGTATTAACTGACTTATGAATTCCTTTTAAAGCTGATGTAATAAAAATATCTTTAGCATAACTATATTGAACACTTTGATCAACATCGACACCAATAATTTTTGCTTTGCTATTAGTAGTAGAGTTTTTAACAGCTGATACTAAATCAATTGTTTGTGCTCCTGCAACAGGCATTACAATATCATCTTTATATCCATCAATTAATTGTGAAGTTATCGCTTTTGATGATTTTGTACCGGATTCAAAACTACCTGTAAATTGTTTAGCAATTTTATCAAAATGAATATCAAATTTATTAGTTCATTTTTCAATTTTTTTCTTACCCTCTTTAATTCTAATGGCATTAGTCATTTCCAATAAATTATCATTGCTATTACGATATTTATTAAAATAATATACACCTCAATAATAACCCATCATATAACTAACAATAGTATCAGCTGGTAAACCACCAAAAGTTGACATTTTTAAACCATTATCATCATATGTTTCATGATTAGCAGCTAATCATATTGCTCCTGCTAATCCTGATAAAAACCCTGATTGTTCTGCTGAATAACTTAAACACGCTACATCAACTGGTTTTTCTAATTTAGCATCAACTAAAATAAAACGAACACCTAACTTTTTATATTGATTTTGAATAGCTGGTGTTAATGCACCAAGATGATTAAACCCAACAACAATAATTGTTTTAGCACCAGCAAATGTTGCTAAATTATAATTATTTTGTAAAGTTGAAACTGTACTATCTCGTGAAATAATTCAACGCGTTTTCATTTTTTTATTTTTTCAAACTTCATTACCGGGTAAATTACTAATCATAATACGATTATCATTAAATGTTTTAGTAAACTCTTTTGAACCTTCTAATACTTGCTGATTAAAAGCTTTATCGAATAAATCACCACCATCAGTAATTATTCAAATATCACCAACACTAGGAATACTACATCCAATTAATCCTACTGATGAACTATTTATTAACAAAGTAATAATTAATAATTTTAAAAAATATTTCATAAATTTCTCCTATAAATAAAAAAATGTACTACAGTAAAAATATTAATATTTATTTACAATTTTTTTATACTTTATTTTTACCATATTTTTCATCAAAATTAATAATTCCTCTATTATATGCATCAATAATAATTCGTGCACAATGAACAGGATTATATAAAATATTAGTTTTTAATTGTGAATTAGCCATTAACAGTTTAATAAATAGTTCAAAATCATTTTCTTTTAATACAAAATCATGCGTAAAACCTTTTATATCATTCATATCTACTAATAATGCTAAAAGAATTTTATGAATTATTCCTCATGAAGAATTTTTAGCATTACTCTCAATTCTACTAATTGTTGCTTGACGAATACCTACTAATTTCCCCAAATATGCTTGCGTTCAACCAAGTCTTAGAACCTGTTTAGAATCTTTTTAATAAAATTGAAATAAAGGAAAGAACAACCATTTGTAAACTAGTATTTAGTTTTCTTTCACAATTTTTTCATAATCTTCTGCATTTTTCTAATCATGCAAAGCTTCGTTCTACAACTCATCTTTTTGGTAGTACTACAAAAGAATGTAATTCATTACGTTTTACAACTTCAACATTTGCATTTATGATTGTTTTGATTGCAGAAGCAAATTTTTCACCAGTATAGCCAGCATCTACTATTATTTTTTGAACTGTAGAAAGATTTTCTTTTTCACTTTTAATCATTATGATAGCACTATTACGATCTGTTTTTTCTGCTGTAGTTATGTAAATTGCATGTGGTAAACCTTGCGTATCAACTGCAATATGACGTTTTATTCCTGAAATCTTTTTACCAGCATCATAACCTTTATTTTCAGTAGTATCTGTATTTTTAACACTTTGCGAATCAATTATACAAAAACTAGTTTTTTCTTTTCGATGATTCTTAATACGAATCTTTTTAACTAATTTTTTTTAAAATTAATTGCAATACACTAGGTTCTTTATCATTGTTTTTACTTCAAATTTGGAAATAATAATATACAGTTTGTCATTTTGGAAAATTTTTTGGTAACATTCTTCATTGACAACCACTTTTTAATACATATAAAACTGCACAAAACACTTCATATAAATCTAAATTTCTTGGTTTTGTTTTCTTTTTGCTGTTTTCTAAAGTTGATTTTATGTTCTCAAATTGTTCTTTAGTAACATGACTTGGATAATTTTTATGCATATATACCTCTTATTTTAAAATATATAGTAATTTTACATTATTTTCTAAAAGATTCTAAACAGGTTCTTAGACGTATACGCCTAATTTCTACTTCAATTGCCATTTTATTTCCCTCTCTAATTTTAGTTATTCCCAAACTTATTATGTTATGAAAAATTATAAAAAGATAAATTTTATTCTATATTTGCATAAAATATACTAAAATTAATATGGTGATACAAAATGGAAAATGAATTAATTAAATACTGAACAAAAAAAAGTTTTTTTTATGTTAGCATTTTGTGATTAATTGTTCAAATTATATTTATAATAATAGGTTCAATTTTAATAAATACTACTAGTGAAAAAATAATTAATATTTTATTAATAGTTGGCATAAATAGTTTAATTCTATTAATTTTGTTTGCTTTTTCTATTAATCATTATACTTATGAAACAGTTTATCAAATTAAAGTCAAAGGTAGTACTTTTCAAACTAAATTTTATCGTTATCTAATTATTCTATTTAGTTTTGGTTGATTAATTTTTTTCATTTTAAATGCATTATTTATGTTAGTTGAAACTGCCGTTTTTAAAAGCAAACTTGATTATTTTAATACTTTAAACGATCATTGATGAATTTTACTTATTGTAACAATATTTAACGTTTTAATTATTAGCATACATCGACAATTAATGCATTATACATTAACAAATAGTAGATATAATCTACTTTTTCTTTGCATCTCATAAATTTATAATATTTTTTGCACTAATTAAACCAAATAATGATCCACAAGCAACTAAACCACCATTTAATCCAATAAAAACAAATGATAATCCTAATACTAAAGTTATTACTCCATTGCCAAGACTGGCAATACTAACAATAATTAATGGTAATAATGTAACAACAATTGAACCAACTCCAATTACTAAACCAAGAATATAACCAATTCTTTGTTCAAATGCTTTTCTTGAATTTATCATAACTAAAATAAATATAAGAATACCATAAGTTGTTAGACAAGCTATCAATATAATTCATCCTAATCATTGAATAGTACTTAATCCAGAATCAAAAACTTCTTGTAATCATTCTCCAAACTTCCATAATAATTCATAAGAACTTTCCATTAATCCTTTTAAAGAAATCATAATTATAGAATGGAAGGTGGTTAGCCCTAATTACTGGACCATATTTTGATAGATATTTCTAAATTTTTATTTGTAATATTGGTGGTTTTAAAAATTTAGAATGTATTCTTTCATAATTATAAAACATAACATATTGATTTACATCATTAATAGCTTCATTGATTGTTAAATATTGATTTGAGTCTTTAGGCAATCATTCTTGAGATAAATGTGAAAATCAATTTTCAGATATGACATTACCGCCAATATCATATGGTTGTTTTTTGCTTAAAATTATTTGTTTGTTTTTTGCTCATTTTGTAATTTCTTGACAATAAAATTCGTTGGCGTTATCTGAATGTAAAATAACGTTTTTTATTTGATTTCAAGAAAATTGGTTGTTTATTTTTTCAAGTGCAGGAAGAATTAAATCTTGATATGATTTATTTGAAAATGTATTATAACTAACAACATTATTTGAATAAAAATCAATAATTACAAAAAGATATAGTCAACCTTCTTTGGTGTTTATTTGTTTAGTATCCATTGATCAAATTTGATTTGAAGCGGTTGTACTTTTGTAATCTTTGTTTACTTTATCCATTGTAGGTATTCACTTATTTGGATTTTTTTTGTTTTTAGGATAGTTATTTTTAGTTTGTTTTAATCCTTGAATATTGTGTTTTTTCATAATTTTTCGCATTTGTTTTGTTGATAATTCTATATTTAAAATGATATTTTTCTCTTGTTTTAATCACTCTTTAAAAGCTGAAAAAATTCTTAAATATCCATAAATTCTACCTTTTCTTGTAGAATGAAATTCGATTAAAAGTTGGCATAATTCTTGATATTTATGATTGCAATTAATAATATGATTTTTTTCTTTTTTAATAAGTTTTTGTTTATTTTTTAAAAAGTAATATGTTGATCTGTTTAATTGAAGATATTGACATAAGTTTCTAATTGAATATTGATTTTTGCAATCATCGATAATTTTAATTTTTTCTTTGATATTTAATTTGTTAATTATTAATGCTATTTGTTTAATTTTATCCATTAATAAAAATCCTTTCAGGTCAAAATTAGTGTTCATTATATAACACAATTGTTTTTAGAATACATTCAGATTTTTTAAATTAATGGTCTAGTAAAAAGGGCTAAGTGGCCCCATCCATTACAAAGTTAATATATTTGATATATAGCTAACGAAAGTAATGTTTACTCATAAATAATGTAAAATAATAATATGTAATTTAAACAATTCTTGCACTTACAAGTATAATTCAGCAATAATTAAAATAGATTAGGAAGATTAAATTATGCCAAAACCATACAGTGAGGACTTACGAAGAAAAGTAATAGAAGTTTATGAAAGTAAAAACATGAAAATTAAAGAAATTTGTAAAGTGTTCAATATCACTAGAAAGACTTTATTTTTATGAAGAAAAAGAAAGCAAAAAACCGGAAATATAAAACCAATTTTGAATTATCAAAAAGGACATAGCCACAAAATAAAGGATTTAGATGAATTAAAAAATTATTTAGCAGAAAATAAAGATGTTACAGTTCAAAAAGTAATTGAAAAATTTGGTGATATGACAAAAGAAACAGTTTATAACTATTTCAAAAAACTAAATTATACATATAAAAAAAACTTTTCTATATGAACAAAGAGATAAAAATAAACAAGAAGATTTTTTAAAAGAAATAGCGAAAATAATGAATGAAGATTTGGTATATATTGATGAATCTGGAATTGATGATAATGAATTTTATAAATATGGTTGGTCTGAAAAAGGTAAAAGATTATTTGATAATAAACCTGCATATAAAATAAAGAGAATGAGTATAATTGGTGCACTAAATAAAGGTAAATTAAAAGCTCTATGAGCATTTGAAGGACATTGCAATAGTAAAATTTTTGAATCATATGTTAAAAATATACTAATTCCAGTATTAAAGTGTAGACAAATTATAGTTTTAGATAATGCGACGTTTCATAAATCTAAAGCAACAAAACAATTAATTGAAAATGCTGGATGCAAACTATTATTTCTTCCACCATATTCTCCTAATTTAAATCCAATTGAACATTTTTGATTTGCTATAAAACATAATATAAGAAAAATATTACCAAATTATTGACCAAATATTAAAAACGCGATTGATTTTGTTTTTCAAGATATGAGTAAACATTACTTTAGTTAGCTATATATGTTTATTAATTGTAAATTTTCAAAAAGATGTTAAAAATAACTACAAACTAAATATAGTTTTTAACCTATTTACTTTGTTTCTCAAAGTAAATAGGTTTTTATTTTTAAAAGGAGTAAAAAATGAATAAAGAAATTGAACAAGAAATAAAAAACTTAATGTTTAAAGAAATAAAAAAATTAAAAACATATGCTATTAATTATCATAATTACAAAAAGAAAATACAATTTAATGATATAGATATTCAAAATATAAATAATAGTATTGAAGATAAAAGTAAAAAAATTAATATAAACAGTATTATGAGAGAACATAATTATGCAAAAACATTACCTATTTTATAAAAAAATTTAATTTAGTTATAAAAAGTTTTAATATCAAAAATAGTAAGAACATATGTTCTTACTATTTTTGTAAACTTTGGTCTTGATAATTTTTTCAATAATTTAAAATTACATCATCATTAAATAAATTAATTTCATTTTTCTTAATTCCTTTTTTTAATTTATTTATATTTTGTCATAATATATTTTGTAAAGGTATTGGATACTTTCATATTCGACGATTAGTTTTAAATTCTTTCAAGTCTAACAGTTTATAAGAACGATTAGGAAATACTTTAACATCTAAATCATAATCAATGTATTTAACTGTTTGCGAATCTAAAATAAAAGGACTGGCAATATTACAATAATAATGAACACCATCATTACGAATCATACAAATAATATTGTATCAATTATTTTTAAAAAATAACCAAATTGCTGGATCAACGGTTGTTCATTTACGACCATTAATTTCAGTAATTGTTACATTCTCATTTACTAAAACTAAATATTTTTCAGTATCTTCTAAAACAATTGAATTATTTCAACTACGATATAAATCGCCATTATGCTTATATGCATGAATTGAAAGTATTTGCCCTTCTTTAAGGTACATATACATTTAAACCTCAACTTTCTGCAAATCATAAAACATAATAATTATACCATTATTTATTTAGTAAATAAAAAGCGAAAAATAAATTTATAATAATATTTATTTAAAAAAGAAAAAACTCCAAAAAGGAGTAGTAAAAAAACATAATTTTATTAAATGGGGCGACTGACGGGATTCGAACCCGCGAATGTCAGTTCCACAAACTGATGCGCTAGACCGCTACGCCACAGTCGCCATATTAGTTTCTATAAGTAAAACTGTTAAATATTATACAATAAATTTATGATTTTTTAATATTTTTTTTCATAAAACTACAAAAATAATCATCTAATTTTCGTATATAACAATAACAATAATAAAAAACAATGTTACTATTAACAATTAGAACACAATTTTAAATTAATAATTATGGTTAATTATTAATTTAAATACTCTTAAAATAAAGTTTTATTATGCCCTTAATAAAAAGCATAAAAATGTAATAGATAATATCTTATTAAATCAATTTATTAATCAAATTTTATTAACAATACTAACTTACAAGTAATTTAGATACTAATACTTATGATTAAAAATTTAGCAATATACTCATTCCTTTCTCAATTAATTTTAATTAAGAGCACCAAAAACAAAACAAAATAATAGTTTTAAAGATTGAAAAAACATTTAAAATTGGTATAATTTATACAATTTTAATTTATATATCTTATTAATCTTATTTTTAAAACTTTGAAAAAGTTATAATATACATTTTTATGTATCAAAAAATATTATTTTTAATAAATAGCAAAAAATATATAATAAAAGTTTAAATAAAATTAACTTTAATTATATTTAGGGGAAAAAGATATGAATAATAGTTTAAGTATAGTTACTAATACTACTTCTTCATTTCAAACCAATGAAGAAATATTTAATAAACAATCTAAAAAAAGAAAATGACAAGAATATGAACAAAGACCTGAAGTAAAAGCAAAAAAGAAAAAATATGATCAAATGTGATACCAAAAAAATAAACAAAGAAAGAAAAAATATGATCAAAAACCCGAAGTAAAAGTAAAAAAGAAAAAATATGATCAAAAACCCGAAGTAAAAGCAAAAAAGAAAAAATATTATCAAAGATCCGAAATAAAAGTAAGAAAGAAAAAATATGACCAAAAAAGACATCAACTTATTAAAGAAAAAGAAAGAGAATTGCAATATGATCATGTTTCTAGTTCAAAACAAATTTTTGATTTAAGTAATTTTAATAGTAATGATATGTATGATGAACAAGTTATAAAAAATGCATTAAATAATTTAGAATTAGATCAATTAAATTTATTAGATAAAGCTATTGAACAATTGTTAGTTAGTGAAAAAATAGCAAAACAAAATGTTGAATGAAATAACAGTATTGTAGTTACAAGTAACTTAGATAGTGATATTTATGATTATAATTTAGCAACCGGACTTACTCCTTAATTAATTTTAATTATTAATATGTTTTAAATTTAAATTAAGAATTTTTAATTAAAAAAAATAATAGGGAGTATAAGAAAAAAAATGATAAATATTATGACACTTGTTGCAAAATTTTTATTTTAACTAAATATTAATAAATATTTAAAATTAGTAAACCTAATTCATATACGTTTATTATTGTGAATAATAATCATCAATAAATGGAATTCTTCAAAATATTTCTGGATGATAAGTATAAGATATAAGAAATGCTAACAATCCTACACCAATAATAAAGAAAAATATATCTTTAAAATCAATATGGTATTGACGAAAACGTGTTCTTTTACCTTGTGGATCATAACCCCTTGAATCCATAGCGTATGCTAAATCTTCTGCTTTTTGAAATGAAGAAACTAATAAGGGAATAATTAATGATACTAACGATTTAACTTTTTCTTTAAAATGACCATTTTTTAAATCTACACCACGTGATGCTTGTGCTTTTAAAATTCTACCCGCTTCATCTAATAATGTAGGAATTGAACGAAGAGCAATAGAAATAATCATTGAAATAATATGTACTGGAAATTTAATTAATTTTAGTGGTAACATTAAATCTTCTAATGCTAATGTTAAATCTAATGGTTGAGTTGTGGTTGTTAAAATTGTTGTAATTAAAATCATTAAATAAATTCTAAGAGCAATATAAATACTAACAAATATAGCTTTATACGATACTTTAATACCATGCCAACGTCAAATCATTCCTAAATTAGGGCCATCAGTTAAAAAACAGTTAATTATAAATAAAATAAATGCCATAAATAAAATCGGGCGCATTAATTTTAATAACATCATAAAAGGTAATTTTGCACAAAAGAAAATTGTTATGACAGTAAAACCAATAAGAGCGTAACCTTCAAAACCAGTATGAAAAAAAAGTGAAGCAATTAAACAAATTAAAACTAGTAATTTAATTCTTGGATCTACACGATGAATGATTGAATTTAAAGGTAAATAACGACCAAAACTAACTTTCATTATTTATTACTCCTTACTTTTTATTGCTATTTTTTTTGGATAATATTTTTGACAACTGGTCAATTAATTCTGAATCACTTCTAGCAGTAATTTTTGATGTATCAAATCCTGCTGCTTCTAATTTATATAAAAAACTATAAATTTTTGGTGGCTCAATTCCGGTTTCGGTAATTAATTTTTTATCTCTAAAAATAGTAATTGGATCTGCTTTTTTATAAATCTGTGTATTATGTAATACAATAACTTCATCAGCAACCATTAGTACATGATTCATATTATGAGTTACTAAAATAATAGTTTTATTTTCTTTATGATTTAAATCATAAAATAAATTAATTAATTCTTTTTCACCATCGGGATCAAGTCCTGCTGTTGGTTCATCTAAAATTAAAGTATGACCTTGTAATGCCAAAATACCAGCAATAGCAACTCTTCGTTTTTGACCACCAGACAAATCAAATGGACTTCTTGATAAGTATGTTTCGTCTAATCCAACCAAATTAATATATTTTTTTGCTAACTCTCGTGCTTTATCTTTTTTCTCACCAAAATTAACTGGTCCAAACATAATATCTCGTTCAATAGTTTCTTCAAATAACTGATATTCGGGAAATTGAAAAACTAAGCCAATTTGTTTACGTATTTTTTTAATATCACGAATTTTTTTTTGATTAGCCTTAATAATAAAATCATTAATAAAAACTGAACCTGCCATTGGAACTAATAAACCATTAATATGTTGAATCATAGTTGATTTACCACTACCAGTTTCACCAATAATAGCAACTATTTTTTGTTCAACAATTTCAATAGTAATATCTTTTAATGCTTGATATTGATAAGGGGTTTTTGGAGAATAAGTATAACTTACTTCTTTGAATTTAATTGACATAAGCTAGAAATCAGCTCCTCTTCACTTAATGTTTCATTAATATTAATTCCCTTATTTTTTAAACCTAACGATACTTTTAAAACAAAAGGAATATCTAAATGAATACTTTGTAAAAACTCTCATTCTTTTAATATTTCAGATGGAGTTCCATAACGAACTAATTTACCTTTATTCATAACAATAATTTTATCGGCATTAATAATTTCATCCATATCATGAGTAATAGAAATAATAGTTTTATTGCGTTGTTCTTGTAATTTTAACATAATTTCTTTAACTTCTCGTTTACCTTTTGGATCAAGCATACTAGTTGCCTCATCAAAAATAATAATATCAGGTTCTAAAGCTAAAACTGAAGCAATAGCTACACGTTGTTTTTGACCACCAGATAATCATAGTGGTTCATGATCTAAATATTTTTCCATACCCACTGCCCTAGAAACTCTGTCAATAATTGCTGGCATATCACTGGGTTCAACTAAATGATTTTCCAAGCCAAAAGCAATATCATCACGAACAGTTGAACCTATAAATTGGTTATCAGGATTTTGAAAAACAATACCTAAGTGACGACGTAATTGTTTAATGTTTTTATTAGTAATTGTTTCACCAAATAATTGAATTGTACCTTTTTGTTTGTGTAAAACACCAATAATAATTTTTGAAAGTGTTGACTTACCACTACCATTATGACCAATTATAGTAATATATTCACCATGATTAATATCAAAACTAACATTATCAACAGCGTTATTGTATTCTGGTTTATAACGAAATTCAACATTTTTTAAACTTAATGAAATTTTAGATTTACTCATATTACTTCTAACTCCATTTTAAATATTATGCTAGTAAAATTATAACAGTAATTTTATATATATCAATTTATAATTTATAAAAATTATAAAAAAAGAAAAAAATGAACAATATCTGTTCAAAATTGAAGTAAAATTATTGTTCATTTTCTAATAAAATTTAGTTTATAAATTAAAGTTATATAAATTTCTATTCTATGAAATTAATGTAAAGAAACATCCAGATTTTTAGAATTTTCTTTTAATAAAGAATCATTTTTTGTTACTTCTTCTGTTGATTTCAATAATTTGTCACTTCAACTTTTAGATGAACTGGGTACTGCTGATGAAGTTGAAGGTTGCGGATCATTATTTGAAACATTATTTTTTGATAATTTTTCTAGTTCTTTTTTAATATCTTTTAATTCTCGTTTTTTTTCTTCTATTTTTCTTGTTGTTTTGCCATGATTATTATAACAACCACAGCTCATAAGTAATCAAAATTTATTTCAAAAATCTTTTAATTTTTCGGCTTCTAATTTCCTAATTTCCGCTTCTAAAGATTTTTCTTTTCTTTGATAATATCCTAATGTAATTTTTTGTTTACTACCTCTATAAAGTTTAGTAAATGGTTTATATATACGTTTAAACCATGGTTTTGCATTTTGCTGAACAGAAGTAGCGTTTTCTTCTGGTGAAATTACTATTGATTCTTCTAATGAATTATTTTTTATTTGTTTTAAGACATCTTTTTTTGTTGTAATTTCTTTGGTAATTTCTATAGAAGATTTTTCAAGCCTACATATTGTCAAAAGTAAACTTAAAATTTTTGAATTAATATTTGCATCATCTATAACCACTATATTTAGTTTATGCTGTAATTCATATATTTCACAAATTTTCTTGTTTTTTTTGATCTCCAATTCTGCTATTTTAACTTCATTTTCTGTTTTTTTATTTGAATATAATTTATGATTTGCTTTTATTAATTGTTCTTTATTTTCTAAAATAATTTGTTTATGTTTAAATTCTTCAAATTCTAATAATGTTATTTCTTTCTCTTTTCTTTTTAAACTATCAGATAAATTAGCAATTTTTAATCTTACTTCTAATATTTCATTTTCTTTTTCTTTAATCAAAATATTCACATTACTATCATCAACAACTATCGTTTCTTTTAATTTACCTATTTCTTCTTCCATTTCTTTCTCATTTTTTTTGAATTTTTCTAATTGATTTATTATTTCTTGTTCATTTTCTTTTAATTTTGTTATATTTTCTTGTATTTGTTGTTGTTGCTTTTCTTCTACTTCAATTTTATTTTCAATTTCTTTTCTTAAATTTTCTAATTTTATTAAATCTTTTTCTTTAAACTTTACCTCTTTTTCTTCATATTTAATATTTTTTTCTTTTTTTTCCTTTAATTTATTTTTAATTTCATTTAAGGCTATCTTAAGTTTTTTAATTTCTTTACTTAAATCTTTTTTTTCATCATTAATATTTAACTTTAGTTTTTCTCATTTTTTTATTTCTTTTTTTTCATTTTTAATTTGCTTATCATTTTCTTCGATTTCTTTTTCAAAGGCTTTAATTACTTTTTTTATTTCTGAACTTTCTTTTTTACGTTTTTCTTGTTCAGTAACTGGCATCAAAATCTTCCTTTCAAAATAAAAAAATCGATTATTTTTTTAAAAAAAATAATGGATTGAAAACTATATTTAGTTTTTCATATATATTATATATAAACTTTATTAAATATATATTATACTTGCTAGATAACACTTTTAAATTTTTATAAAATATTTAAGATTTATTAAAAAAGTTTATTTTTAAACACTAAAATCTTGTTGTATAAGAAACAGTATCAGTAACTAAACTATCTGAAAAATTATTATTAGACTCTCAAATTATACTGTCTACATCACTTGTATCATCATCATTACTTAATAAGGAAACAGTATCAACCTCATCATAATAACCATTAGTATCAGATATATTATTATCAGATATATTATTATCAGATATATTATTATCAGATATAGCTAACGAAAGTAATGTTTACTCATAAATAATGTAAAATAATAATATGTAATTTAAACAATTCTTGCACTTACAAGTATAATTCAGCAATAATTAAAATAGATTAGGAAGATTAAATTATGCCAAAACCATACAGTGAGGACTTACGAAGAAAAGTAATGAAGTTTATGAAAGTAAAAACATGAAAATTAAAGAAATTTGTAAAGTGTTCAATATCACTAGAAAGACTTTATTTTTATGAAGAAAAAGAAAGCAAAAAACCGGAAATATAAAACCAATTTTGAATTATCAAAAAGGACATAGCCACAAAATAAAGGATTTAGATGAATTAAAAAATTATTTAGCAGAAAATAAAGATGTTACAGTTCAAAAAGTAATTGAAAAATTTGGTGATATGACAAAAGAAACAGTTTATAACTATTTCAAAAAACTAAATTATACATATAAAAAAAACTTTTCTATATGAACAAAGAGATAAAAATAAACAAGAAGATTTTTTAAAAGAAATAGCGAAAATAATGAATGAAGATTTGGTATATATTGATGAATCTGGAATTGATGATAATGAATTTTATAAATATGGTTGGTCTGAAAAAGGTAAAAGATTATTTGATAATAAACCTGCATATAAAATAAAGAGAATGAGTATAATTGGTGCACTAAATAAAGGTAAATTAAAAGCTCTATGAGCATTTGAAGGACATTGCAATAGTAAAATTTTTGAATCATATGTTAAAAATATACTAATTCCAGTATTAAAGTGTGGACAAATTATAGTTTTAGATAATGCGACGTTTCATAAATCTAAAGCAACAAAACAATTAATTGAAAATGCTGGATGCAAACTATTATTTCTTCCACCATATTCTCCTAATTTAAATCCAATTGAACATTTTTGATTTGCTATAAAACATAATATAAGAAAAATATTACCAAATTATTGACCAAATATTAAAAACGCGATTGATTTTGTTTTTCAAGATATGAGTAAACATTACTTTAGTTAGCTATATATTATTATCAGATATATTATTATCAATAATAACTTCAACAAAACGTTCAAATTTAATATTTTTACTTAACAGACAATTTTCTATTAAATTTATTATTTTAATTTTATCTTTTCTATTACTTTTTTTCACAATTAAATCGTATGCAGTTAATGCGCTTTTATCTTTTATTGTTAAGTCAATATTAGGTATTTGTAACAGTTCTTCTATTACTTCAAACCTAGAATAAAGAACTGCTTGATGCAAGGGAGTATATCCTAAATTATTTTGCATATTTACTTCACCACCTGCGTTTAATACTAATTTTAATAATTAAACATTAGATCTTAGTACACAATCATGAATTGGACTATCTCCTTCAGTATCCTTAGAATTAATTTGATCATAAGATAAAATAGAAAGCAATGTTTTTGCAATTTCTTTATAATTTTCAACTAAAATTTTAGTTCTACTGTCCTTTATACCCATATCATTATTTGATATAAATCTAAAATAACATAATGGATTAACTCAAGGCATTCCCTCTTTAGGTAGACCTGTTGTATCAACACTAGCACCTACAATTGCACATTGTAAAGGAGTACCAATTTTTTCTGCTACATAATTTATTAATGATTGATCATTTAATTTTTGTATTAATAATTTTACAATATCTACATTTCCGAAAAGTATTGCTATATGGAATATATTTCATCCTTTAACTGAATTAATATTTGAGTTAGGATCGGTGGTTAGCCCTAATTACTGGACCATATTTTGATAGATATTTCTAAATTTTTATTTGTAATATTGGTGGTTTTAAAAATTTAGAATGTATTCTTTCATAATTATAAAACATAACATATTGATTTACATCATTAATAGCTTCATTGATTGTTAAATATTGATTTGAGTCTTTAGGCAATCATTCTTGAGATAAATGTGAAAATCAATTTTCAGATATGACATTACCGCCAATATCATATGGTTGTTTTTTGCTTAAAATTATTTGTTTGTTTTTTGCTCATTTTGTAATTTCTTGACAATAAAATTCGTTGGCGTTATCTGAATGTAAAATAACGTTTTTTATTTGATTTCAAGAAAATTGGTTGTTTATTTTTTCAAGTGCAGGAAGAATTAAATCTTGATATGATTTATTTGAAAATGTATTATAACTAACAACATTATTTGAATAAAAATCAATAATTACAAAAAGATATAGTCAACCTTCTTTGGTGTTTATTTGTTTAGTATCCATTGATCAAATTTGATTTGAAGCGGTTGTACTTTTGTAATCTTTGTTTACTTTATCCATTGTAGGTATTCACTTATTTGGATTTTTTTTGTTTTTAGGATAGTTATTTTTAGTTTGTTTTAATCCTTGAATATTGTGTTTTTTCATAATTTTTCGCATTTGTTTTGTTGATAATTCTATATTTAAAATGATATTTTTCTCTTGTTTTAATCACTCTTTAAAAGCTGAAAAAATTCTTAAATATCCATAAATTCTACCTTTTCTTGTAGAATGAAATTCGATTAAAAGTTGGCATAATTCTTGATATTTATGATTGCAATTAATAATATGATTTTTTTCTTTTTTAATAAGTTTTTGTTTATTTTTTAAAAAGTAATATGTTGATCTGTTTAATTGAAGATATTGACATAAGTTTCTAATTGAATATTGATTTTTGCAATCATCGATAATTTTAATTTTTTCTTTGATATTTAATTTGTTAATTATTAATGCTATTTGTTTAATTTTATCCATTAATAAAAATCCTTTCAGGTCAAAATTAGTGTTCATTATATAACACAATTGTTTTTAGAATACATTCAGATTTTTTAAATTAATGGTCTAGTAAAAAGGGCTAAGTGGCCCCATCCAAAATGGTAAAAACAAAAACAGTAGATGGTCATGGTGCATGAAGTATTCTTGGTGATTATTATTATGGTGGACTTAAAAAAGTTACTAAATCAGAAAAACAAGAAAGAACCAGATATTCAGTTAATCTTTTAAATAAAAGAGCAACTGATAAAGAACTTAATAAGTTTGTAGTTAATAAATCACAAGCAGTACAAGGATATGGAAGGTATAAAGATTATGGAAAACAAAAATAATATTGATTGAAATGTAAATTTAAATTATATTACAAAAGATGATTTAAAAACTATATATGGTTTTATACCAGATGCTGACCAAACTACTACTGATAATACTAAAACTGATTTTACTATTATGGCAATTGCTATTTCAAGTGAAAGAATTAATACTATTACTGGTAATCAAATTGAAGTCATAGGATTTAAAAATCTTAATGAAACTCAACAACAATTAGTTAAAAGAGCAACATCAAGAATGACTATTTATTATTTAACTGATGGAATGGCATTTATTAGAAGTTCAGTATCTATTAGTGGTAATGGTTTATCAAGTAGTATTAGTCCACCAAATGAACCAGATTATGTATTAATGGAAGTATATAATTTATTACAACAAGCAAATTTACATACACCAAGAAAAGCAATAAATAATAGTATTTCATGTAATACAGATAATTTTAATACACCTAATATTTTTGATGAAAGTGATAATAGAGTTATAACTTGAGATTCTGGTAATAAAACTTTTTTACGAAAAGAAGGAATTATTGCAGGAGTTGGTATAAAAATAGATGATATTAGTGATACTATTCCTAAATTAAAAATTCATGTTGATAGTAATATTGATTCATTATGAGAAGTTGATAAAGATAATCCTAATTTTATTAAATCCAAAGATAATAAAGGTATTGATGCTAATGGAAGAAGACTTATTGATGTTGGTACACCTACATTTTTAAGTGATGCAACCAATAAAGAATATGTTGATAAAAAACAAGATAAATTAACTGCTGGTGAAAATATTAAGATTGATGAAAAAACTAATACTATTAGTGCTACTGGTGGTAGTTCAGTTGATGAAAATAGAATATTTAATAATAAAGATGATAAAAATAGTACTACAAGATTAGTTAATGAAGTTATTAAAACTAATGTTGGAGGTAAAACTTTAATTTATAGAAATGAACCAGTTGTAACTGATGATTTAGATATTCCAAATAAAAAATATATAGATGATAAAATAGATAAAAAGCAAGATAAAGAAAATTGAGTTGTAATAGGAAAGAAAGTTGATAATAGAACATGAGATAATTTTAATATTGACCTTAATAAAACATATCGTGTATTTATAACATGACACAGAAATGCACCTGAACAAAATGGTTATCCATTAATGTTATTGTTTAAATCAGCAAAAGCAGTTGGAACTGGTACATGAACTCTTTTAATTGGTAAAATTGATAATAAAGATGCTTCTTTAATTCTTAATGCTGATTATACTAAATCTAATAAGTGAAGTTTATTTATTAAATGTGAAATTGATGGTGGTGCTATATTTAGTTTTGAAGAATTAAAAGAAAATACTTATCAAATTACTAGTAATACATTAAATATTACTTCACCAAGTGTAATTAATATAGATAAACCTATAAAAATTAATTCAAAAAGTTTAGAAACAAATCAAATAGAAGAAAATAATTGAGATATTGAATTAAAAAATAATCCAACACCAAGTCCAACTATTCCACAATGAAAAGAAGTAGGAACAAGAGAAAAAAATAAATGAGATAATTGACAAATTACTTATGATTTTCAAGAGAATAAACATTATAGAATTTATTATTCTTGAAGTATATATAATCCAGTTTATACTATTCAAGAATTTATTATAACTAATAAAAAAATTGCTGGTGTACAAATACAAACCTTTAATGATAGTGCTAATATAGTAATTTTATCAGTTCAACATGCTAAATTGATTACTATTTATACTGGAAAAGGTAATTTAAAAGGTAATGTATGAAAATTAGAAGAATTACAGGAATAATATTATGTTTTTTAAAATTATAAAAATTATTTTAGGTTTAATTGGAGTTTTATTATCTTCTGCAACAGCAGGTTTAATTATATTTATTATAGTAAAAATTGTATTAAAAATTAATCAAATATTTTAGAAAGGTGGTGATTAATATGGATACTACAACAATTATTATAGTTGCTAATTTATGTATTAATGGAGGTTATGTTTTAATTAAATTAGGAAAAGCATTCGTTGCTTTTGGTAAATCTTTAACAGACCCTAATAAAAAACAACTTAAAAAACAAAATAAAATTAATAAATTACAAAGTAAATTAAATTCTATTAATAAACAACAAGAAGTAAAAAGTATTTATTAATTAAAAAAATGCCTATTAAAGGCATTTTTACTTATTTATAAACTCATATGATTATAATCTCAATTTAATGAAGCATTATCATGATTTAATGGTACTTCGCTCATATTATCACTACCATAATATTGACTTGCAGTTTCACTATTAATAGTAAATCTATTGTCATTAATTAATCTTGTAGTTTCATCATTAAATGATGTTTCTTGCATTTCTTCATTATGATGTGTAGTTTCCATAGGTAATAAATTATGGATAATTTCACTTGCACCAGCAACAATTGTAGGTACGGTAATGTTTAGTAATCTGTGTAACTTACAAAAATAACTATGTTTAATTAGTTCTAGTAAATATAATTAATTTTCTAGAAAGAGTGAGTTACAGATGGCTAAAAAGCAAAATATTAATAACAATGATCCAATATCACAAGCAGTAGATTTATTATTAGAAAATACTGAAGATTTAACAACAGTTTTTAAAGAGGGAGGATTATATAAAGAATTAACAAAAAGATTAGTAGAAAAAATGTTGAATTCTGAGATGCAAAATTATTTAGGATATGATAAGAATCAACATAGTAATAGTGACAATGCTCGTAATGGTATAAGTTCAAAAAAATTAATAACCCAACAAGGTAAAATTGAAATTGATGTACCAAGAGATCGTAATAGTAATTTTAATCCTGTAATAGTTGCAAAAAGACAAAGAAGATTTGATGGTTTTGATCAACAAGTTCTTTCTTTATATGCAAAAGGTATGACATTATCAGATATTAGAATGCAATTACAAGAGTTATATCATGGTGCTGATATTAGTGAAAGTGTTATTAGTCAAATTACTGATGATGTTATTGATGACGTCAAAGCATGGCAAAATCGACCATTAGATAGTGTTTATCCGATTGTTTATTTTGATTGTATAGTAGTTAAAGTACGACAAGATAAACGGATTATTAATAAATCAGTTTATATAGCTTTAGGAGTTGATTTAGAAGGTAAAAAAGATGTTTTAGGTTTATGAATTAGTGAAAATGAAGGTTCTAAATTTTGATTAGCCAATTTCACAGAAATGAAAAATCGTGGCTTAAATGATATTCTGATTGCTTGTAGTGATAATTTAACAGGCATGTCAGAAGCAATACAATCAGTTTATCCTAAAACCGAACATCAATTATGCATCGTTCATCAAATTAGAAATAGTTTGAAATATGTCTCATATAAGCATAGAAAATCTCTAGTTGCAGATTTAAAACCAATTTATACTGCATGTAGTGAAGAACAAGCAATGCAAGCTTTAGAATCATTTGAAAATAAATGAACTAAACAATATCCACAAATTGCTAAATCTTGATATAAAAATTGAGATAATTTAATGGTTTTTATTAGTTATCCTGCAGAAATAAAAAGGGTAATTTATACCACAAATGCTATTGAATCTGTTAATAGTCAATTACGAAAAGTCATCAGAAATAAAAAAGTTTTTCCTAACGATATGTCAGTTTTTAAAATATTTTATTTAGCAATTGACAATATAACAAAAAAATGAACAATGCCCATTCAAAATTGAAATACAGCAATTGCTCATTTTATGATAAAATTTGAAGACAGAATTAATCTGAATTAGTAACTTTGTAAAACAAAGAAACACAGATTATTAAAAAGCCTCGTAGGTACTGCATAAGCATTATTAAAATCATTATTAATACCCATTGCTACACCACTTGATATTAAACATCCACCAGTAGCCATATTACAAATCTTTCTTATTGCTTCAAATTTATTAGGTATTAATTCAGTTAATCCACTAATAAGATTTGATATACCATAAGCATTTAAACTAAAATATGTATCTCAATCCATTAAATTATTAGGGTTATTATTTACTACAAATAATAAATCTGGTGGAAAAGGGTCAACAGTAGTAGTTGTTATTGGACTTTCTGTTGGATTTGGAGAGGCTTTTTAATAATCTGTGTTTCTTTGTTTTACAAAGTTACTAATTCAGATTAATTCTGTCTTCAAATTTTATCATAAAATGAGCAATTGCTGTATTTCAATTTTGAATGGGCATTGTTCATTTTTTTGTTATATTGTCAATTGCTAAATAAAATATTTTAAAAACTGACATATCGTTAGGAAAAACTTTTTTATTTCTGATGACTTTTCGTAATTGACTATTAACAGATTCAATAGCATTTGTGGTATAAATTACCCTTTTTATTTCTGCAGGATAACTAATAAAAACCATTAAATTATCTCAATTTTTATATCAAGATTTAGCAATTTGTGGATATTGTTTAGTTCATTTATTTTCAAATGATTCTAAAGCTTGCATTGCTTGTTCTTCACTACATGCAGTATAAATTGGTTTTAAATCTGCAACTAGAGATTTTCTATGCTTATATGAGACATATTTCAAACTATTTCTAATTTGATGAACGATGCATAATTGATGTTCGGTTTTAGGATAAACTGATTGTATTGCTTCTGACATGCCTGTTAAATTATCACTACAAGCAATCAGAATATCATTTAAGCCACGATTTTTCATTTCTGTGAAATTGGCTAATCAAAATTTAGAACCTTCATTTTCACTAATTCATAAACCTAAAACATCTTTTTTACCTTCTAAATCAACTCCTAAAGCTATATAAACTGATTTATTAATAATCCGTTTATCTTGTCGTACTTTAACTACTATACAATCAAAATAAACAATCGGATAAACACTATCTAATGGTCGATTTTGCCATGCTTTGACGTCATCAATAACATCATCAGTAATTTGACTAATAACACTTTCACTAATATCAGCACCATGATATAACTCTTGTAATTGCATTCTAATATCTGATAATGTCATACCTTTTGCATATAAAGAAAGAACTTGTTGATCAAAACCATCAAATCTTCTTTGTCTTTTTGCAACTATTACAGGATTAAAATTACTATTACGATCTCTTGGTACATCAATTTCAATTTTACCTTGTTGGGTTATTAATTTTTTTGAACTTATACCATTACGAGCATTGTCACTATTACTATGTTGATTCTTATCATATCCTAAATAATTTTGCATCTCAGAATTCAACATTTTTTCTACTAATCTTTTTGTTAATTCTTTATATAATCCTCCCTCTTTAAAAACTGTTGTTAAATCTTCAGTATTTTCTAATAATAAATCTACTGCTTGTGATATTGGATCATTGTTATTAATATTTTGCTTTTTAGCCATCTGTAACTCACTCTTTCTAGAAAATTAATTATATTTACTAGAACTAATTAAACATAGTTATTTTTGTAAGTTACACAGATTACTAAACATTACCGATTTGGATTAATATCTACATTAGTAAATTTAGCATAATTAACTAAACTAATTGTTCCTAAACCAAGTAAGATTTTTTTACTACTATTAATTAATTTAGTTTTAGTATTTGGTCTTTGATTTAAATTTCAAATATCTAAACCTAATTTTTTACCAAATAATAAACTATTAATTGAACCTAATAGTGAATTGTTCATTACTTGACCATAATAAGCACTTGTACCAATCATTGCACAAATTGGACTTATTCCAGTTCTAATTAATTTAGTTAAAGTATAATTATTTGTTTCCATGTTTATTCTCCTTTTATTTCTAATAATTTTTCTAAAACATAATTAGTTTTATCAAAATCTCTAATAAGTCATTTTTTTGTTTCTGAATGATTATTAGTACAAATAATTAATCTTTCTATCATATTAATTAATTCTTTTTTATCTGATTTATCAAAAATTACTTTTAAAATTTCATCTAACATAATTTATTCTCCTTTATTTGTTTTTATCAGTTCTCTTATAACATCTAATAAGGAATCTACTACATAAGAATTTAATTCAAATTCATAATTTCTAATTTTAATTTTTTCCTTTTTCATTTATTTATTCTCCTTTTATAAATTTAAATTGCATATTTCCAATAGTATCTCTATTATTACCACAAATAATTAAATATCCAGTTTGATTATTTTCTAATATTCATGAATAAAAAATATCTTGTGGATATAATTTTGGATATAAATTTAATGCTAATAAATAACATAAAGCATCTTCTTTATTTTTTAATAAACTTACTGTTGGACATTTTATTTCTTTTGGACTTTTATCATTATAAAATCATTCAGTTCTAATATTTCTCATTATTTCACATCCTTTTATGAACTCATCAGCACCGTAGTAAACGGTGGACTATAGAATTATAATGTTATCCAAATTTTAATAATTCTATAGTTTCGTTCTGTATAGATATAAAATTATAATTAGGACTTACATTGACATATTAAATAAAATAAAAAAAGGAACGAGGAAAGGATATATGTCAAATGCCTAAATATTAATTATTATTTATTCTTCTTTAATCTTTTATTATTGCTATTGCTCCCAAAATAAGAGCAACTAAGCAAAATAATAATATTATTGCTACTGGTGTAGTTGCTATGACTATTAATAATATTCCTCATCATGACATTATTTACTTTCCTCTTTTCATGTCATTTCAAATTCAATTTTAAATTTACCAAATAAAATAAATGTTAATAAATTATAAGGAATAGTGATTAAAGAAAATAATAAAAATAATGGTAAAATTAATATTCTTAATAAGATATAAAATAATTTCATTATTTATTCTTCCTTTTCTATAAATTCAACTACTTTATAATAAGCAGTAAGTTTACCTGCTTCTTTTAATGAATCACATAAACAAATACTAATTTGTTTATTTAATCAAATAATTAATTTTTCTTTATTCATTATCAAATTCACCATTTTCTATTTTTTCAATTCAATTTTCTAGTTCAAAAAGTTTAATAGTAAAATCTCTTATTCAATCATTATTATTTGATAATTTAATTTTTTGATTTAAACTATTACATCGTTTGTTCATTTCTGTAAGTAATTTTTCTTTATTAATACAATTTTCATGATTATTCATTATTTTAACTCCTTATTAAACTTCAAAATTTTCTATTATTTCTTCTTCTTTTTCTAATTCTTTTAATTTAGATAAAGTAGAATTTATATCAGTATTATCAATTTCATTATTTGAATTAATAATTTTAACTTCAACATTATTACTATTATTTGGATTATCAATATATATATTTTCATTTTCAGTAATGATTGCTTGGTCATTTTCATAAGCAGTTTGCATATCAACTGACATAATTCCTCATTTTCTTAATAATTGAGTTAATACAGTTTTTAATGCCATTGCTTCAAAACTACTAACAATAAATTTTTTATTTTTTTTATAAGTTTCAGAATAAGTATTAAAATGTTCTTCTATTTGTTCTTTTGACATATATAAATATTTTTCATAACCATTTTTTAATTTAAAATAAGCAACATAACCAATAGTTTTTTCTTTTAATCTTTCTAATTCATTTTGAATTCAATTAAATTTCATACCTTTTAATCTATCAATTTTTTTAATTTCACCAAATTTAACATCACTTACATTAATTTCTTTATATTGTTGTGAACGTAATGCTAATTGAATATAACCTTTATATCCCATTTGAAATTGTGCTTCTTTAATTTGTTTTCAATTTCTTTGTTCATCTTTATATTTACGATTAAAAGGTACAACTCAACAATAACCAAAGTTTTTTTCTAAAGGTAATTGTAATAATGTTGCTTGATAACATGCTTCTAAAGTTGTTTTATTTGCTGGTAATCCTAATTGATTTTTAATTGCTAAAACATTACTTTTAAATCTTTGTATTTCTTTATTATCAATATTACCTTGATTTTTTTCATTAAATCATTGTTCAATAGTTAATGAATTTTTATTATTAGTTAAATCATTACTCATTATTTTCTTCTCCTTTTTTATTTAATAATTCTAAAATTTCATCTAATTTTTTATTAATTTTGCCTATATGTTTTAATAAAATTAAAATTGATTTATCCATAATTTATCTCCTATCATTTTTTAATTTTTTTAAATCTATTATCTAAATGTACTTCAATATTTTTACTAGGATTAACTATTAAATGACTATTAATCTCAATTCAATTATTTAAATTACTATCTAATTTTTTAGGTAAATTATCAAATTCAATTGAATTACAAGAATAAATAGTTTTTTCTTTAATTGATTTTTCATTAATCATTATTTGCATCCTTTACATATATCTTCTTGTTCTCAATTTTTTTTATTATTTTCAAAATCACTAATTAATTCTTTAAAAAATTCTAAATTAAACATATCAATTAATGTTTTTTTAATTGTTAAAGTGTAATCACCCATAATTTGAAAATGTCCAATTTCAAACTTAAATTTATTTTTATATTTTTTAATAAATTCATCAATTGTCATTATTTACTCTCCTTATTAGTTATTTCATCAACTATTCTTTCTAAACATTTCATACATCAATATTTACTTAATCAAATTCTTTTATTACATCTTTTACATTTATTCATACTTATTTATCCTTGTTTTTAGTAAACTTAATTCATATTTAATTTGTTTTCTAATTTCAAATTCAATTACTTCATCATGTGCATATTCTAATAATTCATTTAAATATTTAATATTTTCTTTAATTTGCTCTATGTTTTCTTTATTCATTTTCATTTTTATTTTCTCCTTTAAAATAATTTATTTTTGCTTCTAATCATTCATTTATTAATTCATTTGTTATTTCAATTTGAATTTCTTGTTGATTATTTTTATTAGTTAAATAAACATAAGTTTTATTAGATATGTCAATGCCCAACTTTAACTTTCTAATCAGTAAATAATAAGCAGTTAATTGTAATTTAATTCTTTTTAATTTATCTTCATCAATACAAGCATAAGTTTTATAATCTACTAAATAATATTTATTTTCTTTTTTATCTAAATAAACTAAATCTGGTGTTCCAGCAATTAAACTATCATTAATAGGTTTTTCTATAATAAATTCATAATTATTTTTATCTTTAAATTTTTCTTTTAAAAACATAAGTGATTTTTTACAATAAGAATAATTTATTGAATTTGTTATTGGTTTTAATTTTTTTAATAAATTATTAATAATATTTTCTTGATTAATATTTTGTAAATATAATTCATTAAGTTTATGAACTCATTTACCACGAACTGAAGCATTTTTTAATACTTCTGGTGCTATATGACTATATCCAAAACCTAAATAATTATCAATAATTCTAGAAACTGATATTAATTCTTTATCTTCTAAAAAATATTGATGTGTTTCTTTTTTAAAAATTAATTTACTCATATTCATTTAAACAAAATCCTTTGATACGATTATCAAGTTTAAAAATAATATTATCAATTTTAATAAGATTAGTTCTTTTAATAACTTCTGCTACTAATTCTGTAGTTACAATATCAAATCCAAAATATTTATTTATTATTCCTTTATTAATTGATTCTTGATTAACTTTAAATATTTTCATTATATTTTTTCCTTTCATTAATTAAGTTTTTTATTTATCATGTCTGATTCTTCTTTTGAAATATAAACTTCCAATACTAATATTTCATAATGTGTAATAAAAGCATTTTCTAATAAATGATGTTTATAATTTCTATGAAAATTATTAGCATCTATAAAAGTACAAAAAACTTTATATTTTGTTTCAAATGTATAATTAACTTTGTATTTTACTAAATAAATGTATGACATATTTATTTTTCTCCTTTTAATTTTTATTGTGTTATGATATTGTTAATGCGGTATGTATTTATATATAAAACCCCCTATTTTTTCAAATAATAAAAATGTAATTATTAATATAGATTAATGGGGTATTTACTGAGCCATAATAAGGCTATTCAAATTAATCTATAATTACATTAAGCGATACAGTGTAACATTTTAACTTGCTTAACATTAAATGCTCTTTTATTCTGATATAGAAGTATTTACATTTCGTACTCACTATTAGACTTCTACGACAGTTTTATGAAGTTTTAATCTTTTAACAAAAAAAGAACGATAGTTATATCGTTCTTTGTTATCCATTTATTAATCTAAGGGTTAAAGTGATGCGCCCTTTGGGAACCTCCCTAATATATTTTGTAAAGGTATTGGATACTTTCATATTCGACGATTAGTTTTAAATTCTTTCAAGTCTAACAGTTTATAAGAACGATTAGGAAATAGTTTAACATCTAAATCATAATCAATGTATTTAACTGTTTGCGAATCTAAAATAAAAGGACTGGCAATATTACAATAATAATGAACACCATCATTACGAATCATACAAATAATATTGTATCAATTATTTTTAAAAAATAACCAAATTGCTGGATCAACGGTTATTCATTTACGACCATTAATTTCAGTAATTGTTACATTCTCATTTACTAAAACTAAATATTTTTCAGTATCTTCTAAAACAATTGAATTATTTCAACTACGATATAAATCGCCATTATGCTTATATGCATGAATTGAAAGTATTTGCCCTTCTTTAAGGTACATATACATTTAAACCTCAACTTTCTGCAAATCATAAAACATAATAATTATACCATTATTTATTTAGTAAATAAAAAGCGAAAAATAAATTTATAATAATATTTATTTAAAAAAGAAAAAACTCCAAAAAGGAGTAGTAAAAAAACATAATTTTATTAAATGGGGCGACTGACGGGATTCGAACCCGCGAATGTCAGTTCCACAAACTGATGCGCTAGACCGCTACGCCACAGTCGCCATATTAGTTTCTATAAGTAAAACCGTTAAATATTATACAATAAATTTATGATTTTTTAATATTTTTTTTCATAAAACTACAAAAATAATCATCTAATTTTCGTATATAACAATAACAATAATAAAAAACAATGTTACTATTAACAATTAGAACACAATTTTAAATTAATAATTATGGTTAATTATTAATTTAAATACTCTTAAAATAAAGTTTTATTATGCCCTTAATAAAAAGCATAAAAATGTAATAGATAATATCTTATTAAATCAATTTATTAATCAAATTTTATTAACAATACTAACTTACAAGTAATTTAGATACTAATACTTATGATTAAAAATTTAGCAATATACTCATTCCTTTCTCAATTAATTTTAATTAAGAGCACCAAAAACAAAACAAAATAATAGTTTTAAAGATTGAAAAAACATTTAAAATTGGTATAATTTATACAATTTTAATTTATATATCTTATTAATCTTATTTTTAAAACTTTGAAAAAGTTATAATATACATTTTTATGTATCAAAAAATATTATTTTTAATAAATAGCAAAAAATATATAATAAAAGTTTAAATAAAATTAACTTTAATTATATTTAGGGGAAAAAGATATGAATAATAGTTTAAGTATAGTTACTAATACTACTTCTTCATTTCAAACCAATGAAGAAATATTTAATAAACAATCTAAAAAAAGAAAATGACAAGAATATGAACAAAGACCTGAAGTAAAAGAAAAAAAGAAAGAATATAGACAAAGACCTGAAGTAAAAGCAAAAAAGAAAAAATATGATCAAATGTGATACCAAAAAAATAAACAAAGAAAGAAAAAATATGATCAAAAACCCGAAGTAAAAGTAAAAAAGAAAAAATATGATCAAATGTGATACCAAAAAAATAAACAAAGAAAGAAAAAATATGATCAAAAACCCGAAGTAAAAGCAAAAAAGAAAAAATATTATCAAAGATCCGAAATAAAAGTAAGAAAGAAAAAATATAACCAAAAAAGACATCAACTTATTAAAGAAAAAGAAAGAGAATTGCAATATGATCATGTTTCTAGTTCAAAACAAATTTTTGATTTAAGTAATTTTAATAGTAATGATATGTATGATGAACAAGTTATAAAAAATGCATTAAATAATTTAGAATTAGATCAATTAAATTTATTAGATAAAGCTATTGAACAATTGTTAGTTAGTGAAAAAATAGCAAAACAAAATGTTGAATGAAATAACAGTATTGTAGTTACAAGTAACTTAGATAGTGATATTTATGATTATAATTTAGCAACCGGACTTACTCCTTAATTAATTTTAATTATTAATATGTTTTAAATTTAAATTAAGAATTTTTAATTAAAAAAAATAATAGGGAGTATAAGAAAAAAATGATAAATATTATGACACTTGTTGCAAAATTTTTATTTTAACTAAATATTAATAAATATTTAAAATTAGTAAACCTAATTCATATACGTTTATTATTGTGAATAATAATCATCAATAAATGGAATTCTTCAAAATATTTCTGGATGATAAGTATAAGATATAAGAAATGCTAACAATCCTACACCAATAATAAAGAAAAATATATCTTTAAAATCAATATGGTATTGACGAAAACGTGTTCTTTTACCTTGTGGATCATAACCCCTTGAATCCATAGCGTATGCTAAATCTTCTGCTTTTTGAAATGAAGAAACTAATAAGGGAATAATTAATGATACTAACGATTTAACTTTTTCTTTAAAATGACCATTTTTTAAATCTACACCACGTGATGCTTGTGCTTTTAAAATTCTGCCCGCTTCATCTAATAATGTAGGAATTGAACGAAGAGCAATAGAAATAATCATTGAAATAATATGTACTGGAAATTTAATTAATTTTAGTGGTAACATTAAATCTTCTAATGCTAATGTTAAATCTAATGGTTGAGTTGTGGTTGTTAAAATTGTTGTAATTAAAATCATTAAATAAATTCTAAGAGCAATATAAATACTAACAAATATAGCTTTATACGATACTTTAATACCATGCCAACGTCAAATCATTCCTAAATTAGGGGCATCAGTTAAAAAACAGTTAATTATAAATAAAATAAATGCCATAAATAAAATCGGGCGCATTAATTTTAATAACATCATAAAAGGTAATTTTGCACAAAAGAAAATTGTTATGACAGTAAAACCAATAAGAGCGTAACTTTCAAAACGAGTATGAAAAAAAAGTGAAGCAATTAAACAAATTAAAACTAGTAATTTAATTCTTGGATCTACACGATGAATGATTGAATTTAAAGGTAAATAACGACCAAAACTAACTTTCATTATTTATTACTCCTTACTTTTTATTGCTATTTTTTTTGGATAATATTTTTGACAACTGGTCAATTAATTCTGAATCACTTCTAGCAGTAATTTTTGATGTATCAAATCCTGCTGCTTCTAATTTATATAAAAAACTATAAATTTTTGGTGGCTCAATTCCGGTTTCGGTAATTAATTTTTTATCTCTAAAAATAGTAATTGGATCTGCTTTTTTATAAATCTGTGTATTATGTAATACAATAACTTCATCAGCAACCATTAGTACATGATTCATATTATGAGTTACTAAAATAATAGTTTTATTTTCTTTATGATTTAAATCATAAAATAAATTAATTAATTCTTTTTCACCATCGGGATCAAGTCCTGCTGTTGGTTCATCTAAAATTAAAGTATGACCTTGTAATGCCAAAATACCAGCAATAGCAACTCTTCGTTTTTGACCACCAGACAAATCAAATGGACTTCTTGATAAGTATGTTTCGTCTAATCCAACCAAATTAATATATTTTTTTGCTAACTCTCGTGCTTTATCTTTTTTCTCACCAAAATTAACTGGTCCAAACATAATATCTCGTTCAATAGTTTCTTCAAATAACTGATATTCGGGAAATTGAAAAACTAAGCCAATTTGTTTACGTATTTTTTTAATATCACGAATTTTTTTTTGATTAGCCTTAATAATAAAATCATTAATAAAAACTGAACCTGCCATTGGAACTAATAAACCATTAATATGTTGAATCATAGTTGATTTACCACTACCAGTTTCACCAATAATAGCAACTATTTTTTGTTCAACAATTTCAATAGTAATATCTTTTAATGCTTGATATTGATAAGGGGTTTTTGGAGAATAAGTATAACTTACTTCTTTGAATTTAATTGACATAAGCTAGAAATCAGCTCCTCTTCACTTAATGTTTCATTAATATTAATTCCCTTATTTTTTAAACCTAACGATACTTTTAAAACAAAAGGAATATCTAAATGAATACTTTGTAAAAACTCTCATTCTTTTAATATTTCAGATGGAGTTCCATAACGAACTAATTTACCTTTATTCATAACAATAATTTTATCGGCATTAATAATTTCATCCATATCATGAGTAATAGAAATAATAGTTTTATTGCGTTGTTCTTGTAATTTTAACATAATTTCTTTAACTTCTCGTTTACCTTTTGGATCAAGCATACTAGTTGCCTCATCAAAAATAATAATATCAGGTTCTAAAGCTAAAACTGAAGCAATAGCTACACGTTGTTTTTGACCACCAGATAATCATAGTGGTTCATGATCTAAATATTTTTCCATACCCACTGCCCTAGAAACTCTGTCAATAATTGCTGGCATATCACTGGGTTCAACTAAATGATTTTCGAAGCCAAAAGCAATATCATCACGAACAGTTGAACCTATAAATTGGTTATCAGGATTTTGAAAAACAATACCTAAGTGACGACGTAATTGTTTAATGTTTTTATTAGTAATTGTTTCACCAAATAATTGAATTGTACCTTTTTGTTTGTGTAAAACACCAATAATAATTTTTGAAAGTGTTGACTTACCACTACCATTATGACCAATTATAGTAATATATTCACCATGATTAATATCAAAACTAACATTATCAACAGCGTTATTGTATTCTGGTTTATAACGAAATTCAACATTTTTTAAACTTAATGAAATTTTAGATTTACTCATATTACTTCTAACTCTATTTTAAATATTATGCTAGTAAAATTATAACAGTAATTTTATATATATCAATTTATAATTTATAAAAATTATAAAAAAAGAAAAAAATGAACAATATCTGTTCAAAATTGAAGTAAAATTATTGTTCATTTTCTAATAAAATTTAGTTTATAAATTAAAGTTATATAAATTTCTATTCTATGAAATTAATGTAAAGAAACATCCAGATTTTTAGAATTTTCTTTTAATAAAGAATCATTTTTTGTTACTTCTTCTGTTGATTTCAATAATTTGTCACTTCAACTTTTAGATGAACTGGGTACTGCTGATGAAGTTGAAGGTTGCGGATCATTATTTGAAACATTATTTTTTGATAATTTTTCTAGTTCTTTTTTAATATCTTTTAATTCTCGTTTTTTTTCTTCTATTTTTCTTGTTGTTTTGCCATGATTATTATAACAACCACAGCTCATAAGTAATCAAAATTTATTTCAAAAATCTTTTAATTTTTCGGCTTCTAATTTCCTAATTTCCGCTTCTAAAGATTTTTCTTTTCTTTGATAATATCCTAATGTAATTTTTTGTTTACTACCTCTATAAAGTTTAGTAAATGGTTTATATATACGTTTAAACCATGGTTTTGCATTTTGCTGAACAGAAGTAGCGTTTTCTTCTGGTGAAATTACTATTGATTCTTCTAATGAATTATTTTTTATTTGTTTTAAGACATCTTTTTTTGTTGTAATTTCTTTGGTAATTTCTATAGAAGATTTTTCAAGCCTACATATTGTCAAAAGTAAACTTAAAATTTTTGAATTAATATTTGCATCATCTATAACCACTATATTTAGTTTATGCTGTAATTCATATATTTCACAAATTTTCTTGTTTTTTTTGATCTCCAATTCTGCTATTTTAACTTCATTTTCTGTTTTTTTATTTGAATATAATTTATGATTTGCTTTTATTAATTGTTCTTTATTTTCTAAAATAATTTGTTTATGTTTAAATTCTTCAAATTCTAATAATGTTATTTCTTTCTCTTTTCTTTTTAAACTATCAGATAAATTAGCAATTTTTAATCTTACTTCTAATATTTCTTTTTCTTTTTCTTTAATCAAAATATTCACATTACTATCATCATCAACTATCGTTTCTTTTAATTTACCTATTTCTTCTTCCATTTCTTTCTCATTTTTTTTGAATTTTTCTAATTGATTTATTATTTCTTGTTCATTTTCTTTTAATTTTGTTATATTTTCTTGTATTTGTTGTTGTTGCTTTTCTTCTACTTCAATTTTATTTTCAATTTCTTTTCTTAAATTTTCTAATTTTATTAAATCTTTTTCTTTAAACTTTACCTCTTTTTCTTCATATTTAATATTTTTTTCTTTTTTTTCCTTTAATTTATTTTTAATTTCATTTAAGGCTATCTTAAGTTTTTTAATTTCTTTACTTAAATCTTTTTTTTCATCATTAATATTTAACTTTAGTTTTTCTCATTTTTTTATTTCTTTTTTTTCATTTTTAATTTGCTTATCATTTTCTTCGATTTCTTTTTCAAAGGCTTTAATTACTTTTTTTATTTCTGAACTTTCTTTTTTACGTTTTTCTTGTTCAGTAACTGGCATCAAAATCTTCCTTTCAAAATAAAAAAATCGATTATTTTTTTAAAAAAAATAATGGATTGAAAACTATATTTAGTTTTTCATATATATTATATATAAACTTTATTAAATATATATTATACTTGCTAGATAACACTTTTAAATTTTTATAAAATATTTAAGATTTATTAAAAAAGTTTATTTTTAAACACTAAAATCTTGTTGTATAAGAAACAGTATCAGTAACTAAACTATCTGAAAAATTATTATTAGACTCTCAAATTATACTGTCTACATCACTTGTATCATCATCATTACTTAATAAGGAAACAGTATCAACCTCATCATAATAACCATTAGTATCAGATATATTATTATCAATAATAACTTCAACAAAACGTTCAAATTTAATATTTTTACTTAACAGACAATTTTCTATTAAATTTATTATTTTAATTTTATCTTTTCTATTACTTTTTTTCACAATTAAATCGTATGCAGTTAATCCGCTTTTATCTTTTATTGTTAAGTCAATATTAGGTATTTGTAACAGTTCTTCTATTACTTCAAACCTAGAATAAAGAACTGCTTGATGCAAGGGAGTATATCCTAAATTATTTTGCATATTTACTTCACCACCTGCGTTTAATACTAATTTTAATAATTAAACATTAGATCTTAGTACACAATCATGAATTGGACTATCTCCTTCAGTATCCTTAGAATTAATTTGATCATAAGATAAAATAGAAAGCAATGTTTTTGCAATTTCTTTATAATTTTCAACTAAAATTTTAGTTCTACTGTCCTTTATACCCATATCATTATTTGATATAAATCTAAAATAACATAATGGATTAACTCAAGGCATTCCCTCTTTAGGTAGACCTGTTGTATCAACACTAGCACCTACAATCGCACATTGTAAAGGAGTACCAATTTTTTCTGCTACATAATTTATTAATGATTGATCATTTAATTTTTGTATTAATAATTTTACAATATCTACATTTCCGAAAAGTATTGCTATATGGAATATATTTCATCCTTTAACTGAATTAATATTTGAGTTAGGATCTAATGATTTTCATATTTCATTATTAGTAAACAATAAATTAACATTAGAATTATTAATTAAAAATTCAATAACTTCATTATCAAATTCACCATATTTGATAAAACGTTTGGCAGCATATTCGAAAGCACATTCAATAGGTGTTTTTCCTTTTTTATTTTTATTATTAATTAATTCTTTATTAATTGATAATAAATATTTTAAAATATCAATTTGACCATTATTTGCAGCAATATGAAAAAGATTACTCTCATTATCAATTATTTCTTCTAAACTAATAATATTAGTTAATAATTTTATACCTTTGATATTTCCTTCTTCAATTAATTTTTTTGCTAATGCAAAACTTAATTTACTTTTAAATAAAATTGAATTATTAACTTTAAATAAATTTACTAATTGTTCCTTTTCATCATTCATAATAAGAAAATTAGCACATTTATAACTAATATTAATATCATATTTATTTACTATTATATTTTCTAATTCTTCTAAAAACAATTCTATCTTTTTTAATTCTGCAGAATCTTTTAAACTATCTCCATCTTTTTCATATTCATAGTTAATTAATCTTTCTTTTATTATTTCAAGATTATCTTGTAATTTTAATTTTATCTCTTCTATAATTTTAAAATTTTCTAGTTCTTTAAAAGATTTATCAATAAGTTGATAAGTATTAATTTTTTCTTGAAATAATCTTTTTACATTTTTAATAAATATCTCTATATCTAAATTATTAATATTTTCTATAGATATCATCTTTCATTTTCTCCTTTTTATTCAAATCAAAAGTAAAATTTAATAAACATAAAAGAAACTAATATAGATAAAATATCCATATTAGTACTAAACATTTATTAAATTATGAATTAATAATATCATAAAGGTTTTCTAACTTTATATAATTTTAAAAAATATATAAAAAACTAAATTTTACTATATAAAAAATAAAACCAAAAAAATCAAAATTACTATGTCATAAAAATAGAATTTACTATTAATAGCAATTTCTATTTTTATTCTTTTAAAGAATACTATTTTTGATTAACAAAGGCCTGATCTAATTTTCAAAACATACCTAATTTAACAAAAAGTGATTGTTTATCAAAATTTTTATCAGCATTTGAATTTAAAATAAATTCTTTAATATCTTTATAAGCATGTGATTTAATTAAGTTATTTTGAAATCCAAATTCTCTTTCAACTCAAAGCGCACTAATATTTACTGTAACTATAATAAAAATACCATAAAAAATATTTATCAATAATTGTATTAAAAAATACAATTTTATTTAAAATTGTCAACATATAAAAAAGAGAAAACATAAAAATGCTTTACTCTTTCCAAAAATTTTCTTGCTTTAATATTTTTAATTAAACAAAAGTAATTAGTACCATTGGTGCATTATCACCAGTTCTATTATCTACTTTAATTAACTTTGTATATCCACCTTTACGGTCTTTATATCTTTCAGCAATATTGCCAAATAATGTTGGAATAACACCATCCTTTGGATGCTCTTTAGTTGTAATTTTACGCAATTTAGCAATTGCCATTCTTCTTGAATGCAAATCACCACGTTTAGCTAACGTTACTAAAGGTTCAATAAATGTTTGTAATCTTTTTGCTCTTTTTTCTAACAAAACTAATTTTCCATGAACAATTAATTCACTTGCTAAATTACGGATTTCAGCATCTACTTTAGCACTATTTCTTCCGATATCGTTAATATATGACATTTTTTCTTATCCTCCTTCTTAGTTTTTAATAGAAAACTCTAAATTATGTTTTGATACACAATCTTCAATTTCTTTAATTGATTTTGAACCTAAATGTTTAATTTGTTTAATTTCATCTAAACTTTTAGTTACAATATCACCCAAAGTTTTATAACCATCACGTTTTAAACAATTGTATGAACGAACAGTTAAATTCAACTCTTCTAAGGCTTTGTTTAAATCATTATTTTCTTGCTCATTAGTAATTGAAATAACTTCAAAGTTTTTAACATTATCATCTAAATTAACAAAAAACTCAATATGACTCATTAAAATTTTAGCTGCCATTGCAATAGCTGATGCTGCTTTAACTGAACCATTAGTTTGTACACCAAGAATTAATTTTTCATATTCAATACCCTTTAATGTTTTAGTTACAGGTTCAATTTTATAATCAACTTTTTCAACAGGTGAAAAGTTTGAATCAATAGCAATAATGCCTGAACTATTAGCAATTTCTTTTTTATTTTCCTCAAATGAAGAATAACCACGAGATTTCTTTACCATTAATTCCATTTCAAAAAGAACATTTCTTGAAGTTGTTCGAGCAATAATTAATTCTGGATTAACTACTCTAACATCAGTTGGACAAATAATATCTCCGGCAGTAATATCTTGTTTACCAGTAATACTAATTTTTAAATTAGCAATTTTTTCGTCCTTTTGAATATCACCATCAAAAGCTAAAACTAAGTCCTTAACATTTAAAATTATTTCAGAAACATTTTCAATTACACCTTTAACTGCAGTAAATTCATGAGATACACCACTTATTCTAATTGCATATACAGAAATACCTGGTACTGAAGATAACAATGTTCTTCTTAAGGCATTAGCTAAAGTTGTTCCATAACCACGTTCTAATTGACTCACAATAAATTCACTGTAATTAATAGCACTATTTTCACTGTTTAAACTAAATTTTGGTTTTAAAAATTGTTGTTCCATGTTTTATTTTCACCTACTTTATTTTCTTGGTTTTTTTGGTGGACGACAACCATTATGAGGGATTGGTGTCACATCATTTAAATCTTTGATTTCAAAACCTACTGCTTGTAAACTACGAATTGATGGTTCTCTTCCTGGTCCTGTTCCATTAACAAAAACACTTAAAATTTTAACTCCGTGTTCCATAGCAGTTTTACCTGCAGCTTCAGCTGCTAACTGTGCTGAGTGAGGAGTTGATTTACGAGTTCCTTTGAAACCTACTGCTCCAGCACTTGATCAAGCAATAACATTACCATTAAGATCAGTAATAGTAACAATAGTATTATTAAAACTTGCTTTAATAAATGCTTTTGCTTTAATAAAATTAGGATTAACTTTAATTTTTTTCTTTACTGTTGTTTTTATATTCATTATTTTTTTCCTCCTAATTAACTTGCTTTTTTCTTGTTAGCAACCGTTTTACGTGGTCCCTTGCAAGTTCTTGCATTAGTTTTTGTTGATTGTCCTCTGGCTGGTAATCCTTTACGATGACGAATACCACGATAACATCCAATTTCCATTAATCTCTTAATGTTTAAAGACACTTCACGTCTTAATTCACCTTCAGTTTTATATTTCTTTTCAATTAATTGACTAATTGAACTTAATTCTTTTTCTGTTAATTCATTAATTTTTTTAGTTTCTTCAATTTTTAGTTCTTTTAATATTTCTGAAGATTTGCTGCGACCAATGCCATAAATTCTTGTTAAACCAATTACTGTATGTTGATTTCCAGGAATATTTACTTGCGCAATTCTTCGACTTGCATTGTTAGTATTTGATGTCATATTTATTTTTCCTCCTTAATATTTCTATCCTTGACGTTGCTTATGTTTAGGATTTTCACAAATGATTACATTACGTTTTTTACGTTTGATTGGTTGACATTTGTCACAAATTTTTTTAACTGATGCTTGTACTTTCATCATTTTCCTCCTGTTAAACTATTAGTTTTCTTTGTTTTCATCATCTTTATTTATCGGTAAATGTGTAGTAGCCATTCTGTTACGAAAAGTAATTCGTCCTTCAGTTAAATTATAAGTTGATAATTCAACTTTTACATGATCACCTTTGATAATTTTAATTTTATGTGTTTGCATACGACCCGATGGTCTTACAATAGGAGTAAAGTCATATTCATTCAACTTTACTTTAAATCTCGCATTAGGTAAGACTTCTATTACTATACCTTCACATTCAATAGTACTATCATTAGTTTTTTTTACTTTTTGAACTTTGGGTTTAACTACTTGTTTTGGTTTAGCCATTAATTACATTCCTCATTATTTTTTTGATTTTCATTAAGTATTGTTAGTACTTCACATCCATCATTAGTTACTAGGATAGTGTGTTCAAAGTGAGCAGTTTGCTGTTTATCAGCAGCAACTACTGTTCACTTATCACTTAAAACCAGAATTTTATCAGTTGTTGTTTGAACCATTGGTTCAATACAAATTGTCATTCCTGACTGCAATTTTATTCCAGTGTTGGGCTTACCAACATTAGGAATAGCTGGGTCTTCGTGGAGTTTTTTACCAATACCATGCCCAGTATACGATGTTGGTAAATAAAAGCCTTCGCTTTCTACATAAGTTTGAATGGCGTTACTAATATCACCAATTCTAACTCCTGGTGCAATAATTGCTATTGCTTTATTTAATGATTCTTTAGTCACATTAATAAGTTTTGCTTGTTCTGGTGTTGGTGGGAAACCAACACACATTGTAAAGGCAGCATCTGCATGATAACCATTAACAGCAGCACCAGCATCAATTTTCACAATATCATTCATTTTAAAAGGTTTATCATTAGGAATGCCATGAATTAATTGTTCATTAACTGAAACACAAATTGTGGCAGGAAACCCATGATAATTTAAAAAAGAAGGTACAGCATTATTTTCTTTAATAATTTGTGCTGCCACTTTATCAAGCATTTTACCAGTTATTCCAACTTTTATTATTTTTGCTAACTCTTTATGAATAAGTGCTACAACTTGACTAGCGGCTTTGATATTTTGAATTTCACTTTGACTTTTAATGCTAACCATTATTTTTATTTCCTTTTAATGATGATAAATATGATTTAATTTGTTCTTTAATATCACTATTATCTTGGTTGGCATCCACTGTTCTTAACAGTCCACGTTCTTGATAAGAATCTACCAATGGTGCCGTTGCTACTTTGTAAGTTTTTAAACGATTGATAATTGTCTTTTCATCACTATCATCAATTCGCTTAATTAATTTTACCCCATCATTATCACAAATACCAGTAATCTTTGGTGGTAGGAAATTAAGATTATAAATTGCTTTACATTGAGGACAAGTAACTCTTGAAGACAAACGTTTAATAACTGTTTCTTCATTAATATCTAGATACAATACCATTGAAAGCGTTTCATTCAAACTTGTTAATACTTTATCTAATGATGCTACTTGTGAGATTGTTCTTGGATAACCATCAAGAATAAAATTATGTTTAATATTTTTTAAAGTATTACTAATAATCTCATTTGTAATCTCATCAGGAACATATTGACCCTTATTAACATAAGTTTGAGCTTTTTTACCTACTGGTGATTGTTTTGTGATTTCATCACGAAACAAATCACCAGTTGATAAATGCATTAAATTATATTGTTCTTTCAGAAACTGTGACTGTGTCCCTTTTCCTGATCCTGGTGGACCTAAAATAATTAAATTCATCGTTACCCCCTAAGACCATAAGTGTTCTTTAACATCTTTGTTGTCCTTATAATTTAAGAATGAATGTTGAGTAATTCGTCCCTTAATTTGTTTTGTTGTATCTAATGCTACTCCAACCATAATTATTAATCCAGTTCCACCAACTGCTAATGAAGAAGGTAGATTAGTAAATTTAGAAATCAAAAATGGAGTTACTGCAACAGCAGTTAAGAAAAAGGAACCAATCGTACTTAAACGATTTAACATTCTTTTAATATAAATTTCTGTTTCCTTTCCTGTCTGAACGCCAGGAATATAAGTTCCTGATTTTTGAAAATTCTTAGCCATTTGTTCGGGATTAATTTGCACTTGTGCATATAAGAAAGTAAACATAATTGTCATTATAGCAAAAATACTAATTCCCGACCACGACTGTAAAGATAAATAATTTCTAGCAAAATTAGCAAAACCACTATTTTGATCAACAATTTGTGCCACTGTCATTGGAGCAGTAATTAGTGCCGAAGAAAAAATAACAGGAATTACTCCGGCTGAGTTAACTTTTAAAGGTAAATAAGAACTTTTATCACCCTTTAAAGTTAAACCACTACCAGTTTGTTGAATTGGTAAGTGTCGCTCTGATTCACTAAAGAATACAACAACAAGAATAATCAGTAGGAAGGCTGCAAAATAAAGAGCAAATTTTAAAGCCCCTTGAAAAATAACACCGTTATTAGTATCTGGTCCTACTCAATACTTAAAAGTTGAAGCTAAGTTAAATGGTAAATTAGCAGCAATTCCAACAAAAATAATTAGTGAAATTCCATTACCAATACCACGATTAGTAATCTGATCAGCCATTCATAATGATAACATTGTCCCTGCTAGCAAAATAGCTGGAATCAATACATAATAGAAAACTTCTGGTCCAGCTGCTCCCGATCCCGAACTTCAATCCACACTAATAATATGTTGAGATTGTAAACCAAAGATTGTGGCAAAACCTTGCATAATAGCAAACGGGACAGTTAATACTCGATTCATTAACTCTAATTTTTTCTTACCTTTTTCGCCTGATTTAGCCCATCTTGTTAAAGTAGGAACAACATCAGTTGATAATAACTGCACAATAATTGATGCAGTAATGTAAGGTGAGACTCCAAGTGCAAAAACAGAAAATCTGCTAATAGCACCACCACCTAACATTGAAATTAAATTAAAGAATTCAATACCACTACTATTACTGCTACTTAAATCTTCATTCAAAGTTACTCCTGGAACTGTAATAAATGCTCCAACACGAAAGATAAATAAAATAAAAATGGTAAATAAAATTCTAATTATAACTTCTTTATACTTTTTTATTAATTCACGGGTTGTTGTGAACACTTAGATCACCTGCGCTTTTCCTCCGGCTTGTTCAATAGCAGTAATTGCTGATTTTGAAAATTTATGAGCTTTAATTGTTTTTGGTGTTGTTAATTTACCTTTACCAAGAACTTTAATACTATCTTTTTTACTTCTAATCAATTTTAATTGAAATAAAAGTTCAGGTGTTATTTCATGCTCTTTAATTAAATCAATTTGTTCTAAGTTAATAATACTATAATTGGTTGTAGTAAAGTTAGTAAACCCTCGTTTTGAAATACGACGGTACAGTGGTGTTTGTCCTCCTTCAAATCCGGGTCTTGTTCCACCACCGGTACGGGCATTTTGTCCTTTTGTCCCTTTACCAGCCGTTTTACCTTTTCCAGATGAAGTTCCTCTACCTAAACGTTTAATGTCTTTACGAGAACCTGGTGTTGGTTTTAAGTTATGTAATGTTGTTTCCATAATCCACCTCTAACCATTACTACGCTTAGTAGTAAGATTTTTATTTTTTATAAAATATTCTGCTGGTTTAACATTGCCAAGACCTGCAATTGTTGCTCTAGCTAAATTAATTTTATTTCTAGATCTAAATGCTTTTGAATAAATATTATGAATACCAGCTAATTCTAAAATATCACGAGCAGATCCACCAGCTTTAATTCCGATTCCTTCTTTAGCTGGTTTTAATAAAATTTCACTTCCACAATATTTACCTTTAACTTCATGAACAATAGAATTATTGTTTTTAGTTATCGTAATTGTTGTTAAATTTTTGTGAGCAGCTTCAATTGCCTTTTTAATTGCATCAGGAACTTCATTGGCTTTAGATATACCAAAACCAACTACTCCTTTACCATTACCAATAGCAACAGCAGCAGAGAAACGCAATCTTCTTCCCCCAGTTGTTACTTTGTTAATTTTTCTGATTCAAATCACTTTTTCAATAAATTCACTTGGAGTTTTTGGTTTACGTTCAAAATTTTTACGTGGTTCACGAACTTTATTTTCTTTTTTATCGTGGCTATTTCTTGGTTGTGATGAATTAGTATGTCTAATTTTATTTTCATTACCAGCAGGATTTTTTACTTCTGCTTTAACAGAAGGTTTTGCTACTGATTTTTGAACTTCAGTATTTTCTTTATCATCAATAATTGTTTTTTTATTTTCTAAACTCATACTTTTAATTCTCCTTTTTTAGAATTCTAATCCAGCACTACGCGCCGCTTCTGCGAATGCTTTCACTTTACCATGATATAAATATCCACCACGATCAAAAACCACTTTGTTAATTTTTTTCTTAATAGCTAAATTAGCAATTGTTTCTCCAAGTTTAGTAGCAGCATCTATATTGCTTTTTGATGCTAAATCTTTAAATGTTAATGTTGATACACCAATAATTGTATTTGAAGCAGTATCGTCAATAATTTGAGCATAAAAACTATTATTAGATTTAAAGATATTTAAGCGTGGTCTTTCACTAGTACCCATAATTTTACTACGAATACGATAATGACGAACTTTACGAGCTTGTTGTTTATTAATCATTTTCTATTCTCCTTAAGTGCCAGTATAAGATTATTTACCTTTACCAGCAGCTTTTCCTTCCTTACGACGAATGTGTTCATTTTTATATTTAATTCCTTTACCTTTATATGGTTCTGGTTTACGGAATTTACGAATTTTGGCTGCAACTTCTCCAATTAATTGTTTATCAATACCACTAATTTGTAATACTGTTGGTTTGGGAGCAACAATGGTAATTCCTTGCGGAATTTCAAACTTAATAGGATGAGAATATCCTAATGTTAAATTTAAGATATTAGCTTGAACAGCAGCACGATATCCAACACCATTTATTTCTAATTCTTTCATGAAACCTGTTGATACACCAACTAACATTCCATTAATTAATGAATTAGTTGTTCCGTGAAGTTGTTTATTTTTTTTGTTATCATCAGGTCTTGTTGTAGTAATTGTTTTTTTCTCTTCATCAACGTTAATTTTAATAACATTTGGTAATAGTTTTTTTAAAGAACCTTTTGCTCCTGTAACAGTTAACAAGTTACTTGCATCTAGCGTTATTGAAGTATTTACTGGAATGGTAAGGATACGGTTACCAATACGTGACATATAGTTTCCTCCTTATCATACATAAGCAAGAACTTCGCCACCAAGACCAAGTTTTTTTGCTTGTTTATTTGTCATAATACCTTTTGATGTAGAAATGATTGCAATTCCATAACCATTTAACACACTTGGTAAGTCTTCACATTTTGCATACATTCTTAATCCTGGTTTAGATATTCTTTTTAAACCAAGAATTGGACTTTTACCAGTATGAACTAATAAAAGTTCTAATTTAGGTTTGCTAGGATTTTCTTTAGTAACACGATATTTTTCAATATAACCATTTTTTTGCAAGATATCAGCTATCTTAACTAGTTGTTTTGAAGAAGGTACACTAACTACTCGATGTTTACTGCTATCCGCAGCGCTAATAGCATTACGAATAACTGTTAAAATATTACTTATTGGATCTGTCATCATAATTATATACCTCCTATCATGATGCTTTTCTAATACCAGGAATTTGTCCTTGGTATACTAAACCGCGAAAACAAATACGGCATAACATAAATTTACGAATAACCGCATGAGGACGGCCACACTTTTGACAGCGTGTATATGCTTGCGTACTAAACTTTGATTTACGGGCTTGTCTTACTTTTAATGAAGTTTTTGCCATCTTATGCCACCTGCTTTCCTTGTTTTTTAAACGGTAATCCTATTTTTTTTAATAACAATAATGCTGTTGCATTATTTGATGTTGTGGTAATAATTGAGATTTCCATACCACGAACTTTATCTACTTCTTCATAATTAATTTCAGGGAAAATAATTTGTTCTTTAATACCAACAGTGTAATTACCATTTTGATCAAATGCTTTAGCTGATAAGCCTTGAAAATCACGAATTCTTGGTAAAGAAATTGAGATAAATTTATCAAGGAAATCATACATTTTTTCGCCACGTAATGTAACTTTACAACCAATTGGCATTCCTGCTCTTAATTTAAAGCCGGCAATTGATTTTTTTGCTTTAGTGATAATTGGTTTTTGACCAGTAATTTTTGATAATTCAGATACTGATTTATCAATGGCTTTTGGATTACTACTTGCATCTCCAACGCCAATATTAATAACAACTTTTTCAATTTTGGGTACTTGCATTATTGATGTAAAATTTAATTCTTTTTGCAATTGGGGAATAATAGTTTTATTATATTTTTCTTGTAAACGATTCATTTTTATGCTGTTACTCCTTTATTATCGTAATTCTGTTTCAGATCTTCGTGCAATACGAATTTTTTTGCCATCTTTATCAATTTTGTACCCAATTTTTGTTACTTTTTTATCTTTTTTACCATCAAGGATCATTACATTAGAAATGTGAACACTAGTTTTTACTTCCACAATTCCACCTTCTTGATCATTTTGGGTAGGTTTTTTATTTTTCTTAGCAGTAATACCTTCAATAATAACACGATTTTTTTCACGAAGTACTTGGATAATTGGTCCGGTATGACCTTTATGCTTTCCTGCAATGATTTTAATTTGGTCGCCTCTTTTTAATTTAGTATCAAGACTAATAACTGGTTTCTTTTTGCTTGCCATTTATTTCATCCTCCTAAACAATTTCTTCTGCTAAAGAAGCAATTTTATTATAACCACGCTCTTTAACTTCACGAGCCAAGACACCAAATACTCTAGTACCACGTGGCGTTTTATCTTCTTTAATAATTACTACTGCATTATCATCAAATTTTACACAAGAACCATCATTACGTTTTACACCAAATTTACTACGTACGACAACTGCTTTAACAACTTGTCCTTTTTTCATTGCACTATTAGGTGTTACTGATTTTGCTGAACAAACAACAATATCACCAATTTTAGCAAATTTTTTAGTACTACCACCCAAAACTCTAATAACCATAACTTCTTTAATACCAGTGTTGTCAGCCACATTGGCTCACGATAGATTTTGTAACATCTTTCTTATCCTCCTGGTTAATTAAGCTTTTTTATTTGTTTTAGATTCAATAATCTTTAACAAACGGAAGCGTTTTAGAGCTGAAAGTGGACGAGTTGAAATGATTTCAACCTTGTCACCAATTTTAGCTTGGTTAGTTTCATCATGGGCATGATACTTTTTAGTTGACTTAAAACTTTTATGGTACATTGGATGTCGTTTTGAAGTTTCAACAACAACAGTAATTGTTTTATCATTTTTGTCAGAACTTACAATTCCAACAAAAGTTTTACGTTGTTTGTTTGGAATAATATTTGTCATTATTCTTTGTCCTCCTTAGCTGGTGTCACAGTTTTCTTAACTGTAGGTTTTTTAGATGGTTTTTCTACTTTAGTAGTAGTAACTTTTTTAACTTCTTTGTTTGATGATTTTGCTTTAGTTGTTTTTTCAGTAACTTCTTTTTTAGCAATTTTATCTGATTCTTTAATAACTTCTGATTTAGTTATTGTTTTAACTTTAATATCTTTTTTATCATCAACTTTAGCAACTTTTTTAGTTTTTTTGCTTTCTTTATTTTCTTCTGGTAATACCATTTTATTAATATGTAATGGTTTGATTTTTTCACCATTATTAATTCTGATAGTTAATTCAGTTTTAATACGAGCAATATCCTTACGAAGATTATTTATCATATGCGGAGTTTCTAGTTTACCTAACGAACTTTGAATTCGTAAAGCAAACAATTGCGCACGAAGAGTTTCTTCATGTTGTTGTAATTCTAAAGTTGATTTATTTTTAATTACTTGCATTTCCATTTGCTTCACCCAATTCTGTTGTTAAATTTTTAGCAACCTTTACTTCTTCTGTTGGTTTTATTTCTCTAGTAACAATTTTACATTTGATTGGCAACTTGTGCATTGCAAGACGCAATGCTTCACGTGCTGTTGCTTCATTAGGATATGATACTTCAAACATAACTGTTTTTGCTTTTACTACTGAAACTCAATGATCAATTGAACCTTTTCCTGAACCCATACGTACTTCCGCTGGTTTTCTAGTAATTGGTAAATGTGGAAAGATTCTAATTCAAACTTTTCCACCACGTTTCATGTAACGTGTCATTGCTACTCTGGCTGCTTCAATTTGTCTTTCAGTAATGTAAGAACCTTCTTCAGCACGAAGTCCGTAAGTTCCAAAAGCAACTGTTTTACAACCTTTTGCAGTTCCTTCATAACTTAAACGGTGGACGCAAGAGTGTTTATATCTCTTAGGTATAGCCATCTTACTTTACCTCCTTACGTGGTTGTTGTGAGTAATTATTTCGGCGATTGTTATTATTTCTTTGATTATATTTTGAAATAATTTCAGGTTGAGTTGAGTCAGTTCCTGATAAAATTTCACCTTTATATACTCAAACTTTAATACCAATTTGACCAAAAGTTGTTTTTGCTTCAGCAGTAGCATAATCAATATTACTACGTAATGTTGCTAAAGGAACACTACTTTCTGAATAACCTTCAACACGTGCCATATCCGCTTCACCAAGTCTTCCTGAAACACGAGTTTTAATTCCCTTTGCTCCAGCACGAAGTGCTTTACGAATTGCTAATTTTTGTGTTGTACGATGTGACATACGATTGCTTATTTGTTGTGCTAATGTATTAGCAATTGTTTGCGCATCAATATCAGGATTTTTAATTTCAACAACATTAATTCTAATACCTATTTTACGATTTTTAATTGTTTTACGAACTAGTGTTGTTAATACTTCAATGTTTGAACCGCCTTGCCCTAAAACTGAACCAACACGAACACAGTGGATAAATAAGGTAATTTGTGATTTAGTTCTTTCAATTTCAATTTTAGAAACACCAGAAGTTTTTAAATGTGCAAATAGTGCTTTTCTAATTTTGTGGTCTTCTAAAATTCATTTTGCTAAATCTTCGTTACTAGTTGCATATCAACGTGATTGTCAATCTTTATTGATACCATATCTTAATCCATTTGGACTAACTTTGTGACCCATATTACTTATTTACCTCCTAATTATCGCTAACCACGATAGTGATTTTGCTTGTTCTTTTTAAGATTTGATATGCTCTACCATGAGCACGGGGCATAAATCTTTTCATAGTTGGACCTTCATTTACAAATATTTCCTTAATACGTAATTTGTTGGCTTCCATTCCATAGTTATTAGCAGCATTAGCAACTGCTGAATTAATTAATTTTATAATTGGCTGTGCTGCGCGTTTTTTTTCATGAGCTAGAATTACTAGAGCTTTGGCAACAGCATTATCACGAACTAAATCCGCTACTAAACGCACTTTTCTTGGACTAATGCGTAATTTATCTAAATGAGCTTTTGCTTCCATAATTTCTATCTCCTAACGCTTTTTCTTGTCAGAACCGTGACCACCAAATTTACGTGTGGGTGCGAATTCTCCTAATTTATGACCAACCATATCTTCTGTTACATATACAGGTAAATGTGTTTTGCCATTATGTACACCGAATGTATGTCCAACAAATTGTGGGAAAATTGTTGAACGACGAGATCAAGTTTGAATAATTTTTTTTGATTTATTTTTATTTTGAGTTTCCACTTTGTTTAATAAATGACTATCAGCAAAGGGTCCTTTTTTTAAAGATCTTGACATATATTACTTTCCTCCTACTTTGTTGCATTTCTTCTTCGTACAATTAATTTATTTGATGCTTTTTTACTATCACGAGTTTTTAAACCTAATGCTTTTTTACCTCATGGTGTTACTGGAGCTTTTCTTCCGATTGGAGCTTTACCTTCTCCTCCACCATGTGGGTGATCATTTGGATTCATAACACTACCACGAACAGTAGGTCTAATTCCTTTTCAACGATTTCTTCCCGCTTTACCAATGTTTACTAAGTTATGATCATCATTTCCAACTGTACCAATTGTAGCTCGACAATTACTTAATACTTTTCTAACTTCACCTGATGTTAATTTTAATAATGTATACTTAGCTGTTTCATCACGACCAAGAATTTGAACACTACCACCAGCACTTCGTGCCATTTGTCCACCTTTACCTGGTTTTAATTCAACATTATGAACAACTGTTCCTTGTGGAATCTGTGATAATGGTAAACAGTTACCAACAGTAATATCAATTTTAACAGTATCACTGTTTTCACCACTTAATAACTTATCTCCTACTTTGATTCCTTTTGGTGCTAAAATATAACGCTTTTCACCATCAAGATAAGAAATAAGACAAATGTTAGCATTACGATTTGGATCGTATTCAATTGTTTTAACTGTTCCAACTACATTGTCTTTGTTACGTTTAAAATCAATAATACGGTATTTAACCTTATGACCATTACCTTGATGTCTTACTGTAATTTTACCTTGATTATTTCTACCAGCTTGTTTAACTAAATTTACTAATAAAGATTTTTCAGGGCTATTACCAATAGTTAAGTTCTGTTTGTAATCCAGAACGCTCATATTACGTCTTCCTGCAGTAGTGGGATTAATTTTTCTAATTGCCATTGTTTTTTTCTCCTTCCAATCTCATTAGCTTTGTTCTTCAGAACTAAACAAACTTAATTGTTCACCAGGAGCTAATTTAATAAGAGCTTTTTTTACTGCCGATGTTTTTCCAACAAATCTACCAACAGTTTTAGTTTTTGGTTTACTATTAATAATATTAACGTCTGCTACTTTAACTTCAAAAATCTGTTCAAAGGCTTTTTTAACGTGACTTTTATTAGCTTTACGGTTAACAGTAAATGTATAGATACCTTCAGCCATTTGTTTATAAGTTTTCTCAGTTAATACTGGTTTTACTATAACTTCACTTAAATGCATATTAAATTAAAGCCTCCTCAACGATTTTAATTGCCTCAGTAGTAAACAATACTTTTTTAGCATTTAATAAATCGTAAATATTAATACTATTAGCAGCGATTGTTGTTGTTCTAGGTAAATTACGACCTGATTTAATAACTGTTTCTTTATTGCTTATTCCTGAAACAATTAGTGTTTTATTGTTTGCTAATTCTAAAACTTTTAAAGTTTCTAACATAATTTTAGTTGAAGGTTTTTCAAAGTTTAATTCATCAATTACAACTATGTTTTTATTTTGGAATTTGGCAGCCAATGCTGATTTTATTGCCAATCTTCTTACTTTTTTTGGTAATCCAATTAAATAATTACGATCAGTATTTGGTCCAAAAACAATCCCCCCACCTTTTCATTGTGGTGAACGAATTGAGCCTTGACGCGCATTCCCTGTTCCTTTTTGTTTTCATGGTTTTCTACCACCGCCAGCAACTTCAGCACGACTTTTAACAGCGTGTGTTCCTTGACGTTTTGTAGCATTATAACTTAATAAACTATCAAACTGCGCTTGCTTGTGCGGTTCAATTCCTCAAATTTTTTCGTTTAAAGTTAATTCGCTAACTTTTGTTCCAGCGTTGTTAACAACATTAATTTTCATTTTGCTATCCTCCATAATTAACTTTATTGACCATCAGTAACTTCGGTTGTAGTATTTTGATTTCTAACAACTAATGATACTGGGGTTTTGAGAATTGGTTTTTTAACTGCTTGTTTAATAACAAGAAAGCCTTGTTTTGGTCCTGGAACTGAACCTTTTACTAAAAGATAATTATTTTCTTTATCTACTTTAATAACTTCTAAGTTAGCAACACTACGTTTAACATTTCCCATTTGCCCTGGCATTGGTTGTGATTTAAACACACGGTTAGCATTAATAGAACCTGTTGAACCCATTTGACGATGTAAACCTGATCCATGACCCATTGGACCACGTGATTGATTATGACGTTTAATACGTCCTGTAAATCCTTTACCTTTAGAAGTTCCTTGGACATCAACGAATTCACCTGCTGTGAATACGTCAGCAACATTAATAAGATCTTTATGATTAAATCCGTTCATGTTACGAATTTCTTTCACGAAGCGCTTAGGTTGACTGTCGGCTTTTTTAAAGTGTCCGATTGTTGGTTTGTTTGATAAAGTAACGCGAAGATCGAACGTTGCAAGTTGTAAACTACTATATTTGTCTTTTACATTTGTTTTAACTTGACTTACTACATTTGGTTGTACTTCGATAATTGTTACTGGAACTAGTTGTCCGTTGTTTAAGAAAACTTGTGACATTCCTAGTTTCTTACCTAAGATTCCTTTCATAATTTCCTCCTTGGAATATGTTGTAAATAATTAATATTTATCGATTTTAATAATTTTTTTTATTAATCTTTTTTGATACTTGATTTAAAGTTGATTTTTTTTCATCTTTAGATTCGATTATCAAAGAGATACTAACACTATTAGGGATAGTAAGTCCACTTAGAGCATTTAAAGATTTTGGTGATAATTGAGCACCAATAATTCTTTTGTGAGTTCTCTTTTCAAATTGTTCACGTGAATCTTTATGTTTATGCGGTGAACGAAGAATAGTGAAAATTTCTTTATGAGTTGGTAATGGAATTGGACCTACCACTTCAGCACCTTCTTTTTTTAACACATCTTTAATTTTCTGTGCTATTTGGTCAATAGCTGAGTGATCATAACTTTCTAAACGAATTTTTACTTTGTCTCCTATGATTGCCATTGGCTATATCCTCCTTAGAACGATTTTTAATAAAATAAAGAACAAAACATGTGATATAATGACAACTGATATCAGTGTATCAGCATTTATACATAACAATCACGCCTTGTAAGTATAACATAGTGTAATGGTAAAAGGGAATAGCAAAATACAAAAAAAACAAAAAAAATAATGGGTTTTTTGTTCATAATCTTTTAACTATTAATTTAGTTGTAAAAAATAAAGATTTTTATTAAAAAAATAATAAAATAGCGTTATTTTTTTATTATTTTCTTACTTTAAAAAAGTAAAAGGTAATATATAATTATATAATTATAATATTTCACAAAATTTATTTAAATAAAAATATTACATGATATAAATATAATAATGAAATTCTTTTAGCAAAAGATATTTAAACTTCAATTTTGATATAATTCTAAAATTAGTAAGTTACACTTTTATAACAACTATGTTGATTAAATTAGAAAAGGAATTACAATGAGAGTAAGAAATAAACCATGAGCAAAAGAATTTATTTTAACACATAATAATTTATGTATTAATGATCCCTATAATTACAAAGGGAAATGAAAGAAAAAAATATTTCAAAATAAAAATCCAATCAATATTGAAATTGGAAGTGGCAAAGGAAATTTCATTATAAATCTTGCTAAACAAAATTCAAATCAAAATTATATTGCTATTGAAAAAAACATTTCTATTGTAACTATACTATTAAAAAAATGAATTGAAAATAAATTATGTAATTTAAAAATAATTATAGAAGATGCCATAAATTTAAAAAAACTTTTTGCCAATAATGAAATTAATAAAATTTATTTAAATTTTTCTGATCCATGACCTAAAAAAAGACATTTTAAAAGAAGATTAACATACCAAAAATTTTTAGAAATATACAAAAAAATTTTAATAAAAAATGGACAACTTTACTTTAAAACAGATAATAATAACTTATTTAATTATTCACTTTTGGAATTTCAAAAAAATAAATGAAATTTATTAGAATATACAATTAATCTACATCAAGATAATAATATAATAAAAAATGATGAAGCATTTATTAAAACTGAATATGAAGAAAAATTCATTAAACAAAATAAAAATATTAATTATTTATTAATACAAAAAAAATAAAATTGAAGTTTAAACTTCAATTTTATTAAAAAAAGTTAATGATTAACTAAGATTATATTCATATTAAACTATAAAGATTTTTCATCAAATGTTACATTTAATTTTCCACCCTGTGAATCTCAAGAAATAGGTAAATTTAAAAAAACAGTTTTTGGGTTATCAGGATTATCTGTTGAAATAATTGAATAAGTGTTATAACCAATTTTAAGTTGTTCTTTATAGCCATTATCAACTAAAAGTTTAATCAAATCTTTAATAGTATATTCACTTTTACTTCATTGACCGGTTTGTGATCAATAATATGAAGAACTAATAGTATCAGTTAAATTTACTGGATAACTAATTTTTCCTTCATTATGATATGTTCCTTGCTTAATAGTATATAAAACTGTTCCTATTGAATGTGATTTTAATTTAAATGATTGACTTGGATTAGTTAATGTTTCACTATCAGTAGTAGTTTTAGTTCCTTGTTGCTCTGAACCAAATTCAGCACTAGTTTCAACATCACTTTTACCAACTCAAGGAATTTTAAATTCAGCTTTAACTTTAACTCCAATTTTTTCTAATGTTTTTCAAGAAAAAGTATTAGTATTAGTAATAGTTTTAGATTGTGATTGAGTTTGATAAATTTGTTCGGTATTAGAACTATTAGTATAAATGTCTTGAAAAGAATCTACTATATTTTCATCTTTAGCAACAGTCTTTATTGGTTTTAAAGTACCTTCTTTGCCAGTAAAATATTTATCATATTCTTTTTGAATCAAATCTGGAATGGCAACACTTTTTAGGACTATTTTTTGGTAGACATTTGTTGTTGATATTTAACTGGAGTTAAGTAGTTTAAAGTGCTGTGAATTCTTATATTGTTATATCAATTGATGTAATCAAATAATTCTAATTTTAATTGGATTAATGATGTAAAATTTTTATCATTAATAAATTCGGTTTTAAAAGTTTTAAAAGTTGCTTCAGCAACAGCATTATCATAAGGACAACCTTTTTTACTTAAAGAACGGTTAATGTTGAATGCTAGTAAAAGTTTATCAATAATTTTATTGTTAAATTCATTACCGCGATTACTATGAAATATTTGAATATCTTTTAAACAGCGATTTGATTGCATAAATGCTTGATGTACTAATGATGCATCTTTTTTAACTCCAACACTATGTCCGATAATTTCGCGGTTAAATAGGTCTATTAATAGGCAAATATAGTTTCACCTACCATTAACTTGTACATAAGTTAAATCACTAACAATAACTTCATTTTTAATCCTATTCTTAAATTTTCTATTAACAAGATTAGTTATTTGACTATCGTTAACTTTGTTATTATGATTTTTGAATGATAATTTAGTATATTTTGATATTAAATTATGTTCATTCATAATTTTTTTAATTTTTCTGCGCGATAAATAAATTTCTTGGTTTTCTAGAATTTTTTTTAATCTTCTAGTACCATAAACTTCTTTATTTTCTTTAAAAGCACTAATAACAGCTTCATCATAAATATTATTTTTGATTTTATTTTCTTTTTTCTTTAAATTAAAATAATATGTTGATTTAGATATTTTTAAAAAACGACACATTGTGCGAATTTTATATTTAGCTTTATTTTTGACAATAATTTCTATTTTCTGCCTATTATTAGTGCTGCTTGCTTTAAAATATCATTTTCCATTCGTAATTGCTTTAATTCTTTTCTTAATTTAATTAATTCATTTTCTTCAAAAGAACGATTATCTTTAGTTTTAAAACTTCCTGAATTACTAAATTGCTTAATTCAATTGTAAGTAGCTGCTCTTGTAACATTATAGGTGGTTAGCCCTAATTACTGGACCATATTTTGATAGATATTTCTAAATTTTTATTTGTAATATTGGTGGTTTTAAAAATTTAGAATGTATTCTTTCATAATTATAAAACATAACATATTGATTTACATCATTAATAGCTTCATTGATTGTTAAATATTGATTTGAGTCTTTAGGCAATCATTCTTGAGATAAATGTGAAAATCAATTTTCAGATATGACATTACCGCCAATATCATATGGTTGTTTTTTGCTTAAAATTATTTGTTTGTTTTTTGCTCATTTTGTAATTTCTTGACAATAAAATTCGTTGGCGTTATCTGAATGTAAAATAACGTTTTTTATTTGATTTCAAGAAAATTGGTTGTTTATTTTTTCAAGTGCAGGAAGAATTAAATCTTGATATGATTTATTTGAAAATGTATTATAACTAACAACATTATTTGAATAAAAATCAATAATTACAAAAAGATATAGTCAACCTTCTTTGGTGTTTATTTGTTTAGTATCCATTGATCAAATTTGATTTGAAGCGGTTGTACTTTTGTAATCTTTGTTTACTTTATCCATTGTAGGTATTCACTTATTTGGATTTTTTTTGTTTTTAGGATAGTTATTTTTAGTTTGTTTTAATCCTTGAATATTGTGTTTTTTCATAATTTTTCGCATTTGTTTTGTTGATAATTCTATATTTAAAATGATATTTTTCTCTTGTTTTAATCACTCTTTAAAAGCTGAAAAAATTCTTAAATATCCATAAATTCTACCTTTTCTTGTAGAATGAAATTCGATTAAAAGTTGGCATAATTCTTGATATTTATGATTGCAATTAATAATATGATTTTTTTCTTTTTTAATAAGTTTTTGTTTATTTTTTAAAAAGTAATATGTTGATCTGTTTAATTGAAGATATTGACATAAGTTTCTAATTGAATATTGATTTTTGCAATCATCGATAATTTTAATTTTTTCTTTGATATTTAATTTGTTAATTATTAATGCTATTTGTTTAATTTTATCCATTAATAAAAATCCTTTCAGGTCAAAATTAGTGTTCATTATATAACACAATTGTTTTTAGAATACATTCAGATTTTTTAAATTAATGGTCTAGTAAAAAGGGCTAAGTGGCCCCATCCACTAGCACATGAAGACAAACTATTAAAAATTGAACTAATGGATTTTACCAAGAAATTAAACATTTAGTTTCGGGGTCACTATGAATATCATCAGCTATTATTATAATTGCTAGTTTAAACATTATTAGCACTCAAGTAAATAGTAATGAGGATATAGATTTTAAAAAGGCATTTACTACTTTAATTAAATGAGAAGTACTTGGCAATACTACTGTTTCACTCTTTGTTTCATTTCTAAAGAAATGTTTAACAAATTTCGGTAATAGTGAATTAGAAAAAACTTTATTTTATAAAATATGAAATAGAATAAAAGATAAAGTATTTACTAATACTATTGAAACACCTAACCTTAATTTTGAGGAAATAAAAACTAAAATTAATGTTCTTGAAGCAAATAAAAATACATTAGTAACACAAATAAAAGAGTTTTCAAACTTATGTCAACAATTAGTTACAAAGTTTAAAACTCTTTTAAATAATAATACTGAAAACGATATTATATTAACCATTGAAGAAAACATTAATAACAATCTTAAAGCATATTCAATAATTACTAATGAATTAATAAAAATTATTGCTACTTTCGCAGTTTTTACTAGCGGAGTAGCTTTTGCTAGTTCTATAAGTATTATAAAAAACGATATAGCCAATGATTTACCTTTAAATCCAACATCCTTTGTTAAAACTTTTACTGCTCTTGAAACTATTATTGTGTCCTTTTTAGCATTAATAATTTTTAAATTAAAATTTAATCTATTTGAAAATGGATTAAAAAATATTAAACGCTCATTATTATGACAATGCATTAAAAAAATTATTAATAAACCTACTATTAGTGAAACTGATATTGAATTAGAATATGAAAAAATAACTGCTTTAAAAAGATGATATGATTTAAATTTTATTAAACTAGAATTTAATTTAAATGAAATACAAAATATTTTAGAAATACAAACTTTAAATCCTAATAATAACTACAATAGCAATATTTGTAAAAATATTAAATATTTATTTACTTGATTAATATCAATAGTATCTTCAATGACACTTGATAGTTATTTTGATATTATTACTGCTCAAATAAGTGCTAACAAAAAAATAGATTTTATAAAAGATTTAAAACTACTAATAACTAAAGAAAATATAATAGTTGCAATAATAGCCCAAATTGGTTTTTCATTTAAACTTAATATTACTGATTTTTGTTGAGAAAAATTTAAAAATACATATACTTGTCAAGCATTAAGTTATATAGCTAACGAAAGTAATGTTTACTCATAAATAATGTAAAATAATAATATGTAATTTAAACAATTCTTGCACTTACAAGTATAATTCAGCAATAATTAAAATAGATTAGGAAGATTAAATTATGCCAAAACCATACAGTGAGGACTTACGAAGAAAAGTAATAGAAGTTTATGAAAGTAAAAACATGAAAATTAAAGAAATTTGTAAAGTGTTCAATATCACTAGAAAGACTTTATTTTTATGAAGAAAAAGAAAGCAAAAAACCGGAAATATAAAACCAATTTTGAATTATCAAAAAGGACATAGCCACAAAATAAAGGATTTAGATGAATTAAAAAATTATTTAGCAGAAAATAAAGATGTTACAGTTCAAAAAGTAATTGAAAAATTTGGTGATATGACAAAAGAAACAGTTTATAACTATTTCAAAAAACTAAATTATACATATAAAAAAAACTTTTCTATATGAACAAAGAGATAAAAATAAACAAGAAGATTTTTTAAAAGAAATAGCGAAAATAATGAATGAAGATTTGGTATATATTGATGAATCTGGAATTGATGATAATGAATTTTATAAATATGGTTGGTCTGAAAAAGGTAAAAGATTATTTGATAATAAACCTGCATATAAAATAAAGAGAATGAGTATAATTGGTGCACTAAATAAAGGTAAATTAAAAGCTCTATGAGCATTTGAAGGACATTGCAATAGTAAAATTTTTGAATCATATGTTAAAAATATACTAATTCCAGTATTAAAGTGTGGACAAATTATAGTTTTAGATAATGCGACGTTTCATAAATCTAAAGCAACAAAACAATTAATTGAAAATGCTGGATGCAAACTATTATTTCTTCCACCATATTCTCCTAATTTAAATCCAATTGAACATTTTTGATTTGCTATAAAACATAATATAAGAAAAATATTACCAAATTATTGACCAAATATTAAAAACGCGATTGATTTTGTTTTTCAAGATATGAGTAAACATTACTTTAGTTAGCTATATATGTAATTTTCCTAAAAAATATTATCAGTCTGTTTACTCAAACAATTCAATTTTCCAATTAAATTCAAATATTACTGAAGAAAATTTAGAAAAATTAGTCAAAAATTATTATGAAAAATTTGATAAAAATATTAAAATCTTAGAAAAAATAAATATTAAATTAAATGATACTATTGATACAAGTAATCGATTAAATATTAATAAAATTAATAATTCTCAACTACCACCATTATTAAAAACACTACAAAAAATAGAATCAAATATTATTTCAATACCAATTAACTAAAAATATTGTTAAATAACTTTTTTATAAAATAAAAAAGGAATAATTGTTATGATTATTCCTTTTTATAACTTTATTTACTTGTACTATAATTTTTCATATATTGAACTAATGTTTTAACTAATACACCCATACCACGATCATTTTTATAAGCAGTTCCCGCAATATCTAAATGTAAAAATGGTTTATCTTCGCTAAATTCTTTTAAAAATGCAGCAGCATTTGATGAACCACCATATGGATCTTTAGAAAGATTACTTAAATCAGCTATTTTAGATGAACGCATATTTAAAATATTTTGTTGATGAATTGGCATTCTTCAAATTTCTTCATTAGTTTGTTGTGATGATAAATCAAAATCATTAAATAATTTATCATCAGTAGCAAAAGCACCAGTCATATAACTACCTAATGCAACTAGCATTGCACCAGTTAAAGTTGATAATTCAATAATACGATTTGCTTTTCCTTTACGTAAAGCATATGTCATACCATCTGCTAATACCAACCTTCCTTCGGCATCGGTATTATTAATTTCTACAGTTTTACCATTCATTGAAGTAAAGACTGTTTCTACTAAAGTAGCATGACTACCAATCTTATTTTCTGTTAAACAAGCAACAGCTACAAAGTTTATTTTTAATTGTAATTTAGCAGCAGCAATGGCAGCATTACATACACTAGCTGCACCCGACATATCAAATTTCATACCTTTCATTGCTGAAGAAGGTTTTAGTGAATAACCACCACTATCAAAAGTAATTCCTTTACCAACTAATCCTAAAATATCATCGGCATGCTGTGGATCACCTTTATATTCTAAAACAACAACACGAGCATCAAAATTACTTCCAGCATTAACTGCTAATAATAAATTCATATTTAGTTCTGTTATTTCTTTTTGCCCTAAAACCTTTATTGATAAATTTTTAATACCTTTTGCTGCATCTTGAATTTTTTTTGCAAAAACTTCGGGATATAACAAATTAGGTGGCATATCTTGCAAATTACGTGCTAAATTAATACTTTCTCCTTGAATTTCGATTTGTTGTTGTGAAGTATAGTTAGGGAATTTTGCTGTTGAAACAACATTATATTTAACTTTTTTTTCTTCATTGTTTTTACTTTTTAAAGTATATTCTTTAAAAGTACCGAATCATAATGCTTCATATATAGTTTGTAAAAGTATACTTTCATCTAAATTACTCGTAACAAAAGATTTGACATCAATATCCAAATCTTGACTATTATTACTACTAAAATTTACAAAAAAATTATAAACATCATTACGAGTTAAGCCTTTACTATCACCTAAATATAGGTAATAAGTTTTATCTTCAGAAATTAATGTTAATTTATTTTTTTCTTTAGCAATCAATTCATGAGGAACTTTATCAGCAAATACCGCTGTTAATTTTAATTTTAATTCAAGTTTACTACTAACATTAAGTAGAATATTTTTATCCATATTTTCACTCCTAAATGGTAATATTAAAATAATTACAATATATCTGAATTAATATTTTCGAAAATTACAACAAAAATAGATAAGTTAAACAATATTATTGTATTATTATTGTATTGTAATATTACCATAGAATGGAGCAAAAACTATGAAGCGTTCTGAATTAAATGAAAAAGATAAAAAAAAGTACTGCTGAGATTTTAAGCATTTATTTATTAATAATGAATCTTGAAAAAAAGCTTTACCTGAGTTTGATAAATTTGTCAATCAACTTTTAACTTTTAAAGGAAAATTAAATAATATTGATAACTTTAAAAAATATTTAGCAATTAGCAAAGAAATATCAATGTTAGGCTCTAAAGTTGTGCAATATTTACATTATGGAGATTTAGATCAAACTAACTTAGAATTGCAACAATTATCTAGTTTATTTGCGACTCAACAAAGTAAGTTATCGGAAAAGTTAGCATGAATTGAACCAGAAATCAAAACTATTGGTTTACAAACTATTAAAAACTGAATTAATAATGACCCCTCATTAATGATATATAAACATGATATGGAAGTTTTTTTTAAATTTGAAAAATTTATTTTAAGTGAGCACGATGAAACTTTACTAAGCAAAGTTAGCAAATCAAGAAGTGCTGCTGGTGGTTTATATGATAGTTTGGTTTATGCTGATAAACAAAAAACAATGTTTAATTATCAAAATAAAGAACAAGAATTAACACAAACTTTATATTTAGACATTTTAGAAAATAGTAATCCAGTAAAAAATCAACAATTAAGAATTGATATTTCAAAAAAATTTTATGAAGATATTAAAAATAAAAAACATTCATTAGCACAAGTTTATGAAAGCATTTTAGAAGTAGCTGTTGAAGAAATAAAAATTCGTAACAACGATAAAGAAAAAGATAATAAAAAACATTTAACTACTTTAGAATATAGTTTATTAAGTGATGATGTACCATTAATACTATATGAAAATTTAATAAAAACAGGACAGAAACACGCTATTTTAGTAGAAGAATTTTATAATTTAAAACGTAAATTTTTTAAATTTAAAAAATTTTATAGTACCGATACTAGTTTAAAAATGACAACAATACCAACTAAAAAATTCAGTGTTGAAGAAGGTATTAATTCAGTCAAAGAAATTTTAAGTATCTTAGGTGATGAATATTTAGAGCAGTTAAACTTAGCATTATTACCAGGTAGAATTGACTATTATGAAGACACAAATAAACGAACTGGTGCTTATTCAACAGGTGGTAATGGCGTAGAACCCATTATTTTAATGAATTGAGATGATACTATTAATTCACTTAATACACTAGCTCATGAATTAGGTCATTCTGTTCACACCCTATTTTCAGAAAAATATCAAAAATATCCAAATGCTGACTATCCAATTATTTTAGCTGAAGTTGCTTCAACAGTTAATGAACATCTAGCCTTTGATTATTTATATAATAAAGCGTCAAATAATCAAGAACGCATTTACTTACTACAAACTCATATTGAAACTGTAATTGGTACTTTTTTTCGTCAAATTCAATTTGCTGAATTTGAATGAGAAGCACATAAATTAGTAGAAAAAGAAGTGCCATTAAACGCCGATATTTTGGCTGATTTATTTGAAAATACAGCTAATAAATATGGACAAAAAGCATTAGATAAATACGAAGAAAAAGCAAAAGGATACTCATGACCACGAATTCTTCATTTTTTCCACTCACCTTATTATGTTTATAAATATGCTACTTCAATTACCGTTTCTTATAAACTTTATGAAGATGTTAAAAATGGCAAAAAAGAAAATTTACTTAACTTTTTAAAAGCCGGTGGCAGCAAATATCCATTAGATATTTTAAAAGATGCGGGTGTTGATTTAACACAAATTGATGTTTATAACCCATTAATTACTAATTTAAAGAAAATGATTAACCAATTATCAGACTTAATTAATAATAAAGATAATTAAATTGCAAAAAAATAATATATAATACTAATGGTGTTTTAGTCCTTTAGCATTTTATTTAAAACGTTATAAAATAATATGTACATATTTTGACTATTACAATTAGTAAAGACTAAGGAGAATAAATAAAAAATGAATGTGAAATTTGATTTTGAAGATATAAATCTAATTGCAAATAAAGGAATAATTAAATCACGAAAAGAATGTGATACCAGTGTTAAACTAAATGGTTTTACTTTTAAAATTCCAATTATTCCGGCAAATATGAGTGCTGTCATTAACCAAGAATTATGTATTTGATTGGCTAAAAATAATTACTTTTATGTAATGCACCGTTTTAATATCGATCAAATTAAATTTATTAAAAGTATGCATGAACAAAAGTTATATGCTTCAATTAGCATTGGTGTTAAAAAAGAGGATAAAGAGTTACTTGAACAATTAATCAAACTGAATCTAATTCCAGAATTTATTACTATTGATATTGCACATGGTCATAGTAATGCTATGGAAGAAATGATTAAATTTATAAAAACTACTTTTGCTAAAACAAATACTAAACCTTTTATTATTGCTGGTAACGTTATGACAAAAACCGCTGTTAAAGATTTAGAAAAATGAGGCGCTGATGCAATTAAATTTGGTGTTGGCCCAGGAAAAGCTTGTATTACTAAACTAAAAACTGGATTTGGTACAGGTGGTTGACAATTAAATGCTTTACAAGATGTTGCCAATAGCACCACTAAACCATTAATTGCAGATGGTGGTATTAGATGTAATGGTGATATTGCTAAAGCAATAGCTTTTGGTGCCACTATGATTATGGCAGGAAGTATTTTAGCGGGTTATGATGAATCACCTGGCAAAATTGTTACAATAAATGGTCAATCTTACAAAGAATATTTTGGATCAGCAAGTATTTTTAACAAAGCGGAAGCGAAAAATATTGAAGGTAAAAAAATACTTGTTCCATATAAAGGTTCAATTGCTGATACTTATAAAGAAATGGAAGAAGATTTACAATCTGCTATTTCTTATGCTGGTGGTAAAGATTTATCTGCATTAACAAAATGTGATTATGTTATTGTTAAAGGTACTATTAATAATGGTGATGATCGTTAATAATTTTTAATTTTTCTTTAAAAACAATTCTGGGTACCCAGAATTGTTTTTTATTAAAATACAAGCAAATCAAACTGCCTATGATGATAATTGAATTCACTGTGATAATTGTTTAATGATATTAAAGAATCTAATAATTAAATTATTTTTAATATTTAAACTACTTTGTCTAAAACTTTTTTTCTGATTTTTTATCATTATTTTATATTTATTTTGATTATATTTCTTTATGATATCATCTTTAATAGTTTTACTTTTTTATTTTTTTCCATATTTTTTGCTTTTTAGTTTATATTCAATTATATTTTTAATAAAAAATAAATTAAATAAACTTTATTTAAAATACTAGATAAAAATATATTGTGAAATACGTTTTATTTCTTTATAATAAATATAAAAATTAATATAAGTTTTTTAATCCATTTACTTTCATTTTAAAGTAAATGGATTTTTTATTTTGAAAGGGATGAAAAAATGATTAATACAGAAAAATTACCTTTATTAGAAACAAGTGCACATATTAATTATAATGGAATTAATAATTCACATATATCAATAAATCATAATGATTCATCTAGTACTGAAAGTATTATAACTTTAAATGATGTTCAAATAACAAATGCAAGAGAAAATAATAATTTAAACAATTTATTATTTGATGGTGATTCAGTACATACTATTGTTAATTTTAGCAATGATTGAAGGGATACTGATGATCGTTATGGTGGAAAAACACAAAAAAGATTAGATATTAATGGTAATTGAGAATATAATACGAAATTTATAACAGGTGATGTTTTAAATGAAAAAATAACAAATATTAATAATCAATTATATTTAATGAAAGAAATTATATTAAATGATGGTGCAGTTATTTTAGAATTATCAAATTTAAATGAAAATAAAAAAATTGAAACAAAATATAAAATATACAATAATGAAGAAGAAAGAGAATACAATAATAATTTAAATGACTTGGATTTAACTACTTTTTTACCAATAAATAAAGAAAAACCTAATTTTTTAAAAAAATTTTTAAGTTCAAAATATATGTTTTTACCTAATACAATTTTTTTAAATTTTGCTTTCGGATCAGTATTATTATTTGAAGCTAAAAATTATTTTCATAAAGAAAAGTTACCTGAAAATCTTTATCATAATTTTTGAGATGTATTAATGAGTGGTATTAGTGGTGTTATAGTAATGAATTTATCTTATTTAAATTACAAACTTATTTCTTTAAAAAATAAATGAAAATACTTATCTTTTTCTTTAGTAATTGGTGGTATTAGTATTTGAGATCAATTTTTATATTTACATGTTAGTGAAGAAAATTTCAACTTCATCTCTTTTATAGAAAGAATAAGTATCTTTTTTACTAGTATTTTAATTGAAGAATTAATTTTTGATAAAATTGCTCAACCTTGCATTGAAAAATTATGACAAAATTTAAAAAATCAAAACTTTTCAAAAATTATTAAATATGGTAGTACTGTTAGTATGCTTCTTTTTGTATCAATTTTTAAAAATATATTAACTGGTCTTTATGGCGAAGAAAAAGAAATAAATTTAGAAAATATTAAAAAAGCACTTCCACTAACACTATTGACAGTAATTCTTGAAAATACTCTTACTTCTTTTTCTTTTTCTTATTTTGATTGATTTTGAACAAAAATTTCAATTGCAAAAGAAATAGCAACCAATAGTATAAAAGGAATAGAAAGATTTGCTAATCAACAAGCACAAAATTATAGTTTTAAAAAATTAATAAAACAATTTAATTTTCAACCATTTAATTCAAACTTAATAAATGAAAGCGAACCGATAGATCATCCAGATTCAAATCAACCATCTATCCAAGTTATGTAAAAGTAAAGTCATTAACTCCTCTTTTGATGAAATATAAAAAAAACACATTTTAGTTAAAAATATTAACTGAAAAAAATACATTATATAATAATAAAAAAGTGAATTATTAATTCACTTTTTTATTATTACAATTATTTAATATATTAAAACGAAGAAGTAAATCCCCTATCATCGTTATATCCAATTTCATTGAAACAGCGATTAGGATCCATTTCATTTCAAGATACAGCATGTCTAGATGTTGAAGATTGAGATTGCATAGTTGCTTGATTTCTTAATCCAGAAATCTTTTGTTTAATTTCATATAATTTTGCCTTTTTTTGTTGTTTAATTTCATTGCTTCTACTATTATTAAAACGACCACAACTAATAATAACTCAAAATTTATTAGAAAAATTTCGCCCTCCTTTATTTGTTTCTAATTTTTGGATTTCTTTTTCTAATTTTTCTAATTGAGCTTGATATTGATTTAACGTTACTTCATATTTATATTTTTGAAATTGTTTATTCAATCAAATAAAAGGAGATTTTAATAATATTTTTATTTGTGTTTTTATACTTTGTGAATTATAAATTTGTCTTACTGCTGCAAGACAACCATTAATTTCAATATTTTTTTTATTTATACTAAAATTTAATTTTGCAATTTTTTTATCTATTTTTGCAATATCTAAATTTCTTCTACTCATACTACGATTTAAATCACAAATATTTTCCATCTTCAATTTTAATCTTATTTTTAATCTTGCATCTAAAACCTCTTTTTCTGATTTTAGATTTGGACATAATCATCAATTTTCTTGTTTTATTGAAAAAAATTTATTTGCTATTTCAAGTTCATTTCTAGCAATTTTACAAAATATTCTTTTTGTTTTGTATGTTCTTCTTTCTAACTTAACAGTTAATCTTGCTGTTTTTAATTTTAACTTTGATAAAATTAATTTTTTATTTAAATCATGAGCATTAAAATTTTCAATTTGCTGTTCTATATTTGTTCCTTCAACTTCCAATACTCTTATTTCATTATCTAATTTCTCTTCTCGTATCATTTCTTTGGACATCTCTTCATCTAATGCCACTATGTTTTCTTTTCATTTTTTTATCATATATAGCTAACGAAAGTAATGTTTACTCATAAATAATGTAAAATAATAATATGTAATTTAAACAATTCTTGCACTTACAAGTATAATTCAGCAATAATTAAAATAGATTAGGAAGATTAAATTATGCCAAAACCATACAGTGAGGACTTACGAAGAAAAGTAATAGAAGTTTATGAAAGTAAAAACATGAAAATTAAAGAAATTTGTAAAGTGTTCAATATCACTAGAAAGACTTTATTTTTATGAAGAAAAAGAAAGCAAAAAACCGGAAATATAAAACCAATTTTGAATTATCAAAAAGGACATAGCCACAAAATAAAGGATTTAGATGAATTAAAAAATTATTTAGCAGAAAATAAAGATGTTACAGTTCAAAAAGTAATTGAAAAATTTGGTGATATGACAAAAGAAACAGTTTATAACTATTTCAAAAAACTAAATTATACATATAAAAAAAACTTTTCTATATGAACAAAGAGATAAAAATAAACAAGAAGATTTTTTAAAAGAAATAGCGAAAATAATGAATGAAGATTTGGTATATATTGATGAATCTGGAATTGATGATAATGAATTTTATAAATATGGTTGGTCTGAAAAAGGTAAAAGATTATTTGATAATAAACCTGCATATAAAATAAAGAGAATGAGTATAATTGGTGCACTAAATAAAGGTAAATTAAAAGCTCTATGAGCATTTGAAGGACATTGCAATAGTAAAATTTTTGAATCATATGTTAAAAATATACTAATTCCAGTATTAAAGTGTGGACAAATTATAGTTTTAGATAATGCGACGTTTCATAAATCTAAAGCAACAAAACAATTAATTGAAAATGCTGGATGCAAACTATTATTTCTTCCACCATATTCTCCTAATTTAAATCCAATTGAACATTTTTGATTTGCTATAAAACATAATATAAGAAAAATATTACCAAATTATTGACCAAATATTAAAAACGCGATTGATTTTGTTTTTCAAGATATGAGTAAACATTACTTTAGTTAGCTATATGTTGTTTGTAATTGTTTATTTGGTAATTGATTTTTTAATTTTAATATTTCTTCTCTATTTTTTTCTATTTGTTTTTGTATTTCATAAAGTTCATTAATATTTATAATCTTGTCTATTTTTTTAATTTGTTCAAAATGTTTTTTTCTTTCTTTTTCTAATTTTTGTTTTTCAATCTTTAAAACTATTATTTTGTTTTGTTTTGTTTTTATTACACTATCTATTTTTTTGATTTCTTCTTTAAAAATTTTTGATTCCTTTCTAATTGTTTCTATCACTAACTTCTTCCTTTCTTTTTTATTTAATATAAAAAAAATCATTACTTTCTTAAAAAAATAATAGATTGAAAACTATATTTAGTTTTTCTTTTACATTGTATATAAATATAATAAATTTACATGATATATACATTAATACTATTTTCTATATACAATTCAATAACTTATAATTCTTTTAAAAATAAATTATTTTTTAATTTATATTAATTTTATTATAATATTTAATATCATATACAAACACTAAAGTAGGTTAATAATGTTAGAAATCATAAGTTTTAATAATGAACATATTACAATTAAAGTGAAAAAAAATAAAAAAGAAATTTTAAATGCACTAGGTATTATTGATATCAATAATACTAATGAATTTAAAATATTTAATACTCCGTTTGCTCTTGAAATACTACTTAAATATACAAATAATAATGATAAATTAAAACAAATATATGAACACTCACTAATATCATGAAAAAAAATCCAACAAGAAAAAAACTTAAATGATTATCCAGGTAATCCTAAACTAAGACATTATCAACGTGTTGATGTTGCAATTTTAAAAGCAAATAAAAGATTTGGCTTGTTTAATGAAATGCGTACTGGGAAAACACCAACTATTTTAACGGCATTATCAGAAATGAAAACTAATAAAATATTATTTGTTGTTCCTAAGTCAACTATTTTATTAACATGGGTTCCTGAAATTAAAAAATGAACTACCTATAATTGTATTACTATTAAAGATGATATTACTAAAGTGCGAACAGAAAAATATAATCAATTTAAAAATAGTAATAATTGTATTTTAGTAGTTTCTAAAAACACTTTTAAAAATGATATAAAAAATAAATTATTAACTAAATTTGATTTTACATTAGTTATTGATGAAGCACATTTTTTAAGAAACTATAAAACTGCACAAAGTTCAACAATTTTGGAAGTTGCAAATAAAGTATCATCAGTTTATTGTTTAACTGGTACCCCCGCCAATAATCATCCTAGTGATATTTTTGGTATATTAAAAATTATTGATAATAAACTATATAAAAATATTGATTATTGAGATTTTGTTGCTCGTTATTTTGGAATAATTAGAAAACATATTACCAATTTTGTAACTATTAATATACCAAAACCAAATGTTAAACCACAACTAGCAGCAGAGTTTGATTATTTAGTTAAAAAAATATCAATTATGCGCAAACAAATTGATGTACGTAATGAAATGCCAAAAATTATTAAAAATGATTTAATTTTAACTATGCCCAAAGCACAAACCGCAATTTATTATGATACTCTTGAAACTATGAAACAAGAATTATTTTATAATAAAAAATCTAAAATAACTTTTTTACAAATATTTACGAAATTAAGAACTATTTGTTCAACACCTATTAATGAGGGAATGAAAGAATTAGGAGCAAAATTTAATTGACTACTAGACTACTTACATGATAATGAAAATGATTCAATTATTATTTATAGTAGTTTTAGTGATAAAGGAATTAACATTTTAAGTAACATTTTAGATAAACATAAATTAAATCATCAATTAATTACTGGTAAAGTAAATCATGAACAAAGGCTTAAAGCTATTAGTGATTTTCAAAGTAAAAAAGTTAAAATTATTTTATGTAATATTAAATCTACTAATGTTGGTATCACATTAGATGAAGGTGATGTTATGATTTTTCTAGATCGTGAATTAAACCCAACCGAAAATGAGCAAGCTGAAAGTCGCTTTTTTCCAACTCAATTAAACGATAATAAAACTAGAGAAATTATTAATTTATATTGTGCTAATACTATCGATTTAAAAATTAGAGACATCCTTAATAATAAAATTGATATTAATAAAATAATTAATGATCAAGGTATTAAATTTTTTGAATAATTTTATTATATTTAATAAACTAAACGAGGATTAAAAACAAGATCTGCATTATTATTAGGAATGAATTGTTCATCATTAATTTCAAGAATATATTCTTGCAATAAAGGCGCAAATTCGTTTGAAGATTGAAAAGAATGAGTGTTATCAATGATTTGTTGACTTTCAAAAAATTCTCTATAATCACCATTATCTTCTTCATCATTTAAACAACAAAAAAGACCTGAAATAAAACCAAAAAGAGCACCAGTAAAACATCCTGAAAGCACTGTTATAGCTGAAGTAATATCAAATTCAAGAATATTTTGTTCTCTTTTTTGATATATAGCTAACGAAAGTAATGTTTACTCATAAATAATGTAAAATAATAATATGTAATTTAAACAATTCTTGCACTTACAAGTATAATTCAGCAATAATTAAAATAGATTAGGAAGATTAAATTATGCCAAAACCATACAGTGAGGACTTACGAAGAAAAGTAATAGAAGTTTATGAAAGTAAAAACATGAAAATTAAAGAAATTTGTAAAGTGTTCAATATCACTAGAAAGACTTTATTTTTATGAAGAAAAAGAAAGCAAAAAACCGGAAATATAAAACCAATTTTGAATTATCAAAAAGGACATAGCCACAAAATAAAGGATTTAGATGAATTAAAAAATTATTTAGCAGAAAATAAAGATGTTACAGTTCAAAAAGTAATTGAAAAATTTGGTGATATGACAAAAGAAACAGTTTATAACTATTTCAAAAAACTAAATTATACATATAAAAAAAACTTTTCTATATGAACAAAGAGATAAAAATAAACAAGAAGATTTTTTAAAAGAAATAGCGAAAATAATGAATGAAGATTTGGTATATATTGATGAATCTGGAATTGATGATAATGAATTTTATAAATATGGTTGGTCTGAAAAAGGTAAAAGATTATTTGATAATAAACCTGCATATAAAATAAAGAGAATGAGTATAATTGGTGCACTAAATAAAGGTAAATTAAAAGCTCTATGAGCATTTGAAGGACATTGCAATAGTAAAATTTTTGAATCATATGTTAAAAATATACTAATTCCAGTATTAAAGTGTGGACAAATTATAGTTTTAGATAATGCGACGTTTCATAAATCTAAAGCAACAAAACAATTAATTGAAAATGCTGGATGCAAACTATTATTTCTTCCACCATATTCTCCTAATTTAAATCCAATTGAACATTTTTGATTTGCTATAAAACATAATATAAGAAAAATATTACCAAATTATTGACCAAATATTAAAAACGCGATTGATTTTGTTTTTCAAGATATGAGTAAACATTACTTTAGTTAGCTATAGATCAGAAAGAGTAAACAAACTACCTCCAATAATATTTCCTAAACAAGTTGATAATATTAATTTATTACCTAATAATCCACATGGAATTAAATGAAAAATTACTAAGGATGGTGGATGTATTATTTTTCCTAGTAATCAACAAATTGATTTTATTGGTTATGCTAATGGTAATAAGATTTTTGGAAAAGAAGCGGGTGGTTCAAGTTTTTTAGGTTCAAGAACTGATGAAATTATTATGGCAGAAGAAAAAGAAACATTAACTGAAAAGCAATTAACATATAGATATGAAAGATTACAAAATTCTATGTTTAGAAGTAATCGTATTAAAGTTTCAAAAGAACCAATTAAAGAATGAAGTTGAACTTTTATTGATAAATATATATAGCTAACTAAAGTAATGTTTACTCATATCTTGAAAAACAAAATCAATCGCGTTTTTAATATTTGGTCAATAATTTGGTAATATTTTTCTTATATTATGTTTTATAGCAAATCAAAAATGTTCAATTGGATTTAAATTAGGAGAATATGGTGGAAGAAATAATAGTTTGCATCCAGCATTTTCAATTAATTGTTTTGTTGCTTTAGATTTATGAAACGTCGCATTATCTAAAACTATAATTTGTCCACACTTTAATACTGGAATTAGTATATTTTTAACATATGATTCAAAAATTTTACTATTGCAATGTCCTTCAAATGCTCATAGAGCTTTTAATTTACCTTTATTTAGTGCACCAATTATACTCATTCTCTTTATTTTATATGCAGGTTTATTATCAAATAATCTTTTACCTTTTTCAGACCAACCATATTTATAAAATTCATTATCATCAATTCCAGATTCATCAATATATACCAAATCTTCATTCATTATTTTCGCTATTTCTTTTAAAAAATCTTCTTGTTTATTTTTATCTCTTTGTTCATATAGAAAAGTTTTTTTTATATGTATAATTTAGTTTTTTGAAATAGTTATAAACTGTTTCTTTTGTCATATCACCAAATTTTTCAATTACTTTTTGAACTGTAACATCTTTATTTTCTGCTAAATAATTTTTTAATTCATCTAAATCCTTTATTTTGTGGCTATGTCCTTTTTGATAATTCAAAATTGGTTTTATATTTCCGGTTTTTTGCTTTCTTTTTCTTCATAAAAATAAAGTCTTTCTAGTGATATTGAACACTTTACAAATTTCTTTAATTTTCATGTTTTTACTTTCATAAACTTCTATTACTTTTCTTCGTAAGTCCTCACTGTATGGTTTTGGCATAATTTAATCTTCCTAATCTATTTTAATTATTGCTGAATTATACTTGTAAGTGCAAGAATTGTTTAAATTACATATTATTATTTTACATTATTTATGAGTAAACATTACTTTCGTTAGCTATATATAGTCCTACTTTTGGAAAATTAATTATTCGTTATTTTTATAAAAGTTTCTTTATTACTTTTACATGTAATCCTTATGATAAGTATCATCCATTTTATTTAAAATACTGTACTCCATTTTTACCATTAAATGATGAAATAACGAAAAATCTTAAAAAAATTGGCAAAGTTTATTATGAAAATAAAGATATATTTAGTGGGTTAGGTTTATTTGTTTTAAGATTTACTATTCAACCATTTTGAAATAAATTACCTGAAATTCAACAAAGAACATTATTAGAAATGAAAAAAAGTAATCCTGATGAATTTAATACTGTTTTTTATGGTTTTGAATTTTTAGATAGTGATGCAACAATTTTTCCATTTCAAAAAACAGTAAAATATTGACAATCATATGACTTAAAACAATTTTATAATAAAGAAAAAGATATGTATAAATTTGATTTTTATAGTGTTGGTATTGATTGAGCTACGGGACCAAAAGACCATACTGTATTTATGGTAGTTGGTTTTAAAGAATATAATAATACTGGATATTATGATGCTTATATTATTTGTGAATTAGTAGTTACACCTAATGACTTTATTAATGAAAATGAAAAAATTAATGCTTATGTAAATGAAATTTTAGGATTAATGGATAATTTTGAAAATTTTGACCAAGCAATTTATTTTTATGATGATAAAGCACGAACTGCCATGGATTGATTAAATCAAAAATTAATAGATGAACATAATACTATTTTAATAACACAAACCGCTATTAAACATGCTTCAAATTTAAATCAAGAAGCAGGATTAACTAATAGAGTAGTTTGAATGAGAAATATTATGAGTTATGGAAACTTTTATGCTAATAAAGATGATTTACCAAAAACTACTCAATGTTTAGAAGAATTACGTTATGATGAAACAAAAACTAATATTCCTGACAGAAATATGTATTAAGACCCATATGATGCATTATTTTATGCACTATATCCATATAAAAATGTAATTAGGGGTAAAAATAATGCTACTGTGAAAAAAAGCATCTTCACATTTGCTATATAATAAACAAGTGACATATCATTAATAGTGTAGGTATCACAAAATAACGCCTCTAATTTAGGCGTTATTTTGCATTTAAAAACATACTGTCAATATCGAGTAAAAATTTCCCAAAATCATTAATTAAAATTAAATTTTATCAATATCACTATTTTTCTACAAAATTAAAAAAAATGTTAAAATCAATATATAATTTTAGATATATTTTTATTAATTCTTATTTTGAAAGAGGTATTAAAATGAAATATTTTAATCCAAGTTATTTATTTAAATTATGAATATTAAGTATTCCTTTATTTCATAATGAAAAACAAAAAGTACAATCTATGCCAATAAAATCATTAACTAACTCAATAACTTTACAAGAATCATTAACTAATTTACAACAACTACCAATTAATTTAAAACAACCTGAAATTTTTAATCATAAACATCGTCATAAAAAGTATAATAAAAAAAGACATGTTAATGGTGGTTTAGAAAATTTAGAATTTTTTAATGGTACATGTACAAATGGAGGAACTACTTTTGTAAAATTAATTAAAGAAGACTTTTACTGTGGTGTTGAAGAACCTTGAAATAATAATAAAGGAGTTGCCATTTTGCCCTATGTTTTAAAAGATAATGAATATCATTATTTATTAAATAAAGAATACAATCCATTATTTAAAAATAAGCAAATAGGTGAATATAGCACTATAACTGGTGGAGTTGAAAATAAGACTCATTATCAAACAGTTATTGATGAAATGTGAGAAGAAACTGGCATTAATGTTACTAACAAAAAAGACAAAATTTACTATTTAGGAAAACATTATGCAAACAAAATCAGCACCAAAGAATGATATTTATATGGAATTGATTTGACAAATACGAATTTAGATTTGAATGCAACTTATAAGGGAAGTGGTGATGGTTCTATTGCAGAAGAAAAAAGTTTTGCTAAATTTATTAATAAAACTATTTTAGATATGTGTAATGATGTCTTAAGTTTAGCAATTTATGGAAAATTAAATCTAAATAACAAAATGGAATCAAATTTAAATATTTCAGAAATAAATTCAACAGATTTACAAGTTCAATCTTCAACAAGCGGATATAAACCAAGCTTGCCACAAATTTAAAAACGAGATATTACAATTGTAATATCTTTATATATTTAAAATTAATTTTAAGACACCAAATTTGCTCATATACAAATGATTTAAAAATTTATATGATTTAGTATTCAAAAAATAAAATCTCTTATAGAATTCTATTTTTTGCCTAATTTTAATTATGTATTATTAATAACCATATCTTCAAGGATGGTCTTTATTTGGTATATAAACTTTTTTAGTTTTTATCAAATCTTCTTTGATAATTGGCTTTAGTGGTATTTCTTTTAGTTGATATATTTGATTATTATAACTAAGATATAACTCATTAATAAACGATTTAAGTACAATTACGTCAGTTCTGGGTTGTATATATTGAACTTTATTATTTTTATAAGAAAAATACTTTTTACCATAGTATGTTATAGTTGAACCACTATCTGTTTTTCTTTTAGAAAATCTTGAAAGATAAATATTTATTTCTTCTTGTATAGGAGCTTTAATCATAGCAGATTTATTATCATCAATAGGAAAACCGAATTGTTTATTAAAAATACTTATGTATATTTTAAGAAATTGATTAGCTTCTTTTAAATTTTTAATTTTATTAAGTCTAAGTTCACTAATTAATCGACTTTGAAGCGTTCCAAATAAGCGTTCGATTCTACCTTTAGCTTGTGGAATTGAAGTTCTAATTATTTCAACACCTAAATCATTACAGCACTTTTGAAATTGAGTATAAGTATCATTTTCTGTATTTATATTTCCTGCATCAATTTTTTTCTTATATCCAAAAACTGTTCTGCTATCAGTATAAAATGTTTTTGGTATGCCATATTTAGTTAAAATTTGATAAAAAACATTATAATAACCATCTAATGTTTCTTGATGATCAAATCATAGTCCAACAATATTTCCTGTAGCATCATCAATTGCAGCATGTAAAAATGCTTTTGGTTTATCATTACCAAATCAATGATGATTACTTGCATCCATTTGAATTAATTCACCAAAATTTGTTCTACGATTTCTAGTTGGATGTAAGTTATTTTTTTTATTTTTATGTCTTTTTGGTGAAATAATTTTTTCTTTGATTAATATAGTATAAAGTGTGCTATATGAAATTTTAATTTTTTCTTCACTAATTATTTTTTCATGAAAATGTTGAAAATTAAAATTATAATATTTTGTTTTATATAAGTTTATAATTTTATTTTTGATTTCAATTTTTGTTACTTTATTAGAAATTTTATTTCTAGATTTATGAATAAAACCAACTTTACCTTCTCTATTGAAAATTTTAATTAATTGGTTAATTCTTCTAATAGTTAGGTTAAGTTTATTCTTGGCCTGATGTTTAGATAATTTATTAATAATAATGTCATTTATAATTTTATATTTATATTTTTCTTTCATAGTTATGCTTCTTTCCATATTTATCACCAAGTATATTTAACCTCACTTTTTGGGAAATTTTCACTCGATAACTAATAGGAAATTATCACTAAATAATGACACATTTAAAAACATACTTGTAAAAATAATCAAAAATAGTACAATTTAGAAGTAAAATCAAGGAAAAAAGGAGTAATTTAATATGAAAACATGAATAAAAACAAATTTAAGTAAAATAACATTAGCATTAGCACTAACTGGTGCAACAACTGGAACAATAGGATTAATCATGGGGGGGTGCTTACTCATAATATAGGTACTAATGTTAAACATTATTTAGACCATAATAAACAAATGGTTTTTGGTACTTCAACAATATGAGAAAGAAAAAATCATAGTAAAGACATAATGGATTTATATTTTGCCATTAATAAATTTACAGATGATGCCATTAAATGAGATGGTACATATCCTGATGGATATTTTAATAAATAATCTAAATTTCTAAATTAATATAGGAAATATTTTCATTATATTTTTCAAATAAAGTAATATTTTTTAAAATGATATCAATATTTTTATCAGTTATTAAAACGGTAATGTTTAGTAATCTGTGTAACTTACAAAAATAACTATGTTTAATTAGTTCTAGTAAATATAATTAATTTTCTAGAAAGAGTGAGTTACAGATGGCTAAAAAGCAAAATATTAATAACAATGATCCAATATCACAAGCAGTAGATTTATTATTAGAAAATACTGAAGATTTAACAACAGTTTTTAAAGAGGGAGGATTATATAAAGAATTAACAAAAAGATTAGTAGAAAAAATGTTGAATTCTGAGATGTAAAATTATTTAGGATATGATAAGAATCAACATAGTAATAGTGACAATGCTCGTAATGGTATAAGTTCAAAAAAATTAATAACCCAACAAGGTAAAATTGAAATTGATGTACCAAGAGATCGTAATAGTAATTTTAATCCTGTAATAGTTGCAAAAAGACAAAGAAGATTTGATGGTTTTGATCAACAAGTTCTTTCTTTATATGCAAAAGGTATGACATTATCAGATATTAGAATGCAATTACAAGAGTTATATCATGGTGCTGATATTAGTGAAAGTGTTATTAGTCAAATTACTGATGATGTTATTGATGACGTCAAAGCATGGCAAAATCGACCATTAGATAGTGTTTATCCGATTGTTTATTTTGATTGTATAGTAGTTAAAGTACGACAAGATAAACGGATTATTAATAAATCAGTTTATATAGCTTTAGGAGTTGATTTAGAAGGTAAAAAAGATGTTTTAGGTTTATGAATTAGTGAAAATGAAGGTTCTAAATTTTGATTAGCCAATTTCACAGAAATGAAAAATCGTGGCTTAAATGATATTCTGATTGCTTGTAGTGATAATTTAACAGGCATGTCAGAAGCAATACAATCAGTTTATCCTAAAACCGAACATCAATTATGCATCGTTCATCAAATTAGAAATAGTTTGAAATATGTCTCATATAAGCATAGAAAATCTCTAGTTGCAGATTTAAAACCAATTTATACTGCATGTAGTGAAGAACAAGCAATGCAAGCTTTAGAATCATTTGAAAATAAATGAACTAAACAATATCCACAAATTGCTAAATCTTGATATAAAAATTGAGATAATTTAATGGTTTTTATTAGTTATCCTGCAGAAATAAAAAGGGTAATTTATACCACAAATGCTATTGAATCTGTTAATAGTCAATTACGAAAAGTCATCAGAAATAAAAAAGTTTTTCCTAACGATATGTCAGTTTTTAAAATATTTTATTTAGCAATGGTGGTTAGCCCTAATTACTGGACCATATTTTGATAGATATTTCTAAATTTTTATTTGTAATATTGGTGGTTTTAAAAATTTAGAATGTATTCTTTCATAATTATAAAACATAACATATTGATTTACATCATTAATAGCTTCATTGATTGTTAAATATTGATTTGAGTCTTTAGGCAATCATTCTTGAGATAAATGTGAAAATCAATTTTCAGATATGACATTACCGCCAATATCATATGGTTGTTTTTTGCTTAAAATTATTTGTTTGTTTTTTGCTCATTTTGTAATTTCTTGACAATAAAATTCGTTGGCGTTATCTGAATGTAAAATAACGTTTTTTATTTGATTTCAAGAAAATTGGTTGTTTATTTTTTCAAGTGCAGGAAGAATTAAATCTTGATATGATTTATTTGAAAATGTATTATAACTAACAACATTATTTGAATAAAAATCAATAATTACAAAAAGATATAGTCAACCTTCTTTGGTGTTTATTTGTTTAGTATCCATTGATCAAATTTGATTTGAAGCGGTTGTACTTTTGTAATCTTTGTTTACTTTATCCATTGTAGGTATTCACTTATTTGGATTTTTTTTGTTTTTAGGATAGTTATTTTTAGTTTGTTTTAATCCTTGAATATTGTGTTTTTTCATAATTTTTCGCATTTGTTTTGTTGATAATTCTATATTTAAAATGATATTTTTCTCTTGTTTTAATCACTCTTTAAAAGCTGAAAAAATTCTTAAATATCCATAAATTCTACCTTTTCTTGTAGAATGAAATTCGATTAAAAGTTGGCATAATTCTTGATATTTATGATTGCAATTAATAATATGATTTTTTTCTTTTTTAATAAGTTTTTGTTTATTTTTTAAAAAGTAATATGTTGATCTGTTTAATTGAAGATATTGACATAAGTTTCTAATTGAATATTGATTTTTGCAATCATCGATAATTTTAATTTTTTCTTTGATATTTAATTTGTTAATTATTAATGCTATTTGTTTAATTTTATCCATTAATAAAAATCCTTTCAGGTCAAAATTAGTGTTCATTATATAACACAATTGTTTTTAGAATACATTCAGATTTTTTAAATTAATGGTCTAGTAAAAAGGGCTAAGTGGCAATTGACAATATAACAAAAAAATGAACAATGCCCATTCAAAATTGAAATACAGCAATTGCTCATTTTATGATAAAATTTGAAGACAGAATTAATCTGAATTAGTAACTTTGTAAAACAAAGAAACACAGATTATTAAAAAGCCTCTAATAATCCTTTCCTAATATGTCCTGTTGCTTCCTAGCATAAAGGACATATAATTTGATTTTTAGATTATTAATAATACTACTATTAGTTTTATTCATTCCATGAAAACTGGGCTCAAAAATAAATTTCAAAAAAAAATAAAAAATAAAACCAACACTTGCTCACTGGGGAGTGGCAAGGTTGGTTAAATAAAGAATAGAATTAATACAATAGGTCCCTACAACAGGTCTATATATACTAGTTTCCAATTCGCTCCCACCCCAAGAATTACCATTACTGGTTAGTATATTTTATTAGGTATCACTCCACTTTTTATTTATCCATGCAAGTCCACATGCTAGCTACTATTTTTAACAACTGTGTTGTAGTTCACTTTTTTAGTTCCCTAAGAACCTGTTTAGAATCTTTTTAATAAAATTGAAATAAAGGAAAGAACAACCATTTGTAAACTAGTATTTAGTTTTCTTTCACAATTTTTTCATAATCTTCTGCATTTTTCTAATCATGCAAAGCTTCGTTCTACAACTCATCTTTTTGGTAGTACTACAAAAGAATGTAATTCATTACGTTTTACAACTTCAACATTTGCATTTATGATTGTTTTGATTGCAGAAGCAAATTTTTCACCAGTATAGCCAGCATCTACTATTATTTTTTGAACTGTAGAAAGATTTTCTTTTTCACTTTTAATCATTATGATAGCACTATTACGATCTGTTTTTTCTGCTGTAGTTATGTAAATTGCATGTGGTAAACCTTGCGTATCAACTGCAATATGACGTTTTATTCCTGAAATCTTTTTACCAGCATCATAACCTTTATTTTCAGTAGTATCTGTATTTTTAACACTTTGCGAATCAATTATACAAAAACTAGTTTTTTCTTTTCGATGATTCTTAATACGAATCTTTTTAACTAATTTTTTTTAAAATTAATTGCAATACACTAGGTTCTTTATCATTGTTTTTACTTCAAATTTGGAAATAATAATATACAGTTTGTCATTTTGGAAAATTTTTTGGTAACATTCTTCATTGACAACCACTTTTTAATACATATAAAACTGCACAAAACACTTCATATAAATCTAAATTTCTTGGTTTTGTTTTCTTTTTGCTGTTTTCTAAAGTTGATTTTATGTTCTCAAATTGTTCTTTAGTAACATGACTTGGATAATTTTTATGCATATATACCTCTTATTTTAAAATATAGCTAACGAAAGTAATGTTTACTCATAAATAATGTAAAATAATAATATGTAATTTAAACAATTCTTGCACTTACAAGTATAATTCAGCAATAATTAAAATAGATTAGGAAGATTAAATTATGCCAAAACCATACAGTGAGGACTTACGAAGAAAAGTAATAGAAGTTTATGAAAGTAAAAACATGAAAATTAAAGAAATTTGTAAAGTGTTCAATATCACTAGAAAGACTTTATTTTTATGAAGAAAAAGAAAGCAAAAAACCGGAAATATAAAACCAATTTTGAATTATCAAAAAGGACATAGCCACAAAATAAAGGATTTAGATGAATTAAAAAATTATTTAGCAGAAAATAAAGATGTTACAGTTCAAAAAGTAATTGAAAAATTTGGTGATATGACAAAAGAAACAGTTTATAACTATTTCAAAAAACTAAATTATACATATAAAAAAAACTTTTCTATATGAACAAAGAGATAAAAATAAACAAGAAGATTTTTTAAAAGAAATAGCGAAAATAATGAATGAAGATTTGGTATATATTGATGAATCTGGAATTGATGATAATGAATTTTATAAATATGGTTGGTCTGAAAAAGGTAAAAGATTATTTGATAATAAACCTGCATATAAAATAAAGAGAATGAGTATAATTGGTGCACTAAATAAAGGTAAATTAAAAGCTCTATGAGCATTTGAAGGACATTGCAATAGTAAAATTTTTGAATCATATGTTAAAAATATACTAATTCCAGTATTAAAGTGTGGACAAATTATAGTTTTAGATAATGCGACGTTTCATAAATCTAAAGCAACAAAACAATTAATTGAAAATGCTGGATGCAAACTATTATTTCTTCCACCATATTCTCCTAATTTAAATCCAATTGAACATTTTTGATTTGCTATAAAACATAATATAAGAAAAATATTACCAAATTATTGACCAAATATTAAAAACGCGATTGATTTTGTTTTTCAAGATATGAGTAAACATTACTTTAGTTAGCTATATATAGTAATTTTACATTATTTTCTAAAAGATTCTAAACAGGTTCTAACACGTGTTGATAATAGCGTTAAAGAGGTTTATTAAAAATTTTAAAATTTTACAATTACAAAAAAAAGACAAGATTTTTATTCTCGTCTTTTGTCATTTATTTTTAATTCAAGGGTAAAAAAAAGAAAGGAGCTATTTTTAAAACTTTTTAGTTACCGACATCTTCGACACGCTCCCAATTAATAAATAAAATAAAATACCGGCACTAATGATATTGCAATTAATAATGATAAATATTTTTTCATAAATTAATCCTCCTCAATTTTTACCAATAACTTCTTAAGTTTAAGAAGATAAATATATTTTACATACTTTTAATTATTTTTTAACACTTTTTTCATAAAATTGTATACTAATAACTTATTAACTAAATCTATTGCACTATTTAAAATAATATAAATTTTAATATATAAAACACTTAAAATATAAAAAAATAATTAATAAAATGATAAAACAGAAATCATGTAAAATGTATAGTATAAATTTAAAAAGGGTTAATTAGATTATGCCAATTATTACAACTAAATGCTATATTTCATCATGTGAGAAAAAATATACATTTGACTCTTTATATCGTGATAAATTTATATATTGCAGCGGTAAATGTTATCAACAAGCATTCAATAATACAGTAACAAAATATACACAAAAATAATAAGTTAGTTTTGGAGAGATATTATGAAAAAAGAAAAATTAATAGAATTGATTAACAATAAAATATTATAAGGTTTTTAAAAATGAAAAAAAAGATATTTAAAGAAACTGTTGATGATAATTATTCAACAAAGAAAAGTATTAACTATTATAATAATTGAATGATTATAATTTTTTCATGATTAACAAGTGTAACTTTACTAATTAGTTGAGTTTTATGAATTATTTTCTTTAAAGGAGAAACTACTGATTTATTAATCCTTATTGATAATTTAATCACTAAGAAATTTTTTAAATTCAATTTAACTTTTCCAACTCTGACAATTGCAGTATTGGGTTTTGGTTTCATAATTTTAGGTGTTGTTGCCTTTCCTTTTATTTTTTTAAAAAATAATGATTTTATTTCCTTAATATTAACTAGAATTATGTTATGAATATCATTATTTTTTATTATTGGATCAATTTTATTTTTTTCCTTTGGTGGATATGTTGCTTTTTATAAATTTGCTTCTACGATAACTATTCGGAAAAAACTATTTTTCATTATTCCATGAGGATTAGAATTTTTTTATTTTATAGTTTTAATAATTTCTTGTATATGCTTTATTAAGAAGAATAGAAAAAAGAAATATATGTCACTAGAAGCAAAAGCACTATATTCACAAAATGAAATTAATCAAAATATAACTTCTTCAACAAATAATGAAGAAGAAACAATATGAACGCCACAACAAATTGAAGAAGTATGAAATAAAGGAGAAATTATCAATAATTTTAATCCACAATTATACCGTCGAGATTATGCGGGTGCCTTAATGTTTTGACATAATTTTATTGCACAACCGAAGCTTAATGATCCAATTGAAAGTTTAAATTGAACTATTGTTTATGAACGCCCCAGCACAGCAGATGGAACTAATTATATTAAAAATTTAGTACCCATGAATAATAATAATGCTGTTACTAAAGGTAATAATTTCCCCCATTGAACAACTTCAGTCACTTATGACAGTAAAAAAAATAAAAACATATTTAAAAAGAAGTCATGAAAACATAAAGAAAAAAATCAAATAGAATAAAAAAAACATATTTAAAAAACTAAGTATTAAAATACTTAGTTTTTTAAATAAAGATTAATTATCCAATTTTAGTTTTAGTTTCAACATTACTTGCTAATACTGTATCCAATACATCTTGACCACCACGGACCTGATGTTGTTCTGGATTAATGCTATGTAACATAATAATAACTTGATGAGCAACATTGATTTTCATACGATTAAATAATTTTGAAGCTTCCTCAATATAAGCTTGTAAGGGATTTAACTGCGCATAACCACGCAAATGAATTCCTGCACGCAGTTTACTTAAAGCATCAATGTGATTAGTTCAATATTGATCAAAAGTTTGTAAAACAACACTATTTTCAATTTGTTTTATAATAACATCATTTAATTTTTCTCTTTTTTCAAGATAAAAATTATAAGATTTTTCAACAATTAAATCAATATTTTCTTCAGTACTTAATCGATTTAACTTTTCTGCTATTAAATCATTAGGCTTAATTAATTTATTTTCAATACCTTTAACTAATTCATCATAATCAATAAACTGTTCTCTACCAACAACTTTATTAAAAATATTTAGTAAATCACGTGCTACTGTTCTGTGCATATTTTTGATTAAATCTAATAAATCATCAGCAAGTAAAATATTATCACGTTGATGATATGTAGCTTCACGATGCTGAGCAATAACATTATCATAATCTAATAAGTTTTTTCGTGCATCAAAATTCATACCTTCAATTTTTTGTTGTGCTCTAGTAATTGATCTAGTTAACATTTTTGATCTAATATAGTCTTCACCTAAACTTGCAAAAGCTTTTTTTAATTTTTCACCACCAAAACGTAACATCAAATCATCTTCAATCGAAACATAAAATCGTGAAAATCCAGGATCACCTTGTCTTCCGGCTCTTCCACGTAATTGATTATCAATTCTTCGTGCTTCGTTTCTTTCAGTACCTAATACAGCAAGGCCACCAAGTTCAATAACACCCTTACCAAGTTTAATATCAGTTCCACGTCCTGCCATATTAGTTGCTAAAGTAATTGATCCTTTTTCACCAGCTCTAGCAATAATATCAGCTTCACGAGCATGATTTTTAGCATTTAAAATCTCGTGCTTAATTCCTTCCAAAGTTAACATATTAGCAATTCGTTCTGATACATCAACATTAGCAGTACCAATCAAAATTGGTTGTCCTTTAGTATGTCGTTCTTTAACTTCTGCAATTAAAGATTTAAATTTAGCATTTAATGAAGCAAAAACATGATCGGGTTTATCTTCTCGAATAATTGGTTTATTAGTAGGAATCTTAATTACTCTCATATTATAAATTTTTACAAATTCTTCTTCTTCGGTTTTAGCAGTTCCTGTCATACCACTTAATTTATTATATAAACGGAAAAAGTTTTGATAAGTAATAGTAGCTACTGTTGTTGTTTCTTGTTGAATTGTAACATTTTCTTTAGCCTGTAAAGCTTGATGAAGTCCATCACTATATACTCTACCAGGCATTAATCTACCAGTAAACTGATCAACTAGCACAATTTCACCATCTTTAACAACATATTCTACATCTAATTTGAAAACATGATTAGCACGAAGTGCATTTTGAATATGATGAAATAATTCCGAGTTATCAATATCAAATAAATTTTTTAAATTAAACTGTTTTTGAGCTTTATTAACACCCGTTACTGTTAATGCAATTTGGCGTGATTCTCAATCAATTTTATAATCTTCAGGTATTAAAGTTTTTGCAAAAACATCTGATGCTTGATATAAAGGCGTACGATTTTTTGAACCACCAGAAATAATTAAAGGTGTTCTTGATTCATCAATTAAAACAGAGTCCGCCTCATCAATGATAGCATAATTAAGCTGACGTTGAACTTTTTCTGGATAAACCTTAACCATATTATCACGCAAATAATCAAAGCCTAATTCCGAATTAGTTGTATATGTAACATCTTTTAAATACGCTTCACGTTTTTGATTAGTAGAATGATCACGAAGACTAACACCAATAGTAATTCCCAAAAATTCTAAAATTGGTCGATTTAATTCAGCATCTCTTGCCGCTAAATATTCATTAACAGTAATAACATGAACACCTTTACTACTTAAAGCATTTAGATAAATTGGCATCACGGCAGTTAAAGTTTTTCCTTCACCAGTTCGCATTTCAGCAACATCACCATTATGAAGAACAATACCACCAATTAATTGAACAGGATATGGATGTAATCCACTAATTCTTCTTGCTGCTTCTCTAATTGTCGCAAAAGCTTCAACTAAAATATCATCTAAAGTCTCACCTTCTGCCAATCTGGTTCTGAATTCAACTGTTTTATTTGCTAATTCTTCATCTTTAATTTTTCTCATTGTTTCATCAAGGCTAATTATTGCCTTAACTTGTTTATTAATTTTTCGTAAAATTTTACGATCTCACATAAGGTAAATCACCATTTTTTTCTTTATTATTACTTATACTTATTATTACTTGTAAAGTAATAAAATCTTTATTATTTTAACATAAAAAAACTTAGAAAACTTAGTACCCAAAAAAAAAATTGTATTTATATTATATTTTTTTCTTTCTCTTCGAAGTTAGAACCTGTTTAGAATCTTTTAGAAAATAATGTAAAATTACTATATATTTTAAAATAAGAGGTATATATGCATAAAAATTATCCAAGTCATGTTACTAAAGAACAATTTGAGAACATAAAATCAACTTTAGAAAACAGCAAAAAGAAAACAAAACCAAGAAATTTAGATTTATATGAAGTGTTTTGTGCAGTTTTATATGTATTAAAAAGTGGTTGTCAATGAAGAATGTTACCAAAAAATTTTCCAAAATGACAAACTGTATATTATTATTTCCAAATTTGAAGTAAAAACAATGATAAAGAACCTAGTGTATTGCAATTAATTTTAAAAAAAATTAGTTAAAAAGATTCGTATTAAGAATCATCGAAAAGAAAAAACTAGTTTTTGTATAATTGATTCGCAAAGTGTTAAAAATACAGATACTACTGAAAATAAAGGTTATGATGCTGGTAAAAAGATTTCAGGAATAAAACGTCATATTGCAGTTGATACGCAAGGTTTACCACATGCAATTTACATAACTACAGCAGAAAAAACAGATCGTAATAGTGCTATCATAATGATTAAAAGTGAAAAAGAAAATCTTTCTACAGTTCAAAAAATAATAGTAGATGCTGGCTATACTGGTGAAAAATTTGCTTCTGCAATCAAAACAATCATAAATGCAAATGTTGAAGTTGTAAAACGTAATGAATTACATTCTTTTGTAGTACTACCAAAAAGATGAGTTGTAGAACGAAGCTTTGCATGATTAGAAAAATGCAGAAGATTATGAAAAAATTGTGAAAGAAAACTAAATACTAGTTTACAAATGGTTGTTCTTTCCTTTATTTCAATTTTATTAAAAAGATTCTAAACAGGTTCTTAGAAAAAATAATTTACTATAATTATTTTAATTACTATAAAAAACTTGATTATTATATGATTTAATATTACTTTTATTAAAAGATTCCTTTGGAATGGGCCACTTAGCCCTTTTTACTAGACCATTAATTTAAAAAATCTGAATGTATTCTAAAAACAATTGTGTTATATAATGAACACTAATTTTGACCTGAAAGGATTTTTATTAATGGATAAAATTAAACAAATAGCATTAATAATTAACAAATTAAATATCAAAGAAAAAATTAAAATTATCGATGATTGCAAAAATCAATATTCAATTAGAAACTTATGTCAATATCTTCAATTAAACAGATCAACATATTACTTTTTAAAAAATAAACAAAAACTTATTAAAAAAGAAAAAAATCATATTATTAATTGCAATCATAAATATCAAGAATTATGCCAACTTTTAATCGAATTTCATTCTACAAGAAAAGGTAGAATTTATGGATATTTAAGAATTTTTTCAGCTTTTAAAGAGTGATTAAAACAAGAGAAAAATATCATTTTAAATATAGAATTATCAACAAAACAAATGCGAAAAATTATGAAAAAACACAATATTCAAGGATTAAAACAAACTAAAAATAACTATCCTAAAAACAAAAAAAATCCAAATAAGTGAATACCTACAATGGATAAAGTAAACAAAGATTACAAAAGTACAACCGCTTCAAATCAAATTTGATCAATGGATACTAAACAAATAAACACCAAAGAAGGTTGACTATATCTTTTTGTAATTATTGATTTTTATTCAAATAATGTTGTTAGTTATAATACATTTTCAAATAAATCATATCAAGATTTAATTCTTCCTGCACTTGAAAAAATAAACAACCAATTTTCTTGAAATCAAATAAAAAACGTTATTTTACATTCAGATAACGCCAACGAATTTTATTGTCAAGAAATTACAAAATGAGCAAAAAACAAACAAATAATTTTAAGCAAAAAACAACCATATGATATTGGCGGTAATGTCATATCTGAAAATTGATTTTCACATTTATCTCAAGAATGATTGCCTAAAGACTCAAATCAATATTTAACAATCAATGAAGCTATTAATGATGTAAATCAATATGTTATGTTTTATAATTATGAAAGAATACATTCTAAATTTTTAAAACCACCAATATTACAAATAAAAATTTAGAAATATCTATCAAAATATGGTCCAGTAATTAGGGCTAACCACCGTTTTAAAAGTTGCTTCAGCAACAGCATTATCATAAGGACAACCTTTTTTACTTAAAGAACGGTTAATGTTGAATGCTAGTAAAAGTTTATCAATAATTTTATTGTTAAATTCATTACCGCGATCACTATGAAATATTTGAATATCTTTTAAACAGCGATTTGATTGCATAAATGCTTGATGTACTAATGATGCATCTTTTTTAACTCCAACACTATGTCCGATAATTTCGCGGTTAAATAGGTCTATTAATAGGCAAATATAGTTTCACCTACCATTAACTTGTACATAAGTTAAATCACTAACAATAACTTCATTTTTAATCCTATTCTTAAATTTTCTATTAACAAGATTAGTTATTTGACTATCGTTAACTTTGTTATTATGATTTTTGAATGATAATTTAGTATATTTTGATATTAAATTATGTTCATTCATAATTTTTTTAATTTTTCTGCGCGATAAATAAATTTCTTGGTTTTCTAGAATTTTTTTTAATCTTCTAGTACCATAAACTTCTTTATTTTCTTTAAAAGCACTAATAACAGCTTCATCATAAATATTATTTTTGATTTTATTTTCTTTTTTCTTTAAATTAAAATAATATGTTGATTTAGATATTTTTAAAAAACGACACATTGTGCGAATTTTATATTTAGCTTTATTTTTGACAATAATTTCTATTTTCTGCCTATTATTAGTGCTGCTTGCTTTAAAATATCATTTTCCATTCGTAATTGCTTTAATTCTTTTCTTAATTTAATTAATTCATTTTCTTCAAAAGAACGATTATCTTTAGTTTTAAAACTTCCTGAATTACGGTGGTTAGCCCTAATTACTGGACCATATTTTGATAGATATTTCTAAATTTTTATTTGTAATATTGGTGGTTTTAAAAATTTAGAATGTATTCTTTCATAATTATAAAACATAACATATTGATTTACATCATTAATAGCTTCATTGATTGTTAAATATTGATTTGAGTCTTTAGGCAATCATTCTTGAGATAAATGTGAAAATCAATTTTCAGATATGACATTACCGCCAATATCATATGGTTGTTTTTTGCTTAAAATTATTTGTTTGTTTTTTGCTCATTTTGTAATTTCTTGACAATAAAATTCGTTGGCGTTATCTGAATGTAAAATAATGTTTTTTATTTGATTTCAAGAAAATTGGTTGTTTATTTTTTCAAGTGCAGGAAGAATTAAATCTTGATATGATTTATTTGAAAATGTATTATAACTAACAACATTATTTGAATAAAAATCAATAATTACAAAAAGATATAGTCAACCTTCTTTGGTGTTTATTTGTTTAGTATCCATTGATCAAATTTGATTTGAAGCGGTTGTACTTTTGTAATCTTTGTTTACTTTATCCATTGTAGGTATTCACTTATTTGGATTTTTTTTGTTTTTAGGATAGTTATTTTTAGTTTGTTTTAATCCTTGAATATTGTGTTTTTTCATAATTTTTCGCATTTGTTTTGTTGATAATTCTATATTTAAAATGATATTTTTCTCTTGTTTTAATCACTCTTTAAAAGCTGAAAAAATTCTTAAATATCCATAAATTCTACCTTTTCTTGTAGAATGAAATTCGATTAAAAGTTGGCATAATTCTTGATATTTATGATTGCAATTAATAATATGATTTTTTTCTTTTTTAATAAGTTTTTGTTTATTTTTTAAAAAGTAATATGTTGATCTGTTTAATTGAAGATATTGACATAAGTTTCTAATTGAATATTGATTTTTGCAATCATCGATAATTTTAATTTTTTCTTTGATATTTAATTTGTTAATTATTAATGCTATTTGTTTAATTTTATCCATTAATAAAAATCCTTTCAGGTCAAAATTAGTGTTCATTATATAACACAATTGTTTTTAGAATACATTCAGATTTTTTAAATTAATGGTCTAGTAAAAAGGGCTAAGTGGCCCCATCCATATTTAAAACTTTGATTTGCTTTTAAAACAAGTTGATGAATAATATTATTTTTAAAATTAAATTTAATAGCATTAGCGCTAATTTTTTGCAAATCTAAAATTAAAGTTTTTCCATATCTATTTTCTGTATGTATTGTATGAACTAAATTTAATCATTCATGTTGGTTCATTTTTAATACTTCTTTTAAATCAGTATTATATTTTTTTAAAAAGTTATTTGCTTTTTCAATATCTTTAATTTTAAACTTTGGAGTTAATTGAGGACTTAATTTTATTAATGTATTCTGTAATAATAAGTAATCTTTTAACTCTTGTGCTTCTAATTTTTGAAAATTATTTTTATATTGTCTTTCAGCAACGTAACCTAAATCTCGTAATACTGTTTCATTATTAGGAGTAAAACTATAATTCATTAAATAACGTTTATTACCAATAATTTTATCTGTTAAAATTTCTTTTCCACTTACTTGACTAATAATTTCTTGTAAGTTTTTTGCTTCTTTAATTCCAACTTGTTCTAATGTTTTAGTTTTTTCTGCTAATTTAATAAATTTAGTAATACGATAACCACGACTAATTTTATTAAGTCCAGCAAATGCAGGTAATATATTAAAGAAAGTATTTCATTTTGTTACATTCCCTTTTAAATAATCATAAACTTCATTAATAGTAAAATCAGTTATAGCATAAATACCAAAATTAATACTACTTGCAATAAAATTACTTGCACCTAATCCAAGTGCTACGCTTTCACTTAAACCACCAGTAAAAGGAGCAAGTGCTACTGCTATTACTTGTACACCAATCATTTCTAAAATTTCTCATCAAAAACTTTTATTTTCTTGCTGTTTACTTATTCTAGTATGTTTGGATTTATTTATGTTCAAAAGTATTGCTGTACTAGTTGTACCGATTGGCATGGCATTTATTTTCCTTTATTTAAGAGTTATTTTAATTGGATTTGTTGTTCCTTTATAATTTAAGTCATTAACATTTGCAGTAATAGTTATATATAAGTCACCTGCTTTTTGTTTTTGATTACTTACATTAGTTTTTCCTTGTGCATCACTAAAATATTTAATAGTTGGATTTGTTAAATTAGGATTTAATGATTTAAGTTCATTAGTACTTTTTATTTGTGTATTTAATTCACTATTATTGTTATTAACATTTGCAGTAATATCAGTTATTAAACTTGTAATTTTAGTTTTTAAATCAGTTTTATCATTATTAATAATTGCACATAACATTCAGCGTGAAGTTGTTTCTTCATCTGTTATATATGGTATTGATTCACCAGTTACTTCTCCACCAACTAAATATCTTCTTCCAACTTTACCATCAGCAATATCTTGAACATATACAACTGTATTTTGTAACATATATCTTTTCATTGCTCTTGGTGTAGCTAAAACAAAAGACATAATTTTAGTTTCATTATTATCAGTAAAAGTCATATAATCATCCATTACAATTTGACACAGCACACCTTTAATATATAAGTCATTTCCATTTAATCTTAATTGTTGTGCAATCTGATTATCAGTAATTAAACCTTTATTATTAGCTAAATAAACAATATTATCATAAAGATTATTAGTAATAAAAAAACGACAATTATTACTATTTCTTAATTGAAATAAAGTATTTCAAGCATCTAACATTGATTTTAAATATCCTACTGGTGACTTATCAGTAATATCTACTTTAGTTGCATATTTTGCAATTACATTTGTATCATTATTTGCTAAATAATCTGCTAAATCATTAGCAACTTCATATTGCATTGTATTTAATAAATTTTGTCCATTTTCAGCATTTAAATCAACATTAGCAATTATTTCACCTGCAACTGCTTCTTCTTTAATTTCTTTTAAAATTTTAATAGTTTCAGCATAACTAACATCTAATCCTTTGCTTTTATCATTTCATTTTAGTATTTTCATTTCTGGATTTTTTGGTTTTTTAACTATAAATTCAATTTTTGTAGAATTAACCATTTCAATGGGAAAAAAACTTGCTCATGGTGAATTTGATTGTTTATAAAATTCTATAAATTCTGGTGCTTCTACTAATTTTTCGGTATTATCTAAATTTTTATTGAATGGTACTGCCATTTTTTATTTTCCTTTCTGTTATAAATTATTTTTCTTTTTATAATCTAATAAAGTGCTTTTTATTGAATTTGATTGATTTGTTATTATTGTTTGTGGTTTGCCACCTGTATTAATTGTTTCTTTAAATACTGGTTGTTCTTTAATCATTTTTTTAATAGTTTCTTCAATTTTTGAATTTTCTAAATTATTAGTTTTAAATTTTAAATAATCATAAAATTCAGTTTTTATTTGATATTTTTTAAATATATTAATCATTTCTTTTTCTTTTATTTCTTGATTAAGTTTATTTAACTTGTTTTCTGCTTCATTAACTTTATTTTCTATTTCTTGTGAAGAAGCATTGTTTTCAGTTAAAGGTTCAGTTGTTTGTTGAACATTATTTTCATTTTCTAACATTTAACATTCTCCTAATCTTATCCCAATAATCAATCTTTAACTAATTGTGGCATTTCACTTATTAATTTTTTATAATCATTAACAGCATTTTCCAATATTTCAATATCAGAAAATTTAAAACAATTATCAATATGTAAATCAAAATCTCTATCAATACTGATATCTTGTTTTCTATATTTTTCATTAAATTCAATTTTTGTCATATTATTTTTCTCCTTTATTAATTTTTTCGTTTAATTTTGCTAATTTTTTTTGATGTTTGATAATTTTGTTATTTGCTCTAACATGTTTTGGAGTTGTGATAAATCTTTTTAATAAAACAATAATTTCTCTGCAAATTAATGTTCCAACACTTGTTCCAATAATTATTAATTCATGTAAAAATTCTTTCATTTCAATATTTTCCTTTCAACTATTTATTTTTAATTTTTAATTATTCATCAAAGTCACCTTTAATAATTCTTTCAATCATACATTTTGCATCCATTAAAAGATTTGCAATTAAACGTTCATTCAGTCGTATGTCTTCTAAATCTTTTTCATGTTGTTTTAATTTATCATCATAATATTGAATTAATTTTTCTTTATTCATAAATTATTCACCTCCTTTATAAACTCATGTGATTATAATCTCAATTTAATGAAGCATTATCGTGATTTAATGCTACTTCGCTCATATTATCACTACCGTATTGACTAGTTGTTTCACTATTAATTGTGAATCTATTATCATTAATTAATCTTGCAGTTTCATCATTAAATGATGTTTCTTGCATTTCTTCATTATGATGTGTAGTTTCCATAGGTAGTAAATTATGGATTATTTCACTTGCACCAGCATTATGGTAGGTACTGCATAAGCATTATTAAAATCATTATTAATACCCATTGCTACACCACTTGATATTAAACATCCACCAGTAGCCATATTACAAATCTTTCTTATTGTTTCAAATTTATTAGGTATTAACTCAGTTAATCCACTAATAAGATTTGAAATACCATAAGCATTTAAACTAATATATGTATCTCAATCCATTAATGACTGATTATCTTGTTTACTTAATAATAATCATGGAGGACCCTCAGTTGTAGTTGTAGTAGTTATTGGAGTTGGTGTTGTTGGAATAATAGGATTAATATTATTTTCTGTTCATTTACTATAATTTGCTAAACCAATTGTTCCTAAACCTAATAATATTTTTTTACTACTATTAATTAATTTAGTTTTAGTATTTGGTCTTTGATTTAAATTTCATATATCTAAACCTAATTTTTTACCAAATAATAAACTATTAATTGAACCTAATAATGGATTATCTATTACTTGACCATAATAAGCACTTGTACCAATCATTGCACAAATTGGACTTATACCAGTTCTAATTAATTTGGTTAAAGTATAATTATTTGTTTCCATTTTTTTCTCCTTTTATTTCTAATAATTTTTCTAAAACATAATGATTTTTATCAAATTCTCTAATCAATCATTTTTTTGTTTCTGACCGATTATTAGTACAAAGAATTAATCTTTCTATCATATAAATTAATTCTTTTTTATCTGCTCTATCAAAAATTACTTTTAAAATTTCATCTAACATAATTTATTCTCCTTTATTTGCTTTTAACATTTCTCTTACAATATCTAAGAACCTGTTTGGAATCTTTTATAAAATAACGTAAAATGACTATATATTTTAAGATAAGGGGTATATATGCATAAAAATTATCCAAGTCATGTTACTAAAGAACAATTTGAGAACATAAGATCAATTTTAGAAAATAACAAAAAGAAAACAAAACCAAGAAATTTAGATTTATATGAAGTATTTTGTGCAGTTTTATATGTATTAAAAAGTGGATGTCAATGAAGAATGTTACCAAAAAATTTTCCAAAATGACAAACTGTATATTATTATTTTCAAATTTGAAGTAAAAATAGTGATAAAGAACCTAGCACTTGACAAGTAATTTTAAAAAAAATTAGTTAGAAAAGTTCGTATCAATAATGGTAGAAAAGAACAAACTAGTTTTTGTATAATTGATTCACAAAGTGTTAAAAACACAGATACTGCTAAAAATAAAGGTTATGATGCTGGTAAAAAAATTTCAGGAATAAAGCGTCATATTGCTGTTGATTCTCAAGGCTTACCAGATGCAATTTACATAACCACAGCAGAAAAAACAGATCGTAACAGTGCTATAATAATGATTGAAAATGAAAAAGAAAATTTATCTAAAGTTCAAAAAATACTAGTAGATGCTGGTTATACTGGTGAAAAATTTGCTTTTAAAATCAAAACAATCATAAATGCAAATGTTGAAGTTATCAAACGTAATGAATTACATTCTTTTGTAGTATTGCCAAAAAGATGAGTTGTAGAACGAAGTTTTGCATGATTAGAAAAATGCAGAAGATTATGAAAAAATTGTGAAAGAAAATTAAATACTAGCTTACAAATGGTTGTTCTCTCATTTATTTCAATTTTATTAAAAAGATCCTAAACAGATTCTAATAAAGTATTTACTTGATAAGCATATAATTCAAATTCATGAATTCTAATTTTAATTTTTTCTTTATAATCCATTTTATTCTCCTTTAATTTTCTAATTTTTTAATGGTTACTTTAATTCAACCTTGATAAACATCATTATCACCAACTATTAATGCAACATTACCTTCCGGGTCAGAAACAATTATGTGTTTTGATTTAACATTTGGGTATTGTCTTAAAATAATTGCTCTAATATCATTACTTGTATGAATTGCTTTGGGAAATGGTGATAATATTTCAATTTCATCTTTATTTTCAAATAAAGTAGGTAATATTATCATTAATCAATTTCTCCATTTTCTATTTTTTCAATTAATAAACCGAAAATTCCTTTAAAATTTATATTTTTAATATGTTCAAGTAATTTTTCTTTATATTCATTAATATATTTTTGAGCCATTTTTCTTCTTATATTTTCAACTTTAATCATATGTTCTTCACAAAAATATCTTACTTGTACATTATCTTCATCCAATTTTGTTGGTAAATTAGTGCAATTTGTTATATGTTTACCTAGAGTATTAACTTCACTAAAACAACATGGTATTTGTTCTTTATTAATTATTATCAACTCAACTTTCATTTAATCATAAAAATATTTCATGTAAAACTAATATTGAATCTGCTTTATCTTTATACTTAAACATTAAATCTGTTATATATTTACGTAATACACTTTTATTAACTCTATTTTCTTTTTTCATTATCTAATACCCTTTCTATGTTCTCTTACATGTTCAATATTTTCTTCATCACCAATCATTATTTCTCCACAAAAAACACATTTATACTTTGTTCAATATCCCATTATTTATTCTCCTTAATTTCAGTAACATAATCAATTTTTATATTTCTATAATTATTTAAATGAGTTTTACATAATCCTAATTTTGCATTTTTTTAATTGAACAAACATATATTTCTTGATTACTATTATTATTTTTACAAGGATAACTATCACAATATCATATTCAATCATAATCATTAATCATATTATTTATTCTCCTTAATTTCAATTTGATTAGCAATTTCACTTAATATTTTTAATACTTTATATTCATTTTTTAATTCTTTAATAATAAATATTAAAATTATTATTAGTGTTATACTTGTTATTAATATTGGTACTATTAATAAAATTTTTCATAATATCATTTTTTACTCTTTTCATTTTTTAAATCATTTAACATTAATTGAACAAAATGCACGATTTTTTTTAATATTTAAAGTATTAAAGATTTCACCAGTTACTATAATTTCATCGTTTTTGTTTAATAAAATACAGCGTCTATAAAGTTTTGGTTTATTAAAAATTAAAGTAACATAGTTTAATCCATTTCATTGACCACGAACACTATAATATAATTCTTTATTACCTTTTTCGTAATATTTTGCTTCAATAGTGTTACTAAGTTTTACTGTTAATTTGACATAATTTGTTTTATCTTTCATTTTTATAATTTCCTTAAATAATTATCAAAAATTAATATTTTTTTATGATTTTTTAAATAATATTGAATATGTTTATAAGCATCTTGTTCATGTTTTGTTAATTTTATATTTCCTTTATAATTTTCTATTTTAGTTTTATTTTTTGGTTCACTTTCTAGATAATCTCAATTTATAACATCTTGTACTAATACCATTAATGCACCAATAATTTTAGGGGTTGCTAATGGATTAGTTAATAATTGTTTTGAACTTAAAAAGAAATTTTCTACAATAACTAATATTTTTTTATCAATAAATTTTTCTTTAATTAATTGAAATTTTTCTTTATAAATATTTTTAGTTCATAAAACAGTTAATGTATTGAATGTTTCATTAAAAACAATATTATTAGTTTCATTTGAATATATAACAATTCCATTATTACCAATACCAGCGGGGTCAATACCAATAATTAAGTCATATTGCATTATTCAAGGTCACAATTTTGAATTTTTTCTTGTAATTTCATTATTAATTTAAGTTTTCAATTACTAATATTAATTTTAATTACATCACTCATATCATCTTTAAGTAATTCCATAAATTCATTTTCAAGATAATTAATTAAATTTTCCTTATATTGATTAATTACTTCTTTTTTAAAATCTTTTCTTAATTTTTCTATATTATTTAAATGTTCTTCTGTTATTTCTTTGCTACGATTTTTATTATATTCATTAATAATTTCTTGGTCTTTATAAGAAAATGGTTTTTCTTTATTCATTATTTATACCCCCTACTTAACTTAACATTTAAGATACAGTCATAACAAATTGCTTTACCGTTTTTGTCTCTTAAAAAGTTTTTTCTTGTTTTTATATCATTAGTATTAAAGAATAAATAATCAAATTTATGTTGTTTACATGTTCAACAAAAATACTTTTTCATTATGAGTTGAAATTTCCTTATATGAAGTAACTATGTAATTAATTGGTAAATCATCTTTATTATATGGATTATTTATTTTAAAACCTTTTCTGTTTTCTTCTCACGTAATGTTATATTTAAAACAAGGATTAGTAATTTTAGTTTTGTTATCTGTTATTTCACCCATAAATCAACTATTATGCTGTTCATAAAATGTTAATGGTTCAAGTTTTATATCATTAATATAATATTCTTTTGGAATAGTTGGTTTATTAACAGTTATTTTTTGGTCTTTAATATATGGTTCTAATAATTTTATTAATTCATTACCGCTTAATTCTCTTTTAATATTTTCTAAATTAAAAACTCAATATGTATATTTATCATCAGCAATAAAACTATTATTTTTAACCATTCATTTTGGACATTGTAATTTATATTCACCATAATCAATAAGAATAGATTGTGGTTTATCTTTAACAATTTGTTCTTTTTTAAATTCTATTTGCATAATAATCTTTTCCTAATATGTCCTGTTGCTTCTAGCATAAAGAACATATATTTTGATTTTTAGATTATTAATAATACTACTATTCGTTTTATTCATTCCATCAATTCTGGGCTCAAAAATAAATTATGAAATTTTAAAAAACATTGAGGCATTCGATTCAATATTTATTTAATTTTTGTTAAACAAATTAATATTTTAATTGAACCGGTCCCGCTCAATTTTTTTTTATAAGTTTGAAATTTATTTTCTCGCCCAAAAAAATTTTCAAAAAAAATAAAAAATAAAACCAACACTTGCTCACTGGGGGGTGGCAAGTTTGGTTAAATAAAGAATAGAATTAATACAATAGGTCCCTACAACAGGTCTATATATACTAGTTTCCAATTCGCTCCCACCCCAAGAATTACCATTAATGGTTAGTATATTTTATTAGGTATCACTCCACTTTTTATTTATCCATGCAAGTCCACATGCTAGCTACTATTTTAACAACTGTGTTGTAGTTCACTTTTTTAGTTCCCTAACACGTGTTGATAATAGCGTTAAAGACGGTTCTTAAAAATTTTAAAATTTTACAATTACAAAAAAAGACAAGATTATTTCTTGTCTTTTTCCTTTGAGAATAATTTTTATTTTATCTTATAAAATCTATATTTTTTAAAATACGTCGAATATAAATTTAAGGGTAAAAGAGAATTTAATTTGTCTATCATCATTTTTAAATGGTAATGTTCAAAAGAATTTATTTATCTAGTAATTTATATTCCTACTTTTTTGGGAACCTCCCAAAATTTTACTAATGGTTTTCGTTTACTAGTTAAAATTCCATAAAATTCAAAATTATTGATTAAAAATTTTTCTTGTTTAATTTTAGTATTGATATTAGCATTATTAATAAAAATTGTCGTTAATATTTTTATTTCTTCATTAAATTTTTCCATATATACCTTTCTATCTATATAAAATATTTTATCTTAAAAATATTGAAGGGAAAGTACTCATTAAAATAATCATTATTATTGCTAAACAACTAAATATGCATAATCTAAGAATATGACGAAAATGTTTTTTATTTAAATAATTAATTGTTTGATTTAAATACATTAAATTTCATTTATTAATTGGTAATTGATAATAATCCAAAATAGCGATTAAAATTGCATGTCGTTTAAATGATTTACATTTTTTATAGTATTTAATATGGAATGAAATTTCATTTCAATGCTTAAAACTAAAAATATTATTAAGATCCATTAGTTCCGAAATAATTTCTTCAGGTGTAAAATCAGCATTTGCTGCATAAAAAGATTTGAATTGTTTATTTTGTTTAATTCAATATTTAATCTCATAAATAATCATAAATAATGCAATTACTAATACCATTACCACCGTTAAATCTTTAAATATATTTACCGCATACAATAATTTTCGAAGTTCAAAACTAATTTTTTGATCAGTTTTATCAATAACAGTTAATAATATTGAAAGAATTATTGAAAATATTGATAAAAACAATGCTAATATATCCATAATTCTAATTTTTTGTGTACATTTTAATTTAATATATTTAAATAAATCTTTAACAACAATATTAACATCAATTGTTAATGTTAAATTTTGTATATTTGTTTGTATTTCTTCATACCTAGCTTCTTCTAACTTTTCTTCTTCATCATCAAAAAACATAGTTTTCCCTCTATCCTATATTATAATTTTAACATTATCCGTAACTAAAACTAAAAAAATGAACAACTCAAAAAGTTGCTCATTTTTATATTTTAGTAATAGTTTATTTTGGAGTTCAAGTTTTTAATAAATCATTTTTAATATTACCTACTTGTGGCCCATAAATTATCTGAATAGCTGTACCTTTTTTAAAGATACCAACTGCACCAATTGATTTTAAAATATTATCATCAACTTTAGTTTCATCAAAAACTGTAACACGCAATCTTGTAGCACAATTGTCTAATAATTTAACATTACTTCGTCCACCAAGACCTTTAAAAATATTTTCTAACATATCATTATTTTTATCTTTATTAGTATCAGGTGTTAATGTTTGTTTCTTTGTCATTTCTGCTTGTAAAGTTTTATGAATAGACTCTGCACCATCAAGATAAGTAATTTCAACTTTATTGGCAATTACTTTAATATTTTTAGTTCCACTTAATCTTAATAAAGCTTTTGAATAAATATTTGCATCTTTTAAAGTTGCAACTAATACTTTATCTTTAGCGTTAACATCAATAATATTTAATGCTCCACCAAGTCCAAGTAATAAATTTTCTACTTTTGTTCTACCTTTTTTTGAAGACTTATCTAAAGAACTTTCAACACTTTGTAAAGCTAAGTTGGTTGCTAATTCTCCTTCTTCACGACCTAAAGTTTTGTAATTTCTTCACTTAATAATGTAATAGAACCCAAAGAAATAAGCAGGTGCCATAATTAATCCAGTAGCAAATACTCAATAGAAGCCTGTTTCTTTACCAAGAATACTTGGTAATATTCCAAAGAAAGAAAAGTCAATAAATCCAGCAGCAAAACCTTGACCAACAACTATATTTAATAAATACGCCATCATAAAACTAATTCCTGCCATAAATGCATGGAAAACAAAACATAATGGTGCTACAAATAAGAACGAAAACAACAATGGTTCTGTAACTCCTGTTAAGAAAGAAGTTAGAGCAGCAGATCCTAAAATACCACCAACCATTTTTTTATTTTCTGGTCGTGCTAACATTCACATAGCAAGCGCTGCAAATGGATAACCATATTGCATATATGCAAATCGCCCACTCATAAACATTGTTCCTGGTGTTTGATTCATGTGTCCTACTGCATTAGAAGCAAATTGTCCAAAGAAAATATTGTACGCTCCTACAAATGTGTCAGATCCATTAGTTCACGTACCACCAATTCCAGTATATCAGAAAGGTGCATATTGAACGTGATGCAATCCTGTTGGTATTAATAAACGTTCAGTAATTCCAAAAAACATTGCAATAAACGCTCCACCAACTGTTGGATGAAAATTATCACCAGTTAACTGTCCATCGGTAAGTTGACCTGTATTCATACCAGCTGCTAAGCCATTACCAATTTCTCTAAAAGCAATTAATAACATTGGTCAAATAAAGAAAAAAGCTAATCCCATTCCTATTCCAACAAAAACAGCTAAAATTGGCACAAAACGTTCACCACCAAAAAAAGCTAATACTCTTGGCATACGAATATTGTATGAATGATTATGAACAACTGATACTAATCAACCAACAAGAATGCCACCTAAAACTGAAGTATCAAACGTAGGAAATAATCCTAAGACAGAAGAAAATAAACCAGAAGATTTACCACTTTCTGGAGTAATCTTTGCACCTTCACCTAAACCTCATGGATCAAATCCCAACATTCCTGTTTTAGGATTTCAAAAAAACATGCCACTAATAACTGAAGTCATAACAATAAAAGTAATAAATCCAGAAAGAGCAGCTACACCTTTACTAGCTTTTGCAAAACCAAAAGCAATAGAAATAGCAAAAATCAATCCTAAATTAGCAAAAACAACGTTTCCGGCTGATTGCATAATTGAAAAAATATTAATAATACCAACAAGACTATCATGATTAGGTAATTGCTTTAAAGCACTAGCAACACCACCACCAATTCCTAACAATAAGCCAGCTATTGGTAATGTAGCTATTGGTAAAACAATGGCTCTTGATAAGTTTTGCATTTTGCCAAACATTTTGCCACCTAATTTATTGAAAGTTCCTTTAAAAGTAAAACTAGGATTTTTCTTATCCTCAGGAGTTGTTTGTTTACTATGAAAAAATTTACTCATTTTCTCACTTCCATTCTATATTGTTCTATACAGATGAGAATTTTATTCTATACAGATAAAAATATTATATATATATATAATAGTAAAAACAACAATAAAATAAATAAAAACTATTTTTTTACAACTATAATAGTAATTTCGGAGAAATTTTATAATATATATAGGTATTATCAATAACTACTATAAATTTTAATAATATATTGTAATTAAAAAAATAGTAAGTATTTTAAAACACTTACTATTTTTATTTTTTTAATTTTAAGTATTAATTTAAATTAAACCAAATATCTAAACCAATAAATTTAATAATTAACGTACCAATACAATAAGTAAAAACTAAAGTTGTTAACATATATAAAATTCATGATTCTTTTATTCTTTTATGATCAAGAAATTTATTAAAAGGAATTGCTTTTACAGCAAATCCGCTAGCAATAAAACTAAAAAGATAAATATTTATTTCAATTATTCATTTTATTAAATGTGAATCATGCATATTTATTAACCTCCACTAACCCTTTTAATACGCTCATCAAATACCTTTGTTTCTTGCTCTTTTAAAATTGATGTATATTCAACTTTATCACTAATAATACGAACCATATGTAAATCAGTTACCAAAAGTCCACCAGAAATCGTTAAATTACGAATTTTTTCTTTAATTTTAAATGACATTTTCGATATTTGAATATTAGCAATCAAAGGTGTATGCCATTCAAGAATACCAACATATCCTTCAGTTGTTTTAACATTAACTCACTGTACTTCTCCATCGAAAAAAATACCATCAGGAGTAATAATTTTAAGATTTAATGCCATACTATCACCTTCAATTATCTCAATTTCTTTGCCTTTTCAATTGCTTGTTCAATAGTTCCTACATATAAAAACGCTTGCTCTGGTAAATCATCACATTCACCATCTAAAATTTGTTTAAAACTATTAACAGTTTGACTAATCGGAATATAAATACCATTTAAACCCGAAAATTTTTCAGCAACATGAAATGGTTGTGAACAAAAATTACGAATTCTTCTTGCTCTAGCTACTATTTTTTTATCTTCTTCACTCAACTCATCCATTCCTAAAATACCAATGATTGGTTCTAATTCAGAAAAACGTTGAATTGTTTCAATAACTCTTTGCGCAACATCATAATGCTCCTGACCAACAATAGCAGGATCTAACATTCTTGATGAAGATTGTAAAGGATGAACAGCAGGATAAAGCCCTAAAGCAGCAATATTACGATCTAAAACAATTTTGGCATCCAAGTGAGTAAATGTTGTCGCAGGAGCTGGATCAGTTAAATCATCAGCTGGTACATATACTGCTTGTACAGATGTAATAGAACCACGTGTTGTTGATACAATACGTTCTTGTAAAGCACCCATTTCTGTCGATAATGTTGGTTGGTACCCTACTGCTGAAGGCATTCTTCCTAATAAAGCTGATACTTCACTACCAGCTTGTGTAAAACGAAATATATTATCAATAAATAATAATACATCTTGTTGTTTTTCATCACGGAAGTATTCAGCAATTGTTAAACCAGTTAATGCAACACGCATTCTAGCACCTGGTGGTTCTGACATTTGACCAAACACTAAAGCAGTTTTACTAATAACACCTGACTCTTGCATTTCATAATATAAATCATTACCCTCACGTGTTCTTTCGCCAACTCCTGAAAAGACAGAAATACCACCATGTTCTTTAGCTATGTTATTAATTAATTCTTGAATTAAAACTGTTTTACCAACTCCAGCTCCACCGAATAAACCAATTTTTCCACCTTTAGCATAAGGTGCTAATAAATCAATGACTTTAATTCCTGTTTCTAAAATTTCAGATTTTGATTGTAATTCATCAAAACTAGGAGGTGTACGATGAATAGGATATTTTAATTTAGTTTTAAGTTCTTTACCATCATCAATGACTTCACCCAATACATTAAAAAGTCTACCCAAAACTTCTTCACCAACAGGAACACTAATTGGTATTCCTAAATCAACTGCTTCAAGACCACGTAGTAATCCTTCAGTTGGACCCATTGAAATACAACGAACACTATCATCACCAATATGTTTTGCAACTTCAACAATTAATTTTTGACCATTATTATCAATACTAATAGCATTATTTAAATTAGGTAAACTATTATCATTAAAACGAATATCAATAACTGGACCTGAAATTTGAACAATTTTTCCAATATTTCGTTTAGTTGGTAATTGTTTACTAGTTTTAACACTTTCTTTGCTATTAACTACTTTTTTAGTCACTTTTGCTTTTACTTTAGCAATAACTTTAGTGTTATCTTTTTTTAAAGAGTTTTTATCACTAACATTTTTTTCTTTAATTGTTATAGATTTTTTACTAGTTGCATTTTTCATTTTAGTTTACTCCTTTATTATGATGATTGGGCATCAGCGCCACCAATAATTTCTGAAATTTCTTGGGTAATAGCACCTTGACGGGCACGATTATAACTTACTAATAATTTATCTTTCATTTCTTTGGCATTATTTGAAGCATTTTCCATTGCTAATCTTCGTAATGCTTGCTCTGACACTTGTGATTCTACTAATGCACCATAAACAATGGCACCAACATATAAAGGAATAGCACTATTAATAACAGTATTAGCGTCTGGTTCAAAATCAGTTTGAATTAAATTACTTTCTTGATTAGTTTTAATAGAAACAATTGGTAATAAATCAATAATTGTTGGAATTGTTGTTACCGTATTTACATATTTTGTATATGCAATTTTAATAGCATCAGTTTCTTTATTATTAAACTTAGAAAGTAACAACAAAGATATCTCTTGCGAATCATTATATGATGATTGAATGTTAATTTCAGTATAAGATTGCATAATTTTACAATGATGATTAGTAAAGTATGAAACTCCTTTACTACCAATAACAACTATTTCATCTTGTGGTTGATATTGTTCTAGTACTAATTTATTTAAATTATTATTAAAACCACCACATAATCCTAAATTAGAATTAAAAACGACTCATATTGTTTTATTAATAACTTGATCTTTTGTTTTTAAATAAATTGAATTACTTAATTTAGGTATTAATTGATTGAATGTATTATAAACTTCAGAATAATAAGGTTTAATCATCTCAATTCTTTTACCTACTTTTTTTAATTTAGCTGTTGATACTAGTTGCATTGCTTTAGTAATTTTATAACTAGTATTAACAGATTTAATTTTTTGTCTAATTTGTTCCATGCTTTGAGCCATGATATTTCACCTTACCTTCCTAAATACATTATTTGAATGTTTTAATTAATGTTTCCCATTCTTCAAGACTACCATATATTTTAGGATTATAGTCATTTAGCTTATTGGTCAAATTATAAACAACCTGCATAATGCCTTGACTAATGCTCACTTGTAACTCTTCACTAAACGCTTGATCTTGCTGTAATTTTAAATAACTTTTTCGTTGTTGTTTTTGAAAATAAGTTATTACTTCCTTTTTAAAAGAATCCATCATTTCTACTGGTAATCATTTAATTGCCTTATTTTTAATTGCTAATAAAATAATTGCTTGATCAATTTGATTTAATGGCTCATTTTGTTTTTGTTTTAAAATTTCAATGGCACGTTTACCATGTTCAATAACAGCTCTAGTGTTTTCATCTAAATCAGAACCAAATTGTGAAAAAGCTTGTAATTCACGAAATTGTGCTAATTCTAATTTTAATGTTCCACCTGCTTGTTTTATTGCTTTAATTTGTGCTGATGAACCTACCCGTGAAACCGATAAACCTACATCAACTGCTGGACGAATTCCGGCATTAAATAATTCTGACATTAAAAAAATTTGACCATCAGTAATTGAAATAACATTAGTAGGAATATATGCAGAAATATCACCGGCTTGTGTTTCAATAATAGGTAAGGCAGTAATACTCCCACCACCATGTTTTTCATTTAATTTAGCTGCACGCTCTAATAAACGTGAATGAAGATAAAAAACATCTCCTGGATAAGCTTCTCTTCCTGGTGGTCGTCTTAATAATAAGGAAATAGCACGATAGGCCACTGCATGTTTACTCAAATCATCATAAACAATTAAGACATCTTTACCTTCTTCCATTCATTCTTCGGCAATAGTTACTCCTGTATAAGGAGCAATATATTGCAAAGGAGCAACTTCACTAGCAGTAGCAGCAACAATAGTTGTATACTCCATTGCCCCTAGTTGTGTTAATTTATCAACAATTTGAGCAACAGTTGAAGCTTTTTGACCAATAGCAACATAAACACAAAAGACATTTTTACCCTTTTGATTAATAATAGTATCAATAGCAATCGTTGTTTTTCCAGTTTGACGATCACCAATTATTAACTCTCGTTGACCTTTGCCAATCGGAATCATTGCATCAATTCATAATAATCCTGTTGCTAAAGGTTCTGATACAGATTTTCTAGTCATCACACCCAGCGCTATTCTTTCAATCGGTCTAGTTTTCGTAGTTTTAATTGGACCTTTACCATCAATCTTTTGCCCTAGTGCATTAACAACTCTTCCTAAAAGCATATTACCAACTGGTGTTTCAACAACATTACCTGTTCTACTAACAATATCTCCTTCTTTGATACCTGTGTCATCCCCCATTAAAGTAACACCAACAGCAGTTTCTTCTAAACTCAAAACCATACCATAAATATTACTTTTAGGAAAAAATACTAATTCACCATTAACAGCCTTATCTAAACCATGAATTAGCGCAATTCCATCACCGACAGTAACAACAATGCCTTCCTCATTAGCACTAATTTTTTTACCATAATTTTTAATTTGGCTTTTTATAATTTCTGAAATTTGATTAACGTTTAAGGACATTTGTTTTACCTCTATTCATGACTTAATAATTCTTGTTTTAATTGATCAATTTGACCTTTAACGGAACCATCAAAAACTTGATTCCGTACTTTAACTTTAATACCGCCAATTAATGATTTATCAATCTTGTTAACGACTTTAATCTTATGTTTAATGACTTTCTCAATTTTCAATTTTATTTGATTTATTTGTTGGTTTGAAAGTTCTATTACTGAATAAATAATGCCATAGTTTACATCTTGATATTCATTACATAATTTGCGAAATTCTTTTAAAATGAAACGAACACACTGGAAATGATGTTCATCAATCAACAAAAAGAAAAAATTTAACATATATGGTTCAATATGATTTTTAAAAGTTTCACTAATAATTTGTTTACGTGTTTCAATAGTTATATTACTACTACTAGTAATATCAATAAATTCTGGATAAGTAGTAAAAATATCAATTAATTTATTACTTTCTTCAGCAAATTGAGTAATTTTTTTTATTTCTCTTGCTAATTGAAAAAGACCATTACTTCATTGATTAGCTAATCCTTCATCTATCATTTAACTTCACCACTATTCCAAATTCTTAATAAAATCAGTAATTAATTGTTCATGTTTTTTAGCATTCATTTCAGCACCAATAATTTTTTTAGCTGCTTCTAATGCTACTACTTTGATTTCTTCGTTAATCTTTGCTTCTGCCTCTTTACGAGCACGAACTAAATCACGATTTGATTGATTAGTAATACGCATACTCTCTTCTTGCGCTTTATCAATAATTTGTTTACGCTTATTGTAACCATCATTTTGTGCATTAGCAATAATTTCCTGAGCTTCAATTTTAGCAGCTTTTAATATTTGACTAGCTTCACCACGATCTTGATTAGCTAATGATTGCTTGCAAGCAGCATCATCAAGTTTTTCTTTAATTACTAAATGTCGCGAATGTAAAGCCTTACGAAACGGAGCATAAACTCATCTTCAAAGTACCATTAATAAAATTAATGTTGCAAAAATATGAGCAATAAAAACAGGAAGATTGGGAAATAATTGATTAACAATATCATCACCTGATACTAAATCATTGAAATTAAAATTCATAAAATCACCTACTTTTTAATATTTTTTAATACCTTATGCTACAAATATTAAAATTAGAGAAACAACTAATCCATAAATAGCACCTGATTCGGCAATAGCTGCACCAATAACAAATTGTGTTCTAATTTTAGATTCTACTTCAGGATTACGAGCAACCGCTTCAACAGCTTTACCGGCAGCAAAACCTTGACCAATTCCACTTCCTGCACAAGAAATAGTTGAAATTCCAGCTCCAACAAACTTTAAACTCACTAAAGAATTAGGATCGGTTGCTAAATGATTAAAAAAATGAAAGACATGTGTCATTACTGTTGTTAATAGTTCCATAATAAATAAATTCTCCTTTTTGTGTTTTATTTTTTTTCCATAATTGAACGTTCGGTATAAATTTCTTCTTCATGATTTATTGCTTGTTGTTTACGAAGTTTTCTTGGTAATTTAATAGTAAGTTCTCCCTTATGAGAACTTCCTTCTTCCATTTGTAACTTCCAATAAACAAGAGTTAAGGTGCCAAAAATTAAGGCTTGAATACTTCCAGCAAATAAATCAAAATAAATATGTAAGAATGGTCCAATTACACCAATTAATAAATTCATCTGACCAATAATTGGGATATTACTTCAAATATTAGCAGTTACTCCATAAAGCATTGCCAAAATAATACTTCCACCTAAAATATTACCAAATAAACGAAAAGATAAAGAAATCAAAGGTGCAAATTGAGTAATTAATTCTAGAGGGTTAATAATAAATTTTTTAAAAAATAAAAGTTTCTGAAATTTAATAGCAATATAATATATTCCAATAAAAGTAACTAATGCCATTGATAAAGTAACAGTATACATTGATGACTGTGGTTCAAGACCAATAATCGATAATCAATTACCAATTAAAATATAACCCATTACATATAACAAATAAACTGTCAGGTTTTTATACTTTACGCCAAGAACATCAACAACAATTTTTTCAACTGATTTAATTATTAATTCAACAACTAAAACAATACCTCTTGGATCTTCATCAGGCTTCATTCGTTTTACTTTATAATAATAAATATAACTAATAACACTGATAAAGACTGTTGTTATCAAAATTGTTACCAATTGTGGCATAATTTGTAAATAATTCCAACTTTCCAATCCAGCTAAAGTTTCCATTTAAATTCCTTCTTTTAAGTTATTTTTTTGATATACACATAATGTTGCAGTAATAGTAGCAACCATTAATATTGACATTCCGGCAATTATAGTAAAAATATTAGCAAAGTTAAAGAAAATATTCAAAACTATAATTGAACCATAAATTAACATTCTTAATAAGAATCCAAAATATGCTAAGGTTTGTTTTAAATGTATTCCGCTGGTTAATCATTTTGACGATAAATATAAAAAGCATAACCCAATCATACTTCCTATAAAACCAATATTAAATCCAGCAATTAATAACCAATGGTTTGTATTAATTATAACAGTTATAATTAATCCTACATTAATTAATAATCAGTAGCATAACATTGTAAAAAGTATTGAAAGAAAAAGGTTATTTCTAATTTTTTCCATTAAAATATTTATTTAGTTCCAAAAATTCGATCACCAGCATCACCCAATCCAGGTACAATATAACCATCATCATTTAATTCTTTATCCAACGCTGCTAAAAAAATCTTAACATCAGGATGATTATGATTAATTTTCTTAATAGCTACTGGTGCTCCTACAATGGAAACTAAAGTAATATTTTTAAAACCTACTTTTTTTAATTCTTTAATAGCAGCGTCAGCAGTACCACCAGTAGCAAGCATTGGATCTAAGATAAATACTAATGCATCACTTATATTTTTAATATTTTTGGGATATTTAAAAAAATATTTTTGTGGTTTTAAAGTTTCTTCATCACGATAAAGACCAACATGACTAATAATTGCATTAGGTACTACATACTCAAATCCATTTGTCATCCCTAATCCTGCTCTTAAAATCGGAGAAAGAATGATTGTCTTGGTTAATGTTTTACCAATAACTTTAGTAATGGGTGTTTCAACTTCAATTTCATCAAGAGGAATATCTTTAAATACTTCATAAGCCATTAACGTTGCAATTTCGCTTAAATTCTCTTTGAAATCTTTTTTTTGGGTTAAGTGATTTCTAATTCTTGTTAATTTATCTTGTATTAAAGGATGATTAACAATAAACAGATTTTTACTACTTTCCACTAAAAACACTCCTTTATCTTTAATGCGTATATTTTCAATAATTTAAAATATATACTAATATGAAATTTTACGCCTTTTAATTTATAAATCAATAAAATAACAATAAAAATAACGAAAAAAGATAAAAGATTTATTCAAAAATTATTTTTTTAATTGTTAATAACATTCTTATAGTTCAAAATTAACTAAATAAAAATATAATTTATAAATTTTATTTTAATAACTTTGTTTTTATTTTAAAAAATTATAATCTAAAATATAAATTTAATAAATTTCTTTTATTGATATAGAAAATTATATATTTACAATAAACTATTAATAGTAATTTTTGTCTTATTTTTATCAAAAAAAATCTTATGTTAAAATTAAAAGATAAAACTTCATACAAGTTTTTAAACTATTATTTTAATTTTAAAATAAATAGTTTTTTTATTTTGAAAGGAGAAAAAATGAAAAAAATTCAAAAATACTTTACATATACAGGTGGAATATTAGGTGGTAGTGCAGCACTAAGTGGCATAAGTTATTTTTATTATGATTTAATTTCAAAAAATAAGGAAGCTTTACATGATCCAGAAGCAGGAATGGCACTCTTTGGAATAATGGTTAGTATAACAGGTTCAACTTTTATTGGAGCATTTTTAGGTTCTAAACTAGGGTATGGAATTAGCACTTCCATTTCAAATATTTATGATAAATGTTTTCCAACAAATATTTCTGATATTAATGTTGAAAGTAATAACGAACAACAAATATCTGAAAGAACTCCATTATTAAGAAATAACGATATAACAAGTATTAATGGTGAACAATTACCAATAATTAATCAAAATCATTGTCAATTAACTTTTTCATAAACTTAATAAAAATAAATGTTGGTAATTTACTAACATTTTTTATTTATGATTAAATAACAATAAAAAAAAGTTACTGTTTAACACCCATTTTTTTCATTTCTTCATATAACCTATTATTATTTCTATTATTTCATGTACCAAATTGATGATTAAAAGAAGTAAGCAAAGGATAAGAAAACCCAAGTTCTACTAATTTTTTAATACATTTAAAATAATCTTCTTTTAATGGTAAAACAACTTCAGTAACTTTCTGTTTTCATGGTTGTTTATATTGAATACCACTATAAATATCATTTAATTCAGGAACAATAAAAGCATAAATTCCACCAACACCAACTTCCATAAAATTATGTTTATTTGGATGAGGATATTCAAAAATTTTAATATGCAAAACCAAATGTTCTAATAAATTACAATAAACTAATCGATCAGCATATTGATAGGCAAATGGTGACTTTTGAGCTCATTTGGGAGTAGATAACAAAATTGCTTTATCTTCATCAATATGATGAATATATAAACCTTCTTTTCCCCTTGTTATTCCTTGTGATTTCTTAGACATTGTTGCATCTGAAAAATAATTTTTTGAAATACATCCATATTTATTTTTTAAAAAATTACAAACATTTTCATAATTCATTGTTAATAATTTTTCTACTTCTGACATGCTTACCCCATACTATACTACTTTATTTTTATGATAATAATGAAAATCAAGTTTTCTTTTTTATTACCCAAAATAATATAAATTAATCTTTAACAAAAGCTAAGACAAAACTAAAACTACCATGTAATAAAAAATGATAATCATCTTCAATAGCATTAACATTAATATGAACATCATCAAATGTTTTAATAGATTCTGATAAAGTATGACCTTCTACATTAACAATATAGTCACTATCTTGTTTTGCTGTTGGAACAATAGCATTAATTTTACTTTCAATTAATGATAAACAACGTAAAGCAATTGCTTCACCAAAAGTAGTGGTATTAATTTTAATTTTTTCTTCTTGCTTATCAATATTAACATTACTAATGTCTTTAGCTTTTGATACTAATTTTACACAAGCATTAAAACTACCTTTTAAAAAATTACTATTATTTGAAGCAGATACATTAACAGCAAGTGATTCAAATTTATCAATTTTAGCATACATATCATTATAATTAACAATTGTTATTTTATAATCGGTTCCATTTTCTGGTTTTTTTCCTTCTGGAACTAATTTATTAATTTCAGTTTGTACTTTAGTTTTAAATTTAATTAAAGCTGTATTATAAATATCTTTATTTAATTCAACAGGAGCATTAGTAACTTCCATATTAATATTACTAATATCAACATATTTTTGATTTGCATCATTTACCTTATCACATGCAATAAGTGGTAAAGAAATAATGCTCGTTAAAAACATCGCTTTAAATACTTTTAATATTTTTCTCATAGTTTTTCACCTATTATTCTCTCGAAAAAACTAATCTTCTTAGTTTTAACTTTATATTTCTTAATTATTTTTGATTATTAACTTATTATTATTTTGTTTTCTTGAATATTTTTTATAACTATTTGTTCCAATAAAAATATAGTAAATTAAAATATTAATAGAACCTATTAATACTGATACTAAACCAAAATATAACAATAGGCTAACTTTAAAAGAAGAAAAAGAAAATATAATTCCTAAAGTAATTAAAAAAAAGCCAGTAAATTGAATAAACTTTCAAGTATTAAATTTAAAGTGTTTTTTTGCCATAATTTTGCTCCTAATAATATATTTTGTATAATTATATCATTTTCACAAAAAAAGCAAAATTTTTAATTATTAAATAATAATTGTTATAAACTAATAACATGAACAGCAAAACTAATTGCTTCTTCATATTTATTAAAAAGAAAAAATAAACGTTTATTTTGAAAATTAATTTCAATACCAATATATTTTTGTTTATTTTTTATATAATTATTTTTTTCTCAAAAAAATGTAATACTTTTAACATTAACTAATGGTATTATTTGTAGTTCAAAAGAATCAATAAAATAAAGATTATTTCGTGAAATTAACAAGTCTATTTGATTTAAAGGTATAAAATCTGATGATTTGATAAGATTAATGTCTTTAATTTTATAACGTAAAAATAATTTTTTGGCATCACTATATTCAGTTTTTAAAAGAATATTTTGGCCAGAAATCTTATTAAGATCTTCATACTTTCCCAAAATGACTTTGTCACTATAATAAATATCTTCTTTAATTTTTTCTATTGAAACTGGTAATTCTTTAGTATTTATTTTTTTTAATTTTAAATATTTATATAAAGTATTTATATCTTTAGTAATTTTTAATATTTTCTTTTGTTTATTTTTTTTAATTAATAAAATTAGTGCAATTAATAAAATCAATATTGTTGTGCATGCAATAATAATTAAAATTATTCATCAATTCATAGTATTATCTCCTTTTTTAATACTGTTATCTAATTATTATCTAATAATTTTATCATTAAAACTATTAAAAATAGTTGATGGTTTATTTGTTAAAATCTCACCTGCTACTCTATACCTTAAGTTAGGCAAGTTTATATTATGATAATCGTTAATTGGTTGTTCATTACTTAAATTACAACTTGTAGCTACTAAAGGCCCTGTTAATTTAATTAATTTTTGAATAAAATGTGAAGCACTAACTCTAATTGCTATTGTCTTTTTATTTATTCAATATGATGTGTTTAAACTAGGTTGTTTTAAAACTATAACAGTAACTTTACCAGCACTAAAATTATTTATTAAAAATGACTGTAATTGATCGCTAATTATACCAATGCTTTTAGCTTGTTCTCAACTAGCAACTAAAATTGGCAGTTCTTTAGTATAATCACGTTTTTTTATTTGATAAATTTTATTAATAGCTTTGTCATCATTAAATTTACAAACAAGACCATAAATTGTATCTGTTGGTAAAGCAACCACTTCGCCATTAGCAATGATTTGACTAATTTCTTTAATTTGATTTTGCTGTAAAGTTATCATGAAAACACCACTATAAATTTTAACTAAATTATACACCTATTATTTTAAATATAATAGTTGTTTCAAAATAATGAATAAAAAACTTATAAATGATATTTGTAATTTAAAATAAACCTTAAAATTACTAATTAAAGATTGGAAAATCATTCATTAATGGTTTAATAAACATCTTAATTTAATATAGATTAATATTTATATTAGATTTTTATTAAATTAAATATAGAAGGAGAATCAAAAAATATGCCCAAAAGAAAAATAGGAATACAACATACTAATGAAGAAATTGAAAAAATAAGAAAAGAAATTGAAGATAATGATAATAAACCATTTATAATAGAAACAATTTGTATTCAAAATATCATTGAAAAAACAATTGATAAAAAATTTAATAATAATGATTTTACAAAAATGATTTTTCCCAATAAAGAATTAGATAGCACTATAAAAAAAGAAATTATAAAATTAGAAACTCAATTTAAAGATGCAGAAATAGATTATATTAAATTTAATTCTCATTTACCAAAAATATAATGAAAGTTAAGATTTATCTTTCCGGTGATGTTAAATAATCATTATTAAATTTATTAAAAATAAATGATTTTATATTTGTTTTTTTTATACTATTAATTTTATATAAAAAACATCTTTAAACTTATTGTCAAAGATGTTTTTTATATAAAAATGTAAGGGAAATTAACATTAAATTGTCATGATTGATTGTATTATTTTATATATAGCTAACTAAAGTAATGTTTACTCATATCTTGAAAAACAAAATCAATCGCGTTTTTAATATTTGGTCAATAATTTGGTAATATTTTTCTTATATTATGTTTTATAGCAAATCAAAAATGTTCAATTGGATTTAAATTAGGAGAATATGGTGGAAGAAATAATAGTTTGCATCCAGCATTTTCAATTAATTGTTTTGTTGCTTTAGATTTATGAAACGTCGCATTATCTAAAACTATAATTTGTCCACACTTTAATACTGGAATTAGTATATTTTTAACATATGATTCAAAAATTTTACTATTGCAATGTCCTTCAAATGCTCATAGAGCTTTTAATTTACCTTTATTTAGTGCACCAATTATACTCATTCTCTTTATTTTATATGCAGGTTTATTATCAAATAATCTTTTACCTTTTTCAGACCAACCATATTTATAAAATTCATTATCATCAATTCCAGATTCATCAATATATACCAAATCTTCATTCATTATTTTCGCTATTTCTTTTAAAAAATCTTCTTGTTTATTTTTATCTCTTTGTTCATATAGAAAAGTTTTTTTTATATGTATAATTTAGTTTTTTGAAATAGTTATAAACTGTTTCTTTTGTCATATCACCAAATTTTTCAATTACTTTTTGAACTGTAACATCTTTATTTTCTGCTAAATAATTTTTTAATTCATCTAAATCCTTTATTTTGTGGCTATGTCCTTTTTGATAATTCAAAATTGGTTTTATATTTCCGGTTTTTTGCTTTCTTTTTCTTCATAAAAATAAAGTCTTTCTAGTGATATTGAACACTTTACAAATTTCTTTAATTTTCATGTTTTTACTTTCATAAACTTCTATTACTTTTCTTCGTAAGTCCTCACTGTATGGTTTTGGCATAATTTAATCTTCCTAATCTATTTTAATTATTGCTGAATTATACTTGTAAGTGCAAGAATTGTTTAAATTACATATTATTATTTTACATTATTTATGAGTAAACATTACTTTCGTTAGCTATATATGACTAATACTTTTAATATTAGTATTAATCATTTTCTTAAATAAAGAAAGTCACAAATTGATTCAATTATAATTTTGAGTATTGTTTTTATTAGTAAATAAAATGAAAATAAAATGAATTTTAAATTTGTTTTGAAATATCAAAGGGTTTTTTATATATAAAAGGATAATAGGGAACTCGTAATTAGGGATAGGTACTAATTGATTTATTAATAATATTTTTTCATAAATATGACTTTTAATTATAGAACATTCATCAATATCTAAAAATTCTAAATTTAAATTATATTTTTTGATAAATGTTTTTTGAAATGCTCACAAAATAGATTTAATACTATAAAATTTTTCTTGGATATAAAAATTAAATACCACAATTGAATATTGAATTCTTTTTAACATTACTCATTTTATTTTTTCATTAATATTTTTTTCTAATTCATAATTTCATGAATTTTCATTAATATTAATGACAGAAATATTCTTATATTTATCTAAATTATAATTACTATAGATATTTACGTTTTCAATTAATATACAAGGTTTTTGATTTAGTAAATGAAGCTTAAAATTATTACTTAAGTTATTTTTTAGGGAAATAATTAAAATATTAGGGAAATTTACTTTTATAAATGAAGTTATTTGAATTTTATTAGCATAGGAGTCATCAATTAAGAATATATATAAGGCAATGTTTCAGTTCTCATTTGCTATAAAACTTTTATGAAAAGTAATCATTAAAAATTTATTTTGTAAAAGATTAAGATTGGGAAAATAATTATTTTTTAATTGCGAATTTATAATAAAAAGGAGTTGTTGCCCTCATTGGTAGTCACTTTCTATTTTAAAAGTATCATTCAAGGCAAAACTAATATCACTATAATAATTAAATTGTAATTTAAATCAATTATCACTAAGAAAACTATTCAAATTACTTTTAAAAGTATTTGAATATAAAGACACCTGATATTCATAATTAATAAAAGAAAATATTTTTTGAGTAATGTTACTAATTTCTGAAGTTATATTTGGAAATAATTGACTGTCAACTTTAATATTAAGTAAACAAATGAAATTAAAATAATTGGTTTCAAACTTATCAAACTCTTTAGCAATTATTAATCTAAAATGTTCGACTTCTTTTTTTATACTTAAGTTTAAATTAAATTCAATTTGTTCATCTTTTTCAAGAAAAAAATTAAGTTTAATTTTTCGTACATGAATTGTTAAAAATCATATTAGTTGATCATCATAATATTTTTTATAACCGATATTGATCATTATAATTTCTATTTTTTTGTATATATAGGTTAGGACTTTATCGTTAGTTAAGAGAATTTTTTTATCTTTACTAATAAGTTTTATAATAATAATAGCGGTTATAAATCTTAAATGTCATTCATAACCATCTAATTGAAACCCTTTATTATGTTCAAATTTTAATTTTAATCTTAAATTTTGTTCAAAGAAAAAGTTATTCAAGTAAATAATGTCTTTTTTTAAATTATACTTATTTGTGTTACTTATATTGATAAGTCACTCACTACTTAAATATTTTTTTTGTCATACACATATTAAGAACAAATTACTCATTCTAACAAAAGGATATTCATTGGATATGTGGATAAACTGTGTAAGCAAAGTATTTATTGCTATTATTTCATTGTCACCATTAATTACAAAGTAATCTTGCTTTCTGGAAATATTACAATTACTAATTTTTATTAACATTGTATTAATAAAAGTAATATTTCTTTGTAAAGTTCGAAATGTAACATTAAATTTTTCCATTAGAAATGCTATATTAACCGAACAAGAATACTGAAAATATTTTAATATTTCAATGATACGCCACATTAAAACTGCCCCCGTTATCCTAATTGAAAGATTAAATGAGATTTTCCTTTTCAAAAAATAAAATAGTCACCTTTTGAGTGACAAAATTATTGTTCTTAAATTATTTTTATATGTTATAATGCTTACCAAATAAATAGCATTCTTCATTTATTATTAATATCTTTAATAAATTTGTAATTATATTGTGGTAAATACTTTTTAATAAGAATAGTTAGTGCTTCTTTTTGATCAAAACCAAATTCAAATGCTAATAAAAAAGATTTTTCTAAAACTGCATGACATTGTTGAAAAATTACTTCGTAAAAATATAATCCTTTATGATCAGCAAATAAAGCTAATTTTGGTTCATATTGTAAATTATGTTTTGAAAAAGTATTTGCTGTCTCATCAATATATGGTGGATTTGAAACAATAATATTAAATTTATGATTTTTAAGATTTGTAAATATATCGCTTTCAACAAAATTAATATTTTTTAGGTTAAAATTATCGTTATTAATCTTAGCAATAGTTAATGCATCTTTGCTAATATCACTTGCTACTATATTTCAATTAGGTTTCTTTAACGCTAAACTAATAGCAATAGCACCACTGCCTGTCCCTAAATCTAATACTTTTAAATTATCATTATTAAAAATGTTTTGCGCATAGACAAAAACATTTTTAACTAGTTCTTCAGTTTCATTACGAGGAATTAATACTCTATTATCAACAACAAACTTATGATCAAGAAATCATTGATAACCAATAATATATTGTAAAGGATAGCCAGCAACAAATTTTTTAACTAGTTGTAAATATGATTCTAAAAAATCTATTGCTATTGTTTGACTAAGATTTGCATATAATCAAGATAAATCTTTATTAATAAACTTTAATAAAATTATCTTATTAATTTGTTCATTTTTTTTATTAATTTTTTTTGCTAATAAAAGATAATCTCTATAAGTCATTAATTTATACTCCAAAAATAAATATTTTATTGAAAATTAACAGATGAATTATTATTTCTTGAAGTTTTTTTTATTAAATTATTAACAACGAGAATTAAAACAATAATACTAAAAATAAATAAAAAACTAATTGTTAATAAACAAATAATTGGAAAAAGAATAATGTAACTACAAATACTAATAATAAAACCAAAATTATTAATATTATTACCATTAATATTTCGTAAAAATTCTAAATTTTTTCATAATAAATAATGAAAAATTAAACTAGATGCACTAGCAAATCATAATGTTAAAACTAAAAATAAAATGTGAATAATACCACTACTAAAAGTTAATGTAATAAATGTTCCTAATGTCGCATATAAAAAAATAACTGATATTAAAAACAAAATTTTTGTTCTAGAGTCTAAAATCTTAAAATCCATAATAATTTCTTCCTTTTTTTATTTTAATACTGTAATATTTTCATCAATATTTTCTAATTTTTCTTTTTGTTCACTACTAATTAAAGCAATAATAATTTCATCAATATTACCTTCCATAATACGATCTAACTTTAATAAAGATAATCCAATTCGATGATCGGTTACTCTATTTTGTGGATAATTGTATGTTCTAATTTTTTCTGAACGATCACCACTACCAACAGCTGTTTTTCTTAAATTACCAATTCTTCCCTGTTCTTCTTCAACTTTTTTTTCATAAAGTTTAGCTCTTAATACCCGCATTGCTTTATCTTTATTATCATGTTGACTTCGTCCGTCCTGTGAAGTTACAACAACACCTGTTGGAATATGAGTAATTCTAATTGCTGAATCGGTAGTATTAACATGTTGACCACCAGCACCACTAGAACGATAAGTATCAATTCTTAAATCAGAATTATTTATTTTAATTTCAACTTCATTAACTTCTGGCAATACAGCAACCGTCGCAATTGAAGTATGAACTCGTCCTTGTGATTCGGTTTTTGGAACTCTCTGAACACGATGTCCACCAGCTTCAAACTTTAATTTAGCAAATACATGTTTACCTTTAATCATAAAAGCAATATAACTAAATCCACCATTTATTGCTTCTTTTGCTTCAATAGTTTCAATTTTTCATCGTTGAATTTCACAATACTTACTATACATACGATATAAATCACCAGCAAAAATATTTGCTTCATCGCCACCAACAGCTCCTCTAATTTCAATAATAACATTTTTATCATCATTTATATCTTTAGGAATTAGTGTTAGTTTTAATTCATTTTCTGCTTTTTCTAATTCAATTTCATTTGCTTTAATATCTGTTTTAAGCATTTCACAAAGTTCTTGATCCTGTTCGGTTGCTAATGCCTTTTTTGCTTCAATAATTTCTTTGTTAATTTTTTCATATTTTCAATATTGTTCAATAATTGGTTCTAATCTACTATGTTCTTTTGTTAATTCAGTGTATTTATCACGAGGAATTAATTCGGGATTTTCTAATTGCTTTTCAATTTCACTATATTTTTTAGTAAGTTGCATTAACTGTTCTAATGTTTTTTCATTCATAATATCACACCTGATTTATCTATTCTGATTATTTGTTAAGACACGATGATGACTACGACATCGAGCTTCATATTGTTCTTGCGCACCAATTAAAATAATTTCATCATCATATCTAGCTTCCCGGCCATTAATAATACGTTGTGTTCTTGTTGCTGCTTTACCACATTTTACACAAACAGCATCTAATTTAGTTACAAATTCTGCTAAAGCTAATAATTCTTTAGTAACAGGAAATGGTTCACCACGAAAATCTTGATCTAAACCAGCAACAATAACTTGCTTATTTTGATTTGCTAATGTTTTAATCACTTCAATAATTGATGGTTTAAAAAATTGTACTTCATCAATTGCAACTGCTTCTATTTCTTTATCTATATGTTTTAATATTTGCATTGGATCATCAATTACTATCGCTGTGATAGATACTCCTTTATGACTTACTACTTTTTTAGCATCATAACGAATATCAACCTTGGGTTTAAAAACTAGCACTTTGCGTTTAGCATACTGTAAACGATTTATACGTCGCATAAACTCTTCGGTTTTTCCAGCAAACATACAACCAGTAATTACTTCAATTCATCCCTCATTATAACGACTATACATTTATATCCAACTCCATCTCTAATTTTAATTGTTTGTTAATTCTGGTGATTTACTAGCAATTTTATCTAAACTATCAAGCAATTTTTCAACTTCATTAATATTTTGTAAATATGCACCAGCAGCTGTCTGATGACCACCACCACCAAACTTTGCAATAGCATCATTAATTATTCATCTTGCACTACGAACACTAACTTTAATTTTACTATTCATTTGATCATAAGCAGCAATTAATCAAATTTTAATACCATCAATATTTGACATTACATTAACTTGACTAGTTAAATCTTCTCTACTTAAAACAACTTCGCCTTTAATATTTAATATTTTATTTTGACTAATAATTTTTGTTTGTAAGTCAGTAATTATTTTATCGTTAAATATTATATAAGCAACACCATTATCAGTAATTTTAAAATTTGATAATATATATCCTTTCAATCTTGTGATTTTTAAATTTTGAATATATAAACTTTGATATAAGTCTAATAAATTAAAATTTTGTTTAACTAAAAAACTAGCAACCTGAAAAGTTTCTTCATTAACAGAGCGATACAAAAATCTACCAGAATCAGTAACTAAACCAAGAAATAAATTTCTAGCTGCTAAAGCTGAAACTTTTAAATTCAATACTTGTGCTCATTTCGCCACTACTTGGCAAGCAGCAGAAGCCTTTTCTTCAATTAAATCAATATCACCATATTTATCAACAATTGGATGATGATCAATTTTAATTATCTTTTTTCCTTCTTCTCAAAATTGACCACTAATTCGTTCGCGATTAGCTGTATCAGTGACTATTACTAGTGCATTTTCATAATCTTCTTTTTTAACAAAAGTTGGTTGTGGAAATAATGATGCCATATGTTCATTTGTTTCGCCTGGAACAAGTACTTTTTTATTTTGAAAATTATCTTCAATAATTTTTTTTAATCCTCATTGTGAACCCAAAGCATCTCCATCAGGATTAATATGACGATGAATAATAATTGGATTACTGATTTTTATTAATTCATAAATTGCTTGTGCTTCTTTTTTAAACTTATTCATATTATATATCCTTTCTATCATGTACCAATTAATTGTTTTGTTTCATCATCAAAAACAAAAATTGAATTTTTAGTAATACTAATTCAACCAACAGTTCCCACTTCTAAATTATCATTATTATTTGTTAAAACTTCAAATTGTTCTGATTTAGTAGTTTCAATCAATAAATATGCTTTTTTATCATCAACTTTAGTAATATTTTTAATAACACCATTAATAATAATTGAATTTTTTAAAAAAGTAAATCGTGGTTTCTTTGCACTAAACAAAATGGCATTTGATTTAAAAGCAATAGTAGAAGCAGTTTTAACATCAAACTTACCTAAATTTACATTATAAAAATATAAATTATGAGCATTTCATTCTCCCTTTGCAATATTAATATGCTGTTCATTTATTTCTTTCAATAAATTTAAAGATAATGGTTTATCAGTGATTTCACTAACATTCCCTTGTTGAATAATTATTTCATTTTCAATAACAGTAACATTAGTCGCTAATAAATTAATATCAACTTGATTATTAGTTGTAAAAATAATAATTATTTTCAAAAATTTTTGTAATTTTTTAATTCAATTTGCTAATTGTTCTTTATTATCAACATTTAAAAGTTCAAATGGGTTATGTAAAATTAAAATTTTAGTAGGTACAATTAATTGTTGAATGATTTTTATTATTTGTCGTTCTACTATTGTTAATTGTGTTAAACGTAGTGACAATAAATGACTTAGTTCTAAATGTTTAAATATCATAACAATATTTTCACTAATTAAATCACGGACATCAATTAACTGTGAATATAAAGTTTGTAATTGTTGTTGATATGTTTCTTTATCTTGTAACTGTGGATTTTTTAAAATTTTATCATGATAAATTTTAATTTCATCTTTAATATTTTTTAAAAGTAAATGCATTTCATCTGGTAAAAGTTGCATTGCCACAAAATCTTGTTTCATATTAAATTTAATTCTTTGTACTTCTGCTAAGTCAATTCACTGGTCTAAAATTTGATCAATTTGACTACGAGTACATTTAATTTGTTGATATGAAACTAAATGATTAAGTTCGCTATTAAAATTTTGATTATGATTGTTACAAGTTTTTAACGTAGTTCTAATTTCACTTCTAGTAGTACTAATCTCTCTATTTAAATAATTATTTATTTCTTTAATAACAAAACTAATTTCTCGTAGTTGAAACTCTCATTTTCTTTCTTTTGGTGGATTACATCCACAAAAACATGGTCCCACTAAACTTTCTAAACTAGAAATACGATCTTGCAAAGATTGTAAAAATAATAAGTTATTATTTGCAATAATATTTTTTTCTTCGGCAGTAAATTTTTTAATTAGAATATCTGTTAATTTTTCACTTCCAGCAAAATTAAATTTCTCTTGAGCAAAGTTTTTATGAAAATGATTAATTTGATATTGATATTCTTTAATAAAATTATTACGAGTGCTTTGTGTTTCATTAATAAAATTTTTAATAATATTAATTAATTTTTCTTTAAAATAACCACTGTCTAAATTTAAACCTGTATTTTTTAAGTTTTCAATATCAGTCTTAATTTTTTGATTAATATTGCTTATTTCTTGTAAAAAGGGTTTATTAGTAATTGCTGTTCTTGCTAAGTTACGTTGAATACTAAATAATTTATTTCAACTCTGTAAATGCATACTAACATAAGCCATTTTTCGTTCAAAACCAATACTATTATAAGTAACATCAATATCATCAATTAAAATTTTACCCTCCATAATAGCAGAAGAACCTGCTAGAGCATTAATTAATTTTTCAATATTATCTTCATCATTACTAAAAATTGCCAAGCAACTAGGATATTTTCCTTCAAAACTTCAATCTTTTACGGCTTTTTCAACGGATAAATTAATAATACTAAAATTAAAGTTACTAGTTTGCTCAGTATTATATCTAATACCTTTACTTATTACCAATTTATTAAAATCAGATGATTTTTCCATAAAACCATTCCCTACCTTAAAGTTTTTTATTTCATATACTATTAAAATTATATTCTATATTTATTGGGTTGTATACATACAATATTTTAACTTAATTAATGGTAAATATGTCTGTAAATAATTTTATTTTTAAAGTATAAAAAAAAGAAACTATTATTAGTTTCTAGTTTAATTAAAATTATTGGGAGCGTGTCGAAGATGTCGGTAACTAAAAAGTTTTAAAAATAGCTCCTTTCTTTTTTTACCCTTGAATTAAAAATAAATGACAAAAGACGAGAATAAAAATCTTGTCTTTTTTTTGTAATTGTAAAATTTTAAAATTTTTAATAAACCTCTTTAACGCTATTATCAACACGTGTTAGGGAACTAAAAAAGTGAACTACAACACAGTTGTTAAAAATAGTAGCTAGCATGTGGACTTGCATGGATAAATAAAAAGTGGAGTGATACCTAATAAAATATACTAACCAGTAATGGTAATTCTTGGGGTGGCAGCGAATTGGAAACTAGTATATATAGACCTGTTGTAGGGACCTATTGTATTAATTCTATTCTTTATTTAACCAACCTTGCCACTCCCCAGTGAGCAAGTGTTGGTTTTATTTTTTATTTTTTTTTGAAAATTTTTTTGGGCGAGAAAATAAATTTCAAACTTGTAAAAAAAATTGAGCGGTGCCGGTTCAATTAAAATATTAATTTGTTTAACACAAATTAAATAAATATTGAATCGAATGCCTCGATTTATTTTTAAAATTTCATAATTTATTTTTGAGCCCAGAATTGCTGGAATGAATAAAACGAATAGTAGTATTATTAATAATCTAAAAATCAAAATATATGTTCTTTATGCTAGAAGCAACAGAACATATTAGGAAAGGATTATTATGCAAATAGAATTTAAAAAAGAACAAATTGTTAAAGATAGACCACAATCTATTCTTATTGATTATGGTGAATATAAATTACAATGTCCAAAACGAATGGTTAAAAATAATAGTTTTATTGCTGATGATAAATATACATATTGAGTTTTTAATTTAGAAAATATTAAAAGAGAATTAAGTGGTAATGAATTAATAAAATTATTAGAACCATATATTAAAGACCAAAAAATAACTGTTAATAAACCAACTGCTCCAAAAGAATATTATCTTAATGATATAAAACTTGAATCATTAATATTTTATGAACAGCATAATAGTTGATTTATGGGTGAAATAACAGATAACAAAACTAAAATTACTAATCCTTGTTTTAAATATAACATTACGTGAGAAGAAAACAGAAAAGGTTTTAAAATAAATAATCCATATAAACATGATGATTTATCAATTAATTATATAGTTACTTCTTATAAAGAAATTTCAATTCATAATGAAAAAGTATTTTTGTTGAACATGTAAACAAAATAAATTAGATTATTTATTCTTTAATACTAATGATATAAAAACAAGAAAATATTTTTTAAGAGATAAAAATAGTAAAGCAATTTGTTATGACTGTATTTTAAATGTTAGGTTAAGTAGGAGGTATAAATATGAATAAACAAAAACCATTTTCTTATAAAGACCAAGAAATTATTAATAAATATAATAAAAAACGTAATCAAGAAATAACAAAAGAACATTTAAATAATATAAAAAAATTAAGAGAAAATTTTAAAAAAGAAATAATTAATGAATATAAAGAAAAATTAATTACATATTTAGAAAATAAAATTGAAAATGATGGATATAGAAGTGCAAATAATGATGCCATATATTATTCATTAATTAAAAAAATCAATAATGGTGAGTTTGATTAATAATGCAATATGAATTAATTATTGGAATTGACCCTGCTGGTATTGGTAATAATGGAATTGTTATATATTCAAATGAAACTAATAATATTGTTTTTAATGAAACATTCAAAACTAAAACAGTTTTAGAAAGTAAATATATATATAAAGAATATTTTAAATTAATTAAAAAACAATTTATTAATCAAAAAATATTAGTTATTGTAGAAAATTTCTTTTTAAGCTCAAAACAATTATTAACTAATCCATTAGCAACACCCAAAATTATTGGTGCATTAATGGTATTAGTAGAAGATGTTATGAACTGAGATTATTTAGAAAGTGAACCAAAAAATAAAACTAAAATAGAAAATTATAAAGGAAATATAAAATTAACAAAACATGAACAAGATGCTTATAAGCATATTCAATATTATTTAAGGAATTATAAAAATGAAAGATAAAGCAAATTATGTCAAATTAACAGTAAAACTGAGTAACACTATTGAAGCAAAATATTACGAAAAAGGTAATAAAGAATTATATTATAGTGTTCGTGGTCAATGAAATGGATTAAACTACGTTACTTTAATTTTTAATAACCCAAAACTTTATAGACGCTGTATTTTATTAAACAAAAATGATGAAATTATTGTAACTGGTCAAATATTTAACACTTTAAACATTCCTAAAATCGTGCATTTTGTTCAATAAATGTTAAATGATTTAAAAAATGAAAGGAATAAAAATGAATAAATGTAAACAATGTAAGAAAAGAATATGATTAAGTAAAAATTGATGTATGAAATGCTTAGAAATAATGGTTAATAATTTAACTAAAAATAAGGAGAATTTGATTAATGAAGTGTAAATTAGATTGTAATAATGAACAATATATATTAGAAAAATACGAAAATGGAAGTCTAGAATCATTGTATTGTCTAAATCATTATATGAAAAAAAATGGTGAATTTGATAATGAATAAAGAAAAATTAATTGAAGATTTAGAAGAACGAATAACATGACTTACAAATGAAATATCTAATGTTAAATATTTTAAACAAATAGAATTTTATATATGAGAAAAAATATGTTTAAAAAATCTATTAATTAAAATTGAACAAGGAGAATTTGAATAATGATAATATTACCTACTTTGTTTGAAAATAAAGATGAAATTGAAATATTATCACCATTTCCAAAAGCAATTCATACAAGTAATGATATTAGAGCAATTATTTTAAGACAATATCCAAATGTTAAATCAAAACACATAATTGTTTCTGACCCCGAAAGTAATGTTGCATTAATAGTTGGTGATAATGATGTTTATCAAGGTTGAATTAAAGTAACAATTAAAAAATTAGAAATAGAAAGAGAATAACCATGACTAAACGCGAATTTTTAATTAAATGAAATGTAGATGAAAAATTATTTTTTATTGATAATGTTGAATTTTGTACAAGTGACACATGTGTAATGTTTAATTGAAATGATAATTATTTAATGATTGATTGTTATTCAGAATACATGAATAAATTTATAGAACTATTAAATGATTTAAAACAAATTAAAGGAGAATAAACAAATGAAAAAGGAAAAAATTAAAATTAGAAATTATGAATTTGAATTAAATTCTTATGTAGTAGATTCCTTATTAGATGTTATAAGAGAACTGATAAAAACAAATAAAGGAGAATAAAATATGTTAGATGAAATTTTAAAAGTAATTTTTGATAGAGCAGATAAAAAAGAATTAATTAATATGATAGAAAGATTAATTCTTTGTACTAACAATAGAAAAGAAACAAAAAAATGAATTATTAGAGAATTTGATAAAAATGATTATGTTTTAGAAAAATTATTACAATTAGAAATACAAGGAGAAAAAAATGGATTATAAAGAAAAAATTAAAATTAGAATTCATGAATTTGAATTATATGATTATCAAGTAAATACTTTATTAGATATTGTAAGAACCTGTTTAGAATCTTTTTAATAAAATTGAAATAAAGGAAAGAACAACCATTTGTAAACTAGTATTTAGTTTTCTTTCACAATTTTTTCATAATCTTCTGCATTTTTCTAATCATGCAAAGCTTCGTTCTACAACTCATCTTTTTGGTAGTACTACAAAAGAATGTAATTCATTACGTTTTACAACTTCAACATTTGCATTTATGATTGTTTTGATTGCAGAAGCAAATTTTTCACCAGTATAGCCAGCATCTACTATTATTTTTTGAACTGTAGAAAGATTTTCTTTTTCACTTTTAATCATTATGATAGCACTATTACGATCTGTTTTTTCTGCTGTAGTTATGTAAATTGCATGTGGTAAACCTTGCGTATCAACTGCAATATGACGTTTTATTCCTGAAATCTTTTTACCAGCATCATAACCTTTATTTTCAGTAGTATCTGTATTTTTAACACTTTGCGAATCAATTATACAAAAACTAGTTTTTTCTTTTCGATGATTCTTAATACGAATCTTTTTAACTAATTTTTTTTAAAATTAATTGCAATACACTAGGTTCTTTATCATTGTTTTTACTTCAAATTTGGAAATAATAATATACAGTTTGTCATTTTGGAAAATTTTTTGGTAACATTCTTCATTGACAACCACTTTTTAATACATATAAAACTGCACAAAACACTTCATATAAATCTAAATTTCTTGGTTTTGTTTTCTTTTTGCTGTTTTCTAAAGTTGATTTTATGTTCTCAAATTGTTCTTTAGTAACATGACTTGGATAATTTTTATGCATATATACCTCTTATTTTAAAATATATAGTAATTTTACATTATTTTCTAAAAGATTCTAAACAGGTTCTAAGAGAAATGTTAAAAGCAAATAAAGGAGATTAAAATGCCAAACGAAAATACACAATCAAATTATACTTTAACTAAGTTAATAAGAACTGGTATAAGTCCAATTTGTGCAATGATTGGTACAAGTGCTTATTATGGTCAAGTAATAGATAATCCATTATTAGGTTCAATTAATAGTTTATTATTTGGTAAAAAATTAGGTTTAGATATTTGAAATTTAAATCAAAGACCAAATACAAAAACTAAATTAATTAATAGTAGTAAAAAAATCTTATTAGGTTTAGGAACAATTGGATTAGCAAATTATAGTAAATGAACAGAAAATAATATTAATCCTATTATTCCAACAACACCAATTCCAGTAACTACTACAACTACAACAGAAGGTCCTCCATGATTATTATTAAATAAACAAGAACATCAGTCATTAATGGATTGAGATACTTATATTTCATTAAATGCTTATGGTATATCAAATCTTATTAGTGGATTAACTGAGTTAATACCTAATAAATTTGAAAAAATAAGAAAGGTTTGTAATATGGCTACTGGTGGATGTTTGATTAGTAGTGGTGTAGCAATGGGTATAAATAATGATTTTAATAATGCTTATGCAATACCTACCATAATTGCTGGTGCAAGTGAAATTATTCATAATTTACTACCTATGGAAACTACAAATCATATTGAAGAAATGCAAGAAACACCATTTAATAATGAAACTGCAAGATTAATAAATGATAATAGATTCACAATTAATAGTGAAACAACTAGTCAATATGGTAGTGATAATATGAGTGAAGTACCATTAAATCATGATAATACTTCATTAAATTGAGATTATAATCACATGAGTTTATAAAGGAGGTGAATAATTGATGAATAAAGAAAAATTACTTGAATATTATAATCAGGAAATAAAAATATATAAAGAAAAAATAGAAGAATTCAATAAAGACATATCTGTATTAGTAGAAATTATAAGTAATTTACAATCAATGATTGAAAGAATTAATGGTGGTCAATTTGATTAATAATTAGAAATAAAAAAATAAATAGTTGAAAGGAAAATATTGAAATGAAAGAATTTTTACATGAATTAATAATTATTGGAACAAGTGTTGGAACATTAATTTGCAGAGAAATTATTGTTTTATTAAAAAGATTTATCACAACTCCAAAACATGTTAGAGCAAATAATAAAATTATCAAACATCAAAAAAAATTAGAAAAATTAAATGAAAAGATTAATAAAGGAGAAAAATAATATGACAAAAATTGAATTTAATGAAAAATATATAAAAAATAATATCAAAATTGATAGAGATTTTGATTTAGATATAGGAAATTGTTTTAAATTTTCTGATATTGATATATAGCTAACTAAAGTAATGTTTACTCATATCTTGAAAAACAAAATCAATCGCGTTTTTAATATTTGGTCAATAATTTGGTAATATTTTTCTTATATTATGTTTTATAGCAAATCAAAAATGTTCAATTGGATTTAAATTAGGAGAATATGGTGGAAGAAATAATAGTTTGCATCCAGCATTTTCAATTAATTGTTTTGTTGCTTTAGATTTATGAAACGTCGCATTATCTAAAACTATAATTTGTCCACACTTTAATACTGGAATTAGTATATTTTTAACATATGATTCAAAAATTTTACTATTGCAATGTCCTTCAAATGCTCATAGAGCTTTTAATTTACCTTTATTTAGTGCACCAATTATACTCATTCTCTTTATTTTATATGCAGGTTTATTATCAAATAATCTTTTACCTTTTTCAGACCAACCATATTTATAAAATTCATTATCATCAATTCCAGATTCATCAATATATACCAAATCTTCATTCATTATTTTCGCTATTTCTTTTAAAAAATCTTCTTGTTTATTTTTATCTCTTTGTTCATATAGAAAAGTTTTTTTTATATGTATAATTTAGTTTTTTGAAATAGTTATAAACTGTTTCTTTTGTCATATCACCAAATTTTTCAATTACTTTTTGAACTGTAACATCTTTATTTTCTGCTAAATAATTTTTTAATTCATCTAAATCCTTTATTTTGTGGCTATGTCCTTTTTGATAATTCAAAATTGGTTTTATATTTCCGGTTTTTTGCTTTCTTTTTCTTCATAAAAATAAAGTCTTTCTAGTGATATTGAACACTTTACAAATTTCTTTAATTTTCATGTTTTTACTTTCATAAACTTCTATTACTTTTCTTCGTAAGTCCTCACTGTATGGTTTTGGCATAATTTAATCTTCCTAATCTATTTTAATTATTGCTGAATTATACTTGTAAGTGCAAGAATTGTTTAAATTACATATTATTATTTTACATTATTTATGAGTAAACATTACTTTAGTTAGCTATATTAGAAAATGCAGTTAAAGATTATAAAAAACTAATAAGTGAAATGCCACAATTAGTTAAAGATTGATTATTGGGATAAGATTAGGAGAATATTAAATGTTAGAAAATGAAGATAATGTTCAACAAACAACTGAACCTTTAACTGAAAATAATGCTCAACAAGAAATAGAAAATAAAGTTAATGAAGCAGAAAATAAGTTAAATAAACTTAATCAAGAAATTAAAGAAAAAGAAATGATTAATATATTTAAAAAATATCAAGTTAAAACTGAATTTTATGATTTTTTAAAATTTAAAACAAGTAATCTAGAAAATTCAAAAATTGAAGAAACTATTAAAAAAATGATTAAAGAACAACCAGTATTTAAACAAACAATTAATACAGGTGGTAATAAACAAATAATTATTAATAATAAAACAAATGATAAAGAAAATTTTTTAATTAATTATAAAAAGAAAAATTATTTATAAACGAAAGGAAGAAATAAAATGTCAGTACCATTTAATCAAAATTTAGACAATACAGAGAGATTAGTAGAAGCACCAGAATTTATAGAGTTTTTTAAAATTTCAAATAGTCCATGGGCAAACTTTTTTCCTACTGAAATTGTTGACTCAGTAAATATTGAGTTTATTGTTAAAAAACCAAAAAAACCGGAAGTAAAAATTATTGCTTGGGATGATAAAAGTAAAAGATATGAATTACCATATGTTGATACAGATAAAATTAGTAAAAAAATAACTAAAAAATATCTTGCAGGAGAAATTATTGCAGATGTAGATTTAAAAGCAAATAATGGACAAAATTTATTAGATAGTATGCAATATGAAGTTGCAAATGATTTAGCAGATAAATTGGCAATTGATGATACACAAGCAATTGCAAAATTTGCTACTAAAATCGATATTGAAGATACAACACCAGTAGGCTATTTAAAATCAATGTTATCTGCTTGAAATACTTTGTTTCAATTTAGAAATATTGCAAATAGTAAATTTTTTATTACTAATGGTCTTTATGATAGTTTAGTTTATTTAGCAGATAATAAAGGTTTAATTACCGATAATCAGTTGGCACAACAATTACGTTTAAATGGAAATAATTTATATGTAAAAGGCGTATTATGTGAAATCGTTCTTGATGACTATATGATTTTTACTAATGATAAAAATGAACAACAATTAATGACCTTTATTTTAGCAACACCAAGAGCAATGAAAAGATACATGATAGAAAATACAGTTATTTATGTAGATTTTATTAAAGATGATAAAGCAGGAAGAGCATATAAAGTTGCTGGTGAAGTTGTTGGAGAAGCAATCCCATATATTTCTAATAATGAAACAACATCAAGATGAATGTTATGTGGAGTTATTAAAACAGAAAAAAATGATTTAAAAACTAAAATTACAGTTTTAACAACAAATATTACTGCAAATGTTAATAACAATAACAATGAATTAAATACAGAAATAAAAAGTACTAATGAACTTAAATCATTAAATCCAAATTTAACAAATCCAACTATTAAATATTTTAGTGATGCACAAGGAAAAACTAATGTATAGCTAACTAAAGTAATGTTTACTCATATCTTGAAAAACAAAATCAATCGCGTTTTGGTAATGTTTAGTAATCTGTGTAACTTACAAAAATAACTATGTTTAATTAGTTCTAGTAAATATAATTAATTTTCTAGAAAGAGTGAGTTACAGATGGCTAAAAAGCAAAATATTAATAACAATGATCCAATATCACAAGCAGTAGATTTATTATTAGAAAATACTGAAGATTTAACAACAGTTTTTAAAGAGGGAGGATTATATAAAGAATTAACAAAAAGATTAGTAGAAAAAATGTTGAATTCTGAGATGCAAAATTATTTAGGATATGATAAGAATCAACATAGTAATAGTGACAATGCTCGTAATGGTATAAGTTCAAAAAAATTAATAAGCCAACAAGGTAAAATTGAAATTGATGTACCAAGAGATCGTAATAGTAATTTTAATCCTGTAATAGTTGCAAAAAGACAAAGAAGATTTGATGGTTTTGATCAACAAGTTCTTTCTTTATATGCAAAAGGTATGACATTATCAGATATTAGAATGCAATTACAAGAGTTATATCATGGTGCTGATATTAGTGAAAGTGTTATTAGTCAAATTACTGATGATGTTATTGATGACGTCAAAGCATGGCAAAATCGACCATTAGATAGTGTTTATCCGATTGTTTATTTTGATTGTATAGTAGTTAAAGTACGACAAGATAAACGGATTATTAATAAATCAGTTTATATAGCTTTAGGAGTTGATTTAGAAGGTAAAAAAGATGTTTTAGGTTTATGAATTAGTGAAAATGAAGGTTCTAAATTTTGATTAGCCAATTTCACAGAAATGAAAAATCGTGGCTTAAATGATATTCTGATTGCTTGTAGTGATAATTTAACAGGCATGTCAGAAGCAATACAATCAGTTTATCCTAAAACCGAACATCAATTATGCATCGTTCATCAAATTAGAAATAGTTTGAAATATGTCTCATATAAGCATAGAAAATCTCTAGTTGCAGATTTAAAACCAATTTATACTGCATGTAGTGAAGAACAAGCAATGCAAGCTTTAGAATCATTTGAAAATAAATGAACTAAACAATATCCACAAATTGCTAAATCTTGATATAAAAATTGAGATAATTTAATGGTTTTTATTAGTTATCCTGCAGAAATAAAAAGGGTAATTTATACCACAAATGCTATTGAATCTGTTAATAGTCAATTACGAAAAGTCATCAGAAATAAAAAAGTTTTTCCTAACGATATGTCAGTTTTTAAAATATTTTATTTAGCAATTGACAATATAACAAAAAAATGAACAATGCCCATTCAAAATTGAAATACAGCAATTGCTCATTTTATGATAAAATTTGAAGACAGAATTAATCTGAATTAGTAACTTTGTAAAACAAAGAAACACAGATTATTAAAAAGCCTCCGCGTTTTTAATATTTGGTCAATAATTTGGTAATATTTTTCTTATATTATGTTTTATAGCAAATCAAAAATGTTCAATTGGATTTAAATTAGGAGAATATGGTGGAAGAAATAATAGTTTGCATCCAGCATTTTCAATTAATTGTTTTGTTGCTTTAGATTTATGAAACGTCGCATTATCTAAAACTATAATTTGTCCACACTTTAATACTGGAATTAGTATATTTTTAACATATGATTCAAAAATTTTACTATTGCAATGTCCTTCAAATGCTCATAGAGCTTTTAATTTACCTTTATTTAGTGCACCAATTATACTCATTCTCTTTATTTTATATGCAGGTTTATTATCAAATAATCTTTTACCTTTTTCAGACCAACCATATTTATAAAATTCATTATCATCAATTCCAGATTCATCAATATATACCAAATCTTCATTCATTATTTTCGCTATTTCTTTTAAAAAATCTTCTTGTTTATTTTTATCTCTTTGTTCATATAGAAAAGTTTTTTTTATATGTATAATTTAGTTTTTTGAAATAGTTATAAACTGTTTCTTTTGTCATATCACCAAATTTTTCAATTACTTTTTGAACTGTAACATCTTTATTTTCTGCTAAATAATTTTTTAATTCATCTAAATCCTTTATTTTGTGGCTATGTCCTTTTTGATAATTCAAAATTGGTTTTATATTTCCGGTTTTTTGCTTTCTTTTTCTTCATAAAAATAAAGTCTTTCTAGTGATATTGAACACTTTACAAATTTCTTTAATTTTCATGTTTTTACTTTCATAAACTTCTATTACTTTTCTTCGTAAGTCCTCACTGTATGGTTTTGGCATAATTTAATCTTCCTAATCTATTTTAATTATTGCTGAATTATACTTGTAAGTGCAAGAATTGTTTAAATTACATATTATTATTTTACATTATTTATGAGTAAACATTACTTTCGTTAGCTATATATATAACCATATAACTAATTAAAGTACTAATAATATTTTAATTTATATATATTATATATTTTTTAAAAAAATAAATAAAAATTACTAATAGTTCACATCATAATAATATTTATTAAAATGGTTAGTAAGTAGTAACAAACACCCCTATATATGATATTATTTTTATACAATCACTCAACCAATAAATTTAAAATAGAAAAGTTAGGAGTTTAAAATTATGAAAGATTTTAAAAATATTAAAATTAAACAAATTAAAAATAGTAATAATAATAAAATTGGTATCTTATTAGGTACTCTAATTTTATTGTTATTAATAACTTTTAGTTTATTAAGACTACTACCAATTGGTAAATTTTTAGACGACTTTATATTTTCTTTTTTATTTGGATGAAGCAAATATTTAATTTATATATTATTATATATATCTTTAATTCCACTTTGTTTTAATTATTATTTTAAATTTAAAGTTTCCTTTGTTTGAGCAATAATTACTACTATTATATGCTGCGCTTGAACAATTGAAACTATTACTATTATTAGTCATTATGATAATATTTGATTTAATAATAAATTTCATATTAATTTAATTAATGATTATTATCAATCTTGATGAAATTCAACTATTTTTAATAATTATCACGGATTTTTCAAATCACCTATTTCCTTTAATAATTGAACTATTGATAGTTTCTTTCCCTCTTATCTTGTTGGCGGATTAATTGGTAATACTATATTAGAATTTTTAGGTTACACAACTTTTTTTGTTAATTTTATATTAAATATATTAATGATTATTATTTGTTTTAGTTGATTATTTTTTAACCGTCCCTTAATTTTATTTATCACTATTTCAAATCATATCAAAGAAACAATTTTAGATTTTAAAGTTAAGCGAAAAGATCAAAAAATTAATAAATTAGAAAAAGCAAAAGAAAAACAAAAAAAACTTACTTTGGCACAAAATAATACTATCAAAATCAATAATCTAAAAAAAGAACTAAAAATAAACAAACAACAAGCAAAAAACAATAATAAGCAATCTAAATTAGAAACTAAACAATTTACAAAAGAAAATCTAGCAAACAATAAAGTAAAAAATGAAAAAATAAACTTTGATATAGAAACCAATAAGGAATTATTACAAGAAAATAACAATATTAACAAAATTAATAATCAAAAATTAGAAAATAATGAAACAAAAGTTAAAGAACAAAACAAAATTATTAATCAAATTGAAAAACAAAATAACAATCAAGAAAAACAAAAGCTTTTCTTCCTGAACAAACTATAATTAATCAAAAATATATTTTACCAACATTAAAATTAACTAAAAAATCAGATAATCTAATAAAAAAGCAAGAAGAAAATGAAAAATATGCTTTAGAAAATAAAGAAAAAATTAATCAGTTATTTAAAGAATTTTCTGTTCAAGGAAAAGTAAATGATTTTACTATTGGTACAACAGTAACAAAATACGAGGTTTCAATCACTTCAGGAATGAAAATTAACAAAATTACTAACTTAGAAGAAGAACTAAAACTAGTTTTAGCAAATAATAATATTAGAATCGAAGCACCAATAGCTGGTAAATCAATGATTGGAATTGAAGTTAGTAATAAAAATATTGTTCCAACTAATATGCAAGAACAATTTGAAAATATAAGCGAAAAATATGGTAATGTTTAGTAATCTGTGTAACTTACAAAAATAACTATGTTTAATTAGTTCTAGTAAATATAATTAATTTTCTAGAAAGAGTGAGTTACAGATGGCTAAAAAGCAAAATATTAATAACAATGATCCAATATCACAAGCAGTAGATTTATTATTAGAAAATACTGAAGATTTAACAACAGTTTTTAAAGAGGGAGGATTATATAAAGAATTAACAAAAAGATTAGTAGAAAAAATGTTGAATTCTGAGATGCAAAATTATTTAGGATATGATAAGAATCAACATAGTAATAGTGACAATGCTCGTAATGGTATAAGTTCAAAAAAATTAATAAGCCAACAAGGTAAAATTGAAATTGATGTACCAAGAGATCGTAATAGTAATTTTAATCCTGTAATAGTTGCAAAAAGACAAAGAAGATTTGATGGTTTTGATCAACAAGTTCTTTCTTTATATGCAAAAGGTATGACATTATCAGATATTAGAATGCAATTACAAGAGTTATATCATGGTGCTGATATTAGTGAAAGTGTTATTAGTCAAATTACTGATGATGTTATTGATGACGTCAAAGCATGGCAAAATCGACCATTAGATAGTGTTTATCCGATTGTTTATTTTGATTGTATAGTAGTTAAAGTACGACAAGATAAACGGATTATTAATAAATCAGTTTATATAGCTTTAGGAGTTGATTTAGAAGGTAAAAAAGATGTTTTAGGTTTATGAATTAGTGAAAATGAAGGTTCTAAATTTTGATTAGCCAATTTCACAGAAATGAAAAATCGTGGCTTAAATGATATTCTGATTGCTTGTAGTGATAATTTAACAGGCATGTCAGAAGCAATACAATCAGTTTATCCTAAAACCGAACATCAATTATGCATCGTTCATCAAATTAGAAATAGTTTGAAATATGTCTCATATAAGCATAGAAAATCTCTAGTTGCAGATTTAAAACCAATTTATACTGCATGTAGTGAAGAACAAGCAATGCAAGCTTTAGAATCATTTGAAAATAAATGAACTAAACAATATCCACAAATTGCTAAATCTTGATATAAAAATTGAGATAATTTAATGGTTTTTATTAGTTATCCTGCAGAAATAAAAAGGGTAATTTATACCACAAATGCTATTGAATCTGTTAATAGTCAATTACGAAAAGTCATCAGAAATAAAAAAGTTTTTCCTAACGATATGTCAGTTTTTAAAATATTTTATTTAGCAATTGACAATATAACAAAAAAATGAACAATGCCCATTCAAAATTGAAATACAGCAATTGCTCATTTTATGATAAAATTTGAAGACAGAATTAATCTGAATTAGTAACTTTGTAAAACAAAGAAACACAGATTATTAAAAAGCCTCAAAAATATAAAAATAAAAAATTATTAATTAGTATTGGTAGAAATACTACTGGTGATTACATCTTTCATTCATTAAAAGAAATGCCGCACTTATTAATTGCTGGTAGTACTGGTTCAGGAAAATCAGTTTTTATTAATGATTTACTAATTTCTTTGCTCTTACAATACAAACCTCATGAAATAAAACTAATATTAATCGATCCTAAATGAGTAGAATTAGCAATTTATAATGATATCCCACATTTAATTATTCCAGTAATTAATGAAGCAAACAAAACACCAGCAGCATTACAAGTAGTAATTTTAGAAATGATGCGTCGATACCAACTATTTGCAAAAAATGGAAATCGTGATATTGAAAGTTATAATAAAAAAATAAGTCAAGAAATTGATAAATTACCTTATTATATTATTGTTATTGATGAATTAGCAGATTTAATGGTACAAGCAAGCAAACAAATTGAAGAAGGGATCATGCGAATTACACAAATGGGTCGAGCAGCAGGAATTCATTTAGTAATAGCAACACAAAGACCATCAGTAGATGTAATTACTGGCGTAATTAAAAATAATATTCCAGCAAGAATTGCTTTTAAAGTTGCATCTTGAATTGATTCAAAAACAATCCTTGATACTGCTGGAGCAGAAAAATTATTAGGTAAAGGCGATATGTTATTTTTAGCTCCAGGACAAAATAATATCAATCGTTTACAAGCACCATGAATTAGTGATGAAGATGTTTCAGAATTAATAAAGTTTATTAAAGAACAATCTTCGGTTAAATATGATAATAATTTTATTGAAAAAATGAAAGAAATTAAAGATTCAAAAAAATAAAATAAGTTTTCTGTTAATTAACAGAAAACTTATTTTCATATTCCAAACATAAAATAATTATTTTATTATTGAGGTAATTTTATATCTTCATAAATGGGAAATTTATTTAAAAGCATATCAACTTTTTTTCTTAATTCATTTAAACCATCATCATTAATACCCTTAGGTAATTTTCAAGCACTAATAATAATCTTTCCTAATTCAATAAACTGCTCTTCTTTAAAACCTCTCGTTGTCATTGCTGGACTACCAAAACGAACACCACTAGTAATAACAGCTGGTAAAGGATCAAAGGGAACACCATTCTTATTAGCAACAATATTAATCTTTTCTAAAATATCAACAGCTTCTTTACCATTTAAACCGTTAATATTAGTAACATTAACAGTTAATAAATGATTATCAGTGCCACCCGCCACTACATGAAATTTTGCATCAAGAAAAGTTTTCGCTAATGCTTGAGCATTTTTAATTACTTGCATTTGATAAGTTTTAAATTCTGGCGTTAATGCTTCATAAAAAGCTTGTGCTTTTGCTGCAATAATATGTTCCAATGGCCCACCTTGATTACCGGGAAATACCGCACTATCAATTTTCTTTTTTAATTCTTCGGTGCAAAGAATAGCACCACCGCGTGGTCCTCTTAATGTTTTATGAGTTGTTGTTGTTGTAATATCAGCATAACAAATAGGATTTTGATGTAATCCAGCAGCAATTAATCCAGCAATATGCGCCATATCAACCATTAAATATGCTCCAACAGTATCGGCAATTTTACGAAACTTTGATCAATCAATAAGTCTTGAATAAGCACTAGCTCCTGCTACAATAATTTTTGGTTTACATTCTTTAGCAATTTTTAAAATTTCATCATAATCTAAATATTCATCCTTTTTACTTACACCATAATTAACACCGTGATAAATTTTACCAGAAAAATTAATTTTATAACCATGAGTTAAATGACCACCGGCATCAAGTTCCATACCAAGAATAGTATCACCTGGACGTAATATAGCAGCATATGCTTCAGCATTAGCTTGACTACCAGAATGAGGTTGTACATTAGCATGAAAATTACCTTTTTTACATTGACCTGGTTTATGATTACAATTAAATAATTGTTTAAAACGCTCTATTGCCAAATTTTCAATTTTATCAACATTTTCGCAACCATTATAATATCTTCTGCCAGGATAACCTTCTGCATACTTATTAGTTAATATTGTTCCAGCAAGTGTAAGTACAGCTGGTGATACATAGTTTTCTGAAGCTATTAATTCAATATGATTTTGTTGACGTTGTCATTCATCTTTCACAATTTTTTTTAATTCTGGGTCAAGACCCTTATTAAAAGATTTATCCATTTTTAAACATCCTCTCTTTAATAATTTAATAGTAAAATTATTTTAGTTTTGCAACTCTTAATTGATGTCTTTTTTCATCACTTGTTTTAGTATTTAAAAATAATTTCACAAGTTCTACTGCTTTATAATCAGAAATAATTCTAGCACCTAGTGCTAAAACATTAGCGTCATTATGAAGCCTTGCCAATCTTACTGTTTCTTCTTCATAGCAAAGGGCACAACGAACACCATTAATACGATTGGTAGCAATGCTAATACCAATACCAGTACCACAAATTACAATACCAAAATCTGCTTTTTTACTAACAATAGCATTAGCAACATTAAAACCAAAATTAGGATAATCAACAGGCTCACTGCTATTTGTTCCTAAATCTAAAATTTGATAGCCTTCTGTATGTAAAAATTTAATAATTGGTTGTTTAAATTCATAAGCGGTATGATCATTACCAATAGCAATTACTAAACCATTAGTTTTCAACTTTATCACTTCCTTAGTTTAAATATTAGTTTTATTATACCTATTAATTTTAAAATTAATATATTTTCTTTTTAAAATAATTTTTATTACAAAAAGAAAAATATTTTTTCCTATAATAATCAAATTTAATCATTATTGCTATTAATAAATATGTTAAAATACTGCTAAAAGAAAGGTGAGATTCTTATTATGAAAATTAAAAAAATGATCGGAAATAAGTATGCATTAATTATTGAAAAAGATGAAATGATTATTAAAACTTTAGAGCAATTTGCTATTAAAGAAAACATAGGAATGGCACAATTCCAAATGATTGGTGCTATTACTAATGTCACTTTAGGCTATATTCCTAAAAAAAGTACTGATTATGTAAAAAAAACTTTTCTTGAACAATATGAATTGTTATCAACAATTGGAACAATCATTTGAGATGAAAAAGATAGAAATAAACCAATTATTCATTGCCATACTACTTTTGGTGATGATAATTTTAACGTAATTGGTGGTCATATGTTAGACGCGAAAGTTGCTATTAAGGCTGAAGTAATAATTGATATTTTAAGTAATGAAAAAATATCACAAGTTATTGATAATAAAAGTAATTTTCATATTTAAGATTTTCCTAATGAACCAAATTCTGTTAATAATTCTTTAGCTTTAAGTTTAATTGCTTCCATTCCTGGCTTAAAAATTTTTCTAGGATCAAACCCTTTATCTTCATTAAGTTTTCCTTCCGTAACATATTTTTCAATAGCTGCGGCGAACACTTCTTGTAATTCAGTATTAACATTAATTTTACTAATTCCTAAATTAATAGCTTTTTTAACCTGATCTTTTGGAATTCCAGAACCACCATGTAATACCATTGGCTTATTTGAAGCTACTGATAAATTTTTTAACACATCAAAATTTAAACCATCTCAATTTTTAGGATACTTTCCATGAATATTATTTATTCCGGCTGCTAAAAAGTCAATTCCTAAAGCTGCTAATGATTTACAATCTTCCTCACTAGCAATCTCACCACTACCAATAACTCCATCTTCTTCACCACCAATAGTCCCTGCTTCTGCTTCAACAGATGCATTTCTTTTCTTAGCATAAGCAACTACTTCTTTGGTACCTTTTATATTTTCATTAAAATCTAAATGAGAACCATCAAACATAACAGAACTAAAACCAGCATCTAATGCTTTCTTACAAGAATCTACTGATTGACCATGATCTAAATGTAATGCCACTGGAATAGTAATATTTAAATCATTCAATAACGCTAAAGTCATACTAGCAACTGTGTTAAATCCACCCATGTATTTAATAGCACCTTCTGAAACACCTAAAATAACAGATGATTTAGTTTCTTGTGCAACTTCAAGAATAGATCTTGTTCATTCTAAATTATTAATATTAAAGTGAGCAACGGCATATTTACCTGCTTTTGCTTTATCAATCATATTTTTTGCACTAACAAATTTATTCATTTCTTTTCCTTCTTTCTTAAAATATTATAACCTTATATTATATATTTTCATAAAAAATCTATTTGCATATATATTTTGAGAATATACAATTCATAAAAATTATAACAATTTTAAAATTAAATTTTCTTACTTTATCATTATTTTTTAATAATACTTTTAATTAATCCTAAAAATAAAGGATTTGGTTTATTAATTCTTGATGTGAACTCAGGATGAAACTGACTTGCAATAAAGAATGGATGTACTTCTTTTGGCAACTCAATCATTTCTACCAAATCTTCTTTATTATATATACCACTAAAAATTAATCCATTTTTTGCAAGTAATGTTTTATAACTATTATTAAATTCATAACGATGACGATGACGTTCAATAATAATCGTTTGTTTATAAAGAGATTTTGCTAATGAATCATTAATTAAAGTGGTTGGATAATTACCCAATCTTAAAGTTCCCCCGATTTGATCATTTTTATTTTTACCACGTAATAAATCAAAAATAGGATTTTTAGTTTTTTCATTAAATTCAGTAGAATTAGCATCTTGTAAATTACATACATTACGAGCATATTCAATACAAGCTAACTGCATACCTAAACATAATCCTAAGAAAGGAACTTTATTAACTCGAGTATAATTAATTGCATTGATTTTACCTTCAACACCACGATTACCAAAGCCACCAGGAACAATTATTGCTTGGAAAGGAGAAAGCATAGAATTAATGTTTTTACTATCTAAACTTTCAGCGTTAATAATTTTATAATTAACTTTAGTATTAAGACTATAACCTGCAATTTTCAATGATTCAATTACTGATAAGTAAGCATCACTTAAATTCGAATATTTTGCCACAATACCAACAGTAACTTCTTGATTAATATTATCTAACTTTTTAACAATTGTATGTCATTCTGACATATCTGGTTTAGTTTTATTTAATTTTAATAATTCTGAAACTACTTCATCAATTTTTTGTTGTTCTAAAGATAATGGCACTTTATAAATATTATCACAATCAGGAATTGCTAAAACATGCCTGCGTTTAATATTACAAAATAAAGATAATTTATCAAAAATATGATCAGGTGGCATAGTTTCACTACGACAAACCAAAATATCAGGTTGAATACCTAATGATAATATTTCTTTTACTGAATGTTGACTGGGTTTCGTTTTAAATTCACCAACCGAATGTAAATAAGGAATTAATGTAGTATGAATAACAATAACATTTTCATGACCTTTTTCGTTTTTAACTTGTCTAATGGCTTCAATAAAAGCTAATGATTCAATATCACCAACTGTTCCACCAATTTCGGTAATAATAACATCAGCCTTACTATTAATTGCGGAATTAAAAATATGTTTTTTAATTTCATCAGTAACATGTGGTACAACTTGTACAGTTTTCCCTTCATAAAAACCATCGCGTTCCTTTTTTAAAACAGTTTGGTATACTTTTCCGGCAGTAATATTGGAGTCTCTAGTCAGATTTTCATCAATAAAACGTTCATAATGACCTAAATCTAAATCAGTTTCAGCACCATCACTAGTTACATATACTTCACCATGTTGATAAGGACTCATAGTACCTGGATCAACATTAATATAAGGGTCAAATTTTTGCATAAAAATCTTAATATTTTTTTGCTTTAATATACGCCCAAGCGATGCTGCTGTAATTCCTTTACCTAAAGATGATACAACACCACCAGTAATAAATATATACTTTGAATTCATTAGTTTTCTCCTAAATATTAATTAATAATATCATTATTATTCATCATGATAACTATCTTCTAATGGTTGAATACTAATGGTATTTAAATCATCATCTTCATCTTCTACGTCTTCACTTAAATCTATAGTTTCATCATTATCTGTAACTGTTTCAGTACTATCAATTTCTTCTTTTGTATTACTTGGAATTTCTACTCTTGTCATATGTTCTTTAATTTCCTCTAATGAGACTTCATTACGTGGATATCAAAGTTTATCATTTTTTAAGAAAAAATTGGTATTTAAAATAATTCCAGTATAAAGTTCACCAGCAATTTTTTCTTCATCTTCTTTAGAAATATTACATTGTTTTTTAACATGTGTTCAAATTTCATTAAAACTGCTTTTTTTCTTTTTGCATAAAAAACTATATGCTACTTCTACTAATGTTTGTTTGTTTTGCATTTCTTAATCACCTTCTAAATTGTATATTATAAATAATAAAAAATATATTTTTTACATCTTTTTAGGCGCATCCACACCAATTAAATTTAAAGCATTTGCCATTATTTGTTTTATTGCTAAAACTAATGTTAATCGTTGAATTGTTAATTGTTGATCTTCACTAATAACTTTATGTTTATTATAATAAGAATGAAATAACTTAGCTAATTTTTGAATATAATTTGTAAGCAAATGTGGTTGATGCTGTTTTTCAATTTTTTGCAAAATAATTATATATTCATCTAATGTAATCAATAATTCTTTTTCCTTTTGTTCTGTTAATAAATTAATACTATTTGCAATTTCAAATTTTGGATAATTCTCTATAATTTGATTTATACGCGCATGAACATATTGAGCATAATAAACAGGATTTTCGTTAGATTGTTGTTTAGCAAGTGCTAAATCAATATCAAGATGTGATTCAACTGATCTTGATACTAAAAAATAACGTAAAGCATCCTTTCCAATTAAATCTATCATATGTCTTAAAGTTATTGATGTTCCTGCTCTTTTTGACATTTTTTGTTCTTTACCATTATCAATAACCTTTACCATTTGCATACATAAAATATCAAGTTTAGTGGCATCATTATTAAGCATATATAATCCCGCTTTAATTCTTGGAATATAGCCATAATGATCTGCTCCTCAAATATTAATTAACACATCACTACGTTGAAATTTAATATGATGATAAGCTAAGTCAGGAAGCATATATGTATAAGTTTTGTCTTTCTTAACAATTACACGATCTTTATCATCTTCAAATAAAGTAGTTTTTAAAAAAATAGCACCATCAAGTTGATAAGTATTGCCTTGCATTTCAAATTGTTTGATTAAATTAGAAATAATATTTTCTTTATATAAAAATGATTCAGAAAATCAAATATTAATTTTAACTTTAAATTTTTTTAAATCTTTTTTAATTTCTGAAAGCATATAATTAATACCAAATTCTTTAAAAATTAAAGAAGAAGTTTCATCAAAAGGTTTATTTGCAAATTTATTACCATTTAATTTCAAAAATGATTGTGCAGCAGCTAAAATTTCAGAACCACGATAACTTTCTTTTGGTAATTCAACAGCATTGCCACAAAGATTTTGATAATTTATGAAAATTGAATTGGCCAAAACATTAATTTGATTACCAGCATCATTAATATAGTATTCTCTAACTATATTATATCCTCTATGTTCTAATATATTAGCTAAACTATCACCAATAGCCGCATTTCGTGCATGTCCTAAATGTAAAAGTCCGGTTGGATTAGCACTAATAAATTCAATATTATAAGTAATATTTTTTTTATTAGATTGACCATATAATGATTTCTCATTAATAATTTTCATTAATAACAAACTAAATACTTCAACATTAATATTAATATTAATAAAACCAGGAGTAATATAATCAATTTTTTTAATTAATGGGTGTTTCTGATGAATATTTTTAACTATAATTTCAGCAATGTCTAATGGTTTTTGTTTATATTTTTTTGCTAATATCATTGCTATTGATGTAGAATAATCACCTAAGTCATTATTTTTATTAATTTCAATAACAACCTGATTCAATTCTATTTCATAATTTGCAAATGCTACTGCATCAAGAATAATAGTAGTGAGTTCATTAATAACATAACTGTCCACAGTTCAGACCCCTTTCAATATCTAAAATATTATACTCATAAATTTAATTTATATCATATAAAAAAGTAAAAATAAATACTTTTTTATAAAAGTTGTTCAATTGTATCATTAACATACTGTATAAATCCAATTCTGATTAAAAATTCCAAAATAGCAACATCATTGTAATTTAAATCAATTAATTCTTGATAGTTACCAAAAATTTGATTATCAAGCACATTTCTTAATTTATCATTAATTTTTTTTGGATCATCTTCGATTTTAATTCCTGAAACTTTAACTAATTCTAAATCAATTTTTTTTTGCATTTTAACTTTAGTATTATCATCTTTATATAATTCTATTAATTTTAAATATAATTCTTGTAATAAACTTAAAGCCTTGACAAAATTACTTAGTAATTCTTGTTCATTAATTATATACGAATTTAAATTATGAAAATAATTATGATTTATCTCAGCTTCATATCTTGCTGCTTGACCGCCAGGATTAATTTGTTCAAAATAACGCAAACGTTCTCTTAAGTTTAATAATATTTTACTCATTTCCTCACTTTCAACTCTTGTAGTACTAATTAATTTAATCAATCGTATTAAATTATGAAAATTAAATTTTTTCTTACTAGCTGAAGGTTCAACTTGAATATATTTTCTTAAACAATGCTTTAATTTTAATTCTAACGATTGATATACTGAAAAAAGAGTAATATGAAAATTATCATATCCAATCCCTTTTTTAATATTTAAAATAGCGTTAACTGCATACATATTAGCGCGATCATTATCATTACCCAAAACATTAGTTAAATGCAAAGTTCTTGGAAATTTATTAATCATTGTAAGTAATGTTTCTTTAAATTTAATTTTTAACGTATTATCTTTAAATTTAATTTGATTTATTTTAACTGATTTTAAATCATTATATTCATTACCTATTATAAGGTAGGCAAAAATAGAAAAATAAACAATTACTTTTTCTTTAAAATTTATTCAAGTAAAATTTAAAGTTTTAATAGCATTTTCAATTTTTTCTTTATTAATTAATACACCCAATATCACTATTACTTCTTGCGTTGCTAAATGATACTCATGTGAATTTAAGTAAAAATCTCCTGGCGTTAAATCTAAAATATTTGGATACTCAAAAACTTTATTAATTGATTTTAAAATTTTCATAATTACCTCATTTTATAATACTTTTAAATTTCTATTTCTTTTTTAAAAAATAAATTGTATTTGGTGCTTTAATTGGATCTTGCAAAATTTGTGAGATTTTTTCTAAAGTAATATATTCTTCGTTTTTTGTTTTAATAATAATTGGATCTTTTTTAAAATAATAAAGTACATTTTTTAAATCTTGTTTAACGCCAATAACATTAGTGTTATTTTGACTTGTTAATAACAACAATTCATTTTCTCAGTTAAAACAAAATAAAATTACTTTTGATATTTTTACTAACTCATTATCTTTTTCAAAATTAATAATATCTTGCATTAACTTAATTAAAGTAGCATCTGTTCAATTTAAATATGTTTGTATTTCAACGCTTTTTCCCTCAAAAATAGCAATAAAATCATGAATATTGACTTTAAATGAATAAGTTTTATCAAAATATAATTCAGTTATTCTTGAAAATAATTTTTGTAAATTAAGATCAAAAAGAATTCCACTTTTATGATAATAAACTTGAGAATACATATGGAACCTTGTGATTAAATAATTTTCAATAGCAGAAATTGCCTTGTATGAAAAAACTAAACCCTCTTTAATATCAATTATCATATTCGTAATAATTCAATCAATATCAATACTTCCATAACCAACTCCTGTAAAATATCCATCACGCATTAAATAATCAATACGATCACAATCTAATTGCGATGATACCAATTGAATTTGATATTTAGGATAATTTTTATAATCCTTCTTAAGGATACCAATAATAGCATTAATATTAATATTAAATTGTTTTAAAATCATGTTAATTTCAGTACTATTATCATTAATAATAGCACAAGTATAATCTTCATGAGTAAAATTTTCTTTTTTATTAACATTAAGGTTTATGATTTTTTCAAAAGTGTGTGAAAAAGGACCGTGTCCTAAATCATGTAATAAACCAGCAATTTTAATGTTTGTTTTTTCCTCTTTAGTTAATAAAGAAGAGCCTTCAACTTCACTAAGAACACGATTTAATATATGGTAAACACCGATACTATGAACATATCTAGTATGAGTTGCATTAGGAAAAGCAATTTGCACACCACCAAGTTGATTAATTCATCTTAATCTTTGAAATTCTTTACAAGATATTAATGCCTGAATAACAGGTTCGCTGATATTAATATTTTTGTGTATAGCGTCACGAATAAAAGTTACTTTATAATTATTGCTTGACATAAATTTTAACCTCTCATTAATATCTTATAAATTTTAGGTATTATTAATTTTTTATTTTAATAGTAACATAATATAAAATTTTTCTTCTATTTTAGTAATTATTTTGAGTAAAAAGAACAATTTTATAATTTTTATTTATAACAAAAGCAAATATTATATTTTCTAGTATAAGTAATAATATTTATTTTTCTTTAATATTTAAAATTTAATTTCACATTATTAATAATGGTATCATAACCTAATAGTTTAATGGTGCTAACTAAATCAGGTCCATGCATTTGTCCTGTTGTAATAATTCTAATTGGCATAAATAATAATTTACCGTTAACATTAGTTTCTTTTTTAACTTCATTAATAATGTTTTTAATATTATCACTAGTTCAATTTTTACAATCAATAATCTTTTTAATAAATGCTGTACAAACTAAGTTACATTCATTATCATTCAAAAAAGTCTTTGCTTCTATATCTACCTTAAAATTATTTTTAAAAAATAAACTTACCAATTCATTAATTTGACTACCATATTCTAACTGTGATTGATAAATTAATAATACTTCTTTTCATCATTCAATAGTTTTGCTATTTCAATTATATTTTTCTTTAATAAAAGGTGTAACTAAATCTAAGTATTGTTCAACATTTAATCTTTTAATATAATAATTATTCATTCACACTAATTTTTCTGGATCAAACATACTTGGTGCTTTACTTAAATATTTTGGGGTAAATAATTTAATTAATTGTTCTTTAGTGTAAATTTCTTTTTCTTCATGCGAACTTCATCCTAATAAAGCAATAAAATTAAAAATTGCTTCTGGCAAATATCCTTCTTTACGATATTGATGAATAAATTGGATAATGCTACCATCACGTTTTGATAATTTTTTACGTTTATTATTAACAATTAATGTTAAGTGGGCAAAAATTGGAATTTTCCAATTAAAATATTCATAAATAACTAATTGTTTTGGTGTATTTGACAAATGTTCTTCACCACGAAAAACATGACTTATTTCCATTAAATGATCATCAATAACAACAGCAAAATTATAAGTAGCCACTCCATTTGATTTAATAATAATATAATCTCCTAAGTCTAGTGAATTAAATTCAACATTACCACGAACTAAATCTTTAATTTTATAACTTTTATTAGTGGGTATTTTAACTCTAATAGCATATGAAATTTTATTTTGTAAATTTTCTTCAATTACAGACTGCTCTAATTTTGAACATGTTCCATCATACTGGAAAGCTAAAATATTTTTATCTGCTTGTTTCTTACGCATTTCTTCTAGATATTGAGGTGTACAAAAACAATAATATGCTTTTTTTTCTTTTATTAGTATTAATGCATGTTGAATATATATATTTAAACGTTCAGTTTGTTTATAAGGACCATATTTACCTGGTAAATCAATAGTTTCATCAGGAATTATTCCCATTCAACGTAAATTATCTAATTGTGAACTAATTCCATCTTCAATATTACGTTCTAAATCAGTATCTTCAATTCTAACTATAAAATCTCCTTTGTTATTTTTTGCAAATAAATAATTAAATAATGCTGTTCTAGCACCACCAATATGTAAATACCCAGTAGGACTAGGTGCATATCGTACACGAATTTTCATATTTTCACCATCTTTATTTAATTTAAGATTTTTTAATCTTATTAACTTTTTTTTCTACTTTATTAGTCTTATTTTTAGAATTTAATTTTTTTTTATTATTTTTAGAGGATTTCAATGCTTTTTTACGATTAGTTTTTGATTGTAATTTTTCATTTACTTCTTCATCAAGAAAAATTGTAATAGTCTGTGTATCATTTGGATCAAATTCATTAGAACTTGGTAATGGTTGTTTTAATTCTGGTTCAAAATCAATTGCTGCTTCAATACGTTGACGATAAAAGTGATATGTTTGAACATTAATTAAATTTAATTTAAGTAATAAAATAACTGCTGCAACAAGTAATGCAAAATAAAAACCAAAAATTGATCAAACAATAGTTGAAGAAACTCAATTTCTATAATAAAAGCTTGGTACTTCAATCGTTCCTCCTCTATTAGGTATTATTTGTGCACTATCATTACTTCATTCACAATAAAGCAATTGACCAGAAAAACTTATCAAAAATCCAACAACAAAAATTATAAAGTTTACAACTAAAAATACAAATTTAAAACGAGGAGATTTTTCAAGAAAAACTCTTGCCGTAAAAATACAACTAATCAAACCGAAACTGCTTACAAATAAACCTATTACTTGTAAATAATAAATTGCAGTATAACTTGAAGGATTAAAACTTGGTGAAGGTTCTGCAATTTGAAAACCATAATAATATAAATCTTTTAAAGCTGTATTTTTTGACAAAGCAATTAAAAAAAATAATTCATAAATAATAAATGTGCTTAATAATAAATAAAAACTAATAAACCACCAATTACGAATTCTCATAAATCTGCCCCCCTTTATTTAATATTCAAAGTTTTTTTACTAAATTCCTTTTCTTGTTTTTTAATTTTTTTTAATTCTTGTTTTCTAATTCGTCTTTGTTTTTTTTCCATACTTCTAGTAGTATAAATTTCATAATCTGAGTTCATAAATGTAAACTTTCTACGCATAATTCAAAAAAATAGTTGTGTAATCAAAATTAAAAAAAGACTAAAAATAATAAATATTCTTGCAATAATTGGATTAATTCAATGATAATTTTCATTATACAATATTCCAGATTGTGAAATATAAGTTAATTGTACTTCTGAACTTAACATTACACTAAGAATTAATAATCAAAAAGCAGTATAAAACATTCTACTGCTATACTTTGAAGAGACAATACTTACTCTAGGAGCAAATATTAATAAAATCATACTTACAATAATTGCAATTAAACAAACAATTGGAGCATAAAATAAATTCAAAATAGGATAATTAAAATCAGTAAGTTTTACATTATATAATTTATATTTTGATACATTAATAGTAGCAAATAAAGAAAAAATAAAAACTGATAAAAAAAGAACTATTGATATTGCCAAATAAACAAAATATGCATTTTTAGTCTTTTGTTCATATGGAATAAAATATGTTTCTTTGTTTTTAATATTATCTAAATCTTTAATTTTCATTATTTTCACCTACTTTATTTTTCATTAGGCAATTCTTCAACTACTAAAATTAAAATAATCGCTGCTATTACTTCACATATTCATACAATTAATGATATTAATGAAAAAAATAGTAATACTGGTATTGATCAAAAAACTAGACTACCACTTAACATTAATGTTGATAATATTAATGTTGAAATAGCAGTAATTCTAAATGAAGATTTCTTTTTAAGTTTCTTTGCTGGTATCATAAAACAAATAATACTGACTAAAATTGCAATTCCAACATATGATAATGATAAAGCTAATTGCAGTTTACTAAATTCAAACCCCATTTTTTGCCCAACAAATGCATTAACTATTAATAGTATTAAAAAAGCAATACTACCAATAATTTGCACAATTGGTGATCAAAAAAGTAAAGCCCTTGAAACTTTTATTTTATTAAGAACATCAAACTTTTTAGTTTTTTTATTTGGAACATAATTGTTTTCTTGAATGTCAGAATCAGGATTTTGTAAATTACTTTTTAACATAATAATTTTTTCCTTTCTTGCTAGTATATTTTCAAATTAATTATAACAAAACTATAACCTTTTTATAATTAATATTATCTTAAAACTAAACATTAAAAAGGAAATGACAAATATCACCATCTTCAACTATATAATTTTTACCTTCAACTCTCATTTTTCCCTTTTCCTGAACATTTTTTTCACTACCCAATAATTCTATATCTTGATAATTATAAACTTTAAGTCTAATAAAACCTTTCATGAAATCTGTATGAATGATACCAGCACACTCTGGTGCTTTCATTCCTTTAATAAAAGTTCAAGCATGAACTTCTTTGGGTCCAACAGTAAAATAAGTACCTAAATTTAATAGTTTATAAGTTGCTAATACAATTTGATCAATTCCTGATTCAAAAATATTTAACTCTTTAAACATTTCTTTTTTTTCTTCTGCTTCTAATTCAGAAAGTTCACATTCTGTCTTAGCACAAACAACAATTACAGTAATATTTTTTTTGCTCATATATTGTTGTAATTGTTCAACATATTTATTGGTTTTAGTTATTAAATCTTTTTCATTAATATTAGCAATAACAATTATTGGTTTAGCAGTTAAAAAATTATAAGGTTTAATCATTAGTAATTCTTCTGAACTTAACTTTTGATTACGAATAGCAATACCATTGTTTAATTCATTATTAATTTTTTCTAATAAAGCTACCTCAGCAATACCTTGTTTATCTCTAGTTATTTGCGATTTTTTACGAACTTTTTCTTTTCGTTTACTTATTACTTCTTGATCAGCTAACATTAATTCCAATTCAATAATTTCAAAATCATTAATTGGATCAATTTTATTTTCAACATGACTAACATTAATATCATCAAAACAACGAATAACTTCGCATATTGCATCAACTGTTCTAATATTAGCAAGAAATTGATTACCTAATCCTTCACCTTTACTAGCACCTTTGACAAGTCCGGCAATATCATGTAATTCTAAAATTGTTGGTACAATTTTTTGTGGATTAAAGATTTTTATTAAATTTAAAATTCTTGAATCATTGACTGGAACGCTACCAATATTTGGTTTTATAGTAGCGAAAGGATAATTTTCAATTAATACTTGTGAATTGGTAATGGCTTTAAATAATGTTGATTTACCTACATTAGGTAAACCAACGATACCAGCAGTTAACATATAATATACACCTGTTTCTTTTACTTATATGATTACATCGTATCATATAAATTATAAAGAAAAATATAAAATTAATTATCAATTAAGAAAAATTTAATTTTGAAGTTGATTTGGATGGTAATGGTACAGTATTTACTAAATTATTAGATTCATTAATAGTATTACCAGCAAGTTCTTCATCATCGCTTTCATCATCAAAAGGATTTGTACTAACTGGTTTAGGAGTAATCTGACCAGAACAAATGCCACTATCACTAGATGCTGTTCTAGTAAGACAATGATTAAATTCTTGACGAGATGATTCAGTACTGCTTTCTAAATCACTATACTGTGGAAAACTATAACTATTAAGTTCTCTTAATATTTTATCGTTATCAATAATAGAATAATCATTTTCTTCAAATTCAGAAGAAAGTGAACTTATCGCACTATCAGTACTATTTGAACGTGATAATTTAGGTTTTTTTTCAATTATTCATTCATCTCAAGGCTCAGATGTTGGTAATAGTTCTGGTATACTTTGTCTTTGATAAGGTACGCTTATTTCATCTATTGATGTTTTATTATCATTTAAATTTGCAATTAAAGTTCCAAAATTTTTTTGTATTATTTTCTTTAACTGTCTTAATAGCTATTTTTGTTTTTTTTCATGTTCAAGATATTTTATTTATTATTTTCTGTCATCAACTAAGTTTTTTAAATTTTGTTTTTGATAATTCTACTAAAGATTTTTTACAATTTTCAATGTCAATATCTTTAATATTATTAATTTTATTTAAAGATACTGTTTCATAATGATCAAAATTATTATAACGACTATATATTTTTAACTTATTTTTAATAATTTGATAGTTTTTATCTTGGAATGGCAACACTTTTTAGGACTATTTTTTGGTAGACATTTGTTGTTGATATTTAACTGGAGTTAAGTAGTTTAAAGTGCTGTGAATTCTTATATTGTTATATCAATTGATGTAATCAAATAATTCTAATTTTAATTGGATTAATGATGTAAAATTTTTATCATTAATAAATTCGGTTTTAAAAGTTTTAAAAGTTGCTTCAGCAACAGCATTATCATAAGGACAACCTTTTTTACTTAAAGAACGGTTAATGTTGAATGCTAGTAAAAGTTTATCAATAATTTTATTGTTAAATTCATTACCGCGATCACTATGAAATATTTGAATATCTTTTAAACAGCGATTTGATTGCATAAATGCTTGATGTACTAATGATGCATCTTTTTTAACTCCAACACTATGTCCGATAATTTCGCGGTTAAATAGGTCTATTAATAGGCAAATATAGTTTCACCTACCATTAACTTGTACATAAGTTAAATCACTAACAATAACTTCATTTTTAATCCTATTCTTAAATTTTCTATTAACAAGATTAGTTATTTGACTATCGTTAACTTTGTTATTATGATTTTTGAATGATAATTTAGTATATTTTGATATTAAATTATGTTCATTCATAATTTTTTTAATTTTTCTGCGCGATAAATAAATTTCTTGGTTTTCTAGAATTTTTTTTAATCTTCTAGTACCATAAACTTCTTTATTTTCTTTAAAAGCACTAATAACAGCTTCATCATAAATATTATTTTTGATTTTATTTTCTTTTTTCTTTAAATTAAAATAATATGTTGATTTAGATATTTTTAAAAAACGACACATTGTGCGAATTTTATATTTAGCTTTATTTTTGACAATAATTTCTATTTTCTGCCTATTATTAGTGCTGATTGCTTTAAAATATCATTTTCCATTCGTAATTGCTTTAATTCTTTTCTTAATTTAATTAATTCATTTTCTTCAAAAGAACGATTATCTTTAGTTTTAAAACTTCCTGAATTACTAAATTGCTTAATTCAATTGTAAGTGGCCCCATCCACTTTTAACTTATCCTCATGATATATCAAAAAAGTTATTAATCATACTAGGTATAAGTAAAATTGCAATTGGTTTGTCTATCTTATTTGTTTTTATTACAAACTTAATTATCTATACTAATTCAGGATTAATATTTCCTTTTAGAGAAATATCATAAAATAAATTTATATTAATTTTAAAAATTCTAAAATTCGATTTAATTCTTTGTGATTACTATAATTGATGATTAGTTGTTTTTTATTGATTTTTACTTTAGTATCTAAAGTTCTTGATAAAGTATTTTCTAATGCTACTAAATGAAGATCTGACTTTTTATTAACATTTTGTTTTTGATTTAAACTTAATTGTTGCATCTTAATAACATCTTCAACCTTACGAACACTCCATTGTTCACTATATGCCCTTTTAGCAATAGTTACCATTAAATTAAGATTAGTGCCTAAACTTAATAACGGTTTAACATGACCCATTGTTAATTCATTGCGTTGAAGCATTTGTAAAATCTCTACTGGCAATTGTAAAATTCGTAAAGTATTAGCAATGTGACTACGTGATTTATTAACTTTTTGTGAGAGTTGTTCTTGAGTTCATTTCATTTTACTAATTAAAGTTTGATATGCCTGTGCTTCTTCAAAAGCATTCAAATCAACACGTTGAATATTTTCAATCAAAGCAAATTCCATTAATTGTTGATCTGTTACTTCAATAGTTACTGCAGAGATCTCTGTTAGACCTGCTAATTTTGCAGCTTTAGTTCTACGTTCACCAGCAACTAATTGAAAAACACCATCTGTTATCGTTTTTTTAACAATAATTGGTTGAATTAAACCATGAATTTTAATTGAATCACTTAGTTCTTTAATTTCTTGTTCATTAAATACTACACGCGGTTGATATGGATTAGGAATAATTTTAGCAAGAGAAATAGTTTGTGAAAAAGTTTTAGCAATTTCTGGTGAACTTTCAATGTTAGTTATCAAATCATTTAAACCTTCACCAAAAATTGATGCTAAGCCTTTAGCAGAAATACGATTTTTTTTATCATTAGACATTATTTAACACCTCATTCACTAAACTTTGATAAGCAATAGCACCACTGCAACGTGGCCGATAACTAAAAATATTTTTACCATGACTTGGTGCTTCACTTAGAGTTACATTTCTTGGAATATAATTTTTATAAACTTTTTCTCTAAAATTTTTTTGAATTTCTTTGATAACTTCAACAGAAGAAGTTGTTCTAATATTAACCATAGTTAATAAAATCCCTTCAATTTCTAAATTGGGATTAAATAATTGTTGTACTAAACGAATAGTAGATAATAATTGTACCAAACCACCTAATGCATAAAACTCAGCTTGCAATGGAATAATAACTGAATTAGCTGAAGCTAAAGCATTACGATTAACTAATCCTAAACTAGGTGGACAGTCAATAATAATAAAATCATATACTTCCTTTACGGGTTCTAATTTTTCTAATAAAATATTTCTTTTATTACGAGATTGCTCTAATAAAAATATTTCGGCTCCCGCCAAAGAAATGGTTGATGGTAATAAATCTACTCCTTGACAAACTTTAGTTTTAATTACTTTTTCCAATGGAACATCATGTACTAAAACATCATATATATCTTGTTCAACTTTATCAGCAGCAAAACCCATTGAAATAGTAGCACTACCTTGTGGATCCAAATCAATAAGTAACACTTTTTTATTTTTTATACCTAAACCTGCAGCAAGATTAGTAGCAGTAGTTGTTTTTCCAACTCCACCTTTTTGATTAGCAATTGCAATAATTTTGCCCATAATAATTACCTTTCTAAATTAATAGACTAATATTTTATCCTACTAATTAAGTTTAACACTAATTTTAATTAATATTATTTACAAAGGTTTACTTTTAATTTGTTGATAAGGTCTTGGATATTTTAAAGCACATAATTTATATTTTTGAAAATGAAGGATTGTTCTTTGACCATAGTTGTTTGGTAATTGAACAGTAAATTGATTAATTAACTTTGCACCCATTGTGTTAATACTATTTTGTGCCAACGCAAGTTCTTCTTCAACTTTAAGACCCTTATAAGCAATAAATAATCCTTCAACTTTAACTAATCCTAAACATAATTCACTTAAAATATTTAACGGTGCTAATGCTCTTGCTGTTACAATATCAAATGTTTCACGATATTGATGAGCAAATGTTTCTACTCTTTGATTAATTATATAAACGTTTTCTAAGTTTAGTTCAGTAATTACTGTTTTTAGAAATTGACATTTCTTTGTATTCGATTCAATAATAGTTAATTGTAATTTGGGAAAACAAATTTTTAAAATTATTCCTGGTATACCAGCACCACTACCAACATCACAAATATTTTGATCCTCCAAAATGATATTATTACTAATTAAAAGAGAATCATAGAAATGTTTATAATAAACTTCCATTTCTTCAATGATCGTTGTTAAGTTATATTTTTTATTTTCAGCAATTAAAATTTTATAATACTGACTTAATTGTTGTTCCATTATTGGGGTTAAAGTTAAATTAGTTAAACCTATAGCTCAATTTTTATTCATTGCTTACTCCTAAATCAATCATTTAATAAAATACTTTATTTAAAGTAGACTATAAATATAATGTTTTAAATAATTAAATTATATTTAATTATAATGTTTTTTTAGTATATGTTTGAAATTTTATCACATAACTACTATCCTTCAAAATTAAATATTACTAAAAATAATTTAAAACCTTTAAAATATCATTTTCGTTGTATTTTCTTTAAACTCAAATATAATTAACACATATAATAATAATTATTAAAAAATTATAAAAGTTTTTTAACTCATTGCTTAATTTAAAGTAAATGAGTTTTTATGTTTTAATTTATATCATTGAAAGGAAAAATAAAAAAAATGAAAATTTTACTTAATTTTTCAAACGAACTAACAAAATCTATTAATAATAATTCATTAAACCTAATCAGTATACAAATTAATAATTGAACAAATCCTATCCAAGAACATAAAAACAAACTTGAAAAAATATATCAAAATTTTCTAAAATCACAAGAATTATCAAAGGTTTTATTTAATAAATGGATGGGGCCACTTACAATTGAATTAAGCAATTTAGTAATTCAGGAAGTTTTAAAACTAAAGATAATCGTTCTTTTGAAGAAAATGAATTAATTAAATTAAGAAAAGAATTAAAGCAATTACGAATGGAAAATGATATTTTAAAGCAAGCAGCACTAATAATAGGCAGAAAATAGAAATTATTGTCAAAAATAAAGCTAAATATAAAATTCGCACAATGTGTCGTTTTTTAAAAATATCTAAATCAACATATTATTTTAATTTAAAGAAAAAAGAAAATAAAATCAAAAATAATATTTATGATGAAGCTGTTATTAGTGCTTTTAAAGAAAATAAAGAAGTTTATGGTACTAGAAGATTAAAAAAAATTCTAGAAAACCAAGAAATTTATTTATCGCGCAGAAAAATTAAAAAAATTATGAATGAACATAATTTAATATCAAAATATACTAAATTATCATTCAAAAATCATAATAACAAAGTTAACGATAGTCAAATAACTAATCTTGTTAATAGAAAATTTAAGAATAGGATTAAAAATGAAGTTATTGTTAGTGATTTAACTTATGTACAAGTTAATGGTAGGTGAAACTATATTTGCCTATTAATAGACCTATTTAACCGCGAAATTATCGGACATAGTGTTGGAGTTAAAAAAGATGCATCATTAGTACATCAAGCATTTATGCAATCAAATCGCTGTTTAAAAGATATTCAAATATTTCATAGTGATCGCGGTAATGAATTTAACAATAAAATTATTGATAAACTTTTACTAGCATTCAACATTAACCGTTCTTTAAGTAAAAAAGGTTGTCCTTATGATAATGCTGTTGCTGAAGCAACTTTTAAAACTTTTAAAACCGAATTTATTAATGATAAAAATTTTACATCATTAATCCAATTAAAATTAGAATTATTTGATTACATCAATTGATATAACAATATAAGAATTCACAGCACTTTAAACTACTTAACTCCAGTTAAATATCAACAACAAATGTCTACCAAAAAATAGTCCTAAAAAGTGTTGCCATTCCAGTCATTGTTCTCTTCAATCAATTTCTCAAAACTGTCATTTAAGTTTTTTACCATAATTTAAAATTCCCCTTTTTCATTGCTTAATAAATTTATTATACAGAATAAAAATAAAAACTGAATTTATTAAAAAACATTTAAAACATTATATTTATTAAACTTGATAAAGGTTTTAAAATATTGCTAGCATAGTCATTTTCTACCTGCTTTAACATAAGGTTGCGCTCAACTTTTTAGCAATTCTGTATTAGGACGAAAAATCATTAATGATACTAATGCTATTAAATATGGAAACATTCCTCATAATCAACTTGGAATATTATTACTAATAACTATAAATGTTTGTGAAGCATTAATATACTGATATAAAAAAGAAAAAATAAAACAAATAATAGAAGTTAAAAAAAATCTACTATGTGCCATCATTCATAAAGCAATTGCTAAAAATCCAATACCAGCAAAATTATTACTATAAATAAAAGTACTTGGAAGTACATAAACAAATAAAGCACCTGAAAAACAAGCTAAAGAACTAGAAAATAGCGAAATATAAAATCGAGAACGACGAACATGAATATAATTTAAAGCCACTGCAGTTGGATTCTCACCAATTCCTCTAATGTATAATCCAAGCTTAGTTAAAAACAAAATAGCTGCAAAAATATAAATTGCTAAAAAGGTTACCAAAATTGCAATTCAAGAAAATTGATAAATATAAATACTTGCTAATGAATAATTTATTTCTCCAGTAAATGTTAATGGTAAAATTACTGCTAATCCATAACCAAAATAATTAATAACCATTGATACTAAAAATTGATTTGTTCTAAACAATAAGGTTGCTAAACTATGAATTAAACCAAATACAATTCCGATGATAATAGTGATAAAAAATGCCAAAATTGCAACTCCACCACCAAAATTATTTTTTAATTGTGAAACAATTATACAATATGTAGCAGCACCAGTACACATAATACCATCAAAACCAAAATTAACAATCCCTGCTCTAGTATTTAAAATTCCACCTGTACATAACAATAATAATGGACAAGCAAATAATAATGTATTAACTAAAATTGTTGAAAATGAGAGTAACATAATTATTTTTTTCTCCTTTTCCTTTTAAATATTTTATTTTTTTTAAAAATTTTTGAAGATTTTGATTCAACATTAACAATTTTAACATTTTGTTGTTCATCCTTAATTAATTCTTTTTTTCATATTAGCTTCTTTTTTAGTCTTATTAAATATTCTTTAATAGCAATAGAATGAGTTAAGTAATGCCAAATAAAAGGATAAATACCAATAATGTAAATGGTTATTGATAATACTATTATTGCAATTTCTGGATTTTTCAAATACATAAAAGCATTATTTTCAATAGGACTAATAAATAAACTCATAAAAAATGATGAAAATAAAATAACTCCTGGTGTATATCCCGCTAAAGCAGCTACTACTATCCCATAAAATCCTTCTTGAATTGGAGCAGAAAGCGAAGGTAAATTATTATTAACTCCTAAAAAATAAAGATAACCAGCAATTCCTGCTATCGCTCCTGAAATTGGTAAAATTATTAAACCCTGATATTGAGGATTTAATCTGGCATATTTTGCAGCAACGGGGTTTTTAGCAATTGCGTTTAATTTAAAACCAAGAGTGCGATTATTAAAAATAATAATTGCGATTAATAAGACAATAATAGCAATAATAATACCAGCAGAAAATAAATTACTAATGCTAAAAGGTCCACTAATTAATGAAAATCTAATATTAGTAATTTGTGTTGGAATGTTTAAGTTATGATAAACATTACTGGCTATTAAACCTTTATATCCTTCTCAAGCAATAAAATTAAATAAAATAGTGCTAATAATTTCATGAATTTTAAAATAAGTTTTTAAAATTGCAATAATTAAACCGGCTAAACCACCAATTAAAACTGCAATTAATAAAAGAAAAGGAGTAATTCATTGACTATGACCACCACTCTTATAAATAGCTACTGCCAATACATATGTTACCATAGCACTAAATAACATTTGACCACTAACTCCAAAGTTATAAATACGATACTTAAAAGTAATAGCTACTGCTAATCCTGTTAATATTAATATACTATATGTTTCAATTAAATTACTAAAACTTACTAAATTAGTTAAAGGATTAATAAAAATAGTTTTCCAAAATGATAATGGATTAACTTGTAAACATAGCATTAATAAACTAACAAAAAATAGAGTTATTAGTAATAATAATGCACCCACTAATCAAAAATTTCATTTTTTAATATTTTCCAACATATTTTAACCCAACCTTGACCTAATATTTTCCATTTTTTTATTAATTCAACTAGTAATTTTGACAAATGGTCTTTTCAAATAATTAATTGTTCTAATTATTTTTTTCTTTTTCAAACTTCACTTTGTTTGTGGTAATTGATACATTTTATCAGTTTTAACAATTATTTCATTTGTAATAGGATAATCATGTCATAGTGCTGGATTGTTCATTATTTCAACTTTAACATCTTTATTTTCCAATTTACAAACAAATTGTTTGTGATAAATAACTGCTACTCGTTGACACAATAATTGTAATAAGTACGGATCAGTATCAATAATTAAAATGCTTGAGCCACTTTCGCGTAACTCTATTATCTTTTTAATAATTAATAATGAAGAATTTTCATCTAAATCAGAAAATGGATTAGATAAAATTAATAATTGTGGTTGCTCTTCAATACTTCTTGCTAATACAAATTTCTGCATTTCTCCTTTTGATAATTTATTAATTTTAATAAAAATATTATTATCGTTAAATATTTGATATTTTTTAATAATTTCTCGTACTTTTTTATTAACAACGGCTGTTTTGACAACTCCGGATTTAGTTACATATTTTTCTTTATTATAATTTCAAAAGGTAAAATTTTCAAATAAAGTGGCGTCAGGAATTATAGCAGTATTACTATAATGTCCAGATATTCAATCAATTCCTAAATTACTAATTTCTTGCGGTTTAAAATACGTTACTTCTTGTTCTTGAAAAAAAATGCGTCCTGTTTGCGTTTTAATCATACGTACTATACTTTCAAGTAAAACCTCGCTATAAAGGTTTTCATAATCATAAATACCATATATTTCACCAGGGCGAATTGCAAATTCAATTTTATGAAAATTTGAAATATTAGGTTTATTCAAAGAAAGATTATCAATATAAAGCATTGGTACTGAATTTATCGATTTTGGCTTTTTATAATTAAAAATCTTACCTCAATAATTAGTTGTAAATAATTTAGTATTTTCTTCTAATTTCATTACTTTTGTTTTACCAATATTTAAGTTTTCAATTCAAGATACTCGATTAGCAACCATTTTAGCAAATTCTTCATCTCTAGTTGTGAAAAGGACCGTTATTTCTTCATTACGAAATGTTTTAAAAATCATTCAAAACTCTACTTTTTGACTATCAGATAAACCAACAGTTGGTTCATCTAACAATAATATTTTAGGTTCTTTGAATAAAGCACGAAGCAAAGATAATTTTTTTAATTCTTCAATCGCAAGTGTTGATACTCTCTTATTTAAATTAAGTTTAATTTTATATTTTTCCATTAAATTATTAATTTTAAATTCAGCTTCTTTTCAATTAGGAAAAATTTTGGCAATAGTTGGTTCATTACCAAGTATAATATTTTGTTTAACAGTAAGATTGTCTAAGAAAAAATCATCTTGACCAGCATAAGCCATTCTAAAATAAAGCATTTCACTAGGATCACGAGGAAAATAACATCCTTTTCTTAAACTATTAATAACAATTTTTCCTTTAGAAGGTTGTTCAAAACCAGCAAGCATTCTAATTAACGTTGATTTACCAACGCTATTATTACCAACAATGGCATGAATTTCTTGTGTTATTTCTAAATTAACATTTTCAAATATAACACGAGTATCATAATATTTACTAATTTTTTGTAACTTCAATATTGTTTTTTCCATAATTATATATCTCCATACTGATTAGTAAAATCAATGTTATTAACACCATAAGTTTGGATTTTACTTTCTGAAGCACTAGGTATAATTTTAAAATTAGGATTAATTTCTTCGTTAAATGTCTCATCAAAAATTTCCAAACCAGGCATAAAACCAAAAGCTAAATAATTAATATCATCATAAACATAATCATTATTATTAATGACATTAGATCCAATAAAACTAATAGTTTTACTATAAGTTGGACGTGAAGATATTAACCTAGCAGTATAAGCAATAATACTGTTATATCAATAATTAGTATTAATAATAAAATTAACACCATGTGTTTCATATAATGATTGGGCAATCTGACCAACACCGGCAACACTATCAGCACTATAAATATTACTTGTTACAAAACTATCATGAGGATTAGCATAAATAATTTTATATGTAATTTTTGGATTATCAATACCATTAATTATCTCAGCAAATTGATTCAAAATAGTTTGATCATAATCAATACCAATATTATTAATAATACCAATTCTAACTATCAATTTACCGTTGTCATCAACATCAAAGTTATATTTTTTATTTATTATTCCATCCTGAACATTTTGTTGAAAATGTTCAGCAATTTTACTGCCATAATTTAAATGGCTACTAGTTACGTTATCAGTATTATATCTAATATCATAAATATTATTAGTGACTTTAACCGTATCAGCAATAATATTATTAAAAAAATAAAATTTAACATTCTGAAATTGTTGTAATACTCTAATTAAGTTTTTAGTAGAATAACTACTAGTTTCACTATGATGTGGAATATACTTTTGAAAACTAGGATTTAAAATATAAACTTTTTTGATATTATATGTAGATAAAAAGTTTCTCAACATTAATGCATAATAATTATCATCTTGAGAACTAAACAATGTTACTACATGATCTTTACCATAAAAAGTTTGTAACTTTTGATAAACAAGTCGGTCATAAATGTTTTGATTTTGTGCTTGTTGATAACTTGTTATTAATAAAACTGTTGGCTGTAAATTCCAAGTACAAGCATAAATACTACTACTAATAGTAGTTATTGTTGGCAAAATTATAGTGAATAATAGAAAACGTCGAAACATAAAAACCACCTACTAATAATACTTATTTATAATTATACAAGAAATCTTAGTTTAATATCAAACAATCAATTTATTGCAAATTAATTAAACAGTTTATTAAAAAAATAATAAAGAATATAGATAAAAAGGATTTATGACAATTAATTTTATTAATAGTAATATTTGGTTTGTTATTATTTTCAAAGTTATTTTCTTTTGTTATTCCTAAAATGTAATGATGAGGAATTTTAATTTTATTTTTAGTCGCATTTACGTTCTTATTTATATCTTTTGCTAGATCATTTATTTGAAATTCTAATTTTTGAATGATTTTAAAAAACAAAAAAAATAAATTATTTACTATTAACTTTGACTTATTTATATAAATTTTACATACTTTATATTTATTTTTAATAATAAATTTGGAGGGGGGCCACTTAGCCCTTTTTACTAGACCATTAATTTAAAAAATCTGAATGTATTCTAAAAACAATTGTGTTATATAATGAACACTAATTTTGACCTGAAAGGATTTTTATTAATGGATAAAATTAAACAAATAGCATTAATAATTAACAAATTAAATATCAAAGAAAAAATTAAAATTATCGATGATTGCAAAAATCAATATTCAATTAGAAACTTATGTCAATATCTTCAATTAAACAGATCAACATATTACTTTTTAAAAAATAAACAAAAACTTATTAAAAAAGAAAAAAATCATATTATTAATTGCAATCATAAATATCAAGAATTATGCCAACTTTTAATCGAATTTCATTCTACAAGAAAAGGTAGAATTTATGGATATTTAAGAATTTTTTCAGCTTTTAAAGAGTGATTAAAACAAGAGAAAAATATCATTTTAAATATAGAATTATCAACAAAACAAATGCGAAAAATTATGAAAAAACACAATATTCAAGGATTAAAACAAACTAAAAATAACTATCCTAAAAACAAAAAAAATCCAAATAAGTGAATACCTACAATGGATAAAGTAAACAAAGATTACAAAAGTACAACCGCTTCAAATCAAATTTGATCAATGGATACTAAACAAATAAACACCAAAGAAGGTTGACTATATCTTTTTGTAATTATTGATTTTTATTCAAATAATGTTGTTAGTTATAATACATTTTCAAATAAATCATATCAAGATTTAATTCTTCCTGCACTTGAAAAAATAAACAACCAATTTTCTTGAAATCAAATAAAAAACGTTATTTTACATTCAGATAACGCCAACGAATTTTATTGTCAAGAAATTACAAAATGAGCAAAAAACAAACAAATAATTTTAAGCAAAAAACAACCATATGATATTGGCGGTAATGTCATATCTGAAAATTGATTTTCACATTTATCTCAAGAATGATTGCCTAAAGACTCAAATCAATATTTAACAATCAATGAAGCTATTAATGATGTAAATCAATATGTTATGTTTTATAATTATGAAAGAATACATTCTAAATTTTTAAAACCACCAATATTACAAATAAAAATTTAGAAATATCTATCAAAATATGGTCCAGTAATTAGGGCTAACCACCCCATTCCAATGCTCATTATTATTTCTTTTTATTAACCAGTCATTAATTGCAACTCCACATCTAAGTCCTGTTATAGCTCCTAATAAGAAAAGTCCTATACCGACACTATTGACATTACTAGCATCATTGTTTTTTAATAAACCATATATTGCACCAACACCGAAGCCCATTGTTGAAAGTAATAATGATGATAACATTGTAATACAACAACAACCAAATTCTTTTTGTCAACAACTTGTACTTGTGCTTGTCATATTTTCTTCTAAGAACCTGTTTAGAATCTTTTTAATAAAATTGAAATAAAGGAAAGAACAACCATTTGTAAACTAGTATTTAGTTTTCTTTCACAATTTTTTCATAATCTTCTGCATTTTTCTAATCATGCAAAGCTTCGTTCTACAACTCATCTTTTTGGCAATACTACAAAAGAATGTAATTCATTACGTTTTACAACTTCAACATTTGCATTTATGATTGTTTTGATTGCAGAAGCAAATTTTTCACCAGTATAGCCAGCATCTACTATTATTTTTTGAACTGTAGAAAGATTTTCTTTTTCACTTTTAATCATTATGATAGCACTATTACGATCTGTTTTTTCTGCTGTAGTTATGTAAATTGCATGTGGTAAACCTTGCGTATCAACTGCAATATGACGTTTTATTCCTGAAATCTTTTTACCAGCATCATAACCTTTATTTTCAGTAGTATCTGTATTTTTAACACTTTGCGAATCAATTATACAAAAACTAGTTTTTTCTTTTCGATGATTCTTAATACGAATCTTTTTAACTAATTTTTTTTAAAATTAATTGCAATACACTAGGTTCTTTATCATTGTTTTTACTTCAAATTTGGAAATAATAATATACAGTTTGTCATTTTGGAAAATTTTTTGGTAACATTCTTCATTGACAACCACTTTTTAATACATATAAAACTGCACAAAACACTTCATATAAATCTAAATTTCTTGGTTTTGTTTTCTTTTTGCTGTTTTCTAAAGTTGATTTTATGTTCTCAAATTGTTCTTTAGTAACATGACTTGGATAATTTTTATGCATATATACCTCTTATTTTAAAATATATAGTAATTTTACATTATTTTCTAAAAGATTCTAAACAGGTTCTAATAAATGTGTTGGTTCATTTCTTGATTGTTCTGTTGAATTATTCATAAATCTTACTACTCCTTTTATTTTACTTAGTCAATTTTATTTGATAATTAATTGTTTTTAAATTTAAAAAATTAATAAATGTGTTGTGTTACCAACATATTAATTATAGTTAATACTTTTTATATAATTTTTATTTTATAAATAAGATTTTCAATTTTTTTGATTCTCATTATTGATAATTTATCATCCCTTAAATTTGAACATATTTACGATTTTTATTTTTGTTCATCATAAATGCAATCTATTCTAAATTTTAAAAATTAAAATCAAAAAAGATTTCATTTTAAAAAAATATTTAATATATAAAATTAGTAATTTTTCAATTAAAAAACTACTAATTTTTGTATTATCTATCTTTAAGGTTTAATAATTTTTTTTAAATTATATATTAATTTCAAACATTATTATCATCGCCTTCTATTACCGCATAAGTTGGAGCAAAAGAATACGCTAAAGATAAAACATAACCATTAAAATACATTCAAATATCAATGGTACCTAAAGACAAATTATCTATAATATATTTATTATTTTTTAATTTAGATTTTAATTGCGTGTTTTGTCATCTAAGACCTTTTTGCCCTAATTCATGACAATTAATTAATTCTAGTGAATCATTATTTTGAAAAAAACCATTCTTTTTTGCTAAATCAGTAGTTTTATCTTGTAAATATCTTAAACTATCACTAAAATTATTATTTTCGTAAGCTTTAAAATCATTTTTATTCATTTTCATTGTAAAGTTACCTTCAAACTTACTGATAGTAAGGCGATTGTTTCAAATACCATCTTTAGAACAAAATTTGGCTAATTTATCAGCAGTACTATTAATTCGATTTTGTGTTGACATAGTATCGCGGATGACAACAGGAATTTTAATAGGGTTTAATGTTAAATTATGATATGTTCAACTATTAATTTCAAATTCTCCGAACAAACTTACTTTATCTAGATCTGAAGTAATTTTGCTTCTATATTTTCAATTTTCAAATTTGTTTTCAAAGGTTTGTGCATATGAATTAGCTTTATTAGTAAAAATTGATTTAACATCAGAACCTGATTGATTTAAAAATACTTTTTGTGCCATACTTTGAAAATCATTTTGTTTTTCTTTAGTAACACTTCAATTATTATTATTATTTGGCAATTGATAATTATGAAATTTCGTTTGATCACGAGCAATAAATTTAGCTCCCAATTTTGTTTTTATCTTTTCTAAAATTTTTTCTTTTAACTCATTACTATTTCATCATTTTGAAATATTTCATTTTAAATCTAAAGTAGTTTCGACAGTATAATCTTTTAAATTATCTTCAATTTTGCTTGCTACTTTTTCAATTACACCTTCAGTATTAGCATTTTGATTAATAAAGTTTATATCAAAAAAATCTATACTTAATTCACGATCTAATGTATTACCATCAAAATCCTTTCATTTTAAATCAAATTTTAAACTTGATTTTAAAAGATTTCAAGATTCAATGTGATACTTTTCTTTATTATAATCATCCATCCCAAAAGCATTATTATTTTTTCATTCATTAAATTCAGCTTTAGTAATTTTTGATTTATCAGTATTTAACTTTAAAATTTCATTAATATTAATACCAGAAAATAATGACTTTAAGTTAGAATCCTTACGTAGTTCAGCACCAAAATTACTAATGTTTTCTTTAATTATGTCATAAAAATGTTTAGTTAAATCTTGATTAGTAATTTCTTGGTTATCAAGAATTTTATTAATTTCAGTTAATAGTTCTTGTCCAGAACTACCAAAGTTATCTGGTCTTAAAATATTTTTTTTGTCTTTTATTAGTTCACCAAATAAACTATTAATTTTTTCTTCTGCTATTTTTAATAAATCAGTATCACTTTGTTCTTTACCATGCTCTTCTGGTATTGGTTCATCATTATTTCCACCACAAGCAATAATATTTGTAGTAGCAGTAGTACTTAAAATTATTGCCCCCAAAATACTTAATAATTTTTTCATAATTTATACCCCCTTAAATAAATCTTTTTATATATTTAAATATATTCAATACAACTATTATTGAAATTAGTAATAAAAAATGATTATTTTTTGTTTTAAAACATAATATTATTAAAATCAAAGTTGGATAAAATATGTTTTTAATTTAATAAATTAAAGACATATTTAAATTGTTGAATATATTTACTTCATTTTATATTATTCTAAAATTGTTTTTTATATTATGTTTTAAAGTTTTATAATAAACACCAATAATATAATATTTAGTGATTTTTTATAAGTTTTTTTTATGTTTTTACTTATTTTATTTTTAAAATAATAACTAGTTTTAAAATTTAACATTTACTGTATTTAATACTATTAAAACAAGATTTATTATATAAAACATAGTAAAATTCTACTAAGAAATTTTTCATATTATGCTTAATATTGATTATATAATTGCTAGTATATATTGTTGTTTCTAAATTAATAAAATTGTTTTTTTAAATAAAAATATTATAAACTAATACATTGAGAGGTTATTTAAGAGAAGTATGGTTGAAAAAGCAAATTTAGGTAAATTATTAGAGTTTATTTTTATTAAGGTTTATTATTCTTTTATTACAGTTTTTTTATTTATTTTATCAATATTTATATCTTTAACAATAGCGATTGTTTTTTTTACTTTGAAATTAAGTTCAAATACTTTTTTCATTATTTTTCAATATTATATTATGATTTTGTATAGCATTTTTCTTTTTATTTTTGCTTTAATGAATTCTATTAAGTTATTTGGTACACAATTTGAAGATAATTCTTTTCTTCTAATACTAACAAGGCCATATTCAAGAAAAGTAATTATCCTTTCACAATATTTCGTGTTATTTTTATCTTCATTATTTTTTATAGTATCTAATATTATTACTTTATTAGTTTTTGGAGGCATCATAGGGGTAATTCTAAAAATAATATATATTAAATTTTATATTTTAATTATTTTAAAATTATTTCTTTTTTTACTTTTTTTCTCAATTTTAGTAACTAATGGATCTGTAGCTATGTTAGCGTTTTTTTCATCAGAAAAGGTTTTTTTAATATTTGTTATTTTTTGTAGTTTATTCCTTTTGGGTGGTTTACCTTCTTCTTTGATATTAAATAAAACAGAAAATTTACCAATTTCTTTTAAAGAAGGTGTTGGACCTTATTTGGTTAAACAAATTAAAGAAGCAATGTTATTTAATAAATATTATAAAATGGGATTAATTCGTTATCCTAATTTAACTAAAGATATTGCTGATTTTTATAATAGTTTAACAATTGATGAATTACAAGATATTAATAAAAAAGAAGTTATTAGTAAAAGACAAGATTTTTATAAAAAAGAAGGATTTCTTTTAAATAGTTCATTTAATAGTGGTGAAATGGAAGGTAAAATTGATGTTTGAAATGGACATAATGATTTTAATGGCAAAACAGTTAAAATAGTTTTAGTTTTTAATAAATACTTTATTAATTTAAAAGAATTAAAACAAAAGATTCAAGAATCTAATAAAGATACTCAAAAAGATTTATTACAATTATATGAAGATTATAATAATGAATTTGAAATTAATAATTTTTGTTATTTACAAAAATCAAAAATACCCGATTTGTTAGAATATGATCTTGCTAAATCTTATGTTGAGGAAGGTAGTAATAAAAAAACATTAACTAGTGATGATTGAACAAGAGCTTTTAAAGATGGTGGATATTATGTTAAATTTAGCAGTCCATTACGTAACAAATATGATAATCTTTTTTTTAATCCAATTTATATTTTATTAAGAACTGTGGAAGATTACATTTATAATCAAATATGAATTTATTATCAAGTTAAATCAGAAAAAGTTTTAAATGATGAAAATTTTATTGCATTTAAAAATAATATGAATTTATATACTTTGATTAACTATTTTAATTTTATTGAGCACTGAAACCAAATGTGAACAAATTATATGGGATGTTATGGTAATTTTTGATTTAAACCATTAGCTTTATCAAGTATTGATTTTAATGTTCAAAAAAATACTTTATTTAGTTATCCTGATTTTACTTTTCATTTAAATAGCGAATATAAAATTGATGTTAATAATACTACAAGCATACAAAATAATTTGATTGTTAGTTTATTTTACGGTGTGTTGTGTATTGTTTTATTTTTCTTATCATTTTGTTTTTTCTTAAAAAAGAATATTGGATAAGTTAGTTAGGAGAGTATTTATGTCAACAAATGATAAAAATAAAATTTTAATTAATGTTCAAAACTATAGTAAAAAATTTAAGAAATTTCACATGAATAATATTAGCTTTACTGTATTTGAAGGAACTATTCATGCTTTAGTTGGCCGTTCAGGAAGTGGTAAATCAGTACTGTTGAAATCAATTATTGGTGCTATTCCAAAAAGTAATTACGAAGGATTAATTACCATTAATGGCTATAAAGCGGGAACAACTTTTTCAAAAAATAGTTTAGGTTATTCTTTGAATATAGAAAATTTTCCTCAAGGATTAAGTGCTTATAATTTTTTGAAATTTTTAGGTAAAACAACAATAATTTCAGAAAGTAAATTACTAATAAATTTAGAAAGATTATTAAAAAATTTTGGTTTATGAGAATCACGTAATAAATCTTTAAATTCATTTTCTTCAGGAATGAAAAATAGAATTATGTTAATTGTTGCCCTAGCACATGATCCAAACCTAGTTATTTTAGATGAACCAGGAGCTAATTTAGATTCAGAATCAAGAAAATTTTTTACTTCTGTTTTACAAGATTTAAAAAAAGAAGGAAAAACTATTTTATTAACAACTCATATGATTGATGAAACAAAAGATATTATTGATAATTGTACTATTATTGAATATGGTAAATTAATTTATACTGGACCAATTGATAAATTTGGGGTTGGTAAAATTTTTGTTTTAAAAACAAGCAATAATCTTGTAGCATCATCACTTTTAAGTTTATATAATTTTCAATTTAAATATAATAAAGATACTGATAGTATTTTAATTAAATTAATTGATAAAAATTATATATCACAACTTAATTTTATTTTAAGTGAAAAGAAAATTGTTATATATGATTTACATGAAAAAGAATTAGATTTATTTTTTATCAATTCATTTTTTTAATTTATTTTTATTTTATAAATAAGATTTTCAAATTTTTTGATTTTCACTTAAAACATGTGCAGCAGGAGGATATTGATCAGCTAATTTGTTGATTGCATTTACCATTACTTCTTTTTGATAATTATTATTAAATTGTAATTCTCGTTTTGTTTTTTTAGTTTTTTGATATCATTTTTGATTATATATTTTCCTTTTTGCTTTTACCTCGGATTTTTGCTCATATTTTTGCTTTCTTGCCTTCACTTCTGGCCTTTGAGCATATTCTTTCATTTTTTCTTTATTTTTTTGATATCACTCTTGATCATATTTTCTCCTTCTTGCCTTCACTTCAGGTCTTTGAGCATATTCTTTCTTTTTTGCTTTCACTTCAGGTCTTTGTTGATATTCTTTTATTTTTTCTTTATTGCGTTGATATCATTTTTTCTTATACTCTTTTTGTTTTTCGTTATTCATAAATTTATCACCTCTTAAATTTGTGTCATATTTACAATTTTTATTACTGTTTAATTTCTTTTGATCATCATAAATCAAAATCTTCTTTGAACTTTAAAATACAAGTAAAATATTTAATATATAAAATTAGCGATCTTTTAATTAAGATCGCTAATTTATTAAATATTTAAATTTGGATATTTGCGTTTTAAAAAAAATAATAAAACTTGAATATCAGCAGGACTAACACCAGAAATTCTTGTAGCATGACCAATTGTTAATGGTCTAACGCGCTTTAATTTTTCTCTAGCTTCACCAGTAATACTTTCTACTAAATCATAATCAATATCACTAGGAATTTGTTTTTTTTCTAAACTATTAGTTTGTTGCGCCATTTTTAGTTGCTGATTAATATACCCTGAATATTTAATTGTAATTTCTAATTCCATTAATTCATGATATTGTAAATCATTTATTAAAGGTAACTGTGAAGTAAACATTGATAATTTGACACCTGGGCGTTTTAATAATTCATAAGCAATAATATGATTATCGGGAATTGGACCTAAATTATTATTAATAATATACTTAGCAACTTCTGAATTGGGACTAACTTTAATAGTTTTTAATTTTTCAACAATATTGGACATTAATGTTTGTTGAATATTAAATTGCGATCAACGTTGTTCACTAACTAAGCCAACTTGATAACCATACTTAATTAATCTTGTTTGAGCATTATCATTTCGTAATAATAAACGATGTTCAGCTAAAGAAGTTAATAAACGATAAGGTTCAACTGTTCCTTTTGTTACTAAATCATCAATTAAAACTCCGATATATGCTTCATCACGCTTTAAAATTAATGGTTTTTCTTTTTTTATTTTTAAATGGGCATTAATTCCAGCTATTAAACCTTGACACGCTGCTTCTTCATAACCACTAGTACCATTAATTTGACCAGCACTAAATAAGTTTTTAATTAATTTAGTTTCCAATGTTGGTCATAATTGTGTTGGTTCAAAAGCATCATATTCAATAGCATATGCTCATTTTAATACTTCACAATTTTCTAAGCCAGGTAACGTTCTCAACATTTTATCTTGCACATCAATTGGCAATGATGTTGAAAAACCTTGGACATAAATTGAATCCAAAGCAAGTGATTCTGGCTCTAAGAAAATTTGATGACGAGGCTTATCAGCAAAACGTACTACTTTATCCTCAATACTTGGACAATAACGTGGTCCAGTACCTTGTGCTTCACCATTATACATTGGTGATTTATCTAAATTATTATTAATAATGGTATGAGTTTTATCATTTGTATAAAGTAAATAACAAGGTAACTGTTTTGCTAATGGTAAAAAATTTTTAGTTTCATGTGAAAATGCTAAAGGTAAATCACTACCTAGTTCAATATTAGTTTTGTCAAAATCAATACTATTTTTTTTAATACGAGGTGGTGTTCCTGTTTTTAAACGTATCATATTAAAGCCTACAATTTTTAATTGCTCAGAAATACCATTACTTGTTCTTTGACCATCTGGTCCTTCTGATTTCTTATTATGACCTTGTAAAGTTAAAGCTGTCATATAAGTACCAGTAGTTAAAATCACAATTTCACTTGTAATTTTTTCACCATTCTCTAAAATAACACCCTTAGCAGTGTTTTCTTCAATTATTAATGATTGTACCATAACTTCTAAAATTGTTAAATTTTCTTGTTTATTTATTGCATTTTGCATATATTGTGAATAAGCAATTTTATCAGATTGAGCACGAATAGCTCAAACTGCTGGACCACGTGAATGATTTAATAGTTTCATTTGCAAAGCAGTAGCATCTGCTGCTTTAGCCATTTCGCCACCAAGTGCATCAATTTCACGAACCACAACTCCTTTGGCTGGTCCACCAATAGAAGGATTACATGGCATTAATGCAATTTTAGTTTTATCAAGAGTAATAATAGCAGTTTTATGACCTGCTCGTGCAGAAGATAATGCCGCTTCAACACCAGCATGACCCGCACCAATTACAATAATTTCATAGTCATATTTCATTGATTTCACCTCCATTTCATAAAATATTACATATCAAAATTAATAACATCAAAAATAAGAAATTTTATTTTTAATTTCTTTAGTAATGTTATCATAAACAAGCAAAATATTCATGTACTTTTTAGACTTTTATTAAATAAAAATTGAATTTTAGTTAATAATCTTCTCGATTATAATTGATTATATTTTATACAAGATATAAATATTATTTAAAGAATTAGTGCTGCACTTAAAAATAGCAACTGTTTTAACTAGTAATCATTAATACTAATTTAAAGCCAGTAATTACTTACTTTTAAATATTTTATTTATTAGCACAAGATGTGTTTTTATTGAAAAGACACTTTTGTCATTAACATTAGTGACTGTATCCAATGGTGATAAAACATATGCAACATCTATTTCTTTTTCCATAACTGTAACCTCTTTTGTATACAATTTGACTTAAATAATTTATCTTAATATCCCTACATAAGTATAATTATAATGTTAATTTTTAAATTTGCAAATTTTTATTTACTATACCTTTAAACTTAAAAAGTATTTTTATATATAAAAATACATCTTATATTAATTAAGATAAAGAATCACCAAATAATCTCCCCATTTTAATATTAAGATTATTACATAAAGTTTTTAAATGGTAATGTTCACTGAAATGTATATTAATTAATTTATGTAAAGTGGTAACATCTGCCAATGGATCATGATGATCAAATTTAATTTGATTACTATGAACAAGAGCACTTAAACGGTTATTAGGATAATCATATGTTCTTCTAAATAACTTAACTGAACAAATGTAAAAAAAATTAGGGCACTCTAAATCATAATGATTAATTAATGATCTTAAGATATTAATGTTAAAGTTAGAGTGATGAGCAATAACAACAGTATTTTCAGTAAAAAAAGTAACAATGTCTACTCATAATTCTTTAAAATTTGACATTAAAGATACGCTTTCACTTGTAATTCCATGAACATGAGAAAAAGTAAATTCTTCGGGATGTGGTTTAATTAACGAACTATAAGTTTTGACAATTTTACCCTGTGTTACTTTTATCATAATTAATTGACAAGCACTTGTTTTATTCGAATTTGCAATTTCAAAATCAATAAAAACATAATTAGTATTATCAATGCCTCAATCATGAACACTAAATTTTTTCTTACTATTTAATTTTGATTGCTTTCTTTTTAATAACATTTTTTTAGCAAAAAGATTTTTACTATCTTTACTTTTATACTGTTTAAAAGGTGTAATTATTTCTTGTTTTCCTTCTATATTAACTTCTGATTCAGAGTTATCATCTGTTTCAAAATCATCATTTGTCTTCTTGAATTTTACACTTTTAAAAAACATATTAATGGCAATAGCACCTTTCTATCTAAATTTTCATAAATTAATATTAGTTATTCCATTGATAAATTATAACATTGATAAGTTAGAGTAACTATATTTTTACTTATAAAACTTCATTTTTTACAAAATTCAGTCATTAATTATCATTCTTTAACAACTAACTTAATATAATTTATAAAAATAATATTATGAATAAAATATTATATTATTGACAATAAAAAAGATTGCAATTGCAATCTTTTTTTAAATAAGAAAAATATTATAATGAAAATGAAGTTGAAGAATTATTTCTAGTAATTAACGGTTCACTATCATTTACTTCATTTTGAAAATTATTAATTTTTTTTAACTTTTTAGCTATTTTAACTTGTTTATTAAGTTCTTTTTCTTCTAATCTTTGATTTTTTGCTTTTAAATTTTTTAGCTTATTTTCTGCTTCTTGCAGTTTATCTTCTCTTTTTTTAATTTTATCTTTACTTTTTACAATTTTATCACTAAGTGTTCCTAATAATGGACTATTTTTTTTATTAAGTTTTCTTTGACGTTGCGCATCTTTAAGATTCATTCGTACTAGTTTATCTTTTTGCAGTTTAGTTATTACCTTATAAATCTTGACACTTATTGCAACAGCAATTGCTCCTCCAATAACTATTGGTACAGCATAAAGTAAAAAGTCTAATCCTTCAAATAAATCACTAAAAAATGATTCTATCCCTTGTCAACCTTTTTCAAAAAAATTTCCTACGTCTTTTGTAAAATCCTCAAATCCTTTTGAAATATCTTCTCAAATGCCACTAATATCTGAACCAATATCATCTATACCTTTACCAATTTCTTCTAATCCTTTACCAATATCATTTCCAATATCTTCTATACCTGAACCAATGTCTGATATAATATCTTCCAGTCCTTTACCAATATCTGAACCAATATTATCTACACCCGAGCCAATATCTTCTATACCTCTTCCAATATCTTCTATTACTCCTGAACCAATATCTTCTATACCTCTTCCAATATCTTCTATTACTCCTGAACCAATATCTTCTATACCTCTTCCAATATCATCTACACCCGAGCCAATATCTGATATAACACCTTCTACACCTTTACCAATATCATTTCCAATATTTTCTATTCCTTTGGCAATATCATCTAATCATCCAAACATAATTTTTCTACCTTTCTTTTAACCTAAACTTGGTCTTAATGTTGTTTTATCACTATTATTTATATTTGTTTCTAAACTATTAGCACCTAATACTATACTATTATTAAACTGATTAATATTGGGATTTAATTCAGACAATGGTTCTCTATTAGATTTATTATTTAGTTTTTCTAAATGATCATCTAAGAACCTGTTTAGAATCTTTTTAATAAAATTGAAATAAAGGAAAGAACAACCATTTGTAAACTAGTATTTAGTTTTCTTTCACAATTTTTTCATAATCTTCTGCATTTTTCTAATCATGCAAAGCTTCGTTCTACAACTCATCTTTTTGGTAGTACTACAAAAGAATGTAATTCATTACGTTTTACAACTTCAACATTTGCATTTATGATTGTTTTGATTGCAGAAGCAAATTTTTCACCAGTATAGCCAGCATCTACTATTATTTTTTGAACTGTAGAAAGATTTTCTTTTTCACTTTTAATCATTATGATAGCACTATTACGATCTGTTTTTTCTGCTGTAGTTATGTAAATTGCATGTGGTAAACCTTGCGTATCAACTGCAATATGACGTTTTATTCCTGAAATCTTTTTACCAGCATCATAACCTTTATTTTCAGTAGTATCTGTATTTTTAACACTTTGCGAATCAATTATACAAAAACTAGTTTTTTCTTTTCGATGATTCTTAATACGAATCTTTTTAACTAATTTTTTTTAAAATTAATTGCAATACACTAGGTTCTTTATCATTGTTTTTACTTCAAATTTGGAAATAATAATATACAGTTTGTCATTTTGGAAAATTTTTTGGTAACATTCTTCATTGACAACCACTTTTTAATACATATAAAACTGCACAAAACACTTCATATAAATCTAAATTTCTTGGTTTTGTTTTCTTTTTGCTGTTTTCTAAAGTTGATTTTATGTTCTCAAATTGTTCTTTAGTAACATGACTTGGATAATTTTTATGCATATATACCTCTTATTTTAAAATATATAGTAATTTTACATTATTTTCTAAAAGATTCTAAACAGGTTCTAATAAATCATCTCATTCACCTTCATACTGTAATAATTTTTTAATATTTTCATAAATGTCATAATTTAAACCATAATTTATATTAAGTAAATCAATTTCAATAGATCTAGTATACCTTGGATTATGTGGAAGTAATCTTATTTCTGTATAAGATTTCAATTTTAATCTCTCCTTTAAATATTTGGGAGCGTACCGATGTTGTCAATAATATTCAAATTTGTCTGAAAATTATAAAGTTAGACGAGAATAATTTTGACTTCAATATGCAATTGTATGTTAATCTTAACACTTACTAAATATTAGTCAACAATAATACTTACTTTTATAAATCAAAAATTCTTATTAAAGTTTACGTTAATAAGTTTTAATTTATTTTTGCTTTTTTTAAAATCTTTAATTTTAATTTATAATAACTGGATGGCTGTGTTTATTTGATAGCATTTAAAATTAACCATTTTTGTATACATATCAATGTTATAGGTTCTATCACCAATCATATGCTTTAAAATTTGTTTAATATTAGTTTCAGTAAAGCAACCAATATTTTCAACTAATGCTTGGTTTAATACACCATCTTTTGCATTAATAAAATAACCAACTTTTATTTTTTTATATTGTAAAGTTAATGATTGTAAAAAATCAATTAATTCATAATATTGACCTTTTTCAAATAAATTTATTGCATTTTGATAGTGTAATTTAGCAATTTGATTTTTTCTTCTTCCAGCCATTATACCAAGAAATAAAACATGAAAAGCATGGAATTTATCTAAAATAAATTTAGCATTTAAAATTATAGCAGTTTTTCTAATTCATTTTGCACTATCGCCACAAACTATTAAATTTGCTTGGTCAAAGTTTTCAAAATATAAATGACCATATTTTTGAATAAATTTAGCTGTTTTTTCTGCGCCAATTTCTGTTTTTGATACTCTTATTTTACAAACTGCTCTTTTATTAATTAATTTTCCATTTTTCTTTTTACCAGTACAAAATACTAATAATCTCATAGAACATTTTTTACAATTTTTAGTATTGTGTTTTTCATTAAACTTAAATTTTCTATGTCCATCATCAATATTTATATATAAAGTTTGATTTGGTTGCAATAGTATTTTAGGGATATTTGCTTTTGGTAATTCAAATTTTTGATATGTTCTACAAACTGTACTATTACTTATTAAATCTTCAATAAAAGTATCACAAACATCACGATATTTTTTATCATCAGCAAAATATTTTAAAATTTGTTTAATAACATCTGGTGCTAATTTACTATACTTTTTAACACCAAGATAGTTATCTAGCAATGAAACAAATTCCTTTTTTTGTGTTTTTGGGTTATAATGTATACAAATACGTCGTTTATAATTTAATAAACCTTTTTTTGTTTTTAATTTTCTTTTTCTAAATCTATATGATTTATATTCAGATTTATCACATATACTTCATAAATAATCATCTATTTTTGCAAATAATTCTTCTGTTTGTTGTAAATTTAATTCATCTTGATTAAAATAGTGTTTGTCTCAATCAAAATGATTAGGGAATGGTAATATAAACATTTTTAATGTTCCTTTCTTTTTTAAATAATTTAATTTTAACTTATATATGTTAATTAAGGAGTAAATATGGCTTTTATCACTAGTTATGCACAATTAAATAAAAAATATAATCTTAATTTTAGTGATAATAATTATGGTTTTAGTTGAGATATTTTTAAAGCATTTGTTGGTGATGAATGAGCAGAATATTTTACTACTAATTGTTTTTATCGTTTTATACCAACAGCACGTGGAACAAGAAAAACTTGAAACTGCTTAGCATTTGATTTATTTATATGTTGTAATTTTAGTGATAGTAGTGTTCAAGAAGTAAGGCGCTATGAAAATACTCATAGTGAAACGACAATTGGTGCTTTAATGAATGTTTGTCAAGTTTTATTAGATACATATCATATTAATTTATTACCTAATAATCCACATGGTATTAAATGAAAAATAACTAAGGATGGTGGTTGTATTATTTTTCCTAATAATCAACAAATTGACTTTATTGGTTATGCTAATGGTAATAAGATTTTTGGAAAAGAAGCAGGTGGTTCAAGTTTTTTAGGTTCAAGAACAGATGAAATAATCATGGCAGAAGAAAAAGAAACACTTACTGATAAAGAATTAACATATCGCTATGAGCGATTAGAAATATCTATGTTTAGAAGTAACAGAATTAAAGTGTCAAATGAACCAATTAAAGAATGAAATTGAACTTTTATTGATAAAAATATATATAGCCCTACTTTTGGAAAAAAGATTACTCGTTATTTTTATAAAAACTTTTTTATGACTTTTACATGCAATCCTTATGATAAATATCATCCATTTTATTTAAAATACTGTACGCCATTTTTATCATTAAATAATGAAGTAATGGAAAATCTTAAAAAAATTGGCAAAGTTTATTATGAAAATAAAGACATGTTTAGTGGTTTAGGTTTATTTGTTTTAAGATTTACTATTAAACCATTTTGAGATAAGTTACCGGATATCCAAAAAAGAAAATTATTAGAAATGAAAAAAAGTAATGAAGATGAATATAATACTGTTTATTATGGTTTTGAATTTTTAGATAGTGATGCAACAATTTTCCCATTTCAAAAAACAGTAAAATATTGACAATCATATGATTTAAAACAATTTTATAATCAAGAAAAAGATATGTATAAATTTGATTTTTATAGTGTTGGTATTGATTGAGCTACGGGACCAAAAGACCATACTGTATTTATGGTAGTTGGTTTTAAAGAATATAATAATACTGGTTATTATGATGCTTATATTATTTGTGAATTAGTAGTTACACCAAATGACTTTATAAATGAAAATGAAAAAATTAATGCTTATGTTAATGAAATTTTAGGATTAATGGATAATTTTGAAAATTTTGAACAAGCAATTTATTTTTATGATGATAAAGCAAGAACAGCAATGGATTGATTAAATCAAAAATTAATTGATGAACACAATACTATTTTAATAACACAAACTGCTATTAAACATGGTTCAAATTTAAATCAAGAAGCAGGATTAACTAATAGAGTAGTTTGAATGAGAAATATTATGAGTTATGGAAATTTTTATGCGAATAAAGATGATTTACCAAAAACTACTCAATGTTTAGAAGAATTACGTTATGATGAAACAAAAACTAACATTCCTGACAAGAGTATGTATCAAGACCCTTATGATGCATTATTTTATGCACTATATCCATATAAAAATGTAATTAGGGGTAAAAATAATGCTACTGTGAAAAAAAGTATCTTCACATTTGCTATATAATAAACAAGTTTAATATCATTAATAGTATAGGTATCACAAAATAAACGCCTTGCATTTAGGCGTTATTTTTCGTTTAAAAGCATACTTGTAAAAATAATCAAAAATAGTACAATTTTAAAGTAAAATCAAGGAAAAAAGGAGTAATTTAAGATGAAAAAAATTATGACAACGATTTTATATCTTTCATCAATACCATCATTTTCTATAAGCACTTATCGGTGTTCATTAACAGGACATACTATTCAATGCAATGATGGTACTTGAACTAATAGTCATGGTAAAGGTGCATGTTCATGCCATGGCGGAATAAAACACTAAAAATATAAAGGATTAATTAAAGATGAGTGAACAAAATACAGAATTACATTATGCTAAAAATATAGCAAAACAAAGAAAAACACAAAGAAATATATTTATTGGTCTATTTTCATTTATGACAGTATTATTTATTATTTCAGCAACTGCCTTAGGTCTTGCATGTAAAGATGGAAGACAAAAATTAAGTTTTTATTTAGGTCATGATTATACAGCGTACTGGGGGGGGACTGGGACAACTATATGAGAAACAAAAACTGATAATGCAAATAAAATAGATTTATATTTTAGTATTAAACCGCTTCTTACTTCTGATATAAAATGAGATGGAATTTATCCAGACGGATATTTTGATAATTAAATTTCTAAGTTTATATAAGAAATATTTTCGTTATATTTATCAAATAAATTTATATTTTTTAAATTTATTTCTTGTTTATCAGTTATTAAAGTTAAATCATAATTTCCAGCACCAAATATTCCACTAATTTCAATCCGATTTAAGTTATTAATCGGGTTTTCAATTTTTAACTCAAATTCACTATTATTATCAATTTGAGAAATTTCTTTATAAAATTCCAATTTAGAAAATAGTTGAGATTTATTTGAACCATATAAATTTAAAGCATTTTCAATTTTATTATTACTAATAATTACTCTTGTAAAATACTTTCCATACTCACCATTACCTAATGTTCAATCAGCAGGAATTAATGACGGTATATTATTGCTTTCTAACTCGTTTGTAATAGATAATCAGTTAAATTGGTTATCATCTAGTTTGAATAATTCATTTTGACTGATATCATTATTTTTTAATTTAATATTATTGGCATCTGTAAAATCAAAATATACAGATTTTAATATAACTTTTATGTCTTTGAATTTTCATATTTCTTTATCATTTGGTTTTATTGGACTTGATTTTAATTCAAAATAATAAGGTAATAAAATCTTATTATCATCATTTAAACCTTTATTAATTGATAATGATGAATAAATATTTTTTGATAACATAATAAATATTTGTTTAAATATTTTTATTTGCTCTAAGTTAATATAATTTGGATATTCAAACTCTCATTGTTTAAATAAATTAGTAATTATTTCATCTGGTTTTTGTCCTTCAAATTTTTCACGTAGTGTTGCAATATCATTTTTTGGTTTACCTTTATCATCGTACAAAGCACCATCAAAATTTCTATTGTAATTATATGTATAACTTAGCATATCTAATAGTAATTTTTGTAAACTATCAATTGGTGGTTTATCACTTATTTCAACTTCAATATCATCAAATTTATCATTAGTAGCAATACTTGTATATTCTTTTCCAATTGGACCACTCTGAATTTTTCATACTTCTTTATCTTTAAGTTCTTTCTTTTCTTTTAATGGTCATTCTCCAAAAGAATAAGAACTTAAAAAATATCCTAATCAAGCATGTGTAACTCTTGCGTTTTTAATTATTTCTTTTCTTGTTTCTTTACCCCCACCAATAGCAATTAAATCTAAAACTGATTTTTCTTGTTCAATAAATTGTTTTGCAAGATTTCAAGGTAATATTTGTTCACTAAATCATTGTTGTAATATTCTAACTTTTGGTTGAGTTTCAATAGGCATTGATAATAGTGGAAATGCTATCTTATCTTTAACAAATAACTTTGGGTATACTTCCATATTATCAATTTCACCAAGTACCTTTATATTGCCAAAAATCATGCTTCTAGGGGCTTTAATTTTTAAGCCAATAACCTTAGTATCTTTATCTAATGGTTTTTGTAATTTAATAATGATTGGATAACCATCTCTTGTTTTAAAATCTTTAATTTTAATAATAGTAATACTTTTAGTACTTCTAGTTTTTGGATTTTGATAAGGTTGAGAATAATTATTAATGATATATAAATTATCAATATTATTTTCACTTAAAGGTTCATTAATTGAAACTGCATATAATTTAAATTGATTTAATAAATTTATTTCTTGAAATATTAAATTTTTAATATCAGTCATACTATATTCAATTGTATTATCATTAATATTTGTGCTAGCTCTTTGATTTAATTGCATAGTAAAGTCTGATGTTTCAGCAGCAGTAGTTTTTAATACCTTATCAATATCAATAAAACCTATTTTAATAGTATTTGCTGAAAATTTTAAAGTATTATTTTCATTATTTTTAAATAAACGTTCAATTTCATAAATATATAAAGTTCTTAGTTTAAATTCATCATATGCTCTTTTAAGCTCAGGGTCACCTTTGCTACTCATAAGATTAGTAAAGTCATAAGGAATATTATCAATTAAATAATCATTTTCTACTTCTGCTTGATTAAGTTTAGTTTGTTTCTGTGGAAACTTCGTTTGTGGTTTGTTGTTGTTTTCCATTGTTCTCTCCTATTAATTGGTTATTTTCGGGATTAAATAATTTTAATTTAACAGTTAAATTATTAATTTCTTGTTCATCATTAATATTAAAGGTTTTACTATTTAATAAATCTTTATCAATTCTCACTAATATTTGAAAAAATTTAAGAATATCAATATTAAATTGTCATAATTTTTGTTCAATGTAATTAATAGTTGAAATATTTACTGCTGTACTTTCGGGAACTGATTGTTGTGCAGATTTCTTTTGACTTGGTATATGAATACCACAACGTTTAAATATTTCATTAACATTTCAATCGTATATATCAGTTAAATTTTTACCTTTAAAATTACTATTTGTCATATTGATATTTTCGTTTTGTTCATTATTATCTCCACCACTTTTAAATATGTAGTTTTTAGTAACTAATGTTCTTACTGCTTCTTCTAATGTTGATTGAACATTACCATAAGTTTGATTAAAAATAAATTTAGGTGAGTTTAAAATAGTATCTAAAACAATTTGTTCATAAATAACATCTAATGCTTTAATCTTATCCATTACTTTATCACAATCTGCTAACTCATTTGCTTTATTTCGCATAATTGCTATTGGTATATAGTTAATATTTAGTGTTTGTTCTTGTGCTAAATTAGGGTTATTACTATATGTTCTAAAATCTAATGGAAATTGTTTTTTATTATCACTAATACTATAAATTGCACGATTAATAGTTACTTGTTCATTATTTAATGTATAAACTTCAAATAATCTTACAATTTGTGCATTTTGTTGATAACTATCATAAAAAATAGTACATTGAATTAATTTACCAGTAATATCATAAACTCTTTGTTGGATATCTACTACTTGAAAATATAAATCATCATTAGCAATAAAAATTAAATAACCACTAATTCCTAATTTACTTAATTTAAAAATAGAATTTCAATTTTTTCTATAAAACTCTTGTTTAATTAAATATTGTTTAATAGTTTCATTATTAATATCTAATGGAGCATTATATAAATTAGCATTATTTTCTGCTACAAAATCAGTAAAATAAGTTTCATGATTAAAATCATTAAAACCAAAATAATTTAAAATGGAAGCATGTGTACTTTTATTTTTATTATTTAAAAATTTTACTTTTTCATTTTGATTATCACTAATATTACTTTTTTCTTTTCTCTTAAATGGATTTAACATAATATTCACCACCTTTCTAAAATATTTGATTAATTTTTAATACAATTTTTACTATAATAAATATAATTAAACCTGCTGTTGCAGAAGATAATAAAACTCCAATTAAACCTAAAATAATTTTTATAATTTTAAAAAACATAATATTATTCCTGTAATTCTTCTAATTTTCATACATTACCTTTTAAATTACCTTTTACAGTATAAATAGTAATCAATTTTGCATGTTGAACTGATAAAATTACTATATTAGCACTATCATTAAAGGTTTGTATTTGTACACCAGCAATTTTTTTATCAGTTATAATAAATTCTTGAATAGTATAAACTGGATTATATATACTTCAAGAATAATAAACTCTATAATGTTTATTCTCTTGAAAATCATAAGTAATTTGTCAATTATCTCATTTATTTTTTTCTCTTGTTCCTACTTCTTTTCAATTTGAACCACTTGGAATTGGTGTTGGATTATTTTTTAATTCAATATCTCAAATATTTTCTTCTATTTCATTAGTTTCTAAACTTTTTGAACTAATTTTAATTGGTTTATCTATATTAATTACACTTGGTGAAGTAATATCTAATGTATTACTAGTAATTTGATAAGTATTTTCTTTTAATTCTTCAAAACTAAATATAGCACCACCATCAATTTCACATTTAATAAATAAACTTCATTTATTAGTAGATTTAGTATAATCAGCCTTAAGAATTAAAGAAGCATCTTTATTATCAATTTTACCAATTAAAAGAGTTCATGTACCAGTTCCAACTGCTTTTGCTGATTTAAACAATAACATTAATGGATAACCATTTTGCTCAGGTGCATTTCTGTGTCATGTTATAAATACACGATATGTTTTATTAAGGTCAATATTAAAATTATCTCATGTTCTATTATCAACTTTCTTTCCTATTACAACTCAATTTTCTTTATCTTGTTTTTTATCAATATTATTTTTATTTTGATTAATAGCATCAACAATAGTTTTATGTTCAGTTTCTAAAGTAGGAATTTCTTGACCAATAGCATTCATAGAAAAAGCAATTGGAAATAATGCTTTTGTATCTTCTAATTTTTTATTTACTTCTTCTTTTTTATAATAATCAGATAAATCAGCTTTACCACCAGTAGTACTAATAGTATTAGTTTTTTCATCAATCTTAATATTTTCACCAGCAATTAATTTATTTTGTTTTTTATCTAATAAATTATTAGTTTCTAGTTTTGTATAATAATCACGTTCAGTATTTTCTTCTGCTATAAATTCAGTTGGTGTACCTATTCCTTGATATTGATATATATTATGAATTATTGGTTTATACTTTTTTGTGTTATTAGTAGCAATAAACTTTATTAAATCAACATCATATAATAATGTTACTTTATCAATATTAACATCAATATTTTCAATTATTATTTGCTTTTGTTCTATTTGACTATTAGTAATTCTTATATTAGATTTAGTTAATTTATTATTACTTATAATAAGTTGTTTACTATCGATAAAATAATATGTTCAATCAATAATACATCATGTATCTGTTTTAATATTTTCATTTTCAACTTTTTTTCATAAAGGACTAGTTTCAATATTAAATCAATTATTTTTAACATCATTAATATTTTCATTTGCTTTAATTAATTCAGTATTTAATTTGGTAATTTCATTTTCATTAGTAGTAATTCGTTTTTGTTGTTTAGCAGAAAAATCACAAGTTGGTGCATGTGTATAATCACCAATTTGTGGATTATTTTGTAATGCTTCGGGTGGTAATGTACCAATTTCATCAGGTCAATCTAAAATCATTGTTTCAGTTTCTTTATCATAATCAGTTGCAACATAACCTTTATTAACAAATTTACTAACAGGACCTCTATATATTTCATTTTCATTATCATCAACTAAATCATCATATAATTTAATTTGTTTTGATAATGTAAATTCTTTTTGTTGTTCAATTAATTCATCAACTTGATTTCTAGTATAAAATGCTTTTAAATCAATTTTTTCAACATCTATTTCATCATCATTATAATTTGATAATATTTGTTTTAATTCTGTTAGTCTTGCCCATATTTTCATTCTACTTGGTGCTAAATCTCATACATTAATTGTAGGAATACTACTTGCACTAAATTGACTACCATTATTAAATTGAATAGTAGCATCAACATTAAATTCAATTGGTGTACGATTAAATACTCAATGTTCAGCGGTTACATATACCATATCTCTTAATGTTTCTTTAATTAATTCATCTTTGAAACTATCAAAAGGAAATTTAGATAAAATAAAACCAAGATAAGCATTAATATCATTTTGAGCACGAATAGCAAATGTTTTAAATCAATCATTAACATTTGGTCATGTTTTTATATATTGTGGTGGAGTTTCTGTAATTTTTCCAGTTAATGGATATCAGTTATTATAATTTTCAAGACTGACATCAGTTCAAAGTTTATTAATCATAATTTATCATTCCTTAAAAAATGCTTTTTTATAATGCTTAGTTTTTGTTTTAGTTTTTCTATGTGATATATGGATAATTTCTTTTTGTAACTTTTTCTTACCTTTTTTTACAACTTGACTATATGCAAATTTTTCTAAATGATGTAATAGTCCAGTGCCAAATAAAGTATTAACTGAAAATTTTAAACCAACACTTTTAAATGATTTATTAATATTTTCAATAGGATTATTAATAACATTTACTACTTTATGATAAGTTCTTACTATTCTAAATATTTCTCTATATATAGCTAACTAAAGTAATGTTTACTCATATCTTGAAAAACAAAATCAATCGCGTTTTTAATATTTGGTCAATAATTTGGTAATATTTTTCTTATATTATGTTTTATAGCAAATCAAAAATGTTCAATTGGATTTAAATTAGGAGAATATGGTGGAAGAAATAATAGTTTGCATCCAGCATTTTCAATTAATTGTTTTGTTGCTTTAGATTTATGAAACGTCGCATTATCTAAAACTATAATTTGTCCACACTTTAATACTGGAATTAGTATATTTTTAACATATGATTCAAAAATTTTACTATTGCAATGTCCTTCAAATGCTCATAGAGCTTTTAATTTACCTTTATTTAGTGCACCAATTATACTCATTCTCTTTATTTTATATGCAGGTTTATTATCAAATAATCTTTTACCTTTTTCAGACCAACCATATTTATAAAATTCATTATCATCAATTCCAGATTCATCAATATATACCAAATCTTCATTCATTATTTTCGCTATTTCTTTTAAAAAATCTTCTTGTTTATTTTTATCTCTTTGTTCATATAGAAAAGTTTTTTTTATATGTATAATTTAGTTTTTTGAAATAGTTATAAACTGTTTCTTTTGTCATATCACCAAATTTTTCAATTACTTTTTGAACTGTAACATCTTTATTTTCTGCTAAATAATTTTTTAATTCATCTAAATCCTTTATTTTGTGGCTATGTCCTTTTTGATAATTCAAAATTGGTTTTATATTTCCGGTTTTTTGCTTTCTTTTTCTTCATAAAAATAAAGTCTTTCTAGTGATATTGAACACTTTACAAATTTCTTTAATTTTCATGTTTTTACTTTCATAAACTTCTATTACTTTTCTTCGTAAGTCCTCACTGTATGGTTTTGGCATAATTTAATCTTCCTAATCTATTTTAATTATTGCTGAATTATACTTGTAAGTGCAAGAATTGTTTAAATTACATATTATTATTTTACATTATTTATGAGTAAACATTACTTTAGTTAGCTATACTTTAAAACTATCTCTAATTACTTGTTGAACCACTGGTGGAGCAAATGCTATTGCTTTTAATCATTTATTATGATTAACACCATAACCAATGTATCAACCACTATATCAACGATATCAATGGAATGGATGTATTTGAGTAACAAAAGTTTCTGCTTTAAGAATACTATCAACAACTGTAATTGGTTTATATTTAGTATTGCGATGATAAATAGTAATTGCACATTTATCTAATGATAAAGGTTGAATTTTACAACCCATAAATACTGGTGAATTTAATGGAATTAATTGTGCATGTTTAATTGCTCTTTTTTCTGCACTAGTAAATAAATCAGTTGTTTTTTCTTTTAATTTATTAATTTTTTCAAATGCTTGTTTTTCCAACTTTTCAAATTTTTCTTGTAATTTATATATACTTTCTCGTAATTTTTCAAAATATGGTGTATTTTTTCAAAATTTATTTAAACCTTTTTTTAAATAAAATCTAATATCCAAATATTTAAACAATTTATTTGCATTTAAAACAATCTTATGAATTGAACTTTTTTTAAAATCAAATTTAATAGCATTAGCACGAATTTTTTGTAAATCCAAAATTAAAGTTTTTCCATATCTATTTTCTGTGTGTATTGTATGAACTAAATTTAATCAATCATGTTGGTTCATAGATAATACTTTTTTTAAATCAGTATTATATTTTTTTAAAAAATTATTTGCTTTTTCAATATCTTTAATTTTAAATTTAGGAGTTAATTGTGGACTTAATTTTATTAATGTATTTTGTAATAATAAGTAATTTTTTAACTCCTGTGCTTCTAATTTTTGAAAATTATTTTTATATTGTCTTTCAGCAACATAACCTAAATCTCGTAATACTGTTTCACGATTAGGAGTAAAACTATAATTCATTAAATAACGTTTATTACCAATAATTTTATCTGTTAAAATTTCTTTTCCACTTACTTGACTAATAATTTCTTGTAAGTTTTTTGCTTCTTTAATACCAACTTGTTCTAATGTTTTAGTTTCTTGTGCTAGTTTAATAAATTTAGTTGTGCGATAACCACGACTAATTTTATTAAGTCCAGCAAATGCAGGTAATAAATTTAAAAAAGTATTTAATTTTGTTACATTTCCTTTTAAATAATCATAAACTTGATTAATAGTAAAATCAGTTGTAGCATAAATACCAAAATTAATAGTACTTGCAATAAAATCACTTGCACCTAATCCAAGGGCTACACTTTCACTTAATCCACCAGTAAAAGGAGCAAGTGCTACTGCTATAACTTGTACACCAATCATTTCTAAAATTTCTCATCAAAAACTTTTATTTTCTTGTTGTTTACTTGTTCTAGTATGTTTTGGTTTATTTATGTTTAAAAGTATTGCTGTACTAGTTGTACCAATTGGCATGATATTAATTTCCTTTATTTAAGAGTTATTTTAATTGGATTTGTTGAACCTTTATAATTTAAATCATTAACATTTGCAGCAATAGTTATATATAAGTCACCTGCTTTTTGTTTTTGATTACTTACATTAGTTTTTCCTTGTGCATCACTAAAATATTTAATAGTTGGATTTGTTAAATTTGGATTTAATGATTTAAGTTCATTAGTACTTTTTATTTCTGTATTTAATTCATTGTTATTGTTATTAACATTTGCAGTAATATTTGTTGTTAAAACTGTAATTTTAGTTTTTAAATCATTTTTTTCTGTTTTAATAACTCCACATAACATTCATCTTGATGTTGTTTCATTATTAGAAATATATGGGATTGCTTCTCCAACAACTTCACCAGCAACTTTATATGCTCTTCCTGCTTTATCATCTTTAATAAAATCTACATAAATAACTGTATTTTCTATCATGTATCTTTTCATTGCTCTTGGTGTTGCTAAAATAAAGGTCATTAATTGTTGTTCATTTTTATCATTAGTAAAAATCATATAGTCATCAAGAACGATTTCACATAATACGCCTTTTACATATAAATTATTTCCATTTAAACGTAATTGTTGTGCCAACTGATTATCGGTAATTAAACCTTTATTATCTGCTAAATAAACTAAACTATCATAAAGACCATTAGTAATAAAAAATTTACTATTTGCAATATTTCTAAATTGAAACAAAGTATTTCAAGCAGATAACATTGATTTTAAATAGCCTACTGGTGTTGTATCTTCAATATCGATTTTAGTAGCAAATTTTGCAATTGCTTGTGTATCATCAATTGCCAATTTATCTGCTAAATCATTTGCAACTTCATATTGCATACTATCTAATAAATTTTGTCCATTATTTGCTTTTAAATCTACATCTGCAATAATTTCTCCTGCAAGATATTTTTTAGTTATTTTTTTACTAATTTTATCTGTATCAACATATGGTAATTCATATCTTTTACTTTTATCATCCCAAGCAATAATTTTTACTTCCGGTTTTTTTGGTTTTTTAACAATAAACTCAATATTTACTGAGTCAACAATTTCAGTAGGAAAAAAGTTTGCCCATGGACTATTTGAAATTTTAAAAAATTCTATAAATTCTGGTGCTTCTACTAATCTCTCTGTATTGTCTAAATTTTGATTAAATGGTACTGACATTTTATTTCTTCCTTTCGTTTATAAATAATTTTTCTTTTTATAATTAATTAAAAAATTTTCTTTATCATTTGTTTTATTATTAATAATTATTTGTTTATTGCCACCTGTATTAATTGTTTGTTTAAATACTGGTTGTTCTTTAATCATTTTTTTAATAGTTTCTTCAATTTTTGAATTTTCTAGATTACTTGTTTTAAATTTTAAAAAATCATAAAATTCAGTTTTAACTTGATATTTTTTAAATATATTAATCATTTCTTTTTCTTTAATTTCTTGATTAAGTTTATTTAACTTATTTTCTGCTTCATTAACTTTATTTTCTATTTCTTGTTGAGCATTATTTTCAGTTAAAGGTTCAGTTGTTTGTTGAACATTATCTTCATTTTCTAACATTTACATCACCACTTTTTATTTATTTTCTTTATTAATTTTTTCATTTAATTTTGCTAATTTTTTTTGATGTTTTATAATTTTGTTATTTGCTCTAACATGTTTTGGAGTTGTGATAAATCTTTTTAATAAAACAATAATTTCTCTGCAAATTAATGTTCCAACACTTGTTCCGATAATTATTAATTCATGTAAAAATTCTTTCATTTCAAATTTTCCTTTCAACTATTTATTGTTTATTTTTGATTATTCATCAAATTCACCTTTATTAATTCTTTCAATCATACATTTTGTGTCCATTAAAAGATTTGCAATTAAACGTTCATTCAATCGTATGTCTTCTAAATCTTTTTCATGTTGTTTTAATTTATCATTGTAATATTCTAGTAATTTTTCTTTATTCATAAATTATTCACCTCCTTTATAAACTCATGTGATTATAATCTCAATTTAGTGAAGCATTATCATGATTTAATGGTACTTCGCTCATATTATCACTACCATATTGACTAGTTGTTTCACTATTAATTGTGAATCTATTATCATTTATTAATCTTGCAGTTTCATTATTAAATGGTGTTTCTTGCATTTCTTGATTATGATGTGTAGTTTCAATAGGTAGTAAATTATGGATAATTTCACTTGCACCAGCAACTATTGTTGGAATTGCATAAGCATTATTAAAATCATTATTAATACCCATAGCAACACCACTTGAAATCAAACAACCACCAGTTGCCATATTACAAATCTTTCTTATTGTTTCAAATTTATTAGGTATTAACTCAATTAATCCACTAATAAGATTTGATATACCATAAGCATTTAAACTAATATATGTATCTCAATCCATTAATGACTGATTTTCTTGTTTATTTAATAGTAATCATGGAGGACCCTCAGTTGTAGTTGTAGTAGTTATTGGAATTGGTGTTGTTGGAATAATTGGAGTAATATTGTTCTCTGTTCATTTACTATAATTTGCTAAACCAATTGTTCCTAAACCAAGTAAGATTTTTTTACTACTATTAATTAATTTACTTTTAGTATTTGGTCTTTGATTTAAATTTCATATATCTAAACCTAATTTTTTACCAAATAATAAACTATTAAATGAACCTAATAATGGATTATCTATTACTTGACCATAATAAGCACTTGTACCAATCATTGCACAAATTGGACTTATACCAGTTCTTATTAACTTAGTTAAAGTATAATTTGATTGTGTATTTTCGTTTGGCATTTTAATCTCCTTTATTTGCTTTTAACATTTCTCTTACAATATCTAATAAAGTATTTACTTGATAATCATATAATTCAAATTCATGAATTCTAATTTTAATTTTTTCTTTATAATCCATTTTTTTCTCCTTGTATTTCTAATTGTAATAATTTTTCTAAAACATAATCATTTTTATCAAATTCTCTAATAATTCATTTTTTTGTTTCTTTTCTATTGTTAGTACAAAGAATTAATCTTTCTATCATATTAATTAATTCTTTTTTATCTGCTCTATCAAAAATTACTTTTAAAATTTCATCTAACATATTTTATTCTCCTTTATTTGTTTTTATCAGTTCTCTTATAACATCTAATAAGGAATCTACTACATAAGAATTTAATTCAAATTCATAATTTCTAATTTTAATTTTTTCCTTTTTCATTTGTTTATTCTCCTTTAATTTGTTTTAAATCATTTAATAGTTCTATAAATTTATTCATGTATTCTGAATAACAATCAATCATTAAATAATTATCATTTCAATTAAACATTACACATGTGTCACTTGTACAAAATTCAACATTATCAATAAAAAATAATTTTTCATCTACATTTCATTTAATTAAAAATTCGCGTTTAGTCATGGTTATTCTCTTTCTATTTCTAATTTTTTAATTGTTACTTTAATTCAACCTTGATAAACATCATTATCACCAACTATTAATGCAACATTACTTTCGGGGTCAGAAACAATTATGTGTTTTGATTTAACATTTGGATATTGTCTTAAAATAATTGCTCTAATATCATTACTTGTATGAATTGCTTTTGGAAATGGTGATAATATTTCAATTTCATCTTTATTTTCAAACAAAGTAGGCAATATTATCATTAATCAAATTCTCCATTTTCAATTAATTCCTTTAAAATAAATAAAGTTACATCAGTTCTACGTTCTGGTTCTAATTTAATTAAATTATTAATATGATTAATTAGTTTTTCTTTATTCATAATTTAATCTCTCTTTCCTAACTCTTTTATTTTGTTTTTGTTTACATAAGTTATTACATTTATGAGCAAAAACTCTACCATAACCACATTTATTATTTTTTTTAATTTTTATTATCATTAGTTTTAAAACAATTTTTACAATTTGGTCAATTATAATTTTCTTTACAATCAATACACATTTTCATTATTTACTCTCCTTTGGATGTTGAAATTGAACAGCTTTACAATTATCACATCTAAATATTAATTCAATACTTACATTTTCATGTTCACATTTATTCATTAGTTATTCCTTTCATTTTTTAAATCATTTAACATTAATTGAACAAAATGCACGATTTTTTTTAATATTTAAAGTATTAAAGATTTCACCAGTTACTATAATTTCATCGTTTTTGTTTAATAAAATACAGCGTCTATAAAGTTTTGGTTTATTAAAAATTAAAGTAACATAGTTTAATCCATTTCATTGACCACGAACACTATAATATAATTCTTTATTACCTTTTTCGTAATATTTTGCTTCAATAGTGTTACTAAGTTTTACTGTTAATTTGACATAATTTGTTTTATCTTTCATTTTTATAATTTCCTTAAATAATTATCAAAAATTAATATTTTTTTATGATTTTTTAAATAATATTGAATATGTTTATAAGCATCTTGTTCATGTTTTGTTAATTTTATATTTCCTTTATAATTTTCTATTTTAGTTTTATTTTTTGGTTCACTTTCTAGATAATCTCAATTCATAATATCTTCTGCTAATACCATTAAAGCACCAATAATTTTAGGAGTTGCTAATGGATTAGTTAATAATTGTTTTGAACTTAAAAAGAAATTTTCTACAATAACTAATATTTTTTTATCAATAAATTTTTCTTTAATTAATTGTAATTTTTCTTTATACATATTTTTAGTTCATAAAACAGTTAATGTATTAAATGTTTCATTAAAAACAATATTATTAGTTTCATTTGAATATATAACTATTCCATTATTACCAATTCCTGCTGGGTCAATTCCAATAATTAAGTCATATTCCATTATTAATCAAATTCTCGATTATTGATTTTTTTAATTAATGAATAATATATTGAATCATTACTTGCACTTCTATATCCATCATTTTCAATTTTATTTTCTAAATATTTAATTAATTTTTCTTTATATTCATTAATTATTTCTTTTTTAAAATCTTCTCTTAATTTTTCTATATTATTTAAATGTTCTTTTGTTATTTCTTTACTACGTTTTTTATTATATTCATTAATAATTTCTTGGTCTTTAACAGCAAATGGTTTTTCTTTATTCATTATTTATACCCCCTACTTAACTTAACATTTAAGATACAGTCATAACAAATTGCTTTACCGTTTTTGTCTCTTAAAAAGTTTTTTCTTGTTTTTATATCATTAGTATTAAAGAATAAATAATCTAATTTATGTTGTTTACATGTTCAACAAAAATACTTTTTCATAATAGTTCTTTCTAATATATTCTTTATGCTACAAGCAACAGAATATATATTTTTATTTTTATATTATTAATACTATTAGTTTTATTCATTCCAGCAATTCTGGGCTCAAAAATAAATTATGAAATTTTAAAAAGAAATCGAGGCATTCGATTCAATATTTATTTAATTTGTGTTAAACAAATTAATATTTTAATTGAACCGGCACCGCTCAATTTTTTTTACAAGTTTTAAATTTATTTTCTCGCCCAAAAATTTTTTCAAAAAAAATAAAAAATAAAACCAACACCTGCTCACCGGGGAGTGGCAAGGTTGGTTAAATAAAGAATAGAATTAATACAATAGGTCCCTACAACAGGTCTATATATACTAGTTTCCAATTCGCTCCCACCCCAAGAATTACCATTACTGGTTAGTATATTTTATTAGGTATCACTCCACTTTTTATTTATCCATGCAAGTCCACATGTTCTAGCTACTATTTTTAACAACTGTTGTTGTAGTTCACTGTTTTAGTTCCCTAACACGTGTTGATAATAGCGTTAAAGAGGGTTATTAATTATTAACTTTCTCCTACTTGGTCACTGCGTGTAGTAGATATTTAAAGGATGTTAATAATAAAAATTTTAAAATCTTACAATTACACAAAAAAAGACAAGATTTTTATTCTCGTCTTTTGTCATTTATTTTTAATTCAAGGGTAAAAAAAGAAAGGAGCTATTTTTAAAACTTTTTAGTTACCGACATCTTCGACACGCTCCCAAATATTTTATACCTCTTAATAAAAAAACATTTTAACAAAAATATTCACGTTTTAATTATATAAAAAATACTAAAATTATTAAATAATAATTAAAATTTTATTATCTAGTTACTATTTTTTATTATCTTTAAAATACTCACTACGAATAATACTAAATATTTTACAATCACTAACTTTACCATCTTTAATAAAATTACTACGAGAAATTCCTTCAAACTTCATGCCAACACTTTCCATCGTTTTCGCTGAAGCAATATTCTCTTTAACACAACTACCTTCAATTCTAATACTATTAGTATTTTCAAATCCATACTTAATAGCAGTCAACAATGCCTCTTTGGCATAACCTTTACCCCACTCTTTTGGATTAAAAGCATAACCTATTTCCAAACATTTAGTATGAGCAAAATATCTAATAAAACCACAAGTACCGATCATCGTATTGGTTTCATCATCTTTTAATTGCACTGCTCACATTAAAGAACTTAATTGTTTATATTCTTGTAATAAAGAATTAATAAAACCAATACTATCATTAATACTTTTATGAGCTTTTCACGGTACATATTTTGTCATATTTTCATTATTCGCATAATTAAATAATGCTTGTGCATCATTTAAAGTAATGGGTCGTAGTTTTAAACGTTGACTTTCTAAAACTGGGATAGCAGGTAAACGATCAATATCATTCATAATTTTCTCCTTTAAATATTTTTAAACATATTTATTATATATTTTCATAATTTTTTCAACACTTGGCAATAGTTTATTAACCTGACTAACACTATAAGTAACTTCCATATTTCTAACAACACCATGTGAAACAAAAAAAGTATTTAAATAATATGTACCATAATAATATTTAATTGCTTTTAAACTGCCGCCAGTTGTTAAACCTGTTGCAACAAAACGGACATTTTCATCTTTTACTAAATCTTTAGCAAAATAATATTTATTATATGATAATTTATATTTTTTAATAGCAATATCTTCAATATTAATACGAATTTTAGTATCTTCATCAGTGGGTCATATTGTTTGATAGGAAATTAACTTAGTTTTAATATTGCCGCCAGCACTTAATGCTAATGCTGCCATTAATGCCCCTTCAGGAGCACCACCAATACCATAAACAAAATCTGCTTCCTTATTAATAACATCAATAGCAGCAAGCACATCACCATCACCAATTAAACGAACAATAATACCTAAATCATGCAACTTTTCAATTATTTTTTGATGTCTTGGTTTATCTAAAATAATACCAATTAAATCATTATGTTTTTTCATTTTTTGCATAGTTTTAATATTAGTAATAAAATCATCTTCATTGTTAATAGCATCTTGTAAATCGGGTCCAACAAATAATTTTTCCATATACATTTCTGGTAACTTTAAAATAGTATTAGGTGCTGCTGCTGCTAAACAAGCAATACTACCAGCAATATTATAAGCAGCAGGATAAGTACCTTCTACTGGATCAACTGCTAAATCATAAGTTAAAGTTTTTCCTTTTCCTAACTCTTGATTAACAAATAACATTGGTGCTTGATCTAACTCACCTTCACCAACGATAATACGACATTTAATAGGGGCATTATCTAACATAATTGTCATTGCTTCAACAGCAGCAAAGTCAATAGCATTCTTATTTTTACGACCAATAAATTTATAAGCAGCAATTGTTGCCATTTCTACTGCTCTAATTAAATACATATCCTTATTCATATTTTTCTCCATAATTAAGATGTTCATTGTTAATTATATGATAATTTTTAACAAAAAACTTAATTATTAAATCTCTTTCTTCGTTAATTTTACAAAATTTGTAAATTATAAATTCAAATCATAAAATAAAAAATTACAAAATAAGTAAATAATATTTTAAATTCCAGATAATTTAATTATCTGGAAAATATGCATTATTTATAAGCTTAAAACTTTTGATTATATATTATTTGTAAATGGCCACTTAGCCCTTTTTACTAGACCATTAATTTAAAAAATCTGAATGTATTCTAAAAACAATTGTGTTATATAATGAACACTAATTTTGACCTGAAAGGATTTTTATTAATGGATAAAATTAAACAAATAGCATTAATAATTAACAAATTAAATATCAAAGAAAAAATTAAAATTATCGATGATTGCAAAAATCAATATTCAATTAGAAACTTATGTCAATATCTTCAATTAAACAGATCAACATATTACTTTTTAAAAAATAAACAAAAACTTATTAAAAAAGAAAAAAATCATATTATTAATTGCAATCATAAATATCAAGAATTATGCCAACTTTTAATCGAATTTCATTCTACAAGAAAAGGTAGAATTTATGGATATTTAAGAATTTTTTCAGCTTTTAAAGAGTGATTAAAACAAGAGAAAAATATCATTTTAAATATAGAATTAGCCACTTAGCCCTTTTTACTAGACCATTAATTTAAAAAATCTGAATGTATTCTAAAAACAATTGTGTTATATAATGAACACTAATTTTGACCTGAAAGGATTTTTATTAATGGATAAAATTAAACAAATAGCATTAATAATTAACAAATTAAATATCAAAGAAAAAATTAAAATTATCGATGATTGCAAAAATCAATATTCAATTAGAAACTTATGTCAATATCTTCAATTAAACAGATCAACATATTACTTTTTAAAAAATAAACAAAAACTTATTAAAAAAGAAAAAAATCATATTATTAATTGCAATCATAAATATCAAGAATTATGCCAACTTTTAATCGAATTTCATTCTACAAGAAAAGGTAGAATTTATGGATATTTAAGAATTTTTTCAGCTTTTAAAGAGTGATTAAAACAAGAGAAAAATATCATTTTAAATATAGAATTATCAACAAAACAAATGCGAAAAATTATGAAAAAACACAATATTCAAGGATTAAAACAAACTAAAAATAACTATCCTAAAAACAAAAAAAATCCAAATAAGTGAATACCTACAATGGATAAAGTAAACAAAGATTACAAAAGTACAACCGCTTCAAATCAAATTTGATCAATGGATACTAAACAAATAAACACCAAAGAAGGTTGACTATATCTTTTTGTAATTATTGATTTTTATTCAAATAATGTTGTTAGTTATAATACATTTTCAAATAAATCATATCAAGATTTAATTCTTCCTGCACTTGAAAAAATAAACAACCAATTTTCTTGAAATCAAATAAAAAACGTTATTTTACATTCAGATAACGCCAACGAATTTTATTGTCAAGAAATTACAAAATGAGCAAAAAACAAACAAATAATTTTAAGCAAAAAACAACCATATGATATTGGCGGTAATGTCATATCTGAAAATTGATTTTCACATTTATCTCAAGAATGATTGCCTAAAGACTCAAATCAATATTTAACAATCAATGAAGCTATTAATGATGTAAATCAATATGTTATGTTTTATAATTATGAAAGAATACATTCTAAATTTTTAAAACCACCAATATTACAAATAAAAATTTAGAAATATCTATCAAAATATGGTCCAGTAATTAGGGCTAACCACCTTATCAACAAAACAAATGCGAAAAATTATGAAAAAACACAATATTCAAGGATTAAAACAAACTAAAAATAACTATCCTAAAAACAAAAAAAATCCAAATAAGTGAATACCTACAATGGATAAAGTAAACAAAGATTACAAAAGTACAACCGCTTCAAATCAAATTTGATCAATGGATACTAAACAAATAAACACCAAAGAAGGTTGACTATATCTTTTTGTAATTATTGATTTTTATTCAAATAATGTTGTTAGTTATAATACATTTTCAAATAAATCATATCAAGATTTAATTCTTCCTGCACTTGAAAAAATAAACAACCAATTTTCTTGAAATCAAATAAAAAACGTTATTTTACATTCAGATAACGCCAACGAATTTTATTGTCAAGAAATTACAAAATGAGCAAAAAACAAACAAATAATTTTAAGCAAAAAACAACCATATGATATTGGCGGTAATGTCATATCTGAAAATTGATTTTCACATTTATCTCAAGAATGATTGCCTAAAGACTCAAATCAATATTTAACAATCAATGAAGCTATTAATGATGTAAATCAATATGTTATGTTTTATAATTATGAAAGAATACATTCTAAATTTTTAAAACCACCAATATTACAAATAAAAATTTAGAAATATCTATCAAAATATGGTCCAGTAATTAGGGCTAACCACCATGCTACCTTTTGTTCAGAAAGTACTAGACCAACTGATACTTCTTGGTTTATTAATTCAACATCTGCTATTTGTAATACATTATTAGAATTTCCTATCAAACAATCTGAATTTATCGAATTTAATGTTATATCTAAAATATTAGATATTTCTTTTACCATTTTATATACAAAATCATTTTCTTTAAGAAATTCGCTAGTTTGTTGAGTTTCATAATCACTTATTTTTATACTTTGCTGTTTTTTATTTAAATCAAGAAATTCATTAAATTCAAAAAATAAATGTTGTAATTGTTGTAATTGATCTTTTTGTTGATAAATTTTTTCATATAATAAATCTAAATTTTTAATATTATTGTTTTGTACTCTAACTTTTATAAACATAAATTTATAATCTTTCTTATTTTTTTGTTCAAAATTATTAACTATCTTTTTACATATTTTTTGATTTAAATTATATTTTTTTTGATAATCATACATTAATGGAATAAACTTTTTAGGAATTTTAATTAATGTTGTAAAATCAATTAAAAACAAAAGATTTTGAGAACTATCATTTTCGCTAATACATAATAAAGCAAATTTTTTGTTTTCATTAAAAAGAAAGTTCTTTTTATTATTTTTTGCTATTTTATTTTGTAATTTTTTAAAAATCTTTTGTTCTTCTTCATTACAATCTTCAAATAATAGTAATGGATTAAAATAAAGGTTTTTTGCTATTTTTTGATTCTTCCCTTCATTTAAACTATCATCTTTAATAAAAATTAAATAAGAATATGGACCTTTATATTCTTGTAAAAAATTATAATAATTAAGAGTCATTTTTACTATTGATCCTGATTCTAATTTTAATTCTTCAAAATCAAATAATTTGCATTTACCATTATTTTCATTATTGATATCAATAGTGATATCACTAGAAGTTGATGGTTGTAATTCTTGTTGAGCATTACTTTCTTTATAGTTATTAAACTGTTTTATACTTTTTAAAAATTCACCATATTTATTTTCTCCAAAAAAAGTAGTGAAATTCTTGATAATAATTTTAAGTGCAGCATCATAATCAGCAACTATTGATATAGAATTTTCAATTTTAGAGTTTTTAATAAAAAAATATTCACCTAAAAATTTATCTATTTGTTCTTTTATTGTAATGAAAAACTTAAAATCTTCTTTTATTTTTTCATGAAAAGTTTTAAATTCATTAAATAAATTAATAATATCATTACTCTTTTTGGTTATATTCAATTTATTTTCACTAAAACAACTATTTATTTTATTATTAATTTCACTTAATTTATCCCTTATTTCTTTTATATTTTTTTCAATTTTATCTTTAATTTTTTTTATATCAATTTCTAACTTTAATTGTTCTTGCGTTAGTAATATTATTTCTTTTTTTTGGTTTTTAATACTACTTTCGTTTTCCAAAATTTGTTTTTTATAACTTGAAATTTTTGTTTCTAGGTGGTTAGCCCTAATTACTGGACCATATTTTGATAGATATTTCTAAATTTTTATTTGTAATATTGGTGGTTTTAAAAATTTAGAATGTATTCTTTCATAATTATAAAACATAACATATTGATTTACATCATTAATAGCTTCATTGATTGTTAAATATTGATTTGAGTCTTTAGGCAATCATTCTTGAGATAAATGTGAAAATCAATTTTCAGATATGACATTACCGCCAATATCATATGGTTGTTTTTTGCTTAAAATTATTTGTTTGTTTTTTGCTCATTTTGTAATTTCTTGACAATAAAATTCGTTGGCGTTATCTGAATGTAAAATAACGTTTTTTATTTGATTTCAAGAAAATTGGTTGTTTATTTTTTCAAGTGCAGGAAGAATTAAATCTTGATATGATTTATTTGAAAATGTATTATAACTAACAACATTATTTGAATAAAAATCAATAATTACAAAAAGATATAGTCAACCTTCTTTGGTGTTTATTTGTTTAGTATCCATTGATCAAATTTGATTTGAAGCGGTTGTACTTTTGTAATCTTTGTTTACTTTATCCATTGTAGGTATTCACTTATTTGGATTTTTTTTGTTTTTAGGATAGTTATTTTTAGTTTGTTTTAATCCTTGAATATTGTGTTTTTTCATAATTTTTCGCATTTGTTTTGTTGATAATTCTATATTTAAAATGATATTTTTCTCTTGTTTTAATCACTCTTTAAAAGCTGAAAAAATTCTTAAATATCCATAAATTCTACCTTTTCTTGTAGAATGAAATTCGATTAAAAGTTGGCATAATTCTTGATATTTATGATTGCAATTAATAATATGATTTTTTTCTTTTTTAATAAGTTTTTGTTTATTTTTTAAAAAGTAATATGTTGATCTGTTTAATTGAAGATATTGACATAAGTTTCTAATTGAATATTGATTTTTGCAATCATCGATAATTTTAATTTTTTCTTTGATATTTAATTTGTTAATTATTAATGCTATTTGTTTAATTTTATCCATTAATAAAAATCCTTTCAGGTCAAAATTAGTGTTCATTATATAACACAATTGTTTTTAGAATACATTCAGATTTTTTAAATTAATGGTCTAGTAAAAAGGGCTAAGTGGCCTAAAATTTGAATTCTTTCTTTTGCATTTTTAACTTTATAGCTAACTAAAGTAATGTTTACTCATATCTTGAAAAACAAAATCAATCGCGTTTTTAATATTTGGTCAATAATTTGGTAATATTTTTCTTATATTATGTTTTATAGCAAATCAAAAATGTTCAATTGGATTTAAATTAGGAGAATATGGTGGAAGAAATAATAGTTTGCATCCAGCATTTTCAATTAATTGTTTTGTTGCTTTAGATTTATGAAACGTCGCATTATCTAAAACTATAATTTGTCCACACTTTAATACTGGAATTAGTATATTTTTAACATATGATTCAAAAATTTTACTATTGCAATGTCCTTCAAATGCTCATAGAGCTTTTAATTTACCTTTATTTAGTGCACCAATTATACTCATTCTCTTTATTTTATATGCAGGTTTATTATCAAATAATCTTTTACCTTTTTCAGACCAACCATATTTATAAAATTCATTATCATCAATTCCAGATTCATCAATATATACCAAATCTTCATTCATTATTTTCGCTATTTCTTTTAAAAAATCTTCTTGTTTATTTTTATCTCTTTGTTCATATAGAAAAGTTTTTTTTATATGTATAATTTAGTTTTTTGAAATAGTTATAAACTGTTTCTTTTGTCATATCACCAAATTTTTCAATTACTTTTTGAACTGTAACATCTTTATTTTCTGCTAAATAATTTTTTAATTCATCTAAATCCTTTATTTTGTGGCTATGTCTTTTTTGATAATTCAAAATTGGTTTTATATTTCCGGTTTTTTGCTTTCTTTTTCTTCATAAAAATAAAGTCTTTCTAGTGATATTGAACACTTTACAAATTTCTTTAATTTTCATGTTTTTACTTTCATAAACTTCTATTACTTTTCTTCGTAAGTCCTCACTGTATGGTTTTGGCATAATTTAATCTTCCTAATCTATTTTAATTATTGCTGAATTATACTTGTAAGTGCAAGAATTGTTTAAATTACATATTATTATTTTACATTATTTATGAGTAAACATTACTTTCGTTAGCTATATTATTATAATCGATTCATAATGCATCTCAATGCTTTTGTATGTTTGCATCACTTGAATTAACTTCAATTAAGGTTGATACTACTTCAACATATTTTATTTTTGTTCTCATAGTAGCTTGGAAATCTTCAATATTTTTTTGAGTTTCTTGAAAAGTATCTTTATCTATCTTTGTGATTTTTTCTTTAAACTCTTCTTTATCTTTTTGCAAAGCTTTAATTTCTTTTCTTATTATTTTTAATTCTTTTTGATCTTTTGCTATTTTTTCATCCAATGTTTGATTTCTAAGTTGATTATTAGTGCTACTTTTTGTTAAATCTTCAATATGACTTTTTAAGTTTTTTAAATCATCTTCTTTATAAGCTAAATCCTTTTCATATTTACTATTTTCTAATTCTTCTTCTGATAAAATATCTTGATATCTTTGTTTATAATTACGTTGTTCCTCAACACTTTCATTTATGAAAAATGTGAATTCTTTTTTAAAAATTTCTAAATTTTCTTTAAATTTTCTAATCTTATTTTCAATATCACTTATTGAAACATTTGTTGTCGCTATCTCTAGAATAATTTTAAACCTCTCTTTCTTTTCTTTCAAAAATAAAAAACCACTTGCTTTAAAACTAAAGCAATGGCCAAACACTTTTATTTTTGTAATTACATTTTATAGAAATTATAATTATAGTTAAGGAATATACTTACTTATACTATTGAATATAATAAAGAAATTTTTATCTTTGATTCTTATTATTTTTAATGTTAAAATTATTCAAATTAAATATGTAAAATGCCTTTTATATATAAAATTATTAACAAGCAAAGTACGAAAAATTTAAAGATTACATTTTATAAATAAAATAATATAAAATAATATTAGAAGAATATGGGCAAACAGATAGGGTTGATTTTTATGAACGCAAAAGAATTAATTGCAAGAGTATCAGATAAAACTAAATTTAACATTCAAGATATTGAAATAGTTTTTAATTGTGTAATTGAAGAAATTAAAAATATTAACCAACTAGGTAAAGTAATTACTATTCCTAATTTTGGTACTTTTAAAATCAAAAAAGTAAAACCCTGTTTACGACGAAATAGTAAAAATAATGGACAACACGTAGTTAACAAATACAAATATATTAAATTTATACCTTATAAAAAATATAAAAAATATATTCGTTGTAAACCAAAATATAACAATACTAAATAATGTCGACTATTAAAATGTATGACCTAAAATGTGAGGAAAACAAATGAAACAAAGTAGTATTAATAGAATAAAATTAAGACAAAAAGTTAATATAAATTCAATTGAAATGTTTAAAGCATGCTTGCAATATAATTCACAATTTCAACCGAAAGTTAAAATTGAATTAGCAAAATGGCCAATGTATTTTGAATATTGAGAATACCTAGAAAAACATGAAAATATAATTCCTTTTTCAATTAAAACATCAATTGATAATTTAACATTATACGGTAATCTTTTAAAAAGTCCCCTTAAAAATGAAAATAATAATAAAACAATAATTCTATTACACGGAATAACTAATACAAGATTTTGAATATTTAAACAAGCTTTCATTTTTTTACGTGCTGGCTACAATGTTATTTGATATGATGCTCGTAACCATGGTGAAAGTGATGCATCACCAACAACTTTTGGTTTAAAAGAATCACAAGATTTACAAGACATTATTGAATACTGTTGTAAAACATATAAACAAGAAACTACTGCTTTAGGATTATATGGTTTTTCATTAGGTGGCGCAACAGTAGTAATGTGAAGCAATTTATATGCAAAACATAAAATTAATCAAAAAGTAAAATTCATTATTTCTGATTGTACATTTAGTCGCTTAGATCGTACCTATAGTGAAAAACTATACAACTATGCTTTCTTACCTACTAATTTAATGCTGAAATTAAGTCGTAAAAAAGCACAAAAAACATTTGGTGTTGATGGTTTACAAGAAATACAACCAATTAAATATTTAAAACTAATACCTGATATGCCAATGTTATTTCTTCACGGTCAAAATGATCACTTTATTAACTACACTAATGCTAACGAATTATTTCAAGAAAAAATTCGCTATGAAATACCAAAAAAAAGTTCATTATACACTATCCTTGATGCTAACCACGGTCAAAGTTTTTTAATTGGTGATTTAGACCACACAGTTGTTAATGAATATAATTTAGTAACTGATAAGGGTATTAGTGACACTACTTTAGAATTTGTTCAAAAATGAATCAATACTTAAGATAAACACTATTAATTGATTTTTTTATTAAATATATATTATAATTAATGAGAGTGGAGCGATGATAAAAATGAAAATTAAAGTTATTATTATTGGTGCTGGTGCGACTGGGATGGGAGTTGCGAGTAAATTATTACGTAGTGAAAAAAATAGTGATAAAAACTTTGATATCCATGTTTATCAAGAAAAAAACTATATTTCACTTGGTGCTTGTGGTATTCCTTATTATATTGCTAATGAATTTAAAGATAAAAAACTTTTAAATGACCGTACAAAAAAAGATTTTTCAGAAAAAACTAATAATAAAAATAAAAATAAAATTCATTTAAATCAAAATGTTATTAAAGTCGATACAGCAAAACAAGAAATTCATGTCAAAAAAACAATAGACGATAAAACTAAAGCAAAAGTTGTATCTTATCATGCCTTAGTTATTGCAACAGGAGCCAAACCAAAAATTCCGCCACCTTTTAGTCATGGTATTTTACCACATAATGTTTATAATGTTTTTACTAAAGAAGATGCCATAAATCTAAAAAAAGCAATTAAAAATGCTAAAAAAATAGTTATTATTGGTGGTGGATTTATTGGCATGGAAATGGCAGAAGCGTGCTTAAAACAAAAAAAAGATGTCACAATCGTTGAAATGAAAGATCGATTAATGGCAGACGTTGTTGATAAAGAATTTAGTCAATTAATTTATGATGAACTAACCAAAAAAAATATTAATCATAAAACTAAATCAAAAAACAATGTCACTATTTTACTAAACTATCAAGTTGAAGAACTAATGATGACTCATAATAATGTTAATGATTTGCGTTTAAGAAGTGTAAATGATAAAAAAAATGGAAAAACAATACCTTGTGATTTAGTAATACTAGCAGTTGGTTTTGAACCAAATACGAATTTTTTACAAAATAGCAATATTGAATTAAACAAAAATAAAGCAATTATTATTAACGAATTCTGTCAAATTCCTTCTAAAGAAAATGTTACAAAAAAGTTTTCAAATATGTATAGTGGTGGTGATTGTGCACAAATATATAGTCAATTTGATAAATCATCAATATATGTTCCCTTGGCAACTAATGCTAATAAAATGGCACGTATTATTGCTGATAATATTAAAAACCCAGAACATAAATATCCAGGAACTTTAGGGTCAAGTATTTTACGTGTTGGTAATTTAGAAATAACAAAAACTGGTAGTTTTGATACGATTGATAAAAATAAAATTGGTAGTGTTTATATTAAAGATTATGATCTACCAAGATACTTAAAACAATCTCGTCCTTTATACTTAAAACTATTTTATGATAAAACAAATTTCCAATTACTGGCAGCACAAATGGCAGGTTATAATCATGCCACATTAAGAATTAATGCTCTTGCTACTGCGATTTGAAATAAAATGGACATCCGTGATTTACAAAATTTAGATTTAGTTTATTCACCTCCTTTTGCTCGTACTAGTGATATTATTCATATAGCAAGCAGAAAAGTAACATCGTCATAACCTATAAAAAATAAAAAGAATGAGGTAGCAACTATGACAACTCTTAGTAGTGACAATATTAACTTATTAAGAGACTTTGTTGGTATTTCACACTGACAAAGTCTAATCGGGATAATTGTCTTTTTTAGTATTATCCTAGCACTTTCTATTTTTATTAAAAAAACTAAACCTAAATTTCCAATTCGTATTTTTACTGGAATGGGATTAGGACTAATTTTTGGTATTACTATCCAAGCTATTACTGGTTTTAATAGTCATAACATTACTTATCCTAAATTACCTGGAACACCAATAAAACCTAATCCTGACTATATACCCTGAGTTGCAGAAATTGTACACTGAATTGAATTATTAAAAACTATTTTTATTATTGGTATTACTATGTTAACTATTCCATTAGTATTTTTAGCTATCGCTAGAATTACTAGTAAAAAAAATAGTAACTCAAAAACAATAACTAAAGTTTCAGGAGTTGGTATTACTATTTTATTAATAAATGTGGCTATTGCTTTTACTATTGCCTTTGGACTAGGAATTGCTTTTAAAATTGGCCAAGGTTTTAATTTAACTGATGGTGGTAGTTACGATAAAACTACTGCCAAAACAATTCCCGAAATTATCATTAGTTACGTTCCTAGCAGCTTAATTGGTGTTTTTACTCAAACATTAATTATTCCAATCATTGTCCTTGGTGCTTTAATTGGATTTGCAATTAAAAAACTAACTAAGCATAATGAAGAACGAATGGACAAAGCAAGAAACACTTTAGAAACAATGTGAAAAATTATTATTTCAATATTAATGATGTTTATTAAAATTATGCCATTTGCTGTTATGAGTATGCTAGCAACAGCAATTATTAATCAACCAATTGGTGCACTTGCTAATATTGGCATTATTATTGGAGTTGCTTATTTAGCACTACTTATTACTTTCTTATGACATTTATTATCATTATATTTATTTGGTATTAATCCTTATCGTTGATTAGTAAAAGCACAGAAACCAATTATTGCTGGTTTTACAACGCAGTCTTCTAATGCCGCTTTACCAATCGCTATGAATACTTTAAAAGAAGATTTAAAAGTGAAAGAAGAAGGTAGTGATACAGTAATGCTGCTTTCAACAACAATAGGTTTAAGTGGCTGTGCTGGAGTGCAAGCTGGAATTATTTTATCTTTCTTATGATTTAGTGTTATCCTTCCTGGTAATTTTCCCAACTGAACAATCGCTATTTTATTTATTAATGGCTTAATTGTAACACTAGTTGCTTCATTAGGAATTGCGGGAGTACCAGGAACTGCTGCTGTTGTAACAGCTGGTGTTTTAGGTGGTCTTGGTTTTGGTAGTTATTATGCTGCTGTTTATGGTATTATTGGTGCCTTAGATGGTTTATTTGATATGGGCAGAACTGCAGTTAATATTTCTGGTGGTTTACAAGCTACTGTTATTGCTTCTCGCAATCAAGAATTAATTGAAGATGAAAAACTTTTATTAAAAAAATACCCTTTTAGGGGTTTACACATTTTAACAAAGAAAGTTGGAGCCAAATTGTTAATTAGATCTGAAAAAAATGATAAGATTCAAGCATTAAAAAAAGATACTAAAGTTAAAATTGAAGCATTAAAAAAAGTAAAAAATAGTGAGAATGATATTAAATTTTTAAAAGAACAGTTAAAAAAAGATATTAAAGCAATTAAGAATGACAAAGACATCTAAAATATAAATTTTATTTATAAAAAATAAAACCATTTAGAAATGTAAATTAATAATTTCATAATTATGTTATATTATTATAGTTAAAATTATTTTTTAAATTATAAAATAATTTTATTTTTTTATATTACTTTTTTCATTATATCTTAATATTACAAAATAAGAAAATAAAAACCTATTTACTTAAAATATTGATAATATAAAACATTACACACATTTATTTTCTACTTGACTTTTTAAAATTTCAATTATGGAATAAGTCTAGTTCTTTATTGCTTTATTTTTATAAAATTTTATAATCTCAATAGATATTTAGATTAATAAAAATGTAAAAACTTAAAAAAGGTTTTTTAACTCATTGCTTTATTTTAAAAATAAATGAGTTTTTATGTTTAAACAAGAGGTATTTAAAATGAAGTATTTTAGTCCAACTTATTGATTTAAGTTACTAATATTAAGTGCACCATTTTTTAATGAAGAAACTACCAAATCAATTGATAATAAAGATATTAAAGATTGAACAAATACTAGTTTAGATTCAATAAGTGATCAATTAAATTTTATAATTAATAATCAAACAAATTTCATGAATTATCAACAATCTTTAAAAACACAAACATTAGATAATAATTTAAATTCAGAAAATTCAATAAATAAATATAAACCACATTATACATCTACGATGAAAAGAGATAATTATAATTTAAATCTAGAAGATATAATTCCACAAATACAAACATTTACTACAAAACAAGTACAAGAGTTTACTGAAGAACAAATGATAGTATTTGATGAAAAAAGACAATTAAATAATAATACTATAAAATTAATCAATAAAGAACAAGATTTACCAACAATTGCTAATCATACAGATGAAATTTCAAAAAATATTAAAATATCTTTATAACATATTATAAATTTTAATGAGGCTTTTTAATAATCTGTGTTTCTTTGTTTTACAAAGTTACTAATTCAGATTAATTCTGTCTTCAAATTTTATCATAAAATGAGCAATTGCTGTATTTCAATTTTGAATGGGCATTGTTCATTTTTTTGTTATATTGTCAATTGCTAAATAAAATATTTTAAAAACTGACATATCGTTAGGAAAAACTTTTTTATTTCTGATGACTTTTCGTAATTGACTATTAACAGATTCAATAGCATTTGTGGTATAAATTACCCTTTTTATTTCTGCAGGATAACTAATAAAAACCATTAAATTATCTCAATTTTTATATCAAGATTTAGCAATTTGTGGATATTGTTTAGTTCATTTATTTTCAAATGATTCTAAAGCTTGCATTGCTTGTTCTTCACTACATGCAGTATAAATTGGTTTTAAATCTGCAACTAGAGATTTTCTATGCTTATTTCAAACTATTTCTAATTTGATGAACGATGCATAATTGATGTTCGGTTTTAGGATAAACTGATTGTATTGCTTCTGACATGCCTGTTAAATTATCACTACAAGCAATCAGAATATCATTTAAGCCACGATTTTTCATTTCTGTGAAATTGGCTAATCAAAATTTAGAACCTTCATTTTCACTAATTCATAAACCTAAAACATCTTTTTTACCTTCTAAATCAACTCCTAAAGCTATATAAACTGATTTATTAATAATCCGTTTATCTTGTCGTACTTTAACTACTATACAATCAAAATAAACAATCGGATAAACACTATCTAATGGTCGATTTTGCCATGCTTTGACGTCATCAATAACATCATCAGTAATTTGTGACTAATAACACTTTCACTAATATCAGCACCATGATATAACTCTTGTAATTGCATTCTAATATCTGATAATGTCATACCTTTTGCATATAAAGAAAGAACTTGTTGATCAAAACCATCAAATCTTCTTTGTCTTTTTGCAACTATTACAGGATTAAAATTACTATTACGATCTCTTGGTACATCAATTTCAATTTTACCTTGTTGGGTTATTAATTTTTTTGAACTTATACCATTACGAGCATTGTCACTATTACTATGTTGATTCTTATCATATCCTAAATAATTTTGCATCTCAGAATTCAACATTTTTTCTACTAATCTTTTTGTTAATTCTTTATATAATCCTCCCTCTTTAAAAACTGTTGTTAAATCTTCAGTATTTTCTAATAATAAATCTACTGCTTGTGATATTGGATCATTGTTATTAATATTTTGCTTTTTAGCCATCTGTAACTCACTCTTTCTAGAAAATTAATTATATTTACTAGAACTAATTAAACATAGTTATTTTTGTAAGTTACACAGATTACTAAACATTACCATTATAAATCTATAAATATTTATTTAAATGTTTTGAATAGTGTTGTTACTACTTCTATCGGTTCTTCCATTTTTAATAACACTAATGTTTTTGAAACTTCTACCACTTTTATACAAACTTCTGCTTTGGTTCTAGCTACAGTAACTTTATTTCATAATAACACTGTTTCTTTTGAAATATCAAATACTGTAGCTATCTTTATTTCATTTTCTAAATGCTTTTAACATATCTTTTGCTTCTTTTGTTCCTAATTTTAATGATTTAAATTTTTGTTTTCATAACTCTAATTCTTATCACTCTTCTTCTCTAACTTATGTTCATGATTTCAGTATTGCTGTTAATTCATCAAATATTTTCTTTGTTCCCACACATAAACCATATATTAACCTTGCAATATTAATTCAAATAGTTCCATAATGAATAAATTTTCCTTCTTAATTAAAATAAAAAAATATAAATCTTTTAAAAATAAAATAATAAGGTTTTAAAAACTATATTAAAATTTAATATTTAATTCTAAACAAAAAATGATAAAATTTATTTATTATTATAAATATAAAAAAAGGTATTATGAAAGTTTTTAAACGTATAATTACTGCTATTTCTGTACTTTTATGTATTACAATTATTTGAATTCCTATTCATTTTTTCTTAAAAACTTTAATATATGGAGATAAACGAGAAAATCAAAGAAATTAAAAAAAACATCAATTATGATGTTTTTTTTAATTTTAAATTAATAGTAAAAATATAACTTAAATTACACTTCCAATAAAAAATTATTTATTTTTTCAAAAACAATATTCATATTTAATTTCTTAGGTTTAAAAGAACCATTGTTATTAATTTTCATAAACATTTCTTTATACCACAAAGAAAGTTGTTCATAAAAATCTTTATTTATTTTATCCTTATTTTTAATTGTCATCATCATAATTTCATATCAATTTAAATTACATTTATATGGCTGAAAATCTTTTAAATCTCATTGTATGCAACATTCAATAATTAAAAAATCAGGAGTTGCAACAAATTCAAAATCATTGTATTTAGTATAACATTTAAATAATGAATTAACATAATGATTTCGTTTTTGCATTTCTAATTCTCATTTACATAAAAGTAAATTAAAGTAGTTGCGTTCCAAATCTAAAAATGGTTGCATTGCCATATTTGTAATTTTTTTATTTAAACAATGATCATACATTAGTAATTCCTTACTTAATGCAGTTAAACTCATATCTGGTGTATAACTAAATAATTCATACGGAATAATTCTCATTATTAATTTTCCATTCTATATTATTTAACTTTTACTTTATTTTGTTCTTTTTTAATTAATTTATTAACTAAAAGTCTAATTCCTTTATACACTTCTAATAATCACATTGGTATTGTTGATAAAGCAATACAAAGTAATCAATCAACTGCACGAAAACCAGCACCAATACCAAAAGCATTGCTAACAACAGGTGTAAAAATAATAAAAGTATTAATAGCAAAAGCACTAATCGCTGCAACTCAAATATATTTATTTTTTCAAGTAATCTTATTAAAAATACTTGTATTAGCACCTGAAACAAAAGAAAATGCATAAAAAACAGGAGCATTAGTCATTATAACAAAAACAAAACCTTCACTATTATTTTCATGTAAAATTTGAGGTAAAAAATGAAAAGCTAATAGTAACAAGGTACTTAATATTATACTAACAATACCAATAAATCCTCAACTACCAGTAAGAATTCTATAATTCCGTTTCGTTGGTTTTCTAAGCATTAAATCAGGGTTATTAGGTCCCATTGACATTGGAATTGCAATAACAGATTCAACAATTAAATTAATTCATAAAATTTGAATTGGTTGCAATAATTCATTTCATCCAAAAATAGCACCAATAACAATTGAAAATACTTGGGCCATATTAGTAATTAAAATAAAAATAACAATTCTTTTAATTTTACTGTAAATATTACGCCCTTCTTCAATAGCATCAACAATAGTAGCAAAATTATCATCAGTTAATACTATTTGTGAAGATTCTTTAGCAACATCGGTTGCCGTAATACCCATCGCTACTCCAATATCTGCCGCTTTTAAACTAGGAGCATCATTAACACCATCACCAGTCATCGAAACAACCTTATTATGACTCTGTAATGCTTTAACAATCTTAACTTTATGTTCAGGAGAAACACGAGCAAAAACTCGATATTGATTAATATTAGCATTAAATGATTCTTCTGGAATATCATCAATTGTATTACCACTAAGTGCTTGTGTTTTATTTTCAATCAAACCTAATTCTTGACCAATAGCAACAGCAGTATTTAAATGATCACCAGTAATCATAATTGTATCAATACCTGCTTTTTTAGTTTTAACTAAAGAATCTTTAACTTCGTTTCTTGGCGGATCAATCATTCCAACTAATCCTAAAAAAGTTAAATTACTTTCAATTTCACTAATATTACTATAATCTTTCGTATTATTAACAGTTTTATAACTTGCTCCTAAAACACGTAATGCTGAATTTGACATTTCTTCCATACTTGCAATTATTTCTTTTTTAATTTGTGCAGTTAATGCTACCCTTTCGTTATTAATAAGCGTATGAGTACAAATATTAATCATATTATCAACCGCGCCTTTAACAAAAACATAAGTTTCTTTATCGTATTCATTAATTGTTGACATTAATTTACGATTGGAATCAAAAGGTATTTCATGAACTCGAGTATGTTTATCACTAAGTGCCTTTGTTGGAAACTTTAATGTTTCTGATCAATTAATAAGTGCTGCTTCTGTTGGATCACCAATAGTTTTATTTTTACTAACTTCACTATTATTACATAATACTAAACAATCTAAAAATAATTGTTCTTGTTTAGTTTTCTTTTTAAAGTCATTACTATCATTAACTGATTTTGTTAAATAATATTTTTTAACAGTCATTTTATTTTGTGTTAAAGTTCCGGTTTTATCAGAACAAATAATATCAACTTGACCTAATGTTTCAACAGCAGGTAAATGTTTAACAATAGCATGTTTTTTTGCCATTCTTGAACTTCCCAGTGATAATGAAACGGTGACAATAACTTGCAAACCTTCAGGTATTACTGCTATTGTTAAAGCAATTCCAAAAATTAAAGCATTAATAGCAGGTACTTTAATTAAGAAAAATTGTAGTAAAAACATAGCTAAACCTAATAATAAAGCAAAAACTGAAATTATTCTAATTAAAAAAGACATTTGTCGCGTTAATGGTGATTTAGGTTCTTTTTCTTCTTGTAATAACTTAGTTATTTTTCCAATTTCAGAAGTTTTTGCTGTTGCATAAACTAAACCAAGACCACTACCTGTCGCAATAGAAGTAGACATAAAAGCAAGATTAGTTCTTTCACCAATTGATAATTTTTCTTCAGTTAATGCTTCAGTAGTTTTACTAATTAAGGTTGATTCACCAGTTAAAAGTGATTCATTAGTACGTAAATTATAAGACTGAATAATACGCAGATCAGCAGGTACAAACATTCCAGCATCTAAATAAACCAAATCACCTACCACTAAATCTTTAGCATCAATATCGTATTTATTACCATTACGAATTACTACTGCTTGTGAAGAAACTAATTTCTTTAAAGAGTCCAAAGAAGCTGCAGCTTTTACTTCTTGATAAGTAGCCAAAGTAGCATCAACAATTACAATTAAAAAAACAACTAATGCTTCTTGTCATTGACCAATAACAGTAGCAATAATTGCTAATGCAATTAATACTAAAACAAATGGTTCAATAAAATGTGCTAAAACTATTTTTCAAATTGGCTTTTTTTTCGTAACTGGTAATTGATTAGGTCCTGTTTCTATTAGCAATTGAGCTGCAGCTTCTTCAGTTAAACCTGTAACAAAATTAGTATTTAATTTTTTTGCTAATTCCTTAGTTGTATCATTTCAAATCACAATTATTTAACCCCCTTTTTAAATTTAATCCATCATAATTCCTTTTCAAAATTTTTTATCATTAGATTGTGGGCCTAAAGCAGTTTGTGGTAATTTTTGAATTTTTAACATTTCTTCTTCTGTTAGTTCAAAACCCCCAATATCGGGATTACTAATAATTCCCTCTGGATTAGTTGATTTAGGAATAACTACTTGACCCAATTGTCAAGCTCATCTTAAAGCAATGTGACTAGTAGTAACCTTGTATTTATTTGCTAATTCTTGTAATAATGGTATTTCATCTGCTCTACCACCTAGCATTGTTCTTCATGAAGTAACAGCAATATTATTCTCGTAACAAAAATCTATTGTGTTTTTTTGATTAAAACCAGGATGTGTTTCAATTTGATTAATTGCTGGTTTTATTTTTATTTTTTTTAAAAAATCTTTTAATTGTGAACTATTAAAATTTGAAACACCAATTGCCCTAACTTTACCATATTCATAAAATTCTTCTAAGGCTCTTCAACATTCAAAACTTTGTTTAGTTGGTCAATGAATTAAACATAAATCTAAATAATCTAGTTTTAAACGAGTCAGGATACCACGCAAAGCATCTTTAGTAAGTTCATATTCATGATTGTCATTTCAAATTTTAGAAGTAATAAATAAATCTTCCCTTTTAACTTCTGGATTTTCTGCTAAAAAATCTTTAATTGCATTACCAATTATCTCCTCGTTTTTATAATATTCTGCAGTATCAATATGACGATAACCATTTTGCAAAGCACAAATTACTGAATTATAAATAGATTTACTATCAACCATTAAATATGTACCTAATCCAAATTGAGGAATTTTGACACCATTATTTAGAGTTATCGTTTTTTGTAAAATTTGTTCTTTTGTAAGTTTTACCATTTGTCTAATATTCTTTCAAACAAAATATTAATTATAACCCGCTGTAAAACGTTTTTTAATAAATTTTTGTTCTTTAATCTCATTAATAATAGCAATTGCAGCATCACCATAACTAATCTCGCTTTTTCCTTCTTTATTAACAATTAAATGATTGTTACCAATTTTAAATTTACCTAAAGTTGGTAATTCTGGGTCATAGTATAAAGAAGGGCTAAAATATGTTCAATTAATGTCACTGCTACGATAAGTAGCTAATGCTTGAACTTGTTGTTGTGCATGTTCTTTTCATGCTTCAGTAAATGCACTTGTTTCTACTAATATTTCATTCTTATCATCTAACAAACTACCAGCACCACCAACAATTAATAACCTTTTAATATTTTGACATTCATGCATGATAGTAATTAAGTTTTTAGCAACTTGCTGATGAATATTTTGGGGATTATCAATAGTAGGGCCGTAAGCACTAATTAAAATATCAACATCATTAACAACCGCTTTAATACTACTTTTATTAGTAAGATCAGCTTTTTTAATGGTCAATCGATTATCATTATTAAGAATTGGCATTTTAATAGGATTTCTAGTAATGGCAACAACTTGATATCCCTGTTTTAAAGCTTCTTTAGTTAAAGCAAGTCCCGATTTTCCTGATGCTCCAATAATTCCAATTTTCATAGTTAATACTCCTTTTCAAACTTAATTTTAACGAAGAGTCAACAATATACTATAGTAATTATAGCATAAGTACACCTTATATTAGGTATTAGTTTGGGCGTTAGTAAATCATAAAATTATGATTTTAATTTATAATATTGCTACTTTTACTCATAAATTTACAATTATATATAATAATTTAATTACAAAAATATTTTTAAAAAAGATAAAAAAAATGATATTATTAATAATAATTTATTAAATGTTCATTACTAATATAGATATTTTTATCTATATTAGTTTTTTTAATTTTATTAAATTATTTTAAAAAAATAAAGATAAATATTGAAATTTAAAATTTACTATATGTTTATTTTTAAAATAAAGTCTTTATTCAAAAAAACAAAAAGATGAAGGAGAAAATATGTTATTTAAAGAAAATACAGAAAATTCAAATGTTACATTTTGTATAAAAACCCTACTGTAAAATATGAATTTCAATTACATCAAGATAATAATCCATTAGAAATTGAAACACTAGAAAAAGTAACAGTAACTTGTCATCGCGGTGATTATATTATTACAGGAGTTATTGGTGAACATTGAGTTGTTAACCAAAAAAAATTTAAAACTACTTATATTCCAGTTATTAATAATATAAGTAAGGGGGAAGCTTGAGCAATTCCCGATTCTAAAATAAAAATAGTTAATCTTAATAAAGATAATAAAAGTGGAGAATTATCACTACCTTGGGGTCCAAATGGTACTAAAAAAGAAGTACAATATACTAAAGAAGATGTTTTAATTTGAGATGAAGATGGATATTGATATCCTTGCAAAAAATCAGTGTTTGAAAATACTTATTTAATTAGTCAATCTAAAACAGAACTTGAAGAACAATTTCAAAATTTACTTAAATTAACAAATAATGATGATAATTTAGAAACTCAAGATGTAAGTTCAAATAGTGAAACAAGATTGAATGTTAATGAAATTAATAATTTAATGCCTTTATCAACAAATACAACAATATATAATTCACAAACACCAAAAAATTTGAACTAAAAAAATAAAATGTAATAAAAAATATTAATTTAAATAATTAATATTTTTTATTTTCTTAATATTTATCACAAAAAGTATAAAGTAATGATAAGATTGCAGCGCCAATTAGAACATCATTTTGATTATGATTTGCTACTTGCGTAGTAAAACTAGGTAATAAACAAATATTATTAAAAAAATATTGATCAATAATTCTTCCAATATTATTATTTGTTAATGAAAATTGTTCTTTTAATATTTTACAATAATCATTATTATTTTTAATTAGTATTGAAGTTTTTTTAGTAGCACCAACATCAAGATGTAAACCTTTTTTATATAAAGGTAAATTTAAAACTTGATCATTATTTCAAATGTCATATAAATCAAAAATTTTATGTTTTTGAAAAAAATAACTAACTTTATTTTTGAATTTACTTTCATCATTATGATAACTCAAATAGTTTTTTAGCATTAATATCTCAGTTCTAGCACCAAGTAAAATCAAAGATTTAATGTTATGTTTTAATAACTTATTAGTTAAAAATTTAAAAAACTGTTGCTGATGTTTAACAAGCTTTAAATCTTCATTTAAAATATTTGGTTGTGGAATAACAGTTTTAACGAACAAATGTAACTTTTTATTTTGTAAATTACTAACGCTTAAATCTTCTTTTTTATTAATAATTAATAATGCAATTGAAAAAATTTTTTCAAAATCATGAGCATACGAATTGTTCTTTTTTTTATGTAATAAATTACGAAAAGTCTCAAAATCAAAAATAAGAATTGGATATTCAATCTTATCTAAAAATTTACCAATAACATTAATATTTAATTCAATATCTAAGTTATTTATTTTTAATTTTTCCATTGTAATACCTTTTCTAATACATTTATTTGATAAGCGTACTGATTTCACTAACTTCGTTTTTAATAATTTTAGTTTTTGATGGATAACCATAACCAGCAGACACTAAAATTGTAACATGATACTTATTAGGTTCAATAATCTTATTTGATTCTAAGTAAGTTAATAATTGTTGTTCATTAAAACCACCTAATACAACATTATCAATTTCATGAGCAGTTAATAATAATAAAAGATTTTGTAATAAAATAAAAGTTTGACATTGTGCCCAATGATTTATTTGTGTTTTTTTGTCATGATCAAAGAAATTATTAAATGTTGATTTATAAATTTCGTATTGTGGTTTTGTTAAATTACGTCTTTTCATAACAGTATCAACAAATCATTGATTACTAGTATTGAAATTTTCACCACTATAACTTAATAAAATAAATAAATGTGAACAAGTACTAACTTGTTGTTGATTATTTATGATTGGTTGCAATTGTGCTTTAATTTTAGAATTACTAATAACTAAAATTTTTCATGGTTCTAAACCATATGAAGATGGGGTATGACGCACATAGTTAAGAATATCGTTAATTTTACTATCACTAATAATTTTACTAGGATCATAATTACGAATTGATTTACGATTTAAAATTAGACTTTCCAGCTCTTTAACATAAGGCATTGATTTGTCATCTCTTTTCTATAAATTAATTTTACTACTAAAATATTTTTAATTAAAAATCTTTATTCTCAAAAGAGAATAAAGATTTTTGATTTAATGTGATTATTTAATAACTTCAGTAACTTGTCCAGCACCAACAGTTCTTCCACCTTCACGGATTGAGAATTGAGTACCTTTCTCAAGGGCAACTGGGTGAATTAATTCAACAGTAATAGTAACGTTATCACCTGGCATAATTAATTCCGATTTTTCACCTTTATTAATAAAGTCTCCCATACTTCCTGTAACATCAGTTGTACGGAGATAAAATTGTGGTCGATATCCTGGATTAAATGAAGTATGACGTCCACCTTCTTCTTTAGTTAGAATATAAACTTCACCTTTAAATTTAGTATGTGGAGTAACTGATCCTGGTTTAGCAATAACTTGTCCACGTTGAATATCTTCACGTTTAACTCCACGTAATAATACTCCAACGTTATCACCAGCTTGTGCTTCATCTAATAATTTTCTGAACATTTCAATACCAGTAACAACAACTTTTTTAAGACCTTTGTTAATACCAATAATATCAATTTCATCATTAACTTTTAAAGTTCCACGTTCAATTCTTCCAGTAGCTACTGTTCCACGTCCAGTAATAGTGAAAACATCTTCAACAGCTAATAATACTGGTTTATCAACTTCTCTTTTTGGTGTTGGAATTCATTCATCCATTGCTGTTAATAATTCTTTAATTTTTTCTTCTCATTCTTTTTTACCATCTAATGCTCCTCTTGCAGAACCACGAATAATTGGTGTATCATCACCTTCAAATTCATACTTAGTTAGTAATTCACGAATTTCCATTTCAACAAGTTCTAATACGTCATCGTCTACACTTTCCATATCACACTTATTTAAGAATACAACAATTTTTTTAACTCCAACTTGACGTGCCAATAGAATGTGTTCACGTGTTTGTGGCATTGGACCATCAGTTGCAGAAACAACTAACACTGAACCATCCATTTGAGCTGCACCTGTAATCATATTTTTAATGTAGTCAGCGTGACCTGGACAGTCAACGTGTGCATAGTGACGAGTTGGTGTTTCATATTCAACGTGAGCTGTATTAATAGTAATACCACGTGCTTTTTCTTCTGGAGCAGCATCGATAGAGGCATAGTCCTTAAACATACCTTTATATCCATCTGCTTCATGTTTTGAACAATAACTAGTAATTGCAGCAGTTAATGTTGTTTTTCCATGGTCAACGTGACCAATTGTTCCAACATTAACGTGCGGTTTTGTACGTTCAAATTTTTGTTTTGGGCCTGTTGATACAGGCTTTGATTTTTTTACTTCTTTTTCTGCCATTTTTGTTTCCTCCTTGGAAATAATTAATACTTATTTTTATTTAATTAAATTAAACACTAAGATAATTTTAAAGTAAATTTATTATACTTTCAATTAAATTATTTTATTTTTTAGTAACTCTTCCTTTTTGATATTTACCAGCAACTGCTTCAGCAACTGATTTTGGTGCTTCTTCATAGTGTGAAAAAGACATTGTATATGTTCCACGTCCTTGGGTCATTGAACGTAATTCAGTAGCATAACCAAACATTTCAGATAAAGGCACTTTAGCTTTAACAACTTTACTGTTACCACGCATTTCATCTGCTTCAATAGTACCTCTTTTACCAGAAATTTTACCAACAATAGAACCATAATATTCATCTGGAATAATAACTTCAACATTCATAATTGGTTCTAATAATACTGGTTTTAATAAATCTTTATTATCTTGTAAAGACTTAGAAGCTGCAATATTAAAGGCACGTTCTGAAGAGTCAACAGGGTGGAATGAACCATCATATAATGTTGCTTTAACGTCAATAACTGGATATCCAGCAATTAAACCATTAGCTAATGATTCAATTAATCCTTCTTGTACTGGTTTAATGTATTCACGTGGCACTTTACCACCAACAATTTTATCAACAAACTCAAATCCTTTATCTGGATTTGGTTCAAATTTAATAATAACATGTCCATATTGGCCGCGACCACCTGATTGATGAATATATTTACCCTCAGCGCGCTCACAAACTGCTTTAATTGTTTCACGATAAGCAACTTGTGGATTTCCAATGTTAGTTGCTACTTTAAATTCACGTTTTAAACGATCAGTTAAGATGTCTAAATGCAGTTCTCCCATTCCTGAAATAATTGTCTGTCCTGTTTCTTTGTCTGATGAAACACGGAATGTTGGATCTTCTTCTGCAAGTTTTTGTAAACCTAAACTCATTTTTTCTTGATCAGCTTTTGTTTTAGGTTCAAGCGCTAATGAAATAACTGGTTCTGGAAACACCATTTTTTCTAAAATAACTTCATGTTTTTCATCACATAATGTATCACCAGTAGTTGTATCTTTTAAGCCAACAATAGCAGCAATGTCACCAGCATAAACCTTTTTAATTTCGGCACGACTATTGGCATGCATTTGTAAAATTCGACCAACACGCTCTTTTTTTTCTTTAGTTGAGTTTAATACATAACTACCAGATTCTAATGTTCCCGAATATACTCTAAAAAAAGTTAATCTTCCAACAAAAGGGTCAGTCATGATTTTAAATGCCAACGCTGAGAAAGGTTCTTCATCACTAGAATGACGTTCTACTTCTTTTGATGAAACAGGTAATATTCCTTTAATTGCAGGTACATCTAATGGTGAAGGCAAGTAATCAATAACTGCATCTAACATTAATTTAACACCTTTATTTTTAAAGGCACTACCACATAATACTGGGAAAAACTCAGCAGCAATTGTTGCTTTACGAATTACTGTCTTAATTTCAGCAACCGTTACTTCTCCTTCAGCATATTTCATAAAGAAATCATCATCAAAGTGAGAAAGTGCTTCTAATAATTCCTCACGTCTACTTGCAATAACATCTTTAAGTTCTTCAGGAACTGCAATTTCTTTATAATCCTCATTTGGTTTACCATCAAAATGGTATGCTTTCATCTCAATTATATCAATAATTCCATCAAAAGCATCTTCTGCACCAATTGGTCATTGAATTGCATGAGCATTAGCACCAAGACGATCTTTTAATGTTTGAATTGAATGAGCAAAGTCAGCCCCAATTTTATCCATTTTATTTGCAAAAACAATTCTTGGTACATTATACCTAGTTGCTTGATTTCAAACAGTTTCAGTTTGTGGTTCAACTCCAGTTTGCGCGTCTAATACAGCAACTGCTCCGTCTAAAACTCTTAATGAGCGTTCAACTTCAACAGTAAAATCAACGTGACCCGGAGTATCAATAATATTTATTCGATTATTTCTTCAAACAGCAGTTGTTGCAGCTGAAGTAATAGTAATACCACGTTCTTGTTCTTGTTCCATTCAGTCCATAGTTGCGGCACCTTCATGTACCTCACCAATTTTATGAATTTTACCAGTATGGTATAAAACTCTTTCTGTTGTTGTAGTTTTACCAGCATCAATATGAGCCATAATTCCAATATTTCTAGTATTTGCTAGTGAATATTCTCGACCTGATTTTTCTGCCATTTTCTCTCTCCTTTATTATCATTTATAGTGAGCAAAGGCTTTATTAGCTTCAGCCATACGATGAATTTCATCACGTTTTTTAATTGATGAACCATTACCAGTAGCAGCATCCATAATCTCAGCTGCAAGTTTATCTTGCATACTATTACCATATCTTGCTTGTGAATAAGAAACTAATCAACGAATTGCTAAAGTTATCTTACGAGTAGCACTAACTTCAATAGGAACTTGATAGTTTGCGCCACCAATTCTTCGAGTTTTAATTTCTAATTGTGGTGTAATATTAGCAATTGCCTTTTCAAATACTTCTAATGGTACTTGTTGGGTTTTTTCTCCAACAATTTTAAAAGAATTATAAACAATTTTTTGAGCTACACTTTTTTTACCATCAATCATAATGGCGTTAATTAATTGAGTAACAATTTTTGAATCATAAATTGGATCAGCAACTAATTCTCTTTTAATAGCTTGATTTTTACGCATTTAGTTTTACCTCCTTATTTCTTATCTTTTGGTTTTTTAGTTCCGTATTTAGAACGACCTTGATTACGATTTACTACTCCGGCAGTATCAGAATACCCACGAATAACATGGTATCTAACTCCAGGTAAGTCTTTAACTCTCCCACCACGGATTCCAACAATAGCATGTTCTTGCAAATTATGACCTTCTCCAGAAATATAAGCAGTAACTTCCATACCGTTAGTTAAACGAGCACGAACAATTTTTCTTAAAGCTGAGTTAGGTTTTTTTGGTGTTCTTGTAGTAACTACAAGCGCTACACCTTTTTTTTGCGGACTGCTAATTGAAGAAGTTGTTTTTGTTAATGAATTATATGAAACATTTAACGCTGGTGATTTAGATTTGTATTTTTTATCTGTACGTCCTTTACGTAATAGTTGGTTCATTGTTGGCATTAATCGTTAGCCTCCTTTATGATTTTAAAGAATTAATTATATACACAATTCCTAGTGTATCAAAATTTAGTCCAATAAGTATAATACCAGTTTTTAATAGTAATAGTCAAATAAATTTTGAAAAATAATTAGAAAAAAATGACACAATTTAAATTATGTCATTTTAATTATAATAAAATATTATATTTCTTATTCGTGTACTGTTACACCAGTTAATTTAACAGCAACTGCAACATCTTTTGATTGGCCAAGCGTAACTTTAATATTAACTGTATTATTTCCTACAGTTAAATCTGTATCTCCTTTATCAAAAGTAAATGTTGCTTCACCAGCTTTATCTTCATCAGTAACTTTTTTAATTGCTGCTGTAATAATATCTTTAGCATCATTTTGTTTTTGTGAATCATTTAATGATTTACCATCAACACTTTTTTCTAAAGCTGCTTTAATATCATTTGTAACTTCAACATCTGTCTTTTTATGTGCTGTTACACCAGTTAATTTAACAGCAACTGCAACATCTTTTGATTGCCCAAGCGTAACTTTAATATTAACTGTATTATCTCCTACAGTTAAATCTGTATCTCCTTTATCAAAAGTAAATGTTGCTTCACCAGCTTTATCTTCATCAGTAACTTTTTTAATTGCTGCTGTAATAATATCTTTAGCATCATTTTGTTTTTGTGAATCATTTAATGATTTACCATCAACACTTTTTTCTAAAGCTGCTTTAATATCATTTGTAACTTCAACATCTGTCTTTTTATGTGCTAATGTAAATGTAATAGTTATTGAATCACCATTATAAATTTTACCATCAGGACTAACTACTGCACTAGTAATTGGATTTCCATCTTTTTCAGGAGTATTAACTTTAACTGTAATACCATTTAAATCAATATTTTTATTTTCTGGAACTGCTTTAATAGCTTCTTTAAGTTCTTTCTCAGTTGGTTTAGTAATATCAGCAACTGGAATTGGACCTAATTCTTTCTTTTTTAATACTGTATCTAAATTAACTGCAGTTTGATCACCACAAGCTACAACTGAAGTAGTAGCTACTGTTGTTAGAATCTGTTTAGGATCTTTTTAATAAAATTGAAATAAATGAGAGAACAACCATTTGTAAGCTAGTATTTAATTTTCTTTCACAATTTTTTCATAATCTTCTGCATTTTTCTAATCATGCAAAACTTCGTTCTACAACTCATCTTTTTGGCAATACTACAAAAGAATGTAATTCATTACGTTTGATAACTTCAACATTTGCATTTATGATTGTTTTGATTTTAAAAGCAAATTTTTCACCAGTATAACCAGCATCTACTAGTATTTTTTGAACTTTAGATAAATTTTCTTTTTCATTTTCAATCATTATTATAGCACTGTTACGATCTGTTTTTTTCTGCTGTGGTTATGTAAATTGCATCTGGTAAGCCTTGAGAATCAACAGCAATATGACGCTTTATTCCTGAAATTTTTTTACCAGCATCATAACCTTTATTTTTAGCAGTATCTGTGTTTTTAACACTTTGTGAATCAATTATACAAAAACTAGTTTGTTCTTTTCTACCATTATTGATACGAACTTTTCTAACTAATTTTTTTTAAAATTACTTGTCAAGTGCTAGGTTCTTTATCACTATTTTTACTTCAAATTTGAAAATAATAATATACAGTTTGTCATTTTGGAAAATTTTTTGGTAACATTCTTCATTGACATCCACTTTTTAATACATATAAAACTGCACAAAATACTTCATATAAATCTAAATTTCTTGGTTTTGTTTTCTTTTTGTTATTTTCTAAAATTGATCTTATGTTCTCAAATTGTTCTTTAGTAACATGACTTGGATAATTTTTATGCATATATACCCCTTATCTTAAAATATATAGTCATTTTACGTTATTTTATAAAAGATTCCAAACAGGTTCTAAGACAATTATATTTATATTTATTTAAAACATTACTATCATTATTTGCTTCATTTAAACTATTTTCACTTCTAGAAGATTTTATTGCTAAACCTCCATGTCTTTTTTTTATAGAACCATCGGTTTGAGCAAAAATATTTTCTGGATTATTTTCCATTATTCGCTGAAATGTTGTTGATTTTCTTTTATCATTATCACGCATTTTATACACCTTCTTAGTAAAATAAAACCCATTTACTTACAAACAAAGCAATGGGTTAAAAACTATATTTAGTTTTACACTTATCTTTTACCAAATTTTAGAAATTTTTACAATATTTTTTATTTTCATATTATATAAATAATTTAAATATTATTAAATTTTGAGGTATATAATAATTATTTAAAATAAAAGAGTTACCAATAATGGTAACTCCTATTCACTGTTAGGTGCCAACCGCAATGAATATTTACTTACCCTTAACTAAGTAAGTATTTTTATTATACTACTAAAATAAAGTTTTTTTAGTTTTATTTACTAAAAAAATTAAAACCTTTTTAATTTTATATATTTTTGATATTTATAATTAACTACTAATATACATCTGTATTCTTATTGGTATTCAATTATTTATTTTTTTCTAATTAAAAATATTATTTAAAACAACATTCTGATTACATAAAATTTTCTTAAATAATTGATAAAAAAGTATATTTTTTAATTTTTAACCTTAATAATAATATTGAAAATCTTTTAAAAGATTTTCACAACTAAAAAGTTTTTCAAAATAATGTTCGTTATTATTAACTTCAGTTTTAACTTTTTCAAAAAATCATTTTTTTGATTTATGTTTTTGTGAAAAATAACAATTTAGTTTATTTTTAGATTTTTTTGGACAATTTTCTACATTTTCTTCAAATAAATTTATTTCTTTGAAAAGTTCAACGTTTTCTTTCAATTTTTCAGTTTTAACTTTTTCAAAAAATAATTTTTTTGATTTATGTTTTTGTGAAAAATAACAATTTAGTTTATTTTTAGATTTTTTTGGACAATCTTCTATATTTTCTTCAAATAAATTTATTTCTTTGAAAAGATCAAAGTTTTCTTTCAATTTTTCAGTTTTAACTTTATCTTGACATTTATCAAGTAATTTTTTTAACTTTAAAGGATTTGAAACTACATTTGAAAAACTTTCAACGATTGCATAGTTATTTATTACATTTTCATAAATTCTTGGAGTAGAATTTTGTTCATTAATTAAAGTTTTGTAATCATTATCATTAAAATCACAATTTTTTTTGCTTTCTTAATAAAATCATCAGTTAAAAGTATTAATAAACCATTTTTTCCCCTTCGATGGAGGCTACCATATATTGATAATGAAGATGCAATTTCTCAATCAATATGTTTTCTACATTTTGTATGTTTTCCTAAAATAACTACAGTAATATCTGAATCTTTTAAATACTCTTCTCTAATAGTTTTAAATATCTTTTTAGGAGGCAATTGCGGATCAATATCACCTAGTTTTACAGATACGTCTTTCACTTCAAAATATTCTCCATAACATTGCGAAATTAATTCTGATAATTCATCCTTTGCTTTTTGTTCTCTTAAATGATGATATGAAATAAAAATTTTTAACATTATTCATTAACCTCTTTTTTAAAATTTTAAAAATATTTTTTATAAACTTTAATAAGTTTATACTTTATTATAAAATAATACTCACTAAAAGTAATATTTTTAACTTTTAAGTTTTATAAAATCTTAGAATCTGTTTAGAATCTTTTTAATAAAATTGAAATAAATGAGAGAACAACCATTTGTAAGCTAGTATTTAATTTTCTTTCACAATTTTTTCATAATCTTCTGCATTTTTCTAATCATGCAAAACTTCGTTCTACAACTCATCTTTTTGGCAATACTACAAAAGAATGTAATTCATTACGTTTGATAACTTCAACATTTGCATTTATGATTGTTTTGATTTTAAAAGCAAATTTTTCACCAGTATAACCAGCATCTACTAGTATTTTTTGAACTTTAGATAAATTTTCTTTTTCATTTTCAATCATTATTATAGCACTGTTACGATCTGTTTTTTCTGCTGTGGTTATGTAAATTGCATCTGGTAAGCCTTGAGAATCAACAGCAATATGACGCTTTATTCCTGAAATTTTTTTACCAGCATCATAACCTTTATTTTTAGCAGTATCTGTGTTTTTAACACTTTGTGAATCAATTATACAAAAACTAGTTTGTTCTTTTCTACCATTATTGATACGAACTTTTCTAACTAATTTTTTTTAAAATTACTTGTCAAGTGCTAGGTTCTTTATCACTATTTTTACTTCAAATTTGAAAATAATAATATACAGTTTGTCATTTTGGAAAATTTTTTGGTAACATTCTTCATTGACATCCACTTTTTAATACATATAAAACTGCACAAAATACTTCATATAAATCTAAATTTCTTGGTTTTGTTTTCTTTTTGTTATTTTCTAAAATTGATCTTATGTTCTCAAATTGTTCTTTAGTAACATGACTTGGATAATTTTTATGCATATATACCCCTTATCTTAAAATATATAGTCATTTTACGTTATTTTATAAAAGATTCCAAACAGGTTCTTAGGGTTAATGCACCCATAAGTCTTAATAAATTTTTCATTTGCATATCTTAGTACCTCCGAAATAGTTATTTACTTATTTTTTGAATTTTAACATACAAGAAAATTAATGTAAAGATTTTTTGCTTTGCACATGTTAATTAACATATAAATTTATATATTCAAATCTTATTTTTTTACTAGTCTTTGATTTTCATTAAATAAGGTTTTTTTAAAAAATGTTATATAATAATAAGTATCATTTAAGGCATGTTTTTATAGCATACTTATGGTAATTGGTGAAGAAAGGGTTGAAAATTTTATGCAAAAAAGTCAGATAGCACGAGCTGTACAAAAAAAATTAGAATTATCAGAAAAAGAATACAAAGAAGTGTTAGAATTTATCTTAGATAAAATTGCTACTGCTTTAATTAAAGGAGAAAAAGTAACACTACGTAACTTTGGAACTTTTACTATTAAATACCGCAAAGCTCGACCGGGAGTAAATCCACAAAATTCAGAACCGATGGCTATTCCTAGAAAGAGAGTAGTTAAATTTAATTCTTGTAAAGCATTAAAAAAGAGAGTTAATGAAGGTAAATAAATATTTTATTTTAGGAATGACTTCAATCAAATATAGATTGTATATTCATTCCTTTTAATTTGTAAAATTAGCAACCTTTTTTAATCTTAAATAATTAAAAAAATACTCTGTTTTAAATGAGTATTTTTTATTTTCTTCATATATTAATATTAAGATATATTTTTATAAATTACTTAATCTATTATATTTTTATTAAGTACTTTTTTTTCTGATAAATTAGATATTTGCATTTTTTTATCTTTAGTTGTATGAATAAATGGTTTAGATTTTAAAAATGTATAAATTAATAATGGTAATAATATAAAAGCAGCAAATAAATCAATAAAGCCAAGAAATAAATAAAAATAAAAACCATTATGAGAAACATGTGCAACATAATATCCTAAACTTAAACAAACAATTGGTATTATAATTGTTCGTTGTAAACTAGCAAATAATGACAATTTACCACGATTAATTGATTGATAGAAAATAACAGCAACATAATGTAGTGTAGCTAATGGATAAAAAGCAAACTGCATAATAATATAAACTTTAAAGAATCTTGCCATTTCTAAATCTACGCCAAAGAAATGCATCATATATTGTCCTGCTATTACTACTAATAATACTGAACCAATTAGCAACAATAAAAGTAATAAAGTTAAACGTCACATCAATTGTCAAACACGACTAAAGTCCTTTGAACCATAAACATAACCAATTAATGTTCTTGCTCCCTGCGTAATTCCAATAATAGGTGCATTAATTAAAATTAACCAAGGCATAATACCGCCATATAATTGAACAAAAACCGGAATACCAGTACTTCCTCCACCATGATAGTCTGGAGGTGGCAATGTATTTAAAATTTTAGTAATAACTATTGCCAAAATACTTTGGGCAATATTTTGTAATAAAGAAGTTGCACCAATTAATAAAATGGCCGTTACTATTACTCATTTAAGTTTTAAGTGTGCTACTTTAAATCTTAAATTATCGGCACTATATCAAATAATACCTATTGAAAATAAATTAATGCTTGCTCAAGCAATAATAGTTGCATATGCAGTGCCTTCCATTCCTAATTTACCAGGAATAACAAAAATAAAATCTAAAGATATATTTACTAAACAAGCTGCAACATTAATTAAAATTGTTCATAACATCATTCCTTCACTACGTAACAATGAAACTAAAAAATAAGCAAAAAAAAGTAATGGTGTAGCAAGAATTAAAATTTGTGAAAATCTAACTGCTTCTTTAATTATTATTTCCCTAATTACTGGATTACTTCCAGCATCACTTCCAGCTTGAAATTCAATAATACTCTGACAACTAAAATACATAATGATCATAAGAACAATAGAAACTAAAAAAGATAATAGAAACCCATTTCCTAAATATTCTGACATTTGTTCTCGTTTATTTTGACCATATGCAATTGAAAACTTAATACCTGTTCCAGTTGCAACCATTAAAGCAAAGGAAACCATCATTGAAGAAGGAACAGCAGCATAAGTAGTAGCAATATTAATAATTTTTAATGCTTGTTCAGCAGTTATCATTATTCCTGAATTTTGATAATTATTATAACGATCAATAATACTTTGTCCACCTCATTGTGTAGCAATTCATTTATCAAAAATTTGATAAGTAGAAAAAATAATTACAGCAATTAAAGGTGGTGTGACCATAATAAAGATTGCTTTTCATGGATTTGCCGTGCTAAAAATAGCTTGTCTTTTCAACTTGTTTATTGAATTTCTTTCTGTTCTTTTATTGAAAGTAACTTTAGCAAGATTTTCTTTTTCCATAATATTATCCTTTCTAACAAAATTAATCTAATTAATATTATATTTTATAAAAGCTCATAACTAAAATATCTATTGCTGTCACAAATAAAAAACATGTTTAGTATTTTAAAAAATGTTAGAAGAAAAAAATTAAAATATAAATTTTTATAAAAAATATAATTACATTATAACCTAATAATAAATAAATATTTAAAAATAATCTCTTTAATTTATTTTTATTTAAAAACTATCATTACTTCCAATTGAAAAAACAATTGGTATTTTATTAGTTTTTCACTTAGTTCCTGTATGAAAATCAGGAGTAATAATAACATAAACCATACCAACTTGTTGATAATAGTTATTAATTACATGTTTAGCAAATTTATCACTAAAATATTGAATTGTGAAATTACCAGTTAAAGGATCACTCTTTAATTGATTAGAAGTATTAATAACATTCTTATTAATTTGTTGATATGTTAAATTAGGATTAACAATAATTGGATCCATTCCTGATAAATCCTTAATTGTATTTAAATCAGAACGCTTATCTGTTAAAGTTACTTTTAAAATGGCTGTTGTTCCTGTTCAATAAGGATCATTAACATCTGCTGTAATTTTAACTCAAATATCACCAGCAACCTGTTCTTCATTATCTGCTGCCACTTTTCCTTCTTCATCACTAAAATAATTAACAGTAAAACCAGCCGCTAACTTATTATTCGCAAATTGCTTAGCACTATTAAAAACAGTTGAATCAATTTCTTTATTTGGTTTATTAAAATCAATATCGATTTCTGGCATTTCTTCTAAATGAGTAATTGTATCTAAACTAGTCTTATTACTGATTAATGTTATTTTAATAATGGCTGTTGTTCCTGTTCAATAAGGATCATTAACATCTGCTGTAATTTTAACTCAAATATCACCAGCAACCTGTTCTTCATTATCTGCTGCCACTTTTCCTTCTTCATCACTAAAATAATTAACAGTAAAACCAGCCGCTAACTTATTATTCGCAAATTGCTTAGCACTATTAAAAACAGTTGAATCAATTTCTTGATATTTTTTAGTAGTATCAACTTTAATATTAGATAAATCAGTAAGATTAGTAATCTTATCTAAATTGGCCTTTTGAATTGTTATTCTCAAATATTTAGTTTGACCTTTTCAATAAGGATCATGATGATCGGCAGTAATTATAACATAAACATCCCCTGGTTCTTGTCCATCGTTATTAATAGTATCTTTATCACCATCATTTTTATAATAATTAACTTGATAACCAGCAGCTAGTTGATGTTGTTTAAATACATCTGCTGTATTATAAATATCTTTATTAATTTCACCATAAGTTGCTCCTAGTGTAAGCGTAAGTTTGATATTGCTTTCTTTAGTTGTTCTGAATAATGATTTTGATATTATTTGTAAATTTTTATGATGATAATTAATATTATTATCTAATTAACTAGTAACTGATAAATTAGTTGTTGTGATAATTGGTGTAATAACAGTTGTTAAACTTACTAATGTTGTTAATAATGCTTTCATAAATTAATCCTCCCTCTTTTTAACACTAATTTTAGTAAAATTTTATCATTTTTCAAATAAAGATGGTTGATTATAAAATGAGGGAAATGGTTAATAATTAAAAGATAATAATTATTTTTATTATAAGAGCAAAAGATTAATTATAATAATTTAATGAATAATTGCTTTCTTTTTTTCTATAGCAAATACTTCAAATTTAAATAGTTTTACATATTGTCTTGATAAAAAAGCACAAAAGAAAATTAAAATTGACATCTTAACAAATGAGTAAATTATAGTAACAAAAAAATTATTATTTACAAATTCTACTGCTCTTCTGGCAACATTTAATCCAAATATTAAGCGCAATAATAAACCTGTCATAAATTCAACACTAATTATTTTATTAAAAGCAATATGGAAAAATAAAATAAAAGTAGTACCATGAAATAAAAAGGCTAAAGTTTTATTATAATTAATATTTAACATAATAAAAGGAATAAATAAAAATAAAGCTTGCAAAATTTCCATAATATCTCAATAAATTAAAGGAAAATAAAATATCATTCGACAACTAATAATAACAATAAATAAAGAAAAACTAAGTAATGAATAAACCACATTATCTTTTATCTTTTCTCAATTTACTCATCACTGAAAATTAAGACCAACTAAAAAAGCTAATAACCCAGGTATCAGTTGTAAAAATCCACCCTCACGAAATGATACATAAAATAAATCTCAATTAAAGTTATCATATCAATATAACTTACTAGTAAGTTGCAAGTTAATACTAAATATTAAAACTATTATTAATAAAATACTAGTAATAACTAAAGTTATTATTTTAACAATATTTCAACTTTTATTACTTAAGGAAAAATGGTTAGTAACAACTTTTACTAATGCGCTACCACCAATAATAATTCATATCATTCATTTACCATAATCAAAAAATAATAATTTAAATCATAATCCTATCATATAACCTGTTGTTACATATCCTTCTTTAAAAGCAAAAAAATCTAAATACATAAAACTTGTAACTAAAGATAAAATCATAATAGCTAGTATTAATTTACTATACTCTTTTCAACTAAAATTATTATTGGCACTTAAAAAACCAAATGATATCAATATAACAAATAACATTGGTGAACAAAAATAAGCATTAAAAGCATGTAAACTACCACCAATATTTAAAGTAACATTTTGTACATTATTTCAAACAATAAAAATAGTAGCAAGCACAATAAGTAATCTAATGCCATTATTTCGAAAATTAATTTGTTTAAAATTGATAATATCCATTACTTAAACTCCTCACTATGATCATACATATTTGTCATATCAAAAAAAGGTGTTAAAATTGGCTGACCATCTCAAATTATTGGTGGTGAATTAATATCTAATAATCAAGCAATAGTAGCTGGAATATCATAAATTTTAATTTTATCTGGAATAATTCCGTGTTTTGGAATACAATTTCCTGCAAAAAGCAAAGGAATTTTTTGTTCAGCATCAGAAGAATGACCATGATATTGTGAAACACCTCCATGATCAGAACTAATAATTAATAAGGTATCTTCTCACATTTCTAAATTTTTTAAATTTTCAATAATACCTCCAATATATTTATCAGTCTGACTAATTGCTTGATAATATTCTTCACTATTTCATTCACGTGAATGACCTGCTAAATCAGGATTAACATAATAAAAAAACGAAAATAAAGGTTTATTACTTAATACGTTTTTGGTATTTTCAAAAGTTTGTTTATCATTTTCTGTTGCACAATAATTACCATTACTACTAATTAAAGTTTTTATATTTTCTTGGCCTTTGGGTTGAAAATTAGCAATCATTTCACCTTCGCTAGCATAACCAAATAATTTTTTTGAAGGACCATACTTATCAATAATAGAACTAAAAATACTTACTTGATCAGCTTTTACTTCAGCATGAACAGTATGATGAACATTCCACAAATCTTGATCAACAACACCATGCTTAATAGGATCTGTAGCAAACATAACACTTGCTCAATTTGCAGCAGAAGAAGTTGGTAAAACATCACGTGCTTCCAGTGTATACGCACCATGATGCATTAAATAATTCATATTTGGACTATAACCACTTTTTAATGCATAACTCGCCATACCATCAACACCCACCATAACTACATGTTTAGGTTTTTTTGCTTTAGGAACCAATTGATTAGTTGGTTCATTTGTTAAATAATCGTTACTATGTGGTACATAATTTAAAATTGGATCACGATAACTATCGTAACTAATAGTTATCATAATCCAAACTACTACTCACACAATATTTATTAGTAAAAAAACAATTATTTTTTTAGAATTAAACATCATAATACACCCTTTTTAATGAAATAATGATTATTAAATTTTACTATAAATAAATTTATGAAGTAACTATATATTAAATTCTTGACTTTCATCATCCTCTAACTAATAAACTAACTCCAAGAACAAAACATATTGGTACAATAATAATTAAAAAAATAATTGCAAAATAAACTTGTTCAAAAGGATGAGAAACATAAGTATTTTTAGCCGCTTCTATATCTAGTTGATCTCAATTATAAAACAAATTAATAATACCATAGTGTTTTAAACTTCAAAAACCGTTACCAAGAAAATTATTAAAATGATCATTAAAAATAGCTGTTCCAAATAATATTAAACTAATTATTAGAAAAAACAAAGTTAAAATGCATAAGAATAATCCTAGTTTTTGCTTTCAATCCCAAGATGTAACTTTTTTATATTCTACATTTTTATCCATATTTAACACTTACTAAACACTAAGAATATAATCAACGTTTAAAATAACCAAATATTAAAGATAAAACACTAACACCAAGAAAGATAGCAGTTAAAATTACTGTAAATACAATTCCGACAACTACTTGCGCAAGAGGATAAGTTAAAAGTTTATCACTAGTAGCATCTGTTCACATTTGATCATAGCCAGCTTTGCTTAAAAAACTATCAAGTCCTCATATAGAAATAGCATGAAAGCCATTTCCAGCATATTGTGAACTTCCTCCACTTGGGGCTTTAAAATTGGCTGTTGCAATTAAAATTAGTCCTAATGCTAAACAAAGCAAACTAATTACCAGTGAGGCAAAGCCAATTTTTATTCCTCAATTTTGTTTCTTAAAAAGATTTATAAGATTTTTCATTAAGGTTTCTCCTTTACTACCTAATTATTTTATTGTTTTACCAAAATAACGTATTAATTGGTATTATCACAATAAATAAATTATAGCGTAAAATTTTTTTAAATAATAAAAAAATTATGAATAAAAATATAAAAAAATCATTAGTACTTTTACTAATGATTTTTTCTATATTATTATATTATTCTTCAATTAATACTTTAATACCAGGGCCCATTGCTGTAGTAATACTTATATTTTTAATATAAGCGCCCTTAACTGCTGCAGGCTTAACTTTTCTTAAAGTGTTAAGAATTGCTAAATAATTATCTTTTAACCCTTCTTGTGCAAATGATACTTTACCAAGAATAACATGAATATTACCTTGTTTATCAACACGATATTCAAATTTACCTTTACGAATATCAGCTATTGCTTTTTGAACATCCATTGTTACTGTTCCTAGTTTTGCTGTAGGCATTAATCCTTTTGGTCCTAATACTCTACCAATTTTTCCTAATTCACCCATCATTTCGGGTGTTGCAATAATAACATCAAAATCAAATCAACCTTTTTGAATTTTTTCAATCATTTCCTTACCACCAACAAAATCAGCTTGACTTTCCATTGCCTCTTTTTGTTTAGTAGTAGTTATTACTAAAACACGTTGTGTTTTTCCAGTTCCTGCTGGTAAAACAATAGAACCACGTAACATTTGATCAGCATGTCTTGGATCAACATTTAAACGAAATACTGCTTCAACTGTTGCATCAAATTTTAATGATGAAGTTTGTTTAGCTAATTCTAAAGCACGATCAATTGGATAAACTTTAGTGTTATCAACTAATTTTGCAACTGCAAGATATCTTTTACTTCTATTCATATTAAACACCTTGCTTTCCATCTTCAACAGTAATGCCCATATTCTTGGCTGTTCCTGCAACAATTTTAATTGCATCTTCTAAAGAATAAGCATTTAAATCAGGTAATTTAATTTGAGCAATTTCTGTAATTTGAGCAATAGTAAGTGTTCCTACTTTTGTTAATTTAGCATTTGATGAACCTTTTGCAAGTTTCAATGCTCTTTTTAAAAGAAATGTTGTTGGTGCAGTTTTTATTTTAAAGTCGAAAGTTTTATCTTTATATGCTGTAATAAAAACTGGAATTGGAACCGGATTAACATCATCTTTTTGATCTTTGGTTTTATCGTTAAATTCTCTACAAAAACGTGGCATATCAATACCGAATGATGCTAAACTAGCACCTGGTTTGGCACTACCAGCTGGTAATTGAATAATACCTTCACGATTAATATTTTTTTTATCTGCCATGAGCAACTCCTCCTAAATGGATTCTCACTGTGGTCCAAACGAATAAATCTTCCACAAGTTTAAACATAATTAAAGTCTATTTATATATATAAATAGTACTTTACAAATAATAACATCATTATAATTAGTAGTCAAATATATTTTAATTTTATTTTACATAAAAATTAAATAGTTTAAACTAAACTTTAATTTTTTTACAACTATCATATTCTACTTTAATTTCAGTTTGACGACCAAACATATCAACAGAAACTGTTGCAACACCCTTATCTTCATCTAATTTAATAACTTGTCCTTCTCGACCTTGTAAAGCACCAGAAGTAATATGAACAAAATCATTCAACTCAAAATCACGAATAATTTTTTTTATCTCTTTAACTTTAGGTTGTGATGAATTTTTAGAATTACGATATAACATTTCATTAACTTCTTTGGTAGAAAGTGGAGTTGGTGGTACACCCTTACCACTAGAACCAATAAATCCATTAATACCTGTTGTATTACGAATATCATATCAAGTATCTTCGGTTAAAATCATATGAACAAAAATATAACCCGGAAAAATATTTTTTTCAGTTATTTTTTTATCTTTATCTGGTATTGCTTCTTTAACAACCCTAACTTGAAAAATATTATCTTTTAAATTTAATTTTTTTTCAATTTTATTTTTCAAATCAGCAGCAACTTTATCTTCATGACCTTTGTTACAATTAACAATATATCATTGTGCTTGCTCAATTCGATGTTTATGTGTTTCTTCTAATGATGTAGTTTTCACTAAAGGGGTTTCTTTTTTTATTCTTTCGCTCATTTTTTGGCATCTCCATTTTTTACATTATTTTTAATAAAGGTAATACAAATAGTAATAACTGCTCAATTCCATAAAAGAATAGTGCTAAGACAGTAATAAATAATACTGTTGTAATAAATTTATTATTTAATTGTTTTCTTGGTGTTCAACGAGTTCTTCTAATTTCTCTTGATAAGTATAAGAAAAAATATTTATGATAAGTTCTCGCTTCTTTTTTATAATAAAAACGTTCTTCAGGCGTACGATTTTTACGTTCTTTTTCTCAAATTTCGCTAATATTAACCTTTTTATTTTTATCGGCTGTTCGTGGATCAAAACTTGGTTTTCCTTCAGAAGTTCTTTTTGTTCTTAAAGGTTTAATTTTACGTAAAATATTAAATTTACTTTTTAAAAGAGCCAATTTTTCAGGATTAATTTTTGGTTTTTCTTTTGATTTGTCTTCTGCACTCATGAAAATTTCTCCTAACGTGATTCCTTATGTAAAGTATGTTTTTGACAATGTTCACAATATTTTTTTAGTTCCATACGCTCTTTATATTTAATCTTATTTTTGTATGTATGATAATTACGATTTAAACATACAGTACAAATTAAAATTATTTTTTCGTTCATTAAATTCACCTAGAAAATTTAACCATTTTTAATTATATTATTATTTAAAATAAGTGTCAATTTTAAAATATTTTTATTTTAAAAACAAAGTTAAATTTTTAATCTTTCTTTAAAATTCATCATTTCTAAAATAATTGTACAAGAAAAAATAAAATAATAAATAAAAAATAATGTTTTTTTAAAAAAAAATTATAATATAAAAAATAATTTTTATTAACTTATTAACTATTAATACTTCCTAAAAGTGGTTGTCTTTCATTGGGTTCTATGATAACTTCTGGCATATCATTATTTGCATTTGTAACAAATTCCGGTTCAAACTCATAATCAGGAATTTTTAACTTTATTCTTTCTCGTTGACTACTATCTTCAATCTCCGTTACTAATTCCACCTTTTTATTTTCGGGAGTATAATTATCTATTCATTCTTTAAACTTTGTCAATGTTGGTCTTCAATCTTTTATTTTTCCGGGTTTAACAAAACTAGGAATTGTTTTATCTGAATGTCTCATTTCAAACTTATCTCAATTATTTTTTTCTAAATACTCATATATTTCCTTTAAATCTTTATTACTTAAAATACCTTTATATAAAGAAAAACTTTTCGTAATGTGTTCTTTTCTTTCATTAATAATTTTAATAATAATTTCCTCTTTACTATTTGAAGTATTAGATTTACTCATTGTAGAAAAATATGTGTGACTAACATCCATCATTGCTGAAATTGACATTAAATTTCCTCCCACAATATTACCATTTGTAAAGTTAATGCCTGCAGTTGAAAAAGTAGTAAGTGATTTTAAGTATTCAATAGTTTTTGTTACTTTTTGAATTTTATATAAATCAAAACCTGATATTCCACTAAGCACTTTAACTAATCCATTTGTACCAGTAAATAATTTATTTAATGCAATAGAAATCATTTCTGGAGTTAATTCATTACTTACAGCATCTTCTGTTAATTGTTCAGCAATTTCAGAATAAAGTCTTTCATCATTTGGTGGTAAAGTAGGAAAAGTAGGTAAATTTGGTTCGGTAGTTGTACTACCCCCAGTTTCATTTAAATTATATACTTGTCAAATGACTCAACCACCAAATGCAGCATATAACATATCAGCTACTCCACTTTTAATTAATTGGTAACGTTTTTCAATATTACTATCCCTAGTAACAGACTTAAGTCCTGCTATTGTTAGTAGAACTCCTGTTGTCGTATTACTTCAATTTTGTGCACTTAATGCTCCTGCTCTAATTGGACCATGAAGATTATTCAACGCTCATTGTACTTCTGTTCATGTTTCTTCTTTATTTATTTTCATTTTATTTATTCCTTTCATAGTTAAAGTAGTTTTAAATTAAATTTTTAATTTTATTGATAAAATGATACATAATTATTCATTAATAATGTTACTAATTGTTCATCTACTAATATTTATTCAGAAAGATGGCCCAATATCAAAAGCACGAGATATAGAACTACTTCTAAGTTGTTGATATATAGTGTTTTCATCATGTCACATAAATATATAAATAACTAATCCTTGTGATTTATGACCTGCAGGTGGCTGATTTACTACTCGTCAAACTGGTAATTGATTATCTTTGTCTTGAATTTTTTTTGTATTAAAGTTTAGTTCATTACTTTTAATTGTTGTTGTATTATTCATAACACTATAAGTTATGCTGTCTGTCGAATTAGCAAAAATTGTTGGATATAAAAATATAAAATTATTTCATGAATCAGCATAATCACTTCATTTTAAAAGCGTAGTTATTTCTGAATTATAATCTATTAGTTTTCCTCCATCTTTTGGAAAACTATGACTTAATGTTAAATTATTATTAGTATCCAAATTTTTGCTATCATATTGTAAATATCCAACGCTAATAATGTTACCAGTACTGTCAACTAAATATCTAATACTTATTTTTTTACTATTATTTTCAATTGAAAAATTATTAATAACAGATTCTAAATTTGGACTATCAATCATATTATTGAAAATATTTTCAGAAATTTTTTCTGCAATGCTTTCATTATTTTTTAAACTACTTTTAGTAATAAATTGTTTAACAAAGTCAAGACAAATTCCCCTACTATTTTTTGAATGAGACTGAGCAATATAATATAATCCCAATGTTTCACTTAAATTATCATAGTTCTTAATTACATCAACAATACCTTTTGTTCCGGTTAATGATATATGAGTATTAGCACCACCAAATTGAATAAAAGTAAAATTACTTTTAGACTTTTTATTTGAAATATAAGCTGTTGTTGATATTTTGCTCAAGTTTTGTTTTTGAAAAATTTGCAAATCATTAGTACTTGTTAATTGTTCTTCTTTATAATTAATAGCAGCAATTTCTTTATCAAACTCATTAATAACATCTTTATTTATCTTTTCAGGGTTATAAGTTAATTTAAAATTATCAATATAAATTTCTTTTACATAAGGTTCTAAATTTGGATTATCAATAATACTTTTAATATCAAAAAGATGATATATTCCATCTTTATCTTGACTATTTAAAATAGTACTATTACTTAAATTACCATACGTAGTATTAGTAACGACTTCATTAATTTCAGTTTTATTTTTATTTTCTTGTTTTAATTTATTAATACTTGTTAAATTATTAGTAATACTAGTGTTAGCAACAATATTAGTGGTTGCTAATGTTAAACTAAGTCCCAACCATAAATGTTTATTTTTTAACATTCTATTTTGCACCTCAGAATTTTATTTTTTAGTAAATCTATTATAAATTTCATTTAATTTTTTTTCATAAATATTATGGAGTTTTGGTTGATAATATTTCGTATCTTTTAACTTTGTTGGTAAATACTGTTGTTGTACATAATCATTAGCATAATCATGTGGAAATTTATATAATTTACCTTTACCTACTGATTTTTTTAATGTTTTAGATCAATTATGCTTCAAATAATCAGGAATTGGATATATTTTTCCTTGTAAAACATCACTATATGCTTTTTGTACTGCCAAATTAGCACTATTTGATTTCTCACTAAGTGCCATTTCAATAACTACTAAACCAAGTGGAATTATACCTTCGGGCATACCAATTTGACGAAAAGTATCAATAGCAGTTTTTACCCTAATTGCTAAAGCAGGATTAGCAAGTCCAATATCTTCGTAAACAATAATCAACATTCTTCTTAATAAAGATTCATAATCACCAGTTGCTAATAACCTTGCTAAATAATGCAAAGCAGCATTAACATCACTGCCTCTAATTGATTTTTGTAATGCTGACTTTAAATCATGATGTTCATTTCCCTCTTTAGCATTTCAATTACTTGCTTTAGGCATAATAGCATTAATAATATCAATAGTTATGATTTCATTAGGATATAATTTTATTAATATTTCTAAAATATTAATTGCTATTCGTAAATCACCAGTTGCTAAATTACAGATTTTTTCTAAAATTTCATCACTAATATTAAAATTAAAAAATGAATTATTAGTAATTATTTTTTTTAAGCCTAATAACATTTCTTCATTACTAATTGGCTTTAATTCTAATAATAGACATCTACTTCGTAAAGCTGGATTAATTACAAAATAAGGATTTTCAGTAGTACAAGCCATTAAAATAAAATTGCCATGTTCTAAATATTGTAATAATAAATCTTGACGATCACGATTCATGCGTTGTATTTCTTCAATTATAATTATATAAGGTTTAGTATTTTGTGCTATTTTAATTAATTTTTCTAAATTTTCTTTTTTATCAATGGCAGCATTAAATACTCCAAATTCACATTTTAAATCATTAGCTAGTGCTTGAGCAATAGTGGTTTTGCCTGTTCCTGGATTACCATAAAATATTAATGATGTTAAAAACTTCTGATTTAATATTCGATTAATAATTCCATTTTTATCATTTATCAAATGACTTTGACCAATTATATCATTAACAGTAGTTGGTCTTAATATTGTTGCTAGTGGCTTATCCATACTCATCACCTTTGTTTTTAATTTAACGTCGTGAAGTTATTTTAACAATAGAACTAAAATTAATAAAGGTTAAATTATTATTTTTAATATTAACATCCAAGGATTGAAGCATTTTATATTTTTTATCATCATCATATTTAATAATGATACCAATGTTTTTTAAGTGCTGATATTTATCATTTTGTTCAGAAACACTAACAAGTTCAATATTATTTATCTTTTTTATGATATCAAAATTAATTGTCTTTTGAAAATGAATTTGATAGTTATCGCCATCAATATTAATTCCTATATTCATTTCTAAATTAATGTCATTAGTAGGAGAAAAATTATTCATATCATTAATAGCTTCTTGAAATAATAGTGAAATAAGTGAAATAGAATTATCTTTAAAAGTAATTGGATATATTACACCACTAGGAAGAACATTCGGATATAAATCAATAGAATTTAAACCTTTAACATTAAAATTGTTATTTTTAAAGGTTTTTTCATTTGGTTCTTTATTTTGACATTGAATATTTATTGAAAACTCGATAGTATCTTGCAATTGATTTTTACCAACAATTGTTACTATTATAGATTTTGGTTTTTGATAATTTCCAGTAATCGCATTACTAGTAATAATATAATCTTGATTATTAAAATCTTGATGTCATTTTTGCTTACCAAACTCATTTATTTTTTTACTAACAAGGAAAGCAATATGATTATCAATATCCACTTTGCTAACATTAGTATCATCAATAACATCTATTTGTTCAGTATTTATGCTTTCATCATTTTCCAATGATGACTTAATAGCAAATAAAGATTTTACAGTATTATTGGCCGTTAGATTAATTATCAATTGGATAGTATCTTGCAATTGATTTTTACCAACAATTGTTACTATTATAGATTTTGGTTTTTGATAATTTCCAGTAATCGCATTACTAGTAATAATATAATCTTGATCATTAAAATCTTGATGTCATTTTTGCTTACCAAACTCATTTATTTTTTTACTAACAAGGAAAGCAATATGATTATCAATATCCACTTTGCTAACATTAGTATTATCTTCAGTAGTTATTAATTGATTAATTACACTTTCATCATTTTCCAATACTGTTTTAATAACAGATAATGATTTTAATGTTCAACTACCTTGAACATTAAAATTAATATTTAATTGACCTTTAATAATTTCACTAATATTTTTAGCACAAATAACAACTGTTATTTTCTTTTTTATCATATAATTATCAAAATTTTTTATTGAATCATAATTAATAACAAAATCACTTTTTGTTACTTTATCTGATAATGATTTTTCTTTATTAATTTCTTCTAAAAATTTCTCTTCAATAATTTTATTGACTTGAGATTCTATTTCATTTTTAGTTCCTTTTGTAGCATCTGACATTACTATTGTTTGTGATGGAATTGTAATTCTATTGTCTAAATCAAAAATATTAAATTTTTCTGGAATAACATCATTTTCAACACTAAAATTGAAATTTAAGTCACAAGGAAGCAAACCATAATTACTACCAAATTGATTAACACTCATTTCAATTTTAAATTGTTTTATTTTTTCTTTATAAGATGGTATTTTTATTGAAAAATTATTTTTAAGTGCATTTTCATCATTAATTTTAATATTAATAGCTGGATTTACTGGTAAATGTACAAAAAAATTATTAGGAATATCTATTTTATTTGTTTGTAACACATTATCAATCTTTTTTAATAAATCACTAAGATAAAAAAATTTTAGTTTTTTATCAGTAGATATTAAACTAATATTATTTAATTTATCCTTGTAATCTATCAAATTATATTTTTTATTTGTTGGACAATTATTCTTATAATAATCTTCTCAATTTTTATCTTGATTAGGATTTCAGTTGTTGGAATTATTAGTATTTATGGCACTATTTCATTGATTATTTGCAATTATTAAAATCATAGTAGTAATAATTAAAACAACAACAAATAACAAAGAAAAAATTTTAAACCAATGTTTTTTTTCTTGCTTAACATTAGGTTTTTGCTTATAATTTGATTTTTCATTTTGATTAATACCAATTTTATACATTATTTCCTCCACCAAAAATCGATAATAAAACATAAAAAAACTTTATAATGATTAAAAAATCACTACAAAGCAACAGCTAAATTATATAAATAATAATATAACAATAAAACTTATAAATTAATTTTTAAAATTAAAAAAATAAAATTAAAATATAAATTTTATTGTTGTCTTAATTCTATCATAGTAATTTTTTATTAAATATATTTTTTGTAACTATTTTTTAATTTTAACTTTACTCGTGTTCAAGCATTATCAACTTGCTTATAACTTAAATTTAATTTTTTCATAATTTGATGAACATTATATCCTCTTCGCTTTAATCTTAAAACTTCATTTTCATTAGTAGTAAAATTTGTAATACTAATAACTTCTTCCAAAAATGAAGTATATTCACAATCATTTTTTTGATATAAATAATCATTATATTTTAAGGCACAATTAATAATTTTATGATTATTATTTAAAAAACTTTTAACATAAGTAAATACTCCTCATTTTACTTCATAATATAAAAAATTTTGAAATGACTTGTTTTTTCTTTCTTGAAATTTAAAAATTGCCTTTAAAAAAATAAAATAAAAAGTTGATTTTAAATCATTTGTTTCCAAAGGAATAGCAAAAAACTTTTTAATAATATTTCGTAAAAAAAATCATTTTTTAATTCATATTTTTTATATAAAAAATTAAAAGCAAATTCATTGTTTTCAATACAATACAAATAAATTAATTCATTATCATTCATAATTAAGTCCTCCTAAATATTTCAAATAACAAACTAATTATGAATTACTAATCAACTAATTATTTAAAGCTATGATATATTAGTATTTAATTTTGAAATTCTTAATATTACATATTTAATCCATAATCACGTTTAATAGTTGTTTTAGTCACTATTGATGATGAATCTAACAAATTTATCTTATCTTTAACGATTTCTACTTCTGTTTGTGGTATGTAATACTTAAATATTTCTCTTCTAGTTTCATTAGCCACTTTGTCAATTTCCTGTTCTTGATTTCGATTTCAATTTGATGATAAACTAAAAAAATCTTTTAAAAACATTTTATTTTCAATAGTTAACTGATCATAATTTTTAATTGTCAAAGCAATTTTTTTTGTAATAGTAAACAAGCGTGATTTCATGCTGAATTTCCTGAGTTATCTTTATAATCAATATCAATTGGTCATTTGTTAATTAAATAAGTTACTAATTTTTGTCAATCATTTATTACCGCTATATGTAGTAATGAATAATTCAGTTCATCAAATACTAAACTATTAATAACTTCTTTTTGTCAAAAATTTTCAATATTTGAATTATTTTTTTCATTTAATTTTTTAATTTCATTTTGCAAATATTCTAATGAATCTATTACTGATTCTTCTTTTTCTAATCAATTATCATCATCTCCCTTTATAATATAGATTATTTTTCCATAACAATTTCCTTTAGAAATCATTATTTCATTTTTAAATTTTAGAAATTCTTTAAATGTTTTTATTATTAAATCTTTATTTTTAATAGAGCAAGTTAAAGCAGTAAAACCACCTTGATTTTTATGATAAACATGAGCTTTGTATAATAATAAAATATTAAAAATTTCAATTCTTCCATTTTCAGCAGCTAACATTAAAGAGGTATTACCATCTTGATTTTCATTATCTATATGTGCACCATTTTCCAATAAAACTTTAACTATTTCCAAAAAACCACTTTCAGCAGCCAACATTAAAGACGTATTACCATATTGATCTTCATAATTAACATCAGCACCATTTTCCAATAAAATCTTAACTATATCCCAATCACCAATTTCAGCAGCTAACATTAAAGAAGTATTACCATCTTGATTTTCATTATCTATATGTGCACCATTTTCCAATAAAACTTTAACTATTTCCAAAAAACTACTTTCAGCAGCCAACATTAAAGACGTATTACCATATTGATCTTCATAATTAACATCAGCACCACTTGCCAATAAAATTAACTACCTCCAAAAAACCATATTCAACAGCTTGCATTAAAGGCGTATTACCATATCTATTTTCATAATTAACATCAGCACCATTTTCCAATAAAATCTTAACTATATCCCAATCACCAATTTCAGCAGCTAACATTAAAGAAGTATTACCATCTTGATTTTCATTATCTATATGTGCACCATTTTCCAATAAAACTTTAACTATTTCCAAAAAACTACTTTCAGCAGCCAACATTAAAGACGTATTACCATATTGATCTTCATAATTAACATCAGCACCACTTGCCAATAAAATTAACTACCTCCAAAAAACCATATTCAACAGCTTGCATTAAAGGCGTATTACCATATCTATTTTCATAATTAACATCAGCACCATTTTCCAATAAAACTTTAAGTGCTTCCAAATCACCAACTTCAACTGTTTCAATTAACAGTTCATTTACTAGTTGCATACTATTCACATTTTCCTTTCAAAAATAAAAATCACTTATTTTTAAAAAAACTATCATAAAAATAATTATTTTTGTAATTTTTTGACATTACATATTTGATTAATTTAAAGAACAATAAACTACTTATGTTATTTTCAACTTTATGTTAATAGTTACTTTAACAAATAAATTTTATAATAATATATAATATTTATAAAACTTAATAATAGGTTTTTAACTCATTACTTTCATAAAAAGTAAATGAGTTTTTTTATTTTGAAAGGAAAATGTGAAACAGATGTATTTAAATATTTTAAAAAACTTATTTAAACGTAGAAAAAATCATTATCCAAGTAATAACAGTACAGATATTGAAAATAGCGATTTTTTTTTCTTCTATAATGAACAAAAAATGTTATCAAAATTAAAAAAAATAAGTGAAGAAAAAGATAAAGAATTAGAGAAATTAACTAATGAAAATAATAACACTCCTAAAATAATATTACTTTCTTCAAATATTTTAGAACTAAGATCAAAAATTTGAACTTTGGAAGAAATGTTAGAAAAGAAAATAACAATAAAAATAGAACAATTAGAAAAAAGTAAAATAAATAAATATAAAAATTTTTTTATTAAATTTTTTACTTTTTGAATTAAAGATAAAAACAAATGTATTAATAATAAAATAAATAAGATAAATTCTGACTATACAAATATTAAAAACAATTGTAAAGAATTAGAAAACCATTTAATTGATCAAATAAATATATGCAAAAATTTAAAAGAAAAAAAATGAAAATTTTCAGAACCAAATCCAATAAATAAAGAAAAAACATTTACACCTAAAATATAAAAGTATCTTTTTAAAAAAATATTTTATTTTTTCATAAATTTAAATATTATCAAAAAATATAGGTTCTTAAAATTTACGATAATTTTAACGTTTCAACGTAAATATAGTTTGCAATAATACCACAAGCAACGCTAGCATTAAATGATTCTATTTTTGGACTTATTGGTATTTGAACAATATAATCGGTATGTTTTAATAACTTTGGACTTATCCCTTCACCTTCATTACCAATAATTAATGCTAAGTTGCTACTACAATCAATAGTAAAATAATCAATTGCTTTTGCTGTTTTAGCAGCAGCCAAAATTCAAAATTTATATTTTTCTTGTAAATTATTAATTGCGGAAGTTAAATTATTAACTTGACAAATTGGAATAATACTTAGAGCACCGGCTGCAGCCTTTGCAACTGCACCGTTTATTTCAGATTGATTACGATTTAAAACAATTACACCATCAAAGTCATTACCCGCTGCAATTCTTAACATTGAACCAAAATTATGTGGATCAGAAATACGATCTAAAATTAAAATTCTTAAAAATTTAGATGTTGAACCAATATTAATTAATTCATCAAAAGAAAAATATTGATAGTCTTTAACATTAGCCGCAATATTTTGATGTTTAGTAGTACCTAATAGATTATTCATTGCTTGTAAACTAATAATTTCATAAGGAATATTTACACTTTTTAAATCTTTTTTTAATTCTTGGTATTTATCTTGAACTAAAAAAACTTTTTTAATTTTTATTAATGATGATGTTGATAATGCAGCAATAATAGGGTGATAACCATAAATATATTGTAATGCCATAATTTTGCTCCTTTAAATAATATTCAAATCTTTTAATTCTTGACGAATTTTATCAGCTTCTTGGTATTGTTTTTCCTTTTTTAGTTGTTCTCATATTTTAATTTTATTTTTAATCTTTTCAGAATAATTACCAACTTTAAAATCAAATCCTAATATTTTTAAAGCAAAGGTAAAAGTATAAAAAATTTCTTGAAATTCTTCATTAAAATTTTTTTTAATAAGTGCTTCATTTAATTTTTTAATCATATTTTCAATTAAAGTAATAGTATTAGTTGTATCAATATTATTTGATAAATTTTTAATAATTTGTTGATAATAAATTGAATGATGATTATTATTACATATTATATTGTTAATAAATATTTGATATGTTCATTGTTTTAAAACATTTTCATATTTTTTTGTTGACACTAATCCATTTTCAATTGTTTCCTTATTGAAATCAATTGGTTGTTGATGATCACGATTTAATATTAAATATCGCAATACATTCGGATGATGTTGCTGACAAAATTCTTTAACCAAAATAAAATTATTTAAAGATTTTGACATTTTTTCATTAGCAATATTAACATGACCATTATGTCATCAAATATTTGACATTTTTTTATTATTAGCTGCAACAAATTGAGCTCGTTCATTTTCATGATGAGGAAATTTTAAATCAACACCACCACCATGTAAATCAATAGTTTGACCATTAAATAAATCCTCAACAAAACAAGCACACTCAGTATGTCAACCAGGTCTTCCTTTTCCTCACGGACTATTTCAACTAATACCTATTGTTGTTGATTTTCACAAAGCAAAATCTAGATTATTTTCTTTAGTAACTAAATTTTTAATTCTAAAATTTGGAATTAAATCTTCAATATTTTTATGTGCCAAACTTCCATAATCTTTTAACTTATTAACTTTAAAATAAACATCACCAGCCGTAACATATGCATAATCTTTAATAATTAATTTATTAATAAATTCAATAATCTTTGAAATATATTCACTTACTTTTGGTAATTTTGTAGGAAAAATAATATTTAATTTTTCTAAGTCTTCATAATATGCTAACGTATATTTTTCAGTAACTTGTTGTTCTGTTATTTTTAAATCCGCAGCTTTCTTAATAATTTTATCATCAATATCAGTAATATTATGAACATAATTTATTTTATAATTTTGATGAATTAACAAACGATGTAAAACATCAAAAACAAGCACACCACGAATATTGCCAACATGAATATAGTTATAAACAGTAGGACCACATAAATACATATTAACTTGCTTTTTATTAGTGGCAAGCAGTTGCAATCTTTGTGAAAAACTATCATAAATTTTAATCATTTAATTAACCCTTCTTAATAAAGTTTAGTTTTCATATACTCTATTATACTGTAAAGAATATCAATCTGTAACAAAATAATTTTTTAAATTTAAAACTCTCTTTAACAAAGAGAATCATTAATAATTAAAAAAGTATTAATTATTTGAAATTTCATAATTTTTGATAGATATCATTTTTATGTTTTTATTTTTTTTCAGTTATATATAGCTAACGAAAGTAATGTTTACTCATAAATAATGTAAAATAATAATATGTAATTTAAACAATTCTTGCACTTACAAGTATAATTCAGCAATAATTAAAATAGATTAGGAAGATTAAATTATGCCAAAACCATACAGTGAGGACTTACGAAGAAAAGTAATAGAAGTTTATGAAAGTAAAAACATGAAAATTAAAGAAATTTGTAAAGTGTTCAATATCACTAGAAAGACTTTATTTTTATGAAGAAAAAGAAAGCAAAAAACCGGAAATATAAAACCAATTTTGAATTATCAAAAAGGACATAGCCACAAAATAAAGGATTTAGATGAATTAAAAAATTATTTAGCAGAAAATAAAGATGTTACAGTTCAAAAAGTAATTGAAAAATTTGGTGATATGACAAAAGAAACAGTTTATAACTATTTCAAAAAACTAAATTATACATATAAAAAAAACTTTTCTATATGAACAAAGAGATAAAAATAAACAAGAAGATTTTTTAAAAGAAATAGCGAAAATAATGAATGAAGATTTGGTATATATTGATGAATCTGGAATTGATGATAATGAATTTTATAAATATGGTTGGTCTGAAAAAGGTAAAAGATTATTTGATAATAAACCTGCATATAAAATAAAGAGAATGAGTATAATTGGTGCACTAAATAAAGGTAAATTAAAAGCTCTATGAGCATTTGAAGGACATTGCAATAGTAAAATTTTTGAATCATATGTTAAAAATATACTAATTCCAGTATTAAAGTGTGGACAAATTATAGTTTTAGATAATGCGACGTTTCATAAATCTAAAGCAACAAAACAATTAATTGAAAATGCTGGATGCAAACTATTATTTCTTCCACCATATTCTCCTAATTTAAATCCAATTGAACATTTTTGATTTGCTATAAAACATAATATAAGAAAAATATTACCAAATTATTGACCAAATATTAAAAACGCGATTGATTTTGTTTTTCAAGATATGAGTAAACATTACTTTAGTTAGCTATATAAATTTCCTTTATTAGCAGAAGTTATTGTTCCTATATAAATAGTATCATTAATATTTGTTAAACTTCAAACTGCACCATTAGTACTCTCTCAACCAAGCATCAATCCAAAACTTTTATCAGTTTTACTTTTATATATTTTTCCTTCACCATTATTATTTGTTATTCCTACATAAAGTGTACTATCAACATTTGTTAAACTTGAAACTTCACCATTAGTATTATTTCAAGTAGAAACTGGCTCAATCTTAGCATTAATATCATTAGTATTTATTTTATATAAATTTCCCTTTTTATTAGCAGTTGATGTTCCTACATAAAGTACACCATTAATATTTGTTAAAGCCCAAACTGCACCATTGTCTTGTTTTCAATTATTCATTAATTCAAATTTGCCATCACTATTACTTTTATATAAATTTCCTTTACCAAAAATTGATGTTCCCACATAAAGCACACCATTAATATTTACTAGAGCATGAACTGCACCATTATTATCTTCTCAATTAGAAATTTTTTGGGAGCGTGTCGAAGATGTCGATAACTAAAAAGTTTTAAAAATAGCTCCTTTCTTTTTTTACCCTTGAATTAAAAATAAATGACAAAAGACGAGAATAAAAATCTTGTCTTTTTTTTGTAATTGTAAAATTTTAAAATTTTTATTATTAACATTCTTTAAATAGACTTCTTGCAAAACTGTGATTATTATCATAGTTTTTAAATTTAAAATTTTATTTTAATAACACTTTTAATATTTATTAAAAATTATTATTCAAAATATGTCTTATTTTTTCTTCATTAAAATAGAACAAAAATTATTATTTAAAATAACAAAATTTAAAATATTAAATTTTTGAAGATTTTTAATTTAAAAGTTGTAAATTATAAATTGAAGCTATTAAATTAAATCTTAAAGCAAATCTTTTTCTTCTATTTCGATATTTTTCACTAATAATTTTAAATTTTTTCAGTATAGCAAAAATATTTTCTATAACAACTCTCATTTTTGAAATTTGTTTATTATTTTTCTTTTCTTCTCTAGTTAAAGGAATTTTCTTTGATTTTCTTTTTGGAATTAAAACATTAGGATGTATATTTTGTATTCCTTGATATCCCAAATCCACTAAAATAGTTGTTTGTGATAAAAATTTAACTTTTGAATCTTTTAAAATTTTAAAATCATGGTTTTTACCACAAGAAAAATAAGAACTTATAATTTTTTTACTATCTTGTTCAATTATAATTTGTGTTTTTATTGTGTGTTTTTTCTTTTTTCCTGAATAATATTTCTTTTGTCTTTTTTTGGGCGTTGGATAGCGCTTTCAGTAACATCAATAATAGCTGTTTTATCTTTAAAATTATTATTTAACAATGATTTTGCTCCATTAAGTTGCTGAAAATCAGGATGTTTTATTAAAGTATTTTCTATTCACTTGATATTTCTATAACAATTACTTTCACTAATTCCATAACTTTTAGCAATATGAAAATATGTTCGGTATTCACGTCAATATTCTAACGTCATTAATAATCTATTTTCTAAAGTTAATTTATTAGGTGTACCACCATTTTTAAACTTTTTTAATTCTTCTTTTTTTAAAATTTCTATCATTTTTTTAAAAACAATCTCATTTATACCAGTTAATCTTAATAGTTCTGCATTTTTAATAGCTTTTAATTTATCAAACATCATAAATTACCTATCTTTTTTTAATTTTAATTATATTTTAAAAATGAAAATTTTAATAGATAAGTCTCGCAAGAAGTCTAATATCTACTACACGCAGTGACCAAGTAGGAGAAAGTTAATAATTAATAACCGTCTTTAACGCTATTATCAACACGTGTTAGGGAACTAAAAAAGTGAACTACAACACAGTTGTTAAAAATAGTAGCTAGCATGTGGACTTGCATGGATAAATAAAAAGTGGAGTGATACCTAATAAAATATACTAACCAGAAATGGTAATTCTTGGGGTGGGAGCGAATTGGAAACTAGTATATATAGACCTGTTGTAGGGACCTATTGTATTAATTCTATTCTTTATTTAACCAACCTTGCCACTCCCCAGTGAGCAAGTGTTGGTTTTATTTTTTATTTTTTTTGAAAAATTTTTTTGGGCGAGAAAATAAATTTCAAACTTGTAAAAAAAATTGAGCGGTGCCGGTTCAATTAAAATATTAATTTGTTTAACACAAATTAAATAAATATTGAATCGAATGCCTCGATTTCTTTTTAAAATTTCATAATTTATTTTTGAGCCCAGAATTGCTGGAATGAATAAAACTAATAGTATTAATAATATAAAAATAAAAATATATATTCTGTTGCTTGTAGCATAAAGAATATATTAGAAAGAACTATTATGAAAAAGTATTTTTGTTGAACATGTAAACAACATAAATTAGATTATTTATTCTTTAATACTAATGATATAAAAACAAGAAAAAACTTTTTAAGAGACAAAAACGGTAAAGCAATTTGTTATGACTGTATCTTAAATGTTAAGTTAAGTAGGGGGTATAAATAATGAATAAAGAAAAACCATTTGCTGTTAAAGACCAAGAAATTATTAATGAATATAATAAAAAACGTAGTAAAGAAATAACAGAAGAACATTTAAATAATATAGAAAAATTAAGAGAAGTTTTTAAAAAAGAAGTAATTAATGAATATAAAGAAAAATTAATTAAATATTTAATTAATAATAGAGCAAATGCTTATAATGGAAAACAATTTTTATTATCTTCAAATAGAGACCCAAATATAAAAGGTATTGATGAATTAATTAAAAGAATTAAAAATGGAGACTTTGATTAATAATGCAATATGACTTAATTATTGGAATTGACCCTGCTGGAATTGGTAATAATGGAATGGTTATATATTCAAGTGAAACTAATAATATTGTTTTTAATGAAACATTCAATACATTAACTGTTTTATGAACTAAAAATATTTATAAAGAAAAATTTCAATTAATTAAAGAAAAATTTATTGATAAAAAAATATTAGTTATTGTAGAAAATTTCTTTTTAAGTTCAAAACAATTATTAACTAATCCATTAGCAACCCCTAAAATTATTGGTGCATTAATGGTATTAGTACAAGATGTTATAAATTGAGATTATCTAGAAAGTGAACCAAAAAATAAAACTAAAATAGAAAATTATAAAGGAAATATAAAATTAACAAAACATGAACAAGATGCTTATAAACATATTCAATATTATTTAAAAAATCATAAAAAAATATTAATTTTTGATAATTATTTAAGGAAATTATAAAAATGAAAGATAAAACAAATTATGTCAAATTAACAGTAAAACTTAGTAACACTATTGAAGCAAAATATTACGAAAAAGGTAATAAAGAATTATATTATAGTGTTCGTGGTCAATGAAATGGATTAAACTATGTTACTTTAATTTTTAATAAACCAAAACTTTATAGACGCTGTATTTTATTAAACAAAAACGATGAAATTATAGTAACTGGTGAAATCTTTAATACTTTAAATATTAAAAAAAATCGTGCATTTTGTTCAATTAATGTTAAATGATTTAAAAAATGAAAGGAATAACTAATGAATAAATGTGAACATGAAAATGTAAGTATTGAATTAATATTTAGATGTGATAATTGTAAAGCTGTTCAATTTCAACATCCAAAGGAGAGTAAATAATGAAAATGTGTATTGATTGTAAAGAAAATTATAATTGACCAAATTGTAAAAATTGTTTTAAAACTAATGATAATAAAAATTAAAAAAAATAATAAATGTGGTTATGGTAGAGTTTTTGCTCATAAATGTAATAACTTATGTAAACAAAAACAAAATAAAAGAGTTAGGAAAGAGAGATTAAATTATGAATAAAGAAAAACTAATTAATCATATTAATAATTTAATTAAATTAGAACCAGAACGTAGAACTGATGTAACTTTATTTATTTTAAAGGAATTAATTGAAAATGGAGAATTTGATTAATGATAATATTGCCTACTTTGTTTGAAAATAAAGATGAAATTGAAATATTATCACCATTTCCAAAAGCAATTCATACAAGTAATGATATTAGAGCAATTATTTTAAGACAATATCCAAATGTTAAATCAAAACACATAATTGTTTCTGACCCCGAAAGTAATGTTGCATTAATAGTTGGTGATAATGATGTTTATCAAGGTTGAATTAAAGTAACAATTAAAAAATTAGAAAATTAAAGGAGATTAAATATGACTAAACGCGAATTTTTAATTAAATGAAATGTAGATGAAAAATTATTTTTTATTGATAATGTTGAATTTTTACATTCAGATACACATATAATTTTTAATTGAAATGATGATTATTGAAGCATTGATTATCATTCAAAAGAGATGAAAAAATTTATAGAACTATTAAATGATTTAAAACAAATTAAAGGAGAATAAATAAATGCAGAAGGAAAAAATTAAAATTAGAAATTATGAATTTGAATTAAATTCTTATGTAGTAGATTCCTTATTAGATGTTATAAGAGAACTGATAAAAACAAATTAAAGGAGAATAGAAAATGCCAATATTCAAATTAGACTTAATAAATAAAAAATTTGAAAAATGAGATGAAAATGACCAAAAATGGGAAAAAATTAAAAACAAGGAGACTAAAAATGGAAACAAATAATTATACTTTAACTAAATTAATTAGAACTGGAATAAGTCCAATTTGTGCAATGATTGGTACAAGTGCTTATTATGGTCAAGTAATGAACAATTCACTATTAGGTTCAATTAATAGTTTATTATTTGGTAAAAAATTAGGTTTAGATATTTGAAATTTAAATCAAAGACCAAATACTAAAACTAAGTTAATTAATAGTAGTAAAAAAATATTATTAGGTTTAGGAACAATTGGTTTAGCAAATTATAGTAAATGAACAGAAAGTAATATTAGTCCTATTATTCCAACAACACCAATTCCAATAACTACTACAACTACAACAGAAGGTCCTCCATGATTACTATTAAATAAACAAGAAAATCAGTCATTAATGGACTGAGATACATATATTAGTTTAAATGCTTATGGTATTTCAAATCTTATTAGTGGATTAACTGAGTTAATACCTAATAAATTTGAAACAATAAGAAAGATTTGTAATATGGCAACTGGTGGATGTTTAATATCAAGTGGTGTAGCAATGGGAATTAATAATGATTTTAATAATGCTTATGCAGTACCTACTATTATTGCTGGTGCAAGTGAAATAATCCATAATTTACTACCTATGGAAACTACAAATCATATTCAAGAAATGCAAGAAACATCATTTAATGATGAAACTGCAAGATTAGTAAATGATAATAGATTCACAATTAATAGTGAAACAACTAGTCAATACGGTAGTGATAATATGAGCGAAGTAGCATTAAATCACGATAATGCTTCATTAAATTGAGATTATAATCACATGAGTTTATAAAGGAGGTGAGTAATTTATGAATAAAGAAAAATTAATTGAATATTATAATCACGAAATAAAAACACATAAAGAAAGGATGGAACAATTAAATAAAGAAATTTCTTTATTAGTAACTATTATAAGTAATTCACAATCAATGATTGAAAGAATTAATGGTGGGCAATTTGATGAATAATCAAAAATAAACAATAAATAGTTGAAAGGAAAATTTGAAATGAAAGAATTTTTACATGAATTAATAATTATCGGAACAAGTGTTGGAACATTAATTTGCAGAGAAATTATTGTTTTATTAAAAAGATTTATCACAACTCCAAAACATGTTAGAGCAAATAACAAAATTATAAAACATCAAAAAAAATTAGCAAAATTAAATGAAAAAATTAATAAAGAAAATAAATAAAAAGTGGTGATGTAAATGTTAGAAAATGAAAATAATGTTCAACAAACAACTGAACCTTTAACTGAAAATAATGCTTCTTCACAAGAAATAGAAAATAAAGTTAATGAAGCAGAAAATAAGTTAAATAAACTTAATCAAGAAATTAAAGAAAAAGAAATGATTAATATATTTAAAAAATATCAAGTTAAAACTGAATTTTATGATTTTTTAAAATTTAAAACAAGTAATCTAGAAAATTCAAAAATTGAAGAAACTATTAAAAAAATGATTAAAGAACAACCAGTATTTAAACAAACAATTAATACAGGTGGCAATAAACAAATAATTATTAATAATAAAACAAATGATAAAGAAAATTTTTTAATTAATTATAAAAAGAAAAATTATTTATAAACGAAAGGAAGAAATAAAATGTCAGTACCATTTAATCAAAATTTAGACAATACAGAGAGATTAGTAGAAGCACCAGAATTTATAGAATTTTTTAAAATTTCAAATAGTCCATGGGCAAACTTTTTTCCTACTGAAATTGTTGATTCAGTAAATATTGAATTTATTGTTAAAAAACCAAAAAAACCAGAAGTTAAGATTATTGCTTGAGATGATAAAAGTAAAAGATATGAATTACCATATGTTGATACAGATAAAATTAGTAAAAAAATAACTAAAAAATATCTTGCAGGAGAAATTATTGCAGATGTAGATTTAAATGCAAATAATGGACAAAATTTATTAGATATAGCTAACTAAAGTAATGTTTACTCATATCTTGAAAAACAAAATCAATCGCGTTTTTAATATTTGGTCAATAATTTGGTAATATTTTTCTTATATTATGTTTTATAGCAAATCAAAAATGTTCAATTGGATTTAAATTAGGAGAATATGGTGGAAGAAATAATAGTTTGCATCCAGCATTTTCAATTAATTGTTTTGTTGCTTTAGATTTATGAAACGTCGCATTATCTAAAACTATAATTTGTCCACACTTTAATACTGGAATTAGTATATTTTTAACATATGATTCAAAAATTTTACTATTGCAATGTCCTTCAAATGCTCATAGAGCTTTTAATTTACCTTTATTTAGTGCACCAATTATACTCATTCTCTTTATTTTATATGCAGGTTTATTATCAAATAATCTTTTACCTTTTTCAGACCAACCATATTTATAAAATTCATTATCATCAATTCCAGATTCATCAATATATACCAAATCTTCATTCATTATTTTCGCTATTTCTTTTAAAAAATCTTCTTGTTTATTTTTATCTCTTTGTTCATATAGAAAAGTTTTTTTTATATGTATAATTTAGTTTTTTGAAATAGTTATAAACTGTTTCTTTTGTCATATCACCAAATTTTTCAATTACTTTTTGAACTGTAACATCTTTATTTTCTGCTAAATAATTTTTTAATTCATCTAAATCCTTTATTTTGTGGCTATGTCCTTTTTGATAATTCAAAATTGGTTTTATATTTCCGGTTTTTTGCTTTCTTTTTCTTCATAAAAATAAAGTCTTTCTAGTGATATTGAACACTTTACAAATTTCTTTAATTTTCATGTTTTTACTTTCATAAACTTCTATTACTTTTCTTCGTAAGTCCTCACTGTATGGTTTTGGCATAATTTAATCTTCCTAATCTATTTTAATTATTGCTGAATTATACTTGTAAGTGCAAGAATTGTTTAAATTACATATTATTATTTTACATTATTTATGAGTAAACATTACTTTCGTTAGCTATAGTATGCAATATGAAGTTGCAAATGATTTAGCAGATAAATTAGCAATTGATGATACAGAAGCAATTGCAAAATCTGCTACTAAAATAGATATTGAAGATACAACACCAATAGGATATTTAAAATCAATGTTATCTGCTTGAAATACTTTGTTTCAATTTAGAAACATTGCAAATAGTAAATTTTTTATTACTAATGGTCTTTATGATAGTTTAGTTTATTTAGCAGATAATAAAGGTTTAATCACCGATAATCAGTTAGCGCAACAATTACGTTTAAATGGAAATAATTTATATGTAAAAGGTGTATTATGTGAAATCGTTCTTGATGATTATATGATTTTTACTAATGATAAAAATGAACAACAACTAATGACTTTTGTTTTAGCAACACCAAGAGCAATGAAAAGATACATGTTAGAAAGAACAATTATTTATGTAGACTTTATTAAAGATGCTAAAGCAGGAAGAGCATATAAAGTTGCTGGTGAAGTTGTTGGAGAATCAATACCTTATATTTCCAATAATGAAACAACATCAAGATGAATGTTATGCGGAATTATTAAAACAGAGAAAACTGATTTAAAAACTAAAATTACAAATTTAACAACTAATATTACTGCAAATGTTAATAACAATAATAGTGAATTAAATACACAAATAAAAAGTACAGATGAACTTAAATCATTAAATCCAAATTTAACAAATCCAACTATTAAATATTTTAGTGATGCACAAGGGAAAACTAATGTAAGTAATCAAAAACAAAAAGCAGGTGACTTATATATAACTATTACTGCAAATGTTAATGACTTAAATTATAAAGGAACAACTAATCCTATTAAAATAACTCTTAAATAAAGGAAATTAAATGCCATGCCAATTGGTACAACTAGTACAGCAATACTTTTAAACATAAATAAACCAAAACATACTAGAATAAGTAAACAACAAGAAAATAAAAGTTTTTGATGAGAAATTTTAGAAATGATTGGTGTACAAGTTATAGCAGTAGCACTTGCTCCTTTTACTGGTGGATTAAGTGAAAGTTTTGCACTTGGATTAGGTGCTAGTGATTTAGTTGCTAGTATTAGTGCTGTTGGTGTAGAGTTTTTAACTGATTTTACTATTAATCAAGTTTATGATTATTTAAAAGGAAATGTAACAAAATTAAATACTTTCTTTAATATACTTCCTGCATTTGCTGGACTTAATAAAATTAGTCGTGGTTATCGTACAACTAAATTTATTAAATTAGCACAAAAAACTAAAACATTAGAACAAGTTGGAATTAAAGAAGTAAAAAACTTACAAGAAATTATTAGTCAAGTAAGTGGAAAAGAAATTTTAACAGATAAAATTATTGGTAATAAACGTTATTTAATGAATTATAGTTTTACTCCTAATCGTGAAACAGTATTACGAGATTTAGGTTATGTTGCTGAAAGACAATATAAGAATAATTTTCAAAAACTAGAAACAGAAAAATTAATGGAACACTTATTATTACAAAATATATTAATAAAATTAAGTCCACAATTAACTCCTAAATTTAAAATTAAAGATATCGAAAAAGCAAATAACTTTTTAAAAAAATTTAATACTGATTTAAAAAAAGTACTATCTATGAACCAACATGATTGATTAAATTTAGTTCATACAATACATACAGAAAATAGATATGGTAAATCTTTAATTTTGGATTTACAAAAAATTCGTGCAAATGCTATTAAATTTAATTTTAAAAATAATGTTATTCATCAACTTGTTTTAAAAGCAAATAAAACTTTTAAATATTTTGATATTAGATTTTATTTAAAAAAAGGTTTAAATAAATTTTGAAAAGATACACCATATTTTGAAAAAATACGAGAAAGTATATATAAATTACAAGAAAAATTTGAAAAGTTAGAAAAACAAGTATTTGAAAAAATTAATAAATTAAAAGAAAAAGCAACTGATTTATTTACTAGTGCAGAGAAAAGAGCAATTAAACATGCACAATTAATTCCATTAAATTCACCAGTATTTATGGGTTGTAAAATTCAACCTTTATCATTAGATAAATGTGCAATTACTATTTATCATCGTAATCCTAAGTATAAACCAATTACAGTTGTTGATAGTATTCTTAAAGCAAAAACTTTTGTTACTCAAATACATCCATTTCATTGATATCGTTGATATAGTGGTTGATACATTGGTTATGGTGTTAATCATAATAAATGATTAAAAGCAATAGCATTTGCTCCACCAGTGGTTCAACAAGTAATTAGAGATAGTTTTAAAGTATATAGAGAAATATTTAGAATAGTAAGAACTTATCATAAAGTAGTAAATGTTATTAATAATCCTATTGAAAATATTAATAAATCATTTAAAAGTGTTGGTTTAAAATTTTCAGTTAATACTTTATTTGGCACTGGACTATTACATCATTTAGAAAAATTTGCATATAGTCAAGTTGTAAAAAAAGGTAAGAAAAAGTTACAAAAAGAAATTATCCATATATCACATAGAAAAACTAAAACAAAAACTAAGCATTATAAAAAAGCATTTTTTAAGGAATGATAAATTATGATTAATAAACTTTGAACTGATGTCAGTCTTGAAAATTATAATAACTGATATCCATTAACTGGAAAAATTACAGAAACCCCACAGCAATATATACAGACATGACCTAATGTTAATGATTGATTTAAAACTTTTGCTATTCGTGCTCAAAATGATATTAATGCTTATCTTGATTTTATTTTATCTAAATTTCCTTTTGATAGTTTTAAAGATGAATTAATTAAAGAAACATTAAGAGATATGGTTTATGTAATGGTTGAACATTGAGTATTTAATCGTACACCAATTGAATTTAATGTTGATGCTACTATTCAATTTAATAATGGTAGTCAATTTAGTGCAAATAGTACTCCTACGATTAATGTTTGAGATTTAGCACCTAGTAGAATGAAAATATGAGCAAGATTAACAGAATTAAAACAAATATTTTCAAGTTATAATGATGATGAAATAGATATTGAAAAAATTGACTTAAAAGCATTTTATACTAGAAATCAAGTTGATGAATTAATTGAACAACAAAAAGAATTTACATTATCAAAACAAATTAAATTATATGATGATTTAGTTGATGATAATGAAAATGAAATATATAGAGGTCCTGTTAGTAAATTTGTTAATAAAGGTTATGTTGCAACAGATTATGATAAAGAAACTGAAACAATGATTTTAGATTGACCAGATGAAATTGGAACATTACCACCAGAAGCATTACAAAATAATCCACAAATTGGTGATTATACACATGCACCAACTTGTGATTTTTCTGCTAAACAACAAAAACGAATTACTACAAATGAAAATGAAATTACCAAATTAAATACTGAATTAATTAAAGCAAATGAAAATATTAATGATGTTAAAAATAATTGATTTAATATTGAAACTAGTCCTTTATGAAAGAAAGTTAAAAATGAAAATATTAAAACAGATACATGATGTATTATTGATTGAACATATTATTTTATCGATAGTAAACAACTTATTATAAGTAATAATAAATTAACTAAATCTAATATAAGAATTACTAATAGTCAAATAGAACAAAAGCAAATAATAATTGAAAATATTGATGTTAATATTGATAAAGTTTATTGCTACTAATAACACAAAAAAGTATAAACCAATAATTCATAATATATATCAATATCAAGGAATAGGTACACCAACTGAATTTATAGCAGAAGAAAATACTGAACGTGATTATTATACAAAAATAGAAACTAATAATTTATTAGATAAAAAACAAAATAAATTAATTGCTGGTACTAATATAACTATTGATGAAAATAATAAAATTAGTGCTACTGGTGGTAGTGGTGAATCATTATGAGAAGTAGACTCTAATTCGCCTAATATTATTCAACCTAAAGAAAAAAGATTAATTACTGCTAATAATAAAAGAATTGTTTATATTGGTGAACCAGAACAAGAAAAAGATGCAACTACAAAAAAATATGTTGATGAAAAAATTGACAAAAAACAAAATAAATTATTATTGATAAATGAAAATATGACATATGGAGAATTAAAATATAATAAATTACCAACTGGTCAATTTGGTGATGATTTAGGAATACCACCTAATAAAGTTATTAAACAATGAATTAGTGAAAGTGTAAATAAAAAACAAGATAAAATAGATAATTTACAAGATAAGATTTTTAATAATAAAGATGATAAAGATAGTACTACAAGATTAGTTAATGAAGTTATTAAAACTAATGTTGGTGGAAAAACTTTAATTTATAGAAATAATCCTAATATAACTGATGATTTAGATATTCCAAATAAAAAATATATTGATGATAAAATAGATAAAAAGCAAGATAAAGAAAATTGAGTTGTAATAGGAAATAGAGTTGATAATAGAACATGAGATAATTTTGATATTCAACTTAATAAAACATATCGGGTATTTATAACATGACACAGAAATGCACCTGAACAAAATGGTTATCCATTAATGTTATTGTTTAAATCAGCAAAAGCAGTTGGAACTGGTACATGAACTCTTTTAATTGGTAAAATTGATAATAAAGATGCTTCTTTAATTCTTAAGGCTGATTATACTAAATCTAATAAGTGAAGTTTATTTATTAAATGTGAAATTGATGGTGGTGCTATATTTAGTTTTGAAGAATTAAAAGAAAATACTTATCAAATTAAAAGCAATACATTAGATATTACTTCACCAAATGTAATTAATATAGATAAACCAATTAAAATTAGTTCAAAAAGTTTAGAAACTAATGAAATAGAAGAAAATATTTGAGATATTGAATTAAAAAATAATCCAACACCAATTCCAAGTGGTTCAAATTGAAAAGAAGTAGGAACAAGAGAAAAAAATAAATGAGATAATTGACAAATTACTTATGATTTTCAAGAGAATAAACATTATAGAGTTTATTATTCTTGAAGTATATATAATCCAGTTTATACTATTCAAGAATTTATTATAACTAATAAAAAAATTGCTGGTGTACAAATACAAACCTTTAATGATAGTGCTAATATAGTAATTTTATCAGTTCAACATGCAAAATTGATTACTATTTATACTGTAAAAGGTAATTTAAAAGGTAATGTATGAAAATTAGAAGAATTACAGGAATAATATTATGTTTTTTAAAATAATAAAAATTATTTTAGGTTTAATAGGAGTTTTATTATCTTCTGCAACAGCAGGTTTAATTATATTTATTATAGTAAAAATTGTATTAAAAATTAATCAAATATTTTAGAAAGGTGGTGAATATTATGTTAAATCCATTTAAGAGAAAAGAAAAAAGTAATATTAGTGATAATCAAAATGAAAAAGTAAAATTTTTAAATAATAAAAATAAAAGTACACATGCTTCCATTTTAAATTATTTTGGTTTTAATGATTTTAATCATGAAACTTATTTTACTGATTTTGTAGCAGAAAATAATGCTAATTTATATAATGCTCCATTAGATATTAATAATGAAACTATTAAACAATATTTAATTAAACAAGAGTTTTATAGAAAAAATTGAAATTCTATTTTTAAATTAAGTAAATTAGGAATTAGTGGTTATTTAATTTTTATTGCTAATGATGATTTATATTTTCAAGTAGTAGATATCCAACAAAGAGTTTATGATATTACTGGTAAATTAATTCAATGTACTATTTTTTATGATAGTTATCAACAAAATGCACAAATTGTAAGATTATTTGAAGTTTATACATTAAATAATGAACAAGTAACTATTAATCGTGCAATTTATAGTATTAGTGATAATAAAAAACAATTTCCATTAGATTTTAGAACATATAGTAATAATCCTAATTTAGCACAAGAACAAACACTAAATATTAACTATATACCAATAGCAATTATGCGAAATAAAGCAAATGAGTTAGCAGATTGTGATAAAGTAATGGATAAAATTAAAGCATTAGATGTTATTTATGAACAAATTGTTTTAGATACCATTTTAAATTCACCTAAATTTATATTTAGTCAAACTTATGGTAATGTTCAATCAGCATTAGAAGAAGCAGTAAGAACTTTGGTTACTAAAAACTACATATTTAAAAGTGGTGGAGATAATAATGAACAAAACGAAAATATCAATATGACAAATAGCAACTTTAAAGGTAAAAACTTAACTGATATATATGATTGAAATGTTAATGAAATATTTAAACGTTGTGGTATTCATATACCAAGTCAAAAGAAATCTGCACAACAATCAGTACCCGAAAGTACAGCAGTAAATATTTCAACCATTAATTATATTGAACAAAAATTATGACAATTTAATATTGATATTCTTAAATTTATTCAAATATTAGTACGTTTAGATAAAGATTTATTAAATAGTAAAACATTTAATATTAATGATGACCAAGAAATTAATAATTTAATAGTTAAATTAAAATTATTTAATCCCGAAAATAACCAATTAATAGGAGAGAACAATGGAAAACAACAACAAACCACAAACGAAGTTTCCACAGAAACAAACTAAACTTAATCAAGCAGAAGTAGAAAATGATTATTTAATTGATAATATTCCTTATGACTTTACTAATCTTATGAGTAGCAAAGGTGACCCTGAGCTTAAAAGAGCATATGATGAATTTAAACTAAGAACTTTATATATTTATGAAATTGAACGTTTATTTAAAAATAATGAAAATAATACTTTAAAATTTTCAGCAAATACTATTAAAATAGGTTTTATTGATATTGATAAGGTATTAAAAACTACTGCTGCTGAAACATCAGACTTTACTATGCAATTAAATCAAAGAGCTAGCACAAATATTAATGATAATACAATTGAATATAGTATGACTGATATTAAAAATTTAATATTTCAAGAAATAAATTTATTAAATCAATTTAAATTATATGCAGTTTCAATTAATGAACCTTTAAGTGAAAATAATATTGATAATTTATATATCATTAATAATTATTCTCAACCTTATCAAAATCCAAAAACTAGAAGTACTAAAAGTATTACTATTATTAAAATTAAAGATTTTAAAACAAGAGATGGTTATCCAATCATTATTAAATTACAAAAACCATTAGATAAAGATACAAAAGTAACTGGTTTAAAAATTAAAGCTCCTAGAAGCATGATTTTTGGCAATATAAAGGTACTTGGTGAAGTTGACAATATGGAAGTATACCCAAAGTTATTTGTCAAAGATAAGATAGCATTTCCGCTATTATCAATGCCTATTGAAACTCAACCAAAAGTTAGAATACTAGAACAATGATTTAGTGAACAAATATTACCTTGAAATTTAGCAAAACAATTTATAGGACAAGAAAAATCAGTTTTAGATTTAATTGCTATTGGTGGTGGAAGTGAAACAAGAAAAGAAATTATTAATAATGCAAGAGTAACTAATGCTAAAATTGGTTATGATGTTACTAAAAATTCAAAAGTATGACCCTTATCTGATGAACTAGAATTAAAAGATACAAAATTAGAATCATGATTTTTAGCAGGTAACTATAATTTATTTATTTCTACAACTAATAAATTTCATGATGTTGAATTAGAAATAAAAGATAGACCACCAATTGATAGTTTACAAAAAGTATTATTAGACATGCTAACTTATACGTATAATTATAATCGTAATTTTGATGGATTTAAGCCAAATGATTTAACTTCTAAAATTGCTGAATTACGTGCAAAATTTGAAGGACAAAAATCTGATGATGTAATTACTAATTTATTTAAGCAGTGAAAATTAGATTATCCAAATTATATTAATTTACCACAAGTTCAAATATTTAAAAAAATAATTATTATGTTATCTAACAATATTGCTTCAAGTATGTCAATAAATAAAGGTTTAAATGATGATAATAAAATTTTATTACCATATTATTTTGAATTAAAATCTAATCCAATACATCCGAGTAGTGAAGAAATTTGACAATTTAAAGATGCAAAAGTTATATTAAAATCTGAGTATTTTGATTTTACAGATATAAACAATATTAAATTAAAAAATCATGATATTAGTCAAAATGAATTATTTAAGTTAGATGATAATCAATTTAACTGATTGTCTATTACAAACGAATTAGAAAGTAATAATATACCATCATTAATTCCTGCTGATTGAACATTAGGTAATGGTGAATATGGTAAATATTTTACAAGAGCAATTATTAATAAAACCAAAATTGAAAATGCTTTGAATTTGTATGGTTCAAATAAATCACAATTATTTTCAAAATTAGAATTTTATAAAGAAATTTCACAAATTGATAATAATAGTGAATTTGAATTGCAAATTGAAAATCCGATTAATAACTTAAATCGGATTGAAATTAGTGGAATATTTAGTTCTGGAAATTATGATTTAATTTTATTAACTGATAAGCAAGAAATAAATTTAACTAATATTACTTTATTTGATAAATACAACGAAAATATCTCTTATATTAACTTGGAAATTTAGACTATTTGTTAAAATAACCATCAGGATATTTACCATCTCATTTTATATCTCCTTGATGTCTTGGTTTAATATCAAAATATAAATCTATTTTATGATAATCTCCACTTTTATGTGACCATATAATTGCTCCTTTACCACCAACAATTTTTATACGGTCATAATTATAAAATGATAAATCTTTACTATTTTCATGGGTAAGCACCCCCCCATGATTAATCCTATAGTTCCAGTTGTTGCACCAGTTAGTGCTAATGCTAATGTTATTTTATTTAAATTTGTTTTTATTCATTTTTTCATAATAAATTTCTCCTTTTTTCCTTGATTTTACTTTAAAATTGTACTATTTTTGATTATTTTTACAAGTATGCTTTTAAACGAAAAATAACGCCTAAATGCAAGGCGTTTATTTTGTGATACCTATACTATTAATGATATTAAACTTGTTTATTATATAGCAAATGTGAAGATACTTTTTTTCACAGTAGCATTATTTTTACCCCTAATTACATTTTTATATGGATATAGTGCATAAAATAATGCATCATAAGGGTCTTGATACATACTCTTGTCAGGAATGTTAGTTTTTGTTTCATCATAACGTAATTCTTCTAAACATTGAGTAGTTTTTGGTAAATCATCTTTATTCGCATAAAAATTTCCATAACTCATAATATTTCTCATTCAAACTACTCTATTAGTTAATCCTGCTTCTTGATTTAAATTTGAACCATGTTTAATAGCAGTTTGTGTTATTAAAATAGTATTGTGTTCATCAATTAATTTTTGATTTAATCAATCCATTGCTGTTCTTGCTTTATCATCATAAAAATAAATTGCTTGTTCAAAATTTTCAAAATTATCCATTAATCCTAAAATTTCATTAACATAAGCATTAATTTTTTCATTTTCATTTATAAAGTCATTTGGTGTAACTACTAATTCACAAATAATATAAGCATCATAATAACCAGTATTATTATATTCTTTAAAACCAACTACCATAAATACAGTATGGTCTTTTGGTCCCGTAGCTCAATCAATACCAACACTATAAAAATCAAATTTATACATATCTTTTTCTTGATTATAAAATTGTTTTAAATCATATGATTGTCAATATTTTACTGTTTTTTGAAATGGGAAAATTGTTGCATCACTATCTAAAAATTCAAAACCATAATAAACAGTATTATATTCATCTTCATTACTTTTTTTCATTTCTAATAATTTTCTTTTTTGGATATCCGGTAACTTATCTCAAAATGGTTTAATAGTAAATCTTAAAACAAATAAACCTAAACCACTAAACATGTCTTTATTTTCATAATAAACTTTGCCAATTTTTTTAAGATTTTCCATTACTTCATTATTTAATGGTAAAAATGGCGTACAGTATTTTAAATAAAATGGATGATATTTATCATAAGGATTGCATGTAAAAGTCATAAAAAAGTTTTTATAAAAATAACGAGTAATCTTTTTTCCAAAAGTAGGGCTATATATATTTTTATCAATAAAAGTTCAATTTCATTCTTTAATTGGTTCATTTGACACTTTAATTCTGTTACTTCTAAACATAGATATTTCTAATCGCTCATAGCGATATGTTAATTCTTTATCAGTAAGTGTTTCTTTTTCTTCTGCCATGATTATTTCATCTGTTCTTGAACCTAAAAAACTTGAACCACCTGCTTCTTTTCCAAAAATCTTATTACCATTAGCATAACCAATAAAGTCAATTTGTTGATTATTAGGAAAAATAATACAACCACCATCCTTAGTTATTTTTCATTTAATACCATGTGGATTATTAGGTAATAAATTAATATGATATGTATAGCTAACGAAAGTAATGTTTACTCATAAATAATGTAAAATAATAATATGTAATTTAAACAATTCTTGCACTTACAAGTATAATTCAGCAATAATTAAAATAGATTAGGAAGATTAAATTATGCCAAAACCATACAGTGAGGACTTACGAAGAAAAGTAATAGAAGTTTATGAAAGTAAAAACATGAAAATTAAAGAAATTTGTAAAGTGTTCAATATCACTAGAAAGACTTTATTTTTATGAAGAAAAAGAAAGCAAAAAACCGGAAATATAAAACCAATTTTGAATTATCAAAAAGGACATAGCCACAAAATAAAGGATTTAGATGAATTAAAAAATTATTTAGCAGAAAATAAAGATGTTACAGTTCAAAAAGTAATTGAAAAATTTGGTGATATGACAAAAGAAACAGTTTATAACTATTTCAAAAAACTAAATTATACATATAAAAAAACTTTTCTATATGAACAAAGAGATAAAAATAAACAAGAAGATTTTTTAAAAGAAATAGCGAAAATAATGAATGAAGATTTGGTATATATTGATGAATCTGGAATTGATGATAATGAATTTTATAAATATGGTTGGTCTGAAAAAGGTAAAAGATTATTTGATAATAAACCTGCATATAAAATAAAGAGAATGAGTATAATTGGTGCACTAAATAAAGGTAAATTAAAAGCTCTATGAGCATTTGAAGGACATTGCAATAGTAAAATTTTTGAATCATATGTTAAAAATATACTAATTCCAGTATTAAAGTGTGGACAAATTATAGTTTTAGATAATGCGACGTTTCATAAATCTAAAGCAACAAAACAATTAATTGAAAATGCTGGATGCAAACTATTATTTCTTCCACCATATTCTCCTAATTTAAATCCAATTGAACATTTTTGATTTGCTATAAAACATAATATAAGAAAAATATTACCAAATTATTGACCAAATATTAAAAACGCGATTGATTTTGTTTTTCAAGATATGAGTAAACATTACTTTAGTTAGCTATATCTAATAAAACTTGACAAACATTCATTAAAGCACCAATTGTCGTTTCACTATGAGTATTTTCATAGCGCCTTACTTCTTGAACACTACTATCACTAAAATTACAACATATAAATAAATCAAATGCTAAGCAGTTTCAAGTTTTTCTTGTTCCACGTGCTGTTGGTATAAAACGATAAAAACAATTAGTAGTAAAATATTCTGCTCATTCATCACCAACAAATGCTTTAAAAATATCTCAACTAAAACCATAATTATTATCACTAAAATTAAGATTATATTTTTTATTTAATTGTGCATAACTAGTGATAAAAGCCATATTTACTCCTTAATTAACATATATAAGTTAAAATTAAATTATTTAAAAAAGAAAGGAACATTAAAAATGTTTATATTACCATTCCCTAATCATTTTGATTGAGACAAACACTATTTTAATCAAGATGAATTAAATTTACAACAAACAGAAGAATTATTTGCAAAAATAGATGATTATTTATGAAGTATATGTGATAAATCTGAATATAAATCATATAGATTTAGAAAAAGAAAATTAAAAACAAAAAAAGGTTTATTAAATTATAAACGACGTATTTGTATACATTATAACCCAAAAACACAAAAAAAAGAATTTGTTTCATTGCTAGATAACTATCTTGGTGTTAAAAAGTATAGTAAATTAGCACCAGATGTTATTAAACAAATTTTAAAATATTTTGCTGATGATAAAAAATATCGTGATGTTTGTGATACTTTTATTGAAGATTTAATAAGTAATAGTACAGTTTGTAGAACATATCAAAAATTTGAATTACCAAAAGCAAATATCCCTAAAATACTATTGCAACCAAATCAAACTTTATATATAAATATTGATGATGGACATAGAAAATTTAAGTTTAATGAAAAACACAATACTAAAAATTGTAAAAAATGTTCTATGAGATTATTAGTATTTTGTACTGGTAAAAAGAAAAATGGAAAATTAATTAATAAAAGAGCAGTTTGTAAAATAAGAGTATCAAAAACAGAAATTGGCGCAGAAAAAACAGCTAAATTTATTCAAAAATATGGTCATTTATATTTTGAAAACTTTGACCAAGCAAATTTAATAGTTTGTGGCGATAGTGCAAAATGAATTAGAAAAACTGCTATAATTTTAAATGCTAAATTTATTTTAGATAAATTCCATGCTTTTCATGTTTTATTTCTTGGGATAATGGCAGGAAGAAAAAAAGATAAAATTGCTAATTTACACTATCAAAATGCAATAAATTTATTTGCAAAAGGTCAATATTATGAATTAATTGAATTTTTACAGTTATTAACTTTAAAATATAAAAAATTAAAAGTTGGTTATTTTATTAATGCCAAAGATGGTGTATTAAACCAAGCATTAGTTGAAAATATTGGTTGCTTTACTGAAACTAATATTAAACAAATTTTAAAGCATATGATTGGTGATAGAACTTATAACATTGATATGTATACAAAAATGGTTAATTTTAAATGCTATCAAATAAACACAGCAGTACAATTATTATAAAATAAAAATCCCTAATTAAGGGATTTGCCTAAGAGACCACGTACTTTACATACGCTTAGTAATCATAACGGTATACGGTTTATCTTAAAGGACTTTATTACATTATAACATATTAAAAACTTATTAAATTAAATTTTAATAAGAATTTTTGAGTTATAAAATTAAGTATTATTGTTGACTAATATTTTTCAAGTGTTAAGATTAACATACAATTGCATATTGAAGTCAAAATTATTCTCGTCTAACTTTATAATTTTAAGACAAATTTGAATATTATTGACAACATCGGTACGCTCCCAATTTTTTTAAAATTAGTAATAGTACAAGATAAAGAAACTTCGTTTTTATAAGTACCTTTACCATTAATAATAATTTTTGTAGTGTCAATAAAACTTTTAATATCAAAATCATCTTCAGTTAGATCAATTGCTTCTTTATTTTTATCTTTAATGGCTTTTAAAATTTCAGATTTATTTGGTTTGTCCAATTGACCAATGTAAATAATACCTAATTCCTTTTTAATAATAACTGTATTTAAATCAGTTTTTTCTACTGGTGAAGGTCTTTCTCCACCACAAGTGACGACACTTATACTTGTTACTCCAATTAAAGTTACTACTGCTAGACTACTTAGTAATTTCTTCATATATCTTTACCACCTAATCTTTAATTATTTTAATACAATCATTTTACATGATTTCTATATCAATAAAAATAAACATGCTATTAAAATTAAAATAGTAATATTAAAAAATTACTATTAATTTAATATATTCTCAATAAAGAGATAAATTTAAAAATGTTACAAAAAATATCAGAAATTTTAATTAAATAATTATTTTTTGGTTTATTCTTCAGGTACTCTATTATATTGTAAAGATTGCGGATCTGTAGCGAAATAATATTTTTTAAATTGATTTTCTAAATTTAAAGTTTTCTTTAATGCAGAATAACAAGTAATAATTAAAAAAACATTAACCGTTAAATCAATAGGATATTTTATAACTCTTAATGGAAAATACATTAATCATAAAGGTGGTAATCCAGGAAATAATATTTTTAATGCAATAGGATCAGTACCAGTAATAATTAATGAAGTAATAGCATAAGCAATTGGCAAATATCAATAAATTGTCTTTTTACTATAATAAATTTTACTAAAATTTAATACTAAATAGTAAGGTAATATACATCATAAAATACTAGTAAAAGTAAAAAATAAACATGGTGATGCACCACTAGTACTAAATAATAAACCTAAAAAATCACTGGCAATACCACTAAGAAACCCTAATATTCCACCACAAAAGAAACCTATTAAAACTAATATAAAATTACCCAATTTAATTTCAAAATATTTAGAAAATGGTAAACTTTTTAACATTAAAGCACCTGTTGTATTTAAAAAAACAGCTAATGCTAACATTATTCCACTTAAGCAAATAAATTTTATTTGCTTTATCTTTTTTTTATTATCTTTATAATCAAAAACTGTGATCAATAAAAAAGTAATTAAAATTAACAGTCCACTAATTATATTCAATAACAACACATTCATTTAATTACCACCCTTTTTTATCATAATTATTTTCTTTGTTCTTAAATAATTATAAACATCTGCCAAAAAATAACAAGAACCCGTAATTAAAATTATTTTATGAGGGCTACATTCAATCATTTTTTGATAATCAAAAAATTCACCAGTAATACTATTTAAATTACTATTACTACAAATAATAATATTATCTGAGACTTTTTTTAAACAACTAATTAATTTTTGTGGATATTTATTTTTTAAACAAGAAAATATAATTTGTTGAGGAATAATTTTATTAATTTTTAGCGTTTTAATTAATGCTTTAATACCATCAATATTATGAGTAGCATCAAAATAAATAGTTTTATCATTAATTTGATATTTCTCAAATCGTAATCTAATATTAGTATCATTAATGATTTTTAAAGCTTGTTTAATATTAATTTCTAAAAATGTTTTTGAAATTACTGTTAAAACTAATTTTTTATTTTCTTGATAGTATGGTTGGTTGATTAATCTTGGAGAATATATAGGTTTATAACCTTCCATATCAATTTGCTTTTTTAATTTATTATTTAAATTACCTGAAATAAAAAGATTTTTTGTCATTGGTTTTACTATTCCCAATTTTTGATGTAATATTTCAGATGTAGTTTTACCAAGTCTATCTTGATGATCTTTACCAATTGAAGTGATAATAGCATATGTTGCATCAATGATATTTGTAGGATCAATTTTTCCACCAATCCCAACTTCAATTATTGCTCATTGCACATTTTGTTCTTGAAAATAAATTAATGCAATTAAAGTTAAAATACCAAAAAAACCTAATTGATAATATTCAATATCATCAAAAATCAAGTCTCTAATACGAACTAAATCTTGATTACTAATCATTCTATCATTAACAATAATTCGTTCATTAACAAACTCAATATGGGGAGAAGTAAACAAACCAATTTTTTGTTTTAAGGTTTGTGATAATATAGCAAAAATTAAACGCGATACTGAACCTTTACCATTTGTTCCAGTTACATGAATATACTTAATATTATTGTTTAAATATTTTGGACTAATAATTTTTAATTTTTTTAAACAATCTTTATTTGAATATTTAGATATTTTTTTAAAAAATTCTTCATTCATATTTTTAAAATCCTTTATTTAATAATTATTATTATCAATATTAATTAAAGGATTAACGGTTCTTCAAGTCACATAAATTATAATTGAATTAATTATAATTTTAAGAGGTGCTTGCACAATTCTCATAATTGCTGTTACTCCATAATCCTTGGCATTAGGAACAAATAAAGTCATATCAGCATAGGAGGCTATAAGCACTGTTGTTACATACTCAGCTACTACCGCTAATAAAATAATTGGTAAAATTTCTTTAATTCTATAAATTTCTTTTTTCAATAAATAATAAAATAAAACACTATAAATACTTAATAGGCCAATAATGCCACCACCACCCATAATACTAGCCAGAACATATTTATTAACAATAATTCCTGACATAGAATATGATGATTGCTTACCTGAAATAACAATATACATGCCGCCACCAGCAAAGAAAATAATAAAAAAATTAATTAAAGCAAAAATAACTCATGGATAATCTTTTAGTTTTACTTTAAATATTCCAGCAATTCCTGCCAAAAAACCAGTAAAAATAATACAAAACATATAATAAACGCTAATATATGAAGGAACAAATAACATTACTAAAATATCTGTTACTGCAGCACAAATAATACCTATAATTGGACCAAACATATAACCGGTTATTTTAATCATTAAACCCTCAAAAGCAATTCTAATTGGTGGTAATACTGTAATGGGTATCGTAATAGAAACAATAATAGTTGCCACAACTGATACTGAAGATAACATTGTTATATAAGCAATATTTTTAGTAGTAAAACGAACACCTTTATATTTATCTTTACGAAATCATTTTCAAAAACTATTCATTAAAATATATGCTAACATTATGCTACTTAAAGTAATAATTAAATAAATAGCTGTAGATCTACTAAATAAATTTAAGGTATTTAAATCATATCGTTGAGAAAATATGTGATTAAATATTAAATTATTGGGCATTTAAATAACCACCATTCCCGAAATATTCTTTAAAACTATATTAATTTTAACAAATATATCATAACATTGTTTGCTTAAATACATATAATAAAATTAGTATTTTTTTATTTTTATCACTTAATGGGAGTTTTATTTTTTGAAATCAATCAATTATTAGTTTTGCTAAATGGTCTTGAATTAAAAAAACCATTATAAGCACTTAAAGGTGAAGGATGTGCACTCTCAATAATAAAATGTTTTTCTGTATCAATTAGCATTTTTTTATTTCTTGCATTTTTACCTCATAAAATAAAAACAAGATTAGTACAGTTTAAATTTAAAAATGATAAAACATGATCAGTAAAAGTTACTCATTGATATTGTAAATGACTATTAGGTTGACTTTGTCTGACAGTTAAAGTTGTATTTAAAAGCAAAACTCCCTGTTTAGCTCAAGTTGTTAAATTACCATCATTATCTTTTTCAATATTTAAATCATTTTTTAGTTCTTGAAAAATGTTTTTTAAACTTGGTGGTAATGGAGTATTTGTTTGAACACTAAATGCTAAGCCATGAGCTTGATTTGGCTGATGATAAGGATCTTGACCTAATATTATTACTTTAACCTTTGATAAAGGAGTTATTTTAAAAGCTTGAAATATTTCTTCTCATTGAGGATAACAAAGATAAGTTTGATATTCCTTTTTAATATCTTCTAATAATTTAGTAAAATATGCTTCTTTATATTCTTGTTGAAAAAATTCTAATCATGAGGAATCAACAAATAAAGTTTTATTATACATTTTTTTCACCTACTACTTATGATAACTTTGATTATTAAGTATTTGTAATGAACGATATATTTGTTCTAATAAAACAACATAACATAATTGATGAGGTAATGTTATTTTACCAAAGGAAATTTTAATTAAATTAATATTGTCTTTTAATATTTGTGCTACACCATTACTACCGCCAATAATAAAACCAATTTTACCTTGTTGATAAATTTGATTTTTATTAATCATCTGTGATAATTGTTCACTACTTATTAATTGTCCTGATAAATCTAATAAAAATCATTGATAATCATTATTCTTTGATATGTATTCGGTGATTTTATTAGTTTCAATTTTAATATTATTAGGAATTGAATTTAATTTAGATTCGATAATATTTTTTGTTTCAATATTAGTTCGCTTTTTAATTCGTTCTAAATAATCTTTGGCGGCTGATTTTCAATATGTTTGTGACAACTGGCCAATACAAACAATTTTAATATTTATCATTATAATTCTGAAAAAGCCATGTTATTTATTCTTTCATGAACCACTTTATCTGGGTTACGAAAATCAACATCACCCAAAGCTTTATCAATAGTATTTGGATTAATAATAACTATTTCTTTTTTATTTTTATCAACTCATAAACTAAAAATTACATCAATTTGAATATTAAAATCAATTTTAAAAGTCTTGTTCATTTTTGAATCTTTCATTATAAAGAATAAATGAATTCAACCTTTTTTAATAATGGTTTTATTTTTATCATCTTTAAAGTCAGTAATTTTTGGTGAAACAATACTAGTTTTAGCAACTTTTGAAGGGTTTTCTGCTTCTGTTGCTGTTTCATATGTAACATATCAATAACCATAATATTGCTGTTTAGATATATCATTATCAGTTAAACCAAAAACTAAAAGACTTCCATTTGCATCTTTACAACTAAATGGTTCATTCATTACTTTATCTGGATCATTATTAACATTATAATTAATACTCTCATAATTACCTGATTTATATTGGTCACTATTATAAAAATCCCTAGCGGCATCTGTAACTTCTAATGCATTACGATCAATTCTAATTTTGTCTGCTGCTAGTTGCATAAATGCAGCGAGTGGTTTGTATAAAAGTTTAGTATCATATTGATAGTATTTATTATAAACATAATCAACTAACGGATCACCTTCTTTGTTTGATGGCTCGTTTTCAAAATTTGTTTGAATTTTTGAACCATCTCCAGTACCACAAGCCACAATAGTACTCACAGAAGAAGAAAGTAAACTAAGTGTTGAAAATAAAGTGATTAATTTACGCATTTGATTGTTATTCTCCTTAAACTAAATAATAATTAAATATTCACTAAGAATTGTAACTTATTTTTTTATAAAAAGCAAAAGGAAATTCATATAGGTAAAAATACATTTTTTAAAATTAAAATATTAATGTTTATTTTAATATTTTAATAAAATTATTATTGTCATAAAAGGAATTAAAAATTATATATTTTTTTATCGTTGATAATTGCTTTTGCCAATCTATTTCATCTTTAAAAAATCAGATTTATTAATTTTTTGTTGAAATTTCATTGCTTCTTCATGTGTTGGTAATTTGTCTTTATTTTCTTTTAATATACTTTCATATGTTGATAATTTATCTTCATTTTGTTCTAAAATTTCTTCATCTAAAATATCGTTAGTATTTTGCATTAAAAAAAATTAAAAACTTCCAAATGATTATTTCAAACGACTAACATTAAAGCATTATGTCCATATTCATTTACTTGATAAAGATTTCATTATTATCTATTAAATACTTAACTATCTCTAAATCATTATCTTTGATAGCTAACATCAAAATAGTGAAACCATCTTTAATTTACATAATTTATACTAACAGCATTCCTAACTAATAATTTAACTTTTTCTAAGTTATTATTCATAATCACTTGTATTATTTTTTCATTTTTCTTATTAATAAATACTCTTTTTTTCTAATGTACTTTTTTTCTCTTTCTATAAATTAAACTTGATACAATAATAAATTTAATCTTATTAGTTTAAATTGTATTTAATATTTCTGCTTTTGTTTCCAAAGGTAATTGAGATTCTATTAAGCCCATATTCTCTCATTTTTGTTTGCTTGCATTTTTTGATTCTTCTGATAAAGGTTGCTGTAACTCTGGAATTTCAGTACTTATTAATTTTCATACTTCATTTAAAGATGTTAATTTTATTTCTTCTTCATTTAATTTTTCTAAGATTTTTTGTTCTTCTTTTTTTGAATTTTTTTTATTTAAACTATTTTTTAAATTATCACAATTTTCAGTAGTTTTTTTAATTTCCATTGCAAAAAAATCTCTAATATTTTCCAATGTTGTAGATAAATCTTTTACTTCATCTTCATGTAATTCCTTTATTGAAATTAATTTTTTTTCTAAATAATTTATTTGAAATTCTAGTTTTTCAATGGTTTTATTTTGTTCTTCAATTTTTTGATCTTGTCAACTAGGTTTCTCATTTTCTTCATTTATTTCGGTTTGGATTTCAATACTTACTAATTTTGATTGATTAATTGTTCTTAAAGACTCCTGAATTTTTTCTTTTTTTTCTCTAATTGCGTTTTCTATTATTTCTTTTTCTTTTAATTTAAAATTAATTTCTAAAGTTGTGAAATCATCTTTAAATTCATTTTCTATTTTTTCATTTTCTTCTCTTATGTTTTCTAAATTATTTTGAACGTTAAAATTTTCATTAAATTTTTTAATACTATCAGCATTTTGTTCTCAATAATTTTCAATAATCTTAATAAATTCCATATTTTCTAATTTATTAACTTCTTTTAAGAAATTAATAAATATTTTTTGATCTTTACTAATATTTTTAATTCATTTTTCTTTTATTTTTTTAAGTTCAAACATCATCGTATGTTTATTTTGCTTAAAAAAATCCTCAATTTTATTAATTTTATCTTCAATTTTTTTTATTTTTTTATCATTAATACTTAACTCAGTATCATGTCTTGTAATATTATCTTGTAACTCCGCAATATAATCATTCTTTTTCTTAATATCACTATTCTTTTTTTTAATCACTACATCTATTTCTTTTAAATATTGTTTTTTTCCTTTTTTATCATCTGAAATATTTGGAATAAATATTAGATTTTCAATATTATTTTTATTTTCTTCTAAATCTTGCAAGTAAGTAATTTTTTTAATTTTTATATTTTTCTTTCGTTTTTCTAAATTTTCAATTTGTTTTCTTTTTTCTGCTATCTCTTTCTCATGTATTCTAATTTGTTCTTTTTTTTCTTCTAATTCATTTTTAAATAATTCTATACTTTCTTTCACTTTATCTTTAGTTTTAATAATTTCTTCTTGTTCACTTATTAATTCTTTTTCTCGATCATTATATTTTTCAAATATATCATTGTATATTCTTTCTTCATTTTTAATAATTTTTTTAATATATCGGTTAAATATGTCATCTATTAATTCAAAGAAAAATACAAAATTTTTATCAAATTTACTTTTTAAATCTTTATCTTCATTTAAAATTAATTTATATTCATCTCCACTTTTCATTCTAAATGCTCAAAAAGATAAAATTAATTGAGTCATAACTTCTTCTTTAAAAAGGTTTTCAAAAATTTTCTCTTTTTTATTTTCTAATTCCTCATTTTTTTGATATAGCCTACGAATTTCTTTATCAATTTTTATTTTTAATTCTCGTGTTTTTTTTAAAAACTCTTTTTTATTTTCAAAAATGTTTAAATTTATTGTTTTTAAAAAAATAATATCATTACTTATTGTTTCACTTAAAAAATTAAAAAGATTAAAATAATCTGTGATTTCAGTAAACTCAGTACTATTTTGGCTAACTTTATTAATTTTATTTTGTTCAATTAATGTTTTATTTTTCTCCAAGGATAATAATTTTTCATTTTGTTCTTTAATTTTACTATCAAGTTCTATTAAAAAATAATCTAATTGTCTAATTAATTTTAAATTTTCTTTTTTTTCTCAAAAATAAGAAAAGAAATTATATTTTAAATCATTTCTTAATTCTTTAATTAATTTATCTAAATCAGTTTTTTTATTTTCTTTTAATTGAGTTAATGGTGCTGATGTACTTGGGTTTTCAAAATCAGTATCTTCTGAATTAGAAAAAAAATTATCTTTTTCATTGTATTCTTTAAAAAAATTCTTAAAAGTTTCAACAACTTCGTCTAAATTTTCATCAGTTAAAGGATAATTTCTAAATTTTTTTATTAATTGATTAAATCAAGGCATAAATCTTATTCTCCTAAATTTTATTTATAAAATAAAAAAACTAATTGTTTTTAAATAAAACAATGGGTTTGAAAACTTATATTTTTCAATCTTTTGTGTTAATAACAATAAAACGCTCCTTATTCTAAAGAACTATCTTGATTATAACTAATTAATTTATCTTTTTTTTAAAAAAAGATAAATTACTATTATATGTTTATATAATAAAAATTTATCACAAAAATTATTTTTCAGTTCTGGGTTTCATATGTGGAAATAATAATACATCTTTAATACTATTTTGACCAGTTATTAACATAACCAAACGATCAATACCAATGCCCAATCCACCTGTTGGTGGCATACCATATTCCAATGCTTCAACAAAGTCTAAATCCATAGTTGCTGCTTCATCATTACCACTATTTTTTTCTTTTACTTGCTCTTCAAAACGATTATATTGTTGCAAAGAATCATTTAATTCCGAATAAGCATTTGCATATTCTCTACCAGCAATAAATAATTCAAAACGATCAGTAAACTCTTTACTATTTTTATTTAATTTAGCAAGTGGTGAAATTTCAATTGGATAATCAAAAATAAAAGTAGGTTGAATTAAAGTTTCTTCAACAAAAGATTCAAAAAATAAATTAATAATATGACCAGTACTATTATAATGATCTGGAATATGAAGTTTATAATTTTTTGCAAGTTTTAATATAAGTTTAAATGTTTTATTTTTTTCAATATTTCTAATATTATCATCTTCAATATTATGATATTTTAAAATCATATCACTAATTTCTTGGAAAATTTTAGTAAACTCTTCATCTTTGATCATAGCTTTTTTAATTGAATCAATCATACTAATTTTTTTTCATGATTTTTCAAAATTTAATATATTTTCATCATATTCTAATGTTAATTTATTATGCACTGTATTAATTAAATGTTTTATACAAGACTCTGTTAAATCCATCATATATTTCATATCTTGATAGGCAACATAAATTTCAATAGTTGTAAATTCTGGATTATGTTTTTTACTCATACCTTCATTACGAAATAATCTACCAATTTCATAAACTTTTTCAAAACCACCAACTATTAATCTTTTTAAATGTAATTCAGTAGCAATTCGTAAATATAAATCAGTTTTTAATGTATTATGATGAGTAATAAAAGGTTTAGCGGCAGCACCACCATATACTTCTTGTAAAATAGGTGTTTCAACTTCTAAATAACCTTTATTATTTAAAAAACTTCTTAATTCATTAATAATTTGTGTACGTTGTAAAAATGTTTTTTTAGTTTCTTGATTCATAATTAAATCTACATATCTTCGTCGATAACGTTCTTCAATATCTGTTAAACCATGAAATTTATCTGGTAAAGGTCTAAGTGCTTTTGATAACATTACAATATCATAGACTTGAACTGTTAGTTCTCCTTTATTGGTTTTCATAACCTTACCTTTAATACCAAAAAAATCGCCTAAATCTGCATATTCTGCAAATCATTCAAATTTTTTTTGATTAACATATTCTGGTTTTAAATAAATTTGAAATTTACCTGTTTGATCTTGCAAATGAGCAAAGATTGAACCCTTTCCCATTTCTCTTTTTGTCATTAATCTACCTGCCATTTTAATTTGATCATTAGGTAAATTAGCAACAAATTTTGCTAACTCTTCTTTATTTTTATTTCTAAATTCGCTATTTAAAGTTTCACAATTATAATTTCTTTCTCAATTACGCCCATAAATATCATAATTTTGCTTATATAAATCTTGTATTTTTTGATATCTTAATGCTTCTTGCTCTGTCAAAATACGTCCATTAATTTCAAGTTTAGTTTCTTTCATTGTTTTCATCCTTTGTATTTAAAATAAGTATTTAAAATAAAAAAATTAAATTAAATAAGATTGTTTAGATTTATACATAATGATATCAATTTTCAATACCAAATTCTACTGTCAACAATTAATTTTAAATTTTATAATAAAACCCTTATATTTATAATAAGGATTAAAGTTTAATTTAAATATTTCTACTAATAGATATCTATAAAAATTAGAGATAATTTATTAAACATTTTTTACTTTCTAAATATTAATTTTGTATAAAATATGTTTTGTTAAAATATCACTTTTATTTATTTTTGGATGATAAAATGGAATGGCAACACTTTTTAGGACTATTTTTTGGTAGACATTTGTTGTTGATATTTAACTGGAGTTAAGTAGTTTAAAGTGCTGTGAATTCTTATATTGTTATATCAATTAATGTAATCAAATAATTCTAATTTTAATTGGATTAATGATGTAAAATTTTTATCATTAATAAATTCGGTTTTAAAAGTTTTAAAAGTTGCTTCAGCAACAGCATTATCATAAGGACAACCTTTTTTACTTAAAGAACGGTTAATGTTGAATGCTAGTAAAAGTTTATCAATAATTTTATTGTTAAATTCATTACCGCGATCACTATGAAATATTTGAATATCTTTTAAACAGCGATTTGATTGCATAAATGCTTGATGTACTAATGATGCATCTTTTTTAACTCCAACACTATGTCCGATAATTTCGCGGTTAAATAGGTCTATTAATAGGCAAATATAGTTTCACCTACCATTAACTTGTACATAAGTTAAATCACTAACACTAACTTCATTTTTAATCCTATTCTTAAATTTTCTATTAACAAGATTAGTTATTTGACTATCGTTAACTTTGTTATTATGATTTTTGAATGATAATTTAGTATATTTTGATATTAAATTATGTTCATTCATAATTTTTTTAATTTTTCTGCGCGATAAATAAATTTCTTGGTTTTCTAGAATTTTTTTTAATCTTCTAGTACCATAAACTTCTTTATTTTCTTTAAAAGCACTAATAACAGCTTCATCATAAATATTATTTTTGATTTTATTTTCTTTTTTCTTTAAATTAAAATAATATGTTGATTTAGATATTTTTAAAAAACGACACATTGTGCGAATTTTATATTTAGCTTTATTTTTGACAATAATTTCTATTTTCTGCCGGTGGTTAGCCCTAATTACTGGACCATATTTTGATAGATATTTCTAAATTTTTATTTGTAATATTGGTGGTTTTAAAAATTTAGAATGTATTCTTTCATAATTATAAAACATAACATATTGATTTACATCATTAATAGCTTCATTGATTGTTAAATATTGATTTGAGTCTTTAGGCAATCATTCTTGAGATAAATGTGAAAATCAATTTTCAGATATGACATTACCGCCAATATCATATGGTTGTTTTTTGCTTAAAATTATTTGTTTGTTTTTTGCTCATTTTGTAATTTCTTGACAATAAAATTCGTTGGCGTTATCTGAATGTAAAATAACGTTTTTTATTTGATTTCAAGAAAATTGGTTGTTTATTTTTTCAAGTGCAGGAAGAATTAAATCTTGATATGATTTATTTGAAAATGTATTATAACTAACAACATTATTTGAATAAAAATCAATAATTACAAAAAGATATAGTCAACCTTCTTTGGTGTTTATTTGTTTAGTATCCATTGATCAAATTTGATTTGAAGCGGTTGTACTTTTGTAATCTTTGTTTACTTTATCCATTGTAGGTATTCACTTATTTGGATTTTTTTTGTTTTTAGGATAGTTATTTTTAGTTTGTTTTAATCCTTGAATATTGTGTTTTTTCATAATTTTTCGCATTTGTTTTGTTGATAATTCTATATTTAAAATGATATTTTTCTCTTGTTTTAATCACTCTTTAAAAGCTGAAAAAATTCTTAAATATCCATAAATTCTACCTTTTCTTGTAGAATGAAATTCGATTAAAAGTTGGCATAATTCTTGATATTTATGATTGCAATTAATAATATGATTTTTTTCTTTTTTAATAAGTTTTTGTTTATTTTTTAAAAAGTAATATGTTGATCTGTTTAATTGAAGATATTGACATAAGTTTCTAATTGAATATTGATTTTTGCAATCATCGATAATTTTAATTTTTTCTTTGATATTTAATTTGTTAATTATTAATGCTATTTGTTTAATTTTATCCATTAATAAAAATCCTTTCAGGTCAAAATTAGTGTTCATTATATAACACAATTGTTTTTAGAATACATTCAGATTTTTTAAATTAATGGTCTAGTAAAAAGGGCTAAGTGGCCCCATCCAATATGGAGATTTTAATATTACTTTTACATCTTTATATTGTCAAATATCATTTTTACTAGGTTTTATTGGACTTGATTTTAATTCAAAATAATAAGGTAATAAAATCTTATTATCATCATTTAACCCTTTTATTTATTGATAATAATGAATAAATATATTTTGATAGCATAATAAATACTTGCTTAAATATTTGCATTTGTGGTAGATTTATATAATTTGGATAATCTAATTCTCATTGTCTAAACAAATTAGTAATTACTTCATCTGGTTTTTGTCCTTCAAATTTATCACGTAACTCTGCTATCTTGTTTGCTGGTTTATGTTTTTTTTCATCATATTCTGCACCATTAAAACCTCTATTGTAGTTATATGTGTAACTTAGCATATCTAATAATAATTGTTGTAAACTATCAATTGTTGGTTTATCACTTATTTCAACTTCAATATCATCAAATTTATCATATGTAGCAATACTTGTATATTCTTTTCCAATTGGACCACTCTGAATTTTTCATACTTCTTTATCTTTAAGTTCTTTCTTTTCTTTTAATGGTCATTCTCCAAAAGAATAAGAACTTAAAAAATATCCTAATCAAGCATGTGTAACTCTTGCGTTTTTAATTATTTCTTTTCTTGTTTCTTTACCACCACCAATAGCAATTAAATCTAAAACTGATTTTTCTTGTCCTATAAATTGTTTTGCTAATTTTCAAGGTAAGATTTGTTCACTAAATCATTGTTGTAATATTCTAACTTTTGGTTGAGTTTCAATAGGCATTGATAATAGCGGAAATGCTATCTTGTCTTTAACAAATAACTTAGGGTATACTTCCATATTGTCAACTTCACCAAGTACCTTTATATTGCCAAAAATCATGCTTCTAGGAGCTTTAATTTTTAAACCAGTTACTTTTGTATCTTTATCTAATGGTTTTTGTAATTTAATAATAATTGGATAACCATCTCTTGTTTTAAAATCTTTAATTTTAATAATAGTTATACTTTTAGTACTTCTAGTTTTTGGATTTTGATAAGGTTGTGAATAATTATTAATGATATATAAATTATCAATATTATTTTCAGTTAATGGTTCATTAATAGATACAGCATATAACTTAAATTGATTTAATAAATTTATTTCTTGAAATATTAAATTTTTAATATCAGTCATACTATATTCAATTGTATTATCATTAATATTTGTACTTGCTCTTTGATTTAATTGCATAGTAAAATCAGATGTTTCAACTGCAATAGTTTTTAATACTTTATTAATATCAATAAAACCAATTTTAATAGTATTTGCTGAAAATTTTAAAGTATTATTTTCATTATTTTTAAATAAACGTTCAATTTCATAAATATAAATTGTTCTTTTTTTAAATTCATAGTATGCTCTATTAATATCGGGGTCACTAGTTGCTCTCATCATATTAGTAAAGTCATAAGGAATATTATCAATTAAATAATCATTTTCTACTTCTGCTTGATTAAGTTTAGTTTGTTTCTGTGGAAACTTCGTTTGTGGTTTGTTGTTGTTTTCCATTGTTCTCTCCTATTAATTGGTTATTTTCGGGATTAAATAATTGTAGTTTAACTGTTAAATTATTAATTTCTTGTTCATCATTAATATTAAATGTTTTACTATTTAATAAATCTTTATCTAAATGTACTAATATTTGAATAAATTTAAGAATATCAATATTAAATTGTCATAATTTTTGTTCAATATAATTAATAGTTGAAATATTTACTGCTGTACTTTCGGGAACTGATTGTTGTGCAGATTTCTTTTGACTTGGTATATGAATACCACAACGTTTAAATATTTCATTAACATTTCAATCATATATATAGCTAACTAAAGTAATGTTTACTCATATCTTGAAAAACAAAATCAATCGCGTTTTTAATATTTGGTCAATAATTTGGTAATATTTTTCTTATATTATGTTTTATAGCAAATCAAAAATGTTCAATTGGATTTAAATTAGGAGAATATGGTGGAAGAAATAATAGTTTGCATCCAGCATTTTCAATTAATTGTTTTGTTGCTTTAGATTTATGAAACGTCGCATTATCTAAAACTATAATTTGTCCACATTTTAATACTGGAATTAGTATATTTTTAACATATGATTCAAAAATTTTACTATTGCAATGTCCTTCAAATGCTCATAGAGCTTTTAATTTACCTTTATTTAGTGCACCAATTATACTCATTCTCTTTATTTTATATGCAGGTTTATTATCAAATAATCTTTTACCTTTTTCAGACCAACCATATTTATAAAATTCATTATCATCAATTCCAGATTCATCAATATATACCAAATCTTCATTCATTATTTTCGCTATTTCTTTTAAAAAATCTTCTTGTTTATTTTTATCTCTTTGTTCATATAGAAAAGTTTTTTTTATATGTATAATTTAGTTTTTTGAAATAGTTATAAACTGTTTCTTTTGTCATATCACCAAATTTTTCAATTACTTTTTGAACTGTAACATCTTTATTTTCTGCTAAATAATTTTTTAATTCATCTAAATCCTTTATTTTGTGGCTATGTCCTTTTTGATAATTCAAAATTGGTTTTATATTTCCGGTTTTTTGCTTTCTTTTTCTTCATAAAAATAAAGTCTTTCTAGTGATATTGAACACTTTACAAATTTCTTTAATTTTCATGTTTTTACTTTCATAAACTTCTATTACTTTTCTTCGTAAGTCCTCACTGTATGGTTTTGGCATAATTTAATCTTCCTAATCTATTTTAATTATTGCTGAATTATACTTGTAAGTGCAAGAATTGTTTAAATTACATATTATTATTTTACATTATTTATGAGTAAACATTACTTTCGTTAGCTATATCAGTTAAATTTTTACCTTTAAAATTACTATTTGTCATATTAATATTTTCATTTTGTTCATTATTATCTCCACCACTTTTAAATATATAGTTTTTAGTAACTAATGTTCTTACTGCTTCTTCTAATGCTGATTGAACATTACCATAAGTTTGATTAAAAATAAATTTAGGTGAGTTTAAAATAGTATCTAAAACAATTTGTTAATAAATAACATCTAATGCTTTAATTTTATCCATTACTTTATTACAATCTGCTAACTCATTTGCTTTATTTCTCATAATTGCTATTGGTATATAGTTAATATTTAGTGTTTGTTCTTGTGCTAAATTACAGTTATTAATGAATGATTTAAAATCTAGTGGAAATTGTTTTTTACTATCATTAATACTATAAATTGCACGATTAATAGTTACTTGTTCATTATTTAATGTATAAACTTCAAATAATCTTACAATTTGTGCATTTTGTTCATAACTATCATAAAAAATAGTACATTGAATTAATTTACCAGTAATATCATAAACTCTTTGTTGTATATCAACTACTTGAAAATATAAGTCATCATTTGCAATAAAAATTAAATAACCACTAATTCCTAATTTGCTTAATTTAAAAATAGAATTTCAATTTTTTCTATAAAATTCTTGTTGAATTAAATATTGTTTAATAGTTTCATTATTAATATCTAATGGAGCATTATATAAATTAGCATTATTTTCTGCTACAAAATCAGTAAAATATGTTTCATGATTAAAATTATTAAAACCAAAATAACTTAAAATAGAAGCATGTGTACTTTTACCTTTTAAAAAAGTTAATTTAGTTTTTTCTTCATTATTAGTACTTTTATCTTTTCTTAAAAATCTACTTAACATAATATTCACCACCTTTTTTTAAAATATTTGATTAATTTTTAATATAATTTTTACAATAATAAATATAATTAAACCTGCTGTTGCTGATGATAAAATAACTCCAATTAAACCTAAAATAATTTTTATAATTTTAAAAAACATAATATTATTCCTGTAATTCTTCTAATTTTTTAAAAATATAATCTCTACCCATACCCCACATTATTCTATTGTTATAAATATTAATTTCAGTTTGTTGGTTATTGTTATTATTTGCTATTCATAAACTACTTTTTACAACGCTTGTATCTAATTGATAATAAAAATTAATTATTTGTCAACTATAATTTTTATTATGTCATTATTTAGTGATAATTTCCTATTAGTTATCGAGTGAAAATTTCCCAAAAAGTGAGGTTAAATATACTTGGTGATAAATATGGAAAGAAGCATGACTATGAAAGAAAAATATAAATATAAAATTATAAATGACATTATTATTAATAAATTATCTAAACATCAGGCCAAGAATAAACTTAACCTAACTATTAGAAGAATTAACCAATTAATTAAAATTTTCAATAGAGAAGGTAAAGTTGGTTTTATTCATAAATCTAGAAATAAAATTTCTAATAAAGTAACAAAAATTGAAATCAAAAATAAAATTATAAACTTATATAAAACAAAATATTATAATTTTAATTTTCAACATTTTCATGAAAAAATAATTAGTGAAGAAAAAATTAAAATTTCATATAGCACACTTTATACTATATTAATCAAAGAAAAAATTATTTCACCAAAAAGACATAAAAATAAAAAAAATAACTTACATCCAACTAGAAATCGTAGAACAAATTTTGGTGAATTAATTCAAATGGATGCAAGTAATCATCATTGATTTGGTAATGATAAACCAAAAGCATTTTTACATGCTGCAATTGATGATGCTACAGGAAATATTGTTGGACTATGATTTGATCATCAAGAAACATTAGATGGTTATTATAATGTTTTTTATCAAATTTTAACTAAATATGGCATACCAAAAACATTTTATACTGATAACAGAACAGTTTTTGGATATAAGAAAAAAATTGATGCAGGAAATATAAATACAGAAAATGATACTTATACTCAATTTCAAAAGTGCTGTAATGATTTAGGTGTTGAAATAATTAGAACTTCAATTCCACAAGCTAAAGGTAGAATCGAACGCTTATTTGGAACGCTTCAAAGTCGATTAATTAGTGAACTTAGACTTAATAAAATTAAAAATTTAAAAGAAGCTAATCAATTTCTTAAAATATACATAAGTATTTTTAATAAACAATTCGGTTTTCCTATTGATGATAATAAATCTGCTATGATTAAAGCTCCTATACAAGAAGAAATAAATATTTATCTTTCAAGATTTTCTAAAAGAAAAACAGATAGTGGTTCAACTATAACATACTATGGTAAAAAGTATTTTTCTTATAAAAATAATAAAGTTCAATATATACAACCCAGAACTGACGTAATTGTACTTAAATCGTTTATTAATGAGTTATATCTTAGTTATAATAATCAAATATATCAACTAAAAGAAATACCACTAAAGCCAATTATCAAAGAAGATTTGATAAAAACTAAAAAAGTTTATATACCAAATAAAGACCATCCTTGAAGATATGGTTATTAATAATACATAATTAAAATTAGGCAAAAAATAGAATTCTATAAGAGATTTTATTTTTTGAATACTAAATCATATAAATTTTTAAATCATTTGTATATGAGCAAATTTGGTGTCTTAAAATTAATTTTAAATATATAAAGATATTACAATTGTAATATCTCGTTTTTAAATTTGTGGCAAGCTTGGTTTATATCCGCTTGTTGAAGATTGAACTTGTAAATCTGTTGAATTTATTTCTGAAATATTTAAATTTGATTCCATTTTGTTATTTAGATTTAATTTTCCATAAATTGCTAAACTTAAGACATCATTACACATATCTAAAATAGTTTTATTAATAAATTTAGCAAAACTTTTTTCTTCTGCAATAGAACCATCACCACTTCCCTTATAAGTTGCATTCAAATCTAAATTCGTATTTGTCAAATCAATTCCATATAAATATCATTCTTTGGTGCTGATTTTGTTTGCATAATGTTTTCCTAAATAGTAAATTTTGTCTTTTTTGTTAGTAACATTAATGCCAGTTTCTTCTCACATTTCATCAATAACTGTTTGATAATGAGTCTTATTTTCAACTCCACCAGTTATAGTGCTATATTCACCTATTTGCTTATTTTTAAATAATGGATTGTATTCTTTATTTAATAAATAATGATATTCATTATCTTTTAAAACATAGGGCAAAATGGCAACTCCTTTATTATTATTTCAAGGTTCTTCAACACCACAGTAAAAGTCTTCTTTAATTAATTTTACAAAAGTAGTTCCTCCATTTGTACATGTACCATTAAAAAATTCTAAATTTTCTAAACCACCATTAACATGTCTTTTTTTATTATACTTTTTATGACGATGTTTATGATTAAAAATTTCAGGTTGTTTTAAATTAATTGGTAGTTGTTGTAAATTAGTTAATGATTCTTGTAAAGTTATTGAGTTAGTTAATGATTTTATTGGCATAGATTGTACTTTTTGTTTTTCATTATGAAATAAAGGAATACTTAATATTCATAATTTAAATAAATAACTTGGATTAAAATATTTCATTTTAATACCTCTTTCAAAATAAGAATTAATAAAAATATATCTAAAATTATATATTGATTTTAACATTTTTTTTAATTTTGTAGAAAAATAGTGATATTGATAAAATTTAATTTTAATTAATGATTTTGGGAAATTTTTACTCGATATTGACACTATAATTTTTATTATTTTCTTTAGTTGTATAATCACCATAACTTATATATATTCTATAATGTGTTTTATCTTTAAATATATATTTTATATAATTTTGATTATTATTATTTTTATCTATTATAACTTCTCCTACTTCTTTTCATTGTGGAATACGTGGTGTTGGAGGTTCTATATATTCAATATCTCAATTATTTTCTTCTATTTCATTTGTTTCTAAACTTTTTGAATTAATTTTAATTGGTTTATCTATATTAATTACACTTGGTGAAGTAATATCTAATGTATTACTAGTAATTTGGTAAGTATTTTCCTTTAATTCTTCAAAACTAAATATAGCACCACCATCAATTTCACATTTAATAAATAAACTTCACTTATTAGATTTAGTATAATCAGCATTAAGAATTAAAGAAGCATCTTTATTATCAATTTGGTGGTTAGCCCTAATTACTGGACCATATTTTGATAGATATTTCTAAATTTTTATTTGTAATATTGGTGGTTTTAAAAATTTAGAATGTATTCTTTCATAATTATAAAACATAACATATTGATTTACATCATTAATAGCTTCATTGATTGTTAAATATTGATTTGAGTCTTTAGGCAATCATTCTTGAGATAAATGTGAAAATCAATTTTCAGATATGACATTACCGCCAATATCATATGGTTGTTTTTTGCTTAAAATTATTTGTTTGTTTTTTGCTCATTTTGTAATTTCTTGACAATAAAATTCGTTGGCGTTATCTGAATGTAAAATAACGTTTTTTATTTGATTTCAAGAAAATTGGTTGTTTATTTTTTCAAGTGCAGGAAGAATTAAATCTTGATATGATTTATTTGAAAATGTATTATAACTAACAACATTATTTGAATAAAAATCAATAATTACAAAAAGATATAGTCAACCTTCTTTGGTGTTTATTTGTTTAGTATCCATTGATCAAATTTGATTTGAAGCGGTTGTACTTTTGTAATCTTTGTTTACTTTATCCATTGTAGGTATTCACTTATTTGGATTTTTTTTGTTTTTAGGATAGTTATTTTTAGTTTGTTTTAATCCTTGAATATTGTGTTTTTTCATAATTTTTCGCATTTGTTTTGTTGATAATTCTATATTTAAAATGATATTTTTCTCTTGTTTTAATCACTCTTTAAAAGCTGAAAAAATTCTTAAATATCCATAAATTCTACCTTTTCTTGTAGAATGAAATTCGATTAAAAGTTGGCATAATTCTTGATATTTATGATTGCAATTAATAATATGATTTTTTTCTTTTTTAATAAGTTTTTGTTTATTTTTTAAAAAGTAATATGTTGATCTGTTTAATTGAAGATATTGACATAAGTTTCTAATTGAATATTGATTTTTGCAATCATCGATAATTTTAATTTTTTCTTTGATATTTAATTTGTTAATTATTAATGCTATTTGTTTAATTTTATCCATTAATAAAAATCCTTTCAGGTCAAAATTAGTGTTCATTATATAACACAATTGTTTTTAGAATACATTCAGATTTTTTAAATTAATGGTCTAGTAAAAAGGGCTAAGTGGCCCCATCCAATTTATTTTTTTCATACCTATTCGTTTCATTACATTTTCTGATTTAATATTTAATATACTAGTAAAACTATAAATTTCAGTTAATTTTAAATTGTTTTTTGCATATTTTAAACATTCTTTAGCTGTTTCTGTTGCTATTCCTTGACCTTAAACACTTTTTTTAAAACGCCAACCAATTTCAATACATGGTCTAAAATCAACAATAAAATCAACTTCGCTAAAGCCAATAAAACCAATAAATTTATTGTCTTTTTTTAAATTCAACAGCATAAAAACCAAATCCATTATTATTTAAATTATTTTTAATTTTCAAAAAATATTTTTCTGTATCATCTTTTGATAATGTACTAGAAAAATATTTCATGACATCTTTATCAGAATTTAATAAAACAAGTTCATCTAAATCACTATCTTTTCACTGTCTAATTTTTAATCTAGGGGTTTCAAAAAATATCATATTTTTACTCCTTTGTTATGATATTTTTTCTATTAACAATTTGTTAGTTTATTTAATTAATAATATTAACTTCAATTTATTTCACTTGGTTTCATTGGTTTTTCATTATTCTTTACACTAATAATTTTACCATTTTTAACGTTAATAACAGTATTTGCAACATATTGGAAGTTAGGATTATGAGTAACCATAATAATTGATGTTTTATATTCTCGATTAACATCCAATAAAATCTCTAACACCTTACGCCCCATTTCCTCATCAAGTGCTCCTGTTGGCTCATCACAAAATAAAATTGTCGGATTTTTTGCTAGTGCTCTACCAATCGATACTCTTTGTTGTTGTCCACCTGATAATTGACTTGGAAACTTATTCATATGTTCATCCATTTCAATAACTTGAAAAATATCATCAATACTCATATTTTTATTTTTATTTTTAGCAAGATTTTCACCAACTTCAGCATTTTCACGAGCAGTTAAATTAGTTAATAAATTGTATTGTTGAAAAATAAAACCAACATTATCTCGTCTAAATTTAGTTAAATGACTATCTTTTAATAAAGATAAATTGTATCCCGCCACAAAAACATCACCAGTATTAGGTTTATCCAATCCCGAAATAATATTTAATAATGTTGTCTTACCACTTCCCGATGGTCCTAAGATAACAACAAAATCACCTAATTTAATTTTTAAATTAACTCCTTTTAATACTTCATATTCTAAGTCTCCAGTTAAGTAAGATTTTTTAACATCAAATAATTCAATAACATTAGTTTGAGTATCAGGAGTATTATTAGTCATTGATATAATTTTACCTGCTAAAATTTCTTTTGAATGAGTTTTTGTTAATTTTTTAATTGCTTTTTGATTATCTTTAAAGGCTTGCAATTTAGCTTTATTAGCTTCTATTTCCTCCTTTGATTCTGGTTTATCATGAGATTTATGAGTTACTGGTGGTATTGTACCTTCGGTTTTAGATACTGACTTCTTTGTAAAACTAGATTCTAACTTATTTTTAGTTACTTGTTTACTTCCAATGTCTTTATCATCTTTTTTAATTTCCTTATTATCTTTTTTCATTATCATTTCTCCTTTTTAATTCCATGCTTTTATAAATAACACACTCATTTTATCAATTACTTTATCTTATTTATATAGAAATGCTTAAAAAATATTTTAACTTCCTTGTAATAAAGCTGTTACTGGTTTGTATTTAATTAAATATAACCCAACAGCATAGCCAATAACCATTATTAAAAATACCATTCCAAAGCAAGATAAAATTGTAACTAGATTAGCAGCCACATTAAAAACAACGCCTGCTTTAGTTGCAATAATTAAAGTAATAATATTTCACACAACATAAGAAATAATAGTACCTAAAATAAAAGCAACCAATAAAGCAATAATATAGGAGCCAATAATCAATCTGTTAATTTCATTTACACGATAACCCAAAGATTTCATCATTGCAATAATTAATAAATTATTATCTAAAATCATATTAATAATAATTACCAATACAAAAGCTACAGCAAATAATGTTAAAATTTTTGTAATATTTATAATTGTTCTAATTCCATCAAATATTTCAACTAATAATCTTTTAACTAAATCATTAATAAAAGGTATTTTATTAATAGGTTCTAAATTTTTTGCTAATATTTGTTCTTTAGTATATTCTGCAGATGGTTGCAAAATATTTATATAATTTAATGGAAAAATATTGCTCTCTTTAGATAATCAATGATTAAAAGAATCTGATATTGGTTTTGGATCTTCTGACGGGGAAGGTTTTATTAATCCAATAGATGTTCGTAAATCATCAAGATTAATATAAACATTCGAATTGTCTAAATTATTTTCAATAATTCCTTTAACTTGATAAATTACTGGAATTGTATAATTATATCAACTTGCTAACATTAAAAAGTGATCATCAATTTTATAATCATTTAAAATTGATAATGTTTTTGAAATAACTGCTGGTAAAATATAAGCTGTAGTTGTTATATTTTGTCCTTGATTATCAGTATAAGTAACTTTTTGTGCTTGTAAATTATGAGAATTATTAAAAATAGGATCAATATCACGATTTTTTGCTTCTTTAAAGTTAAATCAATTTTTTCAAACTAAATCTTGATATGGATCATTATAAAGTCCTGTTGCTTTAATTTTTTTTGCGAGCATGCGGCCTTGATTATGTCCTTTTCATTCATTAGGAGGTCTTAAATTTATTTCAATAGTTGGATAATACTTATTATTATAAATATTTAAACCTAAACTAATACCAGGCAACGGGTTTATTTCTGGATTAATACCTGTATTTGTTGAAATATAATTAAATATTTGATGAATATTTTGACAAATAATTTCCATTAATGGTTCAGGTAGTATCTTTTTTGGATTAATAAAATCTTCACAATCAGATTTAGTCTTAGTTTTTTGATAAAGGATATTAATTTCTTCGCTATTCATAAAATAATCTTTAAAATTATTATTAATAATAACACTTTCAATTTTTTTAGCTTTACTATCATTATCAATATGAAAATCATCAGCTACTCATTGATGATATTTATTAGTACCAGTTTCTTTATCTTTCGCAATATCTTTTTCTGAAACTCAATCAAAAACCTGCTTATCAATACTTAAATTAGAATCATTAGTATATGTATACATTGATGAAGTTGATGTATTTCATTTAACATCTTTATTGTAATATCCATATAAATTATTTATTTTATTATCAAATAAATCAGTAGCTGAACTTTGAAATAGTAATAAAAAACTAACAAAAATAAAAGTAAAAAATACTAAAAATAGTTTTCCAACCGATTTTAGAGTGAAAGCAATTGCTAAATGTTGTTTAAATGGTCAATAACGAAAGGGGTATTTTAAAACTGAAATTAGTTTAGAACTTGAATTACTTGGTCTATCATAAATTAATAATAATGGACTAACACGTAATTTTGTTTCCGATTGCATATAACTAATTACTATAAAAATAATAGGAATAATTATTAAACTTACAATAAATACTATCCAACTAAAAAATAGTATTGGTAATGGCATAAAAAACCCAATGTTATTTAACGAATTAAATCATATTTGTAATCCTAGACCAATACCTAAACCAATAATACTAGAAATGAATGTTATCAAAAATATTAAAATTACAAAACTAATAGCAATTTGAAAATTACTATAACCAAGAGCTTTTAATAATCCTATCTGTGGTTTTTGTAAATCAATTTCTTTTCTAACATATGACATAATGATAAAAATAATAACTAATAATACTACAAGAGTAATTGCCGTAAACATTATATTTTCCATTTTAAAACTCTCTAAAATTTGTCCTGAACGAATATCTTCACTATCACTGCTAATAATTGAACCAAAACTAAAACTAAAAGTTTTAATTAAAAGTTCTTCTAACTTACTAACAAAATAACTATCGTTATTGTTAACTCTTAATAAAAATATATTATTTAAATTAGTTCTAAATGTAGAATCTTTTATTAAATTATTAAACCATTGATTTGACATATAAACAGGACTTGTATTTTCAGATGTCGGATTAGGATTTGTTGCAGTACGACTACCAGTAATTCCCCAATAAGCATAGCCAAAACCAACAACTTTTAACTTTTCAACTTTATCAATAACTGTTATATAATCATTTAATTTAATATTATTAATACGTGCAAATTCAGGATTGATCACTATTTCTAATGGATTAATAGGTTTAATGCCTTCGGAAATATAAACTTCATTAATATTATTTCTTTTTGGAGCAAAATCAAAAGATTCACTTTTTTCTGAAGTATAAAATCCATTTTCTAATGAATAATAAATTTTTTTAAGAGAAATAACGTTTTCATAATCAAAAGTTTTAAAAAATGATTTAGCAAGTTCATAATGTTGCAAATTATAAATTTCATCATTTTTAACTTCGTTTTCTAAAATATCATTAAATAATATTCCTTGATAACTTAATCCTCAGTTTAACAAATAATTTTCAAAATCTTTATTAATTTCTACTCCCGAAGGAAGGGTAGGAAAACTATTATTTCTAAGATTATTTTCTTTAATTTCATCTATCTGTGCATAAATTTCTGATTCATGTAGATGACCTTCAAATTGTTTTTTGATAATTGTTTGGATTCTTGATGTTACAGTAGCAGTATCTTTATAATTATTTAATAATTGTAAATTAATACGATAGTCATATTTACCACTATTGTTTAATACTGTATAAAAACCCGATTCAGCTCTTGATGCTGTACTATAAAGCGCAGAAAGAGTAGAAATTACAATAACTAATAGTATTATAATACCTAAATATTGTAATAATCTTTTCTTGATTCCTCTTAAAACATTAACAAAAAGATTGCTCATTATAACTCCAATATTCTTATACAACTTAAAAACTGCTAATAGTATAATTTTATCATAATAAAATAATGCTAATTATATTTGAACTATATTAAAAAATAAAAATTTTAATATTATTATTAACTTCTAAACTTATTTACTTAACTACTTTTTTACATTTTTCTAAAATTGCAATTTTATTAAGGTCAGCAATACCAACATAAGGTAAGTTTCTCAATTTTTCATCGTAATCAAGACCATATCCCACTAAAAAATGATCAGGAACTTCAAAACCATATCAATCAGCTTCAATTTTAGCAACTCTTTTAGATTTCTTATCTAATAGAGTAATTATTTTTACCGATTTTGCTCCAAGTTCTTGTAAATGATCACGAATTTTAAATAACGAATTACCTGAATCAATAATATCTTCAACAATTAATAAATCACGACCCTTAACATTATTAATAACATCCATTCTTATTTTTGGTTTATTTACCGCCTTTGTTTGCCCTAAATATGACTCTACATACATAAAATCAACCAAACAATCAATCTTAAGATTTAACATAAATTGTGATAAAAAAGGTAAACATCCTCTTAATATCCCTACTAAAATAATGGGCTCTTTATTATCTTTATAATAACTATTAACTGATTTTGCAAGTTCAATAATTTTATTATTAATTACATCAGTACTTAATAATATTTTTTCTACTAATTCATGTTTTTCCAACATTGTTTTTCTCCTTATTACTTTTTATATTATATTTACCAAATAAAAAAAGAAAATAAAACAAAACTTACACATTATTGAAAATATTAAAATAGTAAGTTTTGTTTTTTATTATAATAATTTAATTATTTCTTCTTAGGAACAACTGATATTGTATCATCATCAGTCCCTGAATTATTATCTTCCTTTTTATCATTTGATTCATTATCCTCTTTGGAAGGATTTTTACTATTTTTTTGCATTTCTTTTTGCATTTCTATTACTTCAATTGGTAATTTATTATATTTATCAATATATTCTATTTGTTCAGCAGTAATTGTTTCTAAAGTCATTAATGATTTAGCAATTAATTCTAATGTATCTTTATGTTTTTTAATTGTTGCTACTGCTTCAATATAACAAACATCTAATAATTTTTTAATTTCTCCATCAATTTTAGATGCAATATCATCAGAAAACTTATTTGCTGCAAAAGGTGAATACTCATTACGTGGACTTTCAAATTGAACTAATCCTAATTCAGATGACATTCCATATTCAGTTATCATTTTTCTGGCAATATTTGTTGCTTTTTCTAAATCATCATGAGCACCAGTAGTAATATTTGCATTACCAAACATAATTTCTTCTGAAGCGCGACCACCTAAATAACCAGTAATAGTTGCTCTTAAATGTACTTTTGAATAAAACATAGTATCTTCTTTAGGAGTCATAATAGTATATCCACCTGCTTGTCCACGTGGTATTATTGTAACTTTTTGAACTTTAGAAGCATATTCTAGTTTTAAACCAATAAGAGCATGTCCAGCTTCGTGATATGATACTATTTTTTTATCCATATCAGTAATTACTCTTGAAGTTTTAGCAGGTCCACCAACAACTCTATCAATAGCTTCATCAATTTCTACTAAACCAATAACTGTTTTATTATGACGAACAGCTAACAACGTTGCTTCATTTAATACATTTTCTAATTGTGCACCACTAAATCCTGGCGTTCTCTCTGCTATTCTTTGAAAATTAACTTTTGGCGAAATATTTTTATTACGAGCATGTAATCGTAAAATTGCTTCACGTTCTTTAATATCAGGTCAACTTAAAGAAATTTGACGATCAAATCTACCTGGACGTAATAACGCTTCATCAAGTACATCAGCACGGTTAGTGGCAGCCATAATAATAACTCCCAAGTTAGTTTCAAATCCATCCATTTCAACTAATAATTGGTTTAAAGTTTGTTCATTAGTTGCAGTTGAAGCTGAGGCACGTTTTCTTCCTACTGCATCAATTTCATCAATAAAAATAATACAAGGAGCACTTTTTTTAGCAGTAGTAAACATTTCTCTAATTCTTGAAGCTCCAACTCCAACAAAAACTTCTTCAAATTCAGAACCAGAAATTGAAAAGAAAGGAACACCTGCTTCACCAGCAACTGCTTTTGCTAATAAAGTCTTACCAGTACCAGGCGGTCCTACAAGAAGAACTCCTTTTGGCACTCTTGCACCCATTTGTGCATATTTTTGTGGAAACTTTAAAAAATGAACAACTTCTTCTAATTCCAATTTTTCTTCTTTAATACCAGCAACATCAGTAAATCTAGTATCTGATGTTCTAATCTTAGCACGACTTTTTCCCATTGAAAAAGGACTCATGCCACCACCGGCACCCATTTTATTCATTTTAGAAAATAATCAAAATGAACCACCAACTAATACTAATATTGGAAACATACTAATTAAAAATGTTTTTCAAAACGGAACTAATTCACTAATAATTGTGGGGTTAATATCAAAGCCTTTACCCTCTTTATCTTTTCTGAATAATTTTTCAATAACATCATGATAAAAACCACCTGTAGCAGTTCCAGAAACTGTCGCTTCAAATCGTTTTACCTTACCATTAATTCCTAAAAAACCTGTAATATAAGTAGTATGATCAAAAAATTGAACTTGTACTCCATCAATTTTACTAACAGTGTCACTACTATTGCCAGGGAGTTTACCATCTCTAAGTAATGTTTCTAATTGAAATTGATCTAAAGTTAAAGCATTACCTCTTAAAAAATATCACAATAAAATTCCAACAAATACTAAAAAAGCAACGAATAGTGCAACAATCATTCAATTAATTTTAATTCGCGTTTGCATTATTTTTTCACCTACGTTTAATTTCTAATTTATTTTCTTAAATAATACCATAATATTTTAGCACATACAAATTAGGTTTCTCACTAATATTGTTTTTATTTACTGATAATTTTGGAATTGCCACTACTTTTCCGCTTGAATTTATGATTACTGGTCATATAAGACGTTCACGATATGGAATTTTATTATCAATAAATAAACGATTAATTTTTTTTGTACCAAATGGTGTCTCAATTTCTTCTTCACCATTATTAGTTCTAATTGTTAATGGAAAATCTGATTTATTAATATATAAAGCTTGAAATTCACCACCTGTTGGTTCAGTTTTAGAAATAGTAATTTCCTTAAAATTATAGTTATTTATTTTAGAAATTTTATAACTAAATTGTTTTGGTTCATTTTTTTCACTAATATATGCAAAATTATATTCTTTAATAACTCAAGTATTTTCAGAAATACAAATAGTAATATTTGGTTTACTAGATTTAGTTAAAACTCTAACTATTTCTTTAATTTTAGCCTTTTTTAAAGATAAAACTAATTCTTCATGATATTGGCTTAAAAATTCATAGATAATCATTTGTTGTAATTTAAATTCATATTTTTTAAATTCATTAATAGCAAGCACATCATCATTAATAATGGTATTATAAATTACTTCAAGTTCATCTTTCAGTAACTCTTGTTCACTATTTAATTCTTTAATTTCACTTAACATTAAATTAATATCAAAATCAGTAAGTTTATTAATTTGTTGTTGTCTAATTCGATTTCTTTCATAAATAATTAATTCATTTGTTTCATCAAATCCATATTTAATATGATACAAAGTTAAATAGTCAATAATATCTTCTTTTTTTAATTCTAACATTGGACGATAAACCGATAAAGATTTATATGTTGTTTTAAATTTTAATCCATAATAAGAAACTATTGCCTTGCGTTGTTTTTGAATAATATATGTTTCAAGTAAATCGTAAATATGATGTGCTACAACAAGATTATAAACTTGATATTTTTGAGCAATTTCATTAAAAAAATCATATCTAAGTACACGTGCTTGACTTTGAAAATTTTGTTTTTTATTGTATTCCTCTTCTTTAATATTTTTTACTTCTAAAGTTATTTTATTATTTGTACAATATTCTCGAACAATTTGCTCATCAACATTACTACTTCAACGTTTATGATAATTAACATGACAAACAATAATTTTAAACTCATTACATACTAAATTATCTAATAAAAACATACTATCTGGACCACCTGATACAGCTAATAAGTAAGTTATTTTTTTATTAAGTTTATTTAATCAATTAATATTCATTTTAAACACCTAACCTTACACTTATATTAAGATTATTTATATCACTTTGCTATTTCATCAATATAAGTATTATTTTCATTATGACAAATCAATGGTGGCAAAACAATCATTCCTTCTTTCGCTAAAAATCCTGCTTCAATTAAAAAAACATTGGCAGCCTGATTAATTTTAGGATAAACTATTTGTAATTTTTTAGGTGTAATTTGATATTTTTTTAATAAAAGCAGTGTTTCGTTTATTCTTTCTACACTATTTATCATAACCAATCGCCCTTTGTCTTTTAATAATTTACTTGCGCTAGCAATAATCTCCTCTAAATTAATATATACTTCATGTCTTGCTGCAATTTTTAAAGGTTGTGCTTTTACTTTGCTTTTATCTCATAAAGGAAAAAAAGGTGGATTACATACAATTAAATCAACTTTTTCTTTTTCTCTTTGAGCATAAATTTTTATGTCTTCATGAACAATGACAATTCTTTTTTCTAAATTATTAAGTTTTATATTTTCTAAAGCAAGTTCAACAGCTGGCTCTTGAATTTCAATACCAATTACTTTTCCTTGAAATTTTGCCGCTAAAATTATTGGAATAACAGCATTATTAGTTCCAAAATCAATTATTGTTTTAGTACTGGGTTTTATTTTAATAAAATTACTTAATAAAATAGTATCCAAAGAAACACAAAACATATCTTTTCTTTGAATAAGCTTAATTTTTTTATCATCTTGATTTAAAATTAAAATTTTTTTTGTACTTTCCATAGTTTAATTATCACTTACCTTAATAAGAAAAGAATTTATTAATAAATTTAAGTTAACATTAAATTTTAATTTAGTAATTGTAAATGAAATTTGTTCTAAAATATAGGCTATTTTTTTTAAATTACTATTTTTTCATAAATTAACTAAACTTTCAATAAAAAAATTATTAAAATCATACTTTTTAAATAAAAGAAAAGTTAATTTATTAAAAACTACTAAATTAAAAAATCTAAAAAAGTAAATAATTTCTTCTTTTAAACTAATTATTTTTTTATTCAAAAGTTGATTGTTAACTTTTTTATCATTATCATTAATAATAAATTGTTTAATAATTTCAATATATTTTTTTAATTTAAGTTTACTGCTTTCATCTGTCAAAAAAGTAGTATTTGAAAATATTTTTAAAATTAATAATTGTTCATCATCATAATCGTTACTAACAAATATATCATTTTCTTTTGAACAATTTATCAATTGACAACGAGATTTAATAGTAGGGAGTATTTGATTAATATTAGTGGTAGTAAAAATTACATAAATATTTTTAGATAATTCTTCTAAAGTTTTAAGCATAACATTTGAGGCTGAAGTTGAAGAAAATTCAATTTGATTTATTAAATAAATTTTATTAGCATCTTTTTCTAAATTAGTTTTAGAAAAATCATTAATAATTTCTAAAACAATATTTTTATTCATAATATTATTTTTACTAAAATCAAATTTTTTAAAATCAAAATAACTATTAGTTTTAATTTTAAAACAATTTTGACACATATTTTCTTCAGTACATTTTTTTAATTGATTATTATTTTTACAAACAATTTTTTTTATTAACTTATTACTAACATTTATATTTAATATTTTATTTTTCGAATACAATAAAATTACCTGTGGAATATTTTCCATTGCAAAAATAGAAAAATTTTCTGATTCTTCATTTTCAAATAAAATTACATTATTTTCCTTCATTAGATCCTCTAATTTTCATTTTTTTTTCTTTAAAACCTTTTTCTTCAACTAAATTTATGATTAGTTCATAAACACTATTAAAAACTTTTTTTTCTGATAAATTAGCATTTATTGTATGAACGCGATTTGGATTACTAATAGCAATTTTTTTATAACCATTATATACTTTTTGATGAAATTCTAATGTTTCTTCATCTAATCTATTCAATTTTTCACCTTTTCTTAATAAAATTCGTTGTAAACCTATTTCTGGTTTAATATCAAATAAAACTGTCAAATCAGGTTGATAATCTTCAAAAATAAGCTTTTGAATAAGATTTATTTTATCAATATCTAAATTTCTAGCATAACCCTGATATGCTAAAGTTGAGTCAGAAAAACGATCAGAAATAATGATTTTATTACTGTTTTTATTTGGCAGAATTTTTTCAATTAAATGTTGTCTTCTAGCTGCAATATAAAGCAAAACTTCTGTTCATGGATCCATTAATGTATTTTCTTTATTTAAAATAACTTGTCTTATTTGTTCAGAAATTTCGCTACCACCTGGTTCTCTCGTAATAATAACATCAAAACCATCTTGTTTTAATTGTTCTTTAATCATTTTTAAAACTGTAGTTTTACCTGCACCTTCTGGCCCTTCAAAGGTAATAAATAACATTTTTCTACCTCTTTCTATGCTAAAATTACTAAACTTTTCTAAAACTTGCCAGCAATATTTTTTTCTTTTTCATCTATTTGTTTTAATGCTTTATTTAGTTCTGTTTGTAGCATATCATTAATACTTGAATAATCATTTTCTGCTTCTTTTAATAATCCTTCAATATTAATTGAAACTAGTTTACGTCCACCTGTTATAATAATTTTAACTAAACCATCAATATCAGAAAAAGTAAATTCTTCTTTTTTAAATTTTGTTAACTTTCCTTGAATTGCTTGTGCTTGTGCTAACATTCTTTTCATATCCATATTTTTCACCTCATATTTTTATATTTCTTCAATTTCAGTAAATATTTTTTTTATAAAATTTAAAGTCGGATCTCTATCTACATTGGTAAATGACTCAATTACAGGTTTTGATATTACAATATCTACTGGTTTTGGTAATATTTTTTTTGTTAGTAACTCTTGATATTTTTTTCTTGTTTCCTGTCATTGATTTTTATCAAGGGCATAAATCATGTATTCATTTTCTAATAAAATATTTAAAAATTCTCTATGTTCTTTACTTAAAAAACTTTGATTTATTAAATCAGATTGAATAATATTTTTGGTAATAATAATAATGCCATTAGTAGATGCTGCCGCAATAATAGTATTTATATAAACTTTAGTTATGTTTCTAAATTTATTATCATTAATAAATTTAGAAATATTTTTTCACTTTTCACTAACTTCTTTTCTAATATTTTTATCAGCTTGTAAAATTAAATTAATGGCTTTATCAATTATCTCATCATTTTTTAAATTTTTCACAGTTGGTACATTAAAAATTTCTTTTTCTTTAATACTAGTATTTTCTTCTTTTACTAAAATTGAAGTTAATTCTTCATTATTTTTATCTATTTCGCTTTTTTTTAAAATTTTTGTTATTTCATCTTTACTATTTAAATTTATACTTTTATTTTCTATATTCATAATAGATATTTTTGTTTTTTCTAAATAATTTAATGAATATTTATTCTCAAAATTTTTAATTAAATTTAATATTTTTAGTATTAATGTTGGTTTTAAATCATCAACATCTTCTTGAATTAAAATGTCATTAAATGAATTCAAAATTAAAAGTAAATCAGATTTTACTACTTCAGAAAAAATATTTACTTGTTGAATATTTATCATTTTAAGTAATTCTGTTTTTTTAGTAATAGCATAAATTAATATTTCTTCAAGAATGTAAATAAAATCAATAATATTTTTTTTATATTGAATAGTATATTCATCAAATAATGTTAATTGTTTTATTACTTGCTCAATATTACAATTAAATATATTAATTAAAAATAATATTTTATTTTTTGTTGATAAAACAGAAAATATTTTTTCAACATTTTTAAGTGTTATATTATTACCATAATTAAATGTTTTTTCTAAATAATTTAAACCATCACGTAAAGATCCTTCGCTCAATATTGCTAATTCCTCTACTGCTTCAACCTCAAAATTAATTTTTTCTTTTGTTAAAACATCAATAAAATGTTTTTTAGTTTCATTTACATTAATTTTTTTAAATTCAAATCATAAACAACGAGAAATTATAGTTGGAATTACTTTATATGGTTCTGTTGTTGCTAAAATAAAAATAATATGTTGTGGTGGTTCTTCTAAGGTTTTTAATAATGCGTTAAAAGCAGAAGTTGTTAACATATGAACTTCATCAATAATATAAACTTTATATTTAAAATTCATCGGTAATAAGTTAATATTATCTCTAATACTTCTTATTTCATCAACACCATTATTGGAAGCACCATCAATTTCTAAAATATCAATACAATTATTTGAACTAATGTTTATACAATTTTCACAAGTATTACATGCATCTCCATCAATGTTATTTTGACAGTTAATTGCTTTAGCAAATATTTTAGCCGTTGATGTTTTTCCTGTACCTTTTGAGCCTGAAAATAAATAAGCATGATTAAAACTATTATTTAAAATAGAATTTTTTAATATTCTTACAATATTATCCTGACTAATTATTTCTGAAAAAGAATTTGGTCGATACTTTCTATAAAAAGATTTATGTTTCATTTAAATCACCTATATTTATCCTAACAATTTTTTATAAAATTTGTTATAAAAACAATTATTATAAATTACGAATTTCTCCAAAAAAACTTTGTAACATTTCTTTACTATCTAAGTTTAAAGAATAAGTATATTCACTACGATGATTAAATCTTTTATCTAATGTTAAATTATAGAGTGATTCAACGCATCCAAACTTACTATCTTTTAAAGCAAAAACAATATGTTTTATTCTTGTTTGTAACAAAGCCCCTACACACATTAAACATGGTTCTAATGTTGTATAAATAGTACAATTTAATAAACGTCAATTATTAATTTTTTTACATGCTTTTTTTATTGCAATAATTTCCGCATGTTGAGTTGGATCTTTGTCTTTTTCCTTTTTGTTAAATCCTCTACCAATAATATTATCATTTTCATCAACAATAATTGCACCAATTGGAACATCACCATTAATAGCAGCTTTTTTAGCAAGCTTTAAGGCAATTTCCATATAATTTTGTTTTTTCATTTAAAGAAACCTCTTTTTTATTTTTCAAAATAAAACCACCGCACACAATCCTAATCCTTATGGCTGCTACCTTTCGGTCCTGACCCGGTTCGAATGTAATTGTTGCAGTGGCATTATTAATTATAACAATTTTTTTATAAAAAAATACATTTTTTTTAATTTATAATGTTTCACGTGAAACATTATAAATTAAATAGTTTTTAAATTATTCATATAAGGTTGTAAAACAATAGGTATATTTACAACATTATCTTCTTCAACATAAAAATTTTCTAAAATTGCTGCAACAACTCGATCAATAGCTAATCCCGATCCATTTAGTGTATGTGGAACTATTTTCTTATTATCTTGACTAACTCTAGTTTCCATTCTTCTTGCTTGAAAATCTTCACAATTACTACATGAAGAAACTTCACGATAACACATTTGAGAAGGTAATCATAATTCTAAATCATAAGTTTTAGCAGCACTAAAACCAATATCACCACTACATAAATTAATAACTCTATAAGGAATATCTAATTTTTGTAAAATTAATTCAGCATTATTAGTTAACTCTTCAAGGGCATCATAAGATTTTTCAGGATCAACAATTTGAACTAATTCTACTTTATTAAATTGATGTAATCTAATTATTCCTCTTGTATCTCTACCAGCAGAACCCACTTCTGAACGAAAACATGGTGTATAAGCACACATTTTTATTGGTAATTCAGAAAAATTAATAATTTCATTACGATAAATATTTGTTAAAGGAACTTCTGCTGTTGGAATTAAATACTGTTCGTTATTTAATTGAAATAAATCATCTTTAAATTTAGGAAGTTGCCCTGTACCAAATAAGTTTTCTTTATTAATAATTAATGGTGGTAAAAATTCAGAATAACCATTTTTTAAATGAGAATCAATCATAAAATTCATTAATGCTCTAACTAATAAAGCACCTTTATTTTTATACATAATAAATCTAGTACCACTTAATTTAGTTGCTTTTGAAAAATCAATTATATTTAACTTTTCAGCAATTTCTCAGTGTGGTTTACTATTTTTTTTAATAACTTTCCCTCATTTTCTAACTTCTTGATTATTAGTTTCATCGTTTCCTTGTGGAACTGAAAAATGTGGTATATTAGGAATTACTAACTGTAATTCATATATTTTATCTTCTAAATCTACAATTTTTAAATTATTTTTTATAATTTTTTCTTTTAAAATAATCATATCATCTTTAATTTTTTTTATTTGATCATTTTTTTTATTTTTTAATAATTCACCAATTTGTTTAGACTGCTTATTTCTTGTTTCTTCTAATTTTTGATTTTTTGTTTTTAAAGTTCTTATTTCTAAATCTAAATTAAAAATTTTATTTATTTCATTTTTATAACTTTGGCCCCTTGTTTCTATTTTATTAATAGTTTTTTCCAAATTATTACGTATTTTTTCTATATCAATCATTTTAGCACCTCTTAAATTAATCAATAAAAATAGTTTTTTCTTTAGTGATTGGGATTGTTACAATTGAAGAAATTGCATCATCTTCTGTTTTAAATCTAATTAATTTAACACCTATAGTATTTCTACTTGTAGTTCTTATATCTTCTAAAGAAAATCTAATAACTGTACCTTTTAAAGTCATAATTAATAAATCATTACTATTATTAGTGTTATTTATTGAATTTATACCAATTAATTTTCCTGTTTTTTGAGCTAATTTCATAGAAATTACACCCTTACCACCACGATTTGCTAAACGATATTCTTCAAATCGTGATATTTTTCCATAACCTTTCTCACTAATAGAGACAACTAAATCACCATCTTGATTAGAACACATTCCAATTACATGAGTACCTTTTGTATCTATTCCTTTTACTCCGCTGGCTATTCTTGACATTACTCTAACTTGATTTTCATTGATTCTAACTGCTCGTCCATTAGCCACAGCAATAATTATTTCATTATTACCTGTAGTTTTCAGAACATCTACTAATTGATCATTTGAACGCAATTTAATAGCTATCTTACCATTTTGGTAAATAGATTTAAATTGATCTAAAGTTGAACGTTTAATAATTCCTTTTTTAGTAACAAAAAATAAATTAGCATTTATATCATAATCTTCTGATATAGCAATTATTGTTTTAATAGTCTCATTTTTTTCTGTTGCTATTAAATTAACAATTGGTGTTCCTTTAGCTGTTCTTGAATAATTTGGTACCTTATGAGCACGAATTCGATAAACTTTTCCTTTATTACTAAATATTAACAAATCAGAATGAGTTGAAGTAATTAAAACTTTATCAATATCATCAGTATTAATATCAGTGCCACCAGCACCTTTAACACCAACACCACCACGATGTTGAGTTCTATATGTATCTAAAGGTAAACGTTTAATATAACCACTTTTTGAAAGCGTTATAACCACCTGTTCTTCTTTAATTAAAGCTTCATCAATAATTTCACCTTCATAATTTTCAATAATTTCAGTTCTTCTATCATCACCATAATTTTCTTTAATTGTTGTTAACTGAGAAATCATTAATTCTATTTGCTTAGAAGGTTCATTAATTAAAGTTCTTAATCGAATAATTTCTTCATTAATAAATGATAATTCATTATTTAATTTTTCTTGTTCTAAATCTGTTAAACGTTGCAGTTTCATTTCTAAAATAGCTTTAGCTTGTTTTTCAGAAAATTCAAATTTATTTTGTAAATTAGTTAATGCTTCTTCTGTTTTCTTTGATTCCTTAATTATTTTAATAATTTCATCAATATTTTGTAATGCTTTAACAAGACCAAAAATAATATGATATTGATGTTCATATTTTTTTAATTCAAAATTAGACTTATTAAGAATAATTTCAATTTGATGTTCAATATAAATTTCAATCATTTCTTTTAAATTCATTACTTTAGGTTGTTTATTATGTAATGCTAATAAATTTATTGTGAATGTTGTTTGTAATGAAGTAAATTTATATAGTTGATTTAAAATAAGTTCAGCATAATCAATATTTTTAATTTCTAATACTAATCTTATTCCTTCACGATTAGATTCATCTCGCAAATCAGTTATATAATTTACTTTTTTTTCTTGAACTGCTTTAACTATATTATTTATTAAATTAGTTTTATTAGTTTGATAAGGTATTTCTTCAACAATAATTGCAGGTTTACCATTTGATAATTTTTCAACTTTAGTTTTACTACGAACTGTTATTGTTGATCTTCCGTTTAAATAAGCATTTTTAAATGAATTTACGCCTAAAATCATTGCACCTGTAGGAAAATCAGGTCCTTTAACAATATCTAATATTTCCATAATATCACAATCAGGATTGTGAGCTACAAAAATAATTGCATCAACTATTTCTCTTAAGTTATGTGGTGGAATACTTGTTGCCATTCCAACAGCAATACCTGTTGTTCCATTAACTAATAAATTAGGAAAATAAGCTGGTAAAACACTAGGCTCTTTTTCAGCACCATCATAATTTTCAACAAAAGTAACTGTATTTTTATTTAAATCTTTAACCAACTCTCCTGCCATTTTACTCATTCTAACTTCAGTATATCTCATAGCAGCAGCACTATCACCATCAATTGAACCAAAATTACCTTGGCCATCAGCTAAAGGATAACGATAATTAAATTCTTGTGCCATTCTTACCATTGTTTCATAAACTGCAATATCACCATGAGGATGAAATTTTCCAATACATTCTCCAACAATACGTGCTGCTTTTTTATAAGGTTTATCATATGTCATACCTAAAATTGCTAAAGAATATAAAATTCGACGATGTACTGGTTTCAATCCATCTCTTGCATCTGGTAAAGCTCTTGAAACAATAACTGACATTGAATATTCTAAAAAACTAGTTCTCATTTCATCAGATATATTACGAACATATTTATTAGAAATAAATGTTTCATTTTTTTTAGTTATTTCGCTCATATATAAACTCCTAATTTTATTTTATTAACTTTTAAGCATCAATGTTTTTTACATATTTAGCATTTTCTTGAATAAATTCTTTTCGTGGAAATACATCTTTCCCCATCAATATTGAAAAAGTTTCATCTGCTTCTGAAGCATCATCAATACTTACTTGTAATAAAATTCTATGTTGTGGATCCATAGTTGTTTCTCATAATTGTGTGGCATTCATTTCTCCTAAACCTTTATAACGTTGAATGTTAAAATTAGTTCCATTAAAATTATCTTTAATTTCTTGCAATTCTTGATCATTATATGCATATTTAACAAATTTACCACTATAAAATTTATATAAAGGAGGCTGAGCTATATATATATAACCAGCATCAATTAAGGGACGCATGTAACGATAAAAAAATGTTAATAATAATGTTTTAATATGTGAACCGTCAACATCAGCATCAGTCATAATAATAATTTTATGATAACGTAATTTAGTAATATTAAATTCTTTACCAACACCACAACCAAAGGAAATAATAAGATTATTTATTTCTTCGTCAGAAAAAACTTTTAAAAGTCGTGCTTTTTCAACATTAATTATTTTCCCTCTTAATGGTAAAATTGCTTGAATTTCTCTACTTCTTCCCAACTTTGCAGTTCCACCAGCTGACTCACCTTCGACAAGAAAAACTTCTGTTTTAGTTGGATCTTTAGAAGAACAATCTGCTAATTTACCAGGTAAATTAGAAAATTGTAAAGGATTTTTTCTCGAAGTCATAATATTCTCACGTGCTTTTTTAGATGCTAAACGTGCACTTACTGATAAAATAACTTTGTTAATAATAATTTTTGCTTCAGCAGGGTTTTCCAATAAAAATTTATTAATTATTTTTCCAGTTACATTAGAAACAATTTTTCTAACTTCAGAATTACCAAGTTTTGTTTTAGTTTGCCCTTCATATTGTGGATTAGGATGTTGAACTGAAATAATTGCTAAAATTCCTTCTTTAACATCATCACCAGTAAATGTTTCATCATTATTTTTTAAAAGATTATTTTTTTTCGCATAAGAATTCAATTCTCTTGTTAATGCTAAACGAAAACCATCTTCATGTGTTCCACCTTCAGGTGTATTAATATTATTACAAAATGAAAATATTTGAGATTCTTCACTTTCATTATATTGAAAAGCTATTTCTGTGTTTATACCATTTATTTCAAACTCTCCATAAATAATTTCATGTTTTAAAGGTTCAAATTTATTATTTAAAAAGGCAACATATTCTTTAATGCCCCCTTCATAACAAAAAGTTTCTTCTTTATTTTCACGTTCATCAATAACTTGAATAGTTAAACCTTTATTTAAAAAAGCAAGTTGTCTTAACCTTGTTTTAATTATTATAAAACTAAAATTTACAGTTTCAGTAAAAATACTTTCATCAGGTTTAAATAAAACAGTTGTTCCTTTTTTATCACTTTGTCCAATAACTGCCAATGGTAATTCTGGTTTACCACCTTCAATATATTTTTGAAAAAAAATATTACCATCACGGTAAATAGTAACTTCCAAATACTTACTTAAAGCATTTACTACTGAAGCACCAACACCATGCAAACCACCTGATACTTTATAAGAACCATTATCAAATTTTCCACCAGCATGTAATGTAGTAAAAACCGTTTCTACTGTTGAAATATTAGTCTTTGGATGTATATCAGTAGGAATACCTCGACCATTATCTTTTACTAATATTTCATTATTTTTAGTAATAGTTACAGAAATTTTTGTACAAAAACCGGCAATAACTTCATCAACAGCATTATCAACTATTTCTCAAACTAAGTGATGTAATCCTCTTTCTGCAGTGGAACCAATATACATTCCAGGTCGTTTTCTAACTGCTTCTAGTCCTTCTAAAACTTGAATTGAGTTAGCATTATAATCATTTGGAGTCCTTGTGCTCACTATTTTCACTCTCTTTCATCATTAAATATTTTCATTAATTTAATAATGAAAATATTTAAAATTTCAAAAATAAATTCAAAAAAAAGACTTTTTATTCTTTAAAATAAGCATATTATTTTACATTTTATGTATAAATTATACATTTTTTTTGATTTAAAACAACATAATTTTTTTAAAAGAAAAATTAAAAAATCTTTATTCAAAAATAATAAATTACTTTTTTAAAAATATTTAACAAAAAATCTATTTAAAATTTTCTATTAAATTAATAATACTATTTGCCATTTGTTGATGAAATCACATACCTGGATGAAACTCATCAAAATAAAAATATTTATTTAAATTACTTTCATTAACTCCAGAATTAAAAACTGGTTTATAAGAATATTTTGTTTCTTTAGACATCATTTTACAAATTGTAGCACTAGTTTCAACAATTCCATCTGGAATTTTATTTTTAAAATTATTCATATCAGTTGCTAATTCTCTTGAAAGAAAAAAAGGTGTAATAATATTTTTATAAATTATTTTCATTTCTAATATCATTTTTTTTCATCGTTTTTGATATTCAATACATGTTTTACGTGCTATTTGTATTTTTTGTTGATTATTATGTAATATCTTTTTAATTTTTGGTGTTAATGTTAAGTCAGGAACATCACTAATAATAATTTTATTTGCACCATTTTTAATTAATAATTTTATTGCTTTTTTTTCTTCATTTATTACATTATTAATCTTACTGTTAATAATAATAGGATCTGTTTTATTCATTAAATTACCAATATCATTAGCTCCCATTTCTATTCAAATAACATCTTTTTTTTGTAAAGAATGTTGTAGTAACAACATTTGTGTTTGATGAGACAAATCAAAAGTTTTAATAATATCTAAATTATTATCACTGCTATCAGCAACTTCTCCTCCATAAGCATAATTATTACCCAAACTTTGAAATGTTTTACCATTGATGTTAAATAATCACCCAGGTTTAAAATTAATATTTAATTTTTCAGCAATTAATTGTGAAGCTACTTTATTATTACTTCAACAATTATTATAATAAGGTTTATCTAATTGAAAATGTTTAAATTTACTATTACTATTTTCTAAATATTGATTTTGTGCAAATGTTCCTGCACCAGTATCTGATAAACTATCTCCTAAAACATAAAATTCACTAATACTATCTTGCTTATTTTTACAAGCAATTATATTTAAATTAGTAAAAATTAAAATAGTAAACATACTTAACAATTGTAATTTCTTCTTCATTATTTTTTACCTTTTCTTAGCTTATTAATTAAAAATAACTATTTTAGTTATATCATATTATTTTTCTCCAATTGGTAAAACTAGTTGTAATAACCCAGTTTCTTCTTCACTATCAATAATTGTATAATTTTTTGGTCAAGAAATTTTCAAATTTACTTTTTTACATTTATTAAAAGATTTTAAAGCATTAATAATTAATTTTGAATTAAAAACTACTTTTATTTCTTCTTTTAAACTTTTAGATTTCACAATATGAAATTTTTTAAATTGTTCAATTACTTCACCTATACTATCATTATTAGATAAACAATTAATTTTAAAATCATTTTTTTCCACATTGATTCAAAATTGAATCATAGGTGAAGTATCTTTTTTTGCTAAAATTATTGATAATTCAATAATTTTTAAAAATTCTCTAACGTTATTAATTTCAATAATATTTTTTTCTTTTTCTATAATATTTTTAATAATATCATCCGTATTTGGATAAGTACCTTCAATCATTCGTGTTTGAAATAAAAAATTTTCAATTTCAATAATTAAATTATAATCATTTTCAAAATAAAAATTTATATTTGAATTTAAATCACTAGTAATTTTATCAATTTCATTTAATAAATGAACTGGAATATTAAACTCTTTATTACTAAATTCTAATTTTTCTTCAAAAGAAAATCACTTTTTTGCTAAACAATATCCATCAGTTGCTGTAACAAATAACTTTTGATCATTAAATTTAAAATTAATTCCACTTAATGCTGGTTTATTATTGTTTGTATTTGTTGCAAAAGCAATTTGTTCATTTATATTTTGTAACAAACTTTTATTAAAAGATACTTTATTTTTAATATTTTTATTAAAGTTAATTTTTGGAAATTTTTCAATTGTCAACGTACTTAGTTTGAAGATAAAATCATTATTATCATTTTTAAAATTACTAATGATTAAGTTATTAATTTTAAGTTCAAATAAAATTCATTCATCTTCTAATTTACTAAAAATATCATAAATAATTTTAGTATTAATTAATACTGAACCAATATTTAATATTTTTAAATATTTTTCATTATTATTTAGTTCATATTTTAATGATAAATTACCATTAGATGCGGTTAAAATTATTTTTTCTTTTTCAACTTCTAATAAAAAACAAGATAATTCTTCATAATTGTTATTAGAAATTGTTATTTTTATTATTTTTTTTATTATTTTGAATAATATAGAACTTTTGATTTCGATTTTCATAAATATCTCCCATTTTTAAACATTAATAATTAATTATATATTATATATATATATTAATTACTATTATTTATTTAATTATTAATAATATTACAATGTGGATTAATGTGAATAACTAATTTTAACTTATAAAATCAGTAAAAAATCAGGATTTTATAAGTTAATAATTTATGATTAAAATAGTGGATTAATTGTGTTTTAAACATTCACGTGATAATCTTTCAATATTTTTTTTAAATTCATAATTAGTTTCAATATTTTTTTTAATTTTGTTATAAGCATTCATTACTGTTGTATGATCTTTACCTCCAAATTCAGAACCAATTTTTGTATATGATTCATTTAAAAGTGTTTTTATTAAATACATTGCTACATGGCGTGCTATTGTTATCGTTTTAACTCTAGAAGTACTAATCAATAATTTGATTGGAATATTATAATATTCAGATACAATTGTTTTAATTTTTTTAATAGTTAGTTTTTCTTTTAATGAAGTATTTGATGTTTTAAAAGCTTTCATAACGTCTTCAAGCACTATTAAATGATTAGGCTTTATATATAAAATGCTATAAAAAATTAATCTATTTAATGCTCCTTCTAATTTTCTAACATCACTATTAAAATTTAAAGCAATAAAACTTAAAGATTCTTCAGTAAAAATGCTTGGATCATAATTTAAAGACTTAATTTTTTCTTTTAAAATAATTAATGAAGTTTCAAAATCTGGTGAATCAATACCAACACTTAAACCACTTTGAAATCTTGAAACATTTCTTTCTTCAAAACCATATAAATCATCAGGATGTTTATCTGATGTAATAACAATTTGTTTTTGTTTGTTAACAAAACTATTAAATATATGAAAAAATATTTCATTTGTTTTACTACGATTAGCTAAAAATTGAATATCATCAACTAGAAGAACATCGTATTGATTAAATGAATCTTTAAATTTTTCAATATCATTAACATTTTGTTTAATAATTTCTGGTACCATACGACCAAATTCTTCAGAAGATAAGTAAAGTACTTTTTTTTGATTATTATATTTTGTTAGTATTTCATTTTCAATAGCATGAAGTAAATGTGTTTTTCCTAATCCAGAATTACCATAGATAAATAAGGGATTTCAATACCTACCAAGTTCTATGGTAATTGAAAATGCTGCTTGATAAGCATCGTTATTTGATTCACCTTTAACAAAGTTATTAAATTGAAATTGTTTTTTAATTTGTTGCAATTTATTAAATTCAACAAAATCTTTTTCTACATATATTTTTTGTTTCTTTGCTTCATTAAGTTCTAAAAATTCAATTTGAAGATTTTGTTGAATAATTCTTTCCAAAATTTCTTTAACTTTAAATGTTATATTTTTAGTTAAAATTTCTTTTGCAAATAGTGAATCAACAATAATTAAACATTTATTTTCAAAAATATCATAAATATAAGTTTTTTTAATATAGTTATTAAAAATACTTGGATCAATCATTTCATCATATTGAAGAAAATTTCTAACTTTATTTCAAATATTTTGAAAGTTTTCTCGTTTATTATCAGTGTCATTCATTTTAAAAACCTCTTTAATTAATATAATTATTGTGGATAAATTGTGGATTAATGTTGATAACTTTTTTATAATTATAATCTGTATTATACTTTTTAAAAAAATAAAAAAAAAATAATATTTATTATTTAATATTATAAATGATTTATTTTTTTGTTAAACTAATATTGTTTTTATTAAAAATAAACAGAATAATTTGTTAAGATATAAATATTATGTTAGAATACTCTTAATGATTTTTTATTAGAATTTTAAAAAAAGGAGAAAAAAATGAAACCGACATATCAACCAAGTAAGAGAAAACATCAAAAAACTCATGGTTTTTTTGCAAGAATGAAATCTGCGACAGGGATTAATGTTATTAAAAGAAGACGTCAAAGAGGACGTAAAAAATTAACAGCATAGTTTAAAAAATAAAATAAGGTGAACAAAATATGGAAAAAAAATACCGCCTTTTGAAAAATCATCATTTTAAATATTTAATTAATGAAGGAAAAAGTATTTCAAATGGTCAATTTTTTATCTATTATATGAATAGAGTAGATTTTGAAGCTATACGAGTAGGTGTATCAGTAGGAAAAAAACTAGTTCGTTTTGCTTTTGCACGTAATAAGATTAAACGTCAAGTACGAGGAATGTTAGTAGATATTAAAAAAGATTGACCAGTAGATATAGTAATTATGATTAGAAAAAATTATTTATCTAATACATATGAAGAAAATCTTAGATCTTTATTACATCTTTTAATGAAAATCCCATTATAGGAGAGTAAAATTAATGCAATATAAAAAGTTTTTATTTCCTGAACAACAGAAAAAAAACGTTTGATTAAAAATAACATGAAAATGAACTAAAATTATTTTAGGGACTTTTTTATTGATGTCAACACTTTGAGGTTGCGGTCAGACTATGGGTGATCCTAATGTTGCAACTAGTGATGTTATTTCAGCTTATGATTTTCAAAAATATAATGTAGCGGCTGTTTTTTTTGAATTACTTATTGGTAACAGTGATGTAGCAAAAAATCACATTTTTCATTTTAATGGTAATAATATTTATGAATATGGATTTACAGGGATTAGAACATGAAGTGAAGCTTGAACGCAAACTAAATCACCGTTCTTTGGAATGTTTGTTTATCCAATTGCTTGAATCTTAGTTAGTATTTCTGCTGGATTAAGTGGTGGAGTTGATGTAAATTCAAAATATTGATCAGTAAGTGTTATTTTTGCTATTATTTTTACAACCTTAATTATTAAACTTATTACATTAGTATTTACTTTTAAAGCCCAACAAAATCAGGAAAAAATGCAATCAGTGCAAATGAAAACTTCCGAAATTCAAGCCAAATATAAACATTCACGTGATCCAAGTGCAAAACAAAAACAACAAATGGAATTAATGGCTATTTATAAAAAAGAAGGAATAAATCCAATGGCTGCTTTTATTCCAATGTTTTTATCACTTCCTTTCTTAACAGCTATGTTTACTGTTATGAAATCAACTAATTTATTAAAAAATACTGTTGTTGGTGCTATTAGTTTAGTTGAACAACCATGAACTATGGTTACCCATGGCCAATTTATGTATTTAATAATTATTGTTATATATATACCAACACAATTAGTTTCTATGTTATTACCGATGTTTTTAAATCGTTCACGACAGAAGATTAAAACTAAAGAAGCAAAAGCTGCATTAAAAAAACAAGTTATTATTCAAAGCGTTATGATTTTTATGTTTTTATTTTATGTATGTGTTGCTCCTTCAGGATTAGGCATTTATTGAATTATTTCTGGAATATTACAAATATTTCAAACTCTTGGTTTTCATTACTATAATAAACATAAACGTAGCCGTTATAAAAAAAATGGTACAATTAGTACACCATTTTCAAGTAAGATTAAAAAGATATTTACAAAATCTGAAATAGTTGTTCAACCTAAAAAAAATAAGTAATTTATTATAATGTGGAGAAAAAAAGATGGAAATTAAATCATTTAAAAAAAATATTGATTTAGAAAAAACTATCAAAAATTTACCCCCCAAGACATTTTATATAAAATTAGGTATAGAAAAACGTTTATTTAAAACCATTACTAAAATTTTTATTTTTAACGAAAATGATCTTAAAAATTATTTAAATGATAAATGACATGATTTATTGGAACTTTTTAATATAAAAAATTATCAAGAAGAAATAATATTAAATGGCAATAAATTTTATATTAATATTAATTGTAAAAATGAAAATTCAATTTTAATTGGCAAAAAAGGTTATACAATTAGTGCTTTACAAAATTTACTTATTACTTATTTAGAAACAAATGGATGGGGCCACTTAGCCCTTTTTACTAGACCATTAATTTAAAAAATCTGAATGTATTCTAAAAACAATTGTGTTATATAATGAACACTAATTTTGACCTGAAAGGATTTTTATTAATGGATAAAATTAAACAAATAGCATTAATAATTAACAAATTAAATATCAAAGAAAAAATTAAAATTATCGATGATTGCAAAAATCAATATTCAATTAGAAACTTATGTCAATATCTTCAATTAAACAGATCAACATATTACTTTTTAAAAAATAAACAAAAACTTATTAAAAAAGAAAAAAATCATATTATTAATTGCAATCATAAATATCAAGAATTATGCCAACTTTTAATCGAATTTCATTCTACAAGAAAAGGTAGAATTTATGGATATTTAAGAATTTTTTCAGCTTTTAAAGAGTGATTAAAACAAGAGAAAAATATCATTTTAAATATAGAATTATCAACAAAACAAATGCGAAAAATTATGAAAAAACACAATATTCAAGGATTAAAACAAACTAAAAATAACTATCCTAAAAACAAAAAAAATCCAAATAAGTGAATACCTACAATGGATAAAGTAAACAAAGATTACAAAAGTACAACCGCTTCAAATCAAATTTGATCAATGGATACTAAACAAATAAACACCAAAGAAGGTTGACTATATCTTTTTGTAATTATTGATTTTTATTCAAATAATGTTGTTAGTTATAATACATTTTCAAATAAATCATATCAAGATTTAATTCTTCCTGCACTTGAAAAAATAAACAACCAATTTTCTTGAAATCAAATAAAAAACGTTATTTTACATTCAGATAACGCCAACGAATTTTATTGTCAAGAAATTACAAAATGAGCAAAAAACAAACAAATAATTTTAAGCAAAAAACAACCATATGATATTGGCGGTAATGTCATATCTGAAAATTGATTTTCACATTTATCTCAAGAATGATTGCCTAAAGACTCAAATCAATATTTAACAATCAATGAAGCTATTAATGATGTAAATCAATATGTTATGTTTTATAATTATGAAAGAATACATTCTAAATTTTTAAAACCACCAATATTACAAATAAAAATTTAGAAATATCTATCAAAATATGGTCCAGTAATTAGGGCTAACCACCTAACAATATAAGAATTCACAGCACTTTAAACTACTTAACTCCAGTTAAATATCAACAACAAATGTCTACCAAAAAATAGTCCTAAAAAGTGTTGCCATTCCACTTAGATTGTTTAAATGAAAAGAGGAAAAAATGTTAAATGATACTATTACTGCAATTGCAACCGCCCCTTTAAATCAAGCAATTAGTATTATTAGAATTTCAGGAAAAGATACTTATGAGCTATTAAATAAGGTTTTTGATAAAGATATTTTAAATCAAAAAGGTCACACTTTAATAACAGGATATATTATTGATCATAATAAGAATAAAATTGATCAAGTTGTTTTGGCATGTTATCGCGCTCCCAAATCTTTTACAGGTGAAGATACAATTGAAATTAATTGTCATGGTGGAGTGCTAATAACACAAAAAATTTTGCAATTATTACTATCTACAGGTATGAGAATGGCAACAAGAGGAGAATTTACGAGAAGAGCTTACTTAAATGATAAAATTGATTTAATTGAAGCAGAAGCTATTAATGATTTAATTATGGCTGAAAATAATACTATTTTAAAAACCGCTATTAATAGTTTAAGTGGTAAAACAAGAATACTAATTGATGAATTATCTTCAGAATTACTAACTTTAATTGCTAATATAACAGTTAATATTGATTATCCTGAATACGATGGGGTTGAGGAAAAAACAATTAATAATGTTATTCCTTTAGTTGAAAAATTTTTAAATAAAATAAAAGTTATTAAAGAACATAGTAAAATTACTAAAACTATAAAAGAGGGAATTAATACAGTTATTATTGGAAAACCTAATGTTGGAAAATCTTCCCTATTAAATGTGCTTTTAAATGAAGATAAAGCTATTGTTTCTAATGAAGAAGGAACAACAAGAGATCTGGTAGAAGGCAAAATTAATTTGGGTGATATTAGTTTAAATTTAATTGATACAGCAGGTATACGTCATACTTTAAATGATATCGAAAAAGCAGGTATTAATAAATCACATAAGGCTTTAAACGAAGCAGATTTAATAATATTAGTACTAGATGGTTCAAAAGATTTAAGTATTGAGGATAAACAATTATTAGAAAAAATAAAACATAAAAATTACCTTATTGCTATTAATAAAACGGATTTAAGGTTAAAATTAAAATTAGACATTAAAAATAATTTTAATGTAGTAAAAGTTAGTGCAATAATGGGCGAAATTGAAAATCTAATTTTAGGAATAAAAAATAAAATTATAACTACTGAAATTAATTTTGATAAAGAATTACTTTTTGCGAATACAAGACAATTAGCATATTTGGATGAAATTGAACTTAGTATTTCAGAAGCATTAAAAGATTTAAAAAAGAATATTTCGATAGACTTAATTATTGTTCACTTACAAACTGCATGAAATAAGATTTTAGAAATGCAAGGTAAAAAATTTGAAACTGATTTATTAGATGAAATTTTTAAAAGATTTTGTTTAGGAAAATAAAAGGGAAGGTAAAATATATGGCTAATAATGGAATTTTTGATACTCATTGTCATTTAATGTCAAAACATTATGATGAAACAGAAATATTAAAATTATTAACTGATGCTTATTCAGCAGGTGATAGTATTGGTAGTATTTGTAATGTTGGTTTTGACTTAAATACTAGTAAGCAAGCTGTTAGTCAAATTTATGAATTTGAGAGTGAAGAAAAAATTCCTAATCTTTATGCAGCTGTAGGTATTCATCCAACAGAAGTAAATACTTGCGATAGTAATACTATTTCAGAATTGAAAAAATTAATAGCAACCGGTAAAGTAGTTGCTATTGGTGAAATTGGATTAGATTATTATCATAAATTTACAGAACCACAATTGCAAAAAAAATGATTTATTGAACAACTAAAATTAGCTAAAGAACATAAATTACCTGTATTATTACATATTCGTAATGCGTTTGAAGATGCTTTTGAAATTATTAAAAAAGAAAATATTACTAATGGTGTTCTTCATTGTTTTACGGGAACAAAAGTAATAGCTGAAAAATTTATAAAACAAGGTTTTTATATTTCTTTTGCAGGTAATGTGACATATAAAAATGCTTTGAAGTTACAAGAGGTAGCAAAAAATATACCAATTAATAAAATATTAGTTGAAACAGATGCGCCATATTTAACTCCTGAACCAAAAAGAGGCAAAAATCCCAAAAATGGATTAACAATTAATCATCCAGAAAATATAATATTTACAGTTAATAAAATAGCTGAATTAAAGAAGATCCCAAAACAAAGTATTATTAATGCAACTAGGGAAAATGCTATTAATGTTTTTAAATTAAATAATGAATTGAAAAGAAATAATGAGTAATAATGAGAAGTTTAAAGTAGCCATTTTTTTAGCAACAGGCTATGAAATGGGTGAAGTAATAATTACTATTGATCTATTAAGAAGGGCTAATATTATTATTGATTTAGTAAGTATTGAAAATGACTTAAAAATCAAATCAAGTCATAATGTTTTTATTTTATGTGAAAAGAAAATCAGTGATATTGATTTGTTAAGTTATAAGATGCTAATTTTACCGGGTGGTAAAATTGGAGTAGAAAACTTAAGCAAAAATGAATTATTAAAATCAATGTTAGTTATTTTTGCTAAAGATAGTAATAAGTTTATTGCTGCTATTTGTGCAGCACCGCAAATTTTAGGGCAATTAAATTTAATAGATAACAAAAAAATTACGCATTATCCAGGCACTAATATTGGTTTAAATAAAAGTATTATTTTAGATGAAAAAGTAGTAGTTGATAATAATATTATAACTGGAAAATCAATTGGTGCTGTATTTGAATTTGGTTTAAAGTTAATTGAAGTTTTAGAAAGTAAAGAAATTAGTGAACAAATTAAAAAACAATTAGTTTTTTAATTTGTATTTTTTTATATAAAGTTAAAGTTATTACTTTTAAAATAGTTAATGGCTTATACTTTTTATACAGTTAAAATAATAATTTTAAATATAAAAAATACATTTTAATCGATAAAAAATATTGTTGACATTTAAAAATGTATTTTTTTATTTTTTTTAAAATAATAATATAATAAGTGTATAAAAAAGGGTTTTTTTATAAAAATGAAAAAATGATTAAATATTTTAGGAACGATTGGATTTACAACAGTAAGTACAACAGCAATAGTTGCTTGTAAAACATCAGAAAGTATTTTAAGTAAATCATTTGCTTCTAGTTATAATGTTGATGACTTTAGTAATTTAGAAGGTTTTGGTATTAAATATAACGAAGAAAATAATACATATGATTTTGTTTGATCAAAATTAACAGTAGATTTAGCAACTATTATAGTACCAATTAATTACAGTTCCAGTTCAAAAAATTTCCAAAGATAAAAATATTGAAGTTAAAGAAAATGAATTAGTAGCAATATATTCTGCAGAAGATCAACAAGGTTTAATTATTGGTTCAGAAAATTTTATTACAATTAAAGTTAAATTAAATTTATATAAAGGAGTAAAACAAGAAACAAATAAAGTTGAACTAGTAGATCAAACAGTTGAATATGATGTTTCATTAAATTTATTTGTTAAACAAAACTTAAAATTTTTAACAACTCCAACTGTAAATTGTAAAGCAGATATTGCTGAATTTAAAACTATTTTAGTAAAAGAATTAAAAAAACAAAATGGTTTTTCAAAATTAGATATTAATATGATTAATATTGTAAAAGTAGATGGTGATCCTTTAACTACAGAAGATTTAAAAGAACATGATACACATGTTAAATTAACATTAACAGATGAAGGAAAGAACCATTTTATTGGTGAAAATAACGATTTAAAAGTTAATTGAGTTCCAGAGGTTTAATAAAATAAATTATGGAATATTTATAAAAATAAAAATGTAATATTTTAATTTATGAAAGGAAAATATATATGAAAACTTTAGTAACATTATTAGGAACGATTGGTTTAGCGTTTACAAATGCAAATAATTTTTTAAATATAAATAATAGTCCAAAAGAAGTTAAAGAAATAACTTATGAATTTAGTGAAAATAAAAAAGATATTGTTCATAGTTATAAAACTTCATCAGTATCAAATCCAGCTTATGAAAGTTGAGATTTTGTAGTTTCTACAGGTTTAAAATCTTTTCAAAAACCAAAATCTATTAGAACCTGTTTAGAATCTTTTTAATAAAATTGAAATAAAGGAAAGAACAACCATTTGTAAACTAGTATTTAGTTTTCTTTCACAATTTTTTCATAATCTTCTGCATTTTTCTAATCATGCAAAGCTTCGTTCTACAACTCATCTTTTTGGTAGTACTACAAAAGAATGTAATTCATTACGTTTTACAACTTCAACATTTGCATTTATGATTGTTTTGATTGCAGAAGCAAATTTTTCACCAGTATAGCCAGCATCTACTATTATTTTTTGAACTGTAGAAAGATTTTCTTTTTCACTTTTAATCATTATGATAGCACTATTACGATCTGTTTTTTCTGCTGTAGTTATGTAAATTGCATGTGGTAAACCTTGCGTATCAACTGCAATATGACGTTTTATTCCTGAAATCTTTTTACCAGCATCATAACCTTTATTTTCAGTAGTATCTGTATTTTTAACACTTTGCGAATCAATTATACAAAAACTAGTTTTTTCTTTTCGATGATTCTTAATACGAATCTTTTTAACTAATTTTTTTTAAAATTAATTGCAATACACTAGGTTCTTTATCATTGTTTTTACTTCAAATTTGGAAATAATAATATACAGTTTGTCATTTTGGAAAATTTTTTGGTAACATTCTTCATTGACAACCACTTTTTAATACATATAAAACTGCACAAAACACTTCATATAAATCTAAATTTCTTGGTTTTGTTTTCTTTTTGCTGTTTTCTAAAGTTGATTTTATGTTCTCAAATTGTTCTTTAGTAACATGACTTGGATAATTTTTATGCATATATACCTCTTATTTTAAAATATATAGTAATTTTACATTATTTTCTAAAAGATTCTAAACAGGTTCTTAGAATATTAGAATGATTTTTAAATAATGGTTCAGATAAAATAGACTGAGGTTCAGAACATTATGATGTATTTTCTGTTCCTTTAAAAATAATGGGAAAAGAAATTAATAAAATTAATGAGGGAAAAATTACAGATGAAGAAGTAGCATATAATAGAATGAATTTTTCATTTAAAGAATCGTATAAAGATTTTTTAGCAACTGCTGAAGTTGTTAGAGGTATAACTACTGCATTATTTTTTGATAATCTTGATTGACACATTCAATTTTTATTTCCTGCAAAATTAACATTCGATATGTCATTTTCTAATGTCTATTTAACTAGAAGTTTAGGGTATGGATTGAAATTTGCAATAGATTATTAATTAAATATTTAAAATAAAGTTATAATATAAAATTATTAAAGCAGATTGTAATTTGAAGTGTAAAACTTTGAATTACAATCTGCTTTTAGTTAGAAAAAAGTTTTTATATTATTTATTTTTTTATAAGCAGTGCTACTATTTTTATAGTATTCTTTTAAAAAAAATAATAATATTAACTTGTTAAATTATTATTTTAGATGAAAAAGTAGTAGTATTATCAATTGTAAAGTCAATTGGTAGTATTTTAAGTTTGTATTTTTTATTTATAGTAATAATAATAAACTAATATATATGTTTTAAAGACAATTACATTATAAAAATATACAATTTGATTTTTATGTTTTAATAAATTATTTACTTTAATTTTCTTTTGAATCTGATTTTTAAACAAAATATTTATTTTTTGCATTAGATTATCTTTCTCCCATAAGTAGTATAATAATATTATAACATTTTATATTAAAATTTTATATAAAGTAAAAAAAGGAGTAATGAAAAAATGATAAATAATAATAATAATTTTATTAAAATAGGTTTAATAATTGGAATGATTATGTCAATAATATTACTTATTAGCTGTATTATTTATGGAATATTTACATTTTTTAATTATTTTTCACTAGTTATTATTTTAATAATTATTTATGGACTATTTCAAGTGATTCCCTTTTTACTTTGTTTAAATAATTATTTTATTGAAGAAAAATGATTATTTTTAACAGGTTTATTTAGTTTAACAACATTTGTTATTCCTGGAGTTTTAATTTTAATTGGTTATTTTGTTAGACAAAAAAAATTAATAAAACTTATTAATAATAATTAATTTGTAAAAAATAAATATTATTTTATTTTTAGGTTATTATTTTATATAATTTTCCTTTATTAATATTGCTTCATGTTTCTCTATATAATAGACTTCTTGGATTAAAATATTAAAATTAAAAAAGATAGGAAATCTATGATATTTGATAAATTAAAAACTATTAAAAATACAAGATTATTAAGATTAACTAATATAAATAATATTAATTTTAATAAAATTCTAGGAATTTTAAAAATAGAAGAATTAAAAAAGTTTATTAATTAAAATATTTTATGGAAAAATTTATAAATAAGTTGGTAATTTTTTAATAAAAAAATCATTTAATAATTCTCAATTTCACCCTCGTCCAGATTGCGGCGTTAATAATCATTCAGCAAAGGCTTCGGCAAAAAATTCACCTTTTTTATAGGGTTTTGCTTGGCTTCAAAATATACGACCATAATTACTTTGCACAATAATCATTGGGAATACTATTTTTTTTTGATAATCACTATTACTAATATTAACTTTATCATTTAAGTAATCCATTAATAATTGACTACAATCAGAAATTGGCGGCCTCATCACGTGATTTTGTGCTCTTCAAACAGATGAATAATCATTATTAATTTTAAAAATATTTTTATTAAATAAACAATTTTCGATTTTATTATTTTTAGGTCAATTTCAATTGTTATTAAACGTACTACGATCAGCATCCGTTAATGATAAAAAATTATCGAAAGCATGACCATATTCATGATTACTAACACTAATTATGTTATTAGTTGCTCATCAACCCGCTTGATAGTTTGCGATAATTTCTTTAATATTAACAAAATCTGGACCATAAATTTGACGTTGACTATTAATTAGATAAGAATATTGATTATAAGCAATGACGTTTTTATTTGATATTGGTGCTTGAGTAACACTTTGCATTAAACGTAAAATGTTATTTTTACCATATACTCCTGCCATAATATTATAAAAACGTAATTGTTCTTTTTTTCCTGTTTCAGTAGCAAGTTGACTTAAACCAACATCTTTATATAATTTTTCTCAATCAACATCATTGTTTTGAGTTCCTAGTCGTGTATTAGTTAAATCATGTGCTAATTGATTAAAATCAAGAAAAGGTAATGGTTTACTAGCAGTATCATAAAAACTATTAAATTCATTATTTGCCATTTGACTAGCTGGCTTTTTAATTTTTCGTTCATTCTCTTTAATAAAACTAGTCATTTCTGATGATCAACGATAACGTAATAAACTAAGATAATAATCACGATTATAATTAGCTTGGCAACTTCAAACAATAATTCAAGCAAGTAAACCAGTAACCAATAAAACTATGAAAATTATAAAAAATTTACGATATTTTTTCATAAAATCTCCTTTTAAAAAAATTATTATTAATAATTTCAAATTCCTTATTTAAATTAATAATTACAGAAAGAAAAAAATATTAATTGGTACCTTCTAGGCATTTCATATTTTTGTTTGCTTTTTTTGAAACTGATAACTAAATCATTACCATTATTTTCATTTCATTTTGATACTTGTATTGGTAAGGATTGTATTTATTGTTTGGTTTCACTACATGCCATAATAGTTAAACTTGTTCTTAATTAAAATTAGTGTCCCTAAAATGGTTAGTAATCTTTTCATATCTTAGTTTAATACTCTTATAATCTTTAAATCTTTTAAGATGTATTAATAATTTTATATGATTTTTATGATATTTTTTTTGAAATAGTTAATGATATATTTTAAGCGTGATTATTAATTTTTTAATTTTATATAGTAATTTATTATTTATATAGGTAAAAAATGCACTTCTATAAATTTTAAAAGTGCATTTTATTTAAACTTATTTTTTATCCTAAATCTTCGTCTTTTGTTAGAATTTCGCGGTTAGGATTTTGTTCAGCTATTAATTGTTTGTAAATTGTATCACGATATTTTACACAACCATCAATAACATTATCTAAAGGATTTTGAGCAACACGTACTTCAAAGATATCTCCCTCATATTTTTGACGAATTGGTTTTGTACCTTTTTCAGCTTTAACTTCGATGAAATATTCCTTAGCCAATTCTTCTTTAATAAATTCATCAATTTTTTTAATGTAAGCTCCACCACCAGAAATTGTGATTCCCTTACCTTTTTTCTTTAAGTCACTAACACTACCAGCAGCTTTTTCCCCAGAAGTTCTTAGTACTCTACGAATTGATGGAATAACATGTTCTCTAAATTGAACTTGCATTACATTTTCACGAATTTCTTCTGGTGTAATTTCAATAGTTTTAGAAATTGACATTGTTTCTCCTGGTTGAGAGTCTAATCTAGGTAATGAAACACCTGAAATAGTGTATGGTTTTTCATCTTGATATTTAAGAAGTGAACCGATGTTCTTTTTAACATCTTCTGCTTCTTTAGTACCAATTTTTAAAGCATGCTTTTTAGCTATGTATTCTTGAATTTTTTGTGTTAAATAGTCTCCAGCACAATGTGTTGTATATGAATATAGGATTGAATCGTTGCTAACTACGGCAATATCAGTACTTCCCCCACCAATATCAACACACATAATTGCAGTTCCAAAAATATCTTGGCCTGAACCTAATGCTGCCATTTTAACTTCTTCTTGAACAAATCCACGAAGTGCTCCTAAACGATGAACTATATTTTCTAGTGCTTCTCTTTGTACTGAATTAATTTCACTTGGTGTTGCCATTAAAACAATTAAATTAGGGTTTTTATCAGCTTGTTTTGAATCTTTAATTTCAAGTCTAAAATCTTGAAAAATTTTAGCAAGGATACGTTGTAAAGCATCTGGATCAGCAATATTACCATCACGAACTGGACGCTTAATAACAACATTTTCATTTGTTTTATCAATTAAAGCTTTAGCTTCTTCACCATAAAGAATAACATTTTTTTCATAGTCTTCAGCAAGATAAGTTGGAGCATCATATGTAAGTCCAATGTTAACATACCTTGCTTTAAAGTTTTCTGTTCCGACATCTAAAGCTAATCATTGGTAGTCATTAATAGACTTAATATTACTTTTTTTATTTAAGTTTTCTTTGGGTTTTTTATCAAATAATCCCATTTTTTTTCCTCCTTCTACACACCTGGAATTTTAATTACTTGGTCTAATGAATCCTTTTTCATATACATCTTGTTTATGAGTTTCATAGGCTTGAGTTCCTCTAATTACACACTCTCTTGGATTATTAGCAGATACCACATGTTCTAAATTTAGTCGTTTTTTTAGATAAGTTGTAATATTTTCAAGCAAAGCACCCCCACCAGTGATAGTTAAACCGTCTTTCATAATCATTTCTGAAAAGGCAGGTCCGGCTTTATCGATAATGTCACTACATAGTGCAACAATTGGTTCAAAGGCTTCGGTAACTACTCTAGCTACTTCTTGCTTAGGAACTGTAATTTGTTCAGGTTTTTTAGTTTTAGTACTTTTTCCATGGATAGTAATTTTATTTTCACTATCTTTTTCACCATCTATTCAAATACCAGCACTAATTTTTGTTTTTTCAGCCTCCATTGAGCTAAGAGATATATAGTGCATTTTTTCAAAATGTTCTTTAATACTACGTTCAATAGCATTTCCAGCAATTGGAATTGAATCTTGAACAATAACTTCTCCACTTGATAAAATGGCACAGTCAGAAGTTCCACCACCAATATCAAGAATAAATACTCCTGAAGCATCTCAAAGTGCTTCCCCAGCACCAATAGCTGCCAATTTTACTTCAGGAACAATAACAACTTTTTCAGCTTTCATTACGCTTTCATTACTTGCATTATATCTATTGGGAAATTTATCACTATAAATTGGAATTTTAGCTACTTTTTTTCCTTGTAGAATTTCACGTAAAACAGTTCTATCTAATTTATAAACCTTAGATGGAATAGCTACAAGTGCTACTGAATTTTCTCAAATTTTTTCAGCTTTCACATCAATAATTTGTGTAAAAATTTCAGTTAATAAAGCAATCAAAGCATTATTGTCACTAATAACACCATTAGCCATTGGTTCTCTGAAAATTTTATTCGCTGGAGTTTTTTCTTTCATTAATAAAGCAGCTTCACCAATGAATACTTCTCCGTTTTCTGTATCAAATACAATTGCTGATGGTTGACTATAAACAACCCTTCCATTAACTCTGACAATTAAATTTCTTGTTCCTAAATCTAGAGAAACAATATTAACGTCTTGGTTATTGTGTCCGTCATTAGCAACCTCTATTTTTGTTGCCATATAAAAATCATCTCCTTTTCCCACTCAAATTAATATTTATTTATTAAGTTGATATATGTTAATATTACCACATGTAGATTTGCTAGTAGTAAATTTAGCATATATGATTAGTTGGCTAACTATTTGTTTAATTATTACTAGTATATAATTAACTAAAAATGTGAATTGGAGAATAATAATGGAAAATCCAAAAAAAATATTGAAAAAATACGACTTACATGCAGTTAAAAAGTTTGGACAAAACTTTTTAATTAATAATAATATAATTGATAAAATTGTTAAAACTAGTAATTTTAAAGATGAAGATGGCATTGTTGAAATTGGAGCGGGCATTGGTCATTTAACCAATAAATTACTCAGCACTGCGCAAAAAGTTGTGACAATTGAAATTGACAAAAAATTAATTCCTGTTTTAGAAAAAGAGTTAAATGAATACAAAAATTTAAAAATTATAAATGATGATTTTTTAAATTTAGATTTAAAAAAAATCATTAATGAAGAATTTGCAATAAATCAAAAAATTCATGTAATTGCAAATTTGCCTTATTATATTACCTCACAAATTGTTTTAAAATTATTAGAAAATATTGAATTATTTGATTCATTTACATTAATGATGCAAAAAGAAGTTGCACAAAGATTTTGTGCTAAACCTAAAACTAAAGTATATAATAATCTTTCTGTTATGTGTCAATTTTATTGTGATGTTAAAATTATTTTTGATGTTAGTCCTAATAATTTTACTCCGATACCTAATGTCACAAGTAGTGTTGTTTATTTTAAAGTAAATCCTAAATTTCAACTTGATGAACCACAATTATTTTGAAAATTTGTAAGAAGTTGCTTTGTTAATAAGAGAAAAACATTAGTTAACAATTTGGGTATTTATTTAAATAGTAAAGAAAAAGCCGTTAATTTAATTAACGACTTATCTTGATCATTAACAATGAGATCTGAAGAATTAACATTTTCAATGTTTTACCAGTTATTTACTATTATTAATAATAAATACGTTTCAGAATAATTATTAAAATTAATGATATTAGATTGTGGATAATAAGTATATAAAACACCTCAGCAATAATCCTTGTTTATTAATAAACATATTTTTAAATATTTATTATCCGTTAACTATTATAATGATTTTATTTTTTCTTGCAAAAGATATAACTTTTTATTAATTATTTTTAATTAATAGTCTTTAAATTTAATATACTTAAATTGTAATAAACATTGTATAATGAAATTATAATTATAATTTTTAGAAACATGTAAAGGAGGATTTAATGAATAATGTAGAAAACATTGTAGTTTTTGGTTTAAGTGCTAGTCAAAAATTTACACAAGAAGTTTGTAAAAAACTTAATATTGAACCTGGAAAAGCAGAAATTAGTCGTTTTGCTGATGGTGAATTTAACATTCAATCTATAACATCAGTACGAGGGAAAGTGGTATATATTATCCAATCAACTTCGCCGCCAACTAATGATAATTTAATGGAATTATTAATTTTTGTTGATGCTTTAGTTCGTGCATCTGCTGCTAAAATTCATGTAGTAATTCCTTATTTTGGTTATGCTCGTCAAGATCGAAAACAAGGTGGTAGACAACCTATTACTTGTAAACTTGTTGCAAATTTATTAACTGTTGCGGGTGTTGATCGTGTTATTACTGTTGATTTACATTCACCACAAGAACAAGGATTTTTTGATGTTCCTGTTGATGATTTACGAGCAACTCAAGATTTAGCATCTTATTTAATTGAAGAAAATTTAACTAATTTAGTTGTTGTATCTCCAGATCATGGTGGTGTTACTCGTGCTCGAAGATTAGGTAATTATTTAAGTGTACCTTTGGCAATTATTGATAAAAGAAGAACAACTCCTAATCAAAGTCAAGTTAAGTTTGTATTAGGAGATGTTAAAGAAAAGAATGCTATTATTATTGATGATATGATTGATACAGGTGGTACTATTATTAATGCAGCAAAAGCTATTAAAGAACATGGTGCAAAATCAGTTTATATTTTAGCTACTCATGGTATTTTTAGTGGGCAAGCTTCAAAAAATTTGAAACAAGCTGTTATTGATGGAATTATTAAGGAAGTTGTTATTACTAATACTATTGAAATTTCTGAAGAAAAAAAATTTAATGGCTTAAAAATTATTTCAATTGCTGATTTTATTGCAAAAATGATTGATGCTTCAATTAATAATAAATCATTAACAAAAGTTTATGATGATAAAACAAATGAATTAATAAAAAAAATTAATAATAAAAATAGTAAAAAATAATAAAGAGGAAATTTAAAGTAGATGAAATTAGTTATTGGATTAGGAAACCCAGGTAAAGAGTATGAATTGACACGTCATAATATTGGTTTTATTGTTATTGATATGATTTGTGAAACATTACAATTAAAAATTAATCAAACTAAATTTAATGGTCAATATGTTAAAACTGTTGTTAATGGCACTGATGTTATTTTTTTGAAACCATTAACTTTTATGAACTTATCAGGTTTTTGTGTTTCAAATTTTATGAATTATTTTAAAATTAAAATTGAAAATGTGTTAATTATTCACGATGAAGTTGATTTAAATTTTGGTCAATTTCAATATAAACAAAAATTTAGTGCTGCTGGTCATAATGGAATTAAAAGTATTTTTAATCAAATTGGTAGTAAAGATTTTCAAAGATTAAGAATTGGTGTTGGTAAAAATCCTAATTTTAACACGGCTGATTGAGTTTTGAGTAAGTTTAGTAATGATGAGTTAAAGAATATAAACGTTCATAAACAATTTTTTGTAGAAAGCATTAGTAGTTGAATTACTGATAGTAAATTTGAAAATATTATGAATAAATATAATAAAAAATAATTAATATATTATAAAAATATTAAAGAATATTTTCATTTTTATGTTTTCTACATAAGTAAACATAAAGTTGTGTTTCTTTTTCTTTTTTAATTTTTTCTAATTCTTTTTTAATTTCTTCAATTAATAAAATATCATTTTGTGTTTGCTGATATTGATTTATTTCATTTATTTTTTCAAGTTTTGCTTCTAGTAATTTCTGCTTACAAATAGGACAAAGTTTGTCAAAATCATCATTATTATCATTTTGAAAACTGTCATTATCAAAATTTCATTTCATTTTTTAAGTTTCCTTTACTAGTTTATTTTTAATAACAATATTTTGATAATCATTATTAAATAATTATATAATTAATTTATAAATTTATAAATACTTTTTTTTGAGTATAAAGGAGACAATATGAAAGCAAAAAAAAATATAATCAAACCAACAATAGAAAAGGCAAAAACTAAAGTTGAACAACTTAATAAAACTATTAAACCAAAAGTTAAAGATGTAAAAAAAGCAACTAAAGTAAAAACGCAATCAATAAAAACTGAAACTGTTAAGCCAATCATTAATAAGATGAAAGTAGATTTTGAAAAGTCAAAACATATAATAAAAGAAGAAAATCAAAAAATTACTAATAAAATTGTCAATACTAAAAATATTTTAATATCAAAAATTGATCAACCAAAACCATTTAAAACTACTGCTATTATTGGTTGTCAATGAGGTGACGAAGGAAAAGGTAAAATAACTGACTATTATAGTCAAAATTCTGATGTTATTGTTCGTTGAAGTGGTGGTGATAATGCCGGACATACAATTGTTTTTGATCATCAAAAATATAAATTAAGTATTATTCCTTCTGGTATCTTTAATAAAGATTCATATTGTGTTATTGCTAATGGTTGTGTTGTTAATCCAGAAAAATTAGTTTCTGAAATTGAATATTTAAAAGCTGCTGGTTTTAGTTGTCAAAATTTACGAATTTCTGATCGTGCTCATATTATTTTATCTTATCATTTAGCATTTGATGAATATGAAGAAAAAATTAAGGGTGATAAAGCTATTGGCACTACTAAAAAAGGAATTGGACCTTGTTATGCTGATAAAGTTAATCGGATTGGAATTCGAATGGGCGATTTATTAGATAAGGAACGACTATTAGAATTGATTACTGATAATTTGTTAATTAAAAATAAAATATTAAAAAATGTTTATGGATATGAAAAAGAATTTAATGCGCAAACAATATATAATCGTTTATTAGAATTATTACCATACTTTAAAGATTTAATTATTGATACTGGTCAATTTTTAAATGAACAATTAGTTAGAAATAAAAAGATATTATTTGAAGGAGCACAAGGTACTTTATTAGATTTAGATCATGGTACATATCCTTTTGTAACATCTTCTAATCCAAGTGCTAGTTCAATTGCTATTGGTTCAGGTATTTCTTTAAAAGCAATTAATGAAATTATTGGTGTAACTAAAGCATACAGTACAAGAGTTGGTGCTGGTGCGTTTCCTAGTGAAGTTTTTGGTAAATTAGCAGATTATATTCGTATGACTGGTAATGAATATGGCACAGTTTCAAAAAGACCAAGAAGAATTGGATGATTTGATGCAGTTATTGCTAAGTATAGTGCCCAAATTAATGGATTTACTAGTTTAGCTATTATGTTGTTAGACGTGCTTACTGGTATTGAAACATTAAGCATTTGTACGCATTATACTTTAAATGGCGAAATAATTAGATACATACCTTCTCAAATTAATAACTTTAATAAATGTCAACCACATTTTATTACTATGCCTGGCTGAAATGAAGATATTACTAATATTACTAGTTATGATGAATTACCAGAAAATGCTAAAAATTATTTAAAAAAAATTAGTGAGTTGGTGGGTGTTCCAATTAGAATATTTTCTGTTGGTCCAGATCGTAAACAAACTATATTTATTAAGGAGTAAAAATGATTGAACGTTACGAAACAAAAGCAATGACTAATATTTGAAATATGAAAAATCGTTTAAACTTATGAATGAATTTTCAAATTGATGTTTGTGAATCATTACAACATTTAAATATAATTCCTTTTAAAGATTTTCAATTAATTAAAAAAAATGCTAAGTTAGATATTGAATTAATGAATAAATTAGAATTAGAAACTAAACATGATGTAGTTGCGTTTACTAGAATGTTAAGTGCTAACTTAAAAACTGAAAGTCGTTGAATTCATTATGGTTTAACTTCAACTGATATGGTTGATAGTGTCCAAAATCTACAAATAAAATTTTCAAATGAAATTATTGAAAAAGCTTTAATTACTTTACAATTGAAATTAAAAGAGTTAGCGTTTAAATATAAAGATCAATTAGTAATTGGTCGCAGTCATGGTATTTTTGGTGAACCAACTTCATTAGGATTAAAATTTGCTTTATGATACGATGAAATAAATAGACAGTTAGTAAGGTTGGAATTAGCAAGAAAACAAGTTGAAGTTATTAAGATTACGGGTGCTATGGGTAATTTTGTTCATATTTCGCCAAAAGTTAGTGAATTTATTGCCAAAAAATGAAAAATGGAAGTTGACAGTTCTGCTACGCAGGTAGTACAACGTGATCGTTTGATTTTTTTAATTACACAATTAAGTTCAATTGCTACAACAATTGAAAAAATAGCTTTAGAAATTCGTTTGAGTCAACGTAGCGAAGTTAATGAACTTTTAGAGGGATTTTCTATTTCACAAAAAGGTTCAAGTTCAATGCCACATAAAAAAAATCCAATTGGTTCTGAAAATATTTGTGGTTTAGCAAGATTAGTTCGAAGTTATAATAGTATAGTATATGAGAATAATTTATTATGGTATGAACGTGATATCTCTCATAGTTCTAATGAACGCATTATGTTACCTGATATTTATCATATATTAGATTTTATTATTAATAGAATGACAAATATTTTAGATAATTTAGTAATTAATACTAGTGCCATGGCAAATAATATTGCTAAAGCTAATGAACTTTATTTTTCACAAGTAGTTTTATTGGCTATTATTAAAAATAATCCAAAAATAACACGTGAAATTGCTTATGATTTTATTCAAAAATGCACTTTAGAAGCACAAAATAAAATGATTAATTTTAAAGATGTATTAATAAAGAATAATATTAATCAATATTTAACTAGTGAACAGTTAAATGAATGTTGTAATAATAATATTTTTTTAATAAATGTTGATTATATTTTTAAAAAAGTTTTTAAAGATAAATAATGTTTAATATTAAATTTAATTAGCATTTAATTTATTAATTTTTGTTTTTTTATTTTGGGAGATTGTCAAAAATCCGGAATAAATTAAATGTATATAGTCTTATTATATTTTAGACAAGAAATAATTTGGATTTTTATGAAATTGTACAATTATATTACTATTTTTTAAAATATATTTCAACTAAAATACTTATTTTAAAAAATTCCTAAAAAATTAAAAAATAAATTTAATATTTATACACAACAAAAATGCTTATTAAAGTATCTTTAATAAGTTTTATTTTATTTTATTTTTGCTCTTTTTAAAAAAAACTAAATTTTTAATTTATAATAATTATATTTCTGTATTTATTCTGTATTTATTTTATTACATTTAAAAATAACCATTTTAATATAAATTAAAATATTATATGTTCTATTACCAAGCATTTCTTTTAAAACATGTCAAATATTAGTTTCTGTAAAGCAACCAATATTTCACTTTGCACTTTGATTTTCAATACCTTGTTTATTATTTTTAAAATATTTTTTCTTTAATTTTTTATGATTATCTAATTCTTTATATAAATAATCAATTAATTGTTCATAATTACCATTATTAATTAAATTTTTACAATGATTATATTCTTTTAAATATTTTCCTTTATTTCCCGCCATTATTCCAAGATATAATGTTCTAATTAAATGAAATTTATCTAAAACAAACTGTGCACCTAAATAATCAGCAACTTCTTTAATTCATCCTGCACTATCACCACAAATAATAATTTTTGCTTGTTCAATATTTTCATAAAATTTTTGACAATGCTCTTTAACAAATTCAGCAGTCTTTTTAACTCCAATTACTGTTCTTGTTGGTCTTATAATTGCCTTTACTCTTTTATTTTGTACTTTGTGATTAATATTATCTGTATATGTTACTATTAATCGCATAGAGTGTTTTATACCTTTACGTTTAAAATTTCAAAATTTTCGATGACCATCATCAATTGCTACAAAAATAGGTTGATTTTTTTCTAATTTTACTTTTTCTGGATTTGCTTCAATTACTTCTAAATTTTTAAAAACTCTATGAACAGTACTAACACTAATACCTGCTTTTTTACAAATAGCACAAATATCATGATATCTTTTTCCATCAGCAAAATATTCAATAATAGTTTGTTCAATATCTTCACCAATTCTTTTATATTTAGGTAATTCTAGTAATTCATCAACTAAACAAACACGAATTCATTTTTGTAATTTTTCATCAAAATATTCATAAATTCTTCTTTTATAAGTTACTAATCCATACATTATTTTTCTTGTTCGATATTGATAATCAACAATTTTATATTTCTTTTTATCTCTTGTATTTTTTATTCTTCAATCTCATTTTTCTCATTTTTTTGTTATATGTTCTAAAACTAATTTATCAATTTTTGCACTTTGTTCTCTAAAATTTCATTTATAATTAAAATTCACATTTACTTCTCCTAACTATTTTAAAAAAAACTAAATTTATTGTAAATATATTTAAAAAATTAATTTACTTAATTATTATATAAATATATAAGTGTAATTTTAAATAAAATAAAAATTATTTAAAAAACCACTTTCATATTTAAAATATAATAAACAAGTTGAATATCATTAATATTATTGGTCTCACAAAATAAACGCCTTTAATTTAGGCGTTATTTTGCATTTAAAAGCATACTTGTAAAAATAATCAAAAATAGTACAATTTATAAGTAAAATCAAGGAAAAAAGGAGTAATTTAATATGAAAAATATATTGGGAGCGTACCGATGTTGTCAATAATATTCAAATTTGTCTTAAAATTATAAAGTTAGACGAGAATAATTTTGACTTCAATATGCAATTGTATGTTAATCTTAACACTTGAAAAATATTAGTCAACAATAATACTTACTTTTATAAGTCAAAAATTCTTATTAAAGTTTACTTTAATAAGTTTTTAATATGTTATAATGTAATAAAGTCCTTTAAGATAAACCGTATACCGTTATGATTACTAAGCGTATGTAAAGTACGTGGTCTCTTAGGCAAATCCCTTAATTAGGGATTTTTATTTTATAATAATTGTACTGCTGTGTTTATTTGATAGCATTTAAAATTAACCATTTTTGTATACATATCAATGTTATAAGTTCTATCACCAATCATATGCTTTAAAATTTGTTTAATATTAGTTTCAGTAAAGCAACCAATATTTTCAACTAATGCTTGGTTTAATACACCATCTTTGGCATTAATAAAATAACCAACTTTTAATTTTTTATATTTTAAAGTTAATAACTGTAAAAATTCAATTAATTCATAATATTGACCTTTTGCAAATAAATTTATTGCATTTTGATAGTGTAAATTAGCAATTTTATCTTTTTTTCTTCCTGCCATTATCCCAAGAAATAAAACATGAAAAGCATGGAATTTATCTAAAATAAATTTAGCATTTAAAATTATAGCAGTTTTTCTAATTCATTTTGCACTATCGCCACAAACTATTAAATTTGCTTCGTCAAAGTTTTCAAAATATAAATGACCATATTTTTGAATAAATTTAGCTGTTTTTTCTGCGCTAATTTCTGTTTTTGATACTCTTATTTTACAAACTGCTCTTTTATTAATTAATTTTCCATTTTTCTTTTTACCAGTACAAAATACTAATAATCTCATAGAACATTTTTTACAATTTTTAGTATTGTGTTTTTCATTAAACTTAAATTTTCTATGTCCATCATCAATATTTATATATAAAGTTTGATTTGGTTGCAATAGTATTTTAGGGATATTTGCTTTTGGTAATTCAAATTTTTGATATGTTCTACAAACTGTACTATTACTTATTAAATCTTCAATAAAAGTATCACAAACATCACGATATTTTTTATCATCAGCAAAATATTTTAAAATTTGTTTAATAACATCTGGTGCTAATTTACTATACTTTTTAACACCAAGATAGTTATCTAGCAATGAAACAAATTCCTTTTTTTGTGTTTTTGGGTTATAATGTATACAAATACGTCGTTTATAATTTAATAAACCTTTTTTTGTTTTTAATTTTCTTTTTCTAAATCTATATGATTTATATTCAGATTTATCACATATACTTCATAAATAATCATCTATTTTTGCAAATAATTCTTCTGTTTGTTGTAAATTTAATTCATCTTGATTAAAATAGTGTTTGTCTCAATCAAAATGATTAGGGAATGGTAATATAAACATTTTTAATGTTCCTTTCTTTTTTAAATAATTTAATTTTAACTTATATATGTTAATTAAGGAGTAAATATGGCTTTTATCACTAGTTATGCACAATTAAATAAAAAATATAATCTTAATTTTAGTGATAATAATTATGGTTTTAGTTGAGATATTTTTAAAGAATTTGTTGGTGATGAATGAGCAGAATTTTTTACAACCAACTGTTTTTATCGTTTTGTACCAACTGCACGTGGTACAAGAAAAACTTGAAATTGTTTAGCATTTGATTTATTTATATGCTGTAATTTTAGTGATAGTAGTGTTCAAGAAGTAAGACGCTATGAAAATACTCATAGCGAGACTACAATTGGTGCATTAATGAATGTTTGTCAAGTTTTACTAGATAAATATGATATTAATTTATTACCTAATAATCCACATGGTATTAAATGAAAAATTACTAAAGATGGTGGTTGTATTATCTTCCCTAATAATCAACAAATTGACTTTATTGGTTATGCTAATGGTAATAAAATTTTTGGAAAAGAAGCAGGTGGTTCAAGTTTTTTAGGTTCAAGAACAGATGAAATAATAATGGCTGAAGAAAAAGAAACTTTAACAGAAAAGCAATTAACATATCGATATGAAAGATTACAAAACTCTATGTTTAGAAGCAACAGAATTAAAGTGTCAAATGAACCTATTAAAGAGTGAAGTTGAACATTTATTGATAAAAATATATATAGTAGTACATTTGGGCAAAAGATTACTCGCTATTTTTATAAAAGTTTCTTTATTACTTTTACATGTAATCCTTATGATAAATACCATCCATTTTATTTAAAATACTGTACGCCATTTTTACCATTAAATGATAAAGTGATAGAAAATCTTAAAAAAGTTGGCAAAATTTATTATGAAAATCAAGATATGTTTAGTGGTTTAGGTTTATTTGTTTTAAGATTTACTATTCAACCATTTTGAAATAAATTACCAGATATTCAAAAAAGGACATTATTAGAAATGAAAAAAAGTAATCCTGATGAATTTAATACTGTTTTTTATGGTTTTGAATTTTTAGATAGTGATGCAACAATTTTTCCATTTCAAAAAACAGTAAAATATTGACAATCATATGATTTAAAACAATTTTATAATCAAGAAAAAGAAATGTATAAATTTGATTTTTATAGTGTTGGTATTGATTGAGCTACGGGGCCAAAAGACCATACTGTATTTATGATAGTTGGTTTTAAAGAATATAATAATACTGGTTATTATGATGCTTATATTATTTGTGAATTAGTAGTTACACCAAATGATTTTATTAATGAAAATGAAAAAATTAATGCTTATGTTAATGAAATTTTAGGACTAATGGATAATTTTGAAAATTTTGAACAAGCAATTTATTTTTATGATGATAAAGCAAGAACAGCAATGGATTGATTAAATCAAAAATTAATAGATGAACATAATACTATTTTAATAACACAAACTGCTATTAAACATGCTTCAAATTTAAATCAAGAAGCAGGATTAACTAATAGAGTAGTTTGAATGAGAAATATTATGAGTTATGGAAACTTTTATGCTAATAAAGATGATTTACCAAAAACTACTCAATGTTTAGAAGAATTACGTTATGATGAAACAAAAACTAACATTCCAGACAAAAATATGTATCAAGACCCTTATGATGCGTTGTTTTATGCCTTGTATCCATATAAAAATGTAATTAGGGGTAAAAATAATGCTAGTGTGAAAAAAAGTATCTTCACATTTGCTATATAATAAACAATTTCAATATAATTAATAGTATAGGTATCACAAAATAAACGCCTTGTATTTAGGCGTTATTTTTCTTTTTAAAGCATACTTGTAAAAATAATCAAAAATAGTAAAATTTAGAGGTAAAATCAAGGAAAAAAGAAGTACTTTAAGATGAAAACATGAATAAAAACAAATTTAAGTAAAATAACATTAGCATTAGCACTAACTGGTGCAGTAAGTGGAGTAACTGGTTTAATAATTGGTTCAATAGCACATAATAAAACTAATGATTTGCAATATTATTTAGATTATGATGGTAATGTCCACTGGGGGGGGCTTGTACGACGATATGAGAAAGAAAAACAGATGATATTCATAAGATAACTTTATATTTATCTATTAATCCTTCTTATCCTAATGTTGATATAAAATGAGATGGAATTTATCCAGATGGATATTTCAATAAAAAAATCTAAATTTCTAAATTTATGTAAGAACCTGTTTAGAATCTTTTTAATAAAATTGAAATAAAGGAAAGAACAACCATTTGTAAACTAGTATTTAGTTTTCTTTCACAATTTTTTCATAATCTTCTGCATTTTTCTAATCATGCAAAGCTTCGTTCTACAACTCATCTTTTTGGTAGTACTACAAAAGAATGTAATTCATTACGTTTTACAACTTCAACATTTGCATTTATGATTGTTTTGATTGCAGAAGCAAATTTTTCACCAGTATAGCCAGCATCTACTATTATTTTTTGAACTGTAGAAAGATTTTCTTTTTCACTTTTAATCATTATGATAGCACTATTACGATCTGTTTTTTCTGCTGTAGTTATGTAAATTGCATGTGGTAAACCTTGCGTATCAACTGCAATATGACGTTTTATTCCTGAAATCTTTTTACCAGCATCATAACCTTTATTTTCAGTAGTATCTGTATTTTTAACACTTTGCGAATCAATTATACAAAAACTAGTTTTTTCTTTTCGATGATTCTTAATACGAATCTTTTTAACTAATTTTTTTTAAAATTAATTGCAATACACTAGGTTCTTTATCATTGTTTTTACTTCAAATTTGGAAATAATAATATACAGTTTGTCATTTTGGAAAATTTTTTGGTAACATTCTTCATTGACAACCACTTTTTAATACATATAAAACTGCACAAAACACTTCATATAAATCTAAATTTCTTGGTTTTGTTTTCTTTTTGCTGTTTTCTAAAGTTGATTTTATGTTCTCAAATTGTTCTTTAGTAACATGACTTGGATAATTTTTATGCATATATACCTCTTATTTTAAAATATATAGTAATTTTACATTATTTTCTAAAAGATTCTAAACAGGTTCTTAGAATGTTTATTTTTATAATAACAAGTACGACATAGAGTATTTTCAGTTTCTTTCTTTTCAGTCTGTTGGAATGGCAACACTTTTTAGGACTATTTTTTGGTAGACATTTGTTGTTGATATTTAACTGGAGTTAAGTAGTTTAAAGTGCTGTGAATTCTTATATTGTTATATCAATTGATGTAATCAAATAATTCTAATTTTAATTGGATTAATGATGTAAAATTTTTATCATTAATAAATTCGGTTTTAAAAGTTTTAAAAGTTGCTTCAGCAACAGCATTATCATAAGGACAACCTTTTTTACTTAAAGAACGGTTAATGTTGAATGCTAGTAAAAGTTTATCAAGAATTTTATTGTTAAATTCATTACCGCGATCACTATGAAATATTTGAATATCTTTTAAACAGCGATTTGATTGCATAAATGCTTGATGTACTAATGATGCATCTTTTTTAACTCCAACACTATGTCCGATAATTTCGCGGTTAAATAGGTCTATTAATAGGCAAATATAGTTTCACCTACCATTAACTTGTACATAAGTTAAATCACGGTGGTTAGCCCTAATTACTGGACCATATTTTGATAGATATTTCTAAATTTTTATTTGTAATATTGGTGGTTTTAAAAATTTAGAATGTATTCTTTCATAATTATAAAACATAACATATTGATTTACATCATTAATAGCTTCATTGATTGTTAAATATTGATTTGAGTCTTTAGGCAATCATTCTTGAGATAAATGTGAAAATCAATTTTCAGATATGACATTACCGCCAATATCATATGGTTGTTTTTTGCTTAAAATTATTTGTTTGTTTTTTGCTCATTTTGTAATTTCTTGACAATAAAATTCGTTGGCGTTATCTGAATGTAAAATAACGTTTTTTATTTGATTTCAAGAAAATTGGTTGTTTATTTTTTCAAGTGCAGGAAGAATTAAATCTTGATATGATTTATTTGAAAATGTATTATAACTAACAACATTATTTGAATAAAAATCAATAATTACAAAAAGATATAGTCAACCTTCTTTGGTGTTTATTTGTTTAGTATCCATTGATCAAATTTGATTTGAAGCGGTTGTACTTTTGTAATCTTTGTTTACTTTATCCATTGTAGGTATTCACTTATTTGGATTTTTTTTGTTTTTAGGATAGTTATTTTTAGTTTGTTTTAATCCTTGAATATTGTGTTTTTTCATAATTTTTCGCATTTGTTTTGTTGATAATTCTATATTTAAAATGATATTTTTCTCTTGTTTTAATCACTCTTTAAAAGCTGAAAAAATTCTTAAATATCCATAAATTCTACCTTTTCTTGTAGAATGAAATTCGATTAAAAGTTGGCATAATTCTTGATATTTATGATTGCAATTAATAATATGATTTTTTTCTTTTTTAATAAGTTTTTGTTTATTTTTTAAAAAGTAATATGTTGATCTGTTTAATTGAAGATATTGACATAAGTTTCTAATTGAATATTGATTTTTGCAATCATCGATAATTTTAATTTTTTCTTTGATATTTAATTTGTTAATTATTAATGCTATTTGTTTAATTTTATCCATTAATAAAAATCCTTTCAGGTCAAAATTAGTGTTCATTATATAACACAATTGTTTTTAGAATACATTCAGATTTTTTAAATTAATGGTCTAGTAAAAAGGGCTAAGTGGCCCCATCCATGACATACTTTCTTATCAAACTGAACGAGAACTGAAAACAGAAAGTCCAAGAGAAAAAGGATACCCTGACTTGCTAGTTCATTATGAAAACAAAGACATGATTATTGAACTTGAAAGAACTAGAAAAAGCATCAAGCGATTTGAAGATAAACTTGATGGTTTAAGACAATATTTAAAACAAAACATTCACATCATGTGGCTTGTTCCAAATGAAAATATGAAAAAATTTGTTAATGAACAAATCAAAGCATACAATTGAAAATTAGAACAACATCACATTGAAATATTTAACATATAGTTATGTAGTAAGTCTATTATTGAATTTTCTTTAAAATTTTAAACAATTCCTTTACTGCACCCTCATTTTTGCATTTTAAACAAAAATAATTTTCACAAATAAAAGTCATATTTTCAACTTTTTCCATTTGTTTACAATTTTTACATGTACGCATAGCCATAAAATCCTCCTTAACTCCTTACCAAATGATAATTAAATTATAACATTTTGCTTATATCTTTGTTTTAAATAAATATTTTAAGAAATCAAATAAATAAATACGTACAATATATACGTAAAATAAATATAAAAATATTTATTTATTTTAATTAAATAATATTATAATTAATTAAGATAAATAAATTAAATAAGGAGTTAATTATGAAGATTATTACTGTTGGAGCATTAAAGGGTGGGGTTGGAAAAACGAATTTTACTTTTAATCTTGGTGCTTTTTTAAGCATAGAAAAAGAAAAACGAGTTTTACTGATTGATTTAGACCCACAAGGTAACTTAACTCAATGTTGTCAATTAAATCCAGAAAAACCATTTTCAATGTTTTTATTTCAAAAAAATACATTACTAAAAAATATTATTTTTGAAACTCATATAAATAATTTATCAATTATTCCAGTTAATATAGAAGCTATAAAATTAGAAATACAATTAAATAATGAAATTTCCAGAGAAAAAATATTATTATCTTATTTTAGAGAAAATTATGAATATTTAAAAAATAATTATGATTATATTTTAATTGATACCAATCCTAGTTTAAACATAACTAACACTAATGCTTATGCTATTGCTAATAGTATAGTATTGTTATGTGATAATTCTATACATTCACTAAGAGCAATAGATATGGTATTTGATGTATGAACTAATCTATGTCAAAAAATGGAAATTAAAAATAATATAAAAGCGATTGTTTTATCTAATTTTGATCATTATAAAATTTCAAAAGATTTTAAAAAACATTTAGAATATAGTAATTTTAAAAATTTTGTTTTAAAACAAGAGATAAGAAAAAAGCAAAAATTTAAAAACAGTGAAATAACTGGAAAACCAGCAATAAAATTAATATCAAAATTAGAAAATCCATATTTTAATATTGTAAATGAACTAGAAGAAAAAGGAGTTTTATAACATGGAAAATAATAATATTTTTAATAATAGTAAATTAAAAACTGTTGGTAAAGAAATTGCTAACGAAATCACCAATAGTGATGTAAAAAACATAGGTGGTTTTAAAATTAATACTAATCAGTTAAAAGTAAGAAAAGTACAATTATCATTATCTATAAATCATGAAAAAGTTGAAAAACTAAAAATAATTGCTAGAAAAAATGGTATATCAGTAAGTAATTTAATTGAACAAATTATTGACCAATTAAAATAAATAATTATTTACTTATGTACAATAAATAAGTAAATAATTATCCATGATTACGATTTTTCAACTTTAAAGTTTGCATACAAATTTTCTTTTTCAATTCCTGAATTTCCTTGTCTTGTTCTTGAACTTTGTTTTCTAATTCTTTAATTTTAGTTTCTAAATCTTTATTTTCTTTTTCTTTTAAATTTAATTCTTTATCAAAGATTTCTTTATATTCCATTTCAATAATTTTTTGAAAGAAAACACTATTAGGATTTATATATACTATTTTCCCCTTTTCAAATCATAAACTTTGAATTAAATTAAAAGAGACAGTTACATAATATATAGGTCTTACATATGCAATTTTATTATTTGCAATTATTTTGTAATAATCATCTTTATTAGGTTGAGTTGATAATAATTGCACTTTTACATGGCTTGGATAAGACTTAATAACTATTGCTGGATGATACTTTTGCTTACCCGTTTCTTTATCAATATCATTAATAATTTTTACACGAATTCCTGTACCTTTTTTAAGTTTTCATCAATATTTTTGTTCCATATTTTTTCAACTTTCAAATTTGACATATTTATAAAATGATTATATAATTAATTTGTTAGTACGGGTAATGCTGTGCAAGGGAGTATATCTCCCAAATCTCCTAGTTAGAAATAGCTAGGTGTTTTTTTATATTTAATTCAACTTTACTTGTTTTTTAGCAAATTCTCCTTTTTTAATTCTTTTAATTAAATCTTTATAAACATGAATTTCAGCTTCATTACAAATTAATATGTTGATTGTATTTGTAATGAAATTTTCATCTGGTCTTTTTTTATTTTGTTGTTTTTCAATTGCTAATTCCAAAGCAATTGCAATTTCTTCATTATCTTTTATTTGACTTTTTAATTTTTTAATCATTAACTCTTTATCAATCATTATCTTATAACACCTGTTTACTTTCTTTTAACATTTTCTAAAATATCATCTGATAATAAAGATTTTACAAATTTTTCTGTTAAAAAAATATCTTTTTTATTTTTATAATTATCTGGAATTAGCAATTGGTGTAACTCATTCATTTCATGTATAGCTAACTAAAGTAATGTTTACTCATATCTTGAAAAACAAAATCAATCGCGTTTTTAATATTTGGTCAATAATTTGGTAATATTTTTCTTATATTATGTTTTATAGCAAATCAAAAATGTTCAATTGGATTTAAATTAGGAGAATATGGTGGAAGAAATAATAGTTTGCATCCAGCATTTTCAATTAATTGTTTTGTTGCTTTAGATTTATGAAACGTCGCATTATCTAAAACTATAATTTGTCCACACTTTAATACTGGAATTAGTATATTTTTAACATATGATTCAAAAATTTTACTATTGCAATGTCCTTCAAATGCTCATAGAGCTTTTAATTTACCTTTATTTAGTGCACCAATTATACTCATTCTCTTTATTTTATATGCAGGTTTATTATCAAATAATCTTTTACCTTTTTCAGACCAACCATATTTATAAAATTCATTATCATCAATTCCAGATTCATCAATATATACCAAATCTTCATTCATTATTTTCGCTATTTCTTTTAAAAAATCTTCTTGTTTATTTTTATCTCTTTGTTCATATAGAAAAGTTTTTTTTATATGTATAATTTAGTTTTTTGAAATAGTTATAAACTGTTTCTTTTGTCATATCACCAAATTTTTCAATTACTTTTTGAACTGTAACATCTTTATTTTCTGCTAAATAATTTTTTAATTCATCTAAATCCTTTATTTTGTGGCTATGTCCTTTTTGATAATTCAAAATTGGTTTTATATTTCCGGTTTTTTGCTTTCTTTTTCTTCATAAAAATAAAGTCTTTCTAGTGATATTGAACACTTTACAAATTTCTTTAATTTTCATGTTTTTACTTTCATAAACTTCTATTACTTTTCTTCGTAAGTCCTCACTGTATGGTTTTGGCATAATTTAATCTTCCTAATCTATTTTAATTATTGCTGAATTATACTTGTAAGTGCAAGAATTGTTTAAATTACATATTATTATTTTACATTATTTATGAGTAAACATTACTTTCGTTAGCTATATATGTTTTGAAAAGAAATTATTTATGCGAATATCAAAAATATGCTTACGTTCATTAGAATTTATGGGAACTATACTGTACTCAAATTTATTTTGTATTATTTCATTTAAAGCTTCTTCAATTGCTTTAGATCTATCCATTTTAAGTTCATAATAAATTCTAACTTGATTTTCGCCAGTTGAAAAGATTTCCTTTTGTATTTTTTCCATATGGAATAAAGTAATCAAAGGAAAAATTCCTGCATTTCTAATATTGTTAATATTTTCAGCCTTTGTTAACTCAGTATAACCTTTTTCAGTCATATCTGCAATATATATATTCTCTTTTAAATTAGGAATTAAAAAAGGAGAATGAGATGTTAACAAAATAAATAAACCATTTTTACTTGTAAAGTTAGTTTTTAAATATTTAGCTAATTCATACTGCAATATTATATGCAAACTTTTGTCTGGCTCATCAACTAATAAAATAACTCTTCCAAATTTATTTTTTTCTCAGTTCTTTACAACTTCTAACATTATAACTAGTCATAAAAATGCTTTAAATCCAGAACTTTGATATTTGGTTACTGATGTAGCATAATGTCTTTTTTCATCTGCTCTTATAACAATTTGAAATTGTTGATCATCAATTATTATTTCTGGAATAACATTAATAGTAAAATTTTTAAAAATTTTTTTAAAAGATTCTTTAGCTCTTCTTGTAATATTGTCTTTAATACTTCTAATCAAAGTTCTATTAGAAGCAGATATTGATAAATCTATTATTTGTTCAATTTCAATAATAGTATTTTGACCAAGCATGTTTAAAATCTTTTTAAATGTAGGATCTAAAGTTTCAGAATTTTTAACAGTTTGTATTGGATATTCAAATAATATATTGTTGTCTTTTTCTAGATTACTAGAAAATAAAATATTTGGTCTTTGCTTAAAAATATCCTCTATTTGAACTCATGTATCAATTGCTGTACAAAGTAAATTTTTTAGTTCTTTAGTAAGTCCTTTTTTAGTTGAATTATTTATTTCTAATTTTGTTTCTTCAATACTTAAATTAAATTTTCAATATTTATAATTTTTTTCTAATTCTTCACTAAAGATACTGGTTGGTCAATATTCTTTAAATTGAGAAACTATTGGATGGGTTACAATTTATTGGACACTAATTACGTAGACAAGTAAACAAATTTGTTAAAAGAAAGGAACTATAATTATGGCCAATATTAACTCATATACCGATGAATTTAAAAAACAAATAGTAGCTTTATATCAAAGTGGCAAATCAGTATCTTGCCTTGCTAAAGAATATAATGTTACAAGAGCAGCTACTTACAATTGAATTAAGCAATTTAGTAATTCAGGAAGTTTTAAAACTAAAGATAATCGTTCTTTTGAAGAAAATGAATTAATTAAATTAAGAAAAGAATTAAAGCAATTACGAATGGAAAATGATATTTTAAAGCAAGCAGCACTAATAATAGGCAGAAAATAGAAATTATTGTCAAAAATAAAGCTAAATATAAAATTCGCACAATGTGTCGTTTTTTAAAAATATCTAAATCAACATATTATTTTAATTTAAAGAAAAAAGAAAATAAAATCAAAAATAATATTTATGATGAAGCTGTTATTAGTGCTTTTAAAGAAAATAAAGAAGTTTATGGTACTAGAAGATTAAAAAAAATTCTAGAAAACCAAGAAATTTATTTATCGCGCAGAAAAATTAAAAAAATTATGAATGAACATAATTTAATATCAAAATATACTAAATTATCATTCAAAAATCATAATAACAAAGTTAACGATAGTCAAATAACTAATCTTGTTAATAGAAAATTTAAGAATAGGATTAAAAATGAAGTTATTGTTAGTGATTTAACTTATGTACAAGTTAATGGTAGGTGAAACTATATTTGCCTATTAATAGACCTATTTAACCGCGAAATTATCGGACATAGTGTTGGAGTTAAAAAAGATGCATCATTAGTACATCAAGCATTTATGCAATCAAATCGCTGTTTAAAAGATATTCAAATATTTCATAGTGATCGCGGTAATGAATTTAACAATAAAATTCTTGATAAACTTTTACTAGCATTCAACATTAACCGTTCTTTAAGTAAAAAAGGTTGTCCTTATGATAATGCTGTTGCTGAAGCAACTTTTAAAACTTTTAAAACCGAATTTATTAATGATAAAAATTTTACATCATTAATCCAATTAAAATTAGAATTATTTGATTACATCAATTGATATAACAATATAAGAACCTGTTTAGAATCTTTTAGAAAATAATGTAAAATTACTATATATTTTAAAATAAGAGGTATATATGCATAAAAATTATCCAAGTCATGTTACTAAAGAACAATTTGAGAACATAAAATCAACTTTAGAAAACAGCAAAAAGAAAACAAAACCAAGAAATTTAGATTTATATGAAGTGTTTTGTGCAGTTTTATATGTATTAAAAAGTGGTTGTCAATGAAGAATGTTACCAAAAAATTTTCCAAAATGACAAACTGTATATTATTATTTCCAAATTTGAAGTAAAAACAATGATAAAGAACCTAGTGTATTGCAATTAATTTTAAAAAAAATTAGTTAAAAAGATTCGTATTAAGAATCATCGAAAAGAAAAAACTAGTTTTTGTATAATTGATTCGCAAAGTGTTAAAAATACAGATACTACTGAAAATAAAGGTTATGATGCTGGTAAAAAGATTTCAGGAATAAAACGTCATATTGCAGTTGATACGCAAGGTTTACCACATGCAATTTACATAACTACAGCAGAAAAAACAGATCGTAATAGTGCTATCATAATGATTAAAAGTGAAAAAGAAAATCTTTCTACAGTTCAAAAAATAATAGTAGATGCTGGCTATACTGGTGAAAAATTTGCTTCTGCAATCAAAACAATCATAAATGCAAATGTTGAAGTTGTAAAACGTAATGAATTACATTCTTTTGTAGTACTACCAAAAAGATGAGTTGTAGAACGAAGCTTTGCATGATTAGAAAAATGCAGAAGATTATGAAAAAATTGTGAAAGAAAACTAAATACTAGTTTACAAATGGTTGTTCTTTCCTTTATTTCAATTTTATTAAAAAGATTCTAAACAGGTTCTAAAACAATTTGTTCATAAATAACATCTAATGCTTTAATTTTATCCATTACTTTATCACAATCTGCTAACTCATTTGCTTTATTTCGCATAATTGCTATTGGTATATAGTTAATATTTAGTGTTTGTTCTTGTGCTAAATTAGGGTTATTACTATATGTTCTAAAATCTAATGGAAATTGTTTTTTATTATCACTAATACTATAAATTGCACGATTAATAGTTACTTGTTCATTATTTAATGTATAAACTTCAAATAATCTTACAATTTGTGCATTTTGTTGATAACTATCATAAAAAATAGTACATTGAATTAATTTACCAGTAATATCATAAACTCTTTGTTGGATATCTACTACTTGAAAATATAAATCATCATTAGCAATAAAAATTAAATAACCACTAATTCCTAATTTACTTAATTTAAAAATAGAATTTCAATTTTTTCTATAAAACTCTTGTTTAATTAAATATTGTTTAATAGTTTCATTATTAATATCTAATGGAGCATTATATAAATTAGCATTATTTTCTGCTACAAAATCAGTAAAATAAGTTTCATGATTAAAATCATTAAAACCAAAATAATTTAAAATGGAAGCATGTGTACTTTTATTTTTATTATTTAAAAATTTTACTTTTTCATTTTGATTATCACTAATATTACTTTTTTCTTTTCTCTTAAATGGATTTAACATAATATTCACCACCTTTCTAAAATATTTGATTAATTTTTAATACAATTTTTACTATAATAAATATAATTAAACCTGCTGTTGCAGAAGATAATAAAACTCCAATTAAACCTAAAATAATTTTTATAATTTTAAAAAACATAATATTATTCCTGTAATTCTTCTAATTTTCATACATTACCTTTTAAATTACCTTTTACAGTATAAATAGTAATCAATTTTGCATGTTGAACTGATAAAATTACTATATTAGCACTATCATTAAAGGTTTGTATTTGTACACCAGCAATTTTTTTATCAGTTATAATAAATTCTTGAATAGTATAAACTGGATTATATAGCTAACGAAAGTAATGTTTACTCATAAATAATGTAAAATAATAATATGTAATTTAAACAATTCTTGCACTTACAAGTATAATTCAGCAATAATTAAAATAGATTAGGAAGATTAAATTATGCCAAAACCATACAGTGAGGACTTACGAAGAAAAGTAATAGAAGTTTATGAAAGTAAAAACATGAAAATTAAAGAAATTTGTAAAGTGTTCAATATCACTAGAAAGACTTTATTTTTATGAAGAAAAAGAAAGCAAAAAACCGGAAATATAAAACCAATTTTGAATTATCAAAAAGGACATAGCCACAAAATAAAGGATTTAGATGAATTAAAAAATTATTTAGCAGAAAATAAAGATGTTACAGTTCAAAAAGTAATTGAAAAATTTGGTGATATGACAAAAGAAACAGTTTATAACTATTTCAAAAAACTAAATTATACATATAAAAAAAACTTTTCTATATGAACAAAGAGATAAAAATAAACAAGAAGATTTTTTAAAAGAAATAGCGAAAATAATGAATGAAGATTTGGTATATATTGATGAATCTGGAATTGATGATAATGAATTTTATAAATATGGTTGGTCTGAAAAAGGTAAAAGATTATTTGATAATAAACCTGCATATAAAATAAAGAGAATGAGTATAATTGGTGCACTAAATAAAGGTAAATTAAAAGCTCTATGAGCATTTGAAGGACATTGCAATAGTAAAATTTTTGAATCATATGTTAAAAATATACTAATTCCAGTATTAAAGTGTGGACAAATTATAGTTTTAGATAATGCGACGTTTCATAAATCTAAAGCAACAAAACAATTAATTGAAAATGCTGGATGCAAACTATTATTTCTTCCACCATATTCTCCTAATTTAAATCCAATTGAACATTTTTGATTTGCTATAAAACATAATATAAGAAAAATATTACCAAATTATTGACCAAATATTAAAAACGCGATTGATTTTGTTTTTCAAGATATGAGTAAACATTACTTTAGTTAGCTATATATACTTCAAGAATAATAAACTCTATAATGTTTATTCTCTTGAAAATCATAAGTAATTTGTCAATTATCTCATTTATTTTTTTCTCTTGTTCCTACTTCTTTTCAATTTGAACCACTTGGAATTGGTGTTGGATTATTTTTTAATTCAATATCTCAAATATTTTCTTCTATTTCATTAGTTTCTAAACTTTTTGAACTAATTTTAATTGGTTTATCTATATTAATTACACTTGGTGAAGTAATATCTAATGTATTACTAGTAATTTGATAAGTATTTTCTTTTAATTCTTCAAAACTAAATATAGCACCACCATCAATTTCACATTTAATAAATAAACTTCATTTATTAGTAGATTTAGTATAATCAGCCTTAAGAATTAAAGAAGCATCTTTATTATCAATTTTACCAATTAAAAGAGTTCATGTACCAGTTCCAACTGCTTTTGCTGATTTAAACAATAACATTAATGGATAACCATTTTGCTCAGGTGCATTTCTGTGTCATGTTATAAATACACGATATGTTTTATTAAGGTCAATATTAAAATTATCTCATGTTCTATTATCAACTTTCTTTCCTATTACAACTCAATTTTCTTTATCTTGTTTTTTATCAATATTATTTTTATTTTGATTAATAGCATCAACAATAGTTTTATGTTCAGTTTCTAAAGTAGGAATTTCTTGACCAATAGCATTCATAGAAAAAGCAATTGGAAATAATGCTTTTGTATCTTCTAATTTTTTATTTACTTCTTCTTTTTTATAATAATCAGATAAATCAGCTTTACCACCAGTAGTACTAATAGTATTAGTTTTTTCATCAATCTTAATATTTTCACCAGCAATTAATTTATTTTGTTTTTTATCTAATAAATTATTAGTTTCTAGTTTTGTATAATAATCACGTTCAGTATTTTCTTCTGCTATAAATTCAGTTGGTGTACCTATTCCTTGATATTGATATATATTATGAATTATTGGTTTATACTTTTTTGTGTTATTAGTAGCAATAAACTTTATTAAATCAACATCATATAATAATGTTACTTTATCAATATTAACATCAATATTTTCAATTATTATTTGCTTTTGTTCTATTTGACTATTAGTAATTCTTATATTAGATTTAGTTAATTTATTATTACTTATAATAAGTTGTTTACTATCGATAAAATAATATGTTCAATCAATAATACATCATGTATCTGTTTTAATATTTTCATTTTTAACTTTCTTTCATAAAGGACTAGTTTCAATATTAAATCAATTATTTTTAACATCATTAATATTTTCATTTGCTTTAATTAATTCAGTATTTAATTTGGTAATTTCATTTTCATTTGTAGTAATTCGTTTTTGTTGTTTAGCAGAAAAATCACAAGTTGGTGCATGTGTATAATCACCAATTTGTGGATTATTTTGTAATGCTTCTGGTGGTAATGTTCCAATTTCATCTGGTCAATCTAAAATCATTGTTTCAGTTTCTTTATCATAATCTGTTGCAACATAACCTTTATTAACAAATTTACTAACAGGACCTCTATATATTTCATTTTCATTATCATCAACTAAATCATCATATAATTTAATTTGTTTTGATAATGTAAATTCTTTTTGTTGTTCAATTAATTCATCAACTTGATTTCTAGTATAAAATGCTTTTAAGTCAATTTTTTCAATATCTATTTCATCATCATTATAACTTGAAAATATTTGTTTTAATTCTGTTAATCTTGCTCATATTTTCATTCTACTAGGTGCTAAATCTCAAACATTAATCGTAGGAGTACTATTTGCACTAAATTGACTACCATTATTAAATTGAATAGTAGCATCAACATTAAATTCAATTGGTGTACGATTAAATACTCAATGTTCAACCATTACATAAACCATATCTCTTAATGTTTCTTTAATTAATTCATCTTTAAAACTATCAAAAGGAAATTTAGATAAAATAAAATCAAGATAAGCATTAATATCATTTTGAGCACGAATAGCAAAAGTTTTAAATCAATCATTAACATTAGGTCATGTCTGTATATATTGCTGTGGGGTTTCTGTAATTTTTCCAGTTAATGGATATCAGTTATTATAATTTTCAAGACTGACATCAGTTCAAAGTTTATTAATCATAATTTATCATTCCTTAAAAAATGCTTTTTTATAATGCTTAGTTTTTGTTTTAGTTTTTCTATGTGATATATGGATAATTTCTTTTTGTAACTTTTTCTTACCTTTTTTTACAACTTGACTATATGCAAATTTTTCTAAATGATGTAATAGTCCAGTGCCAAATAAAGTATTAACTGAAAATTTTAAACCAACACTTTTAAATGATTTATTAATATTTTCAATAGGATTATTAATAACATTTACTACTTTATGATAAGTTCTTACTATTCTAAATATTTCTCTATATACTTTAAAACTATCTCTAATTACTTGTTGAACCACTGGTGGAGCAAATGCTATTGCTTTTAATCATTTATTATGATTAACACCATAACCAATGTATCAACCACTATATCAACGATATCAATGGAATGGATGTATTTGAGTAACAAAAGTTTCTGCTTTAAGAATACTATCAACAACTGTAATTGGTTTATATTTAGTATTGCGATGATAAATAGTAATTGCACATTTATCTAATGATAAAGGTTGAATTTTACAACCCATAAATACTGGTGAATTTAATGGAATTAATTGTGCATGTTTAATTGCTCTTTTTTCTGCACTAGTAAATAAATCAGTTGTTTTTTCTTTTAATTTATTAATTTTTTCAAATGCTTGTTTTTCCAACTTTTCAAATTTTTCTTGTAATTTATATATACTTTCTCGTAATTTTTCAAAATATGGTGTATTTTTTCAAAATTTATTTAAACCTTTTTTTAAATAAAATCTAATATCCAAATATTTAAACAATTTATTTGCATTTAAAACAATCTTATGAATTGAACTTTTTTTAAAATCAAATTTAATAGCATTAGCACGAATTTTTTGTAAATCCAAAATTAAAGTTTTTCCATATCTATTTTCTGTGTGTATTGTATGAACTAAATTTAATCAATCATGTTGGTTCATAGATAATACTTTTTTTAAATCAGTATTATATTTTTTTAAAAAATTATTTGCTTTTTCAATATCTTTAATTTTAAATTTAGGAGTTAATTGTGGACTTAATTTTATTAATGTATTTTGTAATAATAAGTAATTTTTTAACTCCTGTGCTTCTAATTTTTGAAAATTATTTTTATATTGTCTTTCAGCAACATAACCTAAATCTCGTAATACTGTTTCACGATTAGGAGTAAAACTATAATTCATTAAATAACGTTTATTACCAATAATTTTATCTGTTAAAATTTCTTTTCCACTTACTTGACTAATAATTTCTTGTAAGTTTTTTGCTTCTTTAATACCAACTTGTTCTAATGTTTTAGTTTCTTGTGCTAGTTTAATAAATTTAGTTGTGCGATAACCACGACTAATTTTATTAAGTCCTGCAAATGCCGGTAATAAATTAAAGAAAGTATTTAATGATGTTACATTTCCTTTTAAATAATCATAAACTTGATTAATAGTAAAATCAGTTAAAAACTCTACACCAACAGCACTAATACTAGCAATTAAATCACTTGCACCTAATCCAAGTGCAAAACTTTCACTTAATCCACCAGTAAAAGGAGCAAGTGCTACTGCTATAACTTGTACACCAATCATTTCTAAAATTTCTCATCAAAAACTTTTATTTTCTTGTTGTTTACTTGTTCTAGTATGTTTTGGTTTATTTATGTTTAAAAGTATTGCTGTACTAGTTGTACCAATTGGCATGATATTAATTTCCTTTATTTAAGAGTTATTTTAATTGGATTTGTTGAACCTTTATAATTTAAATCATTAACATTTGCAGCAATAGTTATATATAAGTCACCTGCTTTTTGTTTTTGATTACTTACATTAGTTTTTCCTTGTGCATCACTAAAATATTTAATAGTTGGATTTGTTAAATTTGGATTTAATGATTTAAGTTCATTAGTACTTTTTATTTCTGTATTTAATTCATTGTTATTGTTATTAACATTTGCAGTAATATTTGTTGTTAAAACTGTAATTTTAGTTTTTAAATCATTTTTTTCTGTTTTAATAACTCCACATAACATTCATCTTGATGTTGTTTCATTATTAGAAATATATGGGATTGCTTCTCCAACAACTTCACCAGCAACTTTATATGCTCTTCCTGCTTTATCATCTTTAATAAAATCTACATAAATAACTGTATTTTCTATCATGTATCTTTTCATTGCTCTTGGTGTTGCTAAAATAAAGGTCATTAATTGTTGTTCATTTTTATCATTAGTAAAAATCATATAGTCATCAAGAACGATTTCACATAATACGCCTTTTACATATAAATTATTTCCATTTAAACGTAATTGTTGTGCCAACTGATTATCGGTAATTAAACCTTTATTATCTGCTAAATAAACTAAACTATCATAAAGACCATTAGTAATAAAAAATTTACTATTTGCAATATTTCTAAATTGAAACAAAGTATTTCAAGCAGATAACATTGATTTTAAATAGCCTACTGGTGTTGTATCTTCAATATCGATTTTAGTAGCAAATTTTGCAATTGCTTGTGTATCATCAATTGCCAATTTATCTGCTAAATCATTTGCAACTTCATATTGCATACTATCTAATAAATTTTGTCCATTATTTGCTTTTAAATCTACATCTGCAATAATTTCTCCTGCAAGATATTTTTTAGTTATTTTTTTACTAATTTTATCTGTATCAACATATGGTAATTCATATCTTTTACTTTTATCATCCCAAGCAATAATTTTTACTTCCGGTTTTTTTGGTTTTTTAACAATAAACTCAATATTTACTGAGTCAACAATTTCAGTAGGAAAAAAGTTTGCCCATGGACTATTTGAAATTTTAAAAAACTCTATAAATTCTGGTGCTTCTACTAATCTCTCTGTATTGTCTAAATTTTGATTAAATGGTACTGACATTTTATTTCTTCCTTTCGTTTATAAATAATTTTTCTTTTTATAATTAATTAAAAAATTTTCTTTATCATTTGTTTTATTATTAATAATTATTTGTTTATTACCACCTGTATTAATTGTTTGTTTAAATACTGGTTGTTCTTTAATCATTTTTTTAATAGTTTCTTCAATTTTTGAATTTTCTAGATTACTTGTTTTAAATTTTAAAAAATCATAAAATTCAGTTTTAACTTGATATTTTTTAAATATATTAATCATTTCTTTTTCTTTAATTTCTTGATTAAGTTTATTTAACTTATTTTCTGCTTCATTAACTTTATTTTCTATTTCTTGTTGAGCATTATTTTCAGTTAAAGGTTCAGTTGTTTGTTGAACATTATCTTCATTTTCTAACATTTAATATTCTCCTAATCTTATCCCAATAATCAATCTTTAACTAATTGTGGCATTTCACTTATTAGTTTTTTATAATCTTTAACTGCATTTTCTAATATATCAATATCAGAAAATTTAAAACAATTTCCTATATCTAAATCAAAATCTCTATCAATTTTGATATTATTTTTTATATATTTTTCATTAAATTCAATTTTTGTCATATTATTTTTCTCCTTTATTAATCTTTTCATTTAATTTTTCTAATTTTTTTTGATGTTTGATAATTTTATTATTTGCTCTAACATGTTTTGGAGTTGTGATAAATCTTTTTAATAAAACAATAATTTCTCTGCAAATTAATGTTCCAACACTTGTTCCAATAATTATTAATTCATGTAAAAATTCTTTCATTTCAATATTTTCCTTTCAACTATTTATTTTTTTATTTCTAATTATTAATCAAATTGACCACCATTAATTCTTTCAATCATTGATTGTAAATTACTTATAATTTCTACTAATACAGATATTTCTTTATTGAATTCTTCTATTTTTTCTTTATATATTTTTATTTCCTGATTATAATATTCAAGTAATTTTTCTTTATTCATCAATTATTCACCTCCTTTATAAACTCATGTGATTATAATCTCAATTTAATGAAGTATTATCATGATTTAATGGTACTTCACTCATATTATCACTACCATATTGACTAGTTGTTTCACTATTAATTGTGAATCTATTATCATTTATTAATCTTGCAGTTTCATTATTAAATGGTGTTTCTTGCATTTCTTCAATATGATTTGTAGTTTCCATAGGTAGTAAATTATGAATAATTTCACTTGCACCAGCAATTATGGTAGGTATTGCATAAGCATTATTAAAATCATTATTTATACCCATTGCTACACCACTACTAATCAAACATCCACCAGTAGCCATATTACAAACCTTTCTTATTTTTTCAAATTTATTAGGTATTAACTCAGTTAATCCACTAATAAGATTTGATATACCATAAGCATTTAATGAAATATAAGTATCTCAATCCATTAATGACTGATGTTCTTGTTTATTTAATAATAATCATGGAGGACCTTCTGTTGTAGTTGTAGTAGTTACTGGAATTGGTGTTGTTGGAATAATAGGATTAATATTATTTTCTGTTCATTTACTATAATTTGCTAATCCAATTGTTCCTAAACCTAATAAGATTTTTTTACTACTATTAATTAATTTAGTTTTTGTATTTGGTCTTTGATTTAAATTTCAAATATCTAAACCTAATTTTTTACCAAATAATAAACTATTAATTGAACCTAATAATGGATTATCTATTACTTGACCATAATAAGCACTTGTACCAATCATTGCACAAATTGGACTTATACCAGTTCTTATTAACTTAGTTAAAGTATAATTTGATTGTGTATTTTCGTTTGGCATTTTAATCTCCTTTATTTGCTTTTAACATTTCTCTTACAATATCTAATAAAGTATTTACTTGATAATCATATAATTCAAATTCATGAATTCTAATTTTAATTTTTTCTTTATAATCCATTTTTTTCTCCTTGTATTTCTAATTGTAATAATTTTTCTAAAACATAATCATTTTTATCAAATTCTCTAATAATTCATTTTTTTGTTTCTTTTCTATTGTTAGTACAAAGAATTAATCTTTCTATCATATTAATTAATTCTTTTTTATCTGCTCTATCAAAAATTACTTTTAAAATTTCATCTAACATATTTTATTCTCCTTTATTTGTTTTTATCAGTTCTCTTATAACATCTAATAAGGAATCTACTACATAAGAATTTAATTCAAATTCATAATTTCTAATTTTATTTTTTTCCTTTTTCATTTGTTTATTCTCCTTTAATTTGTTTTAAATCATTTAATAGTTCTATAAATTTATTCATGTATTCTGAATAACAATCAATCATTAAATAATTATCATTTCAATTAAACATTACACATGTGTCACTTGTACAAAATTCAACATTATCAATAAAAAATAATTTTTCATCTACATTTCATTTAATTAAAAATTCGCGTTTAGTCATGGTTATTCTCTTTCTATTTCTAATTTTTTAATTGTTACTTTAATTCAACCTTGATAAACATCATTATCACCAACTATTAATGCAACATTACTTTCGGGGTCAGAAACAATTATGTGTTTTGATTTAACATTTGGATATTGTCTTAAAATAATTGCTCTAATATCATTACTTGTATGAATTGCTTTTGGAAATGGTGATAATATTTCAATTTCATCTTTATTTTCAAACAAAGTAGGTAATATTATCATTATTCAAATTCTCCTTGTTCAATTTTAATTAATAGATTTTTTAAACATATTTTTTCTCATATATAAAATTCTATTTGTTTAAAATATTTAACATTAGATATTTCATTTGTAAGTCATGTTATTCGTTCTTCTAAATCTTCAATTAATTTTTCTTTATTCATTATCAAATTCACCATTTTTTTTCATATAATGATTTAGACAATACAATGATTCTAGACTTCCATTTTCGTATTTTTCTAATATATATTGTTCATTATTACAATCTAATTTACACTTCATTAATCAAATTCTCCTTATTTTTAGTTAAATTATTAACCATTATTTCTAAGCATTTCATACATCAATTTTTACTTAACCATATTCTTTTCTTACATTGTTTACATTTATTCATTTTTATTCCTTTCATTTTTTAAATCATTTAACATTTATTGAACAAAATGCACGATTTTTAGGAATGTTTAAAGTGTTAAATATTTGACCAGTTACAATAATTTCATCATTTTTGTTTAATAAAATACAGCGTCTATAAAGTTTTGGGTTATTAAAAATTAAAGTAACGTAGTTTAATCCATTTCATTGACCACGAACACTATAATATAATTCTTTATTACCTTTTTCGTAATATTTTGCTTCAATAGTGTTACTCAGTTTTACTGTTAATTTGACATAATTTGCTTTATCTTTCATTTTTATAATTCCTTAAATAATATTGAATATGCTTATAAGCATCTTGTTCATGTTTTGTTAATTTTATATTTCCTTTATAATTTTCTATTTTAGTTTTATTTTTTGGTTCACTTTCTAAATAATCTCAGTTCATAACATCTTGTACTAATACCATTAATGCACCAATAATTTTGGGTGTTGCTAATGGATTAGTTAATAATTGTTTTGAGCTTAAAAAGAAATTTTCTACAATAACTAATATTTTTTGATTAATAAATTGTTTTTTAATTAATTTAAAATATTCTTTATATATATATTTACTTTCTAAAACTGTTTTAGTTTTGAATGTTTCATTAAAAACAATATTATTAGTTTCATTTGAATATATAACAATTCCATTATTACCAATTCCAGCGGGGTCAATTCCAATAATTAAGTCATATTGCATTATTAATCAAATTCATTGGATTTTATTTTATTAATTAAAACTTGAATAATATCAATTGAACCTTTTAATTTATTTAAATAAAATGTATCTTCTTCTTTTTTAAATTCATCTATATAATGACCCAAAAATATATTTAATGAACAAATTAAATTTTCCTTATATTGATTAATTACTTCTTTTTTAAAAATTTCTCTTAATTTTTCTATATTATTTAAATGTTCTTTTGTTATTTCTTGATTACGTTTTTTATTATATTTATTAATAATTTCTTCGTCTTTATAAGAAAATGGTTTTTGTTTATTCATATTTATACCTCCTACTTAACCTAACATTTAAAATACAGTCATAACAAATTGCTTTACTATTTTTATCTCTTAAAAAATATTTTCTTGTTTTTATATCATTAGTATTAAAGAATAAATAATCTAATTTATTTTGTTTACATGTTCAACAAAAATACTTTTTCATTATGAATTGAAATTTCTTTATAAGAAGTAACTATATAATTAATTGGTAAATCATTATGATTATATGGATTATTTATTTTAAAACCTTTTCTGTTTTCTTCTCACGTAATGTTATATTTAAAACAAGGATTAGTAATTTTAGTTTTGTTATCAGTTATTTCACCCATAAATCAACTATTATGCTGTTCATAAAATGTTAGTGGTTCAAGTTTTATATCATTAAGATAATATTCTTTTGGAGCCGTTGGTTTATTAACAGTTATTTTTTGGTCTTTAATATATGGTTCTAATAATTTTATTAATTCATTACCATTTAGTTCTCTTTTAATATTTTCTAAATTAAAAACTCAATATGTGTAACTGTTATCAATAATAAAAGAATTATTTTTAATCATTCATTTTGGAAGTGATAATTTATATTCAACATAATCAATAAGAATAGATTGTGGTTTATCTTTAACAATTTGTTCTTTTTTAAATTCTATTTGCATAATAATCCTTTCCTAATATATTCTGTTGCTTGTAGCATAAAGAATATATTAGAAAGAACTATTATGAAAAAGTATTTTTGTTGAACATGTAAACAACATAAATTAGATTATTTATTCTTTAATACTAATGATATAAAAACAAGACAAAACTTTTTAAGAGACAAAAATAATAAAGCAATTTGTTATGACTGTATTTTAAATATTAGGTTAAGTAGGAGGTATAAGTATGGATAAAGAATATTTAACTAAAAGAGGAACGATTTGCATAACGGATAGTGATGATATTGAATATAGAGTAGGATTAATTAAACTTATTGATAGTTTACAAAAATATAATTTAGTTTGTGGTCATAAAGAATTTATTGAAGAATGTAAATATTGTTGATGTAATTGTGATTTAGAAATTATTAAAACAGTTATTAGAGGTTAACTTAATTAATGCAATATGACTTAATTATTGGAATTGACCCTGCTGGAATTGGTAATAATGGAATGGTTATATATTCAAGTGAAACTAATAATATTGTTTTTAATGAAACATTCAATAGACTTCTTGCAAAACTGTGATTATTATCATAGTTTTTAAATTTAAAATTTTATTTTAATAACACTTTTAATATTTATTAAAAATTATTATTCAAAATATGTCTTATTTTTTCTTCATTAAAATAGAACAAAAATTATTATTTAAAATAACAAAATTTAAAATATTAAATTTTTGAAGATTTTTAATTTAAAAGTTGTAAATTATAAATTGAAGCTATTAAATTAAATCTTAAAGCAAATCTTTTTCTTCTATTTCGATATTTTTCACTAATAATTTTAAATTTTTTCAGTATAGCAAAAATATTTTCTATAACAACTCTCATTTTTGAAATTTGTTTATTATTTTTCTTTTCTTCTCTAGTTAAAGGAATTTTCTTTGATTTTCTTTTTGGAATTAAAACATTAGGATGTATATTTTGTATTCCTTGATATCCCAAATCCACTAAAATAGTTGTTTGTGATAAAAATTTAACTTTTGAATCTTTTAAAATTTTAAAATCATGGTTTTTACCACAAGAAAAATAAGAACTTATAATTTTTTTACTATCTTGTTCAATTATAATTTGTGTTTTTATTGTGTGTTTTTTCTTTTTTCCTGAATAATATTTCTTTTGTCTTTTTTTGGGCGTTGGATAGCGCTTTCAGTAACATCAATAATAGCTGTTTTATCTTTAAAATTATTATTTAACAATGATTTTGCTCCATTAAGTTGCTGAAAATCAGGATGTTTTATTAAAGTATTTTCTATTCACTTGATATTTCTATAACAATTACTTTCACTAATTCCATAACTTTTAGCAATATGAAAATATGTTCGGTATTCACGTCAATATTCTAACGTCATTAATAATCTATTTTCTAAAGTTAATTTATTAGGTGTACCACCATTTTTAAACTTTTTTAATTCTTCTTTTTTTAAAATTTCTATCATTTTTTTAAAAACAATCTCATTTATACCAGTTAATCTTAATAGTTCTGCATTTTTAATAGCTTTTAATTTATCAAACATCATAAATTACCTATCTTTTTTTAATTTTAATTATATTTTAAAAATGAAAATTTTAATAGATAAGTCTCGCAAGAAGTCTAATACATTAACTGTTTTATGAACTAAAAATATTTATAAAGAAAAATTTCAATTAATTAAAGAAAAATTTATTGATAAAAAAATATTAGTTATTGTAGAAAATTTCTTTTTAAGTTCAAAACAATTATTAACTAATCCATTAGCAACCCCTAAAATTATTGGTGCATTAATGGTATTAGTACAAGATGTTATAAATTGAGATTATCTAGAAAGTGAACCAAAAAATAAAACTAAAATAGAAAATTATAAAGGAAATATAAAATTAACAAAACATGAACAAGATGCTTATAAACATATTCAATATTATTTAAAAAATCATAAAAAAATATTAATTTTTGATAATTATTTAAGGAAATTATAAAAATGAAAGATAAAACAAATTATGTCAAATTAACAGTAAAACTTAGTAACACTATTGAAGCAAAATATTACGAAAAAGGTAATAAAGAATTATATTATAGTGTTCGTGGTCAATGAAATGGATTAAACTATGTTACTTTAATTTTTAATAAACCAAAACTTTATAGACGCTGTATTTTATTAAACAAAAACGATGAAATTATAGTAACTGGTGAAATCTTTAATACTTTAAATATTAAAAAAAATCGTGCATTTTGTTCAATTAATGTTAAATGATTTAAAAAATGAAAGGAATAACTAATGAATAAATGTGAACATGAAAATGTAAGTATTGAATTAATATTTAGATGTGATAATTGTAAAGCTGTTCAATTTCAACATCCAAAGGAGAGTAAATAATGAAAATGTGTATTGATTGTAAAGAAAATTATAATTGACCAAATTGTAAAAATTGTTTTAAAACTAATGATAATAAAAATTAAAAAAAATAATAAATGTGGTTATGGTAGAGTTTTTGCTCATAAATGTAATAACTTATGTAAACAAAAACAAAATAAAAGAGTTAGGAAAGAGAGATTAAATTATGAATAAAGAAAAACTAATTAATCATATTAATAATTTAATTAAATTAGAACCAGAACGTAGAACTGATGTAACTTTATTTATTTTAAAGGAATTAATTGAAAATGGAGAATTTGATTAATGATAATATTGCCTACTTTGTTTGAAAATAAAGATGAAATTGAAATATTATCACCATTTCCAAAAGCAATTCATACAAGTAATGATATTAGAGCAATTATTTTAAGACAATATCCAAATGTTAAATCAAAACACATAATTGTTTCTGACTCCGAAAGTAATGTTGCATTAATAGTTGGTGATAATGATGTTTATCAAGGTTGAATTAAAGTAACAATTAAAAAATTAGAAATAGAAAGAGAATAACCATGACTAAACGCGAATTTTTAATTAAATGAAATGTAGATGAAAAATTATTTTTTATTGATAATGTTGAATTTTGTACAAGTGACACATGTGTAATGTTTAATTGAAATGATAATTATTTAATGATTGATTGTTATTCAGAATACATGAATAAATTTATAGAACTATTAAATGATTTAAAACAAATTAAAGGAGAATAAACAAATGAAAAAGGAAAAAATTAAAATTAGAAATTATGAATTTGAATTAAATTCTTATGTAGTAGATTCCTTATTAGATGTTATAAGAGAACTGATAAAAACAAATAAAGGAGAATAAAATATGTTAGATGAAATTTTAAAAGTAATTTTTGATAGAGCAGATAAAAAAGAATTAATTAATATGATAGAAAGATTAATTCTTTGTACTAACAATAGAAAAGAAACAAAAAAATGAATTATTAGAGAATTTGATAAAAATGATTATGTTTTAGAAAAATTATTACAATTAGAAATACAAGGAGAAAAAAATGGATTATAAAGAAAAAATTAAAATTAGAATTCATGAATTTGAATTATATGATTATCAAGTAAATACTTTATTAGATATTGTAAGAGAAATGTTAAAAGCAAATAAAGGAGATTAAAATGCCAAACGAAAATACACAATCAAATTATACTTTAACTAAGTTAATAAGAACTGGTATAAGTCCAATTTGTGCAATGATTGGTACAAGTGCTTATTATGGTCAAGTAATAGATAATCCATTATTAGGTTCAATTAATAGTTTATTATTTGGTAAAAAATTAGGTTTAGATATTTGAAATTTAAATCAAAGACCAAATACAAAAACTAAATTAATTAATAGTAGTAAAAAAATCTTATTAGGTTTAGGAACAATTGGATTAGCAAATTATAGTAAATGAACAGAAAATAATATTAATCCTATTATTCCAACAACACCAATTCCAGTAACTACTACAACTACAACAGAAGGTCCTCCATGATTATTATTAAATAAACAAGAACATCAGTCATTAATGGATTGAGATACTTATATTTCATTAAATGCTTATGGTATATCAAATCTTATTAGTGGATTAACTGAGTTAATACCTAATAAATTTGAAAAAATAAGAAAGGTTTGTAATATGGCTACTGGTGGATGTTTGATTAGTAGTGGTGTAGCAATGGGTATAAATAATGATTTTAATAATGCTTATGCAATACCTACCATAATTGCTGGTGCAAGTGAAATTATTCATAATTTACTACCTATGGAAACTACAAATCATATTGAAGAAATGCAAGAAACACCATTTAATAATGAAACTGCAAGATTAATAAATGATAATAGATTCACAATTAATAGTGAAACAACTAGTCAATATGGTAGTGATAATATGAGTGAAGTACCATTAAATCATGATAATACTTCATTAAATTGAGATTATAATCACATGAGTTTATAAAGGAGGTGAATAATTGATGAATAAAGAAAAATTACTTGAATATTATAATCAGGAAATAAAAATATAGCTAACGAAAGTAATGTTTACTCATAAATAATGTAAAATAATAATATGTAATTTAAACAATTCTTGCACTTACAAGTATAATTCAGCAATAATTAAAATAGATTAGGAAGATTAAATTATGCCAAAACCATATAGTGAGGACTTACGAAGAAAAGTAATAGAAGTTTATGAAAGTAAAAACATGAAAATTAAAGAAATTTGTAAAGTGTTCAATATCACTAGAAAGACTTTATTTTTATGAAGAAAAAGAAAGCAAAAAACCGGAAATATAAAACCAATTTTGAATTATCAAAAAGGACATAGCCACAAAATAAAGGATTTAGATGAATTAAAAAATTATTTAGCAGAAAATAAAGATGTTACAGTTCAAAAAGTAATTGAAAAATTTGGTGATATGACAAAAGAAACAGTTTATAACTATTTCAAAAAACTAAATTATACATATAAAAAAAACTTTTCTATATGAACAAAGAGATAAAAATAAACAAGAAGATTTTTTAAAAGAAATAGCGAAAATAATGAATGAAGATTTGGTATATATTGATGAATCTGGAATTGATGATAATGAATTTTATAAATATGGTTGGTCTGAAAAAGGTAAAAGATTATTTGATAATAAACCTGCATATAAAATAAAGAGAATGAGTATAATTGGTGCACTAAATAAAGGTAAATTAAAAGCTCTATGAGCATTTGAAGGACATTGCAATAGTAAAATTTTTGAATCATATGTTAAAAATATACTAATTCCAGTATTAAAGTGTGGACAAATTATAGTTTTAGATAATGCGACGTTTCATAAATCTAAAGCAACAAAACAATTAATTGAAAATGCTGGATGCAAACTATTATTTCTTCCACCATATTCTCCTAATTTAAATCCAATTGAACATTTTTGATTTGCTATAAAACATAATATAAGAAAAATATTACCAAATTATTGACCAAATATTAAAAACGCGATTGATTTTGTTTTTCAAGATATGAGTAAACATTACTTTAGTTAGCTATATATAAAGAAAAAATAGAAGAATTCAATAAAGAAATATCTGTATTAGTAGAAATTATAAGTAATTTACAATCAATGATTGAAAGAATTAATGGTGGTCAATTTGATTAATAATTAGAAATAAAAAAATAAATAGTTGAAAGGAAAATATTGAAATGAAAGAATTTTTACATGAATTAATAATTATTGGAACAAGTGTTGGAACATTAATTTGCAGAGAAATTATTGTTTTATTAAAAAGATTTATCACAACTCCAAAACATGTTAGAGCAAATAATAAAATTATCAAACATCAAAAAAAATTAGAAAAATTAAATGAAAAGATTAATAAAGGAGAAAAATAATATGACAAAAATTGAATTTAATGAAAAATATATAAAAAATAATATCAAAATTGATAGAGATTTTGATTTAGATATAGGAAATTGTTTTAAATTTTCTGATATTGATATATTAGAAAATGCAGTTAAAGATTATAAAAAACTAATAAGTGAAATGCCACAATTAGTTAAAGATTGATTATTGGGATAAGATTAGGAGAATATTAAATGTTAGAAAATGAAGATAATGTTCAACAAACAACTGAACCTTTAACTGAAAATAATGCTCAACAAGAAATAGAAAATAAAGTTAATGAAGCAGAAAATAAGTTAAATAAACTTAATCAAGAAATTAAAGAAAAAGAAATGATTAATATATAGCTAACTAAAGTAATGTTTACTCATATCTTGAAAAACAAAATCAATCGCGTTTTTAATATTTGGTCAATAATTTGGTAATATTTTTCTTAGAACCTGTTTAGAATCTTTTAGAAAATAATGTAAAATTACTATATATTTTAAAATAAGAGGTATATATGCATAAAAATTATCCAAGTCATGTTACTAAAGAACAATTTGAGAACATAAAATCAACTTTAGAAAACAGCAAAAAGAAAACAAAACCAAGAAATTTAGATTTATATGAAGTGTTTTGTGCAGTTTTATATGTATTAAAAAGTGGTTGTCAATGAAGAATGTTACCAAAAAATTTTCCAAAATGACAAACTGTATATTATTATTTCCAAATTTGAAGTAAAAACAATGATAAAGAACCTAGTGTATTGCAATTAATTTTAAAAAAAATTAGTTAAAAAGATTCGTATTAAGAATCATCGAAAAGAAAAAACTAGTTTTTGTATAATTGATTCGCAAAGTGTTAAAAATACAGATACTACTGAAAATAAAGGTTATGATGCTGGTAAAAAGATTTCAGGAATAAAACGTCATATTGCAGTTGATACGCAAGGTTTACCACATGCAATTTACATAACTACAGCAGAAAAAACAGATCGTAATAGTGCTATCATAATGATTAAAAGTGAAAAAGAAAATCTTTCTACAGTTCAAAAAATAATAGTAGATGCTGGCTATACTGGTGAAAAATTTGCTTCTGCAATCAAAACAATCATAAATGCAAATGTTGAAGTTGTAAAACGTAATGAATTACATTCTTTTGTAGTACTACCAAAAAGATGAGTTGTAGAACGAAGCTTTGCATGATTAGAAAAATGCAGAAGATTATGAAAAAATTGTGAAAGAAAACTAAATACTAGTTTACAAATGGTTGCTCTTTCCTTTATTTCAATTTTATTAAAAAGATTCTAAACAGGTTCTTATATTATGTTTTATAGCAAATCAAAAATGTTCAATTGGATTTAAATTAGGAGAATATGGTGGAAGAAATAATAGTTTGCATCCAGCATTTTCAATTAATTGTTTTGTTGCTTTAGATTTATGAAACGTCGCATTATCTAAAACTATAATTTGTCCACACTTTAATACTGGAATTAGTATATTTTTAACATATGATTCAAAAATTTTACTATTGCAATGTCCTTCAAATGCTCATAGAGCTTTTAATTTACCTTTATTTAGTGCACCAATTATACTCATTCTCTTTATTTTATATGCAGGTTTATTATCAAATAATCTTTTACCTTTTTCAGACCAACCATATTTATAAAATTCATTATCATCAATTCCAGATTCATCAATATATACCAAATCTTCATTCATTATTTTCGCTATTTCTTTTAAAAAATCTTCTTGTTTATTTTTATCTCTTTGTTCATATAGAAAAGTTTTTTTTATATGTATAATTTAGTTTTTTGAAATAGTTATAAACTGTTTCTTTTGTCATATCACCAAATTTTTCAATTACTTTTTGAACTGTAACATCTTTATTTTCTGCTAAATAATTTTTTAATTCATCTAAATCCTTTATTTTGTGGCTATGTCCTTTTTGATAATTCAAAATTGGTTTTATATTTCCGGTTTTTTGCTTTCTTTTTCTTCATAAAAATAAAGTCTTTCTAGTGATATTGAACACTTTACAAATTTCTTTAATTTTCATGTTTTTACTTTCATAAACTTCTATTACTTTTCTTCGTAAGTCCTCACTGTATGGTTTTGGCATAATTTAATCTTCCTAATCTATTTTAATTATTGCTGAATTATACTTGTAAGTGCAAGAATTGTTTAAATTACATATTATTATTTTACATTATTTATGAGTAAACATTACTTTAGTTAGCTATATTTAAAAAATATCAAGTTAAAACTGAATTTTATGATTTTTTAAAATTTAAAACAAGTAATCTAGAAAATTCAAAAATTGAAGAAACTATTAAAAAAATGATTAAAGAACAACCAGTATTTAAACAAACAATTAATACAGGTGGTAATAAACAAATAATTATTAATAATAAAACAAATGATAAAGAAAATTTTTTAATTAATTATAAAAAGAAAAATTATTTATAAACGAAAGGAAGAAATAAAATGTCAGTACCATTTAATCAAAATTTAGACAATACAGAGAGATTAGTAGAAGCACCAGAATTTATAGAGTTTTTTAAAATTTCAAATAGTCCATGGGCAAACTTTTTTCCTACTGAAATTGTTGACTCAGTAAATATTGAGTTTATTGTTAAAAAACCAAAAAAACCGGAAGTAAAAATTATTGCTTGGGATGATAAAAGTAAAAGATATGAATTACCATATGTTGATACAGATAAAATTAGTAAAAAAATAACTAAAAAATATCTTGCAGGAGAAATTATTGCAGATGTAGATTTAAAAGCAAATAATGGACAAAATTTATTAGATAGTATGCAATATGAAGTTGCAAATGATTTAGCAGATAAATTGGCAATTGATGATACACAAGCAATTGCAAAATTTGCTACTAAAATCGATATTGAAGATACAACACCAGTAGGCTATTTAAAATCAATGTTATCTGCTTGAAATACTTTGTTTCAATTTAGAAATATTGCAAATAGTAAATTTTTTATTACTAATGGTCTTTATGATAGTTTAGTTTATTTAGCAGATAATAAAGGTTTAATTACCGATAATCAGTTGGCACAACAATTACGTTTAAATGGAAATAATTTATATGTAAAAGGCGTATTATGTGAAATCGTTCTTGATGACTATATGATTTTTACTAATGATAAAAATGAACAACAATTAATGACCTTTATTTTAGCAACACCAAGAGCAATGAAAAGATACATGATAGAAAATACAGTTATTTATGTAGATTTTATTAAAGATGATAAAGCAGGAAGAGCATATAAAGTTGCTGGTGAAGTTGTTGGAGAAGCAATCCCATATATTTCTAATAATGAAACAACATCAAGATGAATGTTATGTGGAGTTATTAAAACAGAAAAAAATGATTTAAAAACTAAAATTACAGTTTTAACAACAAATATTACTGCAAATGTTAATAACAATAACAATGAATTAAATACAGAAATAAAAAGTACTAATGAACTTAAATCATTAAATCCAAATTTAACAAATCCAACTATTAAATATTTTAGTGATGCACAAGGAAAAACTAATGTAAGTAATCAAAAACAAAAAGCAGGTGACTTATATATAACTATTGCTGCAAATGTTAATGATTTAAATTATAAAGGTTCAACAAATCCAATTAAAATAACTCTTAAATAAAGGAAATTAATATCATGCCAATTGGTACAACTAGTACAGCAATACTTTTAAACATAAATAAACCAAAACATACTAGAACAAGTAAACAACAAGAAAATAAAAGTTTTTGATGAGAAATTTTAGAAATGATTGGTGTACAAGTTATAGCAGTAGCACTTGCTCCTTTTACTGGTGGATTAAGTGAAAGTTTTGCACTTGGATTAGGTGCAAGTGATTTAATTGCTAGTATTAGTGCTGTTGGTGTAGAGTTTTTAACTGATTTTACTATTAATCAAGTTTATGATTATTTAAAAGGAAATGTAACATCATTAAATACTTTCTTTAATTTATTACCGGCATTTGCAGGACTTAATAAAATTAGTCGTGGTTATCGCACAACTAAATTTATTAAACTAGCACAAGAAACTAAAACATTAGAACAAGTTGGTATTAAAGAAGCAAAAAACTTACAAGAAATTATTAGTCAAGTAAGTGGAAAAGAAATTTTAACAGATAAAATTATTGGTAATAAACGTTATTTAATGAATTATAGTTTTACTCCTAATCGTGAAACAGTATTACGAGATTTAGGTTATGTTGCTGAAAGACAATATAAAAATAATTTTCAAAAATTAGAAGCACAGGAGTTAAAAAATTACTTATTATTACAAAATACATTAATAAAATTAAGTCCACAATTAACTCCTAAATTTAAAATTAAAGATATTGAAAAAGCAAATAATTTTTTAAAAAAATATAATACTGATTTAAAAAAAGTATTATCTATGAACCAACATGATTGATTAAATTTAGTTCATACAATACACACAGAAAATAGATATGGAAAAACTTTAATTTTGGATTTACAAAAAATTCGTGCTAATGCTATTAAATTTGATTTTAAAAAAAGTTCAATTCATAAGATTGTTTTAAATGCAAATAAATTGTTTAAATATTTGGATATTAGATTTTATTTAAAAAAAGGTTTAAATAAATTTTGAAAAAATACACCATATTTTGAAAAATTACGAGAAAGTATATATAAATTACAAGAAAAATTTGAAAAGTTGGAAAAACAAGCATTTGAAAAAATTAATAAATTAAAAGAAAAAACAACTGATTTATTTACTAGTGCAGAAAAAAGAGCAATTAAACATGCACAATTAATTCCATTAAATTCACCAGTATTTATGGGTTGTAAAATTCAACCTTTATCATTAGATAAATGTGCAATTACTATTTATCATCGCAATACTAAATATAAACCAATTACAGTTGTTGATAGTATTCTTAAAGCAGAAACTTTTGTTACTCAAATACATCCATTCCATTGATATCGTTGATATAGTGGTTGATACATTGGTTATGGTGTTAATCATAATAAATGATTAAAAGCAATAGCATTTGCTCCACCAGTGGTTCAACAAGTAATTAGAGATAGTTTTAAAGTATATAGAGAAATATTTAGAATAGTAAGAACTTATCATAAAGTAGTAAATGTTATTAATAATCCTATTGAAAATATTAATAAATCATTTAAAAGTGTTGGTTTAAAATTTTCAGTTAATACTTTATTTGGCACTGGACTATTACATCATTTAGAAAAATTTGCATATAGTCAAGTTGTAAAAAAAGGTAAGAAAAAGTTACAAAAAGAAATTATCCATATATCACATAGAAAAACTAAAACAAAAACTAAGCATTATAAAAAAGCATTTTTTAAGGAATGATAAATTATGATTAATAAACTTTGAACTGATGTCAGTCTTGAAAATTATAATAACTGATATCCATTAACTGGAAAAATTACAGAAACCCCACAGCAATATATACAGACATGACCTAATGTTAATGATTGATTTAAAACTTTTGCTATTCGTGCTCAAAATGATATTAATGCTTATCTTGATTTTATTTTATCTAAATTTCCTTTTGATAGTTTTAAAGATGAATTAATTAAAGAAACATTAAGAGATATGGTTTATGTAATGGTTGAACATTGAGTATTTAATCGTACACCAATTGAATTTAATGTTGATGCTACTATTCAATTTAATAATGGTAGTCAATTTAGTGCAAATAGTACTCCTACGATTAATGTTTGAGATTTAGCACCTAGTAGAATGAAAATATGAGCAAGATTAACAGAATTAAAACAAATATTTTCAAGTTATAATGATGATGAAATAGATATTGAAAAAATTGACTTAAAAGCATTTTATACTAGAAATCAAGTTGATGAATTAATTGAACAACAAAAAGAATTTACATTATCAAAACAAATTAAATTATATGATGATTTAGTTGATGATAATGAAAATGAAATATATAGAGGTCCTGTTAGTAAATTTGTTAATAAAGGTTATGTTGCAACAGATTATGATAAAGAAACTGAAACAATGATTTTAGATTGACCAGATGAAATTGGAACATTACCACCAGAAGCATTACAAAATAATCCACAAATTGGTGATTATACACATGCACCAACTTGTGATTTTTCTGCTAAACAACAAAAACGAATTACTACAAATGAAAATGAAATTACCAAATTAAATACTGAATTAATTAAAGCAAATGAAAATATTAATGATGTTAAAAATAATTGATTTAATATTGAAACTAGTCCTTTATGAAAGAAAGTTAAAAATGAAAATATTAAAACAGATACATGATGTATTATTGATTGAACATATTATTTTATCGATAGTAAACAACTTATTATAAGTAATAATAAATTAACTAAATCTAATATAAGAATTACTAATAGTCAAATAGAACAAAAGCAAATAATAATTGAAAATATTGATGTTAATATTGATAAAGTAACATTATTATATGATGTTGATTTAATAAAGTTTATTGCTACTAATAACACAAAAAAGTATAAACCAATAATTCATAATATATATCAATATCAAGGAATAGGTACACCAACTGAATTTATAGCAGAAGAAAATACTGAACGTGATTATTATACAAAAATAGAAACTAATAATTTATTAGAACCTGTTTGGAATCTTTTTAATAAAATTATGCTAAAACAAGGAATAATCATTTATAAATACTTATTTAATTTTCATTTTATTTTCTTTTTTAATTTCTGGTTAAAAATATTTTATAATTTAATCAGTTGTCAACTAAAAATTTATTTTTTTACTATAAAATAAAATTTATAATATTAATTTAATTAAAAATTAGTCAAAAAAGATTCCAAACAGGTTCTTAGATAAAAAACAAAATAAATTAATTGCTGGTACTAATATAACTATTGATGAAAATAATAAAATTAGTGCTACTGGTGGTAGTGGTGAATCATTATGAGAAGTAGACTCTAATTCGCCTAATATTATTCAACCTAAAGAAAAAAGATTAATTACTGCTAATAATAAAAGAATTGTTTATATTGGTGAACCAGAACAAGAAAAAGATGCAACTACAAAAAAATATGTTGATGAAAAAATTGACAAAAAACAAAATAAATTATTATTGATAAATGAAAATATGACATATGGAGAATTAAAATATAATAAATTACCAACTGGTCAATTTGGTGATGATTTAGGAATACCACCTAATAAAGTTATTAAACAATGAATTAGTGAAAGTGTAAATAAAAAACAAGATAAAATAGATAATTTACAAGATAAGATTTTTAATAATAAAGATGATAAAGATAGTACTACAAGATTAGTTACTGAAGTTATTAAAACTAATGTTGGTGGTAAAACTTTAATTTATAGAAATAATCCAGTTATAACTGATGATTTAGATATTCCAAATAAGAAATATATAGATGAAAAAATAGATAAAAAGCAAGATAAAGAAAATTGAGTTGTAATAGGAAATAGAGTTGATAATAGAACATGAGATAATTTTGATATTCAACTTAATAAAACATATCGGGTATTTATAACATGACACAGAAATGCACCTGAACAAAATGGTTATCCATTAATGTTATTGTTTAAATCAGCAAAAGCAGTTGGAACTGGTACATGAACTCTTTTAATTGGTAAAATTGATAATAAAGATGCTTCTTTAATTCTTAAGGCTGATTATACTAAATCTAATAAGTGAAGTTTATTTATTAAATGTGAAATTGATGGTGGTGCTATATTTAGTTTTGAAGAATTAAAAGAAAATACTTATCAAATTACTAGTAATACATTAGATATTACTTCACCAAGTGTAATTAATATAGATAAACCAATTAAAATTAGTTCAAAAAGTTTAGAAACTAATGAAATAGAAGAAAATATTTGAGATATTGAATTAAAAAATAATCCAACACCAATTCCAAGTGGTTCAAATTGAAAAGAAGTAGGAACAAGAGAAAAAAATAAATGAGATAATTGACAAATTACTTATGATTTTCAAGAGAATAAACATTATAGAGTTTATTATTCTTGAAGTATATATAATCCAGTTTATACTATTCAAGAATTTATTATAACTGATAAAAAAATTGCTGGTGTACAAATACAAACCTTTAATGATAGTGCTAATATAGTAATTTTATCAGTTCAACATGCAAAATTGATTACTATTTATACTGTAAAAGGTAATTTAAAAGGTAATGTATGAAAATTAGAAGAATTACAGGAATAATATTATGTTTTTTAAAATAATAAAAATTATTTTAGGTTTAATAGGAGTTTTATTATCTTCTGCAACAGCAGGTTTAATTATATTTATTATAGTAAAAATTGTATTAAAAATTAATCAAATATTTTAGAAAGGTGGTGAATATTATGTTAAATCCATTTAAGAGAAAAGAAAAAAGTAATATTAGTGATAATCAAAATGAAAAAGTAAAATTTTTAAATAATAAAAATAAAAGTACACATGCTTCCATTTTAAATTATTTTGGTTTTAATGATTTTAATCATGAAACTTATTTTACTGATTTTGTAGCAGAAAATAATGCTAATTTATATAATGCTCCATTAGATATTAATAATGAAACTATTAAACAATATTTAATTAAACAAGAGTTTTATAGAAAAAATTGAAATTCTATTTTTAAATTAAGTAAATTAGGAATTAGTGGTTATTTAATTTTTATTGCTAATGATGATTTATATTTTCAAGTAGTAGATATCCAACAAAGAGTTTATGATATTACTGGTAAATTAATTCAATGTACTATTTTTTATGATAGTTATCAACAAAATGCACAAATTGTAAGATTATTTGAAGTTTATACATTAAATAATGAACAAGTAACTATTAATCGTGCAATTTATAGTATTAGTGATAATAAAAAACAATTTCCATTAGATTTTAGAACATATAGTAATAACCCTAATTTAGCACAAGAACAAACACTAAATATTAACTATATACCAATAGCAATTATGCGAAATAAAGCAAATGAGTTAGCAGATTGTGATAAAGTAATGGATAAAATTAAAGCATTAGATGTTATTTATGAACAAATTGTTTTAGATACCATTTTAAATTCACCTAAATTTATATTTAGTCAAACTTATGGTAATGTTCAATCAGCATTAGAAGAAGCAGTAAGAACTTTGGTTACTAAAAACTACATATTTAAAAGTGGTGGAGATAATAATGAACAAAACGAAAATATCAATATGACAAATAGCAACTTTAAAGGTAAAAACTTAACTGATATATATGATTGAAATGTTAATGAAATATTTAAACGTTGTGGTATTCATATACCAAGTCAAAAGAAATCTGCACAACAATCAGTACCCGAAAGTACAGCAGTAAATATTTCAACCATTAATTATATTGAACAAAAATTATGACAATTTAATATTGATATTCTTAAATTTATTCAAATATTAGTACGTTTAGATAAAGATTTATTAAATAGTAAAACATTTAATATTAATGATGACCAAGAAATTAATAATTTAATAGTTAAATTAAAATTATTTAATCCCGAAAATAACCAATTAATAGGAGAGAACAATGGAAAACAACAACAAACCACAAACGAAGTTTCCACAGAAACAAACTAAACTTAATCAAGCAGAAGTAGAAAATGATTATTTAATTGATAATATTCCTTATGACTTTACTAATCTTATGAGTAGCAAAGGTGACCCTGAGCTTAAAAGAGCATATGATGAATTTAAACTAAGAACTTTATATATTTATGAAATTGAACGTTTATTTAAAAATAATGAAAATAATACTTTAAAATTTTCAGCAAATACTATTAAAATAGGTTTTATTGATATTGATAAGGTATTAAAAACTACTGCTGCTGAAACATCAGACTTTACTATGCAATTAAATCAAAGAGCTAGCACAAATATTAATGATAATACAATTGAATATAGTATGACTGATATTAAAAATTTAATATTTCAAGAAATAAATTTATTAAATCAATTTAAATTATATGCAGTTTCAATTAATGAACCTTTAAGTGAAAATAATATTGATAATTTATATATCATTAATAATTATTCTCAACCTTATCAAAATCCAAAAACTAGAAGTACTAAAAGTATTACTATTATTAAAATTAAAGATTTTAAAACAAGAGATGGTTATCCAATCATTATTAAATTACAAAAACCATTAGATAAAGATACAAAAGTAACTGGTTTAAAAATTAAAGCTCCTAGAAGCATGATTTTTGGCAATATAAAGGTACTTGGTGAAGTTGACAATATGGAAGTATACCCAAAGTTATTTGTCAAAGATAAGATAGCATTTCCGCTGTTATCAATGCCTATTGAAACTCAACCAAAAGTTAGAATATTACAACAATGATTTAGTGAACAAATATTACCTTGAAATTTAGCAAAACAATTTATAGGACAAGAAAAATCAGTTTTAGATTTAATTGCTATTGGTGGTGGTAAAGAAACAAGAAAAGAAATTATCAAAAATGCAAGAGTTACACACGCTTGATTAGGATATTTTTTAAGTTCTTACTCTTTTGGAGAATGACCATTAAAAGAAAAGAAAGAACTTAAAGATAAAGAAGTATGGAAATTTCATAGTGGTCCAATTGGAAATGAATATACAAGTATTGCTACATATGATAAATTTGATGATATTGAAGTTGAAATAAGTGACAAACCACCAATTGATAGTTTACAACAATTATTATTAGATATGCTAAGTTATACCTATAATTATAATAGAAATTTTGATGGAGCAGAATATGATGAAAAAGGTAAACCTAAAAATGATATTGCAAAATTACGTGCAAAATTTGAAGGACAAAAACCTGACGAAGTTATTACAAATTTATTTAAAAAATGAGAATTAGATTATCCAAATTATATAAATTTACCGCAAATGCAAATATTTAAGCAAATATTTATTATGTTATCGAAATACATTTATTCATCATTATCAATTAATAAGGGTTTAAATGATGATAATAAAATTTTATTGCCATATTATTTTGAATTAAAATCAAATCCTATACATTCTACTAAGGATGATAGTTGAAAATATAAAGATATAAAAGTTATATTAAAATCGATGTATTTTGATTTTACAGATATTAATAATATTAAATTAAAAAATAATGATATTAGTCAAAATGAATTATTTAAGTTAGATGATAATCAATTTAATTGATTATCTATTGCAAATGATTTAGAAAGCAATAATATTCCATCATTAATTCCTGCTGAGTGAACATTAGCAAATGGTGAATTTGGAAAATATTTTACAAGAATAATTATTAATAAAAATAAGATTGAAAATATTTTAAACTTATATGGTTCAAATAAATCTCAATTATTTTCTAAATTAGAATTTTATAAAGAAATTTCAAAAATTGATAATGATAATGAATTTGAATTGCAAATTGAAAATCCGATTAATAACTTAAATAGGATTGAAATCAGCGGTATATTTGGCGCTGGTAATTATGATTTAATTTTAATTACTGATAAACAAGAAATAAACTTAACTAATATTAATTTATAGCTAACTAAAGTAATGTTTACTCATATCTTGAAAAACAAAATCAATCGCGTTTTTAATATTTGGTCAATAATTTGGTAATATTTTTCTTATATTATGTTTTATAGCAAATCAAAAATGTTCAATTGGATTTAAATTAGGAGAATATGGTGGAAGAAATAATAGTTTGCATCCAGCATTTTCAATTAATTGTTTTGTTGCTTTAGATTTATGAAACGTCGCATTATCTAAAACTATAATTTGTCCACACTTTAATACTGGAATTAGTATATTTTTAACATATGATTCAAAAATTTTACTATTGCAATGTCCTTCAAATGCTCATAGAGCTTTTAATTTACCTTTATTTAGTGCACCAATTATACTCATTCTCTTTATTTTATATGCAGGTTTATTATCAAATAATCTTTTACCTTTTTCAGACCAACCATATTTATAAAATTCATTATCATCAATTCCAGATTCATCAATATATACCAAATCTTCATTCATTATTTTCGCTATTTCTTTTAAAAAATCTTCTTGTTTATTTTTATCTCTTTGTTCATATAGAAAAGTTTTTTTTATATGTATAATTTAGTTTTTTGAAATAGTTATAAACTGTTTCTTTTGTCATATCACCAAATTTTTCAATTACTTTTTGAACTGTAACATCTTTATTTTCTGCTAAATAATTTTTTAATTCATCTAAATCCTTTATTTTGTGGCTATGTCCTTTTTGATAATTCAAAATTGGTTTTATATTTCCGGTTTTTTGCTTTCTTTTTCTTCATAAAAATAAAGTCTTTCTAGTGATATTGAACACTTTACAAATTTCTTTAATTTTCATGTTTTTACTTTCATAAACTTCTATTACTTTTCTTCGTAAGTCCTCACTGTATGGTTTTGGCATAATTTAATCTTCCTAATCTATTTTAATTATTGCTGAATTATACTTGTAAGTGCAAGAATTGTTTAAATTACATATTATTATTTTACATTATTTATGAGTAAACATTACTTTCGTTAGCTATATTTGATAAATACAATGAAAATATTTCTTATATAAATTTAGAAATTTAAATTATTAATTAAAATATCAATTTGGATATTTACCATTTCATTTTATATCATCTGTATGTTCTGGATTATTAGCAAAATATAATATAAAAATTTCTTTACTTGTATGTGTATCAACTCAAATAGTAGTTGTTTCATATACTATTTCTCCATTTCGTTTGAAATAATGTTTAACATTAGTACCTACATTATGGGTAAGCACCCCCCCATGATTAATCCTATTGTTCCAGTTGTAGCACCAGTTAGTGCTAATGCTAATGTAATTTTACTTAAATTTGTTTTTATTCATGTTTTCATATTAAATTTCGGTAATGTTTAGTAATCTGTGTAACTTACAAAAATAACTATGTTTAATTAGTTCTAGTAAATATAATTAATTTTCTAGAAAGAGTGAGTTACAGATGGCTAAAAAGCAAAATATTAATAACAATGATCCAATATCACAAGCAGTAGATTTATTATTAGAAAATACTGAAGATTTAACAACAGTTTTTAAAGAGGGAGGATTATATAAAGAATTAACAAAAAGATTAGTAGAAAAAATGTTGAATTCTGAGATGCAAAATTATTTAGGATATGATAAGAATCAACATAGTAATAGTGACAATGCTCGTAATGGTATAAGTTCAAAAAAATTAATAACCCAACAAGGTAAAATTGAAATTGATGTACCAAGAGATCGTAATAGTAATTTTAATCCTGTAATAGTTGCAAAAAGACAAAGAAGATTTGATGGTTTTGATCAACAAGTTCTTTCTTTATATGCAAAAGGTATGACATTATCAGATATTAGAATGCAATTACAAGAGTTATATCATGGTGCTGATATTAGTGAAAGTGTTATTAGTCAAATTACTGATGATGTTATTGATGACGTCAAAGCATGGCAAAATCGACCATTAGATAGTGTTTATCCGATTGTTTATTTTGATTGTATAGTAGTTAAAGTACGACAAGATAAACGGATTATTAATAAATCAGTTTATATAGCTTTAGGAGTTGATTTAGAAGGTAAAAAAGATGTTTTAGGTTTATGAATTAGTGAAAATGAAGGTTCTAAATTTTGATTAGCCAATTTCACAGAAATGAAAAATCGTGGCTTAAATGATATTCTGATTGCTTGTAGTGATAATTTAACAGGCATGTCAGAAGCAATACAATCAGTTTATCCTAAAACCGAACATCAATTATGCATCGTTCATCAAATTAGAAATAGTTTGAAATATGTCTCATATAAGCATAGAAAATCTCTAGTTGCAGATTTAAAACCAATTTATACTGCATGTAGTGAAGAACAAGCAATGCAAGCTTTAGAATCATTTGAAAATAAATGAACTAAACAATATCCACAAATTGCTAAATCTTGATATAAAAATTGAGATAATTTAATGGTTTTTATTAGTTATCCTGCAGAAATAAAAAGGGTAATTTATACCACAAATGCTATTGAATCTGTTAATAGTCAATTACGAAAAGTCATCAGAAATAAAAAAGTTTTTCCTAACGATATGTCAGTTTTTAAAATATTTTATTTAGCAATTGACAATATAACAAAAAAATGAACAATGCCCATTCAAAATTGAAATACAGCAATTGCTCATTTTATGATAAAATTTGAAGACAGAATTAATCTGAATTAGTAACTTTGTAAAACAAAGAAACACAGATTATTAAAAAGCCTCTAAATTTCTCCTTTTTTCCTTGATTTTACTTTTAAATTATACTGTTTTTCATCATTTTTACAAATATACTTTTAAATGCAAAATAACGCCTAAATTAAAGGCGTTTATTTTGTGAGACCTATAATATTAATTATAGGTCACTTGTTTATTATATTGCAAATGTGAAGATACTTTTTTTCACAGTAGCATTATTTTTACCCCTAATTACATTTTTATATGGATACAGTGCATAAAACAAAGCATCATATGGGTCTTGGTACATATTTTTGTCTGGAATGTTAGTTTTTGTTTCATCATAACGTAATTCTTCTAAACATTGAGTAGTTTTTGGTAAATCATCTTTATTTGCATAAAAGTTTCCATAACTCATAATATTTCTCATTCAAACTACTCTATTAGTTAATCCTGCTTCTTGATTTAAATTTGAAGCATGTTTAATAGCAGTTTGTGTTATTAAAATAATATTATGTTCATCTATTAATTTTTGATTTAATCAATCCATTGCTGTTCTTGCTTTATCATCATAAAAATAAATTGCTTGTTCAAAATTTTCAAAATTATCCATTAATCCTAAAATTTCATTAACATAAGCATTAATTTTTTCATTTTCATTAATAAAATCATTTGGAGTAACTACTAATTCACAAATAACATAAGGGTCATAATATCCAGTATTATTATATTCTTTAAAACCAATTATCATAAATACAGTATGGTCTTTTGGTCCCGTAGCTCAATCAATACCAACACTATAAAAATCAAATTTATACATATCTTTTTCTTGATTATAAAATTGTTTTAAATCATATTTTTTTCAATATTTTACTACTTTTTGAAATGGAAAAATTGTTGCATCACTATCTAAAAATTCAAAACCATAAAAAACAGTATTAAATTTATCAGGATTACTTTTTTTCATTTCTAATAATGTTCTTTTTTGAATATCTGGTAATTTATTTCAAAATGGTTGAATAGTAAATCTTAAAACAAATAAACCTAAACCACTAAACATATCTTGATTTTCATAATAAATTTTGCCAACTTTTTTAAGATTTTTAATTATTTCATCATTTAATGGTAAAAATGGCGTACAGTATTTTAAATAAAATGGATGATATTTATCATAAGGATTACATGTAAAAGTAATAAAGAAACTTTTATAAAAATAACGAGTAATTAATTTTCCAAAAGTAGGACTATATATATTTTTATCAATAAAAGTTCAACTTCATTCTTTAATAGGTTCATTTGATACTTTAATACGATTACTTCTAAACATAGAGTTTTGTAAACGTTCATATCGATATGTTAATTCTTTATCAGTTAATGTTTCTTTTTCTTCTGCCATAATAATTTCATCTGTTCTTGAACCTAAAAAACTTGAACCACCGGCTTCTTTTCCAAAAATCTTATTACCATTAGCATAACCAATAAAGTCAATTTGTTGATTACTAGGAAAAATAATACACCCACCGTCCTTAGTAATTTTTCATTTAATACCATGTGGATTATTAGGTAATAAATTAATATTATATGTATCTAATAAAACTTGACAAACATTCATTAAAGCACCAATTGTAGTTTCACTATGAGTATTTTCATATCGTCTTACTTCTTGAACACTACTATCACTAAAATTACAACATATAAATAAATCAAATGCTAAGCAGTTTCAAGTTTTTCTTGTTCCACGTGCTGTTGGTATAAAACGATAAAAACAATTAGTAGTGAAAAATTCTGCTCATTCATCACCAACAAATTGTTTAAAAATATCTCAACTAAAACCATAATTATTATCACTAAAATTAAGATTATATTTTTTATTTAGTTGTGCATAACTATTAATAAAAGCCATATTTACTCCTTATTAACATATATAAGTTAAAATTAAATTATTTAAAAGAAAGGAACATTAAAAATGATAAAATTACCATTCCCTAATCTTTTTGATTGAGACAAACACGATTTTAATCAAGATGAATTAAGTTTAAAACAAACAGAAGAATTATTTGCAAAAATAGATGAACAACTATGAAATGAATGTGATAAATCTGTATATAAATCATATAGATTCAGAAAACGAAAATTAAAAGCAAAAAAAGGTTTATTAAATTATAAACGACGTATTTGTACATATTATAACATAGAAAAACAAAAAACTGAATACGTATCTTTATTAGATAACTATCTTGGTGTTAAAAAATATAGCAAACTTGCACCTAATGTTATTAAACAAATTATAAAATATTTTGCTGATGATAAAAAATATCGTGATGTTTGTGATACTTTTATTGAAGGTTTAATAAGTAATAGTACAGTTTGTAGAACATATCAAAAATTTGAATTACCAAAAGCTAATATCCCTAAAATAGTATTGCAACCAAATCAAACTTTTGGATGGGGCCACTTAGCCCTTTTTACTAGACCATTAATTTAAAAAATCTGAATGTATTCTAAAAACAATTGTGTTATATAATGAACACTAATTTTGACCTGAAAGGATTTTTATTAATGGATAAAATTAAACAAATAGCATTAATAATTAACAAATTAAATATCAAAGAAAAAATTAAAATTATCGATGATTGCAAAAATCAATATTCAATTAGAAACTTATGTCAATATCTTCAATTAAACAGATCAACATATTACTTTTTAAAAAATAAACAAAAACTTATTAAAAAAGAAAAAAATCATATTATTAATTGCAATCATAAATATCAAGAATTATGCCAACTTTTAATCGAATTTCATTCTACAAGAAAAGGTAGAATTTATGGATATTTAAGAATTTTTTCAGCTTTTAAAGAGTGATTAAAACAAGAGAAAAATATCATTTTAAATATAGAATTATCAACAAAACAAATGCGAAAAATTATGAAAAAACACAATATTCAAGGATTAAAACAAACTAAAAATAACTATCCTAAAAACAAAAAAAATCCAAATAAGTGAATACCTACAATGGATAAAGTAAACAAAGATTACAAAAGTACAACCGCTTCAAATCAAATTTGATCAATGGATACTAAACAAATAAACACCAAAGAAGGTTGACTATATCTTTTTGTAATTATTGATTTTTATTCAAATAATGTTGTTAGTTATAATACATTTTCAAATAAATCATATCAAGATTTAATTCTTCCTGCACTTGAAAAAATAAACAACCAATTTTCTTGAAATCAAATAAAAAACGTTATTTTACATTCAGATAACGCCAACGAATTTTATTGTCAAGAAATTACAAAATGAGCAAAAAACAAACAAATAATTTTAAGCAAAAAACAACCATATGATATTGGCGGTAATGTCATATCTGAAAATTGATTTTCACATTTATCTCAAGAATGATTGCCTAAAGACTCAAATCAATATTTAACAATCAATGAAGCTATTAATGATGTAAATCAATATGTTATGTTTTATAATTATGAAAGAATACATTCTAAATTTTTAAAACCACCAATATTACAAATAAAAATTTAGAAATATCTATCAAAATATGGTCCAGTAATTAGGGCTAACCACCTTCCACTTTATATATAAATATTGATGATGGACATAGAAAATTTAAGTTTAATGAAAAGCATAATACTAAAAATTGTAAAAAATGTTCTATGAGATTATTAGTATTTTGTACTGGTAAAAAGAAAAATGGAAAATTAATTAATAAAAGAGCTGTATGTAAAATAAGAGTATCAAAAACAGAAATTGGTGCAGAAAAAACAACAAAATTAATTCAAACATATGGTAATTTATATTTTGAAAACTTTGACCAAGCAAATTTAATAGTTTGTGGAGATAGTGCAAAATGAATTAGAAAAACTGCTACAATTTTAAATGCTAAATTTATTTTAGATAAATTCCATGCTTTTCATGTTTTATTTCTTGGTATAATGGCTGGAAGAAGAAAAAATAAAATTGCTAAATTACATTATGAAAATGCAATAAATTTATTTTCCAAAGGTCAATATTATGAATTAATTGATTTTTTACAATCACTAACTTTACAATATAAAAAAATAAAAGTTGGTTATTTTATTAATGCAAAAGATGGCGTATTAAACCAAGCATTAGTTGAAAATATTGGTTGCTTTACTGAAACTAATATTAAACAAATTTTAAAGCATATGATTGGTGATAGAACCTATAATATTGATATGTATACAAAAATGGTTAATTTTAAATGCTATCAAATAAATACTGCCATCCAGTTATTATAAAATAAAAACTTAAATTTAAAAAAACTAAAAATAAAATAAAACTTATTAAAGTTTACTTTAATAAGAATTTTTGAGTTATAAAAGTAAGTATTATTGTTGACTAATATTTTACAAGTGTTAAGATTAACATACAATTGCATATTGAAGTCAAAATTATTCTCGTCTAACTTTATAATTTTAAGACAAATTTGAATATTATTGACATCTTCGGTACGCTCCCAAATTTAAAAATAAAAATCGCAACCAAAAGTAATTAGGTTGCAACGTGTTTATTTTTAAATTCCCTTAATAAGGCATAAAAAAAATATAAATAAAAAACTAGATAGGCTTAATTACTTGCAAGGTGTACCTAATACTAAATATTGAATTTTTATAATTTAAATTTATCATATTTAATTAAAATTGCAAATATAATCTTTAACTTGTCATTATTTAGTAAAATTTCCTATTAGTTATCGAGTAATAATTTCCCAAAAGTGAAGTTATTTATATAACTTATAATTAATAATAATTCGATTTAAAACAGCCCTTTTTAGGGCTTTTTATTTTTTGAATACTATAAACCATATAAATTTTTAAATCGTTTGAATATGAGCAAATTTGGTGCCTTAAAATTCATTTTAAATATATAAAGATATTGCAATTGCAATATCTTTTTTATAATTTTAGTGAGTTTATTTTAAAACCCTTATAATTTTTATTTTCAAAGCTATTAATTTCAACTTCATCAAACTTTTTTATTTTTAACTTTTCTAAATTTTTGTTATAAATTTCCATTTTTAAATTTGATATTTTTTTTAATTCTTCTTTTATTGAATTAAATTTAATTTCAAAATAATTTACTTTTTGAGAAATAATTCTATGTTCATTTTCATATTTTCTTATTTCATTTCTTATTTTTAATTCATTTTTATTGTTAATATCTTGATTTGTTAAACAAGATATTTTTTTATTTATTTCTTTTTCTTTTCTTTTTTCATTATCTAGCTTTTTCTCCAAACTTCTAAATTCATTACTTAACTTAGAAATTTGATTTTGAATTTCTTGTAATTGTTTATCCATATATTAAAAATCCTTTCAAAATTAGAAACCTAATTGTTTAAAAATAAAACAATTAGGTTTCTAAAACTATTTTTAATTCATATTTATTATATTCATTAAAAATTGGTTTGTAAATAAAAAAGTTGCTATATGAAAACAAGGAACTAAATTTTTAGGGGTTATTTAGAATTTGTGTTTATTTAACAGTGTAACTTTCCAAAATAATTTAATTTTTGATAAATATTTTTGGGAAATTTTCACTCGATATTGACAATATAATCTTTAACTTGTCATTATTTAGTAAAATTTCCTATTAGTTATCGAGTAATAATTTCCCAAAAGTGAAGTTATTTATATAACTTATAATTAATAATAATTCGATTTAAAACAGCCCTTTTTAGGGCTTTTTATTTTTTGAATACTATAAACCATATAAATTTTTAAATCGTTTGAATATGAGCAAATTTGGTGCCTTAAAATTCATTTTAAATATATAAAGATATTGCAATTGCAATATCTTTTTTATAATTTTAGTGAGTTTATTTTAAAACCCTTATAATTTTTATTTTCAAAGCTATTAATTTCAACTTCATCAAACTTTTTTATTTTTAACTTTTCTAAATTTTTGTTATAAATTTCCATTTTTAAATTTGATATTTTTTTTAATTCTTCTTTTATTGAATTAAATTTAATTTCAAAATAATTTACTTTTTGAGAAATAATTCTATGTTCATTTTCATATTTTCTTATTTCATTTCTTATTTTTAATTCATTTTTATTGTTAATATCTTGATTTGTTAAACAAGATATTTTTTTATTTATTTCTTTTTCTTTTCTTTTTTCATTATCTAGCTTTTTCTCCAAACTTCTAAATTCATTACTTAACTTAGAAATTTGATTTTGAATTTCTTGTAATTGTTTATCCATATATTAAAAATCCTTTCAAAATTAGAAACCTAATTGTTTAAAAATAAAACAATTAGGTTTCTAAAACTATTTTTAATTCATATTTATTATATTCATTAAAAATTGGTTTGTAAATAAAAAAGTTGCTATATGAAAACAAGGAACTAAATTTTTAGGGGTTATTTAGAATTTGTGTTTATTTAACAGTGTAACTTTCCAAAATAATTTAATTTTTGATAAATATTTTTGGGAAATTTTCACTCGATATTGACATAGGATTATTAATAACATTTACTAATTTATGATAAGTTCTAATAGTTCTAAATATTTCTCTATATACTTTAAAACTATCTCTAATTACTTGTTGTACCACTGGTGGAGCAAATGCTATTGCTTTTAATCATTTATTATGATTAACACCATAACCAATGTATCAACCACTATATCAACGATATCAATGGAATGGATGTATTTGAGTAACAAAAGTTTCTGCTTTAAGAATACTATCAACAACTGTAATTGGTTTATATTTAGGATTGCGATGATAAATAGTAATTGCACATTTATCTAATGATAAAGGTTGAATTTTGCAACCCATAAATACTGGGGAATTTAATGGAATTAATTGTGCATGTTTAATTGCTCTTTTTTCTACACTAGTAAATAAATCAGTTGCTTTTTCTTTTAATTTTTTAATTTTCTCAAATGCTTGTTTTTCTAACTTTTCAAATTTTTCTTGTAATTTATATATACTTTCTCGTATTTTTTCAAAATATGGTGTATCTTTTCAAAATTTATTTAAACCTTTTTTTAAGTAAAATCTAATATCAAAATATTTAAAAGTTTGATTTGCTTTTAAAACAAGTTGATGAATAATACTATTTTTAAAATTAAATTTAATAGCATTGGCACGAATTTTTTGTAAATCCAAAATTAAAGTTTTTCCATATCTATTTTCTGTATGTATTGTATGAACTAAATTTAATCAATCATGTTGATTCATTTTTAATACTTCTTTTAATTCAGTATTATATTTTTTTAAAAAATTATTTGCTTTTTCAATATCTTTAATCTTAAATTTAGGAGTTAATTGTGGACTTAATTTTATTAATGTATTTTGTAATAATAAGTAATCTTTTAACTCTTGTGCTTCTAATTTTTGAAAATTATTCTTATATTGTCTTTCAGCAACATAACCTAAATCTCGTAATACTGTTTCACGATTAGGAGTAAAACTATAATTCATTAAATAACGTTTATTACCAATAATTTTATCTGTTAAAATTTCTTTTCCACTTATTTGACTAATAATTTCTTGTAAATTTTTTGCTTCTTTAACACCTATTTGTTCTAATGTTTTAGTTTTTTCTGCTAGTTTAATAAATTTAGTAGTACGATAACCACGACTAATTTTATTTAGTCCAGCAAATGCAGGTAATACATTAAAGAAAGTATTTAATTTTGTTACATTTCCTTTTAAATAATCATAAACTTGATTAATAGTAAAATCAGTTAAAAATTCTACACCAACAGCACTAATACTAGCAATTAAATCACTTGCACCTAATCCAAGTGCAAAAGTTTCACTTAATCCACCAGTAAAAGGAGCAAGCGCTACTGCTATTACTTGTACACCAATCATTTCTAAAATTTCTCATCAAAAACTTTTATTTTCTTGTTGTTTACTTATTCTAGTATGTTTTGGTTTATTTATGTTTAAAAGTATTGCTGTACTAGTTGTACCAATTGGCATGGTATTAATTTCCTTTATTTAAGAGTTATTTTAATTGGATTTGTTGTTCCTTTATAATTTAAGTCATTAACATTTGCAGTAATAGTTATATATAAGTCACCTGCTTTTTGTTTTTGATTACTTACATTAGTTTTTCCTTGTGCGTCACTAAAATATTTAATAGTTGGATTTGTTAAATTTGGATTTAATGATTTAAGTTCATTAGTACTTTTTATTTGTGTATTTAATTCACTATTATTGTTATTAACATTTGCAGTAATATCAGTTGTTAAATTTGTAATTTTAGTTTTTAAATCAGTTTTATCAGTATTAATAATTCCACATGCCATTCAACGTGATGTTGTTTCATTATTAGAAATATAAAGTATGGCTTGACCTGTAACTTCTCCACCAACTAAATACATTCTTCCAACTTTACCATCTGCCACTTCTTGAACATAAATAATTGTATCTTGCAACATATATTTTTTCATTGCTCTTGGTGTTGCTAAAACAAATGACATAATTTCATCATCATTTTTATCATTTTTAAAAGTCATATAGTCATCCATTACAATTTGACATAAAACACCTTTAATATATAAATCATTACCATTTAATCTTAATTGTTGTGCAATTTCATTATCAGTAATTAAACCTTTATTATCTGCCAAATAAACTATACTATCATAAAGAGAATTAGTAATAAAGAATCTACAATTTGCAATATTTCTATATTGAAATAATGTATTTCATGCCCCCAACATTGCTTCTACATATTTAATTGCTTGTGCTTTTGGTTCTGTTGATTTTTCAATCATAAATTTAATTGCATATTTTGCAATTACATTAGTATTGTTATTAGCTAAATAATCTGCTAAATCATTAGCAACTTCATATTGCATACTTTGTAATAAATTTTGACCATTTTCTGCTAATAAATCTTTTGCTGCAATTGTTTCGCCAGCAACGGCTTCTTCTGTAATTTCTTTAATAATTTTATCTGTATCAGCATATCCAACATCTATTCTTTTACTTTTATCATTTCATTGAAGAACTTTAACTTTTGGGTCTTTTGGTTTTTTAACTATAAATTCAATTCTTGTTGAATTAACCATTTCGATAGGAAAAAAACTTGCCCACGGACTATTTGATTGTTTAAAAAATTCTATAAATTCTGGTGCTTCTACTAATTTTTCGGTATTATCTAAATTTTGTTTGAATGGTACTTCCATTTTTTATTTTCCTTCCTTATAATTTATTTTTATTTTTATAATCCAATAATGTACTTTTTATTGAATTTGGTTGATTTGTTATTATTGTTTGTGGTTTGCCACCTGTATTAATTGTTTCTTTAAATACTGGTTGTTCTTTAATCATTTTTTTAATAATTTCTTCAATTTTTGAATTTTCTAAATTATTAGTTTTAAATTTTAAATAATCATAAAATTCATTTTTAACTTGATATTTTTTAAATATAGCTAACGAAAGTAATGTTTACTCATAAATAATGTAAAATAATAATATGTAATTTAAACAATTCTTGCACTTACAAGTATAATTCAGCAATAATTAAAATAGATTAGGAAGATTAAATTATGCCAAAACCATACAGTGAGGACTTACGAAGAAAAGTAATAGAAGTTTATGAAAGTAAAAACATGAAAATTAAAGAAATTTGTAAAGTGTTCAATATCACTAGAAAGACTTTATTTTTATGAAGAAAAAGAAAGCAAAAAACCGGAAATATAAAACCAATTTTGAATTATCAAAAAGGACATAGCCACAAAATAAAGGATTTAGATGAATTAAAAAATTATTTAGCAGAAAATAAAGATGTTACAGTTCAAAAAGTAATTGAAAAATTTGGTGATATGACAAAAGAAACAGTTTATAACTATTTCAAAAAACTAAATTATACATATAAAAAAAACTTTTCTATATGAACAAAGAGATAAAAATAAACAAGAAGATTTTTTAAAAGAAATAGCGAAAATAATGAATGAAGATTTGGTATATATTGATGAATCTGGAATTGATGATAATGAATTTTATAAATATGGTTGGTCTGAAAAAGGTAAAAGATTATTTGATAATAAACCTGCATATAAAATAAAGAGAATGAGTATAATTGGTGCACTAAATAAAGGTAAATTAAAAGCTCTATGAGCATTTGAAGGACATTGCAATAGTAAAATTTTTGAATCATATGTTAAAAATATACTAATTCCAGTATTAAAGTGTGGACAAATTATAGTTTTAGATAATGCGACGTTTCATAAATCTAAAGCAACAAAACAATTAATTGAAAATGCTGGATGCAAACTATTATTTCTTCCACCATATTCTCCTAATTTAAATCCAATTGAACATTTTTGATTTGCTATAAAACATAATATAAGAAAAATATTACCAAATTATTGACCAAATATTAAAAACGCGATTGATTTTGTTTTTCAAGATATGAGTAAACATTACTTTAGTTAGCTATATATTAATTATTTCTTTTTCTTTTATTTCTTGATTAAGTTTATTTAACTTGTTTTCTGCTTCATTAACTTTATTTTCTATTTCTTGTGAAGAAGCATTGTTTTCAGTTAAAGGTTCAGTTGTTTGTTGAACATTATTTTCATTTTCTAAGAACCTGTTTAGAATCTTTTAGAAAATAATGTAAAATTACTATATATTTTAAAATAAGAGGTATATATGCATAAAAATTATCCAAGTCATGTTACTAAAGAACAATTTGAGAACATAAAATCAACTTTAGAAAACAGCAAAAAGAAAACAAAACCAAGAAATTTAGATTTATATGAAGTGTTTTGTGCAGTTTTATATGTATTAAAAAGTGGTTGTCAATGAAGAATGTTACCAAAAAATTTTCCAAAATGACAAACTGTATATTATTATTTCCAAATTTGAAGTAAAAACAATGATAAAGAACCTAGTGTATTGCAATTAATTTTAAAAAAAATTAGTTAAAAAGATTCGTATTAAGAATCATCGAAAAGAAAAAACTAGTTTTTGTATAATTGATTCGCAAAGTGTTAAAAATACAGATACTACTGAAAATAAAGGTTATGATGCTGGTAAAAAGATTTCAGGAATAAAACGTCATATTGCAGTTGATACGCAAGGTTTACCACATGCAATTTACATAACTACAGCAGAAAAAACAGATCGTAATAGTGCTATCATAATGATTAAAAGTGAAAAAGAAAATCTTTCTACAGTTCAAAAAATAATAGTAGATGCTGGCTATACTGGTGAAAAATTTGCTTCTGCAATCAAAACAATCATAAATGCAAATGTTGAAGTTGTAAAACGTAATGAATTACATTCTTTTGTAGTACTACCAAAAAGATGAGTTGTAGAACGAAGCTTTGCATGATTAGAAAAATGCAGAAGATTATGAAAAAATTGTGAAAGAAAACTAAATACTAGTTTACAAATGGTTGTTCTTTCCTTTATTTCAATTTTATTAAAAAGATTCTAAACAGGTTCTAATAGTTAGGTTAAGTTTATTCTTGGCCTGATGTTTAGATAATTTATTAATAATAATGTCATTTATAATTTTATATTTATATTTTTCTTTCATAGTCATGCTTCTTTCCATATTTATCACCAAGTATATTTAACCTCACTTTTTGGGAAATTTTCACTCGATAACTAATAGGAAATTATCACTAAATAATGACACTTTATTTTTATTTGCAATTAAAAATAATTATGATAAAGTTAAGTTATAAAAATTAAATACTAAAAATAGGTACAACCACTTGAAAATTATGACCTATCTATAAAGATATATTTTTGTCTTTCTTTCATCTAAAGAAATTTAAAAATAAACGCGTTGCAACCTATTACTTTGTTGCGATTTTTATTTTTAAACCCAATTTGAAAGGAAGATTTTTTATGAAATATAGCAAATATAAAAGTAAAGAAGCTGAATATAATGCAGTTATCAAATAAAGAGCAAGAGCTTCTATCAACTTATCAAAATTGATTAAAAGAAAATAATTTAAGTGATAAATGTAATGTTAATTTTATTGAAGCAAATTCTATACTAGTTTTTCAAACATGAAATTTAGAAGAAATCATTAGTGAAACTTTATGACTAAAAACTGATAATAAAAAATGACAGTTTGATATTAAAACTTTAGGTGAGAAGTTTAATCAATATTTTTCTTTAAAAGAAATTTTAAAAAGTTTTAATGAAAATCGAACTAGTAATTGTGCCTAAAATAAGTATAATTTACTAGTATTATATGGAAATATAGAGAAAAAATAAAACAGGAGATAAAATCATGAAAAAAATAAAAATATGACTTGCTAGTTTTATGTTAGTAACTTCAATAGCACCGATAGTTAACCAATTCGTTTCAAATACTATTTTTAATAATCAAAAAGATGTTGTAAGTTATTCAAATGAAATTTTTGACAATCAAAATTCTAAAACCGAATTTATTGACCCACAACAAAAAGTTGAATTTAAAGAAGCAAAATATTATTTAAAAACAAAAGATAAAACTTTTGTAGGAACACATAAAAATGGATTATGAGAAAGTGTTAATGGCATAGATTTTATTCAAATTATTGATACTTCTTCTTGAGGTATAACTTCTCTTGCAAAAGATAGTAAGGATAATATTTATTTTGGAGCAGTTACGAATTGAAACCCTCCTGCTCTTTTTGGTTTATATGTTTTAAAAAAAGGAGAAAGTAAAACAATAAAATGTTTAAATGATGATAGTAAACCATTTAATGCTATAACTATTGATAGTCACGATAACATGTATTTGGGTGCTTATCCTCCTGTGGGTGGTGAAGTTGGAGCATTTATTTTAAAAATCTTAATTTTAATAATCCTATTGCGTTAAGAGATATAAAAGATCGAATATTATCTATTAATATTGATAAAAATAATAATGTTTATTTTGGAGCAGAATATGTAGATTATTTATGAGTTTTAAAAAGTGGTGCAACAAAACCCGAAAAGATTTTAGGTGTGCCTGGTCAACCTAAAACATCCATTGAATCTATTAATTTCGATAGTGAAAACAATATGTATTTAGGTACAAACAACGGTTTAATTAAATCAATTGATAAAGTTAATTTTATTTTAATAAAAACAACAGAAAATACCAATATTCCACATTCAGTTGATAAAAATGTTTTAATTGATAAAAATAATAATGTTTATTTTGGGGTTTTTGATGTTTTCGACAAATTATCAGAATTATATATTTTAGAAAATGGTTCCCAAACACCAAAAAAACTATTTGAAAAAATTAATAATAATATTTTATGAATTGATGTTGATAATAAAAATAATATATATTTTGTTACAAAAAATGGCTTTTATTTTTTAGAAAATATTTTAAATTGAACTAAAAACAGAACTAATTTTAGTTTAAAAGACAAAACAAAAAGTATGTATTGATTAAATGATAATCAAATAGTTACTAATGGACAGTTACATTTAAAAATAGAAGGTAACGAAATTGATGACGTTAAAATTAATTTACAAAGCTTAGAATATACAAATAAAATTTGAATTGCTGATTTACCCAAAGATTTAAAAGAAGAAAAAGATATAGATTTTAAAATTAATACTTATTTTACAATTGATTCTAAAAAATATAATTCAGAGATTATTGTTTCAAGTTTATTAACTACTCCTACAATTTCTATAAATAAAACAATTGGTGGAAGTGTAAAAGATTATTCAGGAATATTGCCAAATGCTTCAAATATAGGAGATATCCCATTAACAAATGATGTTTTTTATAGTAAAACCGCAGTTGAAGTAAAATTAGAAAAACCAACTCTCACAACATCATTGACTGGTATAGTATATGGTTTAAATCAAAATTGAGAAAAAAATGGAGAAAGTAAAAATTTTGACTTAACTAGCATGTATAAAATTGATGGTTCACAATTAAATGCTTATCTTGGTAGATATTTAATTGAAACTAGTGATGATATTGGTAATAATCAATTTTATTATTTAGTAGTTTCAAATGATGAAAATAATAAAATATCTGATTTTTGAATAACAAATGAAGGAAATTATTTTTATGATTGAGCATTTTTGAATGGAATTGATAAAGAAAAAATTAAAAATTTTAAATCATTAGCTTTAAATAATATTATTAAACAAAGTATTAATTGAAATAAAAAACTTGCTACTAATCAGGAATTATCTAATGCAATTGAAGAATATATATCTAAAAATAATAAAATTGAAATTAAAAATTTAATAAGTGAAGATGAATTAATAGACAAAATAAAAATGATGTTACCAAAGTTTGTAAATATACCTAATGAATATACAAATAATTTTGATATTTCAAAAATAACGTTTAAAATAGTTAAAAAAATAACAACAAATCAATTCAAACCAAATGATGTTGTTTCTGTGACAGTTTTTTATAATGGTGTGCAAAGTTTAAAAAGTTTTGAACTAAAAATTGAAAAACAATCAGATAATAATGGTGGTTTATCATTTTTAGTTTGATTTGGAATTATAATAGCAAGTATTTTAGTTTTTATTGTTGTGCCATATTGTATTTATAAATTTTATATACTTCCTAAAAAAATAGGTAAAAGATGAAAAAAATTCAAACAAGAAAGTCAAGAAAATAACGAAAGTGAGAGTGAATAAAAATGAATGAAACAGTTGAATTAGTAAATAAATTAATTTTAATAATTACTCCTATTGTTATGACTATATTTATATCATGAGCAAGTTGATGTATTATTTCACATGCTACTGCTATGATGTCTGCAAAAACTATTGAAGCAAAAAAAAGAGCAAAGAAACGCTATTATTTTTAATTTATGTGCATTGGCACTTGGATTGCTTGCTCCAGTAATTGTACTTGCTCTTAGACATACTATTGCTAATTCTTTCTCTACAAATACTTTAATTAATTTATTATGTTTATTTTAGGCAGAGAAAGGAAAGGAATTAGGGGTCTTTTTCCCAAAATAAGAAATTTAAAAACAAATCGTAAATTTAAAGATGTAAAAGTTTTAAAACAGGTTGAAGATTTAGAAATATTTTTTAAAATTTCAAAATTAATTTTTAAAATTTTCACTTTTATATTTTTGCCAATATTTTTAATTTTAGTTATTATACTTGCTGTTGTTTTTGCTGTATGACATTGATTTAATCCTACAAATAGCGATTTATTGCACATAAGTAATTTTTTAAATTATGATAATTTAAATATTAATAATGATTTACAAAGTAAAAATTTAGTTGGAGGATTTGTTGAGTCTGTTTTAGAAGCTGTTTGTGCAATTTTATATGTTATATTTATTAGTCCTATTTTATGGGTATTAAGTTCTTTTCAAGTAATTATTGTTTATATGGCAAGTGGCGGACTTTTAACTGAATTTTTATTTGGTAATAATTCAACATTTTTAAATGTCCCAAAACCATTTGTAATTGTTAGTGGTATTGCTATTGGATTAATGACATTATTTTTTACTTTAAAAATGTTTGAAATAATGAATGCTAAACATAATGTTAAAACAATAAAATTAAAAAGTGGAGTAACTAACATTTTATTTGCTCTGATTGGAGTTGTATTTATTCCGATAATGTTTATTATTTTAAATACTTTAATTATTGGTATAACAAAAATTATTGCTGAAAGTGGTAATTTATCTACAACTGACTTAGGACTTACTGTTTTTAATTCATCATTTAAAAATGGTATTCATTATTTTAATTATGTTCCAGATGATTGAAAATTTGAAGATAGTAATAATTTTAGTTTTATAATTTGTATTATTGCTGAATTGTTTGTTTGCTATTCAATGTTTTTGATTGGTATTATGTTGATATGAAATGCATTTGAACTTTTAATTTTATTTTGTATGTCACCCTTACCAATAGCATGATGTATTGAAGATGAAGGAAAAAGATTTCGTGCTTGAAAAGAAGTAACAATTGCAAGATTTATTAATATTGCCATTATTTTTTTAAGAACCTGTTTGGAATCTTTTATAAAATAACGTAAAATGACTATATATTTTAAGATAAGGGGTATATATGCATAAAAATTATCCAAGTCATGTTACTAAAGAACAATTTGAGAACATAAGATTAATTTTAGAAAATAGCAAAAAGAAAACAAAACCAAGAAATTTAGATTTATATGAAGTATTTTGTGCAGTTTTATATGTATTAAAAAGTGGTTGTCAATGAAGAATGTTACCAAAAAATTTTCCAAAATGACAAACTGTATATTATTATTTCCAAATTTGAAGTAAAAATGATGGTCAAAAACCTAGCACTTGACAATTAATTTTAAAAAAAATTAGTTAGAAAAGTTCGTATCAATAATGACAGAAAAGAACAAACTAGTTTTTGTATAATTGATTCACAAAGTGTTAAGAACACAGATACTGCTAAAAATAAAGGTTATGATGCTGGTAAAAAAATTTCAGGAATAAAGCGTCATATTGCTGTTGATTCTCAAGGCTTACCACATGCAATTTACATAACCACAGCAGAAAAAACAGATCGTAATAGTGCTATAATAATGATTGAAAATGAAAAAGATAATCTTTCTGCAGTTCAAAAAATACTAGTAGATGCTGGTTATACTGGTGAAAAATTTGCTTTTAAAATCAAAACAATCATAAATGCAAATGTTGAAGTTATCAAACGTAATGAATTACATTCTTTTGTAGTATTACCAAAAAGATGAGTTGTAGAACGAAGTTTTGCATGATTAGAAAAATGCAGAAGATTATGAAAAAATTGTGAAAGAAAATTAAATACTAGCTTACAAATGGTTGTTCTTTTCTTTATTTCAATTTTATTAAAAAGATCCTAAACAGGTTCTAACATTTAACATTTTCCTAATCTTATCCCAATAATCAATCTTTAACTAATTGTGGCATTTCACTTATTAATTTTTTATAATCATTAACAGCATTTTCCAATATTTCAATATCAGAAAATTTAAAACAATTTCCTATATCTAAATCAAAATCTCTATCAATTTTGATATTATCTTTTCTATATTTTTCATTAAATTCAATTTTTGTCATATTATTTTTCTCCTTTATTAATTTTTTCGTTTAATTTTGCTAATTTTTTTTGATGTTTGATAATTTTGTTATTTGCTCTAACATGTTTTGGAGTTGTGATAAATCTTTTTAATAAAACAATAATTTCTCTGCAAATTAATGTTCCAACACTTGTTCCAATAATTATTAATTCATGTAAAAATTCTTTCATTTCAATATTTTCCTTTCAACTATTTATTTTCCATTTCACTTTCATTTTTTAAAATAAATCTAATAAGATTATCAATTTTTTTATTTAATTTGTTACTTAATTCTTGTTGGTTTGGAGTTGCAATACCATCATATCTATTAACTAATTTATTTCTTAAATCTAATGCTTCATTTAATCTTTCATAACTAAATTTAAGCGTTTCTCTTTTCTCTTTTATAATTTTTAAATCTTTTTCTATATCTTTATTCATAAATTATTCACCTCCTTTATAAACTCATGTGATTATAATCTCAATTTAATGAAGCATTATCGTGATTTAATGCTACTTCGCTCATATTATCACTACCATATTGACTAGTTGTTTCACTATTAATTGTGAATCTATTATCATTAATTAATCTTGCAGTTTCATTATTAAATGCTGTTTCTTGCATTTCTTCATTATGATGTGTGGTTTCCATAGGTAATAAATTATTGATAATTTCAGAAGCACCAGCAATTATGGTAGGTACTGCATAAGCATTATTAAAATCATTATTAATACCCATAGTAACTCCACTTGAAATTAAACATCCATCAGTAGCCATATTACAAATCTTTCTTATTGTTTCAAATTTATTAGGTATTAACTCAGTTAATCCACTAATAAGATTTGATATACCATAAGCATTTAATGAAATATAAGTATCTCAATCCATTAATAATTGATTTTCTTGTTTATTTAATAATAATCATGGAGGACCTTCAGTTGTAGTTGTAGTAGTTATTGGAGTTGGTGTTGTAGGAATAATAGGACTAATATTATTTTCTGTTCATTTACTATAATTTGCTAATCCAATTGTTCCTAATCCTAATAATATTTTTTTACTACTATTAATTAATTTAGTTTTAGTATTTGGTCTTTGATTTAAATTTCAAATATCTAAACCTAATTTTTTACCAAATAATAAACTATTAATTGAACCTAATACTGGATTACCTATTACTTGACCATAATAAGCACTTGTACCAATCATTGCACAAATTGGACTTATACCAGTTCTAATTAATTTAGTTAAAGTATAATTTGATTGTGTATTTTCGTTTGGCATTTTATTCTCCTTTATTTGTTTTTATCAGTTCTCTTATAACATCTAATAATGAATCTACTACATAAGAATTTAATTCAAATTCATAATTTCTAATTTTAATTTTTTCCTTTTGCATTTATTTGTTCTCCTTTAATTTTTTAATTGTTTAATTGTTACTTTAATTCAACCTTGATAAACATCATTATCACCAACTATTAATGCAACATTACTTTCAGGGTCAGAAACAATTATGTGTTTTGATTTAACATTTGGGTATTGTCTTAAAATAATTGCTCTAATATCATTACTTGTATGAATTGCTTTTGGAAATGGTGATAATATTTCAATTTCATCTTTATTTTCAAATAAAGTAGGTAATATAATCATTAGTCAATTTCTCCATTTTCTATTTTTTCAATTAATAAACCGAAAATTCCTTTAAAATTTATATTTTTAATATGTTCAAGTAATTTTTCTTTATATTCATTAATATATTTTTGAGCCATTTTTCTTCTTATATTTTCAACTTTAATCATATGTTCTTCACAAAAATATCTTATTTGAACATTATCTTTATCTAATTTTGTTGGTAAATTAGTACAATTAGTTATATGTTTACCAACTTCATTAACTTCACTAAAACAACATGGTATATTTTCTTTATTCATTATTTACTTTCCTTTCTATATTTTTTTTCTTGATGTATTAATAAATTTATTAAAATTATTTGTTTATCAATGTCACCTAATTTTTTTAAAAGATATTCATATCTTTTTTTAAAATCTTCACTATCAATATCTCTATCTTTATAAATTAAATTTTTCAGTTTTTTTATTTTATATAAGGTTTTTGGGGAATATATTTCTCCATCCATACAAAGAAAACATTTCATTATTTTATTTCCTTATTTTCAATTTGATTAGCAATTTCATTTAATATTTTCAATACTTTATATTCATTTTTTAATTCTTTAATAATAAATATTAAAATTATTATTAGTGTTATACTTGTTATTAATATTGGTACTATTAATAAAATTTTTCATAATATCATTTTTTACTCTTTTCATTTTTTAAATCATTTAACATTAATTGAACAAAATGCACGATTTTTTTTAATATTTAAAGTATTAAAGATTTCACCAGTTACTATAATTTCATCGTTTTTGTTTAATAAAATACAGCGTCTATAAAGTTTTGGTTTATTAAAAATTAAAGTAACATAGTTTAATCCATTTCATTGACCACGAACACTATAATATAATTCTTTATTACCTTTTTCGTAATATTTTGCTTCAATAGTGTTACTAAGTTTTACTGTTAATTTGACATAATTTGTTTTATCTTTCATTTTTATAATTTCCTTAAATAATTATCAAAAATTAATATTTTTTTATGATTTTTTAAATAATATTGAATATGTTTATAAGCATCTTGTTCATGTTTTGTTAATTTTATATTTCCTTTATAATTTTCTATTTTAGTTTTATTTTTTGGTTCACTTTCTAGATAATCTCAATTTATAACATCTTGTACTAATACCATTAATGCACCAATAATTTTAGGGGTTGCTAATGGATTAGTTAATAATTGTTTTGAACTTAAAAAGAAATTTTCTACAATAACTAATATTTTTTTATCAATAAATTTTTCTTTAATTAATTGAAATTTTTCTTTATAAATATTTTTAGTTCATAAAACAGTTAATGTATTGAATGTTTCATTAAAAACAATATTATTAGTTTCATTTGAATATATAACAATTCCATTATTACCAATACCAGCGGGGTCAATACCAATAATTAAGTCATATTGCATTATTCAAGGTCACAATTTTGAATTTTTTCTTGTAATTTCATTATTAATTTAAGTTTTCAATTACTAATATTAATTTTAATTACATCACTCATATCATCTTTAAGTAATTCCATAAATTCATTTTCAAGATAATTAATTAAATTTTCCTTATATTGATTAATTACTTCTTTTTTAAAATCTTTTCTTAATTTTTCTATATTATTTAAATGTTCTTCTGTTATTTCTTTGCTACGATTTTTATTATATTCATTAATAATTTCTTGGTCTTTATAAGAAAATGGTTTTTCTTTATTCATTATTTATACCCCCTACTTAACTTAACATTTAAGATACAGTCATAACAAATTGCTTTACCGTTTTTGTCTCTTAAAAAGTTTTTTCTTGTTTTTATATCATTAGTATTAAAGAATAAATAATCAAATTTATGTTGTTTACATGTTCAACAAAAATACTTTTTCATTATGAGTTGAAATTTCCTTATATGAAGTAACTATGTAATTAATTGGTAAATCATCTTTATTATATGGATTATTTATTTTAAAACCTTTTCTGTTTTCTTCTCACGTAATGTTATATTTAAAACAAGGATTAGTAATTTTAGTTTTGTTATCTGTTATTTCACCCATAAATCAACTATTATGCTGTTCATAAAATGTTAATGGTTCAAGTTTTATATCATTAATATAATATTCTTTTGGAATAGTTGGTTTATTAACAGTTATTTTTTGGTCTTTAATATATGGTTCTAATAATTTTATTAATTCATTACCGCTTAATTCTCTTTTAATATTTTCTAAATTAAAAACTCAATATGTATATTTATCATCAGCAATAAAACTATTATTTTTAACCATTCATTTTGGACATTGTAATTTATATTCACCATAATCAATAAGAATAGATTGTGGTTTATCTTTAACAATTTGTTCTTTTTTAAATTCTATTTGCATAATAATCCTTTCCTAATATGTCCTGTTGCTTCTAGCATAAAGAACATATATTTTGATTTTTAGATTATTAATAATACTACTATTCGTTTTATTCATTCCATCAATTCTGGGCTCAAAAATAAATTATGAAATTTTAAAAAACATTGAGGCATTCGATTCAATATTTATTTAATTTGTGTTAAACAAATTAATATTTTAATTGAACCGGCACCGCTCAATTTTTTTTACAAGTTTGAAATTTATTTTCTCGCCCAAAAAAATTTTCAAAAAAAAATAAAAAATAAAACCAACACTTGCTCACTGGGGAGTGGCAAGGTTGGTTAAATAAAGAATAGAATTAATATAGTAGGTTCCCTAAGCAGGTCTATATATACTAGTTTCCAATTCGCTCCCACCCCAAGAATTACCATTACTGGTTAGTATAATTTATTAGGTATCACTCCACTTTTTATTTATCCATGCAAGTCCACATGTTCTAGCTACTATTTTTAACAACTGTGTTGTAGTTCACTTTTTTAGTTCCCTAACACGTGTTGATAATAGCGTTAAAGAGGGTTATTAATTATTAACTTTCTCCTACTTGGTCACTGCGTGTAGTAGATATTTAAAGGATGTTAATAATAAAAATTTTAAAATTTTACAATTACAAAAAAAGACAAGATTATTTCTTGTCTTTTTCCTTGTTAATAATTTTTATTTTTTTAAATGTATATTTTTTAAAATACGTCGAATATAAATTTAAGGGTAAAAGAGAATTTAATTTGTCTATCATCATTTTTAAATGGTAATTTTGGAAATAAGTTACTAATATAGGAATAAATTATTTCGTAAATTATTTTATCTAATAATCAATAAATATAAAAGATTAAGAAAATATTGTAATTAGTCACTAGATTATATAAGTTTAAGGAGTGAAAATTATGAAGAAATACAAAATCGATAATAGTTTTCCTTTTATAGATCAAGATTTTAATTTTATTACAAGATATAGCTAACGAAAGTAATGTTTACTCATAAATAATGTAAAATAATAATATGTAATTTAAACAATTCTTGCACTTACAAGTATAATTCAGCAATAATTAAAATAGATTAGGAAGATTAAATTATGCCAAAACCATACAGTGAGGACTTACGAAGAAAAGTAATAGAAGTTTATGAAAGTAAAAACATGAAAATTAAAGAAATTTGTAAAGTGTTCAATATCACTAGAAAGACTTTATTTTTATGAAGAAAAAGAAAGCAAAAAACCGGAAATATAAAACCAATTTTGAATTATCAAAAAGGACATAGCCACAAAATAAAGGATTTAGATGAATTAAAAAATTATTTAGCAGAAAATAAAGATGTTACAGTTCAAAAAGTAATTGAAAAATTTGGTGATATGACAAAAGAAACAGTTTATAACTATTTCAAAAAACTAAATTATACATATAAAAAAAACTTTTCTATATGAACAAAGAGATAAAAATAAACAAGAAGATTTTTTAAAAGAAATAGCGAAAATAATGAATGAAGATTTGGTATATATTGATGAATCTGGAATTGATGATAATGAATTTTATAAATATGGTTGGTCTGAAAAAGGTAAAAGATTATTTGATAATAAACCTGCATATAAAATAAAGAGAATGAGTATAATTGGTGCACTAAATAAAGGTAAATTAAAAGCTCTATGAGCATTTGAAGGACATTGCAATAGTAAAATTTTTGAATCATATGTTAAAAATATACTAATTCCAGTATTAAAGTGTGGACAAATTATAGTTTTAGATAATGCGACGTTTCATAAATCTAAAGCAACAAAACAATTAATTGAAAATGCTGGATGCAAACTATTATTTCTTCCACCATATTCTCCTAATTTAAATCCAATTGAACATTTTTGATTTGCTATAAAACATAATATAAGAAAAATATTACCAAATTATTGACCAAATATTAAAAACGCGATTGATTTTGTTTTTCAAGATATGAGTAAACATTACTTTAGTTAGCTATATGATAGTGAAGAACACTTTTATGATGTTTTAGATGATCGATACTTAAAAGATAATGGAGAAATAGATGTTAATTTATTAAAAAAGAAAATTAATAAAATAAAAATAATATTATATTATATTAATAATAAGAAATATAAATGTGAAAAAACATTGCAGTCAAATATTAAAAAACAATCTATATTTCTTTCTTATAATATAAATAGTATTAAAAAGTTAGAAATTTTCGAAAAACAAAAAAACAAGTAAAATTTTTAAATTTAAGAATAAATTAGTTAAGTTTTTAACTTTTGGTTATTATAATTTTGAAAAAAAACGAATTAACAAAATAGTATGTGAAAAAGTTAATATAAGTAATCAAAAAGAAGAATTGAAAAAGGTTGGATTAAAAATTTTAAAACTTAATAATATTTTAGAAAAAATAGAAAAAGAAAAAAGAAGACAATGAGAAAAAAATGATCTTTTGAGACATTGATATGATTTTGCAAGTTCAAGAAAATTACAAAATCAACCATTAATGAGTAACGGTAATCAGTATTTACCAGTAAATAATTATGATAATGAAAAAAGTAGTGTTATTTAACACGTAAATAGTGATTATCAGTTTTACTTAAACGTTAATATAGATGCTGTTAACTCTGATAATGGTTTTAATGAAAATCAATATCAACAAAAATGTTCCATTTTATAAAAAAATAAAAATTAATAAAATATTATTAATTTAAATAAGTATTACAATAAATAATGATATTTTAATGTAAAATTATAATTATTAAATTTAGGAGCAAATAATGACAAAAAAATTTTATATTACTACCCCTATTTATTATCCTAGTGCTAAATTACACTTGGGACATGCTTATACAACAATTATTGCTGATGTTTTAGCTCGCTATAAGAAAATGCAAGGTTATGAAGTATTCTTTTTAACTGGAAGTGATGAACATGGTCAAAAAATTGCTAAAAAGGCGGATGAAAATAAACAAACTCCACAAAAATTTGTTGATGATATTGTTGTTGGGTTTAAGAATTTATGAAAAAACTTAAATATTGATTATGATAAATTTATTAGAACAACTAATAAAAATCATATTTTAAGTGTTCAAAAAATATTTAGCAAATTATTAAAACAAAATGATATTTATTTGGGAAAATATGAAGGGTCATATTGTATTTCTTGTGAAGAATTTTTGACAGATAGCCAAATTAATAAAACTAATAATACATGTAAAATATGTCAAGGTAATATTACTACTTTATCAGAACCATCATATTTTTTAAAATTGGAAAAATATACTAAACAATTATTAAAATATTATGATGAACATCCATTATTTTTATGACCACTTAATCGTAAAACAGAAATGATTAATAATTTTATTACGCCAGGTTTAGAAAATTTAAGTGTTACTAGAACGAGTTTTACTTGAGGGGTACCAGTATTAGAAGATCCAAAACATGTTATTTATGTTTGAATTGATGCATTAAGTAATTATTTAACAGGATTAGGTTATTTACAAGATGATGACATTAATTTTAAAAAATTTTGACTAGATTCAAATTGTGAAATTGTGAATTTAGTTGGTAAAGAAATTAGTCGTTTTCATATGATTTATTGGCCAATTTTATTAATGGCATTAAACTTGAGACAACCAAATCGAATTTTGGCCCACGGTTGAATTACTAATGAAGAAGGAAAAATGTCAAAATCAAAAGGTAATGTTATTGATCCTTTAGTATTAGTAAATCGTTATGGTGCCGATGGATTACGGTTTTTTTTAATGAAAGAAATTATTATTGGTCATGATGCAAAATATAGTCATGAATTATTTTTAAATTGTTATAACTCTTATCTTGTTAATGATTTAGGTAATTTGCTTTCGCGAACAGTTACAATGATCATTAAATATTGTGATGGTAAAATTCCCAAAGTTAATTTAAATAAGCTACAACCAGAAGCAATAGAAATAATTAAAATTATTAAAAGTACTATTAATGATTTTAATATTGAAATGGATGAGTATCAAATTCATGAAGCAATTAATGTCGTTTTTAAATTAATAACTAGTGGTAATAAATTAATTGATTTAACAAAACCATGAGATTTACATAAAAATAATAAAACTATTGAATTACATAATATTTTAAATTTATTAGCAAATATTTTAATTATTAGTAGTGCTTTATTAAGTCCAATTTTGGTTAATAGTTCATTAAAAATTCATGAACAATTGGGTGTCTTAAAAATTACTAAACCAATAGTCAATATTAACTTGAATGAAGTTTTTAATAAATCTGTTAATAAAAAAGAATTATTATTTCCAAGATTAAATATTGAAGATGAATTATCATTTTTAAACAATGCATTTAAATAAAATATAAGAGTTATTAAAAAAATGCCAGTTATAGATAATAAATATTCAATTCATTTTGTATGAATTGGAGAAATACCAATTACTGTAAGAAATAATAGAAAATGCAATTAGAGAAAAAAAGGAAAAAATTTAGGAGACTTTAAGAACAATTAATCAATCAAAATTAGTAAGTATTGAAATCCAAACCGAAATAAATGAAGAAAATGAGAAACCTAGTTGACAAGATCAAAAAAAAGAAGAACAAAAAATTAAAAATAAATTAAATGAAGAAGAAATAAAATTAACATCTTTAAATGAAGTATGAAAATTAATAAGTACTGAAATTCCAGAGTTACAGCAACCTTTATCAGAACAATCAAAAAATGCAAGCAAACAAAAATGAGAGAATAGGGGCTTAATAGAATCTCAATTACCTTTGGAAACAAAAGCAGAAATATTAAATACAGTTTAAACTATCAAGTAGAAGAAAAACAAAAAAATACAACAAATTTTTATAAAAAAATAAAAAATGTATAATTTTTTTATACATTTTTGGTGAAAATTAAGAGTTAAATATGAAATTTATTCGGGTTCATAAAATGGAACAATAACTTTTAAAGTATCTGGCTCTTCAGTTTTTAGTAAACGTTTGTCAATTTTATAAAGGTTACTATTAGACATTGCAATTCAATCCAATAAGTCTTTTTCATAAGCAATTTCTTCATAGAAATCAATTAAGAATCAGTCATAAAATTTCGCAGTTAAATTATCATTATTTTCACGAGCACTTTTAACAAGTTTATTAGTAAAATCAAGTAATTCTTCTTTAGTAGATTTTAATTTTTTTAATGCTTCTTCAATGTTTTTTGTAGTAAAAGTTGGAACTTTAATGTCTTTAATTTCAACTTGAGCATCTTGATCCATTAAATAGTTACAAATTTTACGAATATGAACAACAGCATCAGCTGCTTCTACTTGGAAGAAGCGTGCAAACCCAGGATATCCTTTTTGATTTGCATCATTACTTAATTTAAAACTAAGCATTTGATATTTTAGATGTTCACTAATATAATCATTTAGATCATCGTTAATCTTTTTAATCATTAAATACACCTTCTTTCTTGGCTTTATATGTATTATACTACTTTAATACTATATATATTAAAATAAATTAAGAATAAAAATATTGTTAATTAATTGTTTGTGTTACATTTTTTATGAAGTAAGTTCAGTGAATAGTTCAAGACCAATTTGATCATGTGCTCATTTATTTGGGGAACATAATCAAAGAAAAAATTATTATTAATAGTTTCTGGAGTTGTTCCATCAATATATCTTGGATTTAAATTTAAAGCTAAACCGGGAATTGATCATTTTATTGATTCATTAGTAATATTTTTTCCTATTTCTTGTGCTTCAGATAATAAATCACTAAAATTAGTTTCTAAGTCAAACGGTCTGATATTAATATCAGAATTATTTTTCATTAATTCAGTAATTTTATCATTTCATTTGTTATTATATTCATTTGATAAGTGATTTGCTACTTCTTTAACAGATTGTTTTTCATTAACATATTTTGGAATATTACTAATGTTAGGCACATTGGCAATTATTAAATTTTGAGCACCAGCATTAATTAATGTATCAACAGTTTCAAATTCAGTTGTTATTGCATTATTAATAATTGACTCTTGTTTTGCTGTTGAATTTTCATCCATAGCAGAAAGCAGATCATTACCACCTATTTCAATAAAAATATCATCATTTTTTTGTATTTTATGATCTTTTAATAATTGATTAGCTTGGTGGTCAATAGAATAATGATTTAAGAATAATTGATATTCTCAACTATGATTTTGTCCGGCTTGTGCTCCACCTACAGCATAGTTATTACCTTTTTGATATCAAGCTGGTAATAGTTCTGTTCCTAGTTTTTTCGCTAAAATACTAGCAGCAACATCGCCATTAGTAAATGAATTATGATAAAAAGGTTCTTGAAATTTAACTTTATCTATATTTCAAGTATCATAAGTAAAAATATTAGCTAAATTACCATTATCTGATAAACTGTCACCAAGGACATATAATTGTTATTTAACACTTATTGGTTCATTAAAATGTTTTGCTATCATTTCATTTCCAGCAGTTAAAGTTATTGCTGTCAGAGTGATATTTATTAAAAATGTTTTCATTTGATAAATTCCTTTTCTCATTAAAAATTTAAATATGAAGGTAATTTTTAAAAGAAAACTATATTCTCTTTTAAAAATTAATAACTTAACTTAATAGTAAGTTATTACCTTCATATTACCATATTAGTAGTAATGAGTAAATAAGGTTTTATTACAAAAATAAAAATTGATTTTAAAGAATGATTATATAGCTAACGAAAGTAATGTTTACTCATATCTTGAAAAACAAAATCAATCGCGTTTTTAATATTTGGTCAATAATTTGGTAATATTTTTCTTATATTATGTTTTATAGCAAATCAAAAATGTTCAATTGGATTTAAATTAGGAGAATATGGTGGAAGAAATAATAGTTTGCATCCAGCATTTTCAATTAATTGTTTTGTTGCTTTAGATTTATGAAACGTCGCATTATCTAAAACTATAATTTGTCCACACTTTAATACTGGAATTAGTATATTTTTAACATATGATTCAAAAATTTTACTATTGCAATGTCCTTCAAATGCTCATAGAGCTTTTAATTTACCTTTATTTAGTGCACCAATTATACTCATTCTCTTTATTTTATATGCAGGTTTATTATCAAATAATCTTTTACCTTTTTCAGACCAACCATATTTATAAAATTCATTATCATCAATTCCAGATTCATCAATATATACCAAATCTTCATTCATTATTTTCGCTATTTCTTTTAAAAAATCTTCTTGTTTATTTTTATCTCTTTGTTCATATAGAAAAGTTTTTTTTATATGTATAATTTAGTTTTTTGAAATAGTTATAAACTGTTTCTTTTGTCATATCACCAAATTTTTCAATTACTTTTTGAACTGTAACATCTTTATTTTCTGCTAAATAATTTTTTAATTCATCTAAATCCTTTATTTTGTGGCTATGTCCTTTTTGATAATTCAAAATTGGTTTTATATTTCCGGTTTTTTGCTTTCTTTTTCTTCATAAAAATAAAGTCTTTCTAGTGATATTGAACACTTTACAAATTTCTTTAATTTTCATGTTTTTACTTTCATAAACTTCTATTACTTTTCTTCGTAAGTCCTCACTGTATGGTTTTGGCATAATTTAATCTTCCTAATCTATTTTAATTATTGCTGAATTATACTTGTAAGTGCAAGAATTGTTTAAATTACATATTATTATTTTACATTATTTATGAGTAAACATTACTTTCGTTAGCTATATAAATTTAATTATTTATTAAATTTAATGCAATTTTTAAAAATAATTTTATGTCAATATTGAGTAAAAATTTCCCAAAATCATTAATTAAAATTAAATTTTATCAATATCACTATTTTTCTACAAAATTAAAAAAAATGTTAAAATCAATATATAATTTTAGATATATTTTTATTAATTCTTATTTTGAAAGAGGTATTAAAATGAAATATTTTAATCCAAGTTATTTATTTAAATTATGAATATTAAGTATTCCTTTATTTCATAATGAAAAACAAAAAGTACAATCTATGCCAATAAAATCATTAACTAACTCAATAACTTTACAAGAATCATTAACTAATTTACAACAACTACCAATTAATTTAAAACAACCTGAAATTTTTAATCATAAACATCGTCATAAAAAGTATAATAAAAAAAGACATGTTAATGGTGGTTTAGAAAATTTAGAATTTTTTAATGGTACATGTACAAATGGAGGAACTACTTTTGTAAAATTAATTAAAGAAGACTTTTACTGTGGTGTTGAAGAACCTTGAAATAATAATAAAGGAGTTGCCATTTTGCCCTATGTTTTAAAAGATAATGAATATCATTATTTATTAAATAAAGAATACAATCCATTATTTAAAAATAAGCAAATAGGTGAATATAGCACTATAACTGGTGGAGTTGAAAATAAGACTCATTATCAAACAGTTATTGATGAAATGTGAGAAGAAACTGGCATTAATGTTACTAACAAAAAAGACAAAATTTACTATTTAGGAAAACATTATGCAAACAAAATCAGCACCAAAGAATGATATTTATATGGAATTGATTTGACAAATACGAATTTAGATTTGAATGCAACTTATAAGGGAAGTGGTGATGGTTCTATTGCAGAAGAAAAAAGTTTTGCTAAATTTATTAATAAAACTATTTTAGATATGTGTAATGATGTCTTAAGTTTAGCAATTTATGGAAAATTAAATCTAAATAACAAAATGGAATCAAATTTAAATATTTCAGAAATAAATTCAACAGATTTACAAGTTCAATCTTCAACAAGCGGATATAAACCAAGCTTGCCACAAATTTAAAAACGAGATATTACAATTGTAATATCTTTATATATTTAAAATTAATTTTAAGACACCAAATTTGCTCATATACAAATGATTTAAAAATTTATATGATTTAGTATTCAAAAAATAAAATCTCTTATAGAATTCTATTTTTTGCCTAATTTTAATTATGTATTATTAATAACCATATCTTCAAGGATGGTCTTTATTTGGTATATAAACTTTTTTAGTTTTTATCAAATCTTCTTTGATAATTGGCTTTAGTGGTATTTCTTTTAGTTGATATATTTGATTATTATAACTAAGATATAACTCATTAATAAACGATTTAAGTACAATTACGTCAGTTCTGGGTTGTATATATTGAACTTTATTATTTTTATAAGAAAAATACTTTTTACCATAGTATGTTATAGTTGAACCACTATCTGTTTTTCTTTTAGAAAATCTTGAAAGATAAATATTTATTTCTTCTTGTATAGGAGCTTTAATCATAGCAGATTTATTATCATCAATAGGAAAACCGAATTGTTTATTAAAAATACTTATGTATATTTTAAGAAATTGATTAGCTTCTTTTAAATTTTTAATTTTATTAAGTCTAAGTTCACTAATTAATCGACTTTGAAGCGTTCCAAATAAGCGTTCGATTCTACCTTTAGCTTGTGGAATTGAAGTTCTAATTATTTCAACACCTAAATCATTACAGCACTTTTGAAATTGAGTATAAGTATCATTTTCTGTATTTATATTTCCTGCATCAATTTTTTTCTTATATCCAAAAACTGTTCTGTTATCAGTATAAAATGTTTTTGGTATGCCATATTTAGTTAAAATTTGATAAAAAACATTATAATAACCATCTAATGTTTCTTGATGATCAAATCATAGTCCAACAATATTTCCTGTAGCATCATCAATTGCAGCATGTAAAAATGCTTTTGGTTTATCATTACCAAATCAATGATGATTACTTGCATCCATTTGAATTAATTCACCAAAATTTGTTCTACGATTTCTAGTTGGATGTAAGTTATTTTTTTTATTTTTATGTCTTTTTGGTGAAATAATTTTTTCTTTGATTAATATAGTATAAAGTGTGCTATATGAAATTTTAATTTTTTCTTCACTAATTATTTTTTCATGAAAATGTTGAAAATTAAAATTATAATATTTTGTTTTATATAAGTTTATAATTTTATTTTTGATTTCAATTTTTGTTACTTTATTAGAAATTTTATTTCTAGATTTATGAATAAAACCAACTTTACCTTCTCTATTGAAAATTTTAATTAATTGGTTAATTCTTCTAATAGTTAGGTTAAGTTTATTCTTGGCCTGATGTTTAGATAATTTATTAATAATAATGTCATTTATAATTTTATATTTATATTTTTCTTTCATAGTCATGCTTCTTTCCATATTTATCACCAAGTATATTTAACCTCACTTTTTGGGAAATTTTCACTCGATAACTAATAGGAAATTATCACTAAATAATGACATTAAAAATAATTTTATTGTAAAAAAAATAAAATGTGTTAATTTTAAATTAAAAGATTGGTTTTTTACCCATTTACTTTGTTTTAAAGTAAATGGGTTTTTTATAAAATATTGAAAGGGAATAGGAAAAATGAGTAGAAATATAGCAGAAGCAATTGAAAATTTAGTTAATTCAAAAATAGTAGAAGAGTGAGTTTTTCTTTTTGAACAAAAACTTGAAAAAGAAGAATTAAGAAATTCAGAATATATGAAGTTACACAGTAAAGAAATATTTTTTAAATATATGTTTTTTGTTGAAGATGAAAAACTTGAAGAAATTGAAAAAGCAGAAAAAAAGATAAACATAAAATTAAAAAAAATAGAAAAAATTGAAACAAAAATAGAAAAAATTGAAACAAAAAATAAAGAAAAAATAAAAAAAAATAAGAATGAAAAAGAAATTGTAGAATTAAAGAATGAAAAAGCAAGACTTAATAAAAAAATCGCTTGTTTGCATTTATTTATAGATGATAAAAAAGAAGAAGTAAAAGATTTAGAGTTACAAAGATGTAAAATATTAGAAGAAAAAAGTAAAAATGAGAAAAATAATTTCTTATCAAAAGAAGATAGAGAAATACGAGATATTGAAAATAAAATATGAAAAATTATTTTAGATAATTATTTTCAAGATAAAAGTAATAAGAAACTTATATTAAAAGAATATGAGGAATATGCAAGTAATTTTAAAAAAACTATTAAAGAATTAAAGATTGGTGATAAAAAATGTTATGATGCATTATTAGATATAGTTACAACCTTATATAAAGACGTGTCAAGAGACAAATTATTTTTAGAAAGAGAAAACATAAAAACTGATGGTTGACAAGATATAAATTTAGATGAAGATTCAACAAGATTACAAAATTTATCTTTAGAAAATAAATTTAAACCATCTTTGTAGTCAAAAAATAGAAAGAGAATAAAAGATGAAAGAAACTATAGAAAAAATAAATAATGAATTAAAAGAATTTTGAAATAAAAATCAAAAAAAACATCCTGATATTTGTAAAAATTTAGAGTTATCAGGAATTGTGGTTATAAAAGGTGGTGTTCCTATGATTGGAGGTGCTTTATTTGGTGCTTTAATTGGAGTTCCGGGAGGACCTATTGGTATATTGCTAGTTTTTAAAGGTGCACTTCTTCAATTTAAACCAAGTATTGATGAAAAATATAACCAAATTAAAAAGACAAAAAAACTAGAAAAATTATTGAAAAGACTAGAAAGTATTGTAGAAGAAGTAAATTTGCAAGAAGAAAATACTATAACAATAGAATCTGACAGTGAATTAAGAGAAGAAAATTTATCTGATATTTTAAGAAAACATAAATTGTACAATGAAGAGTGTAGAAAAAAATTTTTTGAAGATGATCAATCATTTCAATCTGAAACAAAACTTCAAGAGTGAGGAAAAAATATAGGTGAAGAAGTAAATAAATTGCATTCAGTAACATCTTTAGGACAACAGGATGTAACTAATAATTATCAAACATCTAAAATGTAAATAAATATAAAAATAAAAAACTACTTAATTAATTTTAAGTAGTTTTTTATTTTTATAATCCGCATTTAGATTGAATACCACAATTATTGCAAGTATAACAACCAGCGCTAAAGACAAGGACTCCTTCTTTACACATTGTACATAAGTCACCTAAATCAGTGCCAATTTTACGATCTTGACGATCATTACGTCATCCTGGTTTAATTGGTTTTGTTTCATTAATACTATCAGCAAAAGTTTCAGTTAGACCAAGATCACTTAAGTTAACTTGCTCTTGCATTTGATTATCATCATCGGATAAAGATAAGACTTGACTATCTCTACTTCCATCAACATAAACAGTTCCACCTTTTGCTCCATCTTTATATAATTTGTAATATATTTGTTCTACTTTTTTAACAGTGTAACCTTTTGGAGCATTAACAGTTTTTGAAATTGAAGAATCAACTCAACGTTGAATAATACATTGTACATTAGCATGATCTTCAGGTGTTAATTGCATTGCTGAAACAAAAATATCTGGCAATGGTTTTTCTTTAAATTCTGGATGATACTGTAATCAGTCATTTACAATTTTTGCTTTTACTTCCATAAATTTGCCAAGTCTTCCTGAACGGAAATATGAAAAGGCAAAGTATGGTTCAAGTCCTGTTGATACACCAACCATAGTTCCAGTTGAACCTGTTGGAGCAACAGTTAATAAATGTGAGTTACGGATACCATATGTAAGAATATCATTTCTGATGTCTTCAGGCATTGTTTTCATGAATCCACTATTAATAAATGCTTCGCGTGATTTTAAAAATGGAAAACTTCCTTTTTCTTTAGCAATATTAATTGATGCACGATAAGCACTAGTAGTAATAGTTTCAAAAATTTTATCAACTACTTCATTAGCTTCTTTTGAGCCGTATTTTAGATTACTTCAAATTAGTAAATCATGTAAACCCATTACTCCTAGACCAATTCTTCGTTCACCAAGTGCTTGTTTTTTATTTGCTTCTAAAAAGTATGGAGTGCTGTCAATAACATTATCTTGCATACGAACACAAGTTGTTACAGATTTACTTAGTTCATCGTAAAGAATTTCACTTGTTTTTTTATTAACAAAATTAGCTAAATTAATTGCTGATAAATTACACACTGAATAGGGTGCTAATGGTTGTTCACCACAAGGATTAGTAGCAACAACACGCATACCATATGCTTGAGCATTAGTCATTTCATTAGCTCTATCAATGAAAAAAATACCAGGTTCTGCTGAATATGTAGCACAGAAATTAATTAAATCTCATAAGTCAGATGCATTAATTGTATAATAAGTTTTAATTGGGTAACCCATTTTTTCTCAATCATGAACATCACCAATTTTATTTCAATGTTCGTCATAAGCTTGTTTTTGAGTTACAGTATAATTATCTAAGTCAGGGAAACGTAAATTTCATTTACCATTTATTGCAACGGCATTCATAAATTCATCACTAATTGTTACTGAGATATTAGTTCCGGTTAAAAAATCACTTTTAATTACTTCTCAAGATCCACCAAGTGCTAGTTTATTTTTAGCATTTTCTATTATTTCTTCATTAAAAAGTTGTTCATTATTTAAGATTGATTCAAAAATATTACGATCTTGGTCACTAAGTACTTCAAATTTTAATTTTTTACTTGCTTCATCACGAATTAAACTTGATTTTGAATTTTCTTTTAACCATAATAAAATTTTTGCATTTTGCATTTTTGAAATAATAAATTCAATAATATCTGGATGTCAATCAGCTAGCATAATCATTTGTGCGCCACGTCGTGATCCACCTTGTTCTACTAAATGAGTTAATGTAGATAAATCGTTTAATCAAGAAACAGCTCCTGAAGATTTACCACCAACTGTTTTAGCAACAGTACCTTTTGGTCTTAGTGTTGAACCATTAGAACCAACACCACCACCATGTGACATAATTTCCATAACTTCTTGACGATGAGCAGCAATTCCACTTCGTGAATCATGAATAAAAGGCATTACGAAACAGTTAAAAAAAGTAACATCAGAATCACTACCAGCCCCATATAAAACTCTTCCAGCAGGTACTATATTTAGCGATTTTAATTGTTCATAAAATTGGGATAAATAAACAGATCTTAATTTTGGTGATTCTTTTGTAGTTAATGATTTACTAACACGATAAGCAATTTGTTCATAAAATAACTCTAGTGGTTTTTCAAGTTCATATTTTTGTTTGTGGATAATGCCAGCTTTACCAGAAATTTTTATTAGTTCAGGATCAATTGAGCCGAGGTATTCATCTTCAATTTTGATAGCATAAACTTGATTTTCTAATTCTTCAACAACATAACCAATTCCTCTAGTTGGAAAAATAGCATCTTCACGGATAATACTAATTACCAAATCACCTGGTTTTAAAGAAATTAAATTTTTATCTTTTTGTGCATAACGATCAAGCATTACCATTCTTGATACACCTTCATGAGTAATTTTATAATCTTTTTCTATTGTTTTTAAGTGTGTAAAATGCTTACTAATATCTTCATTTAAATTATTTTTTAAACTTTCACTGTACATAAAAATTCACCTGACCCTTTACAAATTTATTCTTATTATAACAATTGATAAATTTAAAGTCTAAATTTACATTGTTAGTAACTTATTATTTATTTCAGAAAATAATACGCTTTAAAATAATATCATAATTTATTTTATTAAAAATTTATTTTTTGAAATAAATAAATTCAAATTTAATATTATATAGTCAATGCTAATAATCTTACAAATTAATTTTTCTTAGTTATAAATTTATTTTTAATAATGCATTTTATTGTTTGTGGTTCTACGTTATTATTGCCTACTATATAAGAAATATTTTTAGATTTAAAAATTTATATTTTTTTATTCATTAATAAAATCCTTTTATATCAAAATTAGTGTTAATTATATAATACAATTACTTTTAGAATACATTCAGATTTTTTTGATTAATGTTATAGTAAAAGAACATATATGTTATTATATTAGAGATTATTTTCTATTAAGAAATAATTAAGGTTTTTTTCTTTATATACTATTAAATTTATTATATAAATTCTGAAAAAAATCTATCTATTTATCGACTTTTTCTCAATTTTTAAATTAAACATAACATTACAGTTTTAAAACTAGATATGTTGTTTAATTTATATGATTTTCTTTTCCATATAAATGAACATGATGTTTTGTAACATTGATACAAAAGTACATGTTGGTAAAAGTCTGATAATTAATTTTAAAAAAACTTTTAAGGAGAATATAAAACAATGAATACACAAATTATTAAAAAAGGAAGAATGCCTGGTTCAGCAATGAAATCAGGAGCTATTACTGCACTTGTAGTTGGTTCTATTGCTGTAGTTATAGGAATGTTAATAGCAATTGGAATGTTTGCTTTTGGAAACTTTGCTGCTAATCAAATTGCTGGGGCAGGAGATGCTCAAATGCAGCAATTTTTGGTAAAATTGTTCATGGAATGGCTTTTTTTGCATTAATTATTTCATTAATTAATGTACCGCAAATTATTGCTAACATATTATTAATTAAGGGAAAATTAAATAGTTCTATTCTTCCAGGAGTATTAACTATGCTTGGATTGGGAATTGGAATTATTGGAATTTTCTGTGGTGTTGCAATTTTTACTGGAAAATTTGAAGACGAAGTTGAAAAATCACAAGATGAAAACTTCATTCATCGTAACTTTAACGTTCCGAGTTGAGAATCAAAAACAACTAATGAAACTGTTGTTAATGCTGAAGTTAAATCAGAAACTTCTAACAATGATGAATTAGCTGCAATGAAACAAAAGATTCAAGATTTAGAAGAAAAAATTACAGAACAAAAAGATAAAAAATAAATTATTTGTAAGAAAGATTCTCCTTAAATTGTAATAATTATACTCTAGTGAAAAAATAATTGAGATACTTTTTCTAGAGTATTTTTAATTATTAAATTTTTTGTGGAATCTATATATTAAAAATTATGTTCGAAAAATATAAAAATTTTTATATATAAATAAGTTTAAAAATAATAATATGGAAGTTAACTAAAAATAATAGATTTAAGTTAGAGTAAAATTTATATGTTATGATAAATATAGTTATTAAAGGGTGTATAGAATCAAGAAAGTGTATTATCAATAATTTTAAAAATACAATTGATATTACGTTAATCTTTGAAAATATAAGGAATAAGTTTTAGTAAAAAAAGTAAAATTTAATTTATTAAATATTTTTTAAAATTTTTTATTTGGAGGGAGAAAATTTATATATTAAGATAAATTAATTGTAATCATATATTATGGGAGGCAAAAAATGAAAATTGTATTATCTGGTGTAGTTGGTGTTGGTAAGAGCACTATTAGTAGAGAATTAGCAAAATTATTAAAATATAAAATTATGGACGAGCCAGTTACTAGTAATCCCTATTTAGATGATTTTTATCAAAATCCTTTAGAATATGCTTTTAAAATGCAAGTATTTATGTTGATGGCACGAAGTAAACAATTAAAAGAAGCACAAAATTTTAACAATGTTATTTTTGATCGCAGTATTTTAGAAGATCCTATTTTCGTTGAAGTATTAAAAGCTCAAAACAATATGAATGATAGAGATTATGAAGTGTATTTAAATTTTTATAATAATGTTATTATTTCATCACTTTATTTTGATCCACAAATTAAACCCGATTTAATTGTCTATTTAAAAGCAAATCTTGAAAACACAATTGAACGCATAAACCTTCGTGGTCGTGAATCAGAAAAACATGTACCTCATGAATACTGAAGTTTATTAAATAAAAAATATGAACAGTGATATGAAAAAGAAAAAAATAACTTTAATTTTTTAGTAATTGACACTAATGATTTAACTCCTAAGGAAATAGTGCAAAAAATAATTGATTATATAAAATAAAATTTCTTATTGAAATCAAATTTTTATTTAGTCATTTTTTCTCATGTTATATTAATAATTATTGTTATTTTTCCTTTACTTTAAAGGTAATTACGTTATAATATTGTATGAGTCAAATATTTAAAAATCAAACTTAATATATTTACTCCTTGCTCATCAGAGCCATATGCCCAAAAGGAGGTCTTCGAACATTGGAAGATTTAAAACAAAAGCATAATTATGAAATTATGTACATCGTTGATGATCAAAATCAAGAAAAAGCACAATTAATTAAAAAAGAATTTTGTGAAATTTTAACTAAAAATGCTGGAAAAATTACTAAAGAACAAGATTCTATTCGTCAATTTGCTTATCCTATTAACAAAAAAGTTAAGGGTCATTATTTTATTATTGAAGTGTTAACTTCACCAGAAAACATTGCTAACTTTAATCGTGTAGCTTTAAATAAACAAAGACAATTAGACGTAATGCGTTTTTTGGTTATTAATTTAGATAGTGAAAAAATTAATAAGTTTAAACCAAAACGCCAAGTAGAATCTAGTTCTTTCTCTCGACCAACAAGACCAGGAAATCGTCCTTCTTATAATCGTGATGAAAATGGTGAAAGAAAACCAAGACCAATCGCTGGTACTGAGTCATCTTATCGTACAAAAACTAATTACCAAAATTCAAAAACAAATACTAATAATAATGCATCGAATACTGAACAAAAAGATTAATAAAATCTAAGTTAAAAGTGAGGATAAAAAATGAATATTGTTACATTAATTGGTAGAATCACTCGTGATTTAAAGTTACATCAAACTTCAACAGGAAAACCTTTTACTTTTTTTACACTTGCAGTTAATAATATTCAAAATCAAGCTGATTATATTTCGTGTGTGGCTTGAAATAAAGTTGCTGAAAATATGACTAATTATTTAGTTAAAGGTTCTTTAATTTCAGTTTCAGGAAGACTGTCAGTAAGAAAATCAACAGATCAGAATGGAAAAGAACTATATATTACTGAAGTGGTTGCACAAACTGTTACTTTTTTAGATAATCGTAAAAAAGATAGTAGTGGTAATAACACTAATATTAATTATTCAAAACCAAGAGATGAGAATAAAATTCATTTAGATGATGCTTTTAAAAGTCCTAATTATAGTACTGATATTGCCTTTACTAATACTAATCAGCTTCAAGAAAAAGAAGCGGCTATTCAAAATATAGAATTTGATGAAGAAGATATCATTTGAGATTTAAATAATTAAAGGAGGATAATTATGAACACTGGTAAACCAAGAAATTTTACAAGAAGAAAATCTTGTTTTATTACTAAAAATAATATTACTTATATTGATTATAAAGATATTGAATTACTAAGTAAATTTATGGGTAATAATAACAAAATTTTGCCAGCAAGAACAACAGGTACTAATCCAAAGTATCAACGTTTAATTGCTAAAAATATAAAACGTGCCCAAATCATGGGATTATTAAAATATTCAAGATAAAAAAATTGAGTAAGTTTACAAATCTTACTCAATTTTTATTTATTTTTATCTTAAAAATATTTTATTTTAAATAATAGTTTAAAATTAAAATAAAAAAACTTTAATAGTATTATATTACATAAAAGATAATGGCTGTTTTTAATATTAGTGTTATAGTATAATTAATAATATTAGAAGGAAGTGACAAAGTGTTCAAATCGTTAAGAAATTATCATTTAATAATGATTGTTTGATTAGTAGTTGAAATTTTAATTGGCTTGACTTATTTTATTGTTAATATTGAGACAGCAGAACAAGTGGTCACTATTACTGTAATTTTAAGTTTAGTTTTAGGTAATTTTATTATTGTTTGTCTTTATATTTTTCTATTTAGTTTATGAATTCGTCATCGTTATATTAACACAGCTGAAATCATAAAATTAAATAATGCACAAGCTTTAACTTTTGGTAGTGTTGGTATGATTGTTTTAGATAGTGATTTATCAATTATGTGAGTAAGTGAATTTTTAGAAGATAAAGGTTTAGGTAGATTAATTGGAAAATCAATTGTTAAACTATCAAGAGATTTAGAACAATTAATTAGTAATAATATTACTCAAATTACACTTAAAATTGAAGATATGCTTTATGATGCTATTTATTTAGTACAAACTAGAACAATTTTGTTACAAGAAACAACTAAATATCATTTCTTATATAATAAATTGCAGCAAGAAAAATTAGTTTTTGGTGTAATTAGTATTGATAATTTTTATAATTCTTTACAAAAATTAAGAGTTGAGAATCAAATTCGTGTTGAAGCATTTATTAAAACTGAATTAAATGATTTTGCTAATAATTATTCAGGTTTATTATTAGGTAATATTGAAGATGGTTACAATATTTTACTTTATCAAAATGAATTTAATAAAGCAAGAAATGATAACTTTCCACTTATTAAAAATATTCGAGAAGGTGTTAAAAAATTTAAAGCAGATATTACGTTATCTGCTGGTTTCTCTTATGGTAATGCTATTAGTAAAGATCTATATGATTTGGCTATTGAAAGTAAAGAGTTAGCAGTTTATCGTGGTGGTGATCAAGTAGTTATTCGTGAATTTGGTGGTAATACAGTTTTTATTGGAGGTACTATTGAAGCAAAACAATCAGAATCTAAAATTAATATTAGAATGTTTGCACAATCATTATATAATGAAATAAAATTAGCAGAAAACATTTTAGTTATGGGACATGCGGCTGCTGATTTTGATAGTATTTCTTCAGGAACAGCTATTATTGAAATTGCTAAAAGCTTAAATAAAAGTGCTCATTATGTTATTAATCAAAATGAAGTTGATGAAAAAACATTAAAAATTCTTCATGAACTTGTTCCTGAAAGTTATATTAGTCGTAATTTTATTACAGGTAAACAAGCACTTAAATTTCTTCATGCAAATACTTTATTAATTGTTGTTGATACTCATAATCCACAACGTGTTGATAGTCCTGATTTATTAAGTAAAGCTGTAAAAATTATTGTTATTGATCATCATCGTGTTTCTGATGAATCAATTAGTAGCACCATTACTTCTTATATTGATGCAGGAACTTCTTCAACAGCTGAAGCAATGACAGAAATTATTTATTATAATGATTTTAATAATATTGAATCAGAATTTTTATGAAATATAATGTTTGCAGGTATTTTAATTGATACTAATAATTTCCAAGTAAGAACAACAAGAAGAACTTTTGAAGCCTGTGGATTATTAACTGATTGAGGAGCTTCTCCTTCTAAAGTTAAAGGATTATTGAAAAATAGTTTAAATGAACTAATTGATAAATTTGCTTTAATTAGTCACGCCCAAGAAATTAAAAAAGGATTTTTAGTTGCTGTTGGTGATGAAAACTTAGAAGTACATACTTCATATTTAGCCCAAATTTCAGAAATGTTGTTAGACTTACGTGATTGTAAAGCATCATTTACTATTGCTTATGATCGTCAAGGACGTGCTTGTTTATCAGCACGAAGCAACGGTGAAATAAATGTTCAAATTATTTGTGAAAACTTAGGTGGTGGTGGTCACTTTAGTGCTGCTGCTGTCCAAAGTAGTAAATTGGGAATTAGAGCATTGTATGATGAATTGGTAAAATTAATTGAAAGTGGCGTATATCAAAGCGAGAGTGCTACTACTGAAAGGTATTAAAATTATTAAAATAGAAAGTGAGATGTTTACAATGAAAGTTGTCCTTTTAACGGATGTTAAAAATTATGGTAAAAAAGGTGAAGTTGTTAGTGTTAGTGATGGTTATGGTAAAAATTATTTATTACCAAGAAAATTAGCTGTAATTGCTACATCAGAAGCATTAAAAATTAATCAAAAAGTAATTGAAAATAAAAAAATACAACGAGAAATGGAATTAGAAGATTTACAAAAAATTAAAGAACAATTAGCTTTAATTACTTTACAATTTAAATTAAAAAGTAATAATGGTAAAGTTTCTGGTGCTATTTCTTCAAAACAAATTTGTGAACAACTAGTGCAAAAATTTAACATTAAAATTGATAAACATAAATTTGTTAAATTTAATCCTATTAATGAATTAGGTATAACTAACATTAATATTAAATTAGATGTTACAATTATTGCACAATTAAAGGTTGAAGTTTTAGGAGAATAATTATGTCTAACAATGGTCAATATATAAATAATGCAGAAGTTAATGTTTTAAGTGCGATGATTCAATCATCACCAGCATGTGAAAGTGCATTAAATTTATTGGCACCACATGATTTTACAATTAATTCTAATCAAATTATTTTTAAAACAATTACCAATCTTTATAAAAATAATTCTGGTATTGATATAACAACTATTGCCGAAGAATTAGTTAAGCAAAATAATTTGGATAAAATTGGTGGAATTGAATATTTATCTTCTTTAGTGGCTCAATATATTACTGATGCTAATTTAAAAGAACACATTGATATTTTGATTGAAAGAACTACTAAACGACAATTAGAAAATGCTTTAAAAAATATAGGTAAAGAGTTACAAAGTGAAAAGTCAATTAATGAAGTTTTAATTGCTGCTGAAGCTCAAATTGTACAAGTAAGTAGTGAACGTAATCATGAAGAGATGTTGCCAATTAGTGAACACATTGATGATGTGGTAACTAAAATTGAACAACTACAAAAATCAACAGTTAATATTACTGGTACAAGTTCAGGTATTAACAATTTGGATATGATTACTAGTGGTTTTCAGCGAGGTGACTTAATTATTTTAGCAGCTAGACCTTCAATGGGGAAAACCGCCTTAGCACTTAATTTTGCTTTAAATGCTGCTAATGAACAAGATAATAAAAACGATGTTGTTGTTATTTTTTCATTAGAAATGCCAAAAGATCAATTAATTACAAGAATGATTTCTTGTCAAGGACATTTTGATGCTAATCGTTTACGTAATAAGTCTAAATTTACACAGGCTGATTGAAATCGTATTAGTGCTACTGCTGAGCAATTGAAACAAAAAAGAATTATTATTGATGATACACCTGGTTTAAGAGTTTTAGAGTTACAAACTAAATTAAGAAAATTAAGTCGTGAAAATAGCATTAAGTTAGTAATTATTGATTATTTACAGTTATTAACTGGTAGAGATAGTGAATCACGTCAACAAGAAGTTTCAAATATTTCTCGTAGTTTAAAAATTTTGGCAAGAGAATTAAGAGTACCAATTGTTTGTTTATCACAATTATCAAGAATGGTGGAGAGACGTGAAGAAAAACGTCCTTTAATGTCTGATTTACGTGAGTCAGGGGCTATTGAACAAGATGCTGATGTAATTATGTTTTTATATCGTGATGATTATTATAAGGAAAAAAATAGTGAAGAAACAACAAGTTCACAAGAAAGTAATCTTGCTGAAATTCTTATTTCTAAACATCGAAATGGCCCAACAGGAAAAGTAGTAACTGTTTTTATTCCAAAATGAGGTAAGTTTGAAAATTATACAGGATAAAAATAATAAAAAACGAGGTTTTTTAATAATCTGTGTTTCTTTGTTTTACAAAGTTACTAATTCAGATTAATTCTGTCTTCAAATTTTATCATAAAATGAGCAATTGCTGTATTTCAATTTTGAATGGGCATTGTTCATTTTTTTGTTATATTGTCAATTGCTAAATAAAATATTTTAAAAACTGACATATTGTTAGGAAAAACTTTTTTATTTCTGATGACTTTTCGTAATTGACTATTAACAGATTCAATAGCATTTGTGGTATAAATTACCCTTTTTATTTCTGCAGGATAACTAATAAAAACCATTAAATTATCTCAATTTTTATATCAAGATTTAGCAATTTGTGGATATTGTTTAGTTCATTTATTTTCAAATGATTCTAAAGCTTGCATTGCTTGTTCTTCACTACATGCAGTATAAATTGGTTTTAAATCTGCAACTAGAGATTTTCTATGCTTATATGAGACATATTTCAAACTATTTCTAATTTGATGAACGATGCATAATTGATGTTCGGTTTTAGGATAAACTGATTGTATTGCTTCTGACATGCCTGTTAAATTATCACTACAAGCAATCAGAATATCATTTAAGCCACGATTTTTCATTTCTGTGAAATTGGCTAATCAAAATTTAGAACCTTCATTTTCACTAATTCATAAACCTAAAACATCTTTTTTACCTTCTAAATCAACTCCTAAAGCTATATAAACTGATTTATTAATAATCCGTTTATCTTGTCGTACTTTAACTACTATACAATCAAAATAAACAATCGGATAAACACTATCTAATGGTCGATTTTGCCATGCTTTGACGTCATCAATAACATCATCAGTAATTTGACTAATAACACTTTCACTAATATCAGCACCATGATATAACTCTTGTAATTGCATTCTAATATCTGATAATGTCATACCTTTTGCATATAAAGAAAGAACTTGTTGATCAAAACCATCAAATCTTCTTTGTCTTTTTGCAACTATTACAGGATTAAAATTACTATTACGATCTCTTGGTACATCAATTTCAATTTTACCTTGTTGGGTTATTAATTTTTTTGAACTTATACCATTACGAGCATTGTCACTATTACTATGTTGATTCTTATCATATCCTAAATAATTTTGCATCTCAGAATTCAACATTTTTTCTACTAATCTTTTTGTTAATTCTTTATATAATCCTCCCTCTTTAAAAACTGTTGTTAAATCTTCAGTATTTTCTAATAATAAATCTACTGCTTGTGATATTGGATCATTGTTATTAATATTTTGCTTTTTAGCCATCTGTAACTCACTCTTTCTAGAAAATTAATTATATTTACTAGAACTAATTAAACATAGTTATTTTTGTAAGTTACAGAGATTACTAAACATTACCAAAAAAACCTAAAATTTAATTTTAGGTTTTTTTAAAAGAAGTTAATAAATTAAATTAATTAGTTTTTATTATCCTTCTGGATTTAAACTTTTAAATAGTTTTCCTTTATTATCACTAATTTTAGTTCCAGCGTAAACAGTGCCATTGACATTTAATAAACTATGTACTTCACCCCCACTGCTACTTCAACTAAAAATACCAATTGCTACTGTATAGACAACTTTAAATAATCTTCCTTTACCATCAGTAGTTTTTGTTCCAACAAAGATTGTATTATTGTCATTAACTAGAGTTAAAACTTCGCTTGGAATGGCAACACTTTTTAGGACTATTTTTTGGTAGACATTTGTTGTTGATATTTAACTGGAGTTAAGTAGTTTAAAGTGCTGTGAATTCTTATATTGTTATATCAATTGATGTAATCAAATAATTCTAATTTTAATTGGATTAATGATGTAAAATTTTTATCATTAATAAATTCGGTTTTAAAAGTTTTAAAAGTTGCTTCAGCAACAGCATTATCATAAGGACAACCTTTTTTACTTAAAGAACGGTTAATGTTGAATGCTAGTAAAAGTTTATCAATAATTTTATTGTTAAATTCATTACCGCGATCACTATGAAATATTTGAATATCTTTTAAACAGCGATTTGATTGCATAAATGCTTGATGTACTAATGATGCATCTTTTTTAACTCCAACACTATGTCCGATAATTTCGCGGTTAAATAGGTCTATTAATAGGCAAATATAGTCAAGTATTTACAAAAGGTTCATTTAATAAATCATTAATTTCTTCGATATTTATGATTTTTTCTGTAGTTATTTCTTGAATTTTATTTCAACTTAAACTTAAAAAATTATTTATTTCAGTATCATTTAATTTTAAAATTTTGCTTATTATTTCCAAAGTATTATTTGTTATTTTAACAGTTTTTTTAATCTTTTTATAATATAGTGAAACATCCGCTAGTAATTCTAAGTTACTATAAAATTTATTTTCTTCTTTTTTTGAATTTATAAGTTTTACTAAGAACTCTTTGATTTGATCATTTTTATATTGTTTTTCTAAAATTGATTTAACTTCTAAGTCACATTTTTCATTTTCATCATTCATTGTTATATTGTCCCCTTTTTATTATTATAATTAATAAATTTAGCTTAAATATGCACTATTTATTTGAAGTTTAAAGTGTGCTCCTTCTACAGCATTTTTTGATTCTTCTTTTAAATGAATAGATAAATATATATTGCCATTATTACTATATCAAAAAAATGCTTGAGCATAGATGTGAATAAAAACTAACGGAGTAAGTCAACTGCCATAATAATACATAAATTCTATATTTCAAGTTTTGTTTTTTTCATCATTTGTGTTGTTTGATGTGTTAATTTTTGCTGTATTAACTGATAAGTTAGGTCCTGTAATTTGAGATGGTAAATTATGTCATATACAGTTTTTATATGTGGCAGTTTCAACTTTAATAATTGCTTTATCATCAAAATTTAACAATTGATACTTTTTAATAAATGATTGTCAATTTAAATGATATTTTTTTCAAGACATTATATTGATATTGTCTACAATATTACCTTCATATTGAGAACTTGTGCCATTAAATCATTCTTCATTTTCATACAAAGGTTTTGATTTGTGAGAATTGTTATCAAAAAAGTCACAAGCGTTAATGTTAATAGTAGTTAATGCACTAAATGTTAAACAACTTAAAATATTTAATATTCTTTTCATTTTATACCTCTTTAAAATTTTTAAACTTATGGTGACATATTCAAATATGTCATTTATTTATTATAATATTTTTAAAACTTTTTTCAGTGTATAAAAGGTAATTTATTTCATTTCATTTCAAGGATATGTGAAATTATATATGGATAAAAATTAATAACATCGTTACCTTATAATTTCTCCAAACACTACTATAAATCAATTAATGAAGTAAAATATTAAATATTTTTTCAATTTTTAAAATTAATTAGTTGCGTAATATGTCTAAAGTTTAAAACTATCTAAGAATCTGTTTAGGATCTTTTTAATAAAATTGAAATAAATGAGAGAACAACCATTTGTAAGCTAGTATTTAATTTTCTTTCACAATTTTTTCATAATCTTCTGCATTTTTCTAATCATGCAAAACTTCGTTCTACAACTCATCTTTTTGGCAATACTACAAAAGAATGTAATTCATTACGTTTGATAACTTCAACATTTGCATTTATGATTGTTTTGATTTTAAAAGCAAATTTTTCACCATTATAACCAGCATCTACTAGTATTTTTTGAACTTTAGATAAATTTTCTTTTTCATTTTCAATCATTATTATAGCACTGTTACGATCTGTTTTTTCTGCTGTGGTTATGTAAATTGCATGTGGTAAGCCTTGAGAATCAACAGCAATATGACGCTTTATTCCTGAAATTTTTTTACCAGCATCATAACCTTTATTTTTAGCAGTATCTGTGTTTTTAACACTTTGTGAATCAATTATACAAAAACTAGTTTGTTCTTTTCTACCATTATTGATACGAACTTTTCTAACTAATTTTTTTTAAAATTACTTGTCAAGTGCTAGGTTCTTTATCACTATTTTTACTTCAAATTTGAAAATAATAATATACAGTTTGTCATTTTGGAAAATTTTTTGGTAACATTCTTCATTGACATCCACTTTTTAATACATATAAAACTGCACAAAATACTTCATATAAATCTAAATTTCTTGGTTTTGTTTTCTTTTTGTTATTTTCTAAAATTGATCTTATGTTCTCAAATTGTTCTTTAGTAACATGACTTGGATAATTTTTATGCATATATACCCCTTATCTTAAAATATATAGTCATTTTACGTTATTTTATAAAAGATTCCAAACAGGTTCTAAGATTTATATTTTTTATAATTTATTACTAGAACCTTGACCTTTACTTGTTGAAACTTTGCTATTTTCTTGATTAATAAAATCTATATCTGTTTTATTTCATTGTGAATAAAATGGTATTTCTTTTCATAATATTTTACTTAAAATAGTTTCAGTAAAATTTATAGATGCATTATTTCAATCTTCTGCTACTGTTATTGATTTTTTAACAATTTCCTCAACTACTTTTGTATATTCTTTAATAATTTTTAATTTCAATGAATCATTTTTCAAACACAAATCAATTATTTTATTACTAAAGTTTTCATAAGCATTTGCTTCAGATTTTAAATTTGGATAGAAATTTAATAATGTCTTAAATTCAAACAATTCATATTTAAAAAAGTCTTCAAAATTATAATTTTGATATTTTTTAAAACTTTCAACATTAAATTCTGAATTTAAAAAATTATTCAAATTTCTATCTTGTTCTATTTTACATTTGATGTGTTTTGGCAACTCTTTATATTTATAAATAAATTCTATTTCTTCTTTATTATTTTCATTTTTAACAAGACACATTATTGCAATTAAATGTATTGTCTTATAATTTTCTATTAATGTATTTACGGTTTCTTGTGTTTGTTTTAGTAAAATTTTTGGTATTTTATGACTTAAATTTATTTTTGATAGTTCATCTAATAACTCTAAAATATTTTGTATGTCATGTGAGGCTGATTGAGGAATTGATTTTCCTACCATAATTTTTTCAGCTATTTTTCTCGCAAGATTAGAAGATATCATTGATAATAATGAAACATTTTCTGATGGTTCTATCATTGTATGACCACCTCCATTATTTTTAATAGTAATTCCTTCTTTTGATAATGAAATACCTTTTGCTAAGTTTATAAAAGCATGTCCTGCCTCATGATAAATTGTATTTATTAAATCATCATTGATAGTCATTTTTAACTTTCTCCTTTTTTAAAATATAAATAACTCAATTACTTATTCAAAAGTAATTGAGTTATAAACTATATTTGATTTATATACAGTATAGATATTAAAAATAAAAATGTCAATGTTATTAAATATTTTAATGATTTTCAATTATTAAAAAATAAGATAAGGATGAATGTTATAATTTCTTTGTGAAGTAAAATTAAAAATTTTGTAAAAAGAGCAAGGAGGTCTTACTTTGAGTAAATTAAAATTTATAGATTTATTTGCTGGAATTGGTGGCTTAAGTTTACCTTTTAGAGAATTAGGAATGGAATGTGTTTTTAGTAGTGAAATAGATAAATTTGCAGTACAAACATATAATGAAAATTTTAATGAAATACCTTTTGGAGATATCAGAGAAATATCTGAAGAAAGTATACCAAATCATGATTTATTATTAGGTGGTTTTCCTTGTCAAGCTTTTTCAATTGCAGGAAAAAGAAAAGGTTTTAACGATGATCGTGGTAATTTATTTTATGAAATAGTTAGAATATTATCTTTTCATAAACCAAAAGCATTTTTATTAGAAAATGTGAAAGGTTTAATGAATCACGAAAAAGGTAATACCTTTAGAACTATTTTAAATAATCTAACAGATTTAGGTTATAAAGTTACTTATAAGATATTAAATGCTCGAAATTTTGGTCTTCCTCAAAATAGAGAAAGAGTATACATAGTTGGTTTTTTAGAACATAGTATAGATTTTCAGTTTCCTACTTCTTTTAATAAGCCAACAGCAGTTTCCGATATAATAGAAAATAATATTGATAAAAAATATACAATTTCTGATAAACTTTGAAACAGTCATCAGGAAAGAAAAGAGCGTAATAGGTCTAAAGGAAATGGATTTGGTTATTCATTGGTGTATAAAAATTCAGAGTATACAAGTACTTTATCGGCCAGATATTATAAAGACGGATCAGAAATATTATTATATCAAGAAAATAATAATCCAAGAAAATTAACTCCAAGAGAGTGTGCTAATTTGCAAGGATTTCCAAGTAATTTTAAAATTATTGTTAGTGATAATCAATCTTATAAACAGTTTGGAAATTCGGTTGCTGTAGCAGTCGTTAGAGAAATAGCTAAAGAAATTGTTAAATTATTAGAAAGAGTAAAATTTTAATCATGAATATTGATAGTATTGAAAAAACAATATGAGATCAAAATATTTTGTTTTATAGAATATAGATAAAATTAATAATAATATTGAAAAAGAAACTAAAAAATTAACAAGTGGTAATTTAGCATTAACTGAATTATCAGAATTACAATCTAATAACCCTGAAAATTTAGTGATAATAATAAGGAAGATGAAAAACTAGAGTTAGAAAAGAAAATTGAAACATGAAATAATACTATTATTTTTTTAGAAGAAAGAAAAAAATCTTTTAAAGACTTATCAAATAAAATTTCTGAAAAATATGAATTTAATAAAAAAAATTTAGATAAAATAGTTAAAGAAGAAGTTTATTTATCATATATAGAAGAAATAAAAATTATTAAAGAAAATATTGAAAATTCAGAATTTAAGGACACATGTATAAAAATTATTAATAAAATATTTGGAGAAGAAGGCTATAAATATATGAATGATAATTCTTTTGTTTTTGATTTTAATTCTCAAAAAAAATTGATGGAATTTTCATAATTTTATTTAATAAATATAAAATATAATCATTTATTCTATATATGACATTTCAGAATGATTTAAAGTATAAACTTCTTGTAAAGTTTAATGAAAAAAAGTTATATCAAAAATAAATAATTTTCCCCACTTAGATTTAAACCTTTAAGTGGGAATTATTTTTATTTAGTTAGTAAAATTAATATAGTATTAATTAATTTTTAAAAGCAAAATAGGGAATTGTATTAATACAAGAATAAATTAGTATTGAAAATCAATTTAGTTTATATGAGAAAATTTAGTGATGTTTTTAAAAAAGCATTAGAAGATTTAAAAGCTGAATACGAAGATAATCAAGATTATATATTCCTCATGATACAAGAACAAGAAAAATTAATAATATCTGTGCTATCAATACCAAACATTGAGATAAATATAAATATCATTATGTTTATCTTTTTAATTTAACATTAGGTATTAAAAAATATCAAAGCATTACTAATCATTTACAAATTAAAATTTTATCTTTAATTACTGAAAGTAAATATTTTTTATTGTATTTAATTAACTGAAAAATATATTAGTTGTGTAAATAATATTTTTTTATTCATATAAAAACAATTTTTAAGTTTTAGATTTCAATAGAATATATAATTTAAAAAAAATAAAATTCATGATATCTAGTTAATTGAATTAGAACACATTTTTACAATATAATCTATCAAAATAAAAACTCTATCTATCATTAATATTTATTTGCTTTTTTATATTGTTAATGATATTATTTTTAAGTACTTTTTATTAATAATAATTTTATAAGTGAGGTGAAACCATGGCAAAAGCAAGCATCCATCCAGAGTATTTTCAAACTAAAGTAACATGTATAACATGTAGCAATAATTTTATAAGTGGTTCAACTAAGGGTAAAGAAATCCGTGTTGATACATGTTCAAGTTGTCATCCATTTTATACTGGAAAACAATCATTTGTTTCAGCAAAAGGAAGAGTTGAACGCTTTAATACAAAAGCAAGTAAACAAGTTGAAACAAAATCAAAAACTGTTGAAATAAACAAAGCAAAACCACAAAATACTAAAACTATTGTATTAGAAACAGCAAAAGATGTTCTAAAACTAACTGATACTAAACAAGTTAAAAAATAATTTGGGAGCGTACCGATGTTGTCAATAATATTCAAATTTGTCTTAAAATTATAAAGTTAGACGAGAATAATTTTGACTTCAATATGCAATTGTATGTTAATCTTAACACTTGAAAAAATATTAGTCAACAATAATACTTACTTTTATAAGTCAAAAATTCTTATTAAAGTTTACTTTAATAAGTTTTTAATATGTTATAATGTAATAAAGTCCTTTAAGATAAACCGTATACCGTTATGATTACTAAGCGTATGTAAAGTACGTGGTCTCTTAGGCAAATCCCTTAATTAGGGATTTTTATTTTATAATAATTGTACTGCTGTGTTTATTTGATAGCATTTAAAATTAACCATTTTTGTATACATATCAATGTTATAAGTTCTATCACCAATCATATGCTTTAAAATTTGTTTAATATTAGTTTCAGTAAAGCAACCAATATTTTCAACTAATGCTTGGTTTAATACACCATCTTTGGCATTAATAAAATAACCAACTTTTAATTTTTTATATTTTAAAGTTAATAACTGTAAAAATTCAATTAATTCATAATATTGACCTTTTGCAAATAAATTTATTGCATTTTGATAGTGTAAATTAGCAATTTTATCTTTTTTTCTTCCTGCCATTATCCCAAGAAATAAAACATGAAAAGCATGGAATTTATCTAAAATAAATTTAGCATTTAAAATTATAGCAGTTTTTCTAATTCATTTTGCACTATCGCCACAAACTATTAAATTTGCTTGGTCAAAGTTTTCAAAATATAAATGACCATATTTTTGAATAAATTTAGCTGTTTTTTCTGCGCCAATTTCTGTTTTTGATACTCTTATTTTACAAACTGCTCTTTTATTAATTAATTTTCCATTTTTCTTTTTACCAGTACAAAATACTAATAATCTCATAGAACATTTTTTACAATTTTTAGTATTGTGTTTTTCATTAAACTTAAATTTTCTATGTCCATCATCAATATTTATATATAAAGTTTGATTTGGTTGCAATAGTATTTTAGGGATATTTGCTTTTGGTAATTCAAATTTTTGATATGTTCTACAAACTGTACTATTACTTATTAAATCTTCAATAAAAGTATCACAAACATCACGATATTTTTTATCATCAGCAAAATATTTTAAAATTTGTTTAATAACATCTGGTGCTAATTTACTATACTTTTTAACACCAAGATAGTTATCTAGCAATGAAACAAATTCCTTTTTTTGTGTTTTTGGGTTATAATGTATACAAATACGTCGTTTATAATTTAATAAACCTTTTTTTGTTTTTAATTTTCTTTTTCTAAATCTATATGATTTATATTCAGATTTATCACATATACTTCATAAATAATCATCTATTTTTGCAAATAATTCTTCTGTTTGTTGTAAATTTAATTCATCTTGATTAAAATAGTGTTTGTCTCAATCAAAATGATTAGGGAATGGTAATATAAACATTTTTAATGTTCCTTTCTTTTTTAAATAATTTAATTTTAACTTATATATGTTAATTAAGGAGTAAATATGGCTTTTATCACTAGTTATGCACAATTAAATAAAAAATATAATCTTAATTTTAGTGATAATAATTATGGTTTTAGTTGAGATATTTTTAAAGCATTTGTTGGTGATGAATGAGCAGAATATTTTACTACTAATTGTTTTTATCGTTTTATACCAACAGCACGTGGAACAAGAAAAACTTGAAACTGCTTAGCATTTGATTTATTTATATGTTGTAATTTTAGTGATAGTAGTGTTCAAGAAGTAAGACGCTATGAAAATACTCATAGTGAAACTACAATTGGCGCTTTAATGAATGTTTGTCAAGTTTTATTAGATACATATAATCTTAATTTATTACCTAATAATCCACATGGTATTAAATGAAAAATAACTAAGGATGGTGGATGTATTATTTTTCCTAATAATCAACAAATTGACTTTATTGGTTATGCTAATGGTAATAAAATTTTTGGAAAAGAAGCAGGTGGTTCAAGTTTTTTAGGTTCAAGAACAGATGAAATAATCATGGCCGAAGAAAAAGAAACATTAACTGAAAAGCAATTAACATATCGATATGAACGTTTACAAAACTCTATGTTTAGAAGTAATCGTATTAAAGTATCAAATGAACCAATTAAAGAATGAAGTTGAACCTTTATTGACAATAATATATATAGTCCTACTTTTGGGAAATTAATTACTCGTTATTTTTATAAAAGTTTCTTTATTACTTTTACATGTAATCCTTATGATAAATATCATCCATTTTATTTAAAGTATTGCACGCCATTTTTACCATTAAATGATAAAATTATGGAAAATCTTAAAAAAGTGGGTAAAGTTTATTATGAAAATAAAGAAATGTTTAGTGGTTTAGGTTTATTTATTTTAAGATTTACTATTCAACCATTTTGAAATAAATTACCAGACATTCAAAAAAGAACATTATTAGAAATGAAAAAAAGTAATCCTGATGAATTTAATACTGTTTTTTATGGTTTTGAATTTTTAGATAGTGATGCAACAATTTTTCCATTTCAAAAAACAGTAAAATATTGACAACCATATGATTTCAACCAATTTTATAATCAAGAAAAAGATATGTATAAATTTGATTTTTATAGTGTTGGTATTGATTGAGCTACGGGACCAAAAGACCATACTGTATTTATGATAGTTGGTTTTAAAGAATATAATAATACTGGTTATTATGATGCTTATATTATTTGTGAATTAGTTGTTACACCAAATGATTTTATTAATGAAAATGAAAAAATTAATGCTTATGTTAATGAAATTTTAGGATTAATCGATAATTTTGAAAATTTTGAACAAGCAATTTATTTCTATGATGATAAAGCAAGAACAGCAATTGATTGATTAAATCAAAAATTAATTGATGAACATAATACTATTTTAATAACGCAAACTGCAATTAAACATTCTTCAAATCTAAATCAAGAAGCAGGATTAACTAATAGAGTAGTTTGAATGAGAAATATTATGAGTTATGGAAACTTTTATGCTAATAAAGATGATTTACCAAAAACTACTCAATGTTTAGAAGAATTACGTTATGATGAAACAAAAACTAACATTCCTGACAAAAATATGTATCAAGACCCATATGATGCTTTGTTTTATGCACTATATCCATATAAAAATGTAATTAGAGGTAAAAATAATGCTAGTGTAAAAAAAAGCATCTTCACATTTGCTATATAATAAACAAGTTGAATATCATTAATAGTATAGGTATCACAAAATAAACGCCTTGTATTTAGGCGTTATTTTTCATTTAAAAGCATACTTGTAAAAATAATCAAAAATAGTACAATTTATAAGTAAAATCAAGGAAAAAAGGAGTAATTTAAGATGAAAACATGAATAAAAACAAATTTAAGTAAAATAACATTAGCATTAGCACTAACTGGTGCTACAACTGGAACAATAGGATTAATCATGGGGGGGTGCTTACCCATAATGTTAGTGGAGTTAAATATTTTTTAACTCACAATAAAAAAGTTGTGTGAGGTGTTCAAAAAATATGAATGTCTGATATTAAAAACATTTCATCAGTTGATTTTCAAAATGAATTTAAAATATATTTTTCAGATGTTCCTGAAATAACAAAATTTTATAATGGTGGAAAACCTATTGAAAAAACAGATATATGATGAAATGGTAAGTATCCCAATGGATATTTTGATAACTAAATTTCTAAGTTTATATATGAGATATTTTCATTATATTTATCAAATAAATTAATGTTTTTTAAATTAATTTCTTGTTTATCAGTAATTAAAATCAAATCATAATTTCCTGCGCCAAATATTCCATTAATTTCAACTCGATTTAAATTATTAATCGGGTTTTCAATTTGTAATTCAAATTCGTTATTATTATCAATTTGTAATATTTCTTTATAAAGTTCTAATTTGGAAAATAATTGAGATTTATTTGAACCATATAAATTTAAAGCATTTTCAGTTTTATTTTTATGAATAATTAATCTTGTAAAATACTTACCATATTCACCATTTGCTAATGTTCAGTCTGCTGGAATTAATGATGGAATATTATTACTTTCTAATTCATTAGTTATAGATAATCAGTTAAATTGATTATAATCAAGTTTAAATAATTCATTTTGACTAATATCATTATTCTTTAATTTAATGTTATTAATATCTGTAAAATTAAAATATACAGATTTTAATATGACTTTTGCATCTTTGAATTTTCAAATTTCTTTATCATTTGGTTTTATAGGACTTGATTTTAATTCAAAATAATATGGTAATAATATTTTATTATCATCATTTAAGCCTTTATTAATTGACAATGATGAATAAATATATTTTGATAACATAATAAATATTTGTTTAAATATTTGCATTTGTGGTAAATTTATATAATTTGGATAATCTAACTCTCATTGTTTAAATAAATTAGTAATTATTTCATCAGGTTTTTGACCAGTAAATGTTTCTTTTAATTTTGCAATATCATTTTTTGCTTTTCCTGTTGTATCATCATATGTTGCACCTTCAAAGTTTCTGTTATAGTTATATGTATAACTTAGCATATCTAATAATAATTGTTGTAGGCTATCAATTGGTGGTTTATCATTTATTTCTAGTTCAACATCATGAAATTTATTGGTTGTAGAAATAAATAAATTATTGTTACCTACTAAAAATCATGATTCTAATTTTTTATCTTTTAATTCTAATTCATCAGATAATGGTCATATTTTTGAATTTTTAGTAACATCATAACCTATTTTAGCATTAGTAACTCTTGCATTATTAATAATTTCTTTTCTTGTTTCACTTCCACCACCAATAGCAATTAAATCTAAAACTGATTTTTCTTGTTCTATAAATTGTTTTGCTAATTTTCAAGGTAAAATTTGTTCACTAAATCATTGTTGTAATATTCTAACTTTTGGTTGAGTTTCAATAGGCATTGATAATAGCGGAAATGCTATCTTATCTTTAACAAATAATTTAGGGTATACTTCCATATTGTCAACTTCACCAAGTACCTTTATATTGCCAAAAATCATGCTTCTAGGGGCTTTAATTTTTAAACCAATTACTTTTGTATCTTTATCTAATGGTTTTTGTAATTTAATAATAATTGGATAACCATCTCTTGTTTTAAAATCTTTAATTTTAATAATAGTAATACTTTTAGTACTTCTTGTTTTTGGATTTTGATAAGGCTGTGAATAATTATTAATAATATATAAATTATCAATATTATTTTCAGTTAAAGGTTCATTTATACTAACCGCATATAACTTAAATTGATTTAATAAATTTATTTCTTGAAATATTAAATTTTTAATATCAGTCATACTATATTCAATTGTATTATCATTAATATTAGTACTTGCTCTTTGATTTAATTGCATAGTAAAGTCTGATGTTTCAGCAGCAGTAGTTTTTAATACTTTATCAATATCAATAAAACCTATTTTAATAGTATTTGCTGAAAATCTTAAACTATTATTTTCGTTATTTTTAAATAAACGTTCAATTTCATAAATATATAAAGTTCTTTTTTTAAATTCATCGTATGCTCTATTAATATCAGGGTCACTAGTAGCACTCATCATATTAGTAAAGTCATAAGGAATATTATCAATTAAATAATCATTTTCTACTTCTGCTTGATTAAGTTTAGTTTGTTTCTGTGGAAACTTCGTTTGTGGTTTGTTGTTGTTTTCCATTGTTCTCTCCTATTAATTGGTTATTTTCGGGATTAAATAATTTTAATTTAACTATTAAATTATTAATTTCTTGGTCATCATTAATATTAAATGTTTTACTATTTAATAAATCTTTATCTAAACGTACTAATATTTGAATAAATTTAAGAATATCAATATTAAATTGTCATAATTTTTGTTCAATATAATTAATGGTTGAAATATTTACTGCTGTACTTTCGGGTACTGATTGTTGTGCAGATTTCTTTTGACTTGGTATATGAATACCACAACGTTTAAATATTTCATTAACATTTCAATCATATATAGCTAACGAAAGTAATGTTTACTCATAAATAATGTAAAATAATAATATGTAATTTAAACAATTCTTGCACTTACAAGTATAATTCAGCAATAATTAAAATAGATTAGGAAGATTAAATTATGCCAAAACCATACAGTGAGGACTTACGAAGAAAAGTAATAGAAGTTTATGAAAGTAAAAACATGAAAATTAAAGAAATTTGTAAAGTGTTCAATATCACTAGAAAGACTTTATTTTTATGAAGAAAAAGAAAGCAAAAAACCGGAAATATAAAACCAATTTTGAATTATCAAAAAGGACATAGCCACAAAATAAAGGATTTAGATGAATTAAAAAATTATTTAGCAGAAAATAAAGATGTTACAGTTCAAAAAGTAATTGAAAAATTTGGTGATATGACAAAAGAAACAGTTTATAACTATTTCAAAAAACTAAATTATACATATAAAAAAAACTTTTCTATATGAACAAAGAGATAAAAATAAACAAGAAGATTTTTTAAAAGAAATAGCGAAAATAATGAATGAAGATTTGGTATATATTGATGAATCTGGAATTGATGATAATGAATTTTATAAATATGGTTGGTCTGAAAAAGGTAAAAGATTATTTGATAATAAACCTGCATATAAAATAAAGAGAATGAGTATAATTGGTGCACTAAATAAAGGTAAATTAAAAGCTCTATGAGCATTTGAAGGACATTGCAATAGTAAAATTTTTGAATCATATGTTAAAAATATACTAATTCCAGTATTAAAGTGTGGACAAATTATAGTTTTAGATAATGCGACGTTTCATAAATCTAAAGCAACAAAACAATTAATTGAAAATGCTGGATGCAAACTATTATTTCTTCCACCATATTCTCCTAATTTAAATCCAATTGAACATTTTTGATTTGCTATAAAACATAATATAAGAAAAATATTACCAAATTATTGACCAAATATTAAAAACGCGATTGATTTTGTTTTTCAAGATATGAGTAAACATTACTTTAGTTAGCTATATATCAGTTAAGTTTTTACCTTTAAAGTTGCTATTTGTCATATTGATATTTTCGTTTTGTTCATTATTATCTCCACCACTTTTAAATATGTAGTTTTTAGTAACCAAAGTTCTTACTGCTTCTTCTAATGCTGATTGAACATTACCATAAGTTTGACTAAATATAAATTTAGGTGAATTTAAAATGGTATCTAAAACAATTTGTTCATAAATAACATCTAATGCTTTAATTTTATCCATTACTTTATCACAATCTGCTAACTCATTTGCTTTATTTCGCATAATTGCTATTGGTATATAGTTAATATTTAGTGTTTGTTCTTGTGCTAAATTAGGGTTATTACTATATGTTCTAAAATCTAATGGAAATTGTTTTTTATTATCACTAATACTATAAATTGCACGATTAATAGTTACTTGTTCATTATTTAATGTATAAACTTCAAATAATCTTACAATTTGTGCATTTTGTTGATAACTATCATAAAAAATAGTACATTGAATTAATTTACCAGTAATATCATAAACTCTTTGTTGGATATCTACTACTTGAAAATATAAATCATCATTAGCAATAAAAATTAAATAACCACTAATTCCTAATTTACTTAATTTAAAAATAGAATTTCAATTTTTTCTATAAAACTCTTGTTTAATTAAATATTGTTTAATAGTTTCATTATTAATATCTAATGGAGCATTATATAAATTAGCATTATTTTCTGCTACAAAATCAGTAAAATAAGTTTCATGATTAAAATCATTAAAACCAAAATAATTTAAAATGGAAGCATGTGTACTTTTATTTTTATTATTTAAAAATTTTACTTTTTCATTTTGATTATCACTAATATTACTTTTTTCTTTTCTCTTAAATGGATTTAACATAATATTCACCACCCTTCTAAAATATTTGATTAATTTTTAATACAATTTTTACTATAATAAATATAATTAAACCTGCTGTTGCAGAAGATAATAAAACTCCAATTAAACCTAAAATAATTTTTATAATTTTAAAAAACATAATATTATTCCTGTAATTCTTCTAATTTTCATACATTACCTTTTAAATTACCTTTTACAGTATAAATAGTAATCAATTTTGCATGTTGAACTGATAAAATTACTATATTAGCACTATCATTAAAGGTTTGTATTTGTACACCAGCAATTTTTTTATCAGTTATAATAAATTCTTGAATAGTATAAACTGGATTATATATACTTCAAGAATAATAAACTCTATAATGTTTATTCTCTTGAAAATCATAAGTAATTTGTCAATTATCTCATTTATTTTTTTCTCTTGTTCCTACTTCTTTTCAATTTGAACCACTTGGAATTGGTGTTGGATTATTTTTTAATTCAATATCTCAAATATTTTCTTCTATTTCATTAGTTTCTAAACTTTTTGAACTAATTTTAATTGGTTTATCTATATTAATTACACTTGGTGAAGTAATATCTAATGTATTACTAGTAATTTGATAAGTATTTTCTTTTAATTCTTCAAAACTAAATATAGCACCACCATCAATTTCACATTTAATAAATAAACTTCATTTATTAGTAGATTTAGTATAATCAGCCTTAAGAATTAAAGAAGCATCTTTATTATCAATTTTACCAATTAAAAGAGTTCATGTACCAGTTCCAACTGCTTTTGCTGATTTAAACAATAACATTAATGGATAACCATTTTGCTCAGGTGCATTTCTGTGTCATGTTATAAATACACGATATGTTTTATTAAGGTCAATATTAAAATTATCTCATGTTCTATTATCAACTTTCTTTCCTATTACAACTCAATTTTCTTTATCTTGTTTTTTATCAATATTATTTTTATTTTGATTAATAGCATCAACAATAGTTTTATGTTCAGTTTCTAAAGTAGGAATTTCTTGACCAATAGCATTCATAGAAAAAGCAATTGGAAATAATGCTTTTGTATCTTCTAATTTTTTATTTACTTCTTCTTTTTTATAATAATCAGATAAATCAGCTTTACCACCAGTAGTACTAATAGTATTAGTTTTTTCATCAATCTTAATATTTTCACCAGCAATTAATTTATTTTGTTTTTTATCTAATAAATTATTAGTTTCTAGTTTTGTATAATAATCACGTTCAGTATTTTCTTCTGCTATAAATTCAGTTGGTGTACCTATTCCTTGATATTGATATATATTATGAATTATTGGTTTATACTTTTTTGTGTTATTAGTAGCAATAAACTTTATTAAATCAACATCATATAATAATGTTACTTTATCAATATTAACATCAATATTTTCAATTATTATTTGCTTTTGTTCTATTTGACTATTAGTAATTCTTATATTAGATTTAGTTAATTTATTATTACTTATAATAAGTTGTTTACTATCGATAAAATAATATGTTCAATCAATAATACATCATGTATCTGTTTTAATATTTTCATTTTTAACTTTCTTTCATAAAGGACTAGTTTCAATATTAAATCAATTATTTTTAACATCATTAATATTTTCATTTGCTTTAATTAATTCAGTATTTAATTTGGTAATTTCATTTTCATTTGTAGTAATTCGTTTTTGTTGTTTAGCAGAAAAATCACAAGTTGGTGCATGTGTATAATCACCAATTTGTGGATTATTTTGTAATGCTTCTGGTGGTAATGTTCCAATTTCATCTGGTCAATCTAAAATCATTGTTTCAGTTTCTTTATCATAATCTGTTGCAACATAACCTTTATTAACAAATTTACTAACAGGACCTCTATATATTTCATTTTCATTATCATCAACTAAATCATCATATAATTTAATTTGTTTTGATAATGTAAATTCTTTTTGTTGTTCAATTAATTCATCAACTTGATTTCTAGTATAAAATGCTTTTAAGTCAATTTTTTCAATATCTATTTCATCATCATTATAACTTGAAAATATTTGTTTTAATTCTGTTAATCTTGCTCATATTTTCATTCTACTAGGTGCTAAATCTCAAACATTAATCGTAGGAGTACTATTTGCACTAAATTGACTACCATTATTAAATTGAATAGTAGCATCAACATTAAATTCAATTGGTGTACGATTAAATACTCAATGTTCAACCATTACATAAACCATATCTCTTAATGTTTCTTTAATTAATTCATCTTTAAAACTATCAAAAGGAAATTTAGATAAAATAAAATCAAGATAAGCATTAATATCATTTTGAGCACGAATAGCAAAAGTTTTAAATCAATCATTAACATTAGGTCATGTCTGTATATATTGCTGTGGGGTTTCTGTAATTTTTCCAGTTAATGGATATCAGTTATTATAATTTTCAAGACTGACATCAGTTCAAAGTTTATTAATCATAATTTATCATTCCTTAAAAAATGCTTTTTTATAATGCTTAGTTTTTGTTTTAGTTTTTCTATGTGATATATGGATAATTTCTTTTTGTAACTTTTTCTTACCTTTTTTTACAACTTGACTATATGCAAATTTTTCTAAATGATGTAATAGTCCAGTGCCAAATAAAGTATTAACTGAAAATTTTAAACCAACACTTTTAAATGATTTATTAATATTTTCAATAGGATTATTAATAACATTTACTACTTTATGATAAGTTCTTACTATTCTAAATATTTCTCTATATACTTTAAAACTATCTCTAATTACTTGTTGAACCACTGGTGGAGCAAATGCTATTGCTTTTAATCATTTATTATGATTAACACCATAACCAATGTATCAACCACTATATCAACGATATCAATGAAATGGATGTATTTGAGTAACAAAAGTTTTTGCTTTAAGAATACTATCAACAACTGTAATTGGTTTATACTTAGGATTACGATGATAAATAGTAATTGCACATTTATCTAATGATAAAGGTTGAATTTTACAACCCATAAATACTGGTGAATTTAATGGAATTAATTGTGCATGTTTAATTGCTCTTTTCTCTGCACTAGTAAATAAATCAGTTGCTTTTTCTTTTAATTTATTAATTTTTTCAAATACTTGTTTTTCTAACTTTTCAAATTTTTCTTGTAATTTATATATACTTTCTCGTATTTTTTCAAAATATGGTGTATCTTTTCAAAATTTATTTAAACCTTTTTTTAAATAAAATCTAATATCAAAATATTTAAAAGTTTTATTTGCTTTTAAAACAAGTTGATGAATAACATTATTTTTAAAATTAAATTTAATAGCATTTGCACGAATTTTTTGTAAATCCAAAATTAAAGATTTACCATATCTATTTTCTGTATGTATTGTATGAACTAAATTTAATCAATCATGTTGGTTCATAGATAGTACTTTTTTTAAATCAGTATTAAATTTTTTTAAAAAGTTATTTGCTTTTTCGATATCTTTAATTTTAAATTTAGGAGTTAATTGTGGACTTAATTTTATTAATATATTTTGTAATAATAAGTGTTCCATTAATTTTTCTGTTTCTAGTTTTTGAAAATTATTCTTATATTGTCTTTCAGCAACATAACCTAAATCTCGTAATACTGTTTCACGATTAGGAGTAAAACTATAATTCATTAAATAACGTTTATTACCAATAATTTTATCTGTTAAAATTTCTTTTCCACTTACTTGACTAATAATTTCTTGTAAGTTTTTTACTTCTTTAATTCCAACTTGTTCTAATGTTTTAGTTTTTTGTGCTAATTTAATAAATTTAGTTGTACGATAACCACGACTAATTTTATTAAGTCCAGCAAATGCAGGAAGTATATTAAAGAAAGTATTTAATTTTGTTACATTTCCTTTTAAATAATCATAAACTTGATTAATAGTAAAATCAGTTAAAAACTCTACACCAACAGCACTAATACTAGCAACTAAATCACTAGCACCTAATCCAAGTGCAAAACTTTCACTTAATCCACCAGTAAAAGGAGCAAGTGCTACTGCTATAACTTGTACACCAATCATTTCTAAAATTTCTCATCAAAAACTTTTATTTTCTTGTTGTTTACTTATTCTAGTATGTTTTGGTTTATTTATGTTTAAAAGTATTGCTGTACTAGTTGTACCAATTGGCATGATATTAATTTCCTTTATTTAAGAGTTATTTTAATTGGATTTGTTGAACCTTTATAATTTAAATCATTAACATTTGCAGCAATAGTTATATATAAGTCACCTGCTTTTTGTTTTTGATTACTTATAGCTAACTAAAGTAATGTTTACTCATATCTTGAAAAACAAAATCAATCGCGTTTTTAATATTTGGTCAATAATTTGGTAATATTTTTCTTATATTATGTTTTATAGCAAATCAAAAATGTTCAATTGGATTTAAATTAGGAGAATATGGTGGAAGAAATAATAGTTTGCATCCAGCATTTTCAATTAATTGTTTTGTTGCTTTAGATTTATGAAACGTCGCATTATCTAAAACTATAATTTGTCCACACTTTAATACTGGAATTAGTATATTTTTAACATATGATTCAAAAATTTTACTATTGCAATGTCCTTCAAATGCTCATAGAGCTTTTAATTTACCTTTATTTAGTGCACCAATTATACTCATTCTCTTTATTTTATATGCAGGTTTATTATCAAATAATCTTTTACCTTTTTCAGACCAACCATATTTATAAAATTCATTATCATCAATTCCAGATTCATCAATATATACCAAATCTTCATTCATTATTTTCGCTATTTCTTTTAAAAAATCTTCTTGTTTATTTTTATCTCTTTGTTCATATAGAAAAGTTTTTTTTATATGTATAATTTAGTTTTTTGAAATAGTTATAAACTGTTTCTTTTGTCATATCACCAAATTTTTCAATTACTTTTTGAACTGTAACATCTTTATTTTCTGCTAAATAATTTTTTAATTCATCTAAATCCTTTATTTTGTGGCTATGTCCTTTTTGATAATTCAAAATTGGTTTTATATTTCCGGTTTTTTGCTTTCTTTTTCTTCATAAAAATAAAGTCTTTCTAGTGATATTGAACACTTTACAAATTTCTTTAATTTTCATGTTTTTACTTTCATAAACTTCTATTACTTTTCTTCGTAAGTCCTCACTGTATGGTTTTGGCATAATTTAATCTTCCTAATCTATTTTAATTATTGCTGAATTATACTTGTAAGTGCAAGAATTGTTTAAATTACATATTATTATTTTACATTATTTATGAGTAAACATTACTTTCGTTAGCTATAAATACTTTGGTCATCATATTGTACTCTTGACCATGTTGATGCACTATATTCAGTTTCTAATAATCTTGCTACTCTTGATTGAGCATATGGTTGAGCAAAATTTAATGCTATTCTTCCAGTCTTACTTCTATCAATTTGAACAATACTATAACCATAACCAGATTTAATATGACAATCTTGATAAAATAAACTATCAAAATTATTTCATTCTTTTAATTTTTCAATAGCATTTTTATATTCTGGATGTTCACTTGTTAAAGTATAACCATTACCTCATAATAATTTTGAAGCATGATTTGCTATTATTTCTTGAAGATTTATCATACATCAATTAGGAGTTAATATTTCAGTATTATGATTATTCATATGTTACTTCCTTTCAAAATAAGGATTTATATTTGCACTTAAATTTCTAATATATGGTTCTATAGCATAATCAAAAGCATCTCTGAGGTGGTCATTGCCCGGCAAAGGTATTTGTTTAATACTTTTTTCATCTCATACAGCTAATCTAAATTCATCTAATAATAATTGAGCATTATTTTTTATGTTTATATTTAAGCGTTCTGATGCCATTAAAGCCACATTCTTACCTATTCTAAATTCAAGTCTTAATTTCACACAATCTTTAAAATATAGCCATGAATTAACGTTATATTTAATTGCTGTATCATTTAACATTTCAATAAATGTATAATTACTAAAATCACAATATACAGTTAATCCATATTCATATAACAAATTATTTTCTTTTGCTAATTTAATATAAAATTCAACTACTAATTTTGCTAATTGTTTATTATCATAACGTATTAATTTATTTTCTATTTTTAAACAATCAATAACATTAACAAATTTAAAATCATAATCAAAACCTATTAATAAACATGCCATAGCATCATCTTTAAAACCATAATCTAATCCAGCACTAAATCTATAACTTGGTTGTATTACTCTACTAATTTTAGGAAGTAAATGTGAATATATTCCACCAGATTCATAACCTACTAAACCATGACTTCTTACTCTTGCAGATATCGGGTCAAGAGTTTCAATTTCTAATAATTGTTGTTTATCAGTATCTTTTAAATGAGTATTTAATTTTCAATTTTGATAATGATAAATAGTATTATCAATAATAGTAAATTGTTCATATTCATTAATTATTTGTTTTTCATTTTGAGGGCATGCTGTTACTGTTTTTTTAATAAATTCATTTAAAATACTTCAAGGATTACAACTTTCAATTTCTAATAATTGATTTGCTCCACGAATAGCATCTTTTAAATCTTGATAATCATTTTCAGTAATTTCATATCTTTCATCACTTCATATAATTACATAATCATATAAATAATTACTTGCTAATCCAGTTAATTTAACATTACTATTATCTTGTGAATGTAAATATTTACAAGTTATTTTACTACCATTAAATTCAATAGTTTTTTTAGTTTCACTAATAATAAAATTAATACTAGGATAAGTTGCTCTAATAATTTGTTTTAATTCTTGTCAACTATCATTTAATTGTTTTGACATATTACGAATTAAATAAGCATGAATATTAATATTATCTAACATTAATAAAATTCCAAGAAATTCAATATCACTAAATGTTTTACCAGATTTACGACTACCTAATTGTTTAATTTTAGTAATATTTAAAGGTTGTTTTAAATACATTCTTTTAGCAATATCTAATAAATAACCAAAATTACTTAACATTTATTCTTACCTTTATTATCTAAATTAATTGCTATAGGGGCGACGTTATCGCTATTCTTTATATCAATTTTAGTTGATAAATGATATTTATTAACATATGCTCTTTCTAAATATCATGATGAAGTATTAGCATTAGAAGTTAAATATCTTTGTAAATTTAAGTGTTCAATTTGAGAATGCGCTCAATTAATTTGTTGTAAAAAAGTATTTCTCTTTTTTTGTTTTCAAGTCCTAATAGTACTTTCTGTTATATCTAAATAAATTAACATACCTAACTTAGTAGGAACTTCTTTATTATCATTACAATGAGTAAAATAATTTATTAATTCTTGTTTTAAGACTTTTGCATCATTAAAAATTGTTCTTATTTTTTCTTCTTGCACATAAAAATCTCCTTTCATATGCTTTAAAAACACAAAAATTTATGATATAATTAATATAATCTTTAAGTTAAACTTGACAAAATAACTTATGAACTTTATTAATTACTTCATATATTTTTTTATTTAATTTTTATAATATAATTATAACAAAAAATAGCATTATACTGCTATTTTTTTATTTTTTCTTTTAATTTTAAAACTGCTTTTTATAGTTTTTCAAAATTTAAAATTCGGATTTTCTTTTTTAAATATTTTATTTGCTCAAAATAAACCAATAATATTCAATGAAATAAACATAAAAAATATACCCATTTTTTTTGTCTATGACATAATTCAGTTCCTTTTACACCTATTAATACTAGTGCAAATATTATTAAATATATTGAAAGCGCTATTGCTAATAGTGGTCATTCACCCAATTTTAACATTTTTATTTTCCTTTTCTATTTATATTTTTCTTTATTGTACATTATTTTATTAAAAAAGAAAAGATAACTAATAAAAGTTATCTTTAAACGTTAAACTAGAAATACATCACTATCAATTTTATCGTTCTCTAGTATTATACTATGAAACTAAATATTTTTCAACATTAAATTAATAAATTTGATACAATGCTTGGAGTTAAAAAATAAATAGAAAGGTGTTGAAATATGTTTAGTTTTCAAAATTTTTTAAACAATAAAATTACTGATATTTTACCAGAGTTTGTTAAAGAAGTCGAGGATTGAGATGAAAATTTTTTTCAAAATAGAAGTCCAGAAGAAAAAGAAAGATATAAAGTTTCTAAAAAACGTAATAGAACAGTAAATACTGAAATTGGATTTGCAACTTTTAATAGAAGAATATATTGAGATAATATAGAAAAAAGAACTAGATATTTTACTGATGAAGAATTTAATATTGAAAAACGTGCAAGAGTTATTAAAGATTTAAAATTAAAAATACTTAGTAATTTAATAAAAAATTTAATAACTAAAAAAACATATACACATATTCAATCAGAATATGAATATACTTATTTTTCTAAAAATTTTATTTCAAGACTTTTTAAAAATGCAAAAATTGAGAAATTTATACCAGAAGAAAAATTTAAAGTATTAGATAATCAAAAATTAAATATATGTGCAGATGATGCTTTTATTACTTGTTGAGATGAAAATGGTTTAAAACAGCAATATTGTTGTAGAATTTTAACTTTTAATCAAGGTAAAAAAGAAATTTATTCATATAGAAATAAATTACAAAATAAAATAACTGCATTTTTATTATTTAAAAGTGGTAATGGGTTAAATCAAGAACAATTATATAATTTTACAACACAAACTATTCTTAATCATTATGATATTAAATTAAATATATTAGGTGTTCAATGAGAATATCATAATTATAATTTAGTAGTTGCTGGTGATGGTGCATTATGAATTAAAGCAATGGCTACTTGATTGGGATGTTATTATATTTTAGATAAATATCATGCTTATAGTTATTTATGAAAATCTTTTGTTGGAGTTAAAGTTAAGAAAAAAGAATCTCATGATTGAACTAAATATATTGATGGTACTACTACTTTTGCAAGTGGAGATTGTAATCAATTACTTAGTTTTTTAAAACCTAATGTTAATGAAAAAGTATATAATTATTTTAAAAATAATGCTCATGGTATTGTAAATCAAAATGCTTCATGAAATATAGGATGTAGTGCTGAAAGTGATGTATATCATTTTTTAAAATCTTTAACTAATGGAGCAAAAATATATAATTTTCAAACATTAAATAATATGTTAATAGCAAAAGCAAATTATTTAAATACTAGAAGTTATATTAATAGTGCTTAAAAATTTAAAACTTAATATTTTTAAAAACTAATTTTAAGATTAGTATTTTTGTGTTACTTAAGTTGAAAAATGATAATTATATTTTTCAACATTTAGGTATTTTATGATATAATTAAATTAACAAAAATAGAAATACATCAGTTTATCGCTCTTGATGTTCCTTTCTATCCATTAATCTCATACGTCCTAACAACGCCACCCAACAAAATAACACCAGTAATAATTCAAAGCATAATTAAACTAATTAAAACTCAAATACTAATATTACCCAATTGACTAAAATTTTGTGGTACATCGTTGGAAGTTTGACCAATTAATTTATTTAAGAAAAATCCTTGTTGATTTAAACCAGGAAGAAAAGACATAACTATTGCCAATAATGATCAAGCGACAAGAACACTATAAAATACACCCATTATTCAAACAACTGCAGTTTGTAAAAATCCAAAGAAAGTCCCAGGAGTTTTTGCTAAATCTTTAAAAATTTCAACATGATTTTTACGATATTTATTACCTAAATTGATTTCAATTAATAAAATTGGTAAAGCACAGACAATTAGTGCAATAAAGAATGGAATTAAAAAGATACCACCATGTTTATTCATTTGATTAGGAAATCCCCAAATACTTCCTAATCCTACAGCAGCGCCAAGTACTGACATAATAAATCCTCATGTAGTTATGTTTTTTTTCTTTTTGCCTTTCATATAATCAGTCCCTTTATTTTTAGATAGTATTATGAATTTTACACAATAGTAATCAAAGTTACAATATATATTAGTAATATATTTTTTAATCTTTAGTTAAAAGTTATATTTTTTTATAACCATTAAAATTCAAATTTAAAAATATCAATGTATAATATTCTTAGTTATGTATATTTGATTTTTGTTTATTAGGAGGAAAATAGATGATAAAGATATTACTTACGTGTTCAGCTGGTATGAGCACTTTAAGACTAGAAGCAAATATGAAAGAATATATTAAAGAGTTAAATTTAGATTATGAAGTGAAAGCATTAGGTGCTACTGAAGCGAAAGCATCTTTTGCTAAAGGTGAAAAATGGGATGTTGTTTTATTAGGACCACAAGTAAGTTATATGAAAAATGATTTTACTAATATTATTGGAAATGCTGCTCTTAATGTTATTCCAGCAGCAGTTTATGCGATGGTTCAAGGTAAAGAAACGTTAGAATTAGCAATGAGTTTGTTAGAAATTAAAAAATAATACTATGAGCATTAAAGAAAAAGAGAAAAGTAATAATATTGATTTTGAAAAAATTTCACTTGAAATAATTTCTTCTGCCGGAAAAGCAAAATCTTTAGCAATAGAAGCAATTACTCTCGCTAAGGAAGGACAATTTGAAACAGCATTAAAAATGATTGATGAAGCAAATGATAATATTACTAAAGCTTTGCAATCACATATGAGCGTCATTGTTGAAGAAGGTAAAGGTTATCAATTATCTTTTTCAGTGTTGTTTATGCATTCTGAAGATCATTTGTTAACAACACAAATGATGATTGAAATTAGTAAAGAATTTATTAATTTATATCAATTTATAAACAGAAAAAAATAAAAATAGGCAAATGCCTATTTTTATTTAAAGTATAAAATTAATCTTTTGGTTTTTTTTCAAAATCTTCTCCATCTTTTTCTAATCCTTTAATTGGACAAAGTAGAGGATAATTTTCTTTACAATAATCACAATGTCATTTTTTCTTTTTGAAAATTTCTTTAAATTTTTTAAACATTATATTTTTTCTCTCTTTCTTATTATTTTTTTTGTAAGTATATTTTATTCTTGTTCAAGTTCTGTTCATGAGCCAGTAGTGTTAGTTACTACTTTTCATCCTGTATTACTATTTTCGAATTTAGTTTTTAATTGATTAAAATTCTCAATAATTTTTTCAGATAAAGTATATAAATCTTCGTTTGAAATATAACCTTTTCAACCACTTGCATCTCATTCGGGAAATCTAGAAATAATATTAAAAATTTCAGTTATATTTTTATTAGTATTTAAAATTTTTTGTCATTCATATCGACTTAATGCAATTTTTAAAGTATCATGTCATAAAAATTTATAATATTTTTCTATTATATTTTTATCGTGAGTATTTGGTGAAAATTGTGGTGCTAGAAAAAATAATTCCTTAGGTGCTTCATGATAAGTTACTATAATTCCATAGGTATTATATCCACGTACATTAATTAAAGATGAAAAATTATTTATTAATTTTTCAGTTAATTCATATATGCTAATCTTTTCTCATCCATTACCTTGATAAGGAAAAGATGAAGTATCATAGTATATTTTTTCTCTTAATTTTTCAAGGTCATTTAAAGAAAAAAGCTTAAATCAAGTATCTAAAGTACTGTTATTAATGTATATATACGATATAGCAAGTTCATATTGATTTTCATAGTTAGTAATAATTTTATTTTCACCATCATATTTTATTGGTTCATTATTTAAAATATTTGTAGTTTTAATTTGGGTGCTTAAAATAGAATTTAAGTTTCCTGTGGTTGTTGCAAATGTTAAAAGACTTACTGCTGTTAATAATGTTTTCATAATTATTCCTCCTTTTTTTAATTATTAATTAGAAAAAAATAAAATATTATTTTATTCTTGTTCAAGTTCTGTTCATGAGCCAGTAGTGTTAGTTACTACTTTTCATCCTGTATTACTATTTTCGAATTTAGTTTTTAATTGATTAAAATTCTCAATAATTTTTTCAGATAAAGTATATAAATCTTCGTTTGAAATATAACCTTTTCAACCACTTGCATCTCATTCGGGAAATCTAGAAATAATATTAAAAATTTCAGTTATATTTTTATTAGTATTTAAAATTTTTTGTCATTCATATCGACTTAATGCAATTTTTAAAGTATCATGTCATAAAAATTTATAATATTTTTCTATTATATTTTTATCGTGAGTATTTGGTGAAAATTGTGGCTTTTTACTAAACAAACTTCCAAAATAGTAACATAGTTCAACTCCGTATGTATTGTATCCACGTATACTAGTTAAATAATTAAGAACATTCATTAACATTTTTGATAATTTATATATATTAGGTTTTGGTCAATTATTTCCTTGATAAGGAAATTTTATGGTATCGTAGTATATTTTTTCTCTTAATTTTTCAAGGTCATTTAAAGAAAAAAGTTTAAATCAAGTATCTAAAGTACTGTTATTAATGTATATATACGATATAGCAAGTTCATATTGATTTTCATAGTTAGTAATAATTTTATTTTCACCATCATATTTTATTGGTTCATTTTTTGAAATATTTGTAGTTTTAATTTCGGTGTTTAAAATAGAATTTAAGTTTCCAATTGATGATGAAACTGTTAAAAGACTTACTGCTGTTAATAGTGTTTTCATAATCATTCCTCCTTTTTAGTTTTTTTTACTTTATATAAAAATTATTTTAATTATCTGTTTAAAATTTTACTATATTCTAAGTAAAATAAAATATAAACGATAATAAGTCAATTTTAAACATTGGATTTATTTGATAACTAAACTTTAAATTTTTTAAGAAATTTATTATAATTTTTTATACTTATAAAAATCAAAAAATAAGTATAGTATTTATATTGTTTTATAATAATTTTAATTATATAAAAGTTTTATTATTATTTTATTTAAAATAATATGGTATTGTATATAGAATGTTTTAAAGGAATATAAAGTTATGTTTAAATTAAAAGCGCCTTATAAACCAACAGGTGATCAACCTGAAGCAATTAGAAAATTAGTAGTAGCTATTAAAAATAATATTAAATACCAAGTATTATTAGGAGCCACTGGTACGGGTAAAACTTTTACAATGGCCAATGTTATTGTGCAAGTGCAAAAACCAACTTTAATTTTAGTACATAATAAAACATTAGCTATGCAATTATATGGAGAATTGAAAACTTTTTTTCCTGAAAATCGCGTTGAATATTTTGTCTCATATTTTGATTTTTATCAACCCGAGGCATATTTACCAAAAACCGATACTTATATTGATAAAAATTCTAAACAAAATCAAGAAATTGAAATGTTAAGATTAAGTGCTTTAAATGGTTTATCTATTAGTAAAGATGTTATTGTTGTAGCATCAGTAGCAGCAATTTATGGTGAACAAGAACCAACAGCATATAAAGATAACTTTTTTGAATTGAGAAAAGGACAAAAAATTAATAGAAAAGATTTATTATTAAGACTAATTAAAAATGGATATGTACGTAATGATATTACATTAGAACCGAATAGTTTTAGTGCAAAAGGTGATTTAATAAAGTTAGCTCCATCTTGAAATGATCAATTTTATTTAAGAATTAGTTTATTTGGTGATGAAATTGAAGAAATAGCACGTATTGATACATTAGGCGCTAATGTTTTAGAACGTTTTCCCTTTATTACAATTTTTCCTGCGCAAAATTATATTACTAGTAAAAGTCGTGTTGATCAGGCAGTTATTAAAATTACTGAAGAGTTAAAAATAACATTAGCACAACTAAGAAAAAATAATATGTTAGTAGAAGCGCAAAGATTAGAACAAAGAACAGAACACGATCTAGAGTCCTTAAAAGAATTTGGTATTTGTAGTGGTATTGAAAACTATTCTCGTCATTTAGAAAATAGAGAAGTGGGTTCAGCACCATATACTTTAATTGATTTTTTTCCAGATGATTTTTTAACAATTATTGATGAATCTCATATGACATTACCGCAAATTAGAGGAATGTATAATACTGATCGTAGCAGAAAAGAAACATTAGTAAAATATGGCTTTCGTTTACCTAGTGCTTTGGATAATCGTCCTTTAAATTTTAATGAATTTTCTAATAAGTTAAAGCAAGTTATTTATACTTCAGCAACTCCTGCTGATTATGAATTATCTTTAATTAAAAATGAAGTTGAACCCTTTAATGTACCAGTTCAACAAATTATTCGTCCCACGGGTTTATTAGATCCAACAATTGAAATTAAACCAACTAAAAATCAAATGGAAGATATTATTAATCAAATAAAATTACGAACAAAAAATAATGAAAGAGTATTTATTATTACTTTAACAATTAGAATGGCAGAAGAATTATCAAATTTTTTACAAGAACAAAAAATTAAAGTTGCTTATATTCATAATGAATTAAAAACATTAGAACGTACTAAAGTTTTGTTAGATTTAAGAAAAGGTGTTTTTGATGTTATTGTTGGTATTAATTTATTACGCGAAGGATTAGACGTACCAGAAGTGTCATTAATCTGTATTTTGGATGCTGATAAATCTGGTTTTTTACGTAATACTAAATCATTAATCCAAACTATTGGTCGTGCAGCACGAAATGTTAATGGTCATGTTATACTATATGGAGATATTAAGACAGAGGCAATGACACAAGCAATTGAAGAAACGCAAAGAAGAAGAGAAATTCAACTTGCTTATAATAAAAAACATAATATAGTACCAGTTACTGTTAAAAAACCGTTGAGTGAAATCGTAAGTACTAGAGAATTAGATGTTGATTTAAAAATTTTAAATTCAAGTAAAGGTAAAACAAAAATAGCTGCTAAAACAAAGATAATTGCTGATTTAAGAGTTGAAATGTTACAAGCAGCTAAAGATTTAAATTTTGAAAAGGCAGCTTCACTTCGTGATTTAATTTTGAATATTGAAAGTGAAAAATAAAGGAGTAAAATAAGTTGATCGATAAAATACAAAAAGGTATTTTGATAAGTCCAAATACTAAAATTAATCCTCATATACCAACAATATTTTTAATAAAAAATTATATTACTAAACCTAAAATTTTTATTGGTGATTATACTTATTATCATGATTTTAATGGTGAGCAAGCAGCTATTGATTTTGAAAATAAAAATATAATTTATCATTTTCCAAATATGATAGATGATGAATTAATTATTGGTAAATTTTGTTCAATTGCACAAGGTGTTTTATTTATAATGAATGGTGGCAATCATAATTATTGTGCAGTTTCAACATTTCCTTTACCATTATTTTATAAATCATTAAATTTATCAGAAGTTACAGAAAAAGATAAATTAGATAAATTTCCGATTAAATCACCAACAGTGATAGAAAATGATGTTTGAATTGGTCATGATGTGACAATCTTAAGAGGGGTAACTATTGGTAATGGGGCAGTAATTGCAGCTAAAAGTGTAGTTACAAAAAATGTGCCTCCTTATGCTATTGTTGGTGGTAATCCCGCTAAAATTATAAAATATCGTTTTTCTAAAAAAATAGTTCAAAAATTACAAAATATAAAATGGTGAGATTGATCTATTGAAAAGATTGTTGAAAATTCAGATTTGTTAAAACAAAATTTTGATAATAAAATATTACAAGAACTTGTAAAAGAAAGTAATAGTTTAAATAAAATAAAAGAGTAATAAAAAATATGAAAAAATATGGTTATTTAACTACTAAAATAGGTTTAATTGAAATCATAGTAGTTGCAGAACAAGTAGTAAAAGTTAGTTTTGTTAATACTCGTCAAGTTGCTAAGGATAGTAGTAATATAGTGGTAGTTAATTGCTTAAAACAACTAGCAATGTATTTTGATAAAAAATTAAGTGATTTTAACTTACCAATAGCTTTAAAAGGAACTCCTTTTCAAGAATTAGTATGGAGTAAAACTTGTACTATTCAATTTGGGACAACTTTAACTTATCAAGAATTAGCACAAAAGATAGGTTATCCAAAAGCAAGTAGGGCAGTGGGTTCAGCTTTAAGTAAAAATCCATTAGCAATTATTGTTCCTTGTCATCGTGTTGTTAATAAAAATAAGAATATTGTTAATTATCTTTATGGTGCTCATATTAAAAATTTTTTATTAGCACAAGAAAGTAAATAAGGTATAAGATTATTTTTTTATGATTGATTATCTTTTTTTTGATTTTTAAAATTGTTAACAATTTTAACTACATAATTTTTAATATAATAAACGGGATATCCTGCTAACATAACAGCAATTAAAATTAGTGAATTTCATAATGCTCACATATTATTATTTTGTGTACCATAATAATACATTGCTAAAAATGATCCAACAATAGCAATTATTGCTCCTAAATAACCAATAATAATGAAAAATTATTAAAAATCTTTTGGTAGTCTGGATGTTTGCGCCTTAAAAAGATAATGACTGAATTAACAATTAATTTTAAAAAACTAATAGCAATAATAAAGTAATTAGTTACTTCATACAATTGATTTCATAAAATATAAATTAAAGCAGCAAATATTAATAGTAACATAGCAGCTCATGGTATATTAGTTCTTTTAGTTGTTTTTTGAAAAAATTTAAACAAATCTTTTTCTTCACTCATTTTAAAAATTAAACGTGATTGATAAAGTAGAAATGCATTTAGTGAACCAACAAATAATAAAATTGCTAGTCCTGAAAAAATATAAGCTAAAACACGAGGAATATTAGGATTATTGATAATAGCATAATATCAAACGTTACTAAATTCTTTATTTTTATCTAATCATGAAAGTGGTTCATTAATAGTTAACAAAGCAATTAATAGTATTAAATATAAAAAGATAATTAGTCCTGTTGCAACAATTAAAGCTCAAAGTACATTTTTTCTTGGATTTTCTACTTCTTCAGTAACATAAGTTATTGCTTCAATTCCTGAATAGGCAAATAGTGTCATTGTTGTTGCTGGTAATAAAACATAAGTTGCAAGAAAAATTTTTGATAAATCTTTTTGAACTATTTCACTATTAAAGCTATCTGTATTGCCATAAATCATAGCAATAAATAAAACAAAAGTAATTGGTAATCCTTTTAAAATTGTAAAAATAATTTGTGTTTTTCCAGAACTATTTTTAATAAATATTTGGACTATAGCTAATGCAAATAAAATTAAAATTCCAAATAATTTTATCAACCATTGGTTAGTAATATGAGCTAAAGTACCAATAATATTACCTAATGCTAAAGTAGCAGAAGCAACGGCAGGACGTATGAGATTAACCCTTAGAATTATGAGTAACATTAACAATATAACTGCAAATTCTATGATTTGTTAATTTAATTATAACATATATTTTAAAAATATTAAAATATATAATTTCAAAATTACATTTAAATAACACAAAAATTCTAATCTTAAAATTAGAAATAAAAAATATTAAGTTTTAACTTATTAAGTACTATTAAGATAACTTCTAGTATTTAAATAATTTGCTTTTGCTATTAACATATTATTTAATGTTTGATAATTATATATTTTTGCTCCATTAGTTAAAGATTTTAAAAAATGATATACATCACTTTCAGCACTACATCCTATATTTCATGAAGCATTTTGATTAATAATTCCTTGTTCATTATTTTTAAAATAATTATAAGTTTTTTTAGTAACTTTATTATGATTATTTTCTAAAATAGTAATTAATTGATTATAACTACCATTTGAAAAAGTAGTTGTTACATCTAAATAATTTGTTCAATCAAGTGCTTTCTTTTGATGTTTACCACGAACATTAACAAAAGATTTTCATAAATAACTATAAGCATGATATTTATCTAAAATATAATAACAACCCAATCAACTAGCCATTGCTCTAATTCATAATGCACCATCACCAGCAACTACTAAATTATAATTATTATATTCTCAATTAATAGCAAATATATTTAATTTAATATCATAATAATTATTAATAGTTTGCATTGTAAAATTATGTAATTCTTCTTGTTTTGGAGCATTATTAGTTTTAAATAACATAAATGAAGTTATTTTCTTTTGTAATTGATTTCTATATGAATAAATTTCTTTTCTTCCTAAATTATAAGTTAAAAGTCTACAACAATATTGTTGTTTTAAACCATTTTCATCTCAACAAGTTATATAAGCATCATCTGCACATATATTTAATTTTTCATTATCTAATACTTTAAATTTTTGTTCTGGTATAAATTTTTCAATTTTTACATTTTTAAAAATTCTTGAAATAAGATTTTTAGAAAAAGAAGTATATTTAAATTCTGATTGAATATTAAAATAACCTTTTTTTGATATTAAATTTTCAATTAAATTATCTAATATTGCAAAATATAAATCATTAGTAATTCTTGCTCTTTTTTTAATACCAAATTCTTCATAAATTGGATAATAAGTTTTTTTATTTATTTCATCTCAATAAACTCTTTGTTTAAAAGTATCCATTCCAATTGGAGTATTTACTGTTCTATTACATGTTCAAGCAACTTTATATTGATTTTTATCTCTATTTAGAAAAAAATATTCATCATAATCATGGATTTTTTGAAAATATTTTGCTAAAATATTAGTGATTTCAGATTTTAGAAATTCTTTAAAACTAAACATTTTTTAACACCTTTCTATTTATTTTTTTTCCTAACTATTCTAACAAATTTACTAAATTATTGTTGAAAAATGTTTTGTTTTAGAGTATAATATTAAAGAACGATAAAATAAACTGCAAATTCTATTTACGTTTAAAAGATAACTTTTATTAGTTATCTTTTCTTTTTTAATAAAATAATGTACAATAAAGAAAAATATAAATAGAAAAGGAAAATGAAAGTGGAATATATTGCATGATGAATATTATTAGGAATATTTATAATTAGTATTTTAGGGTTTATAGGTTTATATGGTTGAAATCTATGTGAAAAAAATAAAGTTTTTGGAGTATTATTCTTAACTATTTTTCTTAATATTATAGGAACTTTTATTGGTTGTATGATTATATATAAAAAACAAAATCCAGAATTTAAATTTTGAAAAAGTTTAGGAAATAAAATTAAGAAAATGTTTAAATTTAAAAAAAGAAATAAAAAAATAGCAGTGTAATGCTATTTTTTGTTATAATTATATTATAAAAATTAAATAAAAAAATATATGAAGTAATTAATAAAGTTAATAAGTTATTTTTGTCAGACTTAACTTAAAGATTATATTAATTATATCATAAATTTTTGTGTTTTTAAAGCATATGAAAGGAGATTTTTATGTGCAAGAAGAAAAAATAAAAATAAGAACAATTTTTAATGATGCTACAAAATTAAGAGAATCATTAGAAAATTATTTTATTCATTGTAAAGAGTTTGATGAAATACCTACTAAATTAGGAATGTTAATTTATTTAGATATAACTGAAAATACTTTAAAAAAATGAAAAGAAAAAAAGAGAAATACTTTTTTACAACAAATTAATTGAGCGCATTCTCAAATTGAACACTTAAATTTACAAAGATATTTAAAGTCACACTCTTCTAATTCTTCATGATATTTAGAAAGAGCATATGTTAATAAATATCACTTATCTACTAAAATTGATATAAAAAATAATGATAATACCACCCCTATAGCAATTAGTTTAGAAAATAAGAGTAAAAATAAATGTTAGAACATTTTGGTTATCTTAATGATATTTTAAAACAAATGTATTATAAAAAATCTTTAACTGTAAAAAGAATTGACCAATTAGGTAGTCGTAAATCTGGTAAAACTATTCAAGATTTTGATTTTGAATGTAAAGCAACTGTATTACCTAATACAAAAGTTAAAACTTATGTTTTTAGAAATATGAGTGAACAATTATATGATACTTGAAATCAATTAAAAAATAGATGAGTATTATTTGCAATTGGGTTAGATTATACACTTTCTGAAACACGTAAAACTATTAAATATAAAGATAGTGAAATTGAATGTCGTGCTTTATATAAACAAAATAATAGTGAAATTAAATTAACTGGTTTACCAGATAATTCAAAATATGATTATGTAATTAGACATGTTGATGAAGCACATCAAATTGCTGAAAAAGATTGACAAGATATGGCAGATGCTATACGTGGTTGTAGTCAATTACTAGAAATTAATAGTTGTAATCCTTGAAGTATTTTAAATTATTATATTAAAAATGTAGTTACTTATTATCCACAAAATGAAAAACAAATAATTAATGAATATGAACAATTTTATTTTAATGAAAAAGATAAAAGAATTGTTCATTATCAAAATTGAAAACTTAATTATTTATTACCAAAACATGAAGGTGAAAGTTTATTAGAATTAGAAGCTCTAGACCCAATATCTGCAAGAGTCAGAAGTCATGGTTTAGTAGGTTATGAATCTGGTGGAATATATACACATTTAATTCATAAGATATCACGTTTATTACAACCAAGTTATAGATTTAGTGCTGGATTAGATTATGGGTTTAAAGATGATGCTTTAGCATGTTTATTAATAGGTTTTGATTATAATTTTAAATTTGTTAATGTTATTGATTGTTTAAAAATAGAAAATAAATTAGTACGTTATGATAATAAACAATTAGCAAGATTAGTAGTAGAGTTTTATATTAAATTAGCAAAAGAAAATAATTTGTTATATGAATATGGTTTAACAGTATATTGTGATTTTAGTAATTATACATTTATTGAAATGTTAAATGATACAGCAATTAAATATAACGTTAATTTATGGCTTTATTTTAAAGATTGTGTGAAATTAAGGTTAGAGTTTAGAATAGGTAAGAATGTGGCTTTAATGGCTTCAGAACGCTTAAATATAAGTATGAATGCACAAGAATTATTAGATGAATTTAGATTAGCAATATGAGATGAAAAAAGTATTAAACAAATACCTTTGCCGGGTAACGACCATTTACGTGATGCTTTTGATTATGCTATAGAACCATATATTAGAAATTTAAGTGCAAATATAAATCCTTATTTTGAAAGGAAGTAACATATGAATAATCATAATACTGAAATATTAACTGCTAAGTGATGTATGATAAATCTTCAAGAAATAATAGCAAATCATGCAAGTAAATTATTATGAGGTAATGGTTATACTTTAACAAGTGAACATCCAGAATATAAAAATGCTATTGAAAAATTAAAAGAATGAAATAATTTAGATTCATTATTTTATCAAGATTGTCATATTAAATCCGGTTATGGTTATAGTATTGTGCAAATTGATAGAAGTAAAACTGGAAGAATAGCATTAAATTTTGCTCAACCATATGCTCAATCAAGAGTAGCTAGAGTATTAGAAACTGAATATAGTGCATCAACATGGTCAAGAGTACAATATGATGACCAAAGTATTTATGTTAAAACAACATATACTCCAAATCAAATTATTAGATATTTTACTAGTGATACAGTTACTTTAGATGGTTTACAAGAAAAAATAAGTGAAGATTTAAAATTACCATTAATAGAAAATCATAATTTAGGTATTATACCAGTTAAATTTATGCAAAATTTACCTAAAAAGAATTTCTTTGGTGGAGTTATTGGTGATTATTATCCAGATATGACTGCTTGTAAAGGCTTACAAAAATTATTAAATCATACCTTTGAAATTATTTGAAAAGAACTTAAATATAATCGTTCAAGAGTATTTGCAGATATTACTCAACAAGAAATAAATCAAACTACAACTGCAATTGATATGAATGAATTATTTGGTGATTTTGTATTACAAGCAAATTTAAGAAGTCCGGGAAGTACTAGTGGTACACCACCAATTGCCATAATACAAGGTAATCCAGTATTAGATAAATATGCAGATTTTATACAATTTATTATTGATAAAGCGTTTGAAGGTAGTGGATATAGTCCAGTAAATGATACTACAAGTCAAAAAACAGAAGCAGAAGTATTAATTACAAATAGTAGAGATATGGAAACTACAAGAATTAAAAGAACTTTAAATCAAAGTGATTGAAATGAAATATTTCAAAGATGTTTTATTTTAATGGGATTAGATGGTGATAAATCTAAATGAACATTTGAAATTAAAGAAAATACTATTACAGATAGATTAAAATCACTTGAAATTGATGAAGTTGAATTAAGATTAGGAATTACTAATATTAAAAGAATTATTGTTAAAAGATATGGTGTTAGTGAAGAAGAAGCACAACAAATTATTGAAGAAAATAGAAAATATCAAAAAGAAGAAATTGAATTTAATAATACTTTTTTAGGAGAAACTAAAAATGATACCGAAAATAAATCATCAATTAATTAAAACAGTTTGAAAAAGTACAGGTGAAATTGAAAAAGATTTTACACAAAATAAAGATTTACAATTTCGTGTATGTCCTTTTACTATTATTTTAGGTGCTATAAATTCAACAAATGGTGGTTATAAACCACCAACTAGTATTCCTAATGATTATACTAGTTTTAGTAAGATATTCACTGGTAGAGAAGCAATACAAGCAGTTTGAGACCATTCTTATTATCCTATTCAAGATAAAGATAATCCAGATTTAGCATATAAACAATTACAAATTGGTGATGTATTTTATGGAAATATATTAAGTGACCAATTAGGTATTACTTATAGTGCTACACCAGCAAATAATGCTTTTATTCAAGAACAAGCAATTAAAAATGTAGTTATTAATATTCCAAATGAAAAAAAGAATTTTAATTTTATTAATAATATTGTTGCAAATTTATATAAGTTATATATGATTCCAGAAATTAATAAAGTTATAAATACTGATAAATCAATTAAAGTTGATAGACAGTGATATATTCTAGAAGTTGCTAGTAAAACTTATAATAATGAAAATAAAGAATTAGCATATATTCAATGTACTTTTAGTAGTTTAAATGATAAATTAGCAACAAGTGGATTAGCTATTAATCAATATGTACAATTAGGTGCACCTGGCGACCCAGTTGCATTACCAGCATTAGATGAAAATAATAATATTGTTTTGGATGGTAATTATTTAACTCCATTACCAGTTACTCATTGTCAAGTATCTTTTTATGGTTCAGTAAAACCTATTTCAATAGCATTATGAGGAAGAGATATTGATATTTCAGATAATACTAAAGAACATAAATATAGACAATATCCAACTAAATTATTATTTCCATGACAATAGACTTCTTGCAAAACTGTGATTATTATCATAGTTTTTAAATTTAAAATTTTATTTTAATAACACTTTTAATATTTATTAAAAATTATTATTCAAAATATGTCTTATTTTTTCTTCATTAAAATAGAACAAAAATTATTATTTAAAATAACAAAATTTAAAATATTAAATTTTTGAAGATTTTTAATTTAAAAGTTGTAAATTATAAATTGAAGCTATTAAATTAAATCTTAAAGCAAATCTTTTTCTTCTATTTCGATATTTTTCACTAATAATTTTAAATTTTTTCAGTATAGCAAAAATATTTTCTATAACAACTCTCATTTTTGAAATTTGTTTATTATTTTTCTTTTCTTCTCTAGTTAAAGGAATTTTCTTTGATTTTCTTTTTGGAATTAAAACATTAGGATGTATATTTTGTATTCCTTGATATCCCAAATCCACTAAAATAGTTGTTTGTGATAAAAATTTAACTTTTGAATCTTTTAAAATTTTAAAATCATGGTTTTTACCACAAGAAAAATAAGAACTTATAATTTTTTTACTATCTTGTTCAATTATAATTTGTGTTTTTATTGTGTGTTTTTTCTTTTTTCCTGAATAATATTTCTTTTGTCTTTTTTTGGGCGTTGGATAGCGCTTTCAGTAACATCAATAATAGCTGTTTTATCTTTAAAATTATTATTTAACAATGATTTTGCTCCATTAAGTTGCTGAAAATCAGGATGTTTTATTAAAGTATTTTCTATTCACTTGATATTTCTATAACAATTACTTTCACTAATTCCATAACTTTTAGCAATATGAAAATATGTTCGGTATTCACGTCAATATTCTAACGTCATTAATAATCTATTTTCTAAAGTTAATTTATTAGGTGTACCACCATTTTTAAACTTTTTTAATTCTTCTTTTTTTAAAATTTCTATCATTTTTTTAAAAACAATCTCATTTATACCAGTTAATCTTAATAGTTCTGCATTTTTAATAGCTTTTAATTTATCAAACATCATAAATTACCTATCTTTTTTTAATTTTAATTATATTTTAAAAATGAAAATTTTAATAGATAAGTCTCGCAAGAAGTCTAATATCAATGTTCAACTTATGACCCAGTAAGTTTTCAAGCATTACCAGAAACTAATTATGTTTTAACTGTACGTGGTGAAAGTACAATGGATAGTTATCAAGATTGACAAAAAGTAATTGCACCAAATTATGATGATGGTGCAACGAAGCATTATGAGGGACATTTAAGAACTAATGTTGAAAAAACTAAAAATACTAATAAAGTTGATGTTTCAAAGAGATTAGTAAATTATTGAGATAATAATTTTTTAAATGGTGCTGAAATAGAAGATTATAATTATGCAACTGCTGGTAATCCATATTTTCAATATTATAATAAAAATAATAAAAAATTTATTGGTAATACTCATTATAATATGAATAATAATAAATTTAAGCAATTAAATACTATAAATGCTTTACATTATTTTATTTATAATCCTATTAGTGAAATTCCTTTAACTCCAAGAGAAACAATTAAAATTAATCTTAATACTATTCCAGTATTTGGTTCATTTATGAATGTATTTGTTGGTGGTTTAGATATTGGTGCTAAATTAGTAAGTAATTTATTAATACCTCAATTTCAATATATAAATGGCTTAATATCTGCTGAATTATATACTTTTTATACAACATTATTATATAGTTCACAAAGTACTAATCCTGCATTAATTCCATTTGATGTTTTTAGAAATGATACACCAGATGCAATTCAATCAGTATTAGGAACAGCAAGTCATATGACATCATTTACATTTAATTTAACTGATATGATTAATTTACAAAATTTTAATATTAATGATGGAAGTATATCATCACAAGGAATTTATGATACTGTAAATTTAGGTCAATTAAATGGTAGTGGTGGTAAAGATACAGTTTCATTATTAGCAAAAGAAGAGAGTTCAACTCCATTATTAAATGCTCCAAATTTTACTAATACTAATATAGTAAAATGAGCAATTGATATGATTGATATTAAAGTTGTAGGAAAAAGTAATTTTAAAATAACATTTTATTCAATGCCAGATAATAGAGATGGTGCTGTTAATGATAATTTTAGTATTTGAAGTGGTACTTATCAAACAGTAGGTAAAGCAAGTAATAATAGTAGATTAATTCAAAATACATTTATTTTAGCAAATAATACTTTTAAATTTGACAAACCATTTAATTATCCACAAGCAATACAACCACCACCATTAATACCAAGAGCACATCCTATATTTATTGATTTAAGTAATCAAAGTCAATATGGGATTACAAATAGTATTATTAGTACTACACCAGAAAATAATAGTTATCAAATGAGACCTTATATAAATGAAGAATTAAGTGGTTATGGTAGAGCAATATTATTTTCATTTAAAGATTATGGTTATGATAATTTTGATAAATTTAAAGAAGATTATGAAAGTATGACATTTAATTTTAATTTTAATATGAGTGGTTCATTTCCATTGAAAGGAACATCAACAACTGGTAATAAAAAATCATGATTTACACCTATAAAAATTAATTTAAGTGATTTAAAAGATATTAATGAAAAAAATCCTCAATTTGAATCAAATAATATTAATTATAATAATAATTCTGGAAATCATAATGATGCTACAAATAATTGAACATTTAATATAAATAATAGTATTAATGAAGGTAAAAATAAACAAATAGCAACTTTAACTCCTAATGATAGTATTTCTAATACTTACATTAATAATTTATTATGAACCAATGATTTACCAACTACAACTGGTATAGATTCATTAGGAAGCGTTTGATTTAAAATAGTTGCTTATACTAGTTTTAATAAATTTATAGTATTAAGATATCAATTTATTTCAACCCTTACAAGTTGAAGTTATCTTGGAAGCACATTTGTAGCAAAAGCAGATTGAAATCTTCAAACTACATCATTAGTAATAAATCCAAAAAGTTCAACTTAGAAAGGTGGTGGTAATTATGTTAAATGAAAATGAAATGAAAGAAGGGAATAATATGGAAGAAAAAGAAAAAGATGAAAAACAAGAAAATGAATCAAAACCCGAAGAAAATGAATTAAAAACAGTAGAAAATGAATCAGAACCAGTAAAAAGTGAATCAAAGGAACCAGAAACAGAAGAATCTAAAGAACCAACTTTAGAAGATAAATATAAAGAATTAGAAGAAAAATATAATACTTTATATAAAGAAAAAACTGATAAAGATAGAAAAATTAGACATTCAGAAAGTTATAAAAAATATGATTTATCACAAGAAAATATTAATTTATTAAAAAGATATCTTGGAGATAAAGAAGATATTGATGAAGAATTATCAAATTTAAATAAAGATTTTCCACATTTATTTAATAATAAAAAAGATACAAATATTAGTAATTCTTTAGATGTAAAAGATAAATTTAAAGAAGATGAAGTAGATACTAGAAAAATAGGAATGGTAGGTTAAAAATATGGATTATAGTATGCATGAATTACTTAGTCAAATTGATTTAGTAAGAAAATCATTAATTATTATTAATGATAATAATTTAAAAAGATTACATGTAGAAGATTTATTAATTGAATTATTAATGAAATTAAAATAAAAAAAGAAAAGGTGAAATAAAATGGCAATTATTACAACACAATCAACAACAATTAATGACCCTAGTACACCTAGTGGTAAAGCGGATTTATCTGTAAAATATATTAAAAATTTAAAAGTTTTATTATCAAAGAGAGTAGCATTAATTAATGCAACAGTAGAAAATAGAGAACAATTAGATGCTGGTACTGCTGTTTATAATGTTACTAAAAGAAATCTTACAGAAGATTATACTGCTGGTGCTGGTGCTAATGATGTAACTGCACTTAGAACAGAACAAATTTTATTAAATAAAAGCAAACAAATTGGTTATGAAATTGAAACTCTTGACTTAAAAAGAATGGGAGCAAAATTTGAAAATGGTGGTATTACTATTGCTGATAGTCTTGCTAGTGATTGAATTGATGCAAAAGCAAAATCAGTAGAAGTATATTTAGTTGCTAAATTAATGCAATTAGCAGTTAAAACAGCACAAGATAATGACATTATTAAAATTGCATTACCACAAACTCCAAAAGTAGATGATTATAGATTATTATTATGATTAAAAATTTCAAATACATTAGCAACATTAAAATCAAGAATTAATGATGAATATATTGGTACTGATGAAGAAGATTATACATTATGAGTATCTAGTTTTTTTAAACCATTAATATTATTAGCAACAACTACATTAGGTAGTGATAGTGCAAGTCAAGCATTAAAAGATGGTAAAATTGTAGAAATTGGTGGAATTAAAATTGTAGAATGTCCATGATTAGGTAGAAATTATCCGGCTGGTAATACTATTGATAAACAAGAAGCATTTGATTTTAGAGGTTGTGATGCTGTATTAGTTCATAAAGAAGCATTAGCATTTCCATTTAATCGTGGTTTAGATAATACTTATTTATTACAAACAAATTCAAATGTTAAAAATTTTCATAAGTTTTTAGTTTCAGAAGGTAAAGCATTACGTCCAGATTTAGTTAAAGGATTTACAGTTAGTTCAAATGTAGATATTGCAACAGCAATTGAAAGAACTAAATTAGGAAAAATTGATATGGCGGGAGCAACACCAACTGCAGATGAAGTAGAAAAAGCAGTTATTGCTAAAAACCCTAATTATAGAAAAGGTAATGCTAATTTTTCAGATTTAACAGCAACAAGTGCTAATGTTGAAGGTAAAACTTTATATGATGGTTCTTTACAAGTAACTTTTACAAAGAAGTAATTTAAATGCCTATTATCTTACTTTTAAGAATAATATTAGAAACTGCTGTTAGTGATATTCAAACTGCTGAATTAATAGAAAAATTTAAAAAAAATAATAATTTATTTAATAGTTTTTTAAAAAATCCAGCAGGAATATTAAAAAATCAATTAATGTCAAAAGTATTAGGTCAAGGTAAATCACAAAAAGAATTATCTGAATTTCAACAAGTTTTACAAAAATTAACAAATTTACCAGTAATTCATAAAAAAATAATGACACATATTACTAATAATAATATTGCTAAATTACAACATATTCAAAAACAATATTTAAATGGTAAGTCATTAATGGATAAAGGTAAAGAAATTATTATTAATTCTTTAACTGAGCAAGATTATGATTCTATGATTGGAATTTATGTAAATCTTTCAAGTAGTGCATTAGCGGGTGGTATATGAACTCCAGTAATACAAGCACAATCTGGTACTTATGGCATTGCTACATTAACATATAGAACTAATTTAAGTAAATCATATGATTATTTTAATGTTTCAAGAGAAACTTGAATTGATATGTGTAAGTCTATGGGTGCTTATGGTACTGGTGCTAATAGTGTTTTTATAAGAGAATATTTAGGTGGAGTTAATAAAACTAGAAAAGAAATGAATGCTACTGTTAGAAAAAATGTTAATCAATTAAATATAGCAGTAACTAAACCTAATAAATCAGTTATTAGTACAGTTAATAAATCACAAGCAGTACAAGGATATGGAAGGTATAAAGATTATGGAAAACAAAAATAATATTGATTGAAATGTAAATTTAAATTATATTACAAAAGATGATTTAAAAACTATATATGGTTTTATACCAGATGCTGACCAAACTACTACTGATAATACTAAAACTGATTTTACTATTATGGCAATTGCTATATCAAGTGAAAGAATTAATACTATTACTGGTAATCAAATTGAAGTCATAGGATTTAAAAATCTTAATGAAACACAACAACAATTAGTTAAAAGAGCAACAGCAAGAATGACTATATATTATTTAACTGATGGAATGGCATTTATAAGAAGTAGTGTATCTATTAGTGGTAATGGTTTATCAAGTAGTATTAGTCCTCCAAGTGAACCAGATTATGTATTAATGGAAGTATATAATTTATTACAACAAGCAAATTTACATACACCAAGAAAAGCAATAAATAATAGTATTTCATGTAATACAGATAATTTTAATACACCTAATATTTTTGATGAAAGTGATAATAGAGTTATAACTTGAGATTCTGGTAATAAAACTTTTTTACGAAAAGAAGGAATTACTGCAGGAGTTGGTATAAAAATAGATGATATTAGTGATACTATTCCTAAATTAAAAATTCATGTTGATAGTAATATTGATTCATTATGAGAAGTTGATAAAGATAATCCTAATTTTATTAAATCCAAAGATAATAAAGGTATTGATGCTAATGGAAGAAGACTTATTGATGTTGGTACACCTACATTTTTAAGTGATGCAACCAATAAAGAATATGTTGATAAAAAACAAGATAAATTAACTGCTGGTGAAAATATTAAGATTGATGAAAAAACTAATACTATTAGTGCTACTGGTGGTAGTTCAGTTGATGAAAATAGAATATTTAATAATAAAGATGATAAAAATAGTACTACAAGATTAGTTAATGAAGTTATTAAAACTAATGTTGGAGGTAAAACTTTAATTTATAGAAATGAACCAGTTGTAACTGATGATTTAGATATTCCAAATAAAAAATATATAGATGATAAAATAGATAAAAAGCAAGATAAAGAAAATTGAGTTGTAATAGGAAAGAAAGTTGATAATAGAACATGAGATAATTTTAATATTGACCTTAATAAAACATATCGTGTATTTATAACATGACACAGAAATGCACCTGAACAAAATGGTTATCCATTAATGTTATTGTTTAAATCAGCAAAAGCAGTTGGAACTGGTACATGAACTCTTTTAATTGGTAAAATTGATAATAAAGATGCTTCTTTAATTCTTAAGGCTGATTATACTAAATCTACTAATAAATGAAGTTTATTTATTAAATGTGAAATTGATGGTGGTGCTATATTTAGTTTTGAAGAATTAAAAGAAAATACTTATCAAATTACTAGTAATACATTAAATATTACTTCACCAAGTGTAATTAATATAGATAAACCTATAAAAATTAATTCAAAAAGTTTAGAAACAAATGAAATAGAAGAAAATAATTGAGATATTGAATTAAAAAATAATCCTCCAACACCAAGTCCAACTATTCCACAATGAAAAGAAGTAGGAACAAGAGAAAAAAATAAATTAGATAATTGACAAATTACTTATGATTTTCAAGAGAATAAACATTATAGAATTTATTATTCTTGAAGTATATATAATCCAGTTTATACTATTCAAGAATTTATTATAACTAATAAAAAAATTGCTGGTGTACAAATACAAACCTTTAATGATAGTGCTAATATAGTAATTTTATCAGTTCAACATGCAAAATGGATTACTATTTATACTGGAAAAGGTAAATTAAAAGGTAATGTATGAAAATTAGAAGAATTACAGGAATAATATTATGTTTTTTAAAATTATAAAAATTATTTTAGGTTTAATAGGAGTAATTTTATCATCAGCAACAGCAGGTTTAATTATATTTATCATTTTAAAAATCATATTAAAAATTAATCAAATATTTTAAGAAAGGTGGTGATTAATATGGATACTACAACAATTATTATAGTTGCTAATTTATGTATTAATGGAGGTTATGTTTTAATTAAATTAGGAAAAGCATTCGTTGCTTTTGGTAAATCTTTAACAGACCCTAATAAAAAACAACTTAAAAAACAAAATAAAATTAATAAATTACAAAGTAAATTAAATTCTATTAATAAACAACAAGAAGTAAAAAGTATTTATTAATTAAAAAAATGCCTATTAAAGGCATTTTTACTTATTTATAAACTCATATGATTATAATCTCAATTTAATGAAGCATTATCATGATTTAATGGTACTTCGCTCATATTATCACTACCATAATATTGACTTGCAGTTTCACTATTAATAGTAAATCTATTGTCATTAATTAATCTTGCAGTTTCATCATTAAATGATGTTTCTTGCATTTCTTCATTATGATGTGTAGTTTCCATAGGTAATAAATTATGGATAATTTCACTTGCACCAGCAACAATTGTAGGTACTGCATAAGCATTATTAAAATCATTATTAATACCCATTGCTACACCACTTGATATTAAACATCCACCAGTAGCCATATTACAAATCTTTCTTATTGCTTCAAATTTATTAGGTATTAATTCAGTTAATCCACTAATAAGATTTGATATACCATAAGCATTTAAACTAAAATATGTATCTCAATCCATTAAATTATTAGGGTTATTATTTACTACAAATAATAAATCTGGTGGAAAAGGGTCAACAGTAGTAGTTGTTATTGGACTTTCTGTTGGATTTGGATTAATATCTACATTAGTAAATTTTGCATAATTTGCTAAACCAATTGTTCCTAAACCTAGTAATATTTTTTTACTACTATTAATTAATTTAGTTTTAGTATTTGGTCTTTGATTTAAATTTCATATATCTAAACCTAATTTTTTACCAAATAATAAACTATTAATTGAACCTAATACTGGATTACCTATTACTTGACCATAATAAGCACTTGTACCAATTATTGCACAAATTGGACTTATACCAGTTCTAATTAATTTAGTTAAAGTATAATTTGATTGTGTATTTTCGTTTGGCATTTTATTCTCCTTTTATAAATTTAAATTGCATATTTCCAATAGTATCTCTATTATTACCACAAATAATTAAATATCCAGTTTGATTATTTTCTAATATTCATGAATAATAAATATATTGTGGATATAATTTTGGATATAAATTTAATGCTAATAAATAACATAAAGCATCTTCTTTATTTTTTAATAGTCCAACTGTTGGACATTTTATCTCTTTAGGACTTTTTTCATTATAAAATCATTCAGTTCTAATGTTTCTCATTATTTCACATCCTTTTATGAACTCATCAGCACCGTAGTAAACGGTGGACTATAGAATTATAATGTTATCCAAATTTGTAATAATTCTATAGTTTCATTCTGTATAGATATAAAATTTTAATTAGGACTTACATTGACATATTAAATAAAATAAAGAAAGGAGCGGGTAAAAAGTATATGTCAAATGCCTAAATATTAATTATTTTCTTTAATTTCAATTATTTCTTTTCTAATTTCAGTTAGTTCTTTATTAATTGATAAAATTTCTTTAAATATACAATTTATTAGTTCTTGTTTATTACAAATTGCTTCTCAAATTTCATTATCTCTTTTCTTCATTATCAAAGTCTCCTAATTTTAATCTAACTATTAATTCTTCAATTTCTTGACATTGTTCATGTTCACATTTATTCATTATCAAAGTAACCTTTTTCTAAATATTCAATTATTAATTCCATATGTAAACATGAATGATTATTTAAATATTTAATTAATTTTTCTTTATTAATTTCAACTTTTTTCATTATCTAATACCCTTTCTATGTTCTCTTACATGTTCAATATTTTCTTCATCACCAATCATTATTTCTCCACAAAAAACACATTTATACTTTGTTCAATATCCCATTATTTATTCTTCCTTTTCTATAAATTCAAGTACTTTATAATAAGCAGTAAGTTTGCCGGCTTCTTTTAAAGAATCACATAAGCAAATACTAAGTTGTTTATTTAATCAAGTAATTAATTTCAGTCTATATTCATTTTTTAATATCATATTCATAAATTCGGTAGTAATCATTAGTTATTTCTCCTTATTAAACTTCAAAATTTTCTATTATTTCTTCTTCTTTTTCTAATTCTTTTATTTTAGATAAAGTAGAATTTAAGTCAGTATTATCAGTTGAATTAGTAATAGCATCAATAGTATCATGATATTCTTTAAACTTAGGATTTGAATCAATAATATCAATAATATGATTATTTGGATTATCAATATATATTTTTTCATTTTCAGTAATAATTGCTTGGTCATTTTCATAAGCAGTTTGCATGTCAACTGACATAATTCCCCATTTTCTTAATAATTGAGTTAATACAGTTTTTTTAGCCATACTATCAAAATCACTAACAATAAATTTTTTATTTTTTTTATATGTTTCACTATATTTATTAAAATGTTCTATTATCTGTTCACTTGTTCAATATAAATTTTTTTCAAAACCATTTTTTAATTTAAAATAAGCACAATAACCTACTATTTTTGATTTTAATCTTTCAATAGGATTTTCAATAAATTTAAATTTTATTTCATCTTTTAAATAATCAATCTTTTTTAATTCTCCTTCTCTAACTTCAATAACATTAATTTTTTTATATTGTTGACTTCTTTGCGCTAATTGAATATAACCTTTATATCCCATTTGAAACTGTGCTTCTTTAACAGTTATTCAATCACCTTTTTCATCTTTATATTTACGATTAAAAGGTACAACTCAACAATAACCAAAATTCTTTTCTAAAGGTAATTGTAATAATGTCGCTTGATAACATGCTTCTAATATTGTAGTTAAACTAGTTTTTGATAAACCTAATTGATTTTTAATTGCTAAAGCATTACTTTTAAATCTTTGTATTTCTTTATTATCAATATTACCTTGATTTTTTTTATTAAATCATTGTTCAATAGTTAATGAATTTTTATTATTAGTTAAATCATTACTCATTATTTTCTTCTCCTTTTTTATTTAATAATTCTAAAATTTCATCTAATTTTTTATTAATTTTTCCTAAATGTTTTAATAAAATTAAAATTGATTTATCCATAAGTTGCTTCCTTTGTAATTGTAATTTTTCCAAATATTAAACAATTTATAAATCCACTAATAAAAGTTAATATTCCACCAATGAAAGTAAATATAAAACCAATTATTAATAATGGAATAAACAATATTGCTATTGGTGATAATAATATCTTTGCTCATATTGGTAATTTTTTAGTCTTTTCTACTTTCATCTTTTAACTCCTTTAAATCTATTATCTAAATGTACTTCAATATTTTTACTAGGATTAATAACTAAATGACTATTAATCTCAATTCAATTATTTAGATTACTATCTAATTTTTTAGGTAATTTTTCAAATTCAATTGAATTACAAGAATAAATAGTTTTTTCTTTAATTGATTTTTCATTAATCATTTTTATTTCTTCTTAATCATTCTTTAATATTAGTTTTTAAAATATTTAGTTCTTTAATTTGACCTCTTAAAACATCTAATTCTCATACATTTATTTGACTTAAATTAATTTCTTCAATTTGATATTCTAAATATTCAATTCTGGCATTAATACTTTTCGTTAATAATTCATTAAAATTACATTTTTTATTTTTACAATATTCTAGTTTATATTCCATTTTGATTTTCTCCTTTAAAATAATTTATTTTTGCTTTTAATCATTCATCTACTAATTCATCTGTTATTTCAATTTCAATTTCTTTTTGAATATTTTTATTTGTTAAATATATATAGGTTTTAGTCGATATATCTATATTACTTTTAAATAATATTCAAAAATAAGCACTTAATTGTAATTTAATTCTTTTTAATTTATCTTCATCAATACAAGCATATGTTTTATAATCAACTAAATAATATTTATTTTCTTTTTTATCTAAATAAACTAAATCTGGTGTTCCAGCAATTAAACTATCATTAATAGGTTTTTCTATAATAAATTCATAATTATTTTTATCTTTAAATTTTTCTTTTAAAAACATAAGTGATTTTTTACAATAAGAATAATTTATTGAATTTGTTATTGGTTTTAATTTTTTTAATAAATTATTAATAATATTTTCTTGATTAATATTTTGTAAATATAATTCATTAAGTTTATGAACTCATTTACCACGAACTGAAGCATTTTTTAATATTTCTGCTGAGATATGACTATATCCAAATCCTAAATAATTATCAATAATTCTAGAAACTGATATTAATTCTTTATCATCTAAAAAATATTGATGAGTTTCTTTTTTAAAAATTAATTTACTCATATTTATTTCTACCTATTAATAATCAAAAACATTTATTACATAATCTATTACCAATTGAAGATTGTTTTCTACATCTATCACAAGAACCAACCATTCTATATTCTCTACATTCCATAAATATTTTTACCTTTCATTAATTTAATTAAGTTTTTTATTTAATTCCTTATTATTTAAATTTATGTCTAATTCCATTACTAATATTTCATATTTTTCAATATAAGCATCTTTAATTAAATGATGTTTATAATTTCTATGAAAGTTAGTAGCATTTTCTACAGTTGAAAAAGCCTTATATTTTATTTGACCAGTATAATTAACTTCATATTTTAATAAGTAAACATATTTCATATTTATTTTTCTCCTTTATTTTTTTTATTGTGTTATGATATTGTTAATGAGGTATGTATTTATATATAACCCCCCTTACGGTGTAGTGATTTAAAATATAGATAAAACAGGGGTTGTTGGTTAAGTGCTTCCTTTTGCTTTTACAAATTAATCTCAATTAAATTCACTTAACAATTCTATTTACATCTTAAATGCACGCTTTTATCCTGATATAGAAGTATTTACATAAAGTACTCACCATTTGACTTCTACGACAGTTTTATGAAGTTTTAATCTTTTAACAAAAAAAGAACGATAGTTATATCGTTCTTTGTTATCCATTTATTAATCTAAGGGTTAAAGTGATGCGCCCCGGCAGGACGTATGAGATTAACCCTTAGAATTATGAGTAACATTAACAATATAACTGCAAATTCTATGATTTGTTAATTTAATTATAACATATATTTTAAAAATATTAAAATATATAATTTCAAAATTACATTTAAATAACACAAAAATTCTAATCTTAAAATTAGAAATAAAAAATATTAAGTTTTAACTTATTAAGTACTATTAAGATAACTTCTAGTATTTAAATAATTTGCTTTTGCTATTAACATATTATTTAATGTTTGATAATTATATATTTTTGCTCCATTAGTTAAAGATTTTAAAAAATGATATACATCACTTTCAGCACTACATCCTATATTTCATGAAGCATTTTGATTAATAATTCCTTGTTCATTATTTTTAAAATAATTATAAGTTTTTTTAGTAACTTTATTATGATTATTTTCTAAAATAGTAATTAATTGATTATAACTACCATTTGAAAAAGTAGTTGTTACATCTAAATAATTTGTTCAATCAAGTGCTTTCTTTTGATGTTTACCACGAACATTAACAAAAGATTTTCATAAATAACTATAAGCATGATATTTATCTAAAATATAATAACAACCCAATCAACTAGCCATTGCTCTAATTCATAATGCACCATCACCAGCAACTACTAAATTATAATTATTATATTCTCAATTAATAGCAAATATATTTAATTTAATATCATAATAATTATTAATAGTTTGCATTGTAAAATTATGTAATTCTTCTTGTTTTGGAGCATTATTAGTTTTAAATAACATAAATGAAGTTATTTTCTTTTGTAATTGATTTCTATATGAATAAATTTCTTTTCTTCCTAAATTATAAGTTAAAAGTCTACAACAATATTGTTGTTTTAAACCATTTTCATCTCAACAAGTTATATAAGCATCATCTGCACATATATTTAATTTTTCATTATCTAATACTTTAAATTTTTGTTCTGGTATAAATTTTTCAATTTTTACATTTTTAAAAATTCTTGAAATAAGATTTTTAGAAAAAGAAGTATATTTAAATTCTGATTGAATATTAAAATAACCTTTTTTTGATATTAAATTTTCAATTAAATTATCTAATATTGCAAAATATAAATCATTAGTAATTCTTGCTCTTTTTTTAATACCAAATTCTTCATAAATTGGATAATAAGTTTTTTTATTTATTTCATCTCAATAAACTCTTTGTTTAAAAGTATCCATTCCAATTGGAGTATTTACTGTTCTATTACATGTTCAAGCAACTTTATATTGATTTTTATCTCTATTTAGAAAAAAATATTCATCATAATCATGGATTTTTTGAAAATATTTTGCTAAAATATTAGTGATTTCAGATTTTAGAAATTCTTTAAAACTAAACATTTTTTAACACCTTTCTATTTATTTTTTTTCCTAACTATTCTAACAAATTTACTAAATTATTGTTGAAAAATGTTTTGTTTTAGAGTATAATATTAAAGAACGATAAAATAAACTGCAAATTCTATTTACGTTTAAAAGATAACTTTTATTAGTTATCTTTTCTTTTTTAATAAAATAATGTACAATAAAGAAAAATATAAATAGAAAAGGAAAATGAAAGTGGAATATATTGCATGATGAATATTATTAGGAATATTTATAATTAGTATTTTAGGGTTTATAGGTTTATATGGTTGAAATCTATGTGAAAAAAATAAAGTTTTTGGAGTATTATTCTTAACTATTTTTCTTAATATTATAGGAACTTTTATTGGTTGTATGATTATATATAAAAAACAAAATCCAGAATTTAAATTTTGAAAAAGTTTAGGAAATAAAATTAAGAAAATGTTTAAATTTAAAAAAAGAAATAAAAAAATAGCAGTGTAATGCTATTTTTTGTTATAATTATATTATAAAAATTAAATAAAAAAATATATGAAGTAATTAATAAAGTTAATAAGTTATTTTTGTCAGACTTAACTTAAAGATTATATTAATTATATCATAAATTTTTGTGTTTTTAAAGCATATGAAAGGAGATTTTTATGTGCAAGAAGAAAAAATAAAAATAAGAACAATTTTTAATGATGCTACAAAATTAAGAGAATCATTAGAAAATTATTTTATTCATTGTAAAGAGTTTGATGAAATACCTACTAAATTAGGAATGTTAATTTATTTAGATATAACTGAAAATACTTTAAAAAAATGAAAAGAAAAAAAGAGAAATACTTTTTTACAACAAATTAATTGAGCGCATTCTCAAATTGAACACTTAAATTTACAAAGATATTTAAAGTCACACTCTTCTAATTCTTCATGATATTTAGAAAGAGCATATGTTAATAAATATCACTTATCTACTAAAATTGATATAAAAAATAATGATAATACCACCCCTATAGCAATTAGTTTAGAAAATAAGAGTAAAAATAAATGTTAGAACATTTTGGTTATCTTAATGATATTTTAAAACAAATGTATTATAAAAAATCTTTAACTGTAAAAAGAATTGACCAATTAGGTAGTCGTAAATCTGGTAAAACTATTCAAGATTTTGATTTTGAATGTAAAGCAACTGTATTACCTAATACAAAAGTTAAAACTTATGTTTTTAGAAATATGAGTGAACAATTATATGATACTTGAAATCAATTAAAAAATAGATGAGTATTATTTGCAATTGGGTTAGATTATACACTTTCTGAAACACGTAAAACTATTAAATATAAAGATAGTGAAATTGAATGTCGTGCTTTATATAAACAAAATAATAGTGAAATTAAATTAACTGGTTTACCAGATAATTCAAAATATGATTATGTAATTAGACATGTTGATGAAGCACATCAAATTGCTGAAAAAGATTGACAAGATATGGCAGATGCTATACGTGGTTGTAGTCAATTACTAGAAATTAATAGTTGTAATCCTTGAAGTATTTTAAATTATTATATTAAAAATGTAGTTACTTATTATCCACAAAATGAAAAACAAATAATTAATGAATATGAACAATTTTATTTTAATGAAAAAGATAAAAGAATTGTTCATTATCAAAATTGAAAACTTAATTATTTATTACCAAAACATGAAGGTGAAAGTTTATTAGAATTAGAAGCTCTAGACCCAATATCTGCAAGAGTCAGAAGTCATGGTTTAGTAGGTTATGAATCTGGTGGAATATATACACATTTAATTCATAAGATATCACGTTTATTACAACCAAGTTATAGATTTAGTGCTGGATTAGATTATGGGTTTAAAGATGATGCTTTAGCATGTTTATTAATAGGTTTTGATTATAATTTTAAATTTGTTAATGTTATTGATTGTTTAAAAATAGAAAATAAATTAGTACGTTATGATAATAAACAATTAGCAAGATTAGTAGTAGAGTTTTATATTAAATTAGCAAAAGAAAATAATTTGTTATATGAATATGGTTTAACAGTATATTGTGATTTTAGTAATTATACATTTATTGAAATGTTAAATGATACAGCAATTAAATATAACGTTAATTTATGGCTTTATTTTAAAGATTGTGTGAAATTAAGGTTAGAGTTTAGAATAGGTAAGAATGTGGCTTTAATGGCTTCAGAACGCTTAAATATAAGTATGAATGCACAAGAATTATTAGATGAATTTAGATTAGCAATATGAGATGAAAAAAGTATTAAACAAATACCTTTGCCGGGTAACGACCATTTACGTGATGCTTTTGATTATGCTATAGAACCATATATTAGAAATTTAAGTGCAAATATAAATCCTTATTTTGAAAGGAAGTAACATATGAATAATCATAATACTGAAATATTAACTGCTAAGTGATGTATGATAAATCTTCAAGAAATAATAGCAAATCATGCAAGTAAATTATTATGAGGTAATGGTTATACTTTAACAAGTGAACATCCAGAATATAAAAATGCTATTGAAAAATTAAAAGAATGAAATAATTTAGATTCATTATTTTATCAAGATTGTCATATTAAATCCGGTTATGGTTATAGTATTGTGCAAATTGATAGAAGTAAAACTGGAAGAATAGCATTAAATTTTGCTCAACCATATGCTCAATCAAGAGTAGCTAGAGTATTAGAAACTGAATATAGTGCATCAACATGGTCAAGAGTACAATATGATGACCAAAGTATTTATGTTAAAACAACATATACTCCAAATCAAATTATTAGATATTTTACTAGTGATACAGTTACTTTAGATGGTTTACAAGAAAAAATAAGTGAAGATTTAAAATTACCATTAATAGAAAATCATAATTTAGGTATTATACCAGTTAAATTTATGCAAAATTTACCTAAAAAGAATTTCTTTGGTGGAGTTATTGGTGATTATTATCCAGATATGACTGCTTGTAAAGGCTTACAAAAATTATTAAATCATACCTTTGAAATTATTTGAAAAGAACTTAAATATAATCGTTCAAGAGTATTTGCAGATATTACTCAACAAGAAATAAATCAAACTACAACTGCAATTGATATGAATGAATTATTTGGTGATTTTGTATTACAAGCAAATTTAAGAAGTCCGGGAAGTACTAGTGGTACACCACCAATTGCCATAATACAAGGTAATCCAGTATTAGATAAATATGCAGATTTTATACAATTTATTATTGATAAAGCGTTTGAAGGTAGTGGATATAGTCCAGTAAATGATACTACAAGTCAAAAAACAGAAGCAGAAGTATTAATTACAAATAGTAGAGATATGGAAACTACAAGAATTAAAAGAACTTTAAATCAAAGTGATTGAAATGAAATATTTCAAAGATGTTTTATTTTAATGGGATTAGATGGTGATAAATCTAAATGAACATTTGAAATTAAAGAAAATACTATTACAGATAGATTAAAATCACTTGAAATTGATGAAGTTGAATTAAGATTAGGAATTACTAATATTAAAAGAATTATTGTTAAAAGATATGGTGTTAGTGAAGAAGAAGCACAACAAATTATTGAAGAAAATAGAAAATATCAAAAAGAAGAAATTGAATTTAATAATACTTTTTTAGGAGAAACTAAAAATGATACCGAAAATAAATCATCAATTAATTAAAACAGTTTGAAAAAGTACAGGTGAAATTGAAAAAGATTTTACACAAAATAAAGATTTACAATTTCGTGTATGTCCTTTTACTATTATTTTAGGTGCTATAAATTCAACAAATGGTGGTTATAAACCACCAACTAGTATTCCTAATGATTATACTAGTTTTAGTAAGATATTCACTGGTAGAGAAGCAATACAAGCAGTTTGAGACCATTCTTATTATCCTATTCAAGATAAAGATAATCCAGATTTAGCATATAAACAATTACAAATTGGTGATGTATTTTATGGAAATATATTAAGTGACCAATTAGGTATTACTTATAGTGCTACACCAGCAAATAATGCTTTTATTCAAGAACAAGCAATTAAAAATGTAGTTATTAATATTCCAAATGAAAAAAAGAATTTTAATTTTATTAATAATATTGTTGCAAATTTATATAAGTTATATATGATTCCAGAAATTAATAAAGTTATAAATACTGATAAATCAATTAAAGTTGATAGACAGTGATATATTCTAGAAGTTGCTAGTAAAACTTATAATAATGAAAATAAAGAATTAGCATATATTCAATGTACTTTTAGTAGTTTAAATGATAAATTAGCAACAAGTGGATTAGCTATTAATCAATATGTACAATTAGGTGCACCTGGCGACCCAGTTGCATTACCAGCATTAGATGAAAATAATAATATTGTTTTGGATGGTAATTATTTAACTCCATTACCAGTTACTCATTGTCAAGTATCTTTTTATGGTTCAGTAAAACCTATTTCAATAGCATTATGAGGAAGAGATATTGATATTTCAGATAATACTAAAGAACATAAATATAGACAATATCCAACTAAATTATTATTTCCATGACAATAGACTTCTTGCAAAACTGTGATTATTATCATAGTTTTTAAATTTAAAATTTTATTTTAATAACACTTTTAATATTTATTAAAAATTATTATTCAAAATATGTCTTATTTTTTCTTCATTAAAATAGAACAAAAATTATTATTTAAAATAACAAAATTTAAAATATTAAATTTTTGAAGATTTTTAATTTAAAAGTTGTAAATTATAAATTGAAGCTATTAAATTAAATCTTAAAGCAAATCTTTTTCTTCTATTTCGATATTTTTCACTAATAATTTTAAATTTTTTCAGTATAGCAAAAATATTTTCTATAACAACTCTCATTTTTGAAATTTGTTTATTATTTTTCTTTTCTTCTCTAGTTAAAGGAATTTTCTTTGATTTTCTTTTTGGAATTAAAACATTAGGATGTATATTTTGTATTCCTTGATATCCCAAATCCACTAAAATAGTTGTTTGTGATAAAAATTTAACTTTTGAATCTTTTAAAATTTTAAAATCATGGTTTTTACCACAAGAAAAATAAGAACTTATAATTTTTTTACTATCTTGTTCAATTATAATTTGTGTTTTTATTGTGTGTTTTTTCTTTTTTCCTGAATAATATTTCTTTTGTCTTTTTTTGGGCGTTGGATAGCGCTTTCAGTAACATCAATAATAGCTGTTTTATCTTTAAAATTATTATTTAACAATGATTTTGCTCCATTAAGTTGCTGAAAATCAGGATGTTTTATTAAAGTATTTTCTATTCACTTGATATTTCTATAACAATTACTTTCACTAATTCCATAACTTTTAGCAATATGAAAATATGTTCGGTATTCACGTCAATATTCTAACGTCATTAATAATCTATTTTCTAAAGTTAATTTATTAGGTGTACCACCATTTTTAAACTTTTTTAATTCTTCTTTTTTTAAAATTTCTATCATTTTTTTAAAAACAATCTCATTTATACCAGTTAATCTTAATAGTTCTGCATTTTTAATAGCTTTTAATTTATCAAACATCATAAATTACCTATCTTTTTTTAATTTTAATTATATTTTAAAAATGAAAATTTTAATAGATAAGTCTCGCAAGAAGTCTAATATCAATGTTCAACTTATGACCCAGTAAGTTTTCAAGCATTACCAGAAACTAATTATGTTTTAACTGTACGTGGTGAAAGTACAATGGATAGTTATCAAGATTGACAAAAAGTAATTGCACCAAATTATGATGATGGTGCAACGAAGCATTATGAGGGACATTTAAGAACTAATGTTGAAAAAACTAAAAATACTAATAAAGTTGATGTTTCAAAGAGATTAGTAAATTATTGAGATAATAATTTTTTAAATGGTGCTGAAATAGAAGATTATAATTATGCAACTGCTGGTAATCCATATTTTCAATATTATAATAAAAATAATAAAAAATTTATTGGTAATACTCATTATAATATGAATAATAATAAATTTAAGCAATTAAATACTATAAATGCTTTACATTATTTTATTTATAATCCTATTAGTGAAATTCCTTTAACTCCAAGAGAAACAATTAAAATTAATCTTAATACTATTCCAGTATTTGGTTCATTTATGAATGTATTTGTTGGTGGTTTAGATATTGGTGCTAAATTAGTAAGTAATTTATTAATACCTCAATTTCAATATATAAATGGCTTAATATCTGCTGAATTATATACTTTTTATACAACATTATTATATAGTTCACAAAGTACTAATCCTGCATTAATTCCATTTGATGTTTTTAGAAATGATACACCAGATGCAATTCAATCAGTATTAGGAACAGCAAGTCATATGACATCATTTACATTTAATTTAACTGATATGATTAATTTACAAAATTTTAATATTAATGATGGAAGTATATCATCACAAGGAATTTATGATACTGTAAATTTAGGTCAATTAAATGGTAGTGGTGGTAAAGATACAGTTTCATTATTAGCAAAAGAAGAGAGTTCAACTCCATTATTAAATGCTCCAAATTTTACTAATACTAATATAGTAAAATGAGCAATTGATATGATTGATATTAAAGTTGTAGGAAAAAGTAATTTTAAAATAACATTTTATTCAATGCCAGATAATAGAGATGGTGCTGTTAATGATAATTTTAGTATTTGAAGTGGTACTTATCAAACAGTAGGTAAAGCAAGTAATAATAGTAGATTAATTCAAAATACATTTATTTTAGCAAATAATACTTTTAAATTTGACAAACCATTTAATTATCCACAAGCAATACAACCACCACCATTAATACCAAGAGCACATCCTATATTTATTGATTTAAGTAATCAAAGTCAATATGGGATTACAAATAGTATTATTAGTACTACACCAGAAAATAATAGTTATCAAATGAGACCTTATATAAATGAAGAATTAAGTGGTTATGGTAGAGCAATATTATTTTCATTTAAAGATTATGGTTATGATAATTTTGATAAATTTAAAGAAGATTATGAAAGTATGACATTTAATTTTAATTTTAATATGAGTGGTTCATTTCCATTGAAAGGAACATCAACAACTGGTAATAAAAAATCATGATTTACACCTATAAAAATTAATTTAAGTGATTTAAAAGATATTAATGAAAAAAATCCTCAATTTGAATCAAATAATATTAATTATAATAATAATTCTGGAAATCATAATGATGCTACAAATAATTGAACATTTAATATAAATAATAGTATTAATGAAGGTAAAAATAAACAAATAGCAACTTTAACTCCTAATGATAGTATTTCTAATACTTACATTAATAATTTATTATGAACCAATGATTTACCAACTACAACTGGTATAGATTCATTAGGAAGCGTTTGATTTAAAATAGTTGCTTATACTAGTTTTAATAAATTTATAGTATTAAGATATCAATTTATTTCAACCCTTACAAGTTGAAGTTATCTTGGAAGCACATTTGTAGCAAAAGCAGATTGAAATCTTCAAACTACATCATTAGTAATAAATCCAAAAAGTTCAACTTAGAAAGGTGGTGGTAATTATGTTAAATGAAAATGAAATGAAAGAAGGGAATAATATGGAAGAAAAAGAAAAAGATGAAAAACAAGAAAATGAATCAAAACCCGAAGAAAATGAATTAAAAACAGTAGAAAATGAATCAGAACCAGTAAAAAGTGAATCAAAGGAACCAGAAACAGAAGAATCTAAAGAACCAACTTTAGAAGATAAATATAAAGAATTAGAAGAAAAATATAATACTTTATATAAAGAAAAAACTGATAAAGATAGAAAAATTAGACATTCAGAAAGTTATAAAAAATATGATTTATCACAAGAAAATATTAATTTATTAAAAAGATATCTTGGAGATAAAGAAGATATTGATGAAGAATTATCAAATTTAAATAAAGATTTTCCACATTTATTTAATAATAAAAAAGATACAAATATTAGTAATTCTTTAGATGTAAAAGATAAATTTAAAGAAGATGAAGTAGATACTAGAAAAATAGGAATGGTAGGTTAAAAATATGGATTATAGTATGCATGAATTACTTAGTCAAATTGATTTAGTAAGAAAATCATTAATTATTATTAATGATAATAATTTAAAAAGATTACATGTAGAAGATTTATTAATTGAATTATTAATGAAATTAAAATAAAAAAAGAAAAGGTGAAATAAAATGGCAATTATTACAACACAATCAACAACAATTAATGACCCTAGTACACCTAGTGGTAAAGCGGATTTATCTGTAAAATATATTAAAAATTTAAAAGTTTTATTATCAAAGAGAGTAGCATTAATTAATGCAACAGTAGAAAATAGAGAACAATTAGATGCTGGTACTGCTGTTTATAATGTTACTAAAAGAAATCTTACAGAAGATTATACTGCTGGTGCTGGTGCTAATGATGTAACTGCACTTAGAACAGAACAAATTTTATTAAATAAAAGCAAACAAATTGGTTATGAAATTGAAACTCTTGACTTAAAAAGAATGGGAGCAAAATTTGAAAATGGTGGTATTACTATTGCTGATAGTCTTGCTAGTGATTGAATTGATGCAAAAGCAAAATCAGTAGAAGTATATTTAGTTGCTAAATTAATGCAATTAGCAGTTAAAACAGCACAAGATAATGACATTATTAAAATTGCATTACCACAAACTCCAAAAGTAGATGATTATAGATTATTATTATGATTAAAAATTTCAAATACATTAGCAACATTAAAATCAAGAATTAATGATGAATATATTGGTACTGATGAAGAAGATTATACATTATGAGTATCTAGTTTTTTTAAACCATTAATATTATTAGCAACAACTACATTAGGTAGTGATAGTGCAAGTCAAGCATTAAAAGATGGTAAAATTGTAGAAATTGGTGGAATTAAAATTGTAGAATGTCCATGATTAGGTAGAAATTATCCGGCTGGTAATACTATTGATAAACAAGAAGCATTTGATTTTAGAGGTTGTGATGCTGTATTAGTTCATAAAGAAGCATTAGCATTTCCATTTAATCGTGGTTTAGATAATACTTATTTATTACAAACAAATTCAAATGTTAAAAATTTTCATAAGTTTTTAGTTTCAGAAGGTAAAGCATTACGTCCAGATTTAGTTAAAGGATTTACAGTTAGTTCAAATGTAGATATTGCAACAGCAATTGAAAGAACTAAATTAGGAAAAATTGATATGGCGGGAGCAACACCAACTGCAGATGAAGTAGAAAAAGCAGTTATTGCTAAAAACCCTAATTATAGAAAAGGTAATGCTAATTTTTCAGATTTAACAGCAACAAGTGCTAATGTTGAAGGTAAAACTTTATATGATGGTTCTTTACAAGTAACTTTTACAAAGAAGTAATTTAAATGCCTATTATCTTACTTTTAAGAATAATATTAGAAACTGCTGTTAGTGATATTCAAACTGCTGAATTAATAGAAAAATTTAAAAAAAATAATAATTTATTTAATAGTTTTTTAAAAAATCCAGCAGGAATATTAAAAAATCAATTAATGTCAAAAGTATTAGGTCAAGGTAAATCACAAAAAGAATTATCTGAATTTCAACAAGTTTTACAAAAATTAACAAATTTACCAGTAATTCATAAAAAAATAATGACACATATTACTAATAATAATATTGCTAAATTACAACATATTCAAAAACAATATTTAAATGGTAAGTCATTAATGGATAAAGGTAAAGAAATTATTATTAATTCTTTAACTGAGCAAGATTATGATTCTATGATTGGAATTTATGTAAATCTTTCAAGTAGTGCATTAGCGGGTGGTATATGAACTCCAGTAATACAAGCACAATCTGGTACTTATGGCATTGCTACATTAACATATAGAACTAATTTAAGTAAATCATATGATTATTTTAATGTTTCAAGAGAAACTTGAATTGATATGTGTAAGTCTATGGGTGCTTATGGTACTGGTGCTAATAGTGTTTTTATAAGAGAATATTTAGGTGGAGTTAATAAAACTAGAAAAGAAATGAATGCTACTGTTAGAAAAAATGTTAATCAATTAAATATAGCAGTAACTAAACCTAATAAATCAGTTATTAGTACAGTTAATAAATCACAAGCAGTACAAGGATATGGAAGGTATAAAGATTATGGAAAACAAAAATAATATTGATTGAAATGTAAATTTAAATTATATTACAAAAGATGATTTAAAAACTATATATGGTTTTATACCAGATGCTGACCAAACTACTACTGATAATACTAAAACTGATTTTACTATTATGGCAATTGCTATATCAAGTGAAAGAATTAATACTATTACTGGTAATCAAATTGAAGTCATAGGATTTAAAAATCTTAATGAAACACAACAACAATTAGTTAAAAGAGCAACAGCAAGAATGACTATATATTATTTAACTGATGGAATGGCATTTATAAGAAGTAGTGTATCTATTAGTGGTAATGGTTTATCAAGTAGTATTAGTCCTCCAAGTGAACCAGATTATGTATTAATGGAAGTATATAATTTATTACAACAAGCAAATTTACATACACCAAGAAAAGCAATAAATAATAGTATTTCATGTAATACAGATAATTTTAATACACCTAATATTTTTGATGAAAGTGATAATAGAGTTATAACTTGAGATTCTGGTAATAAAACTTTTTTACGAAAAGAAGGAATTACTGCAGGAGTTGGTATAAAAATAGATGATATTAGTGATACTATTCCTAAATTAAAAATTCATGTTGATAGTAATATTGATTCATTATGAGAAGTTGATAAAGATAATCCTAATTTTATTAAATCCAAAGATAATAAAGGTATTGATGCTAATGGAAGAAGACTTATTGATGTTGGTACACCTACATTTTTAAGTGATGCAACCAATAAAGAATATGTTGATAAAAAACAAGATAAATTAACTGCTGGTGAAAATATTAAGATTGATGAAAAAACTAATACTATTAGTGCTACTGGTGGTAGTTCAGTTGATGAAAATAGAATATTTAATAATAAAGATGATAAAAATAGTACTACAAGATTAGTTAATGAAGTTATTAAAACTAATGTTGGAGGTAAAACTTTAATTTATAGAAATGAACCAGTTGTAACTGATGATTTAGATATTCCAAATAAAAAATATATAGATGATAAAATAGATAAAAAGCAAGATAAAGAAAATTGAGTTGTAATAGGAAAGAAAGTTGATAATAGAACATGAGATAATTTTAATATTGACCTTAATAAAACATATCGTGTATTTATAACATGACACAGAAATGCACCTGAACAAAATGGTTATCCATTAATGTTATTGTTTAAATCAGCAAAAGCAGTTGGAACTGGTACATGAACTCTTTTAATTGGTAAAATTGATAATAAAGATGCTTCTTTAATTCTTAAGGCTGATTATACTAAATCTACTAATAAATGAAGTTTATTTATTAAATGTGAAATTGATGGTGGTGCTATATTTAGTTTTGAAGAATTAAAAGAAAATACTTATCAAATTACTAGTAATACATTAAATATTACTTCACCAAGTGTAATTAATATAGATAAACCTATAAAAATTAATTCAAAAAGTTTAGAAACAAATGAAATAGAAGAAAATAATTGAGATATTGAATTAAAAAATAATCCTCCAACACCAAGTCCAACTATTCCACAATGAAAAGAAGTAGGAACAAGAGAAAAAAATAAATTAGATAATTGACAAATTACTTATGATTTTCAAGAGAATAAACATTATAGAATTTATTATTCTTGAAGTATATATAATCCAGTTTATACTATTCAAGAATTTATTATAACTAATAAAAAAATTGCTGGTGTACAAATACAAACCTTTAATGATAGTGCTAATATAGTAATTTTATCAGTTCAACATGCAAAATGGATTACTATTTATACTGGAAAAGGTAAATTAAAAGGTAATGTATGAAAATTAGAAGAATTACAGGAATAATATTATGTTTTTTAAAATTATAAAAATTATTTTAGGTTTAATAGGAGTAATTTTATCATCAGCAACAGCAGGTTTAATTATATTTATCATTTTAAAAATCATATTAAAAATTAATCAAATATTTTAAGAAAGGTGGTGATTAATATGGATACTACAACAATTATTATAGTTGCTAATTTATGTATTAATGGAGGTTATGTTTTAATTAAATTAGGAAAAGCATTCGTTGCTTTTGGTAAATCTTTAACAGACCCTAATAAAAAACAACTTAAAAAACAAAATAAAATTAATAAATTACAAAGTAAATTAAATTCTATTAATAAACAACAAGAAGTAAAAAGTATTTATTAATTAAAAAAATGCCTATTAAAGGCATTTTTACTTATTTATAAACTCATATGATTATAATCTCAATTTAATGAAGCATTATCATGATTTAATGGTACTTCGCTCATATTATCACTACCATAATATTGACTTGCAGTTTCACTATTAATAGTAAATCTATTGTCATTAATTAATCTTGCAGTTTCATCATTAAATGATGTTTCTTGCATTTCTTCATTATGATGTGTAGTTTCCATAGGTAATAAATTATGGATAATTTCACTTGCACCAGCAACAATTGTAGGTACTGCATAAGCATTATTAAAATCATTATTAATACCCATTGCTACACCACTTGATATTAAACATCCACCAGTAGCCATATTACAAATCTTTCTTATTGCTTCAAATTTATTAGGTATTAATTCAGTTAATCCACTAATAAGATTTGATATACCATAAGCATTTAAACTAAAATATGTATCTCAATCCATTAAATTATTAGGGTTATTATTTACTACAAATAATAAATCTGGTGGAAAAGGGTCAACAGTAGTAGTTGTTATTGGACTTTCTGTTGGATTTGGATTAATATCTACATTAGTAAATTTTGCATAATTTGCTAAACCAATTGTTCCTAAACCTAGTAATATTTTTTTACTACTATTAATTAATTTAGTTTTAGTATTTGGTCTTTGATTTAAATTTCATATATCTAAACCTAATTTTTTACCAAATAATAAACTATTAATTGAACCTAATACTGGATTACCTATTACTTGACCATAATAAGCACTTGTACCAATTATTGCACAAATTGGACTTATACCAGTTCTAATTAATTTAGTTAAAGTATAATTTGATTGTGTATTTTCGTTTGGCATTTTATTCTCCTTTTATAAATTTAAATTGCATATTTCCAATAGTATCTCTATTATTACCACAAATAATTAAATATCCAGTTTGATTATTTTCTAATATTCATGAATAATAAATATATTGTGGATATAATTTTGGATATAAATTTAATGCTAATAAATAACATAAAGCATCTTCTTTATTTTTTAATAGTCCAACTGTTGGACATTTTATCTCTTTAGGACTTTTTTCATTATAAAATCATTCAGTTCTAATGTTTCTCATTATTTCACATCCTTTTATGAACTCATCAGCACCGTAGTAAACGGTGGACTATAGAATTATAATGTTATCCAAATTTGTAATAATTCTATAGTTTCATTCTGTATAGATATAAAATTTTAATTAGGACTTACATTGACATATTAAATAAAATAAAGAAAGGAGCGGGTAAAAAGTATATGTCAAATGCCTAAATATTAATTATTTTCTTTAATTTCAATTATTTCTTTTCTAATTTCAGTTAGTTCTTTATTAATTGATAAAATTTCTTTAAATATACAATTTATTAGTTCTTGTTTATTACAAATTGCTTCTCAAATTTCATTATCTCTTTTCTTCATTATCAAAGTCTCCTAATTTTAATCTAACTATTAATTCTTCAATTTCTTGACATTGTTCATGTTCACATTTATTCATTATCAAAGTAACCTTTTTCTAAATATTCAATTATTAATTCCATATGTAAACATGAATGATTATTTAAATATTTAATTAATTTTTCTTTATTAATTTCAACTTTTTTCATTATCTAATACCCTTTCTATGTTCTCTTACATGTTCAATATTTTCTTCATCACCAATCATTATTTCTCCACAAAAAACACATTTATACTTTGTTCAATATCCCATTATTTATTCTTCCTTTTCTATAAATTCAAGTACTTTATAATAAGCAGTAAGTTTGCCGGCTTCTTTTAAAGAATCACATAAGCAAATACTAAGTTGTTTATTTAATCAAGTAATTAATTTCAGTCTATATTCATTTTTTAATATCATATTCATAAATTCGGTAGTAATCATTAGTTATTTCTCCTTATTAAACTTCAAAATTTTCTATTATTTCTTCTTCTTTTTCTAATTCTTTTATTTTAGATAAAGTAGAATTTAAGTCAGTATTATCAGTTGAATTAGTAATAGCATCAATAGTATCATGATATTCTTTAAACTTAGGATTTGAATCAATAATATCAATAATATGATTATTTGGATTATCAATATATATTTTTTCATTTTCAGTAATAATTGCTTGGTCATTTTCATAAGCAGTTTGCATGTCAACTGACATAATTCCCCATTTTCTTAATAATTGAGTTAATACAGTTTTTTTAGCCATACTATCAAAATCACTAACAATAAATTTTTTATTTTTTTTATATGTTTCACTATATTTATTAAAATGTTCTATTATCTGTTCACTTGTTCAATATAAATTTTTTTCAAAACCATTTTTTAATTTAAAATAAGCACAATAACCTACTATTTTTGATTTTAATCTTTCAATAGGATTTTCAATAAATTTAAATTTTATTTCATCTTTTAAATAATCAATCTTTTTTAATTCTCCTTCTCTAACTTCAATAACATTAATTTTTTTATATTGTTGACTTCTTTGCGCTAATTGAATATAACCTTTATATCCCATTTGAAACTGTGCTTCTTTAACAGTTATTCAATCACCTTTTTCATCTTTATATTTACGATTAAAAGGTACAACTCAACAATAACCAAAATTCTTTTCTAAAGGTAATTGTAATAATGTCGCTTGATAACATGCTTCTAATATTGTAGTTAAACTAGTTTTTGATAAACCTAATTGATTTTTAATTGCTAAAGCATTACTTTTAAATCTTTGTATTTCTTTATTATCAATATTACCTTGATTTTTTTTATTAAATCATTGTTCAATAGTTAATGAATTTTTATTATTAGTTAAATCATTACTCATTATTTTCTTCTCCTTTTTTATTTAATAATTCTAAAATTTCATCTAATTTTTTATTAATTTTTCCTAAATGTTTTAATAAAATTAAAATTGATTTATCCATAAGTTGCTTCCTTTGTAATTGTAATTTTTCCAAATATTAAACAATTTATAAATCCACTAATAAAAGTTAATATTCCACCAATGAAAGTAAATATAAAACCAATTATTAATAATGGAATAAACAATATTGCTATTGGTGATAATAATATCTTTGCTCATATTGGTAATTTTTTAGTCTTTTCTACTTTCATCTTTTAACTCCTTTAAATCTATTATCTAAATGTACTTCAATATTTTTACTAGGATTAATAACTAAATGACTATTAATCTCAATTCAATTATTTAGATTACTATCTAATTTTTTAGGTAATTTTTCAAATTCAATTGAATTACAAGAATAAATAGTTTTTTCTTTAATTGATTTTTCATTAATCATTTTTATTTCTTCTTAATCATTCTTTAATATTAGTTTTTAAAATATTTAGTTCTTTAATTTGACCTCTTAAAACATCTAATTCTCATACATTTATTTGACTTAAATTAATTTCTTCAATTTGATATTCTAAATATTCAATTCTGGCATTAATACTTTTCGTTAATAATTCATTAAAATTACATTTTTTATTTTTACAATATTCTAGTTTATATTCCATTTTGATTTTCTCCTTTAAAATAATTTATTTTTGCTTTTAATCATTCATCTACTAATTCATCTGTTATTTCAATTTCAATTTCTTTTTGAATATTTTTATTTGTTAAATATATATAGGTTTTAGTCGATATATCTATATTACTTTTAAATAATATTCAAAAATAAGCACTTAATTGTAATTTAATTCTTTTTAATTTATCTTCATCAATACAAGCATATGTTTTATAATCAACTAAATAATATTTATTTTCTTTTTTATCTAAATAAACTAAATCTGGTGTTCCAGCAATTAAACTATCATTAATAGGTTTTTCTATAATAAATTCATAATTATTTTTATCTTTAAATTTTTCTTTTAAAAACATAAGTGATTTTTTACAATAAGAATAATTTATTGAATTTGTTATTGGTTTTAATTTTTTTAATAAATTATTAATAATATTTTCTTGATTAATATTTTGTAAATATAATTCATTAAGTTTATGAACTCATTTACCACGAACTGAAGCATTTTTTAATATTTCTGCTGAGATATGACTATATCCAAATCCTAAATAATTATCAATAATTCTAGAAACTGATATTAATTCTTTATCATCTAAAAAATATTGATGAGTTTCTTTTTTAAAAATTAATTTACTCATATTTATTTCTACCTATTAATAATCAAAAACATTTATTACATAATCTATTACCAATTGAAGATTGTTTTCTACATCTATCACAAGAACCAACCATTCTATATTCTCTACATTCCATAAATATTTTTACCTTTCATTAATTTAATTAAGTTTTTTATTTAATTCCTTATTATTTAAATTTATGTCTAATTCCATTACTAATATTTCATATTTTTCAATATAAGCATCTTTAATTAAATGATGTTTATAATTTCTATGAAAGTTAGTAGCATTTTCTACAGTTGAAAAAGCCTTATATTTTATTTGACCAGTATAATTAACTTCATATTTTAATAAGTAAACATATTTCATATTTATTTTTCTCCTTTATTTTTTTTATTGTGTTATGATATTGTTAATGAGGTATGTATTTATATATAACCCCCCTTACGGTGTAGTGATTTAAAATATAGATAAAACAGGGGTTGTTGGTTAAGTGCTTCCTTTTGCTTTTACAAATTAATCTCAATTAAATTCACTTAACAATTCTATTTACATCTTAAATGCACGCTTTTATCCTGATATAGAAGTATTTACATAAAGTACTCACCATTTGACTTCTACGACAGTTTTATGAAGTTTTAATCTTTTAACAAAAAAAGAACGATAGTTATATCGTTCTTTGTTATCCATTTATTAATCTAAGGGTTAAAGTGATGCGCCCCAACGGCAGTAGCACTACCATTAAAACTAAAATCCATCCCAATCAAAACGAACAAGCCATTCAATTTGCTTTTTTTAATCAATAATAAGCACTTCCATTTCCTGGAAAAGAAATAGCAGTTTCTGCTAGTAATAACATTTCTGGCAAAATTAAAATACCGCCTAAAATTCAGGCACATATCATTAAAATCGGATTAAATCCACTTTAAAACGCTACTTGTCCAAATGAAATTAGTACTGATGATCCAACTGTGGCAGAAATTGCCATCATTAATATTACTCAAAACGAATACTTCTTTTTTAATTTCATGTCTTTTTCCTATCTCTATTTTTTTATTTCGTATGTATTGATAAAATTTTTTATTTTATTAATGTAAGTTTGATAAGCATTTGGTAAGGTTTCAATATGACCAATATTTTCCAAAAATAAATAATCATAATTTTTATAATGGAGTTTAACTTGATAATTATGAATGACATTAGCCATGAAAAATGGGACAAAATTATCTTTTTTACCGTGAATTAATAAAGTAGGAACTTGAAAACCTGTTTTGCTTTTTTTTAATAAATCATATTCTAAAATATTTGTATTTGTAAATTTTTGATATCTTTTGGCTAAACCATTACTAATTAATCATCAAGGTTTTTTATAACGGTATTGCATGACGTAACGAAATTGAACAAGTAGATTAGAGAATCCACAATCAGTAATTGCCCAGTTAATTAAATTGGTTACTTTATATTTAAATAAGTAATAATTAATTGTTGATGCACCCATACTATTACCAATTAAACCAATACTGCTAACTTGATAATTATCTTTTATTCAATTAATTAAACAATTAATATTTTCAGCACAAGTAAGACCAATGTCACTATATTGGCCATAAGTTTTACCGTGAGCAACACTATCAAAAGTTAAAATATTGTATCCTTCTTCATAAAATCATGACACTAATCTTAATGCTAAATATTTATTTTCTGTTCAACCATGAAAGCCAATAACTCATTTATCACTTTTCTTTTTTTGAATGACAGTTAGACAACTAATGTTTTGATTATTATCATTTTTAATGGTAAATTCTTGATAATTTTCTTTTTTTCAATCAATTGGATAGCCATATTTATTAAGATCTTTAATTTGACAATCATATTGATGATAATTAAAACTATTAATATCAACTGTTTGTTCGTTATTTATTTTAAATTTACCTTCTTTTTGATAAGAAAAGCAAAATTCTAAAAATTGTTTTTGATATTTTTTTGAATAAAAATAAACAAAAGGAAATAATAGAATAACTAATAAAATTTTGCTAAAAGAATAACAAAATTTTTTATAACCAGTTAATAAAATTTTTTGATTCACAGACGTGTTGATTACTGTCATTTTTTAAGCCTTTTCTAAACTACTAAACTACTAATTATTTTACACTATCTTATCAAATGTTTAAAATATTAATGTATGTTAATTTAATTATTTTTCAATTTTCATATACATAAAAATCAAGTTTCTATAGTTAGTTGGAGATAAAAATTTTTTATTTAATTTTATCAATAATTGCTTTGTAGGAAAGTTTATTGTATAGTAATTTTTTCATTTGTAAACTTTAAGTGAGATTTATTTAAAATTATCTTTAAATAAATCTTATTTAAAATTGAAACAAAATAATATTTTCAATAATTTTCATTATTAATAAAAATAGTATACGAGAATTTTAATAAAAAGGAGGATACTTAAAAATGATAAATGAAAAAATAAGACAGTAGAAGAAGATAGTGTTACTACTGTTAATGTTGATGATAGCGATTGTCAAGCAAAAATGGAAAAATTAAATAAAAAATTGCAAGAAACAGCTAATGAATTAGAAGAAATAAGTAGTCTTTATGCAAAATCAGTAAAAGAATCATTAGATAAATCAAAAAAAAATTAAAGAACTAGAAGATAAAATTGATGAATTGGAAGAACAATTAAAAGCATGTAGAGAAAAAAATAAAAAATTAGAAGGTCTTGAAGATAAAGTTAAAAAATTAGAAGAAGATTTAAAAGAATGTAAAGAAAAAAGAGAAGACTTGGAAAATCAATTAAAAGAATGTAAAGCAAAAAGAGAAGACTTGGAAAATCAATTAAAAGAATGTAAAGCAAAAAGAGAAGAACTAGAAGCACAGTTAAAAGATTGCCAAGAAAAAAATAAAAAATCAGATGAAGATTTAAAAGAATGTAAAGCAAAAAGAGAAGAATTGGAAGAACAATTAAAAGAATGTAAAGCAAAAAGAGAAGAACTAGAAGCACAGTTAAAAGATTGCCAAGAAAAAAATAAAAAATCAGATGAAAGTAAAGGACAATGAATTCCTGGTGAATATAAATGAATGCCTGTTGGATCAAAAATGCCAGAAGGTTGAGTAAAAGTAGATCTTGCTAAAGGTTTAACAATAGTTCAGAGTGATAAAGAAGGAAAAACATCAGGAAGTGTGAGGCTTTTTAATAATCTGTGTTTCTTTGTTTTACAAAGTTACTAATTCAGATTAATTCTGTCTTCAAATTTTATCATAAAATGAGCAATTGCTGTATTTCAATTTTGAATGGGCATTGTTCATTTTTTTGTTATATTGTCAATTGCTAAATAAAATATTTTAAAAACTGACATATCGTTAGGAAAAACTTTTTTATTTCTGATGACTTTTCGTAATTGACTATTAACAGATTCAATAGCATTTGTGGTATAAATTACCCTTTTTATTTCTGCAGGATAACTAATAAAAACCATTAAATTATCTCAATTTTTATATCAAGATTTAGCAATTTGTGGATATTGTTTAGTTCATTTATTTTCAAATGATTCTAAAGCTTGCATTGCTTGTTCTTCACTACATGCAGTATAAATTGGTTTTAAATCTGCAACTAGAGATTTTCTATGCTTATATGAGACATATTTCAAACTATTTCTAATTTGATGAACGATGCATAATTGATGTTCGGTTTTAGGATAAACTGATTGTATTGCTTCTGACATGCCTGTTAAATTATCACTACAAGCAATCAGAATATCATTTAAGCCACGATTTTTCATTTCTGTGAAATTGGCTAATCAAAATTTAGAACCTTCATTTTCACTAATTCATAAACCTAAAACATCTTTTTTACCTTCTAAATCAACTCCTAAAGCTATATAAACTGATTTATTAATAATCCGTTTATCTTGTCGTACTTTAACTACTGTACAATCAAAATAAACAATCGGATAAACACTATCTAATGGTCGATTTTGCCATGCTTTGACGTCATCAATAACATCATCAGTAGGGAGCGTGTCGAAGATGTCGGTAACTAAAAAGTTTTAAAAATAGCTCCTTTCTTTTTTTTACCCTTGAATTAAAAATAAATGACAAAAGACGAGAATAAAAATCTTGTCTTTTTTTTGTAATTGTAAAATTTTAAAATTTTTAATAAACCTCTTTAACGCTATTATCAACACGTGTTAGAACCTGTTTAGAATCTTTTTAATAAAATTGAAATAAAGGAAAGAACAACCATTTGTAAACTAGTATTTAGTTTTCTTTCACAATTTTTTCATAATCTTCTGCATTTTTCTAATCATGCAAAACTTCGTTCTACAACTCATCTTTTTGGCAATACTACAAAAGAATGTAATTCATTACGTTTTACAACTTCAACATTTGCATTTATGATTGTTTTGATTTTAAAAGCAAATTTTTCACCAGTATAGCCAGCATCTACTATTATTTTTTGAACTGTAGAAAGATTTTCTTTTTCACTTTTAATCATTATGATAGCACTATTACGATCTGTTTTTTCTGCTGTAGTTATGTAAATTGCATGTGGTAAACCTTGCGTATCAACTGCAATATGACGTTTTATTCCTGAAATCTTTTTACCAGCATCATAACCTTTATTTTCAGTAGTATCTGTATTTTTAACACTTTGCGAATCAATTATACAAAAACTAGTTTTTTCTTTTCGATGATTCTTAATACGAATCTTTTTAACTAATTTTTTTTAAAATTAATTGCAATACACTAGGTTCTTTATCATTGTTTTTACTTCAAATTTGGAAATAATAATATACAGTTTGTCATTTTGGAAAATTTTTTGGTAACATTCTTCATTGACAACCACTTTTTAATACATATAAAACTGCACAAAACACTTCATATAAATCTAAATTTCTTGGTTTTGTTTTCTTTTTGCTGTTTTCTAAAGTTGATTTTATGTTCTCAAATTGTTCTTTAGTAACATGACTTGGATAATTTTTATGCATATATACCTCTTATTTTAAAATATATAGTAATTTTACATTATTTTCTAAAAGATTCTAAACAGGTTCTTAGGGAACTAAAAAAGTGAACTACAACACAGTTGTTAAAAATAGTAGCTAGAACATGTGGACTTGCATGGATAAATAAAAAGTGGAGTGATACCTAATAAAATATACTAACCATTAATGGTAATTCTTGGGGTGGGAGCGAATTGGAAACTAGTATATAGCTAACGAAAGTAATGTTTACTCATAAATAATGTAAAATAATAATATGTAATTTAAACAATTCTTGCACTTACAAGTATAATTCAGCAATAATTAAAATAGATTAGGAAGATTAAATTATGCCAAAACCATACAGTGAGGACTTACGAAGAAAAGTAATAGAAGTTTATGAAAGTAAAAACATGAAAATTAAAGAAATTTGTAAAGTGTTCAATATCACTAGAAAGACTTTATTTTTATGAAGAAAAAGAAAGCAAAAAACCGGAAATATAAAACCAATTTTGAATTATCAAAAAAGACATAGCCACAAAATAAAGGATTTAGATGAATTAAAAAATTATTTAGCAGAAAATAAAGATGTTACAGTTCAAAAAGTAATTGAAAAATTTGGTGATATGACAAAAGAAACAGTTTATAACTATTTCAAAAAACTAAATTATACATATAAAAAAAACTTTTCTATATGAACAAAGAGATAAAAATAAACAAGAAGATTTTTTAAAAGAAATAGCGAAAATAATGAATGAAGATTTGGTATATATTGATGAATCTGGAATTGATGATAATGAATTTTATAAATATGGTTGGTCTGAAAAAGGTAAAAGATTATTTGATAATAAACCTGCATATAAAATAAAGAGAATGAGTATAATTGGTGCACTAAATAAAGGTAAATTAAAAGCTCTATGAGCATTTGAAGGACATTGCAATAGTAAAATTTTTGAATCATATGTTAAAAATATACTAATTCCAGTATTAAAGTGTGGACAAATTATAGTTTTAGATAATGCGACGTTTCATAAATCTAAAGCAACAAAACAATTAATTGAAAATGCTGGATGCAAACTATTATTTCTTCCACCATATTCTCCTAATTTAAATCCAATTGAACATTTTTGATTTGCTATAAAACATAATATAAGAAAAATATTACCAAATTATTGACCAAATATTAAAAACGCGATTGATTTTGTTTTTCAAGATATGAGTAAACATTACTTTAGTTAGCTATATATTCAAATGAAACTAATAATATTGTTTTTAATGAAACACTTAATGTATTAAAATTTTCATGAACTAAAAATATGTATAAAGAATATTTTCAATTAATTCAAAAACAATTTATTAATAAAAAAATATTAGTTATTGTAGAAAATTTCTTTTTAAGTTCAAAACAATTATTAACTAATCCATTAGCAACACCTAAAATTATTGGTGCATTAATGGTATTAGTAGAAGATGTTATGAATTGAGATTATTTAGAAAGTGAACCAAAAAATAAAACTAAAATAGAAAATTATAAAGGAAATATAAAATTAACAAAATATGAACAAGATGCATATAAGCATATTCAATACTATTTAAGGAATTATAAAAATGAAAGATAAAGCCAATTATGTCAAATTAACAGTAAAAATAAGTAACACTATTGAAGCAAAATATTACGAAAAAGGTAATAAAGAATTATATTATAGTGTTCGTGGTCAATGAAATGGTCTAAACTATGTTACTTTAATTTTTAACAACCCAAAATTTTATAGACGATGTATTTTATTAAACAAAAATGATGAAATTATAGTAACTGGTCAAATTTTTAATACTTTAAATATTCCTAAAAATCGTGCATTTTGTTCAATCAATGTTAAATGATTTAAAAAATGAAAAGAGTAAAAAATGATATTATGAAAAATTTTATTAATAGTACCAATATTAATAACAAGCATAACACTAATAATATTTTTAATATTTATTATTAAAGAATTAAAAAATGAATATAAAGTTTTAAAATTATTAAATTCAATTGCAAAAAATTTAGAAAAAAAATAATCAAATAAGGAGAATAAATAATGAATAGATGTACATGAACTGAAACAATAACATTTGAAAAATTTATTCATGAACCATATTATGATGAAATTAAAAATGAACAAAGACAAAGACAATGTGAAAATATGACAGATGAGCAATTTGATGAATATGGAAGAGCATATTGTAAAGAACATAGAATTAAAGTTGATGAAATTAATAAATCAAGACATAAAAATTGTATTAATAAAGAAAAATTAATTAATTTTATTATAACAACTCTAAAAGAAAATAAAGAATCTAATTCTAGTAATTTATTTAAAATAGGAAAAGAAAGTGTTTTATTTAATCTTCAGATTTATATTAATGAGGGAGACTTTGATAATGAATAAAGAAAAATTACTTAAATATATGAAAGATATAATTAAATGAACTAAAAAAATTAATTATACAAACTATGATTTTGACAAAAATATTTTAAATTTATTAATTGAAAAAATAGAAAAAGGTGAATTTGACTAATGATAATATTGCCTACTTTATTTGAAAATAAAGATGAAATTGAAATATTATCACCATTTCCAAAAGCAATTCATACAAGTAATGATATTAGAGCAATTATTTTAAGACAATACCCAAATGTTAAATCAAAACACATAATTGTTTCTGACCCAGAAAGTAATGTTGCATTAATAGTTGGTGATAATGATGTTTATCAAGGTTGAATTAAAGTAACAGTTAAAAAATTAGAAATTAAAGGAGATTAAATATGACTAAACGCGAATTTTTAATTAAATGAAATGTAGATGAAAAATTATTTTTTATTGATAATGTTGAATTTTTACATTCAGATACACATATAATTTTTAATTGAAATGATGATTATTGAAGCATTGATTATCATTCAAAAGAGATGAAAAAATTTATAGAACTATTAAATGATTTAAAACAAATTAAAGGAGAATAAATTATGTTAGATGAAATTTTAAAAGTAATTTTTGATAGAGCAGATAAAAAAGAATTAATTTATATAATAGAAAGATTAATTCTTGTTACTAACAATCACATAGAAACAAAAAAATGACTTATTAAAGAATTTGATAAAAATCATTATGTTTTAGAAAAATTATTGAATACGAACGGAGAAGTTAAATAATGCCAAATGAAAATACACAATCAAATTATACTTTAACTAAATTAATTAGAACTGGTATAAGTCCAATTTGTGCAATGATTGGTACAAGTGCTTATTATGGTCAAGTAATTGCAAATCCAGTATTAGGTTCAATTAATAGTTTATTATTTGGTAAAAAATTAGGTTTAGATATTTGAAATTTAAATCAAAGACCAAATACTAAAACTAAATTAATTAATAGTAGTAAAAAAATCTTATTAGGTTTAGGAACAATTGGATTAGCAAATTATAGTAAATGAACAGAAAATAATATTAATCCTATTATTCCAACAACACCAATTCCAGTAACTACTACAACTACAACAGAAGGTCCTCCATGATTATTATTAAATAAACAAGAACATCAGTCATTAATGGATTGAGATACTTATATTTCATTAAATGCTTATGGTATATCAAATCTTATTAGTGGATTAACTGAGTTAATACCTAATAAGATTTGAAAAAATAAGAAAGGTTTGTAATATGGCTACTGGTGGATGTTTGATTAGTAGTGGTGTAGCAATGGGTATAAATAATGATTTTAATAATGCTTATGCAATACCTACCATAATTGCTGGTGCAAGTGAAATTATTCATAATTTACTACCTATGGAAACTACAAATCATATTGAAGAAATGCAAGAAACACCATTTAATAATGAAACTGCAAGATTAATAAATGATAATAGATTCACAATTAATAGTGAAACAACTAGTCAATATGGTAGTGATAATATGAGTGAAGTACCATTAAATCATGATAATACTTCATTAAATTGAGATTATAATCACATGAGTTTATAAAGGAGGTGAATAATTGATGAATAAAGAAAAATTACTTGAATATTATAATCAGGAAATAAAAATATATAAAGAAAAAATAGAAGAATTCAATAAAGAAATATCTGTATTAGTAGAAATTATAAGTAATTTACAATCAATGATTGAAAGAATTAATGGTGGTCAATTTGATTAATAATTAGAAATAAAAAAATAAATAGTTGAAAGGAAAATATTGAAATGAAAGAATTTTTACATGAATTAATAATTATTGGAACAAGTGTTGGAACATTAATTTGCAGAGAAATTATTGTTTTATTAAAAAGATTTATCACAACTCCAAAACATGTTAGAGCAAATAATAAAATTATCAAACATCAAAAAAAATTAGAAAAATTAAATGAAAAGATTAATAAAGGAGAAAAATAATATGACAAAAATTGAATTTAATGAAAAATATATAAAAAATAATATCAAAATTGATAGAGATTTTGATTTAGATATAGGAAATTGTTTTAAATTTTCTGATATTGATATATTAGAAAATGCAGTTAAAGATTATAAAAAACTAATAAGTGAAATGCCACAATTAGTTAAAGATTGATTATTGGGATAAGATTAGGAGAATATTAAATGTTAGAAAATGAAGATAATGTTCAACAAACAACTGAACCTTTAACTGAAAATAATGCTCAACAAGAAATAGAAAATAAAGTTAATGAAGCAGAAAATAAGTTAAATAAACTTAATCAAGAAATTAAAGAAAAAGAAATGATTAATATATTTAAAAAATATCAAGTTAAAACTGAATTTTATGATTTTTTAAAATTTAAAACAAGTAATCTAGAAAATTCAAAAATTGAAGAAACTATTAAAAAAATGATTAAAGAACAACCAGTATTTAAACAAACAATTAATACAGGTGGTAATAAACAAATAATTATTAATAATAAAACAAATGATAAAGAAAATTTTTTAATTAATTATAAAAAGAAAAATTATTTATAAACGAAAGGAAGAAATAAAATGTCAGTACCATTTAATCAAAATTTAGACAATACAGAGAGATTAGTAGAAGCACCAGAATTTATAGAGTTTTTTAAAATTTCAAATAGTCCATGGGCAAACTTTTTTCCTACTGAAATTGTTGACTCAGTAAATATTGAGTTTATTGTTAAAAAACCAAAAAAACCGGAAGTAAAAATTATTGCTTGGGATGATAAAAGTAAAAGATATGAATTACCATATGTTGATACAGATAAAATTAGTAAAAAAATAACTAAAAAATATCTTGCAGGAGAAATTATTGCAGATGTAGATTTAAAAGCAAATAATGGACAAAATTTATTAGATAGTATGCAATATGAAGTTGCAAATGATTTAGCAGATAAATTGGCAATTGATGATACACAAGCAATTGCAAAATTTGCTACTAAAATCGATATTGAAGATACAACACCAGTAGGCTATTTAAAATCAATGTTATCTGCTTGAAATACTTTGTTTCAATTTAGAAATATTGCAAATAGTAAATTTTTTATTACTAATGGTCTTTATGATAGTTTAGTTTATTTAGCAGATAATAAAGGTTTAATTACCGATAATCAGTTGGCACAACAATTACGTTTAAATGGAAATAATTTATATGTAAAAGGCGTATTATGTGAAATCGTTCTTGATGACTATATGATTTTTACTAATGATAAAAATGAACAACAATTAATGACCTTTATTTTAGCAACACCAAGAGCAATGAAAAGATACATGATAGAAAATACAGTTATTTATGTAGATTTTATTAAAGATGATAAAGCAGGAAGAGCATATAAAGTTGCTGGTGAAGTTGTTGGAGAAGCAATCCCATATATTTCTAATAATGAAACAACATCAAGATGAATGTTATGTGGAGTTATTAAAACAGAAAAAAATGATTTAAAAACTAAAATTACAGTTTTAACAACAAATATTACTGCAAATGTTAATAACAATAACAATGAATTAAATACAGAAATAAAAAGTACTAATGAACTTAAATCATTAAATCCAAATTTAACAAATCCAACTATTAAATATTTTAGTGATGCACAAGGAAAAACTAATGTAAGTAATCAAAAACAAAAAGCAGGTGACTTATATATAACTATTGCTGCAAATGTTAATGATTTAAATTATAAAGGTTCAACAAATCCAATTAAAATAACTCTTAAATAAAGGAAATTAATATCATGCCAATTGGTACAACTAGTACAGCAATACTTTTAAACATAAATAAACCAAAACATACTAGAACAAGTAAACAACAAGAAAATAAAAGTTTTTGATGAGAAATTTTAGAAATGATTGGTGTACAAGTTATAGCAGTAGCACTTGCTCCTTTTACTGGTGGATTAAGTGAAAGTTTTGCACTTGGATTAGGTGCAAGTGATTTAATTGCTAGTATTAGTGCTGTTGGTGTAGAGTTTTTAACTGATTTTACTATTAATCAAGTTTATGATTATTTAAAAGGAAATGTAACATCATTAAATACTTTCTTTAATTTATTACCGGCATTTGCAGGACTTAATAAAATTAGTCGTGGTTATCGCACAACTAAATTTATTAAACTAGCACAAGAAACTAAAACATTAGAACAAGTTGGTATTAAAGAAGCAAAAAACTTACAAGAAATTATTAGTCAAGTAAGTGGAAAAGAAATTTTAACAGATAAAATTATTGGTAATAAACGTTATTTAATGAATTATAGTTTTACTCCTAATCGTGAAACAGTATTACGAGATTTAGGTTATGTTGCTGAAAGACAATATAAAAATAATTTTCAAAAATTAGAAGCACAGGAGTTAAAAAATTACTTATTATTACAAAATACATTAATAAAATTAAGTCCACAATTAACTCCTAAATTTAAAATTAAAGATATTGAAAAAGCAAATAATTTTTTAAAAAAATATAATACTGATTTAAAAAAAGTATTATCTATGAACCAACATGATTGATTAAATTTAGTTCATACAATACACACAGAAAATAGATATGGAAAAACTTTAATTTTGGATTTACAAAAAATTCGTGCTAATGCTATTAAATTTGATTTTAAAAAAAGTTCAATTCATAAGATTGTTTTAAATGCAAATAAATTGTTTAAATATTTGGATATTAGATTTTATTTAAAAAAAGGTTTAAATAAATTTTGAAAAAATACACCATATTTTGAAAAATTACGAGAAAGTATATATAAATTACAAGAAAAATTTGAAAAGTTGGAAAAACAAGCATTTGAAAAAATTAATAAATTAAAAGAAAAAACAACTGATTTATTTACTAGTGCAGAAAAAAGAGCAATTAAACATGCACAATTAATTCCATTAAATTCACCAGTATTTATGGGTTGTAAAATTCAACCTTTATCATTAGATAAATGTGCAATTACTATTTATCATCGCAATACTAAATATAAACCAATTACAGTTGTTGATAGTATTCTTAAAGCAGAAACTTTTGTTACTCAAATACATCCATTCCATTGATATCGTTGATATAGTGGTTGATACATTGGTTATGGTGTTAATCATAATAAATGATTAAAAGCAATAGCATTTGCTCCACCAGTGGTTCAACAAGTAATTAGAGATAGTTTTAAAGTATATAGAGAAATATTTAGAATAGTAAGAACTTATCATAAAGTAGTAAATGTTATTAATAATCCTATTGAAAATATTAATAAATCATTTAAAAGTGTTGGTTTAAAATTTTCAGTTAATACTTTATTTGGCACTGGACTATTACATCATTTAGAAAAATTTGCATATAGTCAAGTTGTAAAAAAAGGTAAGAAAAAGTTACAAAAAGAAATTATCCATATATCACATAGAAAAACTAAAACAAAAAACTAAGCATTATAAAAAAGCATTTTTTAAGGAATGATAAATTATGATTAATAAACTTTGAACTGATGTCAGTCTTGAAAATTATAATAACTGATATCCATTAACTGGAAAAATTACAGAAACCCCACAGCAATATATACAGACATGACCTAATGTTAATGATTGATTTAAAACTTTTGCTATTCGTGCTCAAAATGATATTAATGCTTATCTTGATTTTATTTTATCTAAATTTCCTTTTGATAGTTTTAAAGATGAATTAATTAAAGAAACATTAAGAGATATGGTTTATGTAATGGTTGAACATTGAGTATTTAATCGTACACCAATTGAATTTAATGTTGATGCTACTATTCAATTTAATAATGCTAGTCAATTTAGTGCAAATAGTACTCCTACGATTAATGTTTGAGATTTAGCACCTAGTAGAATGAAAATATGAGCAAGATTAACAGAATTAAAACAAATATTTTCAAGTTATAATGATGATGAAATAGATATTGAAAAAATTGACTTAAAAGCATTTTATATTAGAAATCAAGTTGATGAATTAATTGAACAACAAAAAGAATTTACATTATCAAAACAAATTAAATTATATGATGATTTAGTTGATGATAATGAAAATGAAATATAGCTAACTAAAGTAATGTTTACTCATATCTTGAAAAACAAAATCAATCGCGTTTTTAATATTTGGTCAATAATTTGGTAATATTTTTCTTATATTATGTTTTATAGCAAATCAAAAATGTTCAATTGGATTTAAATTAGGAGAATATGGTGGAAGAAATAATAGTTTGCATCCAGCATTTTCAATTAATTGTTTTGTTGCTTTAGATTTATGAAACGTCGCATTATCTAAAACTATAATTTGTCCACACTTTAATACTGGAATTAGTATATTTTTAACATATGATTCAAAAATTTTACTATTGCAATGTCCTTCAAATGCTCATAGAGCTTTTAATTTACCTTTATTTAGTGCACCAATTATACTCATTCTCTTTATTTTATATGCAGGTTTATTATCAAATAATCTTTTACCTTTTTCAGACCAACCATATTTATAAAATTCATTATCATCAATTCCAGATTCATCAATATATACCAAATCTTCATTCATTATTTTCGCTATTTCTTTTAAAAAATCTTCTTGTTTATTTTTATCTCTTTGTTCATATAGAAAAGTTTTTTTTATATGTATAATTTAGTTTTTTGAAATAGTTATAAACTGTTTCTTTTGTCATATCACCAAATTTTTCAATTACTTTTTGAACTGTAACATCTTTATTTTCTGCTAAATAATTTTTTAATTCATCTAAATCCTTTATTTTGTGGCTATGTCCTTTTTGATAATTCAAAATTGGTTTTATATTTCCGGTTTTTTGCTTTCTTTTTCTTCATAAAAATAAAGTCTTTCTAGTGATATTGAACACTTTACAAATTTTTTTAATTTTCATGTTTTTACTTTCATAAACTTCTATTACTTTTCTTCGTAAGTCCTCACTGTATGGTTTTGGCATAATTTAATCTTCCTAATCTATTTTAATTATTGCTGAATTATACTTGTAAGTGCAAGAATTGTTTAAATTACATATTATTATTTTACATTATTTATGAGTAAACATTACTTTCGTTAGCTATATATAGAGGTCCTGTTAGTAAATTTGTTAATAAAGGTTATGTTGCAACAGATTATGATAAAGAAACTGAAACAATGATTTTAGATTGACCAGATGAAATTGGAACATTACCACCAGAAGCATTACAAAATAATCCACAAATTGGTGATTATACACATGCACCAACTTGTGATTTTTCTGCTAAACAACAAAAACGAATTACTACAAATGAAAATGAAATTACCAAATTAAATACTGAATTAATTAAAGCAAATGAAAATATTAATGATGTTAAAAATAATTGATTTAATATTGAAACTAGTCCTTTATGAAAGAAAGTTAAAAATGAAAAAGGAGATTGTCAAAAATCCGGAATAAATTAAATCATATAGTCTTATTATAAATTTAGACAAGAAATAATTTGGATTTTTATGAAATTGTATATCCATTTTACTATTTTTTAAAAAATATTTCAACTAAAATACTTATTTTTAAAAATTCCTAAAAAATTAAAAAATAAATTTAATATTTATAGACAACAAAAATGCTTAACTTATTAAGTGTATGTAAAGTACTTATTTTTTTATGAAAATATCTTTAATTAAAAATTTTTATATAGAATTATGTTTCTAAATTTATTTTATTACATTTAAAAATAACCATTTTAATATAAATTGAAATATTATATGTTCTATTACCAAGCATTTCTTTTAAAACATGTCAAATATTAGTTTCTGTAACCCATCCAATATTTCACTTTGCACCTTGATTTTCAATACCTTCTTTATTATTTTTAAAGTATTGTTTTTTTAATTTTTTATGATTATCTAATTGGTTATATAAATAATCAATTAATTGTTGATATTGACCATTATTAATTAAATATTTACAATGATTATATTCGTTTAAATATTTTTCTTTATTGCCAGCCATTATTCCAAGATATAATGTTCTAATTAAATGAAATTTATCTAAAACAAACTGAGCGCCTAAATAATCAGCAACTTCTTTAATTCATCCTGCACTATCACCACAAATAATAATTTTTGCTTGTTCAATGTTTTCATAAAATTTTTGACAATGTTCTTTAACAAATTCAGCAGTTTTTTTAACTCCAATTGCTGTTTTTGTTGGTCTTATAATTGCCTTTACTCTTTTATTTTGTACTTTGTGATTAATATTATCTGTATATGTTACTATTAATCTCATCGAATATTTTGTACCTTTACGTTTAAAATCTCAAAATTTTCGATGTCCATCATCAATTGCTACAAAAATAGGTTGATTTTTTTCTAATTTTACTTTTTCTGGATTTGCTTCAACTATTTCAAAATTTTTAAAAACTCTATGAACAGTACTAAGACTAATACCTGCTTTTTTACAAATAACACGAATATCTCTGTATCTTTTTCCATCAGCAAAATTTTCAATAATAGTTTCTTCAATATCTTCACCAATTCTTTTATATTTTGGAAATTCTAGTATTTCATCAAGTAAACATACTCGAACTCATTTTTGTAATTTTTCATCAAAATATTCATAAATTCTTCTTTTATAAGTTACCATTCCATATAATGTTTTTCTTGTTCGATATTGATAATCAACAATTTTATATTTCTTTTTATCTCTTGTTTTAAATATTCTTCTATCTCATTTTTCTCACTTATTTTTAAAATTTTCTAAAACTAATTTATCAATTTTAGGATATTGTTCTCTATGATTTCATCGATAATTAAATTCCATGTTATTCTCCTAACTATTTTTTTTAAAAATTCTAAATTGATTGTAAATTTTTTTAAAATTAATTTACTGCATATATTATATAAATATATAAGTGTAATTTTAAATAAAATAAAAATTATTTAAAAAACCACTTTCATATTTAAAATATAATAAACAAGTTGAATATCATTAATATTATTGGTCTCACAAAATAAATGCCTTTAATTTAGGTGTTATTTTGCATTTAAAAGCATACTGTCAATATCGAGTGAAAATTTCCCAAAAATATTTATTAAAAAATTAAATTATTTTGGAAAATTACAGTGTTAAATAAATACAAATTTCAAATAATGCTTAAAAATTTTAGTTCCTTGTTTTCATATAGGAACTTTTTTTGTATAATTTAATTAAACTTAATATAAGTTTTTAACTCATTATTTTATTTTAAAATAAATGAGTTTTTTTATTTGAGAGGAAGATTTTATGAATAAAATTATATTTCGACAAATGTATAAAAATACTTATAAAGTAATATTTAAAGAACTAATAGAAACTAAAAAAATGATTGATTTTATAGAAAAGTCTAAATTTAAGTGTAACGATAAGGGAGAACCAGAATTTGATGGTCTTGATAAAGAAGCTCTTAAAGAGTTATTTGGCCTTATGTGAAAAGATAGATTAAGTGATGAAAAACAAAAATTTGTTAATTTAGGTGCAAATTATATTAATCAATCACCTATTTTTCAAAATAAAAAACAAGAAAGAAAATTTTTAATTAATAAAAGTGAAATACTAAAACAGATGAATTTATTTTCAAATAAACCTTGTTTAATAACAGGAAACATTTTTAATCCTAAATTTCTAAAATCAAACGAAACTTTTTCATTGAATTGTAAAAATGAAATAAATTCTATAGATTTGCAAAATCAACTTTCAACAAGTAGTACTAAATTAAACTCAGTAAAAATTTAAATTATTAAGGACTGAACTTATTATCAAAAAGAAAATGAATCCAGAATGAGAAACAATGTTTTTAGAAAATAAAGAACAAAAACAAGATAGTATTGAATTAAAAAGAATAAATACTAATAAAAATGAAATTGGTATTGAAGCCTTTGATTATTTTAAAGATGAAATTAATAAATCGAAAAAAAGAAATGACAATTTATTTATAGAAAATATAAATCAAAAAGTAAATTATTTAAATAAAAAAAATAACAATCTTATAGTTGAAAATAAACAAATTAATGAAAGATTAAAACATTTAGACAAAAAACTTTTAAATCTTAAAAAATGGCGTTGGAAATTAACCAAATAGAAAATAAAATATCAAAAAATATTAAATATTTAACAAGTAGCACTAAACCAAGCTCACCAAAAATGTAAAAAATAAGATATTGTAATTACAATATCTTTTATATTTAAAATCAATTTTAAGATATCTAATTTGCTTATATACAAACGATTTAAAAATTTATATGGTTTTGTATTCAAAAAATAAACATCTCTCATTAGAGATGTTTTAAATTAAACATTTGGTAGTATAAAATAACTTTACTTTTGGGAAATTTTTACTCGATAATCAATGGGAAATTATCACTAAATAATGACACATTTAAAAGCATACTTGTAAAAATAATCAAAAATAGTACAATTTATAAGTAAAATCAAGGAAAAAAGGAGTAATTTAATATGAAAACATGAATAAAAACAAATTTAAGTAAAATTACATTAGCATTAGCACTAAGTGGTGCAGTCAGTGGAGTAACTGGTTTAATAATTGGTTCACTAGCACATAATAAAACAAATGATTTGACTTATTTTTTAGACCATGATTATAATGCGCACTGGGGGGGGCTTCTATTTGAGAAAGTCCAAGAAGCGACAATTATAAAATAGATTTATATTTTGCAGTTAAACCAGCTAATAATAATGATAAAAAATGAAATGGTAATTATCCTAATGGATATTTTGATAATTAAAATAAATTAAAGGACTTGAAAAAATGATTAGTAAACAATTTATGATTAAAAAACTACAAGCACAAATTAAAGAGAATAAGAAAATTTCAAAATTTTTGCAAACAGAACTTGAAGACAAAGAATTTGAAAAAAATCATGATGAAAATTTTATTATGGATACAATGCATATGTTGGTTTGTAATGAAGCTGAAATTCACGTTTATAAGGATTTAATTAAAAAAATTAAAAAAGGAGAATTTGATAATAACAATTTATTAAATTAAATATTTGTAATATTATTACATTAGACTTCTTGCGAGACTTATCTATTAAAATTTTCATTTTTAAAATATAATTAAAATTAAAAAAAGATAGGTAATTTATGATGTTTGATAAATTAAAAGCTATTAAAAATGCAGAACTATTAAGATTAACTGGTATAAATGAGATTGTTTTTAAAAAAATGATAGAAATTTTAAAAAAAGAAGAATTAAAAAAGTTTAAAAATGGTGGTACACCTAATAAATTAACTTTAGAAAATAGATTATTAATGACGTTAGAATATTGACGTGAATACCGAACATATTTTCATATTGCTAAAAGTTATGGAATTAGTGAAAGTAATTGTTATAGAAATATCAAGTGAATAGAAAATACTTTAATAAAACATCCTGATTTTCAGCAACTTAATGGAGCAAAATCATTGTTAAATAATAATTTTAAAGATAAAACAGCTATTATTGATGTTACTGAAAGCGCTATCCAACGCCCAAAAAAAGACAAAAGAAATATTATTCAGGAAAAAAGAAAAAACACACAATAAAAACACAAATTATAATTGAACAAGATAGTAAAAAAATTATAAGTTCTTATTTTTCTTGTGGTAAAAACCATGATTTTAAAATTTTAAAAGATTCAAAAGTTAAATTTTTATCACAAACAACTATTTTAGTGGATTTGGGATATCAAGGAATACAAAATATACATCCTAATGTTTTAATTCCAAAAAGAAAATCAAAGAAAATTCCTTTAACTAGAGAAGAAAAGAAAAATAATAAACAAATTTCAAAAATGAGAGTTGTTATAGAAAATATTTTTGCTATACTGAAAAAATTTAAAATTATTAGTGAAAAATATCGAAATAGAAGAAAAAGATTTGCTTTAAGATTTAATTTAATAGCTTCAATTTATAATTTACAACTTTTAAATTAAAAATCTTCAAAAATTTAATATTTTAAATTTTGTTATTTTAAATAATAATTTTTGTTCTATTTTAATGAAGAAAAAATAAGACATATTTTGAATAATAATTTTTAATAAATATTAAAAGTGTTATTAAAATAAAATTTTAAATTTAAAAACTATGATAATAATCACAGTTTTGCAAGAAGTCTATTATAATTCAAGATTTATATAAGAGATATTTTCATTGTATTTATCAAATAAATTAATATTTTTTAAATTTATTTCTTGTTTATCATTTATTAAAATTAAATCATAATTTCCAGAACCAAATATACCACTAATTTCAATTCGATTTAAATTATTAATAGGATTTTCAATTTCTAATTCAAATTCACTATTATTATCAATTTGTGAAATTTCTTTATAAAACTCTAATTTAGAAAATAATTGTGATTTATTTGAACCATATAAATTTAAAGCATTTTCAATTTTATTTTTTTCAATAATTATTCTTGTAAAGTATTTTCCATATTCACCATTACCTAATGTTCAATCTGCAGGAATTAATGAAGGAATATTATTACTTTCTAATTCGTTTGTAATAGATAATCAGTTAAATTGATTATCATCAAGTTTAAATAATTCATTTTGGCTAATATCCTTATTTTTTAATTTAATATTATTGATATCTGTAAAATCAAAATATTCAGATTTTAATATAACTTTTGCATCCTTAAACTCTCAAATTTCATCATAATTCTTATGAATTGGATTAGATTTTAATTCAAAATAATATGGTAATAAAATTTTATCATCATCATTTAAACCTTTATTAATTGACATATTAGAATAAATATTATTTGATAATAGAATAATTATTTTCTTAAGTATTTGTACTTGTAATAAATTTACATAATTTGGATAATCTAATTTTCATTGTTTAAACAAATTGCTAATTACTTCTTCGGGTTTTTGCCCCTCAAATTTTGCTCTTAATTTATCTAGTTCATTTGGTTTTTTTGTTGGGTCTAAACTCGCTCCATCAAAATTTCTATTATAAGTATATGTATAAGTTAGCATATCTAATAATACTTTTTGTAAACTATCAATTGGTGGTCTATCTTTTATTTCTAATTCAACATCATGAAATTTATTAGTTGTAGAAATAAATAGATTATTGTTACCTACTAAAAATCATGACTCTAATTTTGTATCTTTTAATTCTAGTTCATCAGATAATGGTCATACTTTTGAATTTTTAGTAACATCATAACCTATTTTAGCATTATTTACTCTTGCATTATTAATAATTTCTTTTCTTGTTTCAGTACCACCACCAATAGCAATTAAATCTAAAATTGATTTTTCTTGTCCTATAAATTGTTTTGCTAAATTTCAAGGTAATATTTGTTCACTAAATCATTGTTGTAATATTCTAACTTTTGGTTGAGTTTCAATAGGCATTGATAATAGCGGAAATGCTATCTTATCTTTGACAAATAACTTAGGGTATACTTCCATATTATCAACTTCACCAAGTACCTTTATATTGCCAAAAATCATGCTTCTAGGTGCTTTAATTTTTAAACCAGTAACTTTTGCATCTTTATCTAATGGTTTTTGTAATTTAATAATGATTGGATAACCATCTCTTGTTTTAAAATCTTTAATTTTAATAATAGTAATACTTTTAGTACTTCTAGTTTTTGGATTTTGATAAGGTTGTGAATAATTATTAATAATATATAAATTATCAATATTATTTTCACTTAAAGGTTCATTAATAGATACAGCATATAACTTAAATTGATTTAATAAATTTATTTCTTGAAATATTAAATTTTTAATATCAGTCATACTATATTCAATAGTATTATCATTAATATTAGTACTTGCTCTTTGATTTAATTGCATAGTAAAATCAGATGTTTCAGCAGCAATAGTTTTTAATACTTTTTCAATGTCAATAAAACCAATTTTAATAGTATTTGCTGAAAATCTTAAACTATTATTTTCATTATTTTTAAATAAACGTTCAATTTCATAAATATAAATTGTTCTTTTTTTAAATTCATCGTATGCTCTATTAATATCTGGGTCACTAGTTGCTCTCATCATATTAGTAAATTCATAAGGAATATTATCAATTAAATAATCATTTTCTACTTCTGCTTGATTAAGTTTAGTTTGTTTCTGTTTCTGTGGAAACTTCGTTTGTGGTTTGTTGTTGTTTTCCATTGTTTTCTCCTATTAATTGGTTATTTTCGGGATTAAATAATTTTAATTTAACTGTTAAATTATTAATTTCTTGTTCATCATTAATATTAAATGTTTTACTATTTAATAAATCTTTATCTAAACGTACTAATACTTGAATAAATTTAAGAATATCAATATTAAATTGCCATAATTTTTGTTCAATATAATTAATAGTTGAAATATTTACTGCTGTACTTTCGGGAACTGATTGTTGTGCTGACTTCTTTTGACTTGGTATATGAATACCACAACGTTTAAATATTTCATTAACATTTCAATCATATATATCTGTTAAATTTTTACCTTTAAAATTACTGCTAGTCATATTAATATTTTCATTTTGTTCGTTATTATCACCAGCATTTTTAAAAATATAATTTTTAGTAACCAATATTCTTACAGCATCTTCTAATGAATCTTTTACATTACCATAAGTTGAATTAAAAATAAATTTTGGTGAGTTTAAAATTGTATCTAAAACAATTTGTTCATAAATAACATCTAATGCTTTAATTTTATCCATTACTTTATTACAATCTGCTAATTCATTTGCTTTATTTCTCATAATTGCTATTGGTATAGCTAACTAAAGTAATGTTTACTCATATCTTGAAAAACAAAATCAATCGCGTTTTTAATATTTGGTCAATAATTTGGTAATATTTTTCTTATATTATGTTTTATAGCAAATCAAAAATGTTCAATTGGATTTAAATTAGGAGAATATGGTGGAAGAAATAATAGTTTGCATCCAGCATTTTCAATTAATTGTTTTGTTGCTTTAGATTTATGAAACGTCGCATTATCTAAAACTATAATTTGTCCACACTTTAATACTGGAATTAGTATATTTTTAACATATGATTCAAAAATTTTACTATTGCAATGTCCTTCAAATGCTCATAGAGCTTTTAATTTACCTTTATTTAGTGCACCAATTATACTCATTCTCTTTATTTTATATGCAGGTTTATTATCAAATAATCTTTTACCTTTTTCAGACCAACCATATTTATAAAATTCATTATCATCAATTCCAGATTCATCAATATATACCAAATCTTCATTCATTATTTTCGCTATTTCTTTTAAAAAATCTTCTTGTTTATTTTTATCTCTTTGTTCATATAGAAAAGTTTTTTTTATATGTATAATTTAGTTTTTTGAAATAGTTATAAACTGTTTCTTTTGTCATATCACCAAATTTTTCAATTACTTTTTGAACTGTAACATCTTTATTTTCTGCTAAATAATTTTTTAATTCATCTAAATCCTTTATTTTGTGGCTATGTCCTTTTTGATAATTCAAAATTGGTTTTATATTTCCGGTTTTTTGCTTTCTTTTTCTTCATAAAAATAAAGTCTTTCTAGTGATATTGAACACTTTACAAATTTCTTTAATTTTCATGTTTTTACTTTCATAAACTTCTATTACTTTTCTTCGTAAGTCCTCACTGTATGGTTTTGGCATAATTTAATCTTCCTAATCTATTTTAATTATTGCTGAATTATACTTGTAAGTGCAAGAATTGTTTAAATTACATATTATTATTTTACATTATTTATGAGTAAACATTACTTTCGTTAGCTATATATAGTTAATATTTAGTGTTTGTTCTTGTGCTAAATTAGGGTTATTAATGAATGATTTAAAATCTAGTGGAAATTGTTTTTTACTATCATTAACACTATAAATTGCACGATTAATAGTTACTTGTTCATTATTTAATGTATAAACTTCAAATAATCTTACAATTTGTGCATTTTGTTCATAACTATCATAAAAAATAGTACATTGAATTAATTTACCAGTAATATCATAAACTCTTTGTTGTATATCAACTACTTGAAAATATAAGTCATCATTTGCAATAAAAATTAAATAACCACTAATTCCTAATTTGCTTAATTTAAAAATAGAATTTCAATTTTTTCTATAAAATTCTTGTTGAATTAAATATTGCTTAATAGTTTCATTGTTAATATCTAGTGGAGCATTATATAAATTAGCATTATTTTCTGCTACAAAATCAGTAAAATAAGTTTCATGGTTAAAATCATTAAAACCAAAATAACTTAAAATAGAAGCATGTGTACTTTTACCTTTTAAAAAAGTTAATTTAGTTTTTTCTTCATTATTATTATTTTTATCTTTTCTTTGTCAAAGAGATTTCATATTATTTCTCCTTTCTAAAATATTTGATTAATTTTTAATACAATTTTTACTATAATAAATATAATTAAACCAGCAGTTGCAGAAGATAATAAAACTCCTATTAAACCTAAAATAATTTTTATTATTTTAAAAAACATAATATTATTCGTGTAATTCTTCTAATTTTCATACATTACCTTTTAAATTACCTTTTACAGTATAAATAGTAATCAATTTTGCATGTTGAACTGATAAAATTACTATATTAGCACTATCATTAAAGGTTTGTATTTGTACACCAGCAATTTTTTTATCAGTTATAATAAATTCTTGAATAGTATAAACTGGATTATATATACTTCAAGAATAATAAACTCTATAATGTTTATTCTCTTGAAAATCATAAGTAATTTGTCAATTATCTCATTTATTTTTTTCTCTTGTTCCTACTTCTTTTCAATTTGAACCACTTGGAATTGGTGTTGGATTATTTTTTAATTCAATATCTCAAATATTTTCTTCTATTTCATTAGTTTCTAAACTTTTTGAACTAATTTTAATTGGTTTATCTATAGCTAACTAAAGTAATGTTTACTCATATCTTGAAAAACAAAATCAATCGCGTTTTTAATATTTGGTCAATAATTTGGTAATATTTTTCTTATATTATGTTTTATAGCAAATCAAAAATGTTCAATTGGATTTAAATTAGGAGAATATGGTGGAAGAAATAATAGTTTGCATCCAGCATTTTCAATTAATTGTTTTGTTGCTTTAGATTTATGAAACGTCGCATTATCTAAAACTATAATTTGTCCACACTTTAATACTGGAATTAGTATATTTTTAACATATGATTCAAAAATTTTACTATTGCAATGTCCTTCAAATGCTCATAGAGCTTTTAATTTACCTTTATTTAGTGCACCAATTATACTCATTCTCTTTATTTTATATGCAGGTTTATTATCAAATAATCTTTTACCTTTTTCAGACCAACCATATTTATAAAATTCATTATCATCAATTCCAGATTCATCAATATATACCAAATCTTCATTCATTATTTTCGCTATTTCTTTTAAAAAATCTTCTTGTTTATTTTTATCTCTTTGTTCATATAGAAAAGTTTTTTTTATATGTATAATTTAGTTTTTTGAAATAGTTATAAACTGTTTCTTTTGTCATATCACCAAATTTTTCAATTACTTTTTGAACTGTAACATCTTTATTTTCTGCTAAATAATTTTTTAATTCATCTAAATCCTTTATTTTGTGGCTATGTCCTTTTTGATAATTCAAAATTGGTTTTATATTTCCGGTTTTTTGCTTTCTTTTTCTTCATAAAAATAAAGTCTTTCTAGTGATATTGAACACTTTACAAATTTCTTTAATTTTCATGTTTTTACTTTCATAAACTTCTATTACTTTTCTTCGTAAGTCCTCACTGTATGGTTTTGGCATAATTTAATCTTCCTAATCTATTTTAATTATTGCTGAATTATACTTGTAAGTGCAAGAATTGTTTAAATTACATATTATTATTTTACATTATTTATGAGTAAACATTACTTTCGTTAGCTATATATTAATTACATTTGGTGAAGTAATATCTAATGTATTGCTTTTAATTTGATAAGTATTTTCTTTTAATTCTTCAAAACTAAATATAGCACCACCATCAATTTCACATTTAATAAATAAACTTCACTTATTAGATTTAGTATAATCAGCCTTAAGAATTAAAGAAGCATCTTTATTATCAATTTTACCAATTAAAAGAGTTCATGTACCAGTTCCAACTGCTTTTGCTGATTTAAACAATAACATTAATGGATAACCATTTTGTTCAGGTGCATTTCTGTGTCATGTTATAAATACCCGATATGTTTTATTAAGTTGAATATCAAAATTATCTCATGTTCTATTATCAACTCTATTTCCTATTACAACTCAATTTTCTTTATCTTGCTTTTTATCTATTTTTTCATCTATATATTTCTTATTTGGAATATCTAAATCATCAGTTGGATGGGGGTGGTTAGCCCTAATTACTGGACCATATTTTGATAGATATTTCTAAATTTTTATTTGTAATATTGGTGGTTTTAAAAATTTAGAATGTATTCTTTCATAATTATAAAACATAACATATTGATTTACATCATTAATAGCTTCATTGATTGTTAAATATTGATTTGAGTCTTTAGGCAATCATTCTTGAGATAAATGTGAAAATCAATTTTCAGATATGACATTACCGCCAATATCATATGGTTGTTTTTTGCTTAAAATTATTTGTTTGTTTTTTGCTCATTTTGTAATTTCTTGACAATAAAATTCGTTGGCGTTATCTGAATGTAAAATAACGTTTTTTATTTGATTTCAAGAAAATTGGTTGTTTATTTTTTCAAGTGCAGGAAGAATTAAATCTTGATATGATTTATTTGAAAATGTATTATAACTAACAACATTATTTGAATAAAAATCAATAATTACAAAAAGATATAGTCAACCTTCTTTGGTGTTTATTTGTTTAGTATCCATTGATCAAATTTGATTTGAAGCGGTTGTACTTTTGTAATCTTTGTTTACTTTATCCATTGTAGGTATTCACTTATTTGGATTTTTTTTGTTTTTAGGATAGTTATTTTTAGTTTGTTTTAATCCTTGAATATTGTGTTTTTTCATAATTTTTCGCATTTGTTTTGTTGATAATTCTATATTTAAAATGATATTTTTCTCTTGTTTTAATCACTCTTTAAAAGCTGAAAAAATTCTTAAATATCCATAAATTCTACCTTTTCTTGTAGAATGAAATTCGATTAAAAGTTGGCATAATTCTTGATATTTATGATTGCAATTAATAATATGATTTTTTTCTTTTTTAATAAGTTTTTGTTTATTTTTTAAAAAGTAATATGTTGATCTGTTTAATTGAAGATATTGACATAAGTTTCTAATTGAATATTGATTTTTGCAATCATCGATAATTTTAATTTTTTCTTTGATATTTAATTTGTTAATTATTAATGCTATTTGTTTAATTTTATCCATTAATAAAAATCCTTTCAGGTCAAAATTAGTGTTCATTATATAACACAATTGTTTTTAGAATACATTCAGATTTTTTAAATTAATGGTCTAGTAAAAAGGGCTAAGTGGCCCATTCCAATTTTAAATGCTAAATTTATTTTAGATAAATTCCATGCTTTTCATGTTTTATTTCTTGGAATAATGGCTGGAAGAAGAAAAAATAAAATTGCTAAATTACACTATCAAAATGCAATAACTTTATTTGAAAAAGGTCAATATTATGAATTAATTGATTTTTTACAATCATTAACTTTGCAATATAAAAAATTAAAAGTTGGTTATTTTATTAATGCAAAAGATGGTGTATTAAACCAAGCACTAGTTGAAAATATTGGTTGCTTTACTGAAACTAATATTAAACAAATTTTAAAAAAAATGATTGGTGATAGAACCTATAACATTGATATGTATACAAAAATGGTTAATTTTAAATGCTATCAAATAAATACCGCCATCCAGTTATTATAAATTAAAATTAAAGATTTTAAAAAACCAAAAATAAAATAAAACTTATTAAAGTAAACTTTAATAAGAATTTTTGAGTTATAAAAATAAGTATTATTGTTGACTAATATTTTTCAAGTGTTAAGATTAATATACAATTGCATATTAAAGTCAAAATTATTCTCGTCTAACTTTATAATTTTAAGACAAATTTGAATATTATTGACAACATCGGTACGCTCCCATAAATTTATATAATTTAAGTAAATAAAATTATTCCAATTATTTTTTATTAGAAAAAAATATTGGAATATAACATTTTTTAGTAATAATTAATTCTATTTTTTAAATTTTATTATAAAATGAGCAATTGCTGTATTTCATTTTTGAATATATATTGTTCATTTTTTTGTAATTTAAGTTTTTATATACTTTTTTTGCACTAAATAATTTTAAAATTTTAAATATTGATTTAGATAATATTTTAAAATAATTATAATTGATATTCTTTAGTATTAATTAGCAATAATGCTATTAAAGTTAACTATATATAGTATATAATTAATTAGAAAGAGCATATAAGTGGAGGAATAAATGACAGATAATCAAAAATATATTACTGTTAAAGGTGCACGTGAACATAATTTAAAAAATGTTAATATTAAAATTCCAAAGTATAAGTTAGTAGTTATTACTGGTGTCTCAGGAAGTGGTAAATCATCATTAGCTTTTAATACAATTTATGCAGAAGGAAGGCGAAGATATGTTGAATCACTTTCAGCCTATGCTCGTCAATTTTTAGGAAACAGTGAAAAACCTGATGTTGATGCTATTGATGGTTTAGCACCAGCAATTTCTATTGATCAAAAAACTACAAGTAATAATCCTCGCAGTACTGTTGGTACTGTTACTGAAATTTATGATTATTTGCGTTTACTTTATGCACGGATTGGAACTCCTTATTGTAATAAGGGTCATGGTCCAATTAGCACGCAAACTTTAAAAGAAATGGTTAATAAAATTAAAACGTTAGAAGATAATACTAATATTGAAATTTTAGCACCAGTTATTAATGCTAAAAAAGGTAGTCATCAAGATTTATTAGCAAAATTAAAACAAGAAAATTTTTTGCGAGTTAAAATTAATAATAAAATATATAGTTTAGATGAACCAATTGAATTGAATAAATCATTACGTCATGATATTGATATTGTTATTGATCGTATTAAATTTACCAATGATTATAATACTATTTCACGAATTCATGATGCTTTAGAAGTTGCTTTAAATCATAGTAATGGTTTAGCAAAGGTTATTTTATCGCAAACAAATGAAACGTGATTATTTTCTCAAAAGTATGCTTGTAAAATTTGTGGATTTTCAATTCCCAGTTTAGAACCGCGTTTATTTTCTTTTAATGCACCCAGTGGAGCGTGTTTTGATTGTAAAGGTTTGGGAGTAAAATTAGAAGTTGACGAAGAATTATTAATGCCAGATTTAAAATTATCAATTAATGATGGTGGCATTGAGTATTATAAAAACTTAGTTGGTACTAGTAATTTAGAATGACAAAAATTAAAAGTTCTTTGTTATCATTATTTAATTGATTTGAATCAGCCATTAAAAAATTTAACAAAAGCACAACTTAATTATATTATGCGTGGTAGTGATGAAGCTATTACTTTCAGTATTACTTCGGCAAATGGTCGTAAATATCCTAATCATGATTATATTGAAGGTATTGCCACTTTAATTGAAAGACGTTTTTTAGAAACAACTAGTGATTTTGCCCGTGATTATTATCGTAAATTTATGAGTGAACGTACTTGTTTAACTTGTCAAGGAACAAGATTAAATGAATTTGCACTAGCAGTTAAAATTAAAGATGAAAATAATAAAGAAATGAATATTAGTCAATATACTAATTTAGACATCGAAGAAAGTTTAACATTTATGTTAAATATTAAATTATTACCTTATCAACAAGAAATTGCTAAATTAATATTAGTAGAAATCATTAATCGTTTAAGTTTTTTAACTAATGTTGGTTTAGGATATTTAAACTTATCACGAATGGCACAAACTTTATCTGGTGGTGAATCACAACGAATTCGATTAGCAACTCAAATTGGTTCACAATTAACGGGAGTATTGTATGTTCTTGATGAACCTTCAATTGGTTTACATCAACGTGATAATGTTAAGTTAATTGAAACTTTAAAACAAATGCGAGATCTTGATAATACATTATTAGTAGTAGAACACGATGAAGATACAATGTGAGCAGCAGATTGATTAATTGATATTGGTCCAAAAGCTGGAATTTATGGTGGTGAAGTAATTGCTGAAGGTACACCACAGCAAGTTGCTAATAATCCTAATTCAATTACTGGACAATATTTAAATGGTGAAAAATTTATTGCATTACCTAAATCAAGAAGAAGTGGTAATGGCAAAGTTATTGAAATTCAAGAAGCACAAGCTAATAATTTACGTAAAATAAATGTTAAATTACCTTTAGGTAAATTTATTTGTGTTACTGGTGTTTCAGGAAGTGGTAAATCAACGCTTGTTAATGATATTTTATATACTAGTATTCAAAAGTATTTAGGTTTAAAGGGACAACGACCAGGAAAACATAAAGCAATAAAAGGGATTGAATTTATTGATAAAATTGTTGCTATTTCGCAAGAACCGATTGGCAGAACACCAAGGAGTAATCCTGCTACTTATACTTCAGTTTTTGATGATATTCGTGATTTATTTACACAAACACCAGAAGCAAAAATTAGAGGATATGCTAAAGGTAGATTTTCATTTAATGTACCAGGAGGAAGATGTGAACGTTGTTCTGGTGATGGTGTTATTAAAATTGCGATGCATTTTTTACCTGATGTTTATGTAACTTGCGAAATTTGTGAAGGAAAACGTTATAATAGTGAAACATTACAAGTTAAATATAAAGGTAAAAATATTTATGATGTACTAGAACTGCCTGTTGATTTAGCATTAACTTTTTTTGCTAATCATCCAAAAATCCATAAAAAGTTAGCAATGATACAAGAAGTGGGATTAGGATATGTAAAATTAGGACAACCCGCTACTGAATTATCTGGTGGTGAAGCACAAAGAGTGAAACTAGCTAAAGAATTACAAAAACGTGCTACTGGCAAAACTATGTATATTTTAGATGAACCAACTACTGGTTTACACGTTGATGATATTAAAAGGTTAATTGAAGTTTTAAATAAAATTGTTAATCATGGTGATACTGTTGTTGTAATTGAACATAACTTAGAAGTTATTAAAGTTGCTGATTACATTATTGATCTAGGACCTGAGGGTGGTAAATTTGGTGGTGAAATCATTGCTACAGGAACACCAGAACAAGTAATAACAAATCCTAAGTCTTATACTGGACAATATTTAAAAGCAGTTATTAATCGCGATTTGAATAGAAAATAATTAAAATATTTTCTGTAGTATTCTTGAATTTTAACAAAAGAAGTGGAGAAATAAAATGTCTTTAGAAGTAGTACCAAATTTAAAAGAAATACTTATAAATTCAACTATACAAAATGTTAAAAGTAATATAATAAAGTTAAAAGAAGTTTTTAGCACTTCTTCTAATATACAATACTTAGAATATTGATTTATTTTTTTTGAAAAAGATTTTTTTAAAAAAAATTTAAAAATAATGGAAAAACAGTATCAATGAATGCAAAATTTTTAGTGAAAGTAAAAGATGAAGTATTTAATGATGAAAGAAAAGAACTTGAATTTCTTTCTTTTAAGTTTGAAAAAGAAAATTTTTTTCCATGAGATAAAGAATTAGAGTTTGAATTACTTGAATTTACTTTAATGTGAGAGGAACAAAAACAGAAGGAAAAGGGTAAACTTATTGATAAAATTACAGCATTAAAAATAGAATTAAATTGTAAATTAAGTAGTAAAAAATGAGAATTAAAAGAAAAATTATATAAAATTAATAATCAACAAGAAATTATTTTAAATTTTCATAATAATAGTCTTAAAAAATTAGAAGTTTTTCAAAAACAGAAAACAAGTAAGATTTTTAAATTTAAAAGTAAATTAGTTAAGTTTTTCACTTTTGGTTATTATAATTTTGAAATAAGATTAGTTAATAGAATAGAATGTGAAAAAGTTGTTTTAAATAATCAAAAAGAGCAACTTTATAAAATTGGATTAAAAATTTGTAATATCAAAAAAAAGTTTGAATAAAGTTGAAATAAAAATTAGAAAAAAAAGACAAAGACTTAATTTATTTAAAGAAAATATTGTCTCTCTTGTTAAGGAAATAAATTCAATTAATGTACAAAATACTGAAATTTCAACAAACAATAGATTAATAACACAACTATAGTTATTCTTTTTATTTGTAATCTAAAATTGGAGAAAATTATTTCCATTTATATGATAAAATTTTACTTATATATATACATGAAAGGATTTGTCACTTTGGAAAAAAGAGTATATTTTTTAAAGTTTAATAAAAAAATTCTTAAAATGGATTTAATAAGTTTTGGAACTGGTTTAATAGGTATTTTTTTGGGAATTCTAAGTATTTTAGCATTACAACCTTTTTGAGATAATGATAAAGCATCACTTTGAATAACTGTTGTTGCAATTTTTTTTGATATTACTAGTTTTACTTTAGCTTTTCTACCTTTTTTCTTAATGTTCCGTTTAATTAGATTAAAGAAAACTTTGATAAAACAAAATATGAAATTATATCGAAAAGATCAATTTAGTATTTCGCTTGATTTTCTTAGTTTTTGTTTAGGTATTATTGGAACAAGTTGCGAAATTATTAGTGTTATTGTGCTTTTACCTCAATTTAATGATAATAAAGTTTTTTCATATCAAATTACTATTGTTGGTGTTGTTTTAAATATTATTAGTTGTATTACTTGTTTAATGGCAACATTAATTAGTATTAATATTATTAAAAATTATAAACAAAGAGGAAATTCTATTATTTAAATATGATAATGTCCACTTTTAGCATAATTATTTTTTGTACTATGACAAGCTAAATCAATTATGTTAAGATATTTTCAGTTTAAGTTTATTGTTAGAAGGAGAAGTCATGAATGATAATCAAAAAATAAAAGGTAATTTTTATGTTCTAGGAGATAGTTTATCAGACACAGGAGCATTAGTAAGTGGTTTTACAGCTCTTTTTAAGCATTTAAAAATACCTAAAATAGTTAAAATGTTACCACCATTTTATAAAAATTCTTTTTCTAATGGTCCTGTGGCAGCACAAATTATTGCCGATTATTTGCATATAAATTTAACTTCTGCTTGAAGATTTGACCTTTTTTTATTTGCTGATGAGCAAATTGGTAATAATTATGCAGTTAGTGGAGCTTTAGCTAGTAGAAAAAAAGAATTAACAGTAGAAAGTTTTGTTATTAATCATTTTGATATTACTCATCAAGTAGATGCTTTAATTAGTCAGCATCATATTAATAGTAATGATATAATTTTAGTAGAGTTTGGTGGTAATGATATTTTATATGCTTTTAAACAATCATTATTAAACGACCAAGAAGAAATTATTAATAAAGCAGTTGAGTTAATAAAAAATGCTTTAACTAAATTGATAAATAAGGGTGCTCAACGTATTTTATTATGTAATGTTCCTAATATGAGTATTATCCCTTTATTTAAAAATAAAAAAAATATTATTAAATATGATATGTTTGCAGCGATAACAAATGCTATTAATAAGTTTAAAAGCTTGAATATTAATAACAATATTATTGATGCAGCAGTTACTACTGATTTTAGTGAAATAATTAATAATGGTATTATTGTTCCTCATTTCAATGAAGGTGTTAATGAAGAAAATATTAATAATTATTTCTTTTTTGATAGCATTACCCTAATAAATGAGCACATAATATTATGGCTCAAGAATTAATTAAATTAATAAATGATAATAAGAATTAATTAGAAATATTTATTTATAAGAGTTATAATTTTGTTATAAAGGAAAAAAATAAATATGAAAAAAGAATGAGTTAAATTAATTAAAGTAGGCTTTATGCATGGTGTTGAAGAACCTTGATGTAATAACAAAGGTGTTGCAATATTACCATTTATAATTAAAGATGATGGTAGTCGTTATTTTATGCAAACATGTGAGAGTAATCCTTTATTTAATAAAAATAAGTTGGGTAAATATAGTTCAATTACTGGTGGAGTGGAAAATAATAATCCTTTGGAAACAGTTTATAATGAAATGAGAGAAGAAACTGGTATTTTTTTAACAAAAGATACACCTATTTACTTTTTGGGTACTCATTATGCTTCAAAAATAAGCACTAAAGTATGATATTATTATGCACTTGATTTAACTGCACTTAATTTGGATATTAATGATAAATATTATGGTGTTGGTGATGGAACAATAGGAGAAAATAGTTTATATAGTAAATTTATTCCTGAAACAGAATTACGGTTTTCAAACGATTCTTTTTCTCTGACAATTTATGGTAAGTTATTCAATTCTATAAGTCACAATTGTTTTAAAAACATTAATTTTAAAACATTATTATTAAACAATTATTGCGATTCAAAAGCAGAAATATTTAATTCTGCAACTAATAATAATTTGAAGAGAAATATTTTTATTTTGGGTATAGCTAATAATTATGAAGAATTTGGTACTATAAAGAAAAGTAAATTTGGAGGCTTTTATGTAATCTGTGTATCTTTGTTTTACAAAGTACTAGTTTAGATTAATTCTATCTTCAAATTTTATCATAAAATGAGCAATTGCTGTATTTCAATTTTGAATGGGCATTGTTCATTTTTTTGTTATATTTTCAATTGCTAAATAAAATATTTTAAAAACTGCCATATCATTAGGAAAAACTTTTTTATTTCTGATAACTTTTCGTAATTGACTATTTACAGATTCAATAGCATTTGTTGTATAAATCACTCTTTTAATTTCTGCAGGATAACTAATAAAAACCATTAAATTATCTCAATTTTTATATCAAGATTTAGCAATTTGAGGATATTGTTTATTTCACTTATTTTCAAAGGATTCTAAAGCCTGCATTGCTTGTTCTTCACTACATGCAGTATAAATTGGTTTTAAATCTGCAACTAGAGATTTTCTATGCTTATATGAGACATATTTCAAACTATTTCTAATTTGATGAACTATGCATAATTGATGTTCTGTTTTAAGATAAACTGATTGTATTGCTTCTGACATGCCTGTTAAATTATCACTGCAGGCAATAAGAATATCATTTAAGCCACGATTTTTCATTTCTGTTAAATTTGCTAATCAAAATTTAGCACCTTCATTTTCACTAATTCATAAACCTAAAACATCTTTTTTACCTTCTAAATCAACTCCTAAAGCTATATAAACTGATTTATTAATAATCCTTTTATCTTGTCGTACTTTCACTACTATGCAATCAAAATAAACAATCGGATAGACACTTTCCAATGGTCGATTTTGCCATGCTTTGACGTCATCAATAACATCATCAGTAATTTGACTAATAACACTTTCACTAATATCAGCACCATGATATAACTCTTGTAATTGCATTCTAATATCTGATAATGTCATACCTTTTGCATATAAAGAAAGAACTTGTTGATCAAAACCATCAAATCTTCTTTGTCTTTTTGCAACTATTACAGGATTAAAATTACTATTGCGATCTCGCGGTACATCAATCTCAATTTTACCTTGTTGAGTTATTAATTTTTTTGAACTTATACCATTACGAGCATTGTCACTATTACTATGTTGATTCTTATCATATCCTAAATAATTTTGCATCTCAGAATTCAACATTTTTTCTACTAATCTTTTTGTTAATTCTTTATATAATCCTCCCTCTTTAAAAACTGTTGTTAAATCTTCAGTATTTTCTAATAATAAATCTACTGCTTTTGATATTGGATCATTATTATTAATATTTTGCTTTTTAGCCATCTGTAACTCACTCTTTCTAGTCATTTAATTATATTTACTAGAGTTAATTAAACATAGTTATTTTTGTAAGTTACACAGATTACATAAAAGCCTCTTATTTTAAAAAACTGTCCCATTTATATTTACAATTCAGGTTTTAAAAAAACCTCATTATGAGGTTTTTAATAGTTATATTTACATTTTTGGTGATTTACTACTAGAACTTTGACTTTTACTTGTTGAAGCTTCGCTGTTTACTTTTGATTTGTCTTTTTCAAATCCAAGAGCATTAGCAACTCTTTCTCGCCTTTCACGTTCGTTTTTTTCTCCTCATGCTTTGTTTATTCTTTCAGCGTCTTTTGCACGTTTATCTTTATCTGCTTGACTTCATTTTTCCATATTGTAAAATTCCTCTCTTCAATATTTTTGAATATTTTTTTTCTACCCTTAAAATATCTAAAATATCCAAGAAAAGTATATATTTTTAAAACAAAAAATGTGTAAAAAATAATAAAAAATCACTATTTTTAAAAAATAGTGATTAAGACTTTAATATTTACTTATTGCTTATGTTAATAAACATTTTACTTTATTTCAAGTTTTAGTTGAAATTGTTGAAGGTTGTTGGTTTTGGTGATTAATTGTATTTCGTATAGATGAATCAAAATTTTGATTATTTTCTGATTCAATACTTGAATTTTCTAGAACACTATTTGATTTATGATTTATTGTTTCATTACTTATTATTTCGTCTAGTTTTTTATCTTTTCTATTATCTAATTCTTGTTTTAAAATATCATATTGAGTTTTTAATTTTGTTTCTAACTTATTACTAGTTAAATTTTCTATATTTTTTTCAACATTTTTTTTAATTTCTAGTTCTTCTTTAGTTTTACCAAGATTTCTTTTGTTTACAAATGGTATTTTACGAATTAATGAATAAAATTTTTGTTTCATTCATGATTCAACTTTTTTTGTTTTTTCTGTTGCAATAGTTCATATTCCTTTATTAACAATTCAAGCAATTCCAATACCTACTATTGATACTAAAGTTTTTTCTCATAATATTGTTGATATAATAGGGACTAATGCTGGTACAACAACAGGTATTGCTAAAAGTGTAATACTTAATAATGAAAGAGAAATAAATATTATTAATTCTAATTTTGATATTTTTCAGTTTGATATTTTTTCTTGTTCACTTAAAAATTTTTTAATTGATACAGGTTCAATTTTAATATTTTTTTCATAATTTGAATTTGGTTCAATTAAGAGAAGATCATCTTTATATTTATTGATATTTTCATATTTTTTCAATTGTTTCATGACTTCAATATTACCGTTTGTAAGTTCTTGAAAATCAATCACTTCTTCGGTAATAGAATTATTAATATGTACAAGAGTAGTTACAAAAATTATTTCATCTTTAATTGGTAAAATTTCTTCGTGAATTTTTTCTTTGTTTTTCATTATAAATTGTTACAGCATTATATTTAAACTTATTTAAATTTGTATTGCTTTGTTTTAGTTTTAATTCTTCATTTTCTTTTTTAAGTTTCTGAATTTCCTTTGCTTGTTCTTGAATTGTTGTTTGGAATTGTGATATTTCTTCTGTAGAAATATTATTTAAATTATCTACAGTATCATAACTATCATAAAATATTTCATTTTCTGATAAGTCATCATTAACTAGCTGATTATTAACATTTTTTTCAATAATTTTAAATGTTTTTCCACCATGTCTTGTTTTTTCTATAACATCAATGTTTTCCTGTTTTTTAATTTCTTCTATTGATTTATTTTCTGATAGAAAATTATATGTTTGTGATTTTGTTTTGTCAGTCATGTTAATATCTCCTTTTAACATTAAAACCCATTTACTTTTAAAATAAAGTAATGGGTTAAAACTTATATATTGAATAATAGCTATATGTTATCAAATTTTGTGTATTTTACAATTAGTTAATTGTTATGTCAATATAAATTGAATTATAAATTACTTAATATTTACTTTTTGTTATGTTTTATTTCATATTTTAACACTTATTTATGTCATTAAATATTTAAATTTCATGAGCTTCTTGATATCAATTATAATTATTAATTTGTTCTTGTATGAATTTAGCCATTTTTTCATCTGGTACAACTAAAATCATTGCAAAACTCAAATATTTAATGTATAGTTAATTTATAAAATTATTGTTTTTTTAATATTTAATTTTATATTTATTATTTTAGGATTTACTTTTTTAATCACAAAAGCACCAAATTTTAGGTGTTTTTTATTTTTTAATTGAAAGGATGATAAAGCATGAAAAAATTATTAGTTATGATAAGTGCATTTGTACTTACAACGGTTTCTACAAATCAATTAATTGAAGGTATGATTTCAACAAATATTTTAAAACCGATAGCAAAAAATGAAAAACTAGATTTAAAAGAATTTACACAACTTAATGATGAACCACAAATTGATTTTAATAAGGTTGAAAATTATTTTAAAGATGAAAAAAATAAAACTAATAATAAATATAACGGAATAAGTATATCATCACCAACAAATTTGGATTCAAAAAACCGAATTGATATAGCATTTGAAAAAGCATTAGATTATACAAATGAAATTAAACAAAAAAACCTGTCTTTTAATCAAATGATAAGCAAATTTAAAAATGAAATTCCAAAATTTAAAACAGTATATGACAGAGAAATAAATAAAGTTTTCAAAAAAAATTTTAAAAAAGAATTCTCAAATATGAGAAGTGATTTAAAAATTAATAATATTATACGATTTATTGATGAATCAAAAACAAAAAAAGAAGCATTAGAATTCTGAAATAAATTAAATGAAGTTAAAATTGGTTTTATTACTTCAGCAGCAATTTTTGCTATACTAGCAGCAGGACTGTGAACAACTGCTTGATTAGGTGGAATAAGTATACCATGAGCTGTTTCTGCAACAATAATTTCAGTAGCGTGTGCTGCTGTTGCAGAAGGAATAAGTATTTATACAACAATGAATAATCCTTTACTGAACAAAATAGATAAAAATATTGAAATTGGTGTTAATGCTGCAGGTTTAGTCTATTCTTTTTTTAGAGATTTATATTTAATAATACAATTTTCTCTTGTTACTATAGGAACAACATCAGTTATTTTTGCTGCGGGTGCTGCAATATTTGCTGTAGGTTTATCATTATTTGAATGAATAACATATACTGATATTTTTACACAAATAGAAAATAGTAAAAATGAGGAAATTAAACAATTTGTTAGTGATGCTAAAAAAGGTATAGTAAATAAACATAAATTTGAATTCAAAATTACAGGTGCTATAACTTCAGGTGAGACCCATGACGATAAAAGAATCCCATTAATTAAATGAACAAATTTTGCTTCTTCACTTGAAGAATTTAAACAAACATATAAAAATCTTTTGTTTCTAGGAAAAGCCAGTGCTGGAGGGCAAGGTGATACAGTTGAAAAGGAAAATTTTTTAGTTAAAACCAGTGATGTAACCGATGATAATAATTATCATAGAATAGTTTGACTTATAAATTATAAATATGATAACTTCTGAGGTACAGATCAAAAAGCAGAAATTTATGTAGTTCCCTATGTAGATAAAAACAAAGAAAGTGAAACTATTTTTGGTATCTTTGACATAAAAACTAGTTCTTATACTGCAGTTTATCATGTTTGAGCTCAAGTATATTTTGATGACTTTACTGTAACACTTTAGTTTTGGATAGTGAGGTTGTAGATAATGAACATCTAAAATTAATAAAAAAAGGATTATTTTAAATTATGCAAGCAAACAAAAAAAATATATGAAAGTGAAACTCAAAAATAGTATTTTAAATTCACTTAAAACGGTGGTTAGCCCTAATTACTGGACCATATTTTGATAGATATTTCTAAATTTTTATTTGTAATATTGGTGGTTTTAAAAATTTAGAATGTATTCTTTCATAATTATAAAACATAACATATTGATTTACATCATTAATAGCTTCATTGATTGTTAAATATTGATTTGAGTCTTTAGGCAATCATTCTTGAGATAAATGTGAAAATCAATTTTCAGATATGACATTACCGCCAATATCATATGGTTGTTTTTTGCTTAAAATTATTTGTTTGTTTTTTGCTCATTTTGTAATTTCTTGACAATAAAATTCGTTGGCGTTATCTGAATGTAAAATAACGTTTTTTATTTGATTTCAAGAAAATTGGTTGTTTATTTTTTCAAGTGCAGGAAGAATTAAATCTTGATATGATTTATTTGAAAATGTATTATAACTAACAACATTATTTGAATAAAAATCAATAATTACAAAAAGATATAGTCAACCTTCTTTGGTGTTTATTTGTTTAGTATCCATTGATCAAATTTGATTTGAAGCGGTTGTACTTTTGTAATCTTTGTTTACTTTATCCATTGTAGGTATTCACTTATTTGGATTTTTTTTGTTTTTAGGATAGTTATTTTTAGTTTGTTTTAATCCTTGAATATTGTGTTTTTTCATAATTTTTCGCATTTGTTTTGTTGATAATTCTATATTTAAAATGATATTTTTCTCTTGTTTTAATCACTCTTTAAAAGCTGAAAAAATTCTTAAATATCCATAAATTCTACCTTTTCTTGTAGAATGAAATTCGATTAAAAGTTGGCATAATTCTTGATATTTATGATTGCAATTAATAATATGATTTTTTTCTTTTTTAATAAGTTTTTGTTTATTTTTTAAAAAGTAATATGTTGATCTGTTTAATTGAAGATATTGACATAAGTTTCTAATTGAATATTGATTTTTGCAATCATCGATAATTTTAATTTTTTCTTTGATATTTAATTTGTTAATTATTAATGCTATTTGTTTAATTTTATCCATTAATAAAAATCCTTTCAGGTCAAAATTAGTGTTCATTATATAACACAATTGTTTTTAGAATACATTCAGATTTTTTAAATTAATGGTCTAGTAAAAAGGGCTAAGTGGCAAGTGGCCCATTCCAAATTTAATTTATTTTGTTTACATGTTCAACAAAAATACTTTTTCATTATGAGTTAAAATTTCCTTATAAGAAGTAACTATATAATTAATTGGTAAATCATCATGTTTATATGGATTATTTATTTTAAAATCTTTTCTGTTTTCTTCTCAGGTAATGTTATATTTAAAACAAGGATTAGTAATTTTAGTTTTGTTATCTGTTATTTCACCCATAAATCAACTATTATGCTGTTCATAAAATGTTAATGGTTCAAGTTTTATATCATTAAGATAATATTCTTTTGGAGCAATTGGTTTATTAACAGTTATTTTTTGGTCTTTAATATATGGTTCTAATAATTTTATTAATTCATTACCACTTAATTCTCTTTTAATATTTTCTAAATTAAAAACTCAATATGTGTAACTATTATCAATAATAAAAGAATTATTTTTAATCATTCATTTTGGAAGTGATAATTTATATTCAACATAATCAATAAGAATAGATTGTGGTTTATCTTTAACAATTTGTTCTTTTTTAAATTCTATTTGCATAATAATCCTTTTCTAATATGTTCTGTTGCTTCTAGCATAAAGAACATATAATTTGATTTTTAGATTATTAATAATACTACTATTAGTTTTATTAATTCCATGAAAACTGGGCTCAAAAATAAATTGTGAAATTTTAAAAAACATTGAGGCATTTGATTCAATATTTATTTAATTTGCGTTTAGCAAATTAATATTTTAATTGAACCGGCACCGCTCAATTTTTTTTACAAGTTTGAAATTTATTTTCTCGCCCAAAAAAAATTTTTTCAAAAAAAATAAAAAATAAAACCAACACTTGCTCACTGGGAAGTGGCAAGGTTGGTTAAATAAAGAATAGAATTAACATAGTAGGTTCCCTAAGCAGGTCTATATATACTAGTTTCCAATTCGCTCCCACCCCAAGAATTACCATTTACTGGTTAGTATATTTTATTAGGTATCACTCCACTTTTTATTTATCCATGCAAGTCCACATGCTAGCTACTATTTTTAACAACTGTGTTGTAGTTCACTTTTTTAGTTCCCTAACACGTGTTGATAATAGCGTTAAAGACGGTTATTAAAAATTTTAAAATTTTACAATTACAAAAAAAAGACGAGATTTTTATTCTCGTCTTTTGTCATTTATTTTTAATTCAAGGGTAAAAAAAGAAAGTATTTATTTTTAAAAATGATTAGTTACCGACATCTTCGACACGCTCCCTTTTATTTTTATCAATAGTTTCATAAATATGATTTAAATTTTGATTGATAGATGATGAGATAATATTTTTTAATACTAATTCAAAAGGAATATAGTTGCTATTCATAAAAAGTTAACACCAATTTCTAATATTTTAATTTTTAACAATTTTTAAAAAATTATATCATAATAATTTTATTTGATAATGAAATGTTTAATAATTTTTTATTATATTATTCAATAGTTTTTTTAATGTTTTTAGAAACTTATGTATATTTTTTGTTAATAATAAACTTTCTGTTGATATATTATATATAATTATATTATGTTTAAAATTAATCAAAAATTTTAATTATAAAAGGCAGGAAATTAAGTATGGAAAACCTTAGTGTTGGCGAAATAATAACAAAATTTAATTTAACAATTTTATATATTAATCCCAAAATTCCAATTGAAAAAAGAATTATTACTAATATTGGTACTAATCGTGGTGGTTTAGAGTTAACAGGATTTAAAACTAAACAAATCTCACGTAGTCGTCGTATAATTTTATTAAGCAGTAAAGAAAGCGAATATATTTCCTCTTTACCAAAAACAGAATTTAAGAACCATTTTAGTAATATTTTAGAAGATCATATTCCTGCTATTTTTGTAACACCTAATTTTAAATTTAAAAAAGAATTATGTGACTGTGCTAAAGCGATTAATTCAACAGTTCCAATTATTGAAGTATTATTTTTTACTTCTGAATTTGCAGCAACAGTTTCTACGTATATTGTTGAACGTTTATCTGAATCTAAACGTTTACATGGTACTCTAGTAAATATTTTTGGTTATGGTGTCCTAATTACAGGTGAAAGTGGTATTGGTAAATCAGAAACAACATTAGATTTATTACGTAATGGGCACTTATTTGTTGGTGATGATAGTATTGATATTTTAAAAGTCAATAATAAAATTGTAGGAAAAGTTAATCCGATTATTAAAAATTTAATTGAAATTAGAGGAATAGGTATCCTAGATATTACCAAAATGTATGGATATCATGTTATAATGCATGAGAGTCAAGTAAATTTAATTATTAATTTAATTAGAATTGAAAATGATGGTTGAACTAAAGTTGATCGACTTGGTGATCATAATAACTTTGATGTTTTTTTTGAAATTAAAGTGCCTAAAATAATTATTCCTGTTAGTCCAGGAAGAAATTTAGCTGATTTAATTGAAGCAGCAGTTATTAGTTTAAAGTTAAAAGATGAAGGTCAAGACGCTACTGCTAGTTTTCAAAAACAAATAATTAGAAATTTAACAAAAAAGAAATAATTTAATTATTAAATTATCAAAAAGGAAAAAATATGATTAATGATGATGGATACAATAGTTTAATTACCGATATTCCGGGAACGGGAATTCATATTTATTCAGTATTAATGGCAATAGGTTTTTTAACTGCTGTCATTGCTTCATGAATAAAATTATATCGTCGTAATATTCCAACTAAAACTTTAGAATGAGGAACATTAGTTATTGCATTAGCAGGATTAATAGGAGCAAGAGCATGATATGTTCTTAATAATACTAGCACAATTGAAAATGCACTTGATGTAGTTGCCGTTTGAAGAGGCGGTATGGCAATTGAAGGAGGCGTTACAGTTGGAATGATAGTGGGGTTCTTTATTTTTTATCGTACTTCAAAACAGTTACAAATTTCAATGTGAGTTTTTATTGATTGTATTGTTCCAAATATTTTATTAGGTCAAGCAATTGGTAGATGAGGTAATTTTTTTAATCAAGAATTACTAGGAACTGATGTTGGTCATCCTTTCAGTTGATTACCAACATGAATAAATAATCATTTACATTATGGTTTTAATAGCGATAAACCAGATCCTGTTGCTGTTTATCGTCAACCTTTATTTTTATATGAGTCATTATCTTCATTATTTGGTTGATTCTTTTTAACGTTTTTTGTACCAAAAACAGGACAAATATTTAGTAAAAAACCATGAAAATTAGATTCTTCGCAATTTATTTCGCCTTTAAAGACTAATCCAATTGTTGGAAAAGATTTTTTAAAACCTTGAACGGTTATTAAAAAAATTCATGGATATCGTAAATTTAAATATGAAAGTTGAAAACAAGCATATTTTGATTTTACACCCAATAAGAATAGTGTTAAAAGTTTTGAAAAAATACCTTGAAAAGATGTTAAAACACATTCAAAAGTTAAATCAAAGATAAAAAAATGATATTTAAAGATTAAATATAATATGCAACCACATTCTAAATCTTTAAATACTATGTATAATCCTAATAATTATCGAGTAACGTATGCAGGAGTATCAGGTAGTTTATACTTTGTCTTTTATGGTATTATTAGAATGATTTTAGAACCACTTCGTGATAATAGAGACATTATGAAAATAGCCAATGTTTCAACTTCAATGATAGTTTCTGGAATGTGAATTATTTTAGGTGTTATTTTAGTAATATTTGCACAAATTATTGCACCATCAAGATTTCGTAAAGGAGAATGATTATATGAAAAATCATACTAATAAAGAAAATAAATATGATTATGATTTAGTAGTTATTGGTGGTGGTCCAGCAGGAATGACAGCTGCTATTTATGCACAAAGAGCAAATCTTAAAACTGTGATTATTGAAAAATATATTGTTGGTGGAAAAATGATTAAAACTTCTGAAATTGAAAATTATCCAGGTTATGATTATATTTTAGGGCCTGAATTATCAGAAAAAATGCAAAAGCAAGTTGAGAAACTACAAGTTGAATTTGTTACTGATGAGGTTATTAAAATTACAGATAGTGAAAATCATAAAATTAAAACAGTCCTTTTAAGTAGTGGTGATGTTCTTATTGCTAAAGGAGTAATTATAGCTACTGGTTCATTAGAACGTAAAATTGGTGTTCTTGGTGAAGAAGAATATGCTAATCGTGGTGTTTCTTATTGTGCTGTTTGTGATGGTGCTTTATTTAAGAATAAAATTATTAGTGTAGTTGGCGGTGGTTATGCTGCTTGTGAAGAATCTTTATATTTAACAAGATTTACTAATAAAGTTAATCTTATTCATCGTCGTGATCAATTTCGTGCTGATGATAAAACTGTTAATAAAGTTAAAAATAATGAAAATATTAATTTAATAACTGATCATGTTGTATTAAAAGTATTAGGTACTGAGGATAAGAAAAAAGTAGGTAAATTAGAAATTCAAAATATTAAAACTAAGGAAATTAGTGAAATTACTACTGATGCCTTATTTCCTTATATTGGTTCTGATCCTGTTACAAAATTTGTTAAAGATTTAGATATTTGTGATAGCAATGGTTATATTATAGTTAATGATAAGTGTCAAACTAAAATCCCAGGATTATATGCAGCTGGTGATGTAATTGCTAAAAATTTAAGACAAATAGTAACTGCTGTTAACGATGGAGCGATTGCAGCACAATATTTAATAAATTTTATTGATAATTTTAATGAATAAAGTGTACAATTGAGGTGATAGTAATGATATCATTTACAACAAGTGTAAAAGATGAAATCTGTCAAAAAAGTTTTAAAAATTGTTGTCAGAAATCTTTGCTATCAGCATATTCGCTTATTAATGGTAAGATTACAAATTCAGATAAAATAAATAATGAGATTATTATTCATAGTTTTCATAACAAAACCACTAGGTTAATATATAAATTTTTAAAAAATCAATATAAAGACGTAAAATTGATAGTTATGGTGGATGTTTTAAATAAATTTGAGCGTCCAAAGGTGTATAATATTCGTATTAATAATAAAATTGATTTTATTATTAATGATTTAATGCTTCAAGATAAATATCTTTTTATTGAGAAAGAAGCTATGCACCAGCATATAATAAAAGAGCATTGTATAAGAGCGTATATCGCAGGAATCTTCCTTGTAGTTGGCAGTATCAATTCTCCTTCAACACCTAACTACCATTTGGAATTACAATTTCATAATGATATGTTGGCTAAAAAAATTAAAAATATTTTATTACAAATTTTTAAATTAAACTTTAAAACAATAAAACGTCGTAATAAAACGGTGCTTTATCTAAAAAAATCTAATGTAATTTCTGACTTTTTAAAAATAATTGATTGTCCACAAGCAGTTTTCGCTTTTGAAGATAAACGCATTTCACGAGAATTATTTAATAATATTAATCGTTTTAATAATATTGATATTTCTAATCAACAAAAAATTTTAAATGCTGGAGACCAGCAAGTTATAATGATTTCTGTTTTAAAGGATAAAAAACTTTTCAAAGCGTTGTCATTAAAAGCTCAAATTATTTCAAATTTAAGATTAAAAAATCCTGAAGCATCACTTTCAGAATTGGGTGAACTTTACTATCAAGAAACTGATTTTGTCATTACTAAGTCTGGGGTTAATCATTTAATTCGCGAAATTAAGAAAAAGTATCAAGAAACATTGTAAGTTAATAATAAAAAGTATAAGAGGAGGCCATACAATGAAAAAGAAAGAAATTTTAAGCAAAGGTCGTCAAGATTTATTGAATGCTTTTGGAAAACGAATGAAAACTTTACGTAATCAAAAAGGTAGAAAATTTTCACAAGAGAAACTTGGAGAAGCAAGCGGCCTACATCGTAATTATATTTCTGATGCTGAAAGAGGAACAAGAAACGTATCTTTAGTTGCAATCTTAAAAATAATTAATGGGTTGGATTCATCTATTAGTGAGTTTTTTGCTGTAGGGTTTGATAATATTGATACTTTAAATTTATATGACACATTTAGTGTTGAATAAAATCAATTTAATACACTTTTAGTAGTACTTTATAAATAAGTACTACTTTTTTATTATTTTATTTTTTATTAAAAATAAATTTGAGAAAAGTATTAGTACTTTTTATAAAATTAATTGATATTCACTAGTAATTTTTTATCTTAATGAAGATTATGAAAATTATTCACCTTATATTAGGAATAATTAATCATTAAAATGTTATAATTTAATTATTGATTATCATTAAGGAGTTATTATGACAATAGAAAATACAGAAGTTGAAATTGAAAATGTTACTACTAATGTTGATAATGCTAAAAAAGAGCCTTATCAATTAAGTAGTATTATTTCACCTATATTTGGTCTTAATCATCAAAAAATAACTACGATTCCAATTAATATTAAAAAAGCCGATAGTAGTTCTAGCGCTATTGAGCAATATGTTGATAAAAAAACTAAAGAAAATATTTTTCGTGAAAAAGAAGTAGCGTATAATAATTCTAGTAATCTTGATAATACTAGAATTGCACAAATTAAAAAAAATAGAGAACAACAACAAATATATGATAGTTTACCATCGCGCTATCTAGAATTTCGCGATAAAATATTTAAAGAAACTACATCTATTAATTACAATAATGCAAGTAATAATAACGATACAGTTATTACAACTATTGATTTGTTAGTTGATGATATTTTAGATGAAAATAAATAGGAGATGCTATGAATAATATAATAAAATCCAATATTATTGACGAATTAAAATGACGTAATATCTTAAAAGATATTAGTAGCATAGATAAAGTAATTAATGCAGGAAAATTAGGAAAAGGAATATATTGTGGTTTTGATCCAAGTAATGATTCATTACATTTAGGTAATTTACTACAAATTATTTTATTGCATCGTTTTGCTATATTTGGTTTTCAACCAATTGCTGTTATTGGTGGTACAACAGCAATGATTGGTGATCCAAGTGGTAAAAATAAAGAACGTAATTTATTAGATGAAAATGTGTTACAAACTAATGTTAGAAAAATAAAAGAGCAGTTAGTGACATTATTAAGTTATGAAAATATTGATAATTTAACATCATTAGAATTAATTAAAACATGTAATTTATTAAATGATAAAGAATATGAAACATTAGAGATGATTATTAAAAGTATTAATCCAAATAATCAATATCAACAAACTTTAAGTAGTATTTTAAAAACATTGCCCTTACCTTGAGAAGAATTAGGATTATCAGCATCATTACTAAAAACTTTATATGAAATTTGTAATTTTGATCAAAAGTGAATTACTATGAAAAGTGATTTAAATAATCTTTCCTTTAAACAATTGTTAAATTATTGTGATAGTTATGTAGAAACTTGAATTACATTTTTAAAATTACCATTGGGAACATTAAACAATAAAATTAAGCCAATTAAAATTATTAATAATCAAACATGATTAGGTCCACTAACAATTACAACTTTTTTGCGTGATATTGGTAAGCATTTTAATGTTAATCAAATGTTAGGCAAAGAAATGATTGCTAATCGTTTAAATTCTGGAATTTCTTATACTGAATTTTCTTATATGGTATTACAAGCGTATGATTTTTATCATTTATATGAAAAAGAGCAATGTTATATTCAATCTGGTGGTAGTGATCAATGAGGAAATATTACTTCCGGTTTAGATTTAATTAGAAAACAAAAAGGTGATGAACATTATGCTGCTGGTATTACTATTAATTTATTAACTAAATCTAATGGTGAAAAATTTGGTAAAAGCGAAAAAGGTGCTATATTTTTAAATAGTGAAAAAACTTCACCTTATGAGTTATATCAATTTTTATTTAATCAAGAAGATAAAGATTTGCCTACTTTTTTTAATTCTTTAACTTTATTTAGTGAAGAACAAATAGCAAAAATTTTAGTAATTCATAACAGTGATGTTAAGCAACATTATGGACAAAAGATTTTAGCAGCTTTATTAACAGTATTTATTCATAAATTAAATGGATATTTTAGTGCTATTAATATTACTAATGCTTTTTTCCACGACCGGATTCATCAAATGAAATCATCTGAGATTTTACACGTTTTAAAAGATGTACCACATTTTAATCTTAATCATAATGAACAAATAATTGATTTTTTAGTTAATAATCAAATTTGTAATTCAAAAAGAATAGCAAGAGAACTAATTATGCAAGGTTCAATTGTTGTTAATGGTGAAAAAATTACCAATATAAATTTTCTTATTAGTAAAAAAAATGCAATTAATAATCAAGTAACAGTTATTAAAAAAGGTAAGCGTCATTATTTTATAGTTGTTCATAAATAAGGAAGGGTATTTAAATATGATATTTATTAATGTTTCTCCATTATTATGGGATATTATTATTTTTGCTATTATTATTTTTGGTATTGTTACTGGTTTTTTTATTGGGGGAAGAGCATTAACATTTATTAGCGCTGGTAATTTACTTAGTATTGGTTTAATGTTGGCATTTAAACCAATGTTAATAAATTCTTTTAAAAATATGGTATCACCATGGTTTAGTGACCTTACCGGTAGTTTTGCTTCATTTAAGAATTTATTAACTGATAATATTGGATTTTTGATATATGCTATTGTTTGAATTATTGGTATTAATATTTTATTTTGAATAATCTATATTATTTTATATTTTGTACTTTTTAATAAAAATAAAATTGAACTGGAATGGCAACACTTTTTAGGACTATTTTTTGGTAGACATTTGTTGTTGATATTTAACTGGAGTTAAGTAGTTTAAAGTGCTGTGAATTCTTATATTGTTATATCAATTGATGTAATCAAATAATTCTAATTTTAATTGGATTAATGATGTAAAATTTTTATCATTAATAAATTCGGTTTTAAAAGTTTTAAAAGTTGCTTCAGCAACAGCATTATCATAAGGACAACCTTTTTTACTTAAAGAACGGTTAATGTTGAATGCTAGTAAAAGTTTATCAATAATTTTATTGTTAAATTCATTACCGCGATCACTATGAAATATTTGAATATCTTTTAAACAGCGATTTGATTGCATAAATGCTTGATGTACTAATGATGCATCTTTTTTAACTCCAACACTATGTCCGATAATTTCGCGGTTAAATAGGTCTATTAATAGGCAAATATAGTTTCACCTACCATTAACTTGTACATAAGTTAAATCACTAACAATAACTTCATTTTTAATCCTATTCTTAAATTTTCTATTAACAAGATTAGTTATTTGACTATCGTTAACTTTGTTATTATGATTTTTGAATGATAATTTAGTATATTTTGATATTAAATTATGTTCATTCATAATTTTTTTAATTTTTCTGCGCGATAAATAAATTTCTTGGTTTTCTAGAATTTTTTTTAATCTTCTAGTACCATAAACTTCTTTATTTTCTTTAAAAGCACTAATAACAGCTTCATCATAAATATTATTTTTGATTTTATTTTCTTTTTTCTTTAAATTAAAATAATATGTTGATTTAGATATTTTTAAAAAACGACACATTGTGCGAATTTTATATTTAGCTTTATTTTTGACAATAATTTCTATTTTCTGCCTATTATTAGTGCTGCTTGCTTTAAAATATCATTTTCCATTCGTAATTGCTTTAATTCTTTTCTTAATTTAATTAATTCATTTTCTTCAAAAGAACGATTATCTTTAGTTTTAAAACTTCCTGAATTACTAAATTGCTTAATTCAATTGTAAGTAGCTGCTCTTGTAACATTATATTCTTTAGCAAGGCAAGATACTGATTTGCCACTTTGATATAAAGCTACTATTTGTTTTTTAAATTCATCGGTATATGAGTTAATATTGGCCATAATTATAGTTCCTTTCTTTTAACAAATTTGTTTACTTGTCTACGTAATTAGTGTCCAATAAATTGTAACCCATCCATTTTATTGATATTTACCATCTAAAAAAATAAATCTGTTATCAATTGATAACAGATTTTAAATTAATTATTAATTTTAAGCACGTCCATATGATTCAACAACTAATGCTTCATTAATATCAGTATTTAGTTCGTCACGTAGTGGATGACGTACATATGTACCAATAAATGTTTTTTTATTGAATTCAATAAATGGTAATGTTGAAGCATTAGCGCTTAATGCTTCAATAATTTTTGCATTTTTTTGTGCTTTTTCAGTAATAGTAATTTTATCTCCTATTTTAACACGATATGAAGGAATATTAACTTTTTTACCATTAACTAAAACATGACCATGATTTACTAATTGACGAGCACCTTTTCTTGTTAAAGATAAACTTAAACGAAAAACAATATTATCTAATCTTGATTCTAAGAATACCAACAAGTTAGTACCAGTAACACCATGAGTTTTTTTTGATTCATCAAATAAATTTTTCATTTGACGAGCATTTAAACCATAAGTGAAACGAATTTTTTGTTTTTCTTGTAATTGTAATCCATAGTTAGAAAGTTTAATTCTTTTTTGACCGTGTTGTCCAGGAGCGAATGTTCGCTTTTTTCCTTTTGCAAATTCTTTACCAGATTCAAGAATTGAGAAGTTTAATCTTCTTGATTTTCTAAAAACCGGACCAGTATATCTTGACATAATAAAAACCTCCTTGGAATGTATACAAACACAAAGAGACTTTAATAAGTTCTCATTAAGATAGTTTACAATTCGCCAGAACAGCACTGGTTACTATTAAGATTAATAGAAAATTCTACTAATAAAAAGAATAATCTTTGAGGGTAAACTATTTGCAACTTAATAATACTTATTTGCTGCTTTCGTGAATGCTTGTTAATTATAGGATAAGTAATGTTATTTGTCAAATATTATTTTTCATTTTTGCAATTAAATATCATTAAATTTTAGTTATTATTATTTTTAAAAAATAATTTAAATTTATATAATAAAATTTAGTATTTAATTTAAAAAAGTTAGTTATTGAATTTTGGTATTTTTTTGTCATCAGTTATTCCTGAATTCCAGAAAAAGTCAATATATTCTATGACTTTTTTTACATTTCATTTTGAAATATCTTGATTAAATTTTTTTGCATCATAGAACATAAAATTCATATCTTTTACATTAGAAGTATCTCAATTTGAAAGATCTTGATTAAATTTTTCAGCACCAGCAAACATACTACGCATGTCTGTTACTTTAGAAGTATTTCATTTTGAAAGCTCTTTATCAAATTCAAGAGCATTACAAAACATGTAACTCATATCTGTTACTTTAGAAGTATTTCAGTTTAAAATATTTCCATTAAAGTATTTTGCATAGTAAAACATGTAACTAATATTTGTTACATTAGAAGTATTTCACTTTGAAAGATCTTGATTGAATTTTGAAGCACCACCAAACATATTATGCATAGTTGTTACATTTGAAACATTTCATTTTGAAATATTTTGATTGAATGATTGTGTAAGAACCTGTTTAGAATCTTTTTAATAAAATTGAAATAAAGGAAAGAACAACCATTTGTAAACTAGTATTTAGTTTTCTTTCACAATTTTTTCATAATCTTCTGCATTTTTCTAATCATGCAAAGCTTCGTTCTACAACTCATCTTTTTGGTAGTACTACAAAAGAATGTAATTCATTACGTTTTACAACTTCAACATTTGCATTTATGATTGTTTTGATTGCAGAAGCAAATTTTTCACCAGTATAGCCAGCATCTACTATTATTTTTTGAACTGTAGAAAGATTTTCTTGGGACGGTAACAAAAACGGAGGATATAATTACTTTTTAAACATTTCTTTCAAATTATAGACAAGAAATAACTGTAATTATATGCAATTGTAAATACATTTTACTACTAAATTAAATTAATTTCAATTAAAATACAAATATTGAAAAAATCAATAAGAACATTTAATATAAATACACAACAAAAATTCTTATTAACTTTTAATTTAATAAGTTTTTAATATTTTAATAAAAAATTTTGATTATGTTTTGGAATTTACAAGATTACACTTAAAAATAACCATTTTAATATAAATATTTATACTATATGTTCTATTACCAAGCATTTCTTTTAAAATATATCAAAAATTACTTTCAGCAAAAGTACCTATAGCTAACGAAAGTAATGTTTACTCATAAATAATGTAAAATAATAATATGTAATTTAAACAATTCTTGCACTTACAAGTATAATTCAGCAATAATTAAAATAGATTAGGAAGATTAAATTATGCCAAAACCATACAGTGAGGACTTACGAAGAAAAGTAATAGAAGTTTATGAAAGTAAAAACATGAAAATTAAAGAAATTTGTAAAGTGTTCAATATCACTAGAAAGACTTTATTTTTATGAAGAAAAAGAAAGCAAAAAACCGGAAATATAAAACCAATTTTGAATTATCAAAAAGGACATAGCCACAAAATAAAGGATTTAGATGAATTAAAAAATTATTTAGCAGAAAATAAAGATGTTACAGTTCAAAAAGTAATTGAAAAATTTGGTGATATGACAAAAGAAACAGTTTATAACTATTTCAAAAAACTAAATTATACATATAGCTAACGAAAGTAATGTTTACTCATAAATAATGTAAAATAATAATATGTAATTTAAACAATTCTTGCACTTACAAGTATAATTCAGCAATAATTAAAATAGATTAGGAAGATTAAATTATGCCAAAACCATACAGTGAGGACTTACGAAGAAAAGTAATAGAAGTTTATGAAAGTAAAAACATGAAAATTAAAGAAATTTGTAAAGTGTTCAATATCACTAGAAAGACTTTATTTTTATGAAGAAAAAGAAAGCAAAAAACCGGAAATATAAAACCAATTTTGAATTATCAAAAAGGACATAGCCACAAAATAAAGGATTTAGATGAATTAAAAAATTATTTAGCAGAAAATAAAGATGTTACAGTTCAAAAAGTAATTGAAAAATTTGGTGATATGACAAAAGAAACAGTTTATAACTATTTCAAAAAACTAAATTATACATATAAAAAAAACTTTTCTATATGAACAAAGAGATAAAAATAAACAAGAAGATTTTTTAAAAGAAATAGCGAAAATAATGAATGAAGATTTGGTATATATTGATGAATCTGGAATTGATGATAATGAATTTTATAAATATGGTTGGTCTGAAAAAGGTAAAAGATTATTTGATAATAAACCTGCATATAAAATAAAGAGAATGAGTATAATTGGTGCACTAAATAAAGGTAAATTAAAAGCTCTATGAGCATTTGAAGGACATTGCAATAGTAAAATTTTTGAATCATATGTTAAAAATATACTAATTCCAGTATTAAAGTGTGGACAAATTATAGTTTTAGATAATGCGACGTTTCATAAATCTAAAGCAACAAAACAATTAATTGAAAATGCTGGATGCAAACTATTATTTCTTCCACCATATTCTCCTAATTTAAATCCAATTGAACATTTTTGATTTGCTATAAAACATAATATAAGAAAAATATTACCAAATTATTGACCAAATATTAAAAACGCGATTGATTTTGTTTTTCAAGATATGAGTAAACATTACTTTAGTTAGCTATATAAAAAAAACTTTTCTATATGAACAAAGAGATAAAAATAAACAAGAAGATTTTTTAAAAGAAATAGCGAAAATAATGAATGAAGATTTGGTATATATTGATGAATCTGGAATTGATGATAATGAATTTTATAAATATGGTTGGTCTGAAAAAGGTAAAAGATTATTTGATAATAAACCTGCATATAAAATAAAGAGAATGAGTATAATTGGTGCACTAAATAAAGGTAAATTAAAAGCTCTATGAGCATTTGAAGGACATTGCAATAGTAAAATTTTTGAATCATATGTTAAAAATATACTAATTCCAGTATTAAAGTGTGGACAAATTATAGTTTTAGATAATGCGACGTTTCATAAATCTAAAGCAACAAAACAATTAATTGAAAATGCTGGATGCAAACTATTATTTCTTCCACCATATTCTCCTAATTTAAATCCAATTGAACATTTTTGATTTGCTATAAAACATAATATAAGAAAAATATTACCAAATTATTGACCAAATATTAAAAACGCGATTGATTTTGTTTTTCAAGATATGAGTAAACATTACTTTAGTTAGCTATATATTTCATTTAGCACCTTGATTTTGAATACCTTGTTTATTATTTTTAAAATATTGTTTTTTTAATTTTTTATGATTTTTTAATATTTCATTCATATATTTTATTAACTCATCATATTGACCATTTTCAATAAAATTTCTACAAGTATTATATTCGTTTCAATATTTTCCTTTATTTCCAGCAATTATTCCTACATATAACTTTTTAACTAAATGGAATTTATCTAAAACAAATTGTGCACCTAAATAATCAGCAACATCTTTAATTCATTCTGCACTATCACCACAAATAATAATTTTTGCTTGGTCAAAATTTTCAAAAAATCTATTTCCTTGTTGTAAAATAAATTCAGCAGTTTTTTTAACACCAATTGCTGTTTTTGTTGGTCTTATTATTACATCTACTCTTTTATTAACTAATTTATGATTAATATTATCTGTACAAAATAATACTAAGCGCATTGAATATTTACCAGAATTACGTTTAAATTTTCAAAACTTACGATGTCCATCATCAATACTAATATAAATAAATTGATTTGGTTCTAATTTTATTTTAGGAACATCCAATTTATTGACTTGATATTCTTGAAATACTCTTCCAATACTTGTTGTACTAAATTTTGTTTGTTTCATAGTATGTAAAATATCACGATATTTTTTTCCATCTGCAAAATGTTTAATAACATTATTTTTGATATCTTGACAAGTCCTTTTGTATTTAGGTAATTGCAATTCTTCATCTAATAAACAAACTCTTACTCATTTTTTTAATTGTTCATCATAATATTTATAATCACGACAGTTATAAGTAACAAGACCATTGATAGTATTTCTAGTTCTTTCTTTAATTTTAACTGGAATATATTTTCTATCTCTTTCTTTTAATATTCTTCAATCTGTTTTTTCTCATTGATTTTTTACATCATCTCTAAATGATTGATACATTCTTTTAGTTGCTTCATTTAAAGTTCATAAGTAATTAAAACTCATATTTTTTCTCCTAACTATTTTAAAAAAATCTAAATTTATTGTAAATATTTTTAAAAAATTAATTTACTTGTTTATTATATACATATATAAGTGTAATTTAAAATTAAATCAAAAATATTTAAAAAACCACTTTCATATTTAAAATATAATAAACAATTTCAATATAATTAATAGTATAGGTCTCATAAAATAAACGCCTTTAATTTAGGCGTTATTTTGCATTTAAAAGCATACTTGTAAAAATAATCAAAAATAGTACAATTTATAAGTAAAATCAAGGAAAAAAGGAGTAATTTAATATGAAAAAATCTAAAAATAATACAACAACATGATATGTAGATAATATAAATGGAGTTAGACAATCAATCACTTATAATGAAGAAGTATGAGAACATATAAATTTAAATGAAGTAGTAGAAGATAAAAAAATAAAAAACAATAAACAAAAACAAAATATCAAAAAAAGTAAATGTTGTTCAAAACGTTGTACAATTTTATAAAAATATAAGTAAGGAGTAATTTAATATGAAAACATGAATAAAAACAAATTTAAGTAAAATAACATTAGCATTAGCACTAACTGGTGCAACAACTGGAACAATAGGATTAATCATGGGGGGGTGCTTACTCATAATATAGGTACTAATGTTAAATCCTATTTAGAACCAAATGGAGAAGTAGTATTAGGAACAACAACTATTTGATGAAATAAATGGGATAGTCCTAATAAAACTGAATTATATTTTGCTAAAGTTAAACATCATGATGAAGATATAAAATGAGATGGTACTTATACAGATAATTATTTTGAATAATTATATCTCTAAATTTATATAAGAAATGTTTTCATTATATTTATCAAATAAATTAATATTTTGTAAGTTTATTTCTTGTTTATCTGTTATTAAAATTAAATTATAATTACCAGCACCAAATATCCCACTAATTTCAATCCGATTTAAATTATTAATGGGATTTTCAATTTGTAATTCAAATTCAATATTATTATCAATTTTTAAAATTTCTTTATAAAATTCTAATTTAGAAAATAGTCGAGATTTATTTGAACCATATAAATTTAAAGCATTTTCAATTTTATTATTACTAATAATTGTTCTTGTAAAGTATTTTCCATATTCACCATTAGCTAATGTTCAATCAGCAGGAATTAATGAAGGTATATTATTACTTTCTAATTCGTTTGTAATTGATAATCAATTAAATTGATTATCATCAAGTTTAAATAATTCATTTTGACTAATATCATTATTTTTTAATTTGATATTATTAATATCGGTCAAATCAAAATATGAAGATTGTAATATAACTTTTATATCTTTATACTCTCAAATTTTATCTTCATTTTGATGTATTGGTTTTGATTTTAATTTGAAAAAATAAGGTAATAAAATTTTATTATCATCATTTAAACCTTTATTAATTGACATACTTGAATAAATATATTTTGATAACATTATAAATATTTGTTTAAATATTTTAACTTGTAATAAATTTATATAATTTGGATAATCTAATTCTCATTGTTTAAACAAATTAGTTATTACTTCATCAGGTTTTTGTCCTTCAAATTTTGCTCTTAATTTTGCTATATCATTATCGGGCTTACCAGTTTTATCATTATATTTAGCACCTTCAAAATTTCTATTGTAGTTATATGTATAAGATAGCATATCTAATAATACTTTTTGTAAACTATCAATTGTTGGTTTATCACTTATTTCAACTTCAATATCATCAAATTTATCATATGTAGCAATACTTGTATATTCTTTTCCAATTGGACCACTCTGAATTTTTCATACTTCTTTATCTTTAAGTTCTTTCTTTTCTTTTAATGGTCATTCTCCAAAAGAATAAGAACTTAAAAAATATCCTAATCAAGCATGTGTAACTCTTGCGTTTTTAATTATTTCTTTTCTTGTTTCTTTACCACCACCAATAGCAATTAAATCTAAAACTGATTTTTCTTGTCCTATAAATTGTTTTGCTAATTTTCAAGGTAAGATTTGTTCACTAAATCATTGTTGTAATATTCTAACTTTTGGTTGAGTTTCAATAGGCATTGATAACAGTGGAAATGCTATCTTATCTTTAACAAACAACTTTGGGTATACTTCCATATTATCAACTTCGCCAAGTACCTTTATATTGCCAAAAATCATGCTTCTAGGGGCTTTAATTTTTAAACCAATTACTTTGGTATCTTTATCTAATGGTTTTTGTAATTTAATAATAATTGGATAACCATCTCTTGTTTTAAAATCTTTAATTTTAATAATAGTTATACTTTTAGTACTTCTTGTTTTTGGATTTTGATAAGGTTGTGAATAATTATTAATGATATATAAATTATCAATATTATTTTCAGTTAATGGTTCATTAATAGATACAGCATATAACTTAAATTGATTTAGTAAATTTATTTCTTGAAATATTAAATTTTTAATATCAGTCATACTATATTCAATTGTATTATCATTAATATTGGTACTTGCTCTTTGATTTAATTGCATAGTAAAATCAGATGTTTCAACAGCAGTAGTTTTTAATACTTTATCAATATCAATAAAACCAATTTTAATAGTATTTGCTGAAAATTTTAAACTATTATTTTCATTATTTTTAAATAAACGTTCAATTTCATAAATATAAATCGTTCTTTTTTTAAATTCATCGTATGCTCTATTAATATCTGGGTCACTAGTTGCTCTCATCATATTAGTAAAATCATAAGGAATATTATCTATTAAATAATCATTTTCAACTTCTGCTTGATTAAGTTTAGTTTGTTTCTGTGGAAACTTCGTTTGTGGTTTGTTGTTGTTTTCCATTGTTCTCTCCTATTAATTGGTTATTTTCGGGATTAAATAATTGTAGTTTAACTGTTAAATTATTAATTTCTTGTTCATCATTAATATTAAATGTTTTACTATTTAATAAATCTTTATCTAAACGTACTAATATTTGAATAAATTTAAGAATATCAATATTAAATTGTCATAATTTTTGTTCAATATAATTAATGGTTGAAATATTTACTGCTGTACTTTCGGGTACTGATTGTTGTGCAGATTTCTTTTGACTTGGTATATGAATACCACAACGTTTAAATATTTCATTAACATTTCAATCATATATATCAGTTAAGTTTTTACCTTTAAAGTTGCTATTTGTCATATTGATATTTTCGTTTTGTTCATTATTATCTCCACCACTTTTAAATATGTAGTTTTTAGTAACCAAAGTTCTTACTGCTTCTTCTAATGCTGATTGAACATTACCATAAGTTTGACTAAATATAAATTTAGGTGAATTTAAAATGGTATCTAAAACAATTTGTTCATAAATAACATCTAATGCTTTAATTTTATCCATTACTTTATCACAATCTGCTAACTCATTTGCTTTATTTCGCATAATTGCTATTGGTATATAGTTAATATTTAGTGTTTGTTCTTGTGCTAAATTAGGGTTATTACTATATGTTCTAAAATCTAATGGAAATTGTTTTTTATTATCACTAATACTATAAATTGCACGATTAATAGTTACTTGTTCATTATTTAATGTATAAACTTCAAATAATCTTACAATTTGTGCATTTTGTTGATAACTATCATAAAAAATAGTACATTGAATTAATTTACCAGTAATATCATAAACTCTTTGTTGGATATCTACTACTTGAAAATATAAATCATCATTAGCAATAAAAATTAAATAACCACTAATTCCTAATTTACTTAATTTAAAAATAGAATTTCAATTTTTTCTATAAAACTCTTGTTTAATTAAATATTGTTTAATAGTTTCATTATTAATATCTAATGGAGCATTATATAAATTAGCATTATTTTCTGCTACAAAATCAGTAAAATAAGTTTCATGATTAAAATCATTAAAACCAAAATAATTTAAAATGGAAGCATGTGTACTTTTATTTTTATTATTTAAAAATTTTACTTTTTCATTTTGATTATCACTAATATTACTTTTTTCTTTTCTCTTAAATGGATTTAACATAATATTCACCACCTTTCTAAAATATTTGATTAATTTTTAATACAATTTTTACTATAATAAATATAATTAAACCTGCTGTTGCAGAAGATAATAAAACTCCTATTAAACCTAAAATAATTTTTATTATTTTAAAAAACATAATATTATTCCTGTAATTCTTCTAATTTTCATACATTACCTTTTAAATTACCTTTTACAGTATAAATAGTAATCAATTTTGCATGTTGAACTGATAAAATTACTATATTAGCACTATCATTAAAGGTTTGTATTTGTACACCAGCAATTTTTTTATTAGTTATAATAAATTCTTGAATAGTATAAACTGGATTATATATACTTCAAGAATAATAAACTCTATAATGTTTATTCTCTTGAAAATCATAAGTAATTTGTCAATTATCTCATTTATTTTTTTCTCTTGTTCCTACTTCTTTTCAATTTGAACCACTTGGAATTGGTGTTGGATTATTTTTTAATTCAATATCTCAAATATTTTCTTCTATTTCATTAGTTTCTAAACTTTTTGAACTAATTTTAATTGGTTTATCTATATTAATTACATTTGGTGAAGTAATATCTAATGTATTGCTTTTAATTTGATAAGTATTTTCTTTTAATTCTTCAAAACTAAATATAGCACCACCATCAATTTCACATTTAATAAATAAACTTCACTTATTAGATTTAGTATAATCAGCCTTAAGAATTAAAGAAGCATCTTTATTATCAATTTTACCAATTAAAAGAGTTCATGTACCAGTTCCAACTGCTTTTGCTGATTTAAACAATAACATTAATGGATAACCATTTTGTTCAGGTGCATTTCTGTGTCATGTTATAAATACCCGATATGTTTTATTAAGTTGAATATCAAAATTATCTCATGTTCTATTATCAACTCTATTTCCTATTACAACTCAATTTTCTTTATCTTGCTTTTTATCTATTTTTTCATCTATATATTTCTTATTTGGAATATCTAAATCATCAGTTATAACTGGATTATTTCTATAAATTAAAGTTTTACCACCAACATTAGTTTTAATAACTTCAGTAACTAATCTTGTAGTACTATCTTTATCATCTTTATTATTAAAAATCTTATCTTGTAAATTATCTATTTTATCTTGTTTTTTATTTACACTTTCACTAATTCATTGTTTAATAACTTTATTAGGTGGTATTCCTAAATCATCACCAAATTGACCAGTTGGTAATTTATTATATTTTAATTCTCCATATGTCATATTTTCATTTATCAATAATAATTTATTTTGTTTTTTGTCAATTTTTTCATCAACATATTTTTTTGTAGTTGCATCTTTTTCTTGTTCTGGTTCACCAATATAAACAATTCTTTTATTATTAGCAGTAATTAATCTTTTTTCTTTAGGTTGAATAATATTAGGCGAATTAGAGTCTACTTCTCATAATGATTCACCACTACCACCAGTAGCACTAATTTTATTATTTTCATCAATAGTTATATTAGTACCAGCAATTAATTTATTTTGTTTTTTATCTAATAAATTATTAGTTTCTATTTTTGTATAATAATCACGTTCAGTATTTTCTTCTGCTATAAATTCAGTTGGTGTACCTATTCCTTGATATTGATATATATTATGAATTATTGGTTTATACTTTTTTGTGTTATTAGTAGCAATAAACTTTATTAAATCAACATCATATAATAATGTTACTTTATCAATATTAACATCAATATTTTCAATTATTATTTGCTTTTGTTCTATTTGACTATTAGTAATTCTTATATTAGATTTAGTTAATTTATTATTACTTATAATAAGTTGTTTACTATCGATAAAATAATATGTTCAATCAATAATACATCATGTATCTGTTTTAATATTTTCATTTTTAACTTTCTTTCATAAAGGACTAGTTTCAATATTAAATCAATTATTTTTAACATCATTAATATTTTCATTTGCTTTAATTAATTCAGTATTTAATTTGGTAATTTCATTTTCATTTGTAGTAATTCGTTTTTGTTGTTTAGCAGAAAAATCACAAGTTGGTGCATGTGTATAATCACCAATTTGTGGATTATTTTGTAATGCTTCTGGTGGTAATGTTCCAATTTCATCTGGTCAATCTAAAATCATTGTTTCAGTTTCTTTATCATAATCTGTTGCAACATAACCTTTATTAACAAATTTACTAACAGGACCTCTATATATTTCATTTTCATTATCATCAACTAAATCATCATATAATTTAATTTGTTTTGATAATGTAAATTCTTTTTGTTGTTCAATTAATTCATCAACTTGATTTCTAGTATAAAATGCTTTTAAGTCAATTTTTTCAATATCTATTTCATCATCATTATAACTTGAAAATATTTGTTTTAATTCTGTTAATCTTGCTCATATTTTCATTCTACTAGGTGCTAAATCTCAAACATTAATCGTAGGAGTACTATTTGCACTAAATTGACTACCATTATTAAATTGAATAGTAGCATCAACATTAAATTCAATTGGTGTACGATTAAATACTCAATGTTCAACCATTACATAAACCATATCTCTTAATGTTTCTTTAATTAATTCATCTTTAAAACTATCAAAAGGAAATTTAGATAAAATAAAATCAAGATAAGCATTAATATCATTTTGAGCACGAATAGCAAAAGTTTTAAATCAATCATTAACATTAGGTCATGTCTGTATATATTGCTGTGGGGTTTCTGTAATTTTTCCAGTTAATGGATATCAGTTATTATAATTTTCAAGACTGACATCAGTTCAAAGTTTATTAATCATAATTTATCATTCCTTAAAAAATGCTTTTTTATAATGCTTAGTTTTTGTTTTAGTTTTTCTATGTGATATATGGATAATTTCTTTTTGTAACTTTTTCTTACCTTTTTTTACAACTTGACTATATGCAAATTTTTCTAAATGATGTAATAGTCCAGTGCCAAATAAAGTATTAACTGAAAATTTTAAACCAACACTTTTAAATGATTTATTAATATTTTCAATAGGATTATTAATAACATTTACTACTTTATGATAAGTTCTTACTATTCTAAATATTTCTCTATATACTTTAAAACTATCTCTAATTACTTGTTGAACCACTGGTGGAGCAAATGCTATTGCTTTTAATCATTTATTATGATTAACACCATAACCAATGTATCAACCACTATATCAACGATATCAATGGAATGGATGTATTTGAGTAACAAAAGTTTCTGCTTTAAGAATACTATCAACAACTGTAATTGGTTTATATTTAGTATTGCGATGATAAATAGTAATTGCACATTTATCTAATGATAAAGGTTGAATTTTACAACCCATAAATACTGGTGAATTTAATGGAATTAATTGTGCATGTTTAATTGCTCTTTTTTCTGCACTAGTAAATAAATCAGTTGTTTTTTCTTTTAATTTATTAATTTTTTCAAATGCTTGTTTTTCCAACTTTTCAAATTTTTCTTGTAATTTATATATACTTTCTCGTAATTTTTCAAAATATGGTGTATTTTTTCAAAATTTATTTAAACCTTTTTTTAAATAAAATCTAATATCCAAATATTTAAACAATTTATTTGCATTTAAAACAATCTTATGAATTGAACTTTTTTTAAAATCAAATTTAATAGCATTAGCACGAATTTTTTGTAAATCCAAAATTAAAGTTTTTCCATATCTATTTTCTGTGTGTATTGTATGAACTAAATTTAATCAATCATGTTGGTTCATAGATAATACTTTTTTTAAATCAGTATTATATTTTTTTAAAAAATTATTTGCTTTTTCAATATCTTTAATTTTAAATTTAGGAGTTAATTGTGGACTTAATTTTATTAATGTATTTTGTAATAATAAGTAATTTTTTAACTCCTGTGCTTCTAATTTTTGAAAATTATTTTTATATTGTCTTTCAGCAACATAACCTAAATCTCGTAATACTGTTTCACGATTAGGAGTAAAACTATAATTCATTAAATAACGTTTATTACCAATAATTTTATCTGTTAAAATTTCTTTTCCACTTACTTGACTAATAATTTCTTGTAAGTTTTTTGCTTCTTTAATACCAACTTGTTCTAATGTTTTAGTTTCTTGTGCTAGTTTAATAAATTTAGTTGTGCGATAACCACGACTAATTTTATTAAGTCCTGCAAATGCCGGTAATAAATTAAAGAAAGTATTTAATGATGTTACATTTCCTTTTAAATAATCATAAACTTGATTAATAGTAAAATCAGTTAAAAACTCTACACCAACAGCACTAATACTAGCAATTAAATCACTTGCACCTAATCCAAGTGCAAAACTTTCACTTAATCCACCAGTAAAAGGAGCAAGTGCTACTGCTATAACTTGTACACCAATCATTTCTAAAATTTCTCATCAAAAACTTTTATTTTCTTGTTGTTTACTTGTTCTAGTATGTTTTGGTTTATTTATGTTTAAAAGTATTGCTGTACTAGTTGTACCAATTGGCATGATATTAATTTCCTTTATTTAAGAGTTATTTTAATTGGATTTGTTGAACCTTTATAATTTAAATCATTAACATTTGCAGCAATAGTTATATATAAGTCACCTGCTTTTTGTTTTTGATTACTTACATTAGTTTTTCCTTGTGCATCACTAAAATATTTAATAGTTGGATTTGTTAAATTTGGATTTAATGATTTAAGTTCATTAGTACTTTTTATTTCTGTATTTAATTCATTGTTATTGTTATTAACATTTGCAGTAATATTTGTTGTTAAAACTGTAATTTTAGTTTTTAAATCATTTTTTTCTGTTTTAATAACTCCACATAACATTCATCTTGATGTTGTTTCATTATTAGAAATATATGGGATTGCTTCTCCAACAACTTCACCAGCAACTTTATATGCTCTTCCTGCTTTATCATCTTTAATAAAATCTACATAAATAACTGTATTTTCTATCATGTATCTTTTCATTGCTCTTGGTGTTGCTAAAATAAAGGTCATTAATTGTTGTTCATTTTTATCATTAGTAAAAATCATATAGTCATCAAGAACGATTTCACATAATACGCCTTTTACATATAAATTATTTCCATTTAAACGTAATTGTTGTGCCAACTGATTATCGGTAATTAAACCTTTATTATCTGCTAAATAAACTAAACTATCATAAAGACCATTAGTAATAAAAAATTTACTATTTGCAATATTTCTAAATTGAAACAAAGTATTTCAAGCAGATAACATTGATTTTAAATAGCCTACTGGTGTTGTATCTTCAATATCGATTTTAGTAGCAAATTTTGCAATTGCTTGTGTATCATCAATTGCCAATTTATCTGCTAAATCATTTGCAACTTCATATTGCATACTATCTAATAAATTTTGTCCATTATTTGCTTTTAAATCTACATCTGCAATAATTTCTCCTGCAAGATATTTTTTAGTTATTTTTTTACTAATTTTATCTGTATCAACATATGGTAATTCATATCTTTTACTTTTATCATCCCAAGCAATAATTTTTACTTCCGGTTTTTTTGGTTTTTTAACAATAAACTCAATATTTACTGAGTCAACAATTTCAGTAGGAAAAAAGTTTGCCCATGGACTATTTGAAATTTTAAAAAACTCTATAAATTCTGGTGCTTCTACTAATCTCTCTGTATTGTCTAAATTTTGATTAAATGGTACTGACATTTTATTTCTTCCTTTCGTTTATAAATAATTTTTCTTTTTATAATTAATTAAAAAATTTTCTTTATCATTTGTTTTATTATTAATAATTATTTGTTTATTACCACCTGTATTAATTGTTTGTTTAAATACTGGTTGTTCTTTAATCATTTTTTTAATAGTTTCTTCAATTTTTGAATTTTCTAGATTACTTGTTTTAAATTTTAAAAAATCATAAAATTCAGTTTTAACTTGATATTTTTTAAATATATTAATCATTTCTTTTTCTTTAATTTCTTGATTAAGTTTATTTAACTTATTTTCTGCTTCATTAACTTTATTTTCTATTTCTTGTTGAGCATTATTTTCAGTTAAAGGTTCAGTTGTTTGTTGAACATTATCTTCATTTTCTAACATTTAATATTCTCCTAATCTTATCCCAATAATCAATCTTTAACTAATTGTGGCATTTCACTTATTAGTTTTTTATAATCTTTAACTGCATTTTCTAATATATCAATATCAGAAAATTTAAAACAATTTCCTATATCTAAATCAAAATCTCTATCAATTTTGATATTATTTTTTATATATTTTTCATTAAATTCAATTTTTGTCATATTATTTTTCTCCTTTATTAATCTTTTCATTTAATTTTTCTAATTTTTTTTGATGTTTGATAATTTTATTATTTGCTCTAACATGTTTTGGAGTTGTGATAAATCTTTTTAATAAAACAATAATTTCTCTGCAAATTAATGTTCCAACACTTGTTCCAATAATTATTAATTCATGTAAAAATTCTTTCATTTCAATATTTTCCTTTCAACTATTTATTTTTTTATTTCTAATTATTAATCAAATTGACCACCATTAATTCTTTCAATCATTGATTGTAAATTACTTATAATTTCTACTAATACAGATATTTCTTTATTGAATTCTTCTATTTTTTCTTTATATATTTTTATTTCCTGATTATAATATTCAAGTAATTTTTCTTTATTCATCAATTATTCACCTCCTTTATAAACTCATGTGATTATAATCTCAATTTAATGAAGTATTATCATGATTTAATGGTACTTCACTCATATTATCACTACCATATTGACTAGTTGTTTCACTATTAATTGTGAATCTATTATCATTTATTAATCTTGCAGTTTCATTATTAAATGGTGTTTCTTGCATTTCTTCAATATGATTTGTAGTTTCCATAGGTAGTAAATTATGAATAATTTCACTTGCACCAGCAATTATGGTAGGTATTGCATAAGCATTATTAAAATCATTATTTATACCCATTGCTACACCACTACTAATCAAACATCCACCAGTAGCCATATTACAAACCTTTCTTATTTTTTCAAATTTATTAGGTATTAACTCAGTTAATCCACTAATAAGATTTGATATACCATAAGCATTTAATGAAATATAAGTATCTCAATCCATTAATGACTGATGTTCTTGTTTATTTAATAATAATCATGGAGGACCTTCTGTTGTAGTTGTAGTAGTTACTGGAATTGGTGTTGTTGGAATAATAGGATTAATATTATTTTCTGTTCATTTACTATAATTTGCTAATCCAATTGTTCCTAAACCTAATAAGATTTTTTTACTACTATTAATTAATTTAGTTTTTGTATTTGGTCTTTGATTTAAATTTCAAATATCTAAACCTAATTTTTTACCAAATAATAAACTATTAATTGAACCTAATAATGGATTATCTATTACTTGACCATAATAAGCACTTGTACCAATCATTGCACAAATTGGACTTATACCAGTTCTTATTAACTTAGTTAAAGTATAATTTGATTGTGTATTTTCGTTTGGCATTTTAATCTCCTTTATTTGCTTTTAACATTTCTCTTACAATATCTAATAAAGTATTTACTTGATAATCATATAATTCAAATTCATGAATTCTAATTTTAATTTTTTCTTTATAATCCATTTTTTTCTCCTTGTATTTCTAATTGTAATAATTTTTCTAAAACATAATCATTTTTATCAAATTCTCTAATAATTCATTTTTTTGTTTCTTTTCTATTGTTAGTACAAAGAATTAATCTTTCTATCATATTAATTAATTCTTTTTTATCTGCTCTATCAAAAATTACTTTTAAAATTTCATCTAACATATTTTATTCTCCTTTATTTGTTTTTATCAGTTCTCTTATAACATCTAATAAGGAATCTACTACATAAGAATTTAATTCAAATTCATAATTTCTAATTTTAATTTTTTCCTTTTTCATTTGTTTATTCTCCTTTAATTTGTTTTAAATCATTTAATAGTTCTATAAATTTATTCATGTATTCTGAATAACAATCAATCATTAAATAATTATCATTTCAATTAAACATTACACATGTGTCACTTGTACAAAATTCAACATTATCAATAAAAAATAATTTTTCATCTACATTTCATTTAATTAAAAATTCGCGTTTAGTCATGGTTATTCTCTTTCTATTTCTAATTTTTTAATTGTTACTTTAATTCAACCTTGATAAACATCATTATCACCAACTATTAATGCAACATTACTTTCGGGGTCAGAAACAATTATGTGTTTTGATTTAACATTTGGATATTGTCTTAAAATAATTGCTCTAATATCATTACTTGTATGAATTGCTTTTGGAAATGGTGATAATATTTCAATTTCATCTTTATTTTCAAACAAAGTAGGTAATATTATCATTATTCAAATTCTCCTTGTTCAATTTTAATTAATAGATTTTTTAAACATATTTTTTCTCATATATAAAATTCTATTTGTTTAAAATATTTAACATTAGATATTTCATTTGTAAGTCATGTTATTCGTTCTTCTAAATCTTCAATTAATTTTTCTTTATTCATTATCAAATTCACCATTTTTTTTCATATAATGATTTAGACAATACAATGATTCTAGACTTCCATTTTCGTATTTTTCTAATATATATTGTTCATTATTACAATCTAATTTACACTTCATTAATCAAATTCTCCTTATTTTTAGTTAAATTATTAACCATTATTTCTAAGCATTTCATACATCAATTTTTACTTAACCATATTCTTTTCTTACATTGTTTACATTTATTCATTTTTATTCCTTTCATTTTTTAAATCATTTAACATTTATTGAACAAAATGCACGATTTTTAGGAATGTTTAAAGTGTTAAATATTTGACCAGTTACAATAATTTCATCATTTTTGTTTAATAAAATACAGCGTCTATAAAGTTTTGGGTTATTAAAAATTAAAGTAACGTAGTTTAATCCATTTCATTGACCACGAACACTATAATATAATTCTTTATTACCTTTTTCGTAATATTTTGCTTCAATAGTGTTACTCAGTTTTACTGTTAATTTGACATAATTTGCTTTATCTTTCATTTTTATAATTCCTTAAATAATATTGAATATGCTTATAAGCATCTTGTTCATGTTTTGTTAATTTTATATTTCCTTTATAATTTTCTATTTTAGTTTTATTTTTTGGTTCACTTTCTAAATAATCTCAGTTCATAACATCTTCTACTAATACCATTAATGCACCAATAATTTTGGATGTTGCTAATGGATTAGTTAATAATTGTTTTGAGCTTAAAAAGAAATTTTCTACAATAACTAATATTTTTTGATTAATAAATTGTTTTTTAATTAATTTAAAATATTCTTTATATATATATTTACTTTCTAAAACTGTTTTAGTTTTGAATGTTTCATTAAAAACAATATTATTAGTTTCATTTGAATATATAACAATTCCATTATTACCAATTCCAGCGGGGTCAATTCCAATAATTAAGTCATATTGCATTATTAATCAAATTCATTGGATTTTATTTTATTAATTAAAACTTGAATAATATCAATTGAACCTTTTAATTTATTTAAATAAAATGTATCTTCTTCTTTTTTAAATTCATCTATATAATGACCCAAAAATATATTTAATGAACAAATTAAATTTTCCTTATATTGATTAATTACTTCTTTTTTAAAAATTTCTCTTAATTTTTCTATATTATTTAAATGTTCTTTTGTTATTTCTTGATTACGTTTTTTATTATATTTATTAATAATTTCTTGGTCTTTATAAGAAAATGGTTTTTGTTTATTCATATTTATACCTCCTACTTAACCTAACATTTAAAATACAGTCATAACAAATTGCTTTACTATTTTTATCTCTTAAAAAATATTTTCTTGTTTTTATATCATTAGTATTAAAGAATAAATAATCTAATTTATTTTGTTTACATGTTCAACAAAAATACTTTTTCATTATGAATTGAAATTTCTTTATAAGAAGTAACTATATAATTAATTGATAAATCATCATGTTTATATGGATTATTTATTTTAAAACCTTTTCTGTTTTCTTCTCACGTAATGTTATATTTAAAACAAGGATTAGTAATTTTAGTTTTGTTATCTGTTATTTCACCCATAAATCAACTATTATGCTGTTCATAAAATATTAATGATTCAAGTTTTATATCATTAAGATAATTATTCTTTTGGAGCGGTTGGTTTATTAACAGTTATTTTTTGGTCTTTAATATATGGTTCTAATAATTTTATTAATTCATTACCACTTAATTCTCTTTTAATATTTTCTAAATTAAAAACTCAATATGTATATTTATCATCAGCAATAAAACTATTATTTTTAACCATTCATTTTGGACATTGTAATTTATATTCACCATAATCAATAAGAATAGATTGTGGTCTATCTTTAACAATTTGTTCTTTTTTAAATTCTATTTGCATAATAATCCTTTCCTAATATGTTCTGTTGCTTCTAGCATAAAGAACATATATTTTGATTTTTAGATTATTAATAATACTACTATTCGTTTTATTCATTCCAGCAATTCTGGGCTCAAAAATAAATTGTGAAATTTTAAAAAACATTGAGGCATTCGATTCAATATTTATTTAATTTGTGTTAAACAAATTAATATTTTAATTGAACCGGCACCGCTCAATTTTTTTTACAAGTTTGAAATTTATTTTCTCGCCCAAAAAAATTTTTCAAAAAAAATAAAAAATAAAACCAACACTTGCTCACTGGGGAGTGGCAAGGTTGGTTAAATAAATAATAGAATTAATACAATAGGTCCCTACAACAGGTCTATATATACTAGTTTCCAATTCGCTCCCACCCCAAGAATTACCATTAATGGTTAGTATATTTTATTAGGTATCACTCCACTTTTTATTTATCCATGCAAGTCCACATGCTAGCTACTATTTTTAACAACTGTGTTGTAGTTCACTTTTTTAGTTCCTTAACACGTGTTGATAATAGTATTAAAGAGGGTTATTAAAAATTTTAAAATTTTACAATTACAAAAAAAGACAAGATTATTTCTTGTCTTTTTCCTTGATAATAATTTTAATTTAACTTACAAAATGTATCTTTTATTTTTTTTAAAATACGTCGAATATTAAATTTAAGGGTAAAAGAGAATTTAATTTGTCTATCATCATTTTTAAATGGTAATTTTGAAAAGAATTTATTTTTATAGTAATTCATCTTCCTACTTTTTTGGGAACCTCCCGATTTTCTTTTTCACTTTTAATCATTATGATAGCACTATTACGATCTGTTTTTTCTGCTGTAGTTATGTAAATTGCATGTGGTAAACCTTGCGTATCAACTGCAATATGACGTTTTATTCCTGAAATCTTTTTACCAGCATCATAACCTTTATTTTCAGTAGTATCTGTATTTTTAACACTTTGCGAATCAATTATACAAAAACTAGTTTTTTCTTTTCGATGATTCTTAATACGAATCTTTTTAACTAATTTTTTTTAAAATTAATTGCAATACACTAGGTTCTTTATCATTGTTTTTACTTCAAATTTGGAAATAATAATATACAGTTTGTCATTTTGGAAAATTTTTTGGTAACATTCTTCATTGACAACCACTTTTTAATACATATAAAACTGCACAAAACACTTCATATAAATCTAAATTTCTTGGTTTTGTTTTCTTTTTGCTGTTTTCTAAAGTTGATTTTATGTTCTCAAATTGTTCTTTAGTAACATGACTTGGATAATTTTTATGCATATATACCTCTTATTTTAAAATATATAGTAATTTTACATTATTTTCTAAAAGATTCTAAACAGGTTCTAAGAGAAAACATTGATGTCATGTTTGTCACTTTTGAAGTGTCTCAGTTTGAAATGTCTTGGTTGAATTTTGAGCTACCAGAAAACATTTCTCTCAAAGATGTTATTTCTGATGGTAGTTTGTCAGGTACTTTTTCAATTATTCTTGGCATTTTAACCACTTGAATTTCACCTTGTTGATTTTTATAAAAACCAATTTGAACAACCTCTTTACTTTCTATCTTTGACAAATCTTCTATATTAGTTTTTATTTCTTCTCCATTTTCATTTTTGTAAATTGTATCTTGTTGTGTTTTGTATGTTTTTGGAGGGGCCACTTAGCCCTTTTTACTAGACCATTAATTTAAAAAATCTGAATGTATTCTAAAAACAATTGTGTTATATAATGAACACTAATTTTGACCTGAAAGGATTTTTATTAATGGATAAAATTAAACAAATAGCATTAATAATTAACAAATTAAATATCAAAGAAAAAATTAAAATTATCGATGATTGCAAAAATCAATATTCAATTAGAAACTTATGTCAATATCTTCAATTAAACAGATCAACATATTACTTTTTAAAAAATAAACAAAAACTTATTAAAAAAGAAAAAAATCATATTATTAATTGCAATCATAAATATCAAGAATTATGCCAACTTTTAATCGAATTTCATTCTACAAGAAAAGGTAGAATTTATGGATATTTAAGAATTTTTTCAGCTTTTAAAGAGTGATTAAAACAAGAGAAAAATATCATTTTAAATATAGAATTATCAACAAAACAAATGCGAAAAATTATGAAAAAACACAATATTCAAGGATTAAAACAAACTAAAAATAACTATCCTAAAAACAAAAAAAATCCAAATAAGTGAATACCTACAATGGATAAAGTAAACAAAGATTACAAAAGTACAACCGCTTCAAATCAAATTTGATCAATGGATACTAAACAAATAAACACCAAAGAAGGTTGACTATATCTTTTTGTAATTATTGATTTTTATTCAAATAATGTTGTTAGTTATAATACATTTTCAAATAAATCATATCAAGATTTAATTCTTCCTGCACTTGAAAAAATAAACAACCAATTTTCTTGAAATCAAATAAAAAACGTTATTTTACATTCAGATAACGCCAACGAATTTTATTGTCAAGAAATTACAAAATGAGCAAAAAACAAACAAATAATTTTAAGCAAAAAACAACCATATGATATTGGCGGTAATGTCATATCTGAAAATTGATTTTCACATTTATCTCAAGAATGATTGCCTAAAGACTCAAATCAATATTTAACAATCAATGAAGCTATTAATGATGTAAATCAATATGTTATGTTTTATAATTATGAAAGAATACATTCTAAATTTTTAAAACCACCAATATTACAAATAAAAATTTAGAAATATCTATCAAAATATGGTCCAGTAATTAGGGCTAACCACCGTACTACAAAAGAATGTAATTCATTACGTTTTACAACTTCAACATTTGCATTTATGATTGTTTTGATTGCAGAAGCAAATTTTTCACCAGTATAGCCAGCATCTACTATTATTTTTTGAACTGTAGAAAGATTTTCTTTTTCACTTTTAATCATTATGATAGCACTATTACGATCTGTTTTTTCTGCTGTAGTTATGTAAATTGCATGTGGTAAACCTTGCGTATCAACTGCAATATGACGTTTTATTCCTGAAATCTTTTTACCAGCATCATAACCTTTATTTTCAGTAGTATCTGTATTTTTAACACTTTGCGAATCAATTATACAAAAACTAGTTTTTTCTTTTCGATGATTCTTAATACGAATCTTTTTAACTAATTTTTTTTAAAATTAATTGCAATACACTAGGTTCTTTATCATTGTTTTTACTTCAAATTTGGAAATAATAATATACAGTTTGTCATTTTGGAAAATTTTTTGGTAACATTCTTCATTGACAACCACTTTTTAATACATATAAAACTGCACAAAACACTTCATATAAATCTAAATTTCTTGGTTTTGTTTTCTTTTTGCTGTTTTCTAAAGTTGATTTTATGTTCTCAAATTGTTCTTTAGTAACATGACTTGGATAATTTTTATGCATATATACCTCTTATTTTAAAATATATAGTAATTTTACATTATTTTCTAAAAGATTCTAAACAGGTTCTAAGAGTTAGTTATAACTTTTAATTATTTATTTTGTAATCCATAATTTTGTGTAAAAATAATTATTAAATCTTTGATAATACTTGTTTTTTTAAATAAGTTTCTATATAATTATTAATGCTTTAAGCAATGTAGTCCCGGTAAAAATTACACTGTAAGGAGAAAAAAATGCGTCAAACAACAATGAATTTCAGTAACATTGAAAAAAAGTGATATGTTATTGATGCCAGTGGTTTAATTTTAGGACGTCTTGCAACTAAAGTTGCAATGATATTGCGTGGTAAAAATAAACCTTCATTTACACCACATTTAGATTGTGGAGATTATATCATTATTATTAATGCAAACAAAATTAAATTAACAGGTAATAAATTACAAGATAAGAAGTATTATAACCATTCACAATATCCTGGTGGATTACGTGTACGTAATGCACAAAGTATGATTGCTAAAGATGCTTCTGAATTAGTAGAGATAGCGATTAAAGGTATGCTACCAAATACTACCTTAGGTCGTAAGCAATTTACACATCTTCATGTTTATAACCATGATCAACATCAACATCAAGCCCAAAACCCCGAAGTTTTAATATTAGGCCAAGAGGAGTAGACTTTTATGACAACATCTAATAAACCCGTAACTTATTCAAGTTCAGGCGGACGTAAAACGTCAACTGCCCGTGTTCATTTAAAAAATACTGGTCAATCAAAAATATTAATTAATGGTTTTGAGCCTTTAAAATATTTAGAACAAGAAATCTTAGTTCAAGATATGTTATTACCTTTAAAAGTAACTAATACGTTAGAAAACTTTGAAATTAATATCAAAGTTGAAGGTGGCGGAAGAACTGGTCAAGCTGGTGCAGCACGTTTAGCTTTATCTAATGTTTTAGTTAAGGTGTCAGAAGATTATCGAGTATTATTAAGACAATTTGGATTATTAACTCGTGATGCACGTAAAAAAGAACGTAAAAAATATGGTTTAAAAGCAGCCAGAAAAGCACCGCAGTTTTCAAAACGTTAATATAATAAAAAAAGAGTCTGAGACTCTTTTTTTATTACTATTATCTAATATTTTTTTATTATTATAGTATTACTAGAATTTTATATATTATTTTTGTTTATAATTTACTTTTTTATTTATATAACTTTCTTTTTTTTAAAATTTGTATTTCTTTAAATAAATTAGAGGTTTTTTTATTATAAACACTATATATGTGTAAAATAAGAATATCAATAATTTGTTTTAATAATAATGTAAAATTAATTTACAAAAAATTTAATAAAATTAAGGAAAGATTTTAATTTATGCAAAAGAAATTAAAAGAAAAAGAAAAGTTATTGTAGGAATGGTTGGTGGGGCAGTTTTGGCTGGTGGATTAATCGGGGGTATTATAGCAATTTCTGAAATATTAGTTCAAAATGAGGGGGTATATCAAGAAAAATTAAATATTTTTAATTGACCTGAATCTTATGGTGCAATATCAACTTTATTAAATATAAATAATGATTTATATGTCGGAACTAGTAATGGTGTATATAAAATTAAAGATAATGCAAGTAATACAAAAGATAAAATAATAACACCAATTAATGTTATTAATGGTTATATTTCTAGTTTAGTTGTTACTAATGATGGAACTGTTTATGTAGCAACTTTTGCTAATGGACTTTTTAGATATTCTCCTGAACAAAATATTTTGACACAAATATCAGAAATAACAGGAGAAGTTTATAGTTTAGTAGCTATGGGTAATAATGTATATGTTGGAACAAGAACTTCTGATTGTTATGGTAAGTTATTTATGATTGAATCTAATAAAAAAGTATCAGAAATTAAGGATTGAATTGAAACATATGGTGAAGTTAGAAGTTTAGCGGTTATTGATAATGATTTGTATATTGGTACTAAAACTGGTACATATAGTGGAAATTTATTAATATTTAAGCCTAATGGAATATTAGAATTATTAAAAAAATGAAATCAAAATAATGGTGAAGTTTGGAGTTTAATAGTTTTTGGTAATGATTTATATATTGGAAGTAGAAATCAACTATATGAAAGTAGACTATTTAAACTTTCTCTTAAAGGAGAAAAAAATAACAGAAACTATTGGTTGAAGAAATAATAAAAATTATGGTGAAATTTGAAGTTTAGCTGTTGTTAATAATGATTTATATGTTGGAAGTAGAGTTCAAGTTATTGATAATAAATTTTTTAAAGGTGGATTATATAAGTCATCTGATGGTGGTATTACTTTTACTGAAGTATTTGGTTGAAATAAAGATTATGGTGCGGTAGTAAGTTTATTACCTGCAGATAATAATTTATATATTGGAAGCAAAAACTATAGTGATAAAACTAATCAAAATTATCAAGGGAAGTTATTTTTTAAAAGAATAAAATATTAAAAGAATAAAATAAAATTATTAAAAAAATAAAAAACATTATAATAAAAATATTATAATATTTAGAAAATATTTAGTTTTTAAAATATTAATAAGATAAAGTATATTAATAAAAATTAATGAACATAGTAATTATTAATAATTTCACAATTTTCGATTGCATCTCAAAAATTATTATTTTTTTCTTTTATTTTAAAAATAAAAATAATTACTATGAATAGAAATACTGTATATAATAAAATTGGAACGATAATTATACAAAAGATAACTCCAATCTGTAATTGAATTCAAGGATAGTAATTATCAGGAAAATGATTTAAGTTACAGAAAGAACTTGCCGAAGTGCTAATAGTATAACTTAAACCAAAATGTTTTAATATTGTATATCCATCTTTAAAATTTGAATGACATTGTTCCTTATTATCGAATTTAAAATAAAAGTTACTAAATCAAATTAAGTATAAACCAGTAATTGTAATTAAAACCGTGATTGCAAATAATATTATAGTTGTTAACTGTAATATTTTAACTTTTTTCATTTTGATACCTCTTTAAATATAAAAAAAACATTTTTAGATAATAAAAATAATAAGTTAAGAACTATATTATTTTATGTAAAAATGATAACAAATTTATATTGTTTTTACAATTATTGATTGTATAAGCAAAGTTTTAATTAATTATATAAATGAATAATATTAAGAAAATATTTGAATATTTTCTTAATATTATTTTGATTTATTAATTTGATTCAATATTCTACTTGCATCTAAATTAAATGGTATTACAATAATTTCATAGTGAATAATTTCGCGATTAGGATATCCAAATTTTGTCACTATTTCTTTAAAACTTAGATGAAATAGTGTTGCTAATTCTAATGTTTCAAATGCTTTATATTTTATGTCATCACTTTGATTTGTTTTATATTTTAATAAATAAATTTCTTTGAGTTTTATTTTCATTTCATTTTTATTGCCATTCATTTTTTTACCTCTCAAACTTATATAATTTAACAAGTAAATTATATATAAATTATATCATTTTACTTAATTCATATTTAGTATTTTTTATTAAAAAATTTTAATAAATATACAATAAAAATATGATTATGAAAACGTAGGTGATTTTGCAATAATATCATCATTAATTTTCTCTATATTCTCATTCTCATTTATATCTTTTATATCATCATCATTTAGTGTTGCTTCTTTTCCTAAATTTTGATTTCATTTTTCAATTTTTAAGATATGTATTTTAATCTTTGTCATTCTGAATCCCCTCTTAATAAAAACCTTGTATGAATAAATTATACAAAAAATTTTTTTTAATTTTAAAAATATTAAATAAAAATTAAATAAAATATTGTTATTATATATTGCAATCGTGCTTGAACAAATATATAATATCTCTGTTGCTCTTTTTGGGACTATAGCTCAGCTGGTTAGAGCGCACGCTTGATAAGCGTGAGGTCGATGGTTCAAGTCCATTTAGTCCCACCATTATATGTGAAATTATGAAATAAACAGTTTTGTTTATTTTTTTTTATTTAAATCAAATTAAAAATTATAATAAAGATGTAAATCAATTGATTTATTAAGAATATAAAAAGTTATATTAAAAACCTATGATTAATCAGATATTTTAATTAGTGATAGGTTTTTAGTAATTGTTATTTTTTTGTATGTTTTATATTATTAATTTTTTTTATTTTTGAATTATAAATTAATATATAATATATCAGTATATTAGTATTAAGTATATTAACCATATAGTAATTATTATATTTAAGTAGTTAGGAGAATGAGTATGAAAAAACAAGAAATATTAAAACCAGTTATTAATAGTTCTTTAGTTGAAGATGATGTTAATGCTAAATCAAAAGAAAAACATAAATTTCTAAATTTTATTAAATCATATTTTAAAAACTGACGTAATCATTATAACCGTAATGTAATAGTTAATCCCGAAGATGCTCAATATGCAGTTTTAATTCGTGATTTTACTAAACAGTTTAAAAAATTTAAAGCTGTTGATAATGCTATTATTAAAGTTAAAAAAGGTACTATTCATGGTTTTATTGGTCCAAATGGATCAGGTAAAACTACTACTATTAAGTGTTTAATTAGCGCTATGGTTGAAACACACGGTGATTTAATTATTCATGGTAAGCGTTCATGAACAGTTGAAGCAAAAAAACAAGTAGGTTATATTCCAGAAGCTGCAAGATTTCCTAAACGAATTACTACTTATGATTATTTAATTTCAATGGGACAAATTAGTGGTTTGAAATATAAAATTGCTAAGGAAAAGACAGAAATGATTTTAAAGGAATTAGATTTATGGAAATTTAAAAAACGCAACCCTAATGCTTATTCTTCGGGTATGAAGAAAAAGGTGTTATTAGCACAATCACTATTAAATAATCCAGATGTCTTAATTTTAGATGAACCAGCCGCTAATCTTGATCCAACAGCAAGAACAGAATTGTTTAATGATTTAAGAAAGCTTCGTGAACAAGGTAAAACTGTTTTTATTTCATCACATATTTTATCTGAATTACAAAATTTAGCCGATGAAGTTACTGTTTTAAATTATAGTAAAGTTGTTTATACAGGATTGGTTAATAAAACTGATTCATTATATGAAATAAGTTCTAATAATAACAATAATAAATTAATGAAGTTATTAATAGATAAAAAATTTTCAGTAGATGTTAATGAAAATCGTTTATTGGTAAATATTAAAACTGAAGCACAAGTTGCAGAAGTATTAGCAATTGCTTTAAGTGCTAATATCATCATTACTTATTTAAAACCATATACTGTTGATTTGCAAACAATGTATGAACGAATTGTTATGGAAGCTAATGATAAAAATAAGAAGGGAGAAAAATAATTCCAATATTTCGTTATACTTTTAAAAAGATGATTGCTACTCCTTCAACTTGAATTATTTTTATTATAACTTTAATTTTTCTTGCTTTATCTTGGTCTTTAATTTCGTTATTTGTGGGTTCTGAAGCAATAAAACAATTAACTTATAATCAAGCATTAAACTTTTATGTACCACAATGAAAAGTATTATCGTTCTCGGTACTTTTATCAATTATGATTTTTGTATTTATTTCAGTTAAAGCAACACAAGTTTTTCGTGATGAAATTGATGATGGTACTTTATTGATTTTAGTATCAAAGCCAGTTAGTAGAATTAGAATTTGAACTGAAAAGTTATTATCTTTACAAGTGGTAATTATTTTATATTTATTTTTATCTATTTTTATTGCTAGTTTTGTTATTACTATTCCTGACATTGGTAGCTCAACTATTTATAATGCGGTATTTCCTTATTTATGAATTTTATTTGGTGTTGCTATTATTTTTGATTTAATTATTTCTTCAATTGCTATTTTATTTTCATTAATTTTAAATGCTAAGGCTTTAGTTGCAATTATGATTGGAATGGCTGCCTTATTCAATATTTTTGCGACATTAATTAATGGTTTAGTAACATTTGATCCTACATATTATGTTGTTTCACAGTCATTAGCAGTTTATAATAATGTAAAAGCTAAATTAGATAAAACTGATATTGATTGAATTAATGACGTATATAGAAAAGACCCAACAACTATTATTGAATCTATTCAAAAGGCTATGTTTAGTATTTACGATATATATATTAAAGAAGTTAAGTATCCTAATAATTATGATTATCAAAAAGAACAAACAATAGTATTAGCAATTAAGAATGGTAGTACTAGTACTCCACCAACTGCTGATGCTCCTAAGGACTTAGTTACTCATATTTACAATATTAGTAATGCTTTTCGTCAATGAAAAGAACAAAGTTTTGAAGAATTAATGACAGGTAAAAAAGTTGGACTAGATAACCTTGGTCCCAAAAGATCAAATGGTGTTGGTAGCAATAATGTTGATTATTCAGTAAATCTTATGATTACGGGTTTAAATACATCTCTTTCTCAATCACAATATGATGCTCTTAATACTAAGACATCACAAGTTAAAGCAATGCGTTATTTAAATATTTTTTATCAATTAAAATATATTTGAGATGGAATATCGACTGAACAAAGTTCAATCTTTGCTTATCCAAGTGAGTATGCTATGACAGCAGATCCTTATTTAGTTAGTTTTAATAAAGTTAACACAAATTATCAAGTTGATACCAATAAAGCAACTAATAGTAAAATTCTTAATTTTCCAGTTTTATTGACTGTGTATGTTTTGCTTGGTATTGGTTTATTTTGTTCTTCATGATTAGTATTTAATCGTAGAGATTTTACTTAGCAGTTTAGTATCTTTTATAAAAAATTTCAAACCTCATTATTTAAATGATGTAAAATTATTATTATAATATAGAGCAAATTAATGATAAGGGTGAAATTATGAAAATTAGTGGATTTAAAATTAATAATAGAGCAAATCCACATAAAATTAGTAATTTTTTTGCTACTAAAAAATGGTATTTATTAGCATTAATGATTATTATTCCGGCAGTATTGCAACAAATATTATCAGCATCAATGAATTTACTAGATAATATTATGGTTGGAGAATTAAAGGATAGTTTTATTAGTGATTTAAAGCCAATGAATGAACATATTAGGGATATTTTTACTTCATTAGGACTTTGAGATAATTGAAGTTGATGAAAAGATAATGGTTTAGAACATTTTTATCATTTGCAATATTCAGCAGGACAAATTGCTGTTTCGGGAGTTACTGCTTCTAATCAAATTTTTGTTATTATTTATGCCGTTATGGGAGGTTTTATCAACGGTGTTAGTATTTTTGGTGCTCAATTTTATGGAGCTGGAAGATATGGTTCTTTAAGACAAACAGTAAGAATGAGAATTATTTTTGGATTTTTAATTGGAGTGATAGTTATTATTTTATCTTATACAGTGGGTGAATATTTAATTTCTTATACTACTAGTCCTAGTAGTGCATTGGATAAATTTAATCAATTATGTGCTGCTAAAGGATTAACTCTTAATGATATTAATGAGCTAAAGGACATTTTAAATTATAATCATGCTTTTGATGAAAATTCACTTATTGATTTTATGAATGTTCATAATATTGATAAAAACGATCCCCAATTTGTACAAATTATTTTACGTTATTATGAATTTCATTCAGCATCTTTAGCAACAGCACAAGGTATTGATTATAATCAATGAATTGTTTTTTCTTATCCATTGTTAGGAATAAACTTTGCTTTTGTTTCAGTATTTCGTGAAACAAAACGTGGTTATATTCCATTAATATTAACTTTTGTTTCAGTATTTATTAACTTTTTATTAAATTTGTTATTAATTAATGGTATTGGTGCAGTTGCAGGAATTGGAGCACGAGGTTCAGCAGTTGCTACTTTAACAGCGAGAATTGCTCAGTTGGCATTAATTAGTAGTTTTATTATATGAAAGAAATATGAATTTCAACCAAAAGTTTTGAAAATGTTTAAGATTAGGGGTGATTTATTTAAAAAAATTATAATTAAAACATGGCCATTAATGTTAAATGATTTATTATTTGCAGTTGCTACGACAATGATTATTAGATTAATTTCGCAATGAAGCTTTGAAGCATTAAGTGGTTCGGCAATTGCTTCCACGATTAATACCATGTTCTATACTTTATATATTGGATTTGGTATTGCTTCTTCGGTGTTAATTGCCAATCGTTTAGGTGCCGATGATTTGATTGGTGCTAAATATAATGCTAAACATTTAATTAGGTTAGGCTTTTTTGTTTCATTATTTTTTGCTGGTTTATTAGTTTTATCTTCATTTTTTTTACCACAATTATTATTTAATGCAACAACAGAAGCCTTACGAATTTCTAGTTGAATGATGCGTGTTGATGCTATAGTTTTTAGTGCTTATACTATTTTGTATACTTGTATTTATGCATTTCGTGCTGGTGGCTTAGCAATTACTGTTTTACTTGTTGATAGTTGTTTTACTTGATGTTTTTCAATATTAATTTTATTTATTGAGGTACATTATAGTCCTTTAGATATTGTTTATATTTATGCTATTATGCGTTCTTGTGATGTTATTAAAATGATTATTTCTTTATTTATTTATCATCGTGGTAAATGAGTAAGAAATTTAGCAAGTAGTATGAATAAAGTATATCCAGAATCTCCACCAGTAATTGATATACCAAAAGCAAAAGATAAAGTTGATATTGCTAATTTCTAAAGATTGAAAATTTCTTTAATATATAATTTAAATAAACGCCATAAAAGGCGTTTATTTAAATATGTTTAATTTTTAAAATTTTATTATTCTTGAATTAGTTGGCTTTATTCTTTGCTTATAATTTTTTGTTGGAATATCATTTTCATATTTACGTAGTGTTTGTTCTCAAGGGATGTCTTTTTCTTTTTGTTTATTAATAGGGTTAGATATTTGTGGTTTTGGTTGTATTTTTAGAGGTACTGAAATATCTGAATTTAAAGAATCTGTTGATGTAGATTTTGAATTAAAGCCTTCATCACTACTGTTAGATAATAATTGTTTTTCCAAATCACAAATTTTTTCAGTAAGTTGAAATATTTCTGATTCAAATTGTTCAACTATTTGCTCATTGACTTCGACAATTGTTTCTTTTTCTTGCTGTTCTTTTTGATTTATTAAATCAATTAATAAATTATTATTATTATTTAACAAATTATTTTTATCTTCTAATAATTTGTTTTCATATTCAGTTATTTGATTAATATTAGTTATTAAATTTGCGTATTTTGTTTGTTTTTCAATATAATTTGAATTTAAAATATTAATTTTTTGTTGATTATTTAATTTTGTTTTTTTAAATAATTCACAATTTATTTCTTCTGTTTCAATTAAATTATTAATACTTTTATTTTTATTTATTTTTCCAAATGAAAAAAGATTAATAAAAAAATTTTTAATTTTGTTAATTTTTTGTTCCTTTAATTTATAGATTTGAATATTAAATTGAAATACTTTATCTTCTATTTCTTTATTTTGTTTAATTCAAAATTGAATAGTTTTTTTATAATTATTAATTTCTTTTTCAATTTTCTCACTTTTTTCAATAAGTTTTATTTTTTCTCCTTTTAAATTTAGTAATTGTTTTTTAATTTTTTCTACAGTTTCATAATTTATTAAATATGCTTTGTTAGTAAATATTTGTTCTTTTTTAATTGTTTTCATTTTGTCCCCCTTTTAAAATAAAAACCTATTTGTTAAAAAATAAAACAATAGGTCAAAAACTATATCTTTAGTTTACAAGTATTATATCTAATATTTTTTTGTAAACGAGAAATTACTTTATTTGTAATATTTATTATAAGAAATTATTTTAGTAATAAAATGAAATATTAAATTTTATTAAAATCAATATTTGTGATAGTATTATTAATAATTTAATATATAGCTAACTAAAGTAATGTTTACTCATAAATAATGTAAAATAATAATATGTAATTTAAACAATTCTTGCACTTACAAGTATAATTCAGCAATAATTAAAATAGATTAGGAAGATTAAATTATGCCAAAACCATACAGTGAGGACTTACGAAGAAAAGTAATAGAAGTTTATGAAAGTAAAAACATGAAAATTAAAGAAATTTGTAAAGTGTTCAATATCACTAGAAAGACTTTATTTTTATGAAGAAAAAGAAAGCAAAAAACCGGAAATATAAAACCAATTTTGAATTATCAAAAAGGACATAGCCACAAAATAAAGGATTTAGATGAATTAAAAAATTATTTAGCAGAAAATAAAGATGTTACAGTTCAAAAAGTAATTGAAAAATTTGGTGATATGACAAAAGAAACAGTTTATAACTATTTCAAAAAACTAAATTATACATATAAAAAAAACTTTTCTATATGAACAAAGAGATAAAAATAAACAAGAAGATTTTTTAAAAGAAATAGCGAAAATAATGAATGAAGATTTGGTATATATTGATGAATCTGGAATTGATGATAATGAATTTTATAAATATGGTTGGTCTGAAAAAGGTAAAAGATTATTTGATAATAAACCTGCATATAAAATAAAGAGAATGAGTATAATTGGTGCACTAAATAAAGGTAAATTAAAAGCTCTATGAGCATTTGAAGGACATTGCAATAGTAAAATTTTTGAATCATATGTTAAAAATATACTAATTCCAGTATTAAAGTGTGGACAAATTATAGTTTTAGATAATGCGACGTTTCATAAATCTAAAGCAACAAAACAATTAATTGAAAATGCTGGATGCAAACTATTATTTCTTCCACCATATTCTCCTAATTTAAATCCAATTGAACATTTTTGATTTGCTATAAAACATAATATAAGAAAAATATTACCAAATTATTGACCAAATATTAAAAACGCGATTGATTTTGTTTTTCAAGATATGAGTAAACATTACTTTAGTTAGCTATATGTTCATTACTAATATAAGTATTTTTTATTTATATTAGTTTTTTATTAAATTATATTAATCAGAAGGATATTTTTCATAGATTAGAAAGAGAGAAATAAAAATGGATATTAGTAAATCTTCATTTGCTTCTTCAATGCAAGATGAAAATAATTATGTAGTGGAAGTTGTTAAACCTTCACTATCAAGAAAAAAAGTTTTCGAAAGAAATTTAAAAAAAATTTTGTAAAAAATTTACCTATAATAACTGCCGGTACTGCTACAGTAGTAACATTAGCGGTTGGTGGAATTGATGGCTTTCAATGTTCTGATTTAGGAATAGCAGCTAGTGCAGGTACATCTGCTGCTATGATGGGTGCAGTTATTAAAGCTACGATTAAACAAAATAAACAAGAGAAAGTAGAATTAGAAGATGAGAATAATGAAAAATCAAGTATTCTTCAGAGAAAATTAGAAGAATTACAATTAGAAACAGTAGGAGCAAAAATTCTTAAAAAACAATTAGAAAGAACTAAAGTTGAACTTGAATTAGTTAAAGCAAGAGAAGAATTAGCAAAACTTAATAACATAACTAGTTTAAATATTACTTCATCACCGATCCCTCAAGAATTTAATTTAGCAAAAGTAGTAAATGTAGAAACGAGTAATAGTTGTTCATTATCAATTCATAAAAAAATAAGTACATATAGCTAACGAAAGTAATGTTTACTCATAAATAATGTAAAATAATAATATGTAATTTAAACAATTCTTGCACTTACAAGTATAATTCAGCAATAATTAAAATAGATTAGGAAGATTAAATTATGCCAAAACCATACAGTGAGGACTTACGAAGAAAAGTAATAGAAGTTTATGAAAGTAAAAACATGAAAATTAAAGAAATTTGTAAAGTGTTCAATATCACTAGAAAGACTTTATTTTTATGAAGAAAAAGAAAGCAAAAAACCGGAAATATAAAACCAATTTTGAATTATCAAAAAGGACATAGCCACAAAATAAAGGATTTAGATGAATTAAAAAATTATTTAGCAGAAAATAAAGATGTTACAGTTCAAAAAGTAATTGAAAAATTTGGTGATATGACAAAAGAAACAGTTTATAACTATTTCAAAAAACTAAATTATACATATAAAAAAAACTTTTCTATATGAACAAAGAGATAAAAATAAACAAGAAGATTTTTTAAAAGAAATAGCGAAAATAATGAATGAAGATTTGGTATATATTGATGAATCTGGAATTGATGATAATGAATTTTATAAATATGGTTGGTCTGAAAAAGGTAAAGATTATTTGATAATAAACCTGCATATAAAATAAAGAGAATGAGTATAATTGGTGCACTAAATAAAGGTAAATTAAAAGCTCTATGAGCATTTGAAGGACATTGCAATAGTAAAATTTTTGAATCATATGTTAAAAATATACTAATTCCAGTATTAAAGTGTGGACAAATTATAGTTTTAGATAATGCGACGTTTCATAAATCTAAAGCAACAAAACAATTAATTGAAAATGCTGGATGCAAACTATTATTTCTTCCACCATATTCTCCTAATTTAAATCCAATTGAACATTTTTGATTTGCTATAAAACATAATATAAGAAAAATATTACCAAATTATTGACCAAATATTAAAAACGCGATTGATTTTGTTTTTCAAGATATGAGTAAACATTACTTTAGTTAGCTATATATATAAAAATGTAAATAAACAATTGAAAAGGATAAAAGATATGAAAACAGAATTGCAAAATTTAAATGATTGTAATAATGAAACTGTTGTTATTGCAAAAAAACTTTAGATAAAGAAAATAAAAAATTTTATTGAAAAACTGGTATTCAAGCTGTTATAAGTACTGCTGCTATTACTGGCTTGTTTGTAAGTGGTGTTGGGTTAGTACCAATATCTATTTTTTCTGGAAGTGTAATAATTGGTAATACACTTTCAATTTGAGCAGAAAGAAAAAGAAGAAAAAATGTCAAAAAATTTTTTCAAGAATTAAATAAAAAATTAAATAAGGAATTAGAAATTAGTAAAATAAGATCAGAAATACAAAAAGAAAGATTAGAAGCAGAAAGATTAGAAGCAGAAAATTTAATTAAGCAAGAAGAACTTGAACAATTAAAGTTAGAAATAAATGAAAAAGAATTAATTATTTTAACTAAACAAATAGAATATAAAAAAATAGAATTAGAAAAAAGGAAGATAGAAGCAGAAAATTTGATTAGGGAAAAAGAGCTTGAACAATTAAGTCTAGAAAGAAGTAGGGTACAACAAGATATTTTAACTAAGCAGTTAGACCTTGCAAAATTAGAAATGACTACCACGTTAGAAACAGATAAAACATTAGTACAACCTCGATTAAATGGTACATTAAAAGTAGAAAGTTTATTTGATATTTTAGAAAAAAATAGATTAGCAAAAAAAGAGAGTAGAAGGAAATTTTTTGAAGATGAATCATTAGATGAAAGATTAAATATTGAAAAAATTAATAAATCAGAATCACAAAATCAACAATCTTTAACAAAAAATTATTCGCAAGAAAGTTGCAAATTTAAAGTTTATTAAAAATATTATGATACATTTTTATTAAGTTAAATCTAAATTTTAATTTTCAAGAAATATTTTTATAAAGGTTATATTTTCATTTATATTTCATAATTGTCGTTAAACATGTTAATCATCATTTATGATAGAATTTAATATATGAGATTTTAGAGTTGTGAGGTTTTAGTATGGAAGTGTCAGCAGAGAATTATAGAAACATTAATTCTCATAATCGTTGAGGAATTATTGTTAGTTCGGGATTAATGGCAATAACTTTGATTATAAGTTGAGTATTATGACTTATACTTTATCGTACTAATGTTAATGAGATTTTAGTAATTTTAACTGAAGTAATTAATAGTAAAGGCATTACATTTACTCTTACTTTTCAGATTTTAACAATTTTTACTTTAATTTTTTCGGTTATTACTCTAGTGTTTATTACAATTCCATTTATTTTTTTAAATAAATATGGAGTAATAACTTTAGTATGAGCATTAATAGTAGTAGTAATTTCGCTTGTCTTACTTATTAGTTCGGGATTATTAATAAGTTATGGTTATAAAAAAATTTATAGTTATGTTATGGACAAAAAAATTATTAATGTTTTATTTTTTATTTTACCTTGAGGCTTTGCATTAATTAGTAGTTTCTTTTTAGTACTTTTTTCTTTATGATTAATAATGGCTAATTTAAGAAATAAATCAAAAAAAGCATTATCATTGACAAATAATAATGCTTTATCAGCAACAGAAATACCCGCAAGTGTTGAACAAAATTCTCTTTTTGGTGAACAAACTATTGGACCATCATTTACAGATCGATTTTTTAATGAACATGATAAATCAACACAAGGTATAAATATAGTTATTAATAATACTGGTGGAGGTGCACTTCCACAATCAAAATTACTTGATAATCAAGTAACTAGTAATCCAAATCCTGTTCAAACTAATAACAGTAGTAATAACAGTAGTAATAACAGTAGTAATAACAGTAGTAATGTTGTTAATAGTGAAGTAACTTGAACACCACAACAAATTGAAGAAGTATGAAATAAAGGAGAAATTATTGATGATTATAATCCACAGTTATATCGAAAAGACTATGCGGGTGCGCTAATGTTTAAAAATAACTTTATTAGTAATGTTAAACTTAATGATGATCCTAAAAGTTATAATTGAACTATTATACATCAACGACCTTTATTTCATGGAGGTACTTCTGATATTAGTAATTTACAACCAATGAATAATACTAATGCTATTACTAAAGGTAATAATTATCCACGTTGAAAAACAGCTATTACTTTTAATGGAAAACAAAATTTTTTAAAACAAAAATCATGAAAAGATAAAAAATAGAGTATTAATCATTAATTTAACTGAAGATGATATTAAGCATATTATAAATATAATTGGTATTTTGCTTAGTTGTTAATAATTTAAATTTAATTACACTATTATCTTTTAAAATTTATTTGTTTATGGGAAAATGTATATAATAATTAAAAGATAGGAGCAATTAATCATGCAAGTTATTGTCCATGGAAAAAATATTAATATTACTTATGAAATTAAAAATGCTGTTGATAAAAATTTTAATTATTTACAAGAAAAGTATTCTAAATATATTAAAAAAGATATGATTGCTAAAGTTGGTATTGAAAGAAATAGTAATCATACATATAATATTTCCGTTCATATTCAGTTATTAAATAATAATTTTTTACAGTGTTTAGTAGAAAATCACGATCTTTATGTTGGCATTAATAAAACATTAGTTCCGTTGGAAAAACAATTAAGTCGTTTAAAAACGGTTGCTGATAAAACTGGTGCTGAAAGCGTTGGTCAATTTATAACTAAAGAAATTCTTGATGATAATAGTGAAGTTATTATTGACGTAACAGAAAATAAAGATTAAAGAAAATGTTTATGAAAGTATACAATTATTAGCATTAGTTTTTTTATGTAAATATGATGCATCATATTTTTCATTTTCTGCATCTTGTGCTTTTTTTTGTAAATTTTCTTCTGGTGTTATTTTTAAATTTCGTTTATAAATATTTGTATCCATTTTGTTTATTATTAAAATGGCATATTCAAGACTTTTTTTTATTTCTTTAATTAATTGTATATTTAAATTATCTTGATAGTTTTTTGTTGAAATATGTTTCTTTTTTTTGTTATCTCTAATTCTAAAATGTTTGATATAGTTATAGTAATAAAAAATATAATAGAGATTTTTAAAAGTATTAATAATTTTTTTTGTATATTTTTCAATAAAAAAATCACTAATATCACTATTAGTTGCGTTATCTTTTATACAAATTTTATAAAAAATTATAGTTAAAGTAGTTGTATTATTAAATACTTCACTTACTTCTTTTTCAATTTCTTTTGTTAATTTTTTATTTATTGTTATTAGTGGAATTTTAATTTTATGATGTGTATCATAAAATTCTTTTATTAATGTTTCTAAATCCATATTTTTTGTTTTATTAAATTCATTAGCAATTTTTTCATTAGTCAAAAATGTAATAAATTTTTGATCTAGAAACCCATTGACTGTTGTATAAAAATATATAATTTTTTCTATTAAAGTTTTGAATATATATTCACAAAAAACTTTAGCATATTCAGTGGGATCTGGTAAATAATTAGTAGATATTTTTAACATATTATTGTTCCTTTCAAAATCATTAAATTTTATGTATATAAAATTTCAATACTTATTATAGTTAACACTTTTGAATGTTAACAATTAAATATTATTTTATATTATAGCTAACTAAAGTAATGTTTACTCATATCTTGAAAAACAAAATCAATCGCGTTTTTAATATTTGGTCAATAATTTGGTAATATTTTTCTTATATTATGTTTTATAGCAAATCAAAAATGTTCAATTGGATTTAAATTAGGAGAATATGGTGGAAGAAATAATAGTTTGTATCCAGCATTTTCAATTAATTGTTTTGTTGCTTTAGATTTATGAAACGTCGCATTATCTAAAACTATAATTTGTCCACACTTTAATACTGGAATTAGTATATTTTTAACATATGATTCAAAAATTTTACTATTGCAATGTCCTTCAAATGCTCATAGAGCTTTTAATTTACCTTTATTTAGTGCACCAATTATACTCATTCTCTTTATTTTATATGCAGGTTTATTATCAAATAATCTTTTACCTTTTTCAGACCAACCATATTTATAAAATTCATTATCATCAATTCCAGATTCATCAATATATACCAAATCTTCATTCATTATTTTCGCTATTTCTTTTAAAAAATCTTCTTGTTTATTTTTATCTCTTTGTTCATATAGAAAAGTTTTTTTTATATGTATAATTTAGTTTTTTGAAATAGTTATAAACTGTTTCTTTTGTCATATAGCTAACGAAAGTAATGTTTACTCATAAATAATGTAAAATAATAATATGTAATTTAAACAATTCTTGCACTTACAAGTATAATTCAGCAATAATTAAAATAGATTAGGAAGATTAAATTATGCCAAAACCATACAGTGAGGACTTACGAAGAAAAGTAATAGAAGTTTATGAAAGTAAAAACATGAAAATTAAAGAAATTTGTAAAGTGTTCAATATCACTAGAAAGACTTTATTTTTATGAAGAAAAAGAAAGCAAAAAACCGGAAATATAAAACCAATTTTGAATTATCAAAAAGGACATAGCCACAAAATAAAGGATTTAGATGAATTAAAAAATTATTTAGCAGAAAATAAAGATGTTACAGTTCAAAAAGTAATTGAAAAATTTGGTGATATGACAAAAGAAACAGTTTATAACTATTTCAAAAAACTAAATTATACATATAAAAAAAACTTTTCTATATGAACAAAGAGATAAAAATAAACAAGAAGATTTTTTAAAAGAAATAGCGAAAATAATGAATGAAGATTTGGTATATATTGATGAATCTGGAATTGATGATAATGAATTTTATAAATATGGTTGGTCTGAAAAAGGTAAAAGATTATTTGATAATAAACCTGCATATAAAATAAAGAGAATGAGTATAATTGGTGCACTAAATAAAGGTAAATTAAAAGCTCTATGAGCATTTGAAGGACATTGCAATAGTAAAATTTTTGAATCATATGTTAAAAATATACTAATTCCAGTATTAAAGTGTGGACAAATTATAGTTTTAGATAATGCGACGTTTCATAAATCTAAAGCAACAAAACAATTAATTGAAAATGCTGGATACAAACTATTATTTCTTCCACCATATTCTCCTAATTTAAATCCAATTGAACATTTTTGATTTGCTATAAAACATAATATAAGAAAAATATTACCAAATTATTGACCAAATATTAAAAACGCGATTGATTTTGTTTTTCAAGATATGAGTAAACATTACTTTAGTTAGCTATATCACCAAATTTTTCAATTACTTTTTGAACTGTAACATCTTTATTTTCTGCTAAATAATTTTTTAATTCATCTAAATCCTTTATTTTGTGGCTATGTCCTTTTTGATAATTCAAAATTGGTTTTATATTTCCGGTTTTTTGCTTTCTTTTTCTTCATAAAAATAAAGTCTTTCTAGTGATATTGAACACTTTACAAATTTCTTTAATTTTCATGTTTTTACTTTCATAAACTTCTATTACTTTTCTTCGTAAGTCCTCACTGTATGGTTTTGGCATAATTTAATCTTCCTAATCTATTTTAATTATTGCTGAATTATACTTGTAAGTGCAAGAATTGTTTAAATTACATATTATTATTTTACATTATTTATGAGTAAACATTACTTTCGTTAGCTATATATAAAATTACAATTGTTAATAAGTGGTTGAACATTAAATTTAGTTATTAAGAAGTTAATATATTTTCATTATCATTAAATTAATTTTTATTTTAAAAAGTGATAATCTTTTTATATAAAATAGGAGGTAATTTATTGAAATATGTAATTGTTATTATGAAAATTGTAATTGAAATTTCTGCAAAAAATAAGATTACGATTAAAAACACAAAAATTCCTAAAATTTATATAGTAAATTTTTGAAGTATAGTTTAATTATTAATTATACTTTTGGTTAGTTAGTATTTTATATATTTTAAATTTTATTATTTTCTATTATATAATGTTTAAGTATAAAAATAAGACAGTTAAGAATAAGTAATTATTTAATTATTATTGTATTACTTTACTAAAAGTAATATTAATATTAATTTTTAAAATTATAGATAGTATTTTATATTTAATAATTAGGTAGTTTAGTTTTTCTTAATTATGTTTTTATATAGAAAAAACCATTATCAATATATAATATCTTTATCTTTAAGATTATTATTGTCTTGATATATTATATTAGGTATAATGTAAAAGACTATAAAAATTATAAGAGATTTTATTTTATATAAATTTAATTTATTATTAATATAATAGGGGTGATTATGTGGAGAAAGATAAAGATATTATGAACATTATTAAAAAAGCATTATCAGAAAGTATTTTATCTGTACCAGGTGTTGCCAATATTTATGAAAAAGATAATAATTATGGAATTAAAGTTAACAAGTCTGATTTAGGTTGAATTATTGATATTAATATAGTTTGTTTTTTTAATAATAATATTTGAAATATTATGAATCAAACTCAGAAAAATTTAAAATATATTGTTGAAAAGATTATTAAACATCAAGACTATATAGTACTTAACATTTTTGTTCATGATTTAATTGAAGAATAAAAGAAAATATAAGGTGAAATTAAATGAAAAAAATTGATATTAAAACCTTAAAAGTTATGCTTATTAGCGGTGCTAATAATCTTTATAATCATCATTTTGAAGTTGATAAATTAAATGTTTTCCCAGTACCTGATGGTGATACTGGAACAAATATGAATTTAACAATGATGAATGGTATAAAAGAATTAAATGGCAAAGAATATGATAGTTTAAAAACATTTGCTACTACTTTTTCTCGTGGTTTAATGATGGGTGCGCGTGGTAATTCTGGAGTTATTTTATCTCAAATTTTTCGTGGTTTTTTTCAAACTATAAAAACAAAAGATTTAAAAAATGATTTCATTAGTAATGAGGATTTATTAAAATCTTGAAAAAGTGCGCAAGATTATGCATATCGTGCAGTTATGAAACCAGTAGAAGGTACTATTCTTACTATTATTAAAGATGGTGCTAATTATATTAATGAATTAGAAATAACAGGCAAAGATTCGCTTTATATTTTTGAAAAATTACTAGAAGGAATGAATGAATCATTAAAAAGAACACCTGATTTATTGCCAATTTTAAAAAAAGTAGGAGTTGTTGATTCGGGTGGTGCTGGTTTAGTTTATATTGTTGAAGGTATGGTGTATGGTTTAAAGCACGGTAAAGCTATTTCACCAAAGAAAAAATTAGAACAACAAGATACAGCAAAATTAGAAATGGTTTTAAATCAAGAAAACTTTGGTTATTGTTCAGAAGTTATTGTAAAACTAAATAAAGTTAGTAAGTTAGATTTTAATTTAAGCAAAACACGAACTGATTTAGAAACAATGGATGGTCAATCAATAGTTTTAGTAGATGATGAAGATTTAATCAAAGTTCATGTTCATACTTTAAAACCAGGTCAAATTTTAAATTATTTTCAGAAATTTGGTGAAATTTTAAAAGTAAAAATTGAAAATATGACCGAACAGGCAAAAGCACATACACAAACTATTAAACCAATTCGTAAATTAAATAATAAATTTGCTTTAATTGCTGCTGTTCCTGGTAGAGGAATTGAAACCTTTTTTAGAGATGAATTAAAGGTTAACAATATTATTATGTATTCAAAAAGAATTAATCCATCAACAGATGACTTTTTAAAGGCAATTGAAATTGTCGATGCAAAAAATGTCTTTATTTTGCCAAATGATAGTAATTTATTTTTAGCAGCAGAACAAGCAAGAAAATTAGAAAAAAAATCAAAAGTTTTTGTATTACCTGCTAAAAATATTGCTCAAGGTATGCGTGCCGCTTTAAATTTCAATCCTGAATTAAGTGCAAAAGAAAATAATAAAAATATGTGAAGTGAAATTAAATATGCTGCTTTTGGTTATGTAACAGTTGCTGATCGTGATGTTGAAATAGATGGTATTAAAATTGGAAAAAAACACTTTTTTTCTGCTGTTAGTTTTCGTAATAAAGATGGTAAAGAAAAAATTATTGCTTCAAACGAAAATTTATTTAATGTAATTAAAGTATTGTTTACTAAATTAATTTGAGATGGTGCAGAAATAATTACTATTTTTAAAGGTAAAGGTTATTCAAAAGATCAAATTAATTTTATGAAAAAAATTTTAGATGAAGATTATGATATTGAATATGAAATTGTTGATGGTGATCAAGAAGTTTATAACTTTCTTTTCGTAGTGGAATAATACTATGTTATAATATTGTAGACTCTATTCAAATAGTTAGAAAGGAGAAGATTATGACTAATTTATTATTATCCTCAGTTAATCCAAATGATCCAAAGACTTGATCAACTAGTTTAATTGTTTTAGCAAGCTTAGTAGCTATTGTTGGTGTAATTTTGTTTGTTGTTACTATGATTTGATTTTTCACTTGAATTAAGTATTCTTGATTCCATCGTGAAAATAGTGCTAATTTAACTGGTGGCGAGTTATCTCAAAAATATTTAAAAACATACGGTATTAATGCAAAAAGAATAAAATTTAAGGGATTTGGTAATATTAATAGTATTACTGTTGAACCTAGGTTTTTTTATTTAAGGCCATATTTATTTAATAATGGTAATTTTACTTTAAGAGTATTACCATGAACTTATCACCGTCGTTCTATTTATACTTTAGCAATGGCAATGGAAAGTACTTGGGCAGTAAGTAGTTCAAATAGTAGTCGTTTTAATACTTTTTGATGAGATTTTTCTCGTAAAATAACATTATTTTTTGTTTTAATTCCTTTTGCACTTGCTATTCTATTTGCTCTTTCACCTGCTAATTCTTGAATTACTTTATCAGCAGCGAGCGCCAATATACTTTCAATTGTTTTATCAATTTTAGGTAGTATTTTATTAATTCTTTTTTCTTCAATGCAAATGATTTTTTATGCTAAATCAAGAAAAGAAATTTGTCAAAATCTTGTTGGTATTTTAAATGAAAAAGAAATACGTGCTATTAGTTGAATTTTCCAAATTAAGTTTATTTATTACTTGATTCGTATGATTTATGAAATATTACAACTTATTTTACGTATTGTGATGTACACACAGCAAAATGAGAAATAATAAAAATTTGTACCTAAATTATAGGTACAAATTTTAAATTTAAAATTATATTAAGTTTTATTGATAAAACATTATTTTCAAAACTTTTATAAAATATTCTATTTTAGTAAGTTTTAAAGTTTTGTTTTTTTAATTTTACATTTAATTACTAAACTAATATTTTTCATTTTCATTTATTATTGTATATTTAAAATTTTATTTTGATAGTTTTAAATTTTAAATATATAATAAAATACACTTATTAATTTAATATATACATATTCATTAGTAATTTTTTGTATATTTATTGCAAAAATATAAAAAAAGGTTTTAAATGTTAACTATGAGAGAGAAAAAAGAATATTTTAAGTTAAGGAGAATACTGAATGCAAAGTAAGTCTGCTATTAATATATATTCAGAAATTAATAAATTAAAAATAGTTTTATTACTTGCTAAAATTTTTATCAGAAATGGTATTGGAGTATTTTATATTAAAAAGTTTGTTGTAATGAGTATTATCCAAGATAAAAAAATATGTTCTTACTTAATCAATCAAATTTTGAAAGAATGGAATTCTAAAAAAGAATATATTATTTCACTAGAAAAATATTTAAAACAACTTTCAGTTCAATAATTTATTAACAAAATAATTACTTGCTGTTAATAAATTTGAGTTAAAAATTAAATATAATAATACATATCCATGTTTATGAAATTACTAATTCTGAATTGTCATGTGGCCAGAGTGTTGCCCATATTGTATATTAATGTTAAATTAAATAAAGATATTAGGAACTGAAAGGAAGAAAACATATCATGGCTATTAATTTAAAAGGCAGAAATTTTATTTGTTTATTAGATTTTACTTCAGAAGAAATCTATTACTTATTAGAATTAGCTGCTAATTTAAAAATTGCAAAACAAAAAGGAATAGAAAAACAGCCATTAAAAGGCTATAGTGTTGTTTTATTATATCGAAAAGATTCATTAAGAACAAGAAGCGCGTTTGAAGTTGCTGCTTGTGATTTAGGAATGCATTCAACATATTTTGATCCAACTAGTAGTAAATTAGGAGTTAAAGAATCAATTATTGATACCGCTAAATTTCTTGGTAGAATTTATAATGGTATTCAATTTCGTGGATATAAACAAACTGATGTTGAAGAATTAGCTGAAAATGCCGGTGTTCCGATATGAAATGGCTTAACTGACTTATATCATCCAACACAAATGCTAGCTGATATTATGACAATTCAAGAGTGTAAAAAAAATAAAGATGTTAAAGGTATTAAATTTGTTTATTTTGGAGATGCTCGTTTTAATATGGCTAATAGTTATATGATTATTAGTGCAAAATTAGGAATGAATTTAGTAATCTGTACTAATAAAAATTTATGACCATATCCTCAACTATTAAAACAATGTCAAGAAATTGCTCAAGAAACGGGTGGTTCTATTATTTTAACAGAAGATTATAAAACAGCAAGTAAAGATGCTGATGTAGTTGCTACTGATGTTTGAACATCTGTATGTGAAGATAAAATTTTATTAAAACAACGAATTAAAGAATTAATGCCATATCAAGTTAATGATGAAAAAATGAAAATTGCAAAATCAGATGTTATATTTTTACATTCTTTACCAAGTTTTCATGATGGTAATACACAAATTACTCAAGATATTGTTAAACAATATGGTGGAACAGGTGAATTAGAAGTTACTGATGAAGTATTTCGATCTTCTGCATCAAAGGTATTTCAACAATCAGAAAATTGTTTACATACTATTAAAGCTGTAATGTTAGCAACTTTGAAAGGATAATATATGAGAGTATATTAATAATGAAAAGAAGTTTTAATTATTTTATTATTTAATAAACTTATTTCCATTAATTAGTTTTTATTATTCTTATTTTAGAATATTAAATATATTAATTAATTGTTTAATAAAATATTAATGTTAGTTTTTATGTTAAGATATTAATAATTAATTTTATTAACTCAAATTCGAAAAATAGGAGTAAATTATGATAAGACAAGAAAGAATATCAGAAGATAGTAGACAACAATTAATATATAATTATCAAGGATTAAATATATGAGAAAAAGTGGGTATTATTGGTAGTGGGTTTTTGCTTAGTACAATACCAGGAATTGGTATAACATATTTATGTAATGAAAAAATTGTTAAAGCACTTGGTAGTAATGAAAATAAATTTTCATTACCAATTCGAATGCTAATTGGTGCTGCTACTAGTTCATTATTAGTATTATTTATTATGGGGCCATTTGTACACAAAAAATTATTTCCTGAATGATATGAAAAGAGAGCAGAAGCAAGGTATATAAATAAAACTATTAGTGAAATTGAAAATTTAAGAAATGATTTTGTAAATATAAATAATAACTGAAATGAAAATAGTACAGTTAGCTTAATGGAAATATTAACAAAATTGAACAATAAAAAAGAAGAATTACAAAATAAAGAAAAACCATTAATGTTTCATTGAGAATTGGAAAGAATGGTAGATAATTTAATTATTGATGTTAATAATCAATTAATTAGATTTGATCCTATTTCAATTAGAGCAATTAATGATATGTTGGAATTGAGGGTAATGTTTAGTAATCTGTGTAACTTACAAAAATAACTATGTTTAATTAGTTCTAGTAAATATAATTAATTTTCTAGAAAGAGTGAGTTACAGATGGCTAAAAAGCAAAATATTAATAACAATGATCCAATATCACAAGCAGTAGATTTATTATTAGAAAATACTGAAGATTTAACAACAGTTTTTAAAGAGGGAGGATTATATAAAGAATTAACAAAAAGATTAGTAGAAAAAATGTTGAATTCTGAGATGCAAAATTATTTAGGATATGATAAGAATCAAGATAGTAATAGTGACAATGCTCGTAATGGTATAAGTTCAAAAAAATTAATAACCCAACAAGGTAAAATTGAAATTGATGTACCAAGAGATCGTAATAGTAATTTTAATCCTGTAATAGTTGCAAAAAGACAAAGAAGATTTGATGGTTTTGATCAACAAGTTCTTTCTTTATATGCAAAAGGTATGACATTATCAGATATTAGAATGCAATTACAAGAGTTATATCATGGTGCTGATATTAGTGAAAGTGTTATTAGTCAAATTACTGATGATGTTATTGATGACGTCAAAGCATGGCAAAATCAGATAGTGTTTATCCGATTGTTTATTTTGATTGTATAGTAGTTAAAGTACGACAAGATAAACGGATTATTAATAAAGAAGTTTATGGTACTAGAAGATTAAAAAAAATTCTAGAAAACCAAGAAATTTATTTATCGCGCAGAAAAATTAAAAAAATTATGAATGAACATAATTTAATATCAAAATATACTAAATTATCATTCAAAAATCATAATAACAAAGTTAACGATAGTCAAATAACTAATCTTGTTAATAGAAAATTTAAGAATAGGATTAAAAATGAAGTTATTGTTAGTGATTTAACTTATGTACAAGTTAATGGTAGGTGAAACTATATTTGCCTATTAATAGACCTATTTAACCGCGAAATTATCGGACATAGTGTTGGAGTTAAAAAAGATGCATCATTAGTACATCAAGCATTTATGCAATCAAATCGCTGTTTAAAAGATATTCAAATATTTCATAGTGATCGCGGTAATGAATTTAACAATAAAATTCTTGATAAACTTTTACTAGCATTCAACATTAACCGTTCTTTAAGTAAAAAAGGTTGTCCTTATGATAATGCTGTTGCTGAAGCAACTTTTAAAACTTTTAAAACCGAATTTATTAATGATAAAAATTTTACATCATTAATCCAATTAAAATTAGAATTATTTGATTACATCAATTGATATAACAATATAAGAATTCACAGCACTTTAAACTACTTAACTCCAGTTAAATATCAACAACAAATGTCTACCAAAAAATAGTCCTAAAAAGTGTTGCCATTCCAAACATTATTGTTATTTTTTAATGATATTGTGCTTATTAAGTTTGTTTCTTTTAATAGTGCTTGTTCTTGATTAAGTTGCAAACCATTTAATAATGGTATTGATTTTCCATATTTTTCTTTAGTTTTTGTTATTCGTTGCTCATAGATTTTCTTGTATTTTTTCAAAAATATTATTGCTTCATTTTTTGTTTTAAAATAATATTTATTAGAGTTATTTTCAAGATTATGTTGTGAGAGATAGTAAGAAGTTAAGTCTATATCTTGTGCATATATTGTAATTTCAATAAACTTAATTTTAAAATTTTCAATTTTTTCTATAAGTAAATTTATTCTTTCAATAAAAACTAAATTTTCTTTTATTTTATTTATTTTTTTCTTAGTTTTTCTTTGTTTAATTTCCATAAATAATTTTTTTAACATTATCTTTTTTTCCCTTTCAATTTATTTTATTAAAAATATGCTTCGTATCATAACTACTAATAGATAATAGAAACTTTGTTTCTTATTGCAGTTAAGTTTTGGTTCATAGTCAACAAATGAGTTTTTAGTTGATATCTATCAATAATATAAATAACTTATTTTTATAATGAAGAGTTGTTATTTATACTTGTTAAAGATTGATTTGAAAAATCTCCTAATTCCATTGAATTAATTTTATCAATATTTAAATTTGATTCGATTTTTTTATCTAAATTTAATTTTCCATAAATAGCTAAACTTAAAACATCATTGCACATGCCTAAAATAGTTTTATTTACAAATTTGGCAGTAATTGTTTTTTCAGCAATAGAACCATCACCCAAACCTTTGTAGGGTGCATTTAAATCTAAATTCATATTTGTTAAATCAATTCCATACAAATGTCATTCTTTGGTACTTATTTTGTTTGAATAATGTTTACCCAAATAATAAATTTTTGCTTTTGTATTATTAACATCAATATTAGCTTCTTCTTTCATTTCATTTATTACTGTGGTGTTAAGATCTTTTTTTTCTACTCCCCCAGTAATAGTGCTATATTCACTAATTTGTTTATTTTTAAATAACGGATTATTTTCTTTAACTAGTAAATAATAATATTCATTATCTTTTAAAACATAAGGTAATATTGCAACACCTTTATTATTAGTTCAAGGCTCTTCAACACCACAGTAAAAGTCTTCTTTAATTAATTTTACGAAAGTAGTTCCTTCATTTGTACATGTACCATTAAAAAATGTTGAATTTTTTAAGTTACTATTAATATTTCTTTTTTTATGTTTTTTATGACGATGTTTATGATTAAAAATTTCGGCTTGTTTTAAATTAATTGGTAGTTCTTGTAAATTGGTTAATGATTCTTGTAAGGTTGTTGGGTTAGTTAATGATTTTATTGGCATAGATTGTACTTTTTGTTTTTCATTATGAAATAATGGAATAATTAATATTCATAATTTAAATAAAAAACTTGGATTAAAATATTTCATTTTAACACCCCTTTCAAAATAATAATTAATAAAAATATATCTAAAATTATGTATTTATTTTAACATTTTTTTATTTTTCTTAGGATATTTGCTTTTATAATGCTTTTATAATAATAAACATGGTATATAATTTAAAGCAAGATTACTATACTTTTGTAAATGAAATTTAAATGTATATTATAGTTTTATCGCTATAATTACTAGGTTTATTTTTGGTTTGTATTTTAGATAATAGAAATTTATTTAATAATCATTTATTAATAAATATTAAGTTTAAATTTAATTAAAAATAATAAAAAAAGTATCAATTTTTACCACAAGTGTAAATTTGATACTTAATTAAAATAATTTTATTTTATTTAAAACATTAAATCAGAAAATGGAAAACAAGATTTAAATAGGGTAATATATTTAATAGTTTTTTGTTCACTATAATTTAATTCTGTATTTAATGTCATTAATTGTTTACGAAATTTTTCATAAAACATTGTTCAAAATAATCAACTCATAGTAATAATAAGTAAGCTAAGGAAACTAAAAATTGCTAAGATTTCCTTGTTAATATTATTATTTTGAACTGGAATGTAATATAATAAAGCACAAATAATAGTAATAATAACACCATTTATAAAAAATAAATTAATAATTGGTAGAGCTAAATTACTTCATTTTTGAGAATTATTTTTTCACTTAATAACAAGTACACTACTTAAAGTTTGATATTTATTTCAAGTAGTAGTTTCATTAAAATCACGACTTTTTAATTTTAAAATATTTTTTTTAAAATTATAGTTAAGATATTTAAAAGTAAATTTACTTTTAACTATTTGACAATTAATATTTTCATTGGATAATGCTTGTTGATAGCTAGGTTTTAATTTAGTATCATTTTTTTTAGTTTTTAAAATAATAATTAATCAAAAAATAAATTGGAATAATTGAAATATTAAAACCATCGTAATTAAAAATAAACTAATAAGAATAAAAACACTTGTTGTTTGATCTTGAGTAATCATATATTTTCACTATTTATTTTCTATAGCATTAATACCAGGTAAATCCTTACCTTCTAGATATTCTAATGAAGCACCTCCACCAGTTGAAATATGGCTAAATTTATTTTCATATCCAAATTTAACTGCTGCTGCTGCACTATCACCACCACCAATTAGTGTAAATGCACCTTTTAATTGTGAAATAGTTTTACAAATATTTTTTGTTCCATTAACAAAGTTACTCATTTCAAAAACTCCTAATGGTCCATTTCAAAAAACAGTTTTAGCATTAATTAAAGTATTTTCAAATAATTTAATTGTTTTTGGACCAATATCCATTCCTTCATATCCATCATCAATGTTTTCATTATTAGTAATTTTACCTTTGATATCCTTAAATTCCGGAGCAATTACAAAGTCAATAGGTAGTATTAATTTTTCTTTTCCTAATTCAATAATTTCTTTAGCAATATCAATTTTATCTTTTTCTAATAATGAATCACCAATTTTATAATTCAATGCTTTCATAAAAGTATAAGCCATACCACCACCAACAAGAACTTTATCAGCTTTTGTTAATAATTGTTTGATAACATCAATTTTATCTGATACTTTAGCACCACCAAGTACTGCTATGAAAGGATGTTCTGGATTAACAGTGATTTTATTAAGCATTGTTAATTCTTTTTCGATTAATAAACCAACACAACTATTTTTGATATTAGTAGCAATACCAACGTTAGATGCATGAGCACGGTGTGCAGTACCAAAAGCATCATTAACAAATACATCACCTAAATGTGCTCAATATTTACCTAATTCGGGATTATTAGTAGATTCTTTATTACCATTTAAATCTTCAAAACGAGTATTTTCTATTAAAAGTAATTCTTTGTTTTTAAGATTATTAATAGCTGTTTCAAGATTTGTACCACGAGTTTCATTAATGAATATTACATTTTCTTTTAAGATTTCACTTAGTCTTTTTGCAACAGGTGCTAACGTATTCTTCGCTTTATCAGCCTCAGATTTAATTCTTCCAAGATGTGATAACATGATTATTTTTGCATCTTGATTTTGTAAATACTTGATAGTTTCGATGCTTGCTTTTATTCTTGTATCATCGGTAATTTTACCATTTTCTAATGGTACATTGAAGTCAAAACGAACAATAACTTTTTTATTTTTAAAATCAAGATCCTTTAATGTTTTTTTATTCATATAATTTTCATCTCCTTTTTTCATATTATAATTTTAATATATTTTTAAAGCTATTAATAAAAATGCATCTTGTAATTGGTAAGATGCATTTTTGTAGTTTAATATTTTAATTAAACTATTTAAAAATTATTTTAGCTTTGCTAAGTGTATTACTGTTCTTACTAATTGCGATACATATGACATTTCATTATCATATCAAGCAAAAACTTTAACAATTTGTTTGCCTTCAACTTCAATAACTTTTGTTAATGTTGCATCAAAAATTGAACCAAAACTTGAACCAATAATATCAGTTGAAACAATTGGATCTTCATTATAAGCAAATGATTCGCTACTATGTTTTTTCATTGCTGCATTAACTTGTTCAACAGTAACATTTTTCTTTAATTCAATTGTTAAATCAACAATTGAACCAGTAATAATTGGAACACGCATTGCTGAACCATCTAGTTTTCCTTTAACAGAAGGGATAACTAAACCAATAGCTGCAGCAGCACCTGTAGCTGCAGGAACAATATTAGACATAGCACTACGTCCTCTTCTAAAATCTGAATGTTCTAAGTCTAGTAAACGTTGGTCATTAGTTGCAGCATGAACTGTTGTCATTCATCCCTTAATAATTCCAAATTCTGATTCTAGAGCATGAACAACAGGAGCAAGACAATTAGTAGTACATGAAGCACCAGAAATAATATTATCAGTATTTTTTAGAATATCATGGTTAACATTATAAACAATAGTTTTTAAGTCTCCTTTAGCGGGTGCTGAAATCACAACTTTTTTAGCTCCAGCATCAATATGTGCTTGTGCTAATTCTTTTGTTGTAAAACGTCCAGTTGCTTCAATTACGATATCAACATCATTGGCTTTTCATGGTAATGCTTTTGGGTCTTTTTCTTGACAAACTTTAATTATTTTACCATCAACATTAATAGTATTTTTTGATTTGTCTGCTTTGATTTTTCCATGTTTTCAAGTTCTATGTGCTGAATCATATTGTAATAGATATGCTAGAGCTTCTACATTTCCTAAATCATTGATAGCAACAATATCAATTTCTTTTTTGTCAAATAATTGACGAAAGGCAAGGCGGCCAATGCGCCCAAATCCATTAATTGCAATTTTAATTGCCATTATTAAGTCACTCCTTTTATGTGTTTGTTTTTTATATTGATTAATGACTAGGTATATTATAAACAAATATTGTTAATATTTGTCATAAAATATGGATTTATTTATAAAACATTTATTTTATTAGTAAATTATTTCCTTTATCTTAATTATAGTTTTCATTATTTTATTTTTTTATGAAATTTATATTGGTATATATTCTATTTCATTATTAATATTGTCAATATTATTATTATTTTCAATGGTAGTTTGTGATTCTTCAATAGTTAATTCAATTGGTATAGTTAAAGTTTGAATACGTTCTAATAAACGTTTAACTTTAATTTCTTCTGATTTACTATTTTTTAAATAATAATGTTGATATAGTTCACTAATACTATAGTTAGAATTAATAAATGTAGTTTTTAATGGTAAAATTCGTGCATTAAGAATACTAAATAATAATTCATCACGCTCTCAAGCGCTAACAGTTTCACCGCCTAAATCATCAATAAATAATAAGTCACATGATTTTAATTGTTCAATTTGCTGATTAGTATCAGTATCATTTTTAAAACTTTTTTTAATGTCCATAACAAATTCAGGTCATACAATAAAACAAACAGTTTGATTTTTTTGAATTAATTTATTTGCAAATAAGATAAAAATAAAAGTTTTGCCACTACCTGTGTCACCATATAAGTATAAACCTTGATAACTTTTGTGTTTTAAAGATTGATGTAAATACTGGATGATTTCTTTTCTTGCATTAGTTGAGGCATTAAAATTTTTACTTCATGAAAGTGATAAAAGTTTATCATCATAGTATTTAATTAAAAAATTATTATGTACTTGTTGTTGGACAGATCTATTAATAGAATGAAGACAATCCGTTAGTACTAAACTTATTTTTTGATTAGGTAACATTACTAGTTTATAACGATATCCTTTAACATTTTGTAGACATTTGCTAAGATTCTCTCGTTTTTTACATAAATTGTAGCTATCAATATAAGTTTTTAATAAATCAACATATGGTTCTAGTTTGCTGTTAGTTAAGTTGCTTTTTTTAATAAAGTCATGAAGTTCAGCATTGTTAATGTTTTCTTTTAAGATAGTTGTCGCTTTAAGTTTCA